>JAIYCT010000010.1 GCA_027487865.1 Microbacteriaceae bacterium
ACTCAAAATAATTGACCAACCCGAACCTTTTGATCTAATCATTTGTGACTACAAAATGCCCTACATTAATGGCATTGACACAATAAGAATGCTTAAGAACAAAATGAAAATAAGCATTGAAAAACAGCCGGTCATTCTTCTGCACTCATCATTAGATAACCTGCAAATTGAAAAGGAATGTTTGGATTTGGGCATTCGCTTTCGTTTGAGCAAACCGGTAAAAAGCAGCGATTTATTCAATTATCTGAATAATATATTCCAGGAGAATAGTACCAGCCGGGATAAAGAGATTATTGAAGCACCTAAAGCCGACGACACTCGCGGACGGTTTAAAATATTGGTGGCAGAAGACGTTTTTTTAAATATGGTTTTAATCAAGGCTATGCTTTCAGAGCTTGGGATTACGACTATTGATCTAAGCAACGTTAAATCCAAAGGCAACAAAAGATAAGTAATGGCAGAGTGGCATAACAGCAGGGAATGGGCAAAGGCTAGAAGCTATGCCAAAACAATCCTTGAACCTGTTTGTGTCATCTGCTCTAAAGAACTAATGGGGGGGGATTGGACAATTGACCACATCACACCGCCTGGAGATGGAGAACCAAACCATGACATTAGCAATCTTCAATCGTTATGTAGATCGTGCAACGGACGCAAGCAGGACCGGACTATTATCAGGAAGGCTTGGCGCTCGCCACGCTGGAGCTAGAGAACTCAGCCTGGTAAGCCTGCTAAAATCCACAAAGAAAACCACCAAAGGAAAACATCGCAAGGTTGCAGGAAGACACGCAAGACCTATCCGGTCTTTTTTCTAGAGCCGCGCTGAATCCCGCGCAAGCACTTTCTTTTTCACGAACAGCCCAAATTATCCGAGAGTTGAAGTAGATGATTGAAGAACACCTGAAGAATTGGCTTGAAGATGTCGAGTTAGGTCTTGAACAGCGAGTGATTGCAGGCTTAGCCCTCGCCCTGGCTAAAAGCTTCGATGAAAGCCCTCACACAAGCACCGCAGCCGAGTTACGGAAGACTATCCTGGAGCTTTCTAGGCAGTTGACCGCCCAGCACATCGAGTTTGACCCGATTGAGCAACTGCTCACGCGCTAATGCTCCAACTCCCAGCGATCTACACTCAACCGCTTACCGAGGACTTCAAATCTGACGGGGACAAGCTGATTGAGCTAGTAAAGGTCGCATGGAAAAGCCCTGAGCTACCGGACGGGTTGAAACTTGACGAATGGCAAGAGTGGTTATTGCGCCACATGCTAGAGCGCTACCCAGACGGGCATCCAAATGCCGGGCAACTGAGATATAGGCAAGTAGTTGTCTCAATGGGCAGGCAAAACGGAAAGAGTTTGCTCGCTGCCATTCTCGGAGTCTATGGAATGCTGATGCACCAACGCTCCGGAGCTTCGGTAATTAGCCTGGCAAGTTCTATAGATCAGGCTCGCATTATTTACAACCGAGTTCTGTTTGTAATCCAGAGCAACGCTTTCTTATCCAAGCGCTTCAAGAAAGCCAGCGAGTCACGCGGAATAGTCACAGCGGACGGCACAGGGCGTTATGACGTGAAGCCAGCGAAAGAGGGAGCGCTGCAGGGCATCCCAATCTCACTATGTCTATTTGATGAACTTCACCTGGCGAAAAAGGGAATGTGGAGCGCTGCAGTATTGGGAACAGCGCAACGTGAAAATGGAATCGTCATTGGCATTACAACTGCTGGCGATCAGACAAGCGAAACTCTGCTGGAACTTTACAAGAGCGGACAGGCAGCTTCGGCAGGTGACGCTGAGCTAGAGCGCTTCGGGTATTTCTGCTGGGAAGCTCCGCAACACGCAAAAGTAGATGATGTTGACGCGCTAAAAGCGGCTAACCCGTCTATTGCTGCAGGCAGACTCTCGCTAGAGAACGTGCTATCAGATCTAAAGACAATTCCAGAACATGAAGCCAGGCGATACCGACTAAACCAATTCATTAGCGGAACGGCATCAAGCTGGATACCGAGCGACACTTTCCGCAAAGCCGGGGACCGACTTCAAATCCCACAAACAGGTGGAGTCTTTGCAATTGACATCAGCAAGAATTGGGAACACGCAACGATTGCTTATAGCAATCAAGTTGGTGAAGAACATCACACCGAGCTAGTCAGAACTTTTGTTAGTCCTAACGAAACTCACCTATTCAATGCGCTTGTCGAATTGCACAACAAGTTCGCACCGCGAGCAATTGCCTTGGATGATAGAGCTCTGCCTAACCTGGGCAAAAGATTAAAGCTTGCAGGGTTTCCGGTCTGGCAGTTGTGGACCAAAGAGATCAGTGCAGCTTGCTCAGTTGTCTATTCAATGCTGGCTAACGGCGAAGCTAAACATAACAATGACCCGCTCTTGATTGTGCAATCTCCACGCGGTATTGCTAAGTATTCTGGGGAAACTTGGTTGATTAGTCGTAAAGACTCGCTAGGTGAGATTGATGCACTAATGGCAACAGTTATGAGTTTGTATGTGAGTTCAAGAGCGGAACACGCTGCAATTGGTGTATTCTAATCTCTGTATTGCACTTAGACTAGGAACTTATGGCTTCCCTTTGGCAAAGAATCTTCGGCGCGGAGATTGAATCACGCGCAGCTCAACCAACTGTCCCAACTCGCACTCCGGCTGTGGTTACTCCGGACACTGCTCTTACCCTAACGGCAGTCTATCGCGCGGTGCAGATCATTGCTAACCCGATTAGCAAAATGCCGATTGACACTTACCGCTTTGCTACTGGTATCGAGCTAAAGATTGAAAATCCTGTCTTGGTCAACAAGCCAGACATCAACATCAATAAGCGCGACTTCCTATTTCAGACTGTAACTAGCCTGGCACTCGAAGGTAATGCTTTTTGGTTCAAGAACTACGGCACTAACGGACAGGTAAACAATCTGACCATTTTGCCTGCTTCCGCTGTCGCTGTTGCCTGGAAGAATGACCAGAACATCATGGATGGCGTGAACTATTCCTACATGGGGAAGACTTACACCAACAGGGAAATTGAACACCTAAAGCTATTTAGCAAAACAGGCAATCTTCGCGGACTATCTCCGATTGAGACTTGCCGACCAGACATGTCCGCTGCTCTTGATCTAAGAGATTACGCAAAGAATTGGTTTACTTCGGCAGGTGTCCCTACCGGAATCCTAAAAACCAATCAAGCCCTAAACGCTGAGCAAGCGGACACTGTAACTAACAATTGGCACAATAAGCAACAGAACAGACAGATTGCGGTATTGGGAAATGGCTTCGATTATCAACAGGTGGCTTTATCTCCGCGTGAAGCCCTATTCACTGACATTGTGGAACAGAACACTGTTTCTATTGCTCGCCTGTTCGGTGTGCCTGCTCGCTTGCTTATCACTACTGTGCCTGGCGGTAGCGATACTTATACAAACTTGCAAGACGAGAATCAAGTCTTTTATCGCCACACGCTGATGGCTTACACGGACGCAATTACTGACGCGCTTAGCAATTGCTTGCCAAGAGGCACAAGAGTTGAGTTCGACTATGCACACCTATTCCGCGCTGACGTGGAAACTCGCTATAACTACTACTCAACCGGAATCGGAGCAGGCTTCCTGACTACCGAGGAAGTCCGAGAGAAAGAAGGACTAAATGTCTGAAATTGAAACTAGAGCTTTTGAAGCTCGCGCTGATCTAGAACAAAGAACTATTGTCGGGCTTGCTGTGCCTTATGGGCAGACCGCTGACATTGGCGGAATGTATCAGGAGCGTTTCGCACCAGGTGCAATTGACTCAATCGAAGATGTCAAGCTGTTCTATGGTCACGAAGAACCAATCGGCAAAGTTATTGAAGGTCGTGACACCGAGGCAGGCTTTGAGATTATCGCCAAGCTAACTGAGGGAGTTCAGAGAGCTGATGAGGTCTTGGCTCTTATGCGCGATGGCGTTCTAAACAAGTTTTCGGTGGGCTTCATTCCTGAGGAATCAGAGAAAGATGGCTCAACGATTACACGCACAAAGGTTTCCTTGAAAGAGGTATCTGTTGTGCCTTTTCCAGCCTTTGCAGGCGCAAACATAACCGAGGTTCGCGAGGAGCAGGCAACTGCTGATCTAGAACCCGATAACGAACAAGAAAGAGAATCTATGTCTGAGAACATGGAATTGGAAGTTCGTTCTGTAATGGACGAGGTTGCAGAATTGCGCCGCGTTGTAGAGGCAGGACTTACCCCATCCGCACCAGCAGCCATCGCTTCGGAGATCCGTAGCCAGGCTGAATTTG
>JAIYCT010000001.1 GCA_027487865.1 Microbacteriaceae bacterium
CAAATGGTGCCGGTAAAACTTCTTTTTTTAACTTGCTCAGTGGAATTCGTAAACCATCTCGTGGCCAAATTTTTGTTAATTCAACAGAAGTTACAAATCTTGAACCCCACGAGCGCGCCAAAGCTGGAATCGCAAGAACCTTTCAAACGTCAAGTGTGTTTGTTAATTTAACCTGCCTGGAGAATGTAAGAATCGCTGCCCAAGCTGCAACTGGCAGATCAATGAATTTAACTAAAAATGCTTACAAGTTTCCTGAAGTTCTGGAAATAGCTCATGATTGTTTGGCAAAAGTTGGCTTGTCTGCTCGTGCGCTGCAACGCGCTGGTTCACTTTCTCATGGCGACAAGCGCCGTTTAGAGATTGCAATTGTTCTTGCTTCTAAATCTGACATTGTTTTATTAGATGAACCTATGGCCGGAATGAGTGTTGAAAATGTCCCAGAGCTTGTTGAAATTATCCGTTCACTTGCCACTGTTCATAAGAAAACTGTGTTAATTGTCGAACACCACATGGAAGTAATTCTAGGTTTAGCAGATCGTATTGCAGTGCTTAACTATGGTGAACTCTTGGTGTGCGATACGCCAGATAGAGTAATCAACAACCCAGAAGTTCAATCTGCATATATTGGAGAAGCGCTATGAACGCCCTATCCGTCAAAGATTTACATGTAAAAATCAACGAATCGCACATTCTCCACGGAGTCAGCTTTGAAGTACCGGTAAACAAAGTAACTGTGTTGCTGGGCCGTAACGGTGTTGGTAAGTCAACAACCTTGCGCTCAATCATGGGTTTCTACGAAGGAACTGGGTCTATTAGCCTGAATGGTAAAGAAATTCTGGGTATGCAAACCTACAAGATCGCGCAAAGTGGCGTGGCCTTTGTTCCTGAAGATAGAGAGATATTTGCATCCCTTACAGTCAGAGAAAATCTTTCACTAGCTTCTCGTGAAAAGAATAGTGATGCAGCCTACAAACTGGTGTATTCACTGTTTCCAGAGTTAGATACAAGGGCGTCTCAGATTGCCGGATCTCTATCGGGTGGGCAACAGCAAATGGTTGCTATTGCAAGAGCACTGCTCAATAAAAATGAGATTCTTTTAGTCGATGAGCCAACTAAGGGTCTGGCTCCAAAGTTGGTTTCTGAAGTAGCCGAAGTTCTTATGCGAGTTGCTGAACACTCAACCATGCTTTTAGTCGAACAAAACCTTTCACTGGTTAAGAAGATTGCCCAGCATGTGATCGTGATGGATCAAGGTCGGGTTGTCTATCAAGGTGGACCAGAGAAGTTAAATGATGCCTCTTGGGTTCATCAAATGCTAGGTGTGAGCGGAGGTCATAAGTAAATGGAAACATTTATCCTGATTGGAATTACAGGTATTGGCTTAGGCGCACTGTACTTCTTAGTTGCCTCAGGTCTCTCACTTATCTACGGTTTGATGGGCGTACTTAACTTTGCCCACGGAAGTTTCTTATCCGTCGGTGCTTTTGTTGGTTATTGGCTTGCGCGAAATTTAGGTCCCGAGACATCTATGTCTGAATTCATTCTGGCCATGATTATTGGTGGATTAGCTGCAGGTGCTTTTGCTCTACTGGTAGAGCAGTTGCTAATCACTCGCTTATACGATCGCCATATAGATCAAGCACTTGTCACAGTTGGTGTTTCCCTAGTTGTCGGTGCACTTTTAGGTGGCTGGTTTACAAATGATCTTCAAATTTTCCCAACACCATTGTGGTTCTACACAGCGGTAAATGTAGGTGGGGCAATGATTCCTGCCGACCGCGTTGTTTACATAGCCACTGCCGTCTTGTTGCTTATTGCGAACTGGGCTTTACTTAAGTTCACTCGAATCGGATTGATTATTCGTGCAGGTGTAGAAAATCGCCACATGGTGAACGCCCTAGGTGTAAACGTTCGTCTTGCATTTAGCACCGTCTTTTTCCTTGGAGGTTTTGCAGCTGGCGTAGGCGGTGTTTTGGTATCTGTGTATTCAAACGGAGTTTCACCGCTCATCGCAGGAACCTATCTAATCTATGGATTTATTGTAGTTGTGATTGGTGGAATGGGTTCAGTCCCAGGTAGTTTCATTGCGGCGATGTTAATCGGTGTAATTCGCCAATTCGCAAATTACTACGTAACAGGTCTTGGTGACTTTGTTGTTGTAATTCTGTTAGCAGGTGTCTTACTTATCAGACCACAAGGCTTACTCGGAAAGGCGCGTGCATAATGTTACGTTGGAAATACTCACGCCCACTGCTAGCGCTACTTCTGATTGTTCTAGCAATAGCTCCTATGTTTACATCTCTTCCGTTAGGAAAGCCTGGCTTGCAACAGACCATGGCTGTGGCATTTATCTGGGGAGCACTTGCACTTACTTATGATCTCCTGTTTGGTTTTACAGGTTTGTTGTCATTTGGCCATGCCCTTTACTTTGCAACAGGTGTTTATGTCTCATGCATTTTGATCAATCATGACGTTGTTTCGTGGTGGTTGGCAGCATTAATTGCAATTGCATCAAGTGGATTACTTGCGGCTTTAGTTGGGGCAGCATCACTTCGCACAACGGGAATCACCTTTGCGATGGTTACTTTGGCATTCGGCGAAGCCGGGCATGTCATTGTGGGAAAGAACTTCTTCAACTTAACTGGTGGCGAAAATGGAATCGCTTTAAATGCAGAACGAATCCCACAGTTCTGGATCGGTGTTTTCAATACAAAGTACATCTACTGGACCGCTTTGCTGGCATTAATCATTACTTATTTAGTGATCTGGTGGGTTACAGAAAGCTCTGCTGGAAAGGTCTTTGCAGCACTTCGCGACAACGAACAAAGAGTTCAAGTCTTAGGCCTTAACACTCAACGCTTCAAGCTGTTGTCCTTTGTCATCAGTGGAACTTTGGCTGGAATGCTGGGCTTTGTGATGCTGATTGCTGCAGGTAGCGCAGCTCCACGATTTGCTGAATCAACAGTAACTATTGCCTTGTTATTGATGGTGGTTATTGGTGGAGCTGTTACACGTTGGGGCGCTGTTTTGGGTGGAATCTTCTACTCAATTGCATCAACTCGGATGCAGGATCTGACGCAACAAGAATCCTTTGCCTCAATTCCAAAGTGGATCGGTGGCCCTATCGCTGAGCCGGCATTGTTGTTAGGAATCATCTTTATCTTTATCGTGATGTTTGCACCAGGTGGTCTATCTGGTGCTTACTATCGACTTCGATTGAGAGCGCTCACCCGCAAATCCTCATGAGTCAAGAACTCTGGAAGCCAACTTTAAATGGCACCACAGCTCTAGAGAAGCTGCAGTCAGATAAAGGTTGTGAATCGTATTCAACACTTCATCAATGGAGTGTGACTAATCCGGGAGAGTTTTGGTCGCGTGCCTGGGATGACAACAAAGTCATTGGAAGTAAGGGTTCAATCGTTTTTAGCCAAGGCCAAGATTTCTTGTCATCTGCTTTCTTTCCTGAAGCAACGCTAAATGTCGCCGAAAACTTATTGGCACATGGTGATCCAGATGAAGTTGCAATTGTTTCGATTCTAGAAACTGGTGTCCGCTCTGAAATCACCTGGGCTGA
>JAIYCT010000009.1 GCA_027487865.1 Microbacteriaceae bacterium
CATTTCGCGATATCAACAATTCAGAAGTAACTGCCGCGCCATCCGTTGCGACAACGGGATTGACGCAGATTCGCTTTACGGCCAATCCTTTTACCGAAACCCTTGATACAACAGAATACTCGGGAGCAAGAATTCTGTTATCGCAACGACGGGAAGCATCTCAGCTAAAACTTGACCTTTCCGCAACAACTACTGGGACAATTCCAACGCTTGTTGTTCTAGGTAACTACACGCTCACTACATATGATACGGCACATGGAACTTTAGTGCTTCAGGCTAAAGATAAAGCCGAAACATGGGTGGCGTTGAAAACGTTTGAATTTAGTGGCGGAACCGAAACGAGGCAAATCGTTTACAATTCCTCAACCACTTCCGCTACTGAGTTGCGAATAAAGTTTACGGAGGCAGCGGGGGCTACAAGTAAGGGGGCGGCATACCTTGAGGCAGCAGATTCTCGACGCACTGGATACGCAAGGATTTTGAGGGGCATTACCATTGATGCAGGAACTCCCTTAGTAGATTGTCAGATTGAGTTGCCGTTTGACTCAACCAACGCAACTACTGAATGGGCAATCGAGGCATGGGCCGAATACGCAGGCTACCCTCGATCTGTTTGCTTTCATGAGCAACGCTTGTGGTTTGGCGGCACAAAGCTCCAGCCGAACACGATTTGGGCGAGCGCAGTAGGCGACTACGAAAACTTCCGATTAGGAGCATACGATTCGGACGCTCTTGCGTTCACGCTTGCCGCTCAAGAAGGTAGCGCAGTGCAAAGCATGGTATCGCATGAGTCCTTGGTGATCTTTACTCAAAGTGAGGAGTGGACCGCAGCAACGTCTGAGCAAACGATTATCACGCCTTCCAACATTTTTGTTCGTCGCCAATCCCGTTTTGGATCAACTCATCGACAGGCTTTTGTTGCTGCAAATAACCTGCTTTTCCTTCAGCGAGGATCTCGAAAGCTTCGGCAATTCTCCTACGGAAACAATGGCGCAGGAGGGCAGGCTTCCGATCTTTCAGTCTTGGCGGAACACATTACCATTTCTGGAATTCGACAACTTGCCTTCCAGCAGCAACCTGATCCCATCGTTTGGATGGTCCGCAACGATGGAGTGCTACTTTCCATGACCTACGAGCCGGACCAGAGCGTCATCGCATGGGCGCGGCACACGTCTGGAAGCGGACTGTTTGAATCGGTTGCGGTGATCTATGGGGACGAAGGCGAGTCGGATCAGGTCTGGTTTGTTGTCAACCGTGGCGGGAGCAGAGCGCTGGAACGGTTTGACCCAGACCACTATTCCAAGCTGGAGCAAGGCACATACGACAAACTTGTCTACGTTGACTGCGCAGTCATGGCGGAAGGGACCAACCTTACGACGCTTACCGGACTAACTCATCTCAACGGGCAATCGGTAGCGATCCTCGCAGGAGGAGGAGTCGAACCGTCGCAGACCGTCGCATCCAACCAGGTCACGGGCATCCCGGCGGCGAGCGTCATCATAGCAGGGCTTCCCTACACCTCCCGCCTGCAACCGTCGAAAATCGAGGTTGGAATGGCGGATGGTTCTTCACAAGGCCGTAAGCACACTTCCAAACGGGCAACGGTGAACCTGTGGAAAACCTACGGAGCGCAGTATGCGGACAGTCCTGACGCAGGCGCAAGCAACTGGTTTGAGATTCTGAACCGTTCTACCGAAACGAACTCCGGTTTGCCAGAGCAATTGTTCACCGGACTTGTTGACATCAATAACCTTGACGCGCATAGAACTAGTGTGGATTTGACGATTCGGCAGACCCTGCCGTTGCCGTGCAATGTTCTTGCCATCATCCCGAAGATTGAGGTGCTTGGAAAATGATGATTATCCCTACATTGATTTCCGCAATCGGTAGCGGACTAGGCGCACTCGGGCAACTCGGTAGCGCGAGCAGCTACGCCAGAATGGCGGAGATCAACTACGGGATCGACACGTCAAACGCTACCTTGGCACGATCCTCCGCGATGGATCAGTTGCGCTTGGGCCGAATCGGTATCGGCATGGAGCGGGGCGCGAGCAGGACGAACTTGACGCTCGCCCTTGCGGATGCGGATGCCTCTGCTCGAAATGCGGATCGGTTGCGCCAGTTCGCGGAAACCAAATCAGCGGCAGGCAGGAAGGCGATCCAACGCAACCTGACGGTCTTCGACGAGTTCCGCTCTAAGCAGATTGCCGCGACCGCAGCAAGTGGCGTGGTGTT
Source organism: Microbacteriaceae bacterium (assembly GCA_027487865.1). Taxonomy (GTDB): domain Bacteria; phylum Actinomycetota; class Actinomycetes; order Actinomycetales; family Microbacteriaceae; genus Aquiluna. The sequence goes on from JAIYCT010000009.1 coordinate 2,236, forward strand.
GTCTGGCAGTCCCCTAGCGGTCATGGCAGAGTCCGCATCGCAGTTTGCGCTACAGCTACAGGACCAGCAGGACGAGGCGAACTACCAACGGCAAGACACGCTTGCCCGTGCAGGCATGGCAGAGTCTGCCGGAATTCTGGGAGCCGCAAAGGCGCGAGCGGACTACGGCATGTCCCAACGCGGCGCGGCACTCTCGATGGCAGCAAATAAGCTGGGCCGGATCGGGGCGCAGACCGCATATCAATCCGCAATCCAGCAGGCTGAGATGCGCAGGTTCTCGGGAATGGATGCTGTGCAGGGAGCCTCGATGTCCGCACTCGGCTCGATTATGAGCGGGATCGGTGGAGCGGTGCAGCAAACCTCTATTTCCAATTACTTGGGAATGAACATTCCGCAGTCATATGCGAAACCAGCGGGATCTGGAATCTTTAAAACATGAGCATTCACTTTAATGCGATGAGCGAACAGGAAAACACTGAATTTTTCGAGGCACTTGAGCGGATTAATCACGCAGGCAATGCCGTCAAGGTAATCGCATGGGCGTTGACAGGCATGGCAGTTGCCGGAATTTCAGTCGCCGGATGGGTCTTTACCGTCAACCAGGTGCAGACAGAGCATAGCGAAGAACTTCGCGAACTGACTCCCAAAGTCATCCAGCTTGAAACGCGAGCAGTCCGCTTCGATGCCGCTCCTCCTCCAACGCAGGCACAGTTCCACGATATCGACAAACGACTCGACCGCACTGAGGTTCAACTGCTCGACATTCGCGAGCAGACTCAGATGATTTTAGAGTCAGTCAAGAAACTTGAAGCGAGACCGTAATGCCAATCATCCCACAATTCAGAGCAGAGGGACCAGCACAACCTGTGGCTCCCGGCATGGAGTCGCCAGCAGGACTCCGCGTAAACGCTACAACCGCACTGCGCGGGATCGCAACGCTCGCGGATTCGTTGGGCAACGTCACGCAGGACATGCCCAACGCTCCTGCCGATCTCGGGCAAGGAGTTGCTCGCGGAGTTCAAGCAATCGGCGAAGGGATCGGCAATGTGGGCGAGGTCATGTTCGACATTCGCAAGCGTCTGGCGGAAGCCTGGAACTACCGAAAGGTTTCAGAGGCACAGGATGCCATGTATGGTGAGGTGGCGAATTTCGAGAAGTGGAAGCTATCTGAGCCGAATCCTACGAAGTGGGAAACCGAATGGAACGGTCGCATGGAGCGGATGAAGAACGATCTGATCTCCGGTGAGGATCTATCGCCTGCCGCAAAGGAGCAGATCGGGACACGGGTTATGAGTTTCGGAACTCGGCACGGTTTCCAAGTGGGAGTCGAGGCGGCAAAGAAGGTTGTCGATCTCGCCAACGAATCGAACTCCGCAGAGATCATGCGAGCGATGCAGGCAGGGGACATGGACACAGTCAAAACCCTTACGCAATATGCAGTCGATCAAGGATGGCAGGGCGCGGATTGGGCAGAGCAGACCAACTGGCGAGCGTCCGAGTCGATCCGAAAGGACGCAATTGAAAGTGCCAGAATGCAAAGCGATACCTACGCAATTCGCGGAATGTTTGATGAAGGCAGGCAATTGATCGCGGACGCTCCTTGGGAAACGGAGGAGCAGAAGCAGTATGAACTCGCTCGCTACGACAAAGATGTCACCTCGCGAGGAGTGCAGTTCGAAGTGATTAACCGCGCAAGGGATGGCGAGGACGTTGGGGTTCTTATCGAGGAACTCACCGCCAAAAACGCGGACGGGACATACAAGAAGCATGATGGCGTGCTTTCTCCCATGATGCGAGCGGAGGCACTGCAACCTCTGTATCAACTCCAGAACGAGACCTACGCGACCAAGGTGGATCTCGCAGAGCAGTACATCGAACAGGGCGAAATCAAAACCGCAGAGCAGTTGGAAGATTTCTTTGACGGCAAGGCCATCGATCCTCTCAACCGCACGATTCTTCTGTCTAAGATGGATGAGACGTTCAAGTTGACCGAAGCGGCAAAGGTCGATGTCATCTCTAAGGTCGCACAATACAAGCCAGAGGACGACGTAAGTGGGGCGCAGGCAACAGCGTTGGAGTTACTCATTCGGCAAACCTTTGGAATGACGGGCAAAGCAAAGAACTTTGTCGAGCAACTGCCTGTCGATCCGCAATACGAAAAGGCAATGACAATGCTCGAAAAGCGGAAGCAGGGGCAACCATTAACGCTACCCGAAGGGATCTTTGCAAACGAGAAGAAGGCAATCGAAGAGCAGATGCACGCTGCCGCAGATTATCGTGTCGATGCCGGAAAGCTCGCCAAGCGAGAGGTTGGCGGCAAGACGCTCTACATCGACTTCAATCAGCAACCGGAACCTGGAGATCCAGCAAGGTATGACAATACCGTCAAAACCTTTTTTGGATTGGGAGAGTATCAAGAAGTTGGTCGAATCATTGAGGTTGATCAGCAGGACCGGGAAGCGTTGGAAACAGGAAAAGCAAAGTTTGTTACTGATTTAGCCAAGAAGCGAAGCGTGGACGAAGATGTCGCCAAAGCGGTTGTGGAGCTAGAGCGTCAAGCTAACATTGGCGAAGTTACCCAAGACAATCTTGGAGCAAAGACCGAAGCAATCATTATTCCAAGCAAAGAACGAGCAGCAGAAAACGCAATTGGTCGAATTAGAAACCCACAACAAGGAACTTTGGAAGACCCGTCAGAAACAAGCCTATTTCCCGAAGCAACTCTTGAGTGGTTGGAGAACTACACTATCCCGGCTAACGCCACGATGTAATGCCTATTTCAGAAGAAGACGCACTTGGCGCTTTGGCACTTGCTGAAGCAAATCGCAACAACCCTGCGGTTGTCCTTAAAGCAAAGGACATTGCCGTTGCATACAAAGCACAGCAAAAAGCCGCAGGGCTTCCTATGTTCCCAAAGCAGGAGCGTGCGCGGGAGGAGCAGTATTCTACAATTAAGGGCTTTTATACCGATCCCAATCACGGCCTGGATGAAGAGACTTTAGGATTCGTAAACGAAACCCTGCGCGGGTCTGAGGATTCCAAATACAAGATCTTCAACAAGAAGTATTTCGAGTTTCATGGAATCCCAAAAGACCAAGTCGATTCACAAGCGGATCAACTAATCAACGCATACGGTCTGCAAGAATTTAAAAAGCCGATCTCTACGCACAAGGAGTTCTTCGACTCAATTTCCGCTGACTTCAAAGCTGAGAAACAGGTCGAGGACATGGCGCGGGAGTTTACCCTAGCCAAGATGAGTCCGCTCGATTCGGAAGCGCAGTTCCGCGAACGGATGGCGAGCGTCCCAGGCTATGCTGGTCGAGAGGCGAAGTGGAAAGACCAGTTTCTCAAGAACAAGGAGTTCCTCGACGGGAAACGGGATGACTACAAAAACGAAATTTGGCAACTCTCCAACGGAATAGAGAGAAAAAACTTTGAGGGGACCGTAAGTCCCGTCGCTAGGTTTTCAAAGTTTGGTGGAGCCGAAGAACCTACGGAGGCTAGATTGCAACGCAGGCAGGAGCTTCTTGATCGCCCCAGCAACATGGAACTTGCGGAGGTGGTCATGGAAGTTCCGGCAGAGGATCGTCCTTTCGTGATCGCGGCGGCAGCGGCGGATGCAGAAAAAGATCCCAACGGGCGGAAGGATTTTATGTTGAACTTTGTTGATCAGTTTACGCGAGGGTTCCACCAATACGTTGAAGGATTCCCACTGCTTGAAAAAAAGACTCGCGCCATTGGAATCAAAGGCTTGATTAGATCCGGCTTTCCAATATCCGAAGAGGATGCCGCTACCCCAGAGTCACTCTTTGCTGCGGCTGCGTCTGCTTTAAAAACGCAAACATCTGCGGGACTTTCGATGATGGGTGACCTCGCCCCAATAAGTGAATCTGCGCCATCCGCTACAGTTTCAGAGGAAACCAAGGCAGGTGCGTTGAAGCTCGCGGATCGACTAATCGAGGCGGCGGATCTTACAACTGCAATTCGCAATGCGGCGGAACAAGATGTCGATCCGATTACTTCAGAGTTTGCCGCAGTGCGTGGAATGTACGCACTAGCAGGGTCCGCTCCATACATGGTGGCAGCGGCAATCCCCGGCGGGGCATTGCTTAACACGGGAGCGTATGCTGAGTTGGGCTACCAAATGGTTCGGTCGAGGAATCCCGAAATGTCCGCAGAACAGGCAATGGGCATTGGTGCAATTGCCGCACCGTTTATGGCGTACGTCGAGCGGTTGCAGTTTCGAACTGCCACTGGTCAACTTACCAATTTAAATCGTTTCTATAACCAGGTTATTGCAACGAAGGGAGGGGTCGCGCCAAGATTTCTAGGAAGGACTGCGGCAACCGTTGGTCTTGAAATGGTGCAGGAGAACATTCAAGACGTTACTCCTTTTGTGGTCCAGGGAATCATCTCAGCGGTGAGCGAGGACATGCCGAACGTTCCGGTTGAGTTGCTCTACAAAGACATGCTCGCCCAGCAACCGGAACTGTTCTTTGCTGTTCTTCCACTAGCGGTTATGGGTGGGGGCGCGGGAACGTATTCAGACTTCCGCAACGGTCGAGCACTGCTGTCATCCTACGACGAACTAAGAGCGCACGGTTTGTCTGAGGCGGCATCAGCAGACATCCGCGCACTGGCGAATCAAGGGGACTACGACGGTGCGCAATCACTCCTTCGCGAGGAGTTCAAAACTTTAGGGCAGGATCAAAAGTCCGTTCAAGAGGCGCGAGTGGAAGCTTTACCGAAACTACTTGCTTCATACAAGGCGCAGTCTGAGGCGCTGCAAAGCGGCATCGAGCTTGATATCCTTCCGGCGATTCTTCAACAACGGGACGGCAAGGTCGCTCTCCGATACAATGATGGCACTGAGGTCTCATACGACACTCATGCGGAGGCAATGCAACGGTTTGATGCGATAGCCTCTTCCGCAGTTCTTGCGCTTCATCGCGACTCGATCACTGCCGCGAGAATGACGACATCGCAGATGCTTAAAGGCCGGGAGGTCAAGCTTATTGTCTCGCCATTAGATCCCACCACCACCGAACTTGCGGAGCAAGGAGTCGCTACGGAAGAGCAACTCCAGAAACGAAAAGAGATCGAGGAGACCGACAAGGGGATTACTCCAAAAGCCGAAGAGGCTAGGGCAAGGGCGTTGACGGGAATCGCAGCCAATTCCTCAGACGCTCGCGAGGCCGCATCCTACGTTCTGGGAAGTTCGCAGAATACCGAAGCCGCACCAGATTCTTTCGGTGACCGTGTCATCCGAACCACCGCTCGCGTCTACGCTAGAGGAACTCCTTTCACGGTGATTGAGGAGATCGCGGAGGGCGACATTAAATTTATGATTACGGAGGGGAAGGTTTCCCGTCAGTGGATCATTAGCGCACTTCGCCAGTGGGAAACCACAAGCAACGACTCGCTCTTCCGCAAATCCATCACTGACGATTCGCAGATCGAGAACCAGGACATCGTCGAGGCTTACTCGAAAATGGTGGTTAGCTATTTTGCAGGACGCGCCAAGGCCGGAGATCAGGGAAGGATCTTCTCCAAAGAGACTCGTGATTTTGTCGCAAAGGCGTTGCGGATGGACATGAATGCAGTCCTTACTGGATATGCCTCACTGTTTGAAGCGGTCTACCGCCGAGCCGCGATGATCGAGAAGGCGCGGAAAGAAAGAACGCTTCCCGCCGATCTTGAAAGCTTCCTGTCCAAGTCCGCAGGGATGAGTCCGCAGAGGGTTTTTGAACGCGAGGTGGTCAAGGAAGGCGAAGGCATCGCGGAGGAGATGGGGGTGGAGTTTGTGGATGAGGAGACTTTCTCGACCATCTCAGACTTCTCCAGTTCCCGCGCAGTCCCGGCCAATGCCGACACTGTCACCGTCCTGCCTGACGGTGCGCGCCTAGTGGGTCCAACGACCTTCTCGATCATGTCCTTCCACGGGACTCCGCACAAGGTGGACAAGTTTAATACTGCGAACATAGGAACCGGGGAGGGGGCGCAGGCATACGGGTGGGGTCTTTACTTCGCGGAGGACAAGGGAGTCGCGAAATATTACCGTGACGCGCTCTCGGCGAAAACCCCAGCAGGGGACCGATTCCGATGGAATCAGCAAATCCAATACTTTGAGGTCACCGAAGCAATCAAAGAAGACGATGGGTGGAACACCAAGGAGGAACTGCTCGCGATACTTCGCCAGAGGGCGGAATCGAAAGAAGATGAGTGGGGAGATCCCCAACCTGAGAACGACTACCAACTTGCTGCTGACTTGATCGAGTCAGGTGCCATTACCGTCATCGAGCGAGACCCCGGCAACCTCTACACCGTCGAACTCCTTCCTGATGCAGACGAGTTCTTGGACTGGGACAAGCCGCTGAGTGAGCAGAGTGAGCGGGTTCAAGGTATTATAGCATCCGCGGATTTTTCTGAAGGGATGTATGCCAATGACGGGGTGCTAATGTCCGCTGAAGATATTAAAGGAATTACGGGTAGATCGGTTTATACCCAAATTACTACTAATTTGTGGGAGCCGGGATCTTCAATAGATAAAAGAAAAGCGTCCGAAATCCTTTTATCCCTCGGCATCCCCGGCATCCGCTACCTCGACGGCAATTCCCGCAATGCTGGTGAAGGCACTTACAACTACGTCATCTTTGACGATAAGCTGATCAAGATCATTGAAGAGAATGGCGAGCGTGTAGATGCGGGTTCGACCTTCTCGACCATCACGCCAGCAGTAGACGCCGAATACCTTGCGCTTGCCGCCGATCCGGTTAAGAACCAAGCGAAGTTGCAAAGGATGGTGGATGCGGCGGCACGGGCGGCTGGGCTTGAGGCTGGAACATCAAAAACAAACGGCGGCAAGGGAGCCTTCGGTTTGAAGGGCGGTTCTTACTTTGGTAAAGCAATAAGTGTCGAAGAGGCTAACGCCTTAAGGGATCAATTCGCGCAGGATTATGATGCAGTCGGCTTCAGGGTGCAGGATGAAAAAGAGGTCAATCTACCAGTAGAAGGCGATTCGGTTCCCAACTCTCGGGTATGGGGGGTGGAGCGTGATGGTGAGATTTACTACGATGAATATTTGGATGAAGATGCAGGCAACGTAAGTGTGACTCGCGATGCCAAATATGCTATCGGCACTAATCACGGTTACTACCCCGGCAAACTAGTGTATTTAGTTGGTGGTTACTCCTCGCAACTGAATCATTGGAATATCGACGCAGGGGAACTAACTATCGAAGAAGGAGTTGTTTTGGCGGTGTTTGGTAGGGATAAACCGTTTGGTAGCCTACGCCAAATCAAATCCGCCGATCCCGTAACCTACGACGAATCCGGCAACGTCATCCCGTTGTCGCAACGGTTCAATCCGGCGCGGGATGAGATTTCGTTTTCTGTAATCAAGTCCTACGAATACCTGCGAGACGACAATCGCTTTGATAAGTTGCAAAAAGAAGGGCGTGTTGTCCTAGGCGCAAAGATTGAAGAGTTCATCGACAAGCACATTCTTCTTCACTCGCCGGATAACGCATTCTCTGGCGTTATGCGCCTTACTGACGGGAGTGAGATTAAAGGCACTGGAGGGGTTTACTACCCGTCCTTGTTTGCTGATGATAACTACTTCTGGGCGTCTACCGAAGATAAAGCAAAGCAAACGGCAAACCATCTTAACATAATCGGAGAAAAAAACGGAGGTCGCATTTTTATGGCACTTGTTTCCGCGCCTGTTGAGAAACTGTTCTCTTCGTCAACTATGGCGCGAGGAACGGTTACTTTCTTCAACGCACTTGCAGCAAAACCGTCTAAGTCTGGAATCACTAAGGACGACCTCAACAAAATGCTAGAGGTTGCTAGCAAGGTGGTAGTTCAAAAGAAAAGCGCAACGACCGGGAAAGTTACCCCTAAGCAGTTTTCGTTTACCCTAAGCAGCAATGATAGTTTGAAAAAAAATCTTGGCTTGATCGCAGATTTGGTCCATCCAAAAAAATCTATCTTTGATGTGAGAAAAGCCTTTTCGGAATCTCTTGCGCAGCAAGTGGCGGAACACCTTAAAGGAAACGAAAGCGCATCAAAATACGTTGCAGGAATTTTAGCGGATGCCGAAAACAAACATGCGAACAGGGATATTCTCAAAGGCAAACTAGCTAAAGCTTCAATTGTTCAAGGTCTTGGACATCTCTTTACGGAACCGTTTCTTCGCGATTTCCAAGCGCACGGCAACGGTCGCATTTACGCAATCCTTGAAGTTGAAGGCGAGGTTGAAGCAATACCGTCAGACCTGCATGAAAGTTATCCGTACGCGATTGTTCCTAAGAATCGCCAAAGCAAGGTCATCCTTCACAAGATGGACAAAGCTTATAGATGGCAGGACACTGTCGGCTACGAAACCGGAGGGTTTGTTGAAGAGGAAAACTTTAGGAGGGTCATGCCGACAGGCGGAACGTCCTCGACAAAACTCAAAGTGCTGGGTCCAAAGGTTGATGCAACCGCGCCGGAAATTTCCTTCTCCGTAATCCGCCCCATAGGCGACATCGACTCCCGCTTCACCGCGATGTTCTCGCCATTCCAACGCTCGCCAGAACTGAGGGCGAAGCTTGGGATCGCAATGCGGGAGAAGACAATCAATGTTGAGAGCGAACTCGCTCCCATCATCCGCGCATTCTACCAGACGAAGGCAGAGGTTCAGCGGGAAGCAACTGCTCTTGAGAAAAGCGAATACGACCGTCTTCTGCGCGAAACCTTTGGAGCCGATACAGAAGCAAAACAAAAGGCATTGCCGCTTGTGGATCGCAAGGCCGCACGATCTGATGCGAAGCGAGTAGCCAAGCAGTGGATGGATGGCGAGATGAAGAAGAAGGAAGTCGCGCCTCGCGAGGTTCTGATCGGATTCCTCCGCACGCTCGATGCCATCCAACGGACGCTCCCGGTCGAGGTGCGCGGGAAGATCGGAGGGTTCGTTGCGCTCGCGGAACTCTCGACTCCTGCTGCGATGCTGGATGAGATCGAGCGTCGAGTTGAGCGGATCGATAAAGAGCTTGAGCTTTATCTTAAAAAAGAATTTCGGAGCAAGCTTAAAAAGGTTTTCAAAAAAGCAGAAGCAAGAAAAAAGGCCGGGAAAAGCGATGAAGGCAAAATTGGACCAATGGGTCACGCCTGGTTTGACTACGCAGCAGAAGTGGCGGGTATGCATCCCGTAAAGCTTGAAGCTGAAATTGTCGCTTTGGAAGCTCGCATGGCAAAGCCAGACGGGTTGAGCAAGGAGGACATTAGAGAGATCTCTGCGTGGGTGGGAGCGCCAGTGGAAAGCGAACAAATCGCCCTCGATTACCTTGAGGAAAAGTTGAACATTGCTACAACAATTGGCGGAACACTCTGGGGGAATATCAGATCAGGATCTAAGGACAACCGCAATACGCTAACCGCAGAAGATATTTCGCTTGCCGCTGAACTTGCGGAAAATGTTTACACCGGGGGTAGGATTAATCGCCTCAAGTTTGTGACTGAACGCAGGGAGCGTCGCGAGGCTTTGCGGGAGGGCATGATTAAAAGAATCAATGGCGCAGCAAACGACCCAGACCGCATCCGACAGCGCAACAAGGATAATAACAATCTTCTGCGGATGCTCGAAAACGCTTTCGATGAATCGCTAGATTTTTCAAGCAGGGTTGAGGATATCCTTGGTGGTGGACCTGAGATGCGGGAAATTCTTAGCGCGGCTCGAAATGCTGAAAACTCAGAGAAAGACGCTATTCGGGCGCGGCAGATTGAGTTCAAGGAATTTGTGCAATCACTGTTCCCGAAGATGAGTACAGCAAAGCGTCTTGTTGCGCTCGAAAAGCTTGCAATCCCAAAAGATGTTCCCGGCGTTTCAATCAAAGCTGTGCCTGCGTTTATGAGCGAACTGCAAGCAGTGCATTACACAATGCTCTGGCGGGATGACGCTTCAAAGGAATGGCTGGAATCTCAAGGATACAACAAGGCAGTTATTGATGGGCTGGAAAATTTCATTTCACCTGACGCAATTAAAATCCGCGAATGGTTGCATGAAAAGTATGAAGCTCAGTATTTCCGAATCAACGAAGTCTACCGCCGGATCAAAGGCGTGAATTTGCCTCGCGTTGCCGTTTACGCTCCTCGGATGGTGGAGCATATGAATCAACAAATTGAGGGGGATCTCACAACTAGTGGCGGAATGGCGGGGCACATGTCCACCGCATTTACAAATCGCCGCGTTCAAACTCCTCGGGGAGAACCTAAGCCGCTCGACGCACTTGTGGGTTATTGGTCGAATGCGTTTATGGTCGAGCATTACATTGCGCAGGCGGAATTCATGGGGGATCTCCGCGCCACCCTTGGAAGTAAGGATGTTCGCCTTGCCATCGAGTCTAAACGTGGGCAACGGCTCGCAACCCAACTTATGCAGGTCATTACAGCAATTGATGAGGGCGGAGTAAAAAGTGCAATGTCGAACACGATAGGTGGAAAGTTCCTTCGTCGCTCATCAGAAGCAACTGCTCGCGGATCGCTTGCCTACAATATCGGAACAATCCTAAAGCAGTTCCCTGCCGCATTTGCATCAGTTGCAGAAATTGGTCCCGTTCAATTCTGGACTTCGCTTGGACGCATTAACTCTGGTAAAGCCGCAATAAGTCCAAAAGATCTCCGCGCATCCGCTACCGTGCAACGCAGGAAGACTGATGCAGACCTTGAGATGAGCATTGCCATGAAGGGCGGAACGCGACCGATTCTTTCATTGCCTGGTCAACTTCATTTCCGCGTTCTATCAGCACAGAACTGGGGGATGGATCAACTTGGAAATGTTGACGCAAGTCTCACTGGCTTTTCTGCGGCAATTGCTTACGACGCACATTATCGTGCTGCAATTAAAGCCGGACTAAGTGAGGAGGCTGCTCGTAAGGTCGCAAGCGACCAAATGGAAGAAACCATCGCGAGAACCGCTCAATCGGATTCAGTTACAACCAAAAGTCTTTTTGAGCTTTCACTTGGCGACGTTGGACGGTTACTTTTCATGTTCCAAGGTCCGAACCGACAAGCGTTTGCAATTACTTATCTAGCGGCAAAACGGGCACTTAAAGGCGAAAGCAAGGCAAAGCTAGCAAACGTGTTATTCCTGTATTGGTTTGTTGTCCCCACGCTTATGCAGACAATCGGGAATCTGATGCAGATGGCAACCTCAGATGATGATTGGGACGAGGTCTGGGACATTGACGACTACCTACGCTCATGGGCACTTGGTCCGCTATCTGGTGCGCTTTGGGCGGGTCCAACAATTGAGGCAGCAGTATCGCTTTTCGGAGGGTTTGAAAAGCGTCTTGGGGAGTCCCCAATTACCGCTGCTGGAGAAACCTTAAAACGACTTTATGCGCTCGCGAATGATGAGGATGTTGAACTGAAGGATATAACGCGAGCCGTTGATGGGATTGCTAAAACAGTTGGAGGGGACGCGGCAGCATTGTCAATCATATCGCGATTGACCAAGCAGGCATACGGAGTCTACCAAAGAGTTACTGAATAAAGACCTTTATCAATTTAACACACACTAATAAACCATGCTCTCATCCACAACAACCCAGACCGCACAACTCACTGGCAACGCATCCACCAGCATAACCTACGCGATTGGCTTTCCGCTCGCGGATGCGGCAGACATCCAAGCAATCACAACGGTCACTGCTACCGGAGTCTCGACCACATTGACATCCGGTCAGTTCACCTTCACGCCAACCATCACTTCCGGCAGAATTACCGGAGGCACTGCAACGACCAATCCGGCAATCGCTGCTACCTCGACCATCCGCTTCCGCCGCGTCACTCCGCGAACGCAGACCTTCGATGTTGTCCAAGGCTCCCGCTTTTCCGCTGAAGCACTGGAGTCCGCACTCGACAAAATGACGATGATCTTGCAGGAGATCGAGCGTGACTACCTTGCCGCAGACGTTGCCATCGACGCTCGCCTCGACGCACTTGAATAATCCGGTTGACGGTTCGCGGTTTGACGCAAAATCATTCTTTTATGAACGCTCCCATTATCCTCGGCCTTGTTCGCCACCTCCTCACCATTGGCGCGGGCGCACTCGCTTCTCGCGGTGTGATCGGCCACAACGAGATTGAAATCACCGTTGGCGCAATTGCCGCTCTTGCGGGGATTGCTTGGTCCGCAGTCGAAAAAAAGCGCAGACAATGATGGACATTAAAAGCCTAACCCAACAGGATGCTGTCATCGTGCAGCATGGCCTCAAGGCGTTGGGCTTTTACGACGGCACTACCAACGGCAATCCTGGTCCACTGACGCAGGATGCCTACAGTCGCTACCTCAAAAGCTTGCTGGTTGTAGAGCAACCGGGAAACAGCCTTGCTGCCAAACTTGTCGGCATCCTCAAACGCGAGGAGGGAGTCCGCGAGCAACCCGTCAACAGCAACCGGGGCGGCAGGGTGCAGGAATATCAATCCGCAACCTGGCTTCCCGGCTCCGGTTGGGCATGGTGCGCGGCGTTTATTTGCTGGGGCATACGCGAACTGGAAAAGCTCGCAGACCTGCCGTTCCCGCGACCCTTGACCGCAGGCGCATGGGATTTTGAAAGGTGGGCAAAGGAGGACGCAGGTCCAACGGTCAAGCTTTACAAGCCGCAGCAGGAGATCAAGGCAGGGGATATCGTTATCTTCACGTTCTCCCATATCGGCCTTGCCATCGAGGACGAAAAGAACGGCATGGTCAAAACCGTCGAGGGCAACACTTCGACAAGCGGATCACGGGAGGGCGGAGGAGTCTACATTCAAGATAGGAAGACTTCGCTGATCCGGTCGCACATTAGACTTTTCGCATGATCCCGTCCGTTATCTTCGGCAGCTTGCTCATGATCGCGGCGTTTGTTCTTGTGATGAAATGCGCTCAAGCGAACGACGACGATTTTCCAGACTTCCCTGACGGTTACAAGTGATGGACGAATCAAAACGAATCCGAATCATAGCGGGAATCCATAGGAAACCGCACCTAGCCAACCATGCAATCGCAAAGAATCTTTCTAGCGTTTCTGCGCAAGAGGTTGCGGAGGTTAGGGCATCCATTAGTGGTGAGCAGGAAGATCAACCTCAAACGCTAGGGGAGCTACTGACAATACCGTTGCACCAAAAGCGAGTCATGCCGCAAAAGCCCCAAGGCTCCGATTGCCGCCGCCGACTCCATGAGATCAAGCGTGGAGTCTGCCATCGTGTTGCTGATTTTGCGATGCACCTGGGCATCTCCGAAGAGACTCTGCGGAAACACGCTCGCTCGATGAACTGCCTCAAATGGGTGGAAATGAGTCCTGACAATTTTGAGGAAGCGGTAATGAATCCCGAAACTGCCAAGCAATACATGCGATGAGCGAAGAAATTGACCTTTCCGACAAACTGATCAGCGACTCTGATGCCATGAACCGTGTCGTTAAGGCGCAGGCGGAACTGGCTAAGGCGCGAGCGGAAGCATTCGCCCTGCGGAAAGATCGAGATGATGCGCTCGATGAATACAATGCGTTGCGAGTGGCGAAGTTCCCGATCAAGCAGGATTACAAACCAAAACCGAAAACCAGAACGGAAACTGTGAGGATTATCGCAAACGATGTCCACGGCTCCATGATGGATCGTCCTGCGGTCGAGGCATTCCTTGCAGACGTTCGCCGCATACAGCCTGATGAGGTGGTGTTAAATGGCGATATCGTTGAATGTGGTGGGTTTTTGGCGCGCAAACACACTGCGTCCTACATCGCTCAAACGACTTACACTTACCAAGACGACATCGCGCACGGCAACTGGTTCCTCGATCAACTCCAAGACGCAGCACCTTCCGCGCAGATCCATTTTATTGAGGGCAACCATGAGGATCGAGTCGAGCGTTGGGTTATTGATGAAACCCTGTCCAATTCCCGCGATGCGGAGTTTCTGCGGCAGTTGAATGCGCCAGAGTTTTTGCTAAAGCTCAAGGAGCGGGGCATCGTCTACTACCGTCGATCTGAGACGCATGTTCCAGGTTTACCTCCCGGCTGGATCAAGCTCGGTAAAATCTTCTTCGTCCATGAACTTTCCGGCTCCAAGAATGCTGCGCGAGATTCCGTTAGCAGAACTGCTGGCAATGTCGTTTACGCGCACACTCATCGAGCCGATACGGCCACCTTGGTCCTACCGGGGGTTGGATTAGTCGCGGGTTATAATCCCGGCTGCCTCTGCCAACGGCAACCGCTTTGGCGGCACTCCGATCCAACAGGATGGTCGCACGGTTACGGCTATCAAGTGATCGCGAAAAGCGGAGAGTTCCTCCACATCAACGTCCCGATCTGGGAGGGTCGATCCCTCCTCGGCAACATGCTGGACGGTCGATGAGCCTTTTCGAGCAATCCTTTCGCGTTGCGCAAGAAGCCCTAGGGCTAGGTCATTACGATGTCAAATTCTCCACCGATCCCGGCGCAGGCAATTACGCCAGCATTGAGCCAGACCCTGCATCCTGCACTGCGACCTGTCGAGTCGATCTGGAGTTGTGCGAGCGCGAGGAGCAGACTGCGCAGGTAGCGGTCCATGAGGTTCTTCATCTGCTGCTCGCGGAGCTGCGTCACGCTGCGTCAATCTCAGACGAAACCGCAGATTGGGTAGAAGAGCAGATTGTCAGGAAAATAGAAGCCGTTGTGTTTCGAGGATTGCAATGAGCCTGCCTGCCTGCCTGTGCTGCCCCCAAGTCGATTTCGTTTGCTCGTTGCACAAGGGCGGATCTGCTGATCCTCCCGCGATTAGCAACAGTTTGGGCGTTGAATGCCCGTGGAATCCTGACGATTTGCCGGAACGCTTGCGAGGATACGGGCATCGCATGGCGGATCAGGATGGCGGGAGTGGCGAGGAGTGGGTAACTCCGCAGGAGGATCTTGAGGCGCAGATGATCGAGGCAGCTCGCGTGCTGCTCGATGCGGTCGAGATCGAGGTGGCAGAAGGGCTTTAAGCTTTTCTCCCTCGACCTTAAAAAAATCCCTTGCGAAGTTTAAGGACGGGACTATCATGCCCATGTCGAGCGGATGAGCCGCACGATAAAAACAAAACGATGAAAATCAAACTCAACATCAAAAACAACTCCGCGATCAACGCGGAACTCCTCAAGGTCAACGGCAGGGCGGAATCGTTTACGATCTCCTGCGCCAAGCAGATCCTTGAAGCGATCAAGAAAGCGGAGGAAAAGCTTGCCGTCCTCCCGAAGTCGCAGTGGCAGGGGATCGTTTTTTCCTACGTCC
>JAIYCT010000007.1 GCA_027487865.1 Microbacteriaceae bacterium
GAAAGTCGGGACTAGTGATCCGGCAGTGGCTTGTGGAAGCGCTGTCGCTCAACGGATAAAAGGTACCTCGGGGATAACAGGCTGATCTTGCCCAAGAGTCCATATCGACGGCATGGTTTGGCACCTCGATGTCGGCTCGTCGCATCCTGGGGCTGTAGTTGGTCCCAAGGGTTGGGCTGTTCGCCCATTAAAGCGGCACGCGAGCTGGGTTCAGAACGTCGTGAGACAGTTCGGTCTCTATCCTCTGCGCGCGCAGGAAATTTGAGAAGACCTGACCCTAGTACGAGAGGACCGGGTTGGACAAACCTCTGGTGTGTCAGTTGTACTGCCAAGTGCACCGCTGATTAGCTACGTTTGGGAGAGATAACCGCTGAAAGCATCTAAGCGGGAAGCTTGCTTCAAGATGAGATTTCCATGACTTTATGTCGAGAGGGCCGCAGCTAGATTACTGCGTTGATAGGCGGGATGTGGAAGTGCTGAAAGGCATGGAGCTGACCCGTACTAATAGCCCGATAACTTGATACAACTTCAAATTTGTGCTTGCGTCCACTGTGTGGTTCTCGAGGTATGGTCGAGAACCGAAGAATGATCTTCGATTCACATATCTCAATAGTGTTTCGGCGGCCATAGCGAGAGGGAAACGCCCGGTCACATTCCGAACCCGGAAGCTAAGACTCTCAGCGCCGATGGTACTGCAAGGGGGACTTTGTGGGAGAGTAGGACACCGCCGGACTTACTTTAGAAAAGGCCACTCCTTATGGGGTGGCCTTTTCCTTTTTAAGCTATCTTCAAGGAAGACAAACATATGGAATCCAGAAGACCAAGGCCTCAGGCCGATAAAGAAGGCCCGTCGGGCCGTGGTGTTCGCCAGGAAGGCGATCGCCCAGTTTGGCAACAGCGCGTCGAGCGCACCAAGGACATTGAAAAGTCCCCACTAATCCCATCGGAGATCACTCCGGAGGATTTGGACATGGGCGCCAGGGTTCAACTCAAGACCCTGACCGCGGAGAATGCGGAAATGGTTGCAAGGCACCTGGCAATGGTGTCGCTGCTTATCGACTCTGACGCTGATCTTGCTCATAAGCACGCGCTTGCTGCATCTCGCAGAGCGGGCCGCTTAGCTATCGTCCACGAAACACTTGGCATTACTGCCTATAAAACATCAGATTTTGCACTCGCTTTACGCGAACTGCTTACCCATCGCAGACTAACCGGATCTAACGACCAGCTACCGCTGATTGTTGATTCTGAGCGCGGTATGGGTAGACCTGAACGTGCTTTGGAAGCAGTGTCGGGTCTTGACCGCAGCAAGCTTGCGGTTGGTATTCGCATCAACCTGGCTATCGCGCTTTCCGGAGCGAGGCTGGACTTAGGTCAAGCTAAGGAAGCCAAGCAAGAGCTAGAGATTGCCGAACTAACCCCAAAGACCGTTTACCCGCAATCGCCACTGCTTTTCCGCAGCTACGCCGAAATTCTTCGCGAGCTCGGCCAAGACGGGACCGAGTGGGACACTCTGGCTGACCGTGCGGACCATGCAATCGATAATCAAGACGGTGAGCTCTTTGATCTTGTTGAAGAGATCCACATTCCCACCAGTGAAGAGTTCGACAGAACAGCGAAGCCTGAGCGTAAGTTCACACCTCGTGATGGTGAACGTCGCGAACGTAGTGGCTCTCCTGATCGTGAGCGACGCGCGCCTGCCAGAGATGGAGAACGCAAGTTCACCCCACGTGAAGGCGAGAAGCGCGAGCGTTCAAGTGGCGATGGTGCACCAACACCGGCTACCGGAAACGGCGAGCGTAAGTTCCCATCTCGCGATGGCGAACGTAAGCCATGGGTGAAAGATGGCGGTCCAAAGAAGTTTGGTGGCAGATCTCAAACCTCAGGTAAGGATTTCAAGCCAAGGGGAAACCGTGGCAAGACTGGTTGATGGTTACGACTCTCTGCTACTAGATCTTGACGGGGTCGTTTACGTTGGCGCAAAAGCCATTGATCATGCTGTCGAAAGCATCAACTCGGCTCAGTCGCAAGGTTTCAAGGTCGGATATATAACCAACAACGCATCCCGCAAGCCTGACACCATCGCTAGTCAACTAGCGGGTTTCGGCTTGAATATTGAACCAGACGAGGTCGTTGGCTCGGCTCGTGCGGCGGTGAAGATGCTCGCCGAACGAATCCCTGCAGGAGCGAAAGTCCTAGTTGTTGGGGGAGAGGGTCTGACCTCTGAGGTTGAGGCATTCGGATTCGAACTGGTTTCCGCTGCGGCAGATAAGCCGGCAGCTGTGATTCAGGGTTTTAGCCCGGACGTTGGATGGAAGCACCTGGCGGAAGCGGCATTTGCCATTCAGGGTGGTGCTATTTGGCTTGCAACAAATCAAGACTGGACCATTCCTCGCGAGGGCGGGATCGCTCCTGGCAACGGGACTTTGGTATCCGCCGTACATACCGCAGTTGGAATACTTCCAGATTTTGCGGGTAAGCCTTTTCGTCCGATTTTTGAATCTGCGGTTTCGCAGCTAAACATTTCGCGTCCACTAATGATTGGTGATCGCCTCGATACTGACATTCGAGGCGGCGTCGGTTTTGGTATCGACACCGCTTGTGTTCTTACCGGGATTGCATCCAGAAAAGACCTAATTGGTGCACGTGAAGAGGACCGCCCAACCTTCATTCTCGAAGATTTACGACAGTTGTTTGAGCCCTACCCGGTTGTGAAAGTTACTAAGCGGGGAGTAAAGCTGGGAAAGACCGAAGTTGAACTGATAGGCAATAAAGTTCTGGTGACCGAAGGCGATCCTCGTTCGCTCGAGGCCCTTCGCGCTGCTTGCTCGCTAATCTGGAGCTGCGGCACTCCGATTTACGGCCTGGACGTTGAAGCCGCCCTCTACGAATAGGAATCTGATGGATATCGAACAGCTACTTTCGGGGATTGACGAACTTGAGCCTCAGGCCCAGCTCGAGCGTTTGCAAGAGATTGTGAACGAGCTTGAGAAGCTTGTAAACCAGTGAGTGAACGCTTAGACATTGAGCTTGTGATTCGGTCAATTGCTCGCTCTCGATCCCACGCTGCGTCCTTGATTGAGCAATCTCGAGTGTTAGTGAATGGAAAAGCAGCTACCAAGCCTGCCCAGAAGATCTCGGAGGCCGATGAGTTGAGTTTGACCCAGGGGCCAGATTTTGTATCCAGGGCCGGGCAAAAACTCGACGATGCGCTAAAAGAGTTTGACATCTCAATCTCTGGCTGGTGCTTAGATGCCGGTGCGTCCACCGGTGGCTTCACACAGGTGCTGCTAGAAAGCGGTGCAACTGGTGTGGTGGCAGTCGATGTTGGGCACGATCAATTAGTTGACTTACTCAGAAGCGATGACCGAGTTATCAGTCTCGAAGGCTGCAACCTAAGAGAACTGACGGTTGCAAAACTGAGTGAGCTAACCGGACGAACTTTTGATTTCTCCCATGTGGTTGCGGACCTAAGTTTCATCTCCTTGACTCTTGTGTTGGAACAGCTTTCTCTGCTTGCACCAAAAGCGCCGATGGTGCTTTTGGTAAAGCCTCAATTTGAAGTTGGTAAGCACTCCCTAAACGCTTCTGGAATCGTGACTGACTGGCGCGATAGGCGCCGGGCGTTGGAGCAGGTTGTTGATTGCGCAGCAACGTTGGGTTATGAAATCTCAGGTTTAGTGGAATCTTCCATCAAGGGAACTCACGGCAATACCGAATACTTGTTGTGGATAAGCCCAAATGGAGCCGAAAATCGGCAACAATGGTCTGAAGCAATTTCTCAATTGGCCAAGAAGGAAAGATGAGTCGCAAGGTTCTGCTGGTATCCAGCCCTCAGTACTTAGATAAGGCTGAGCTGGTGCTAAGCGCGTGCAACCACCTTTCGCAGAATTCCATCACCGTCCTTCTTGAACAAGAGCACCTAGAGTCCCTTGCAAAACTTGGTGTGGTTATTCCAAGCGACGTCGAAAGCTACGACGGATCCGAAGTGGAACTGGCAGTTGTTTTAGGTGGCGACGGAAGCATCCTTCGAGCTGCAGAGCTTCTTCGAGGAACGAAAGCCCCAATCCTCGGCATAAACGCAGGACATTTTGGATTCATGGCCGAGGCTGAAAGCGGAAGCCTGATTTCGGCGCTAGACGTTGTGATATCCAAGCGTTACCAGGTGCGCGATCGTCTCGCCATCGAAGTGGTGGTAACCAGCCAGGGCAAGGAAACCTACCGATCTTGGGCACTTAATGAAGTGGCACTTGAAAAAAGTGCTCGTGAGCGCATGCTCGAGGTGGTTATCGAGGTTGATTCACGTCCGGTTTCCTCTTTCGGTTGCGACGGTGTCGTAGTGTCCACCCCCACCGGCTCCACTGCCTATGCCTTTAGCGCAGGTGGCCCGGTAATTTGGCCAAACGTCGAAGCTCTAATGATGATTCCACTGAGCGCTCACGCTCTTTTTGCTAGGCCACTAGTAGTTGGCCCTCAGACCCACCTCGCGATTGAGGTGCTGCGTCGCAGTTCCGGTGCGGGCGTGCTCTGGTGTGATGGTCGCAGGACATTTGAACTTCCTCCTGGCTCCCGCGTAGAGGTTCGTCAGAGTAGTGAGTCGGTACCGATGGTGGTTTTGCAAGACGAACCGTTTGCGGATCGAATTGTGAAGAAATTCTCGCTGCCGGTTACCGGCTGGAGAGGTCCAGACAGCGACAAGTGATTGAAGCAATCGGAATCCGCAATCTTGGTGTGATTGAATCCGCTCAACTTGAGCTAAAACCAGGTTTTACAGCCCTTACGGGTGAGACCGGTGCCGGCAAGACCATGGTTCTAAATGCCTTGAGCTTGCTGCTCGGAGGTAGAGCAGACTCCAGTTCAGTCAGAACCGGCCAGCAGCAACTCTTTGTAGAGGGAAGCTGGCACATCACAGATCCAGAGCTCATTCAAGCTGTTGAGGATCTAGGTGGGGAAGTCGATTCCCACACACTGCTGGTCAATCGCACAGTAACCGCTGATGGCCGATCCCGTGCCGCACTCGGAGGAGCTCAAGCTCCCGCTGGTGCCTTGGCGGAAATCGCAGCCAAGTTAGTAACCGTCCATGGCCAGTCAGATCAGCTCAGACTTCGGTCGCTTGCGGCACAGCGCGATGCTCTTGATGAATTCGGAGGCATCGCGGTTCAGGCGGCTAAGGACTCTTATGCCGCCAGTTTTCAAACCTTCAAAGAATTACAGGCTCGGTTAGAGCGCTTGCAGTCGGCGGCATCCTCGGATCAGCGCAGGGTCACTGAACTTCGTGAGCTTCTTTCCGAAATCGAAAAGCTTTCACCTGTTGAAGGAGAGCTCGAAGATGTCGAAGAGCGAATCAATCGTCTCGCGAATGTGGAGTCGCTTCGTATCAACGCGGCAACTGCTCACGATGCCCTAGCCGAAGCTGAGCCCTCCGCGCTCGAGCTTCTTGGACTTGCATCCAGGGCCCTGGAACAATCCAGCGATAGCGAACTAAGGGAAATGGGAACTCGCCTCAGGGAGGCAACCGCAGCTTCTTCTGATGTTTCTGCAGATCTGGCTTCATTTCTGATTGACCTTGAAGCAGATCCTGCGCAGTTAGAACAGCTACAGATGCGCAAGGCTTCTCTTGTGCAGCTTGAACGCAAGATCGGCATGGGGCTCGGGGAGCTTTTGGGTGCGATTGCAGGCTGGCAGGTGGAGCTTTTAGATCTAGACAGTTCAGACGAGCAAGTCGAGCGCTTGGAATCTCAGCTTGCCTCAACCCTCAGTCAGCTCTCAATGGATGCAGCCAAACTGAGTCAAGTCAGGCAAGATGCTGCCCAGAGCCTTACGACTCGGGTTTCCAAAGAGCTCAGTGATCTTGCGATGCAGGGAAGCCGATTTAGCGTAAACCTTGCTCCGCTTGGTGATTTTGAAGCTAGTGGTCGGGATCGAATTGAGTTTCTACTCGCCAATGCCGGTAGTGACCCGAGGCCTTTGGCCAAGGGAGCATCCGGCGGTGAACTTTCAAGAATCATGCTTGCCATTGAGTTGGTGCTAGCCGGTGACCACCCGATGCCGACCATGATTTTTGACGAGGTAGACGCCGGAGTTGGCGGTCAAGCGGCTGTTGAGCTCGGGAGAAGACTTCGCAGACTCAGTGAAAACACTCAGGTGATTGTCGTAACTCACCTACCGCAGGTTGCTGCCTTTGCGCACCAGCAGATCAAAGTTGCCAAAGAGGTTTCCGGGGAAATCACAAAGTCCTCGGTTCAGTTACTAGGCCCAGAAGATAGGACACGCGAGCTTGCGAGAATGCTTTCCGGTAACCCAGATTCTGAGGTTGCATTGCAACACGCAGAAGAACTTTTGAAATCTCACTAACAACTTTCGTGTCACAGGCTATTTGAGCGCTTCCAGGTGATAAATTGAAGTTCCATGGCTCAAAGCTCTGGAATCCCCTCACACATCTTCGTAACCGGTGGCGTTGCGTCTTCACTAGGCAAGGGTTTGACCGCGGCATCGCTGGGCAATCTATTGACCGCAAGGGGATTGCGAGTCGTAATGCAAAAACTCGACCCCTATCTAAACGTAGACCCCGGAACCATGAATCCTTTTCAGCACGGTGAGGTATTCGTTACCGATGATGGCGCTGAGACCGACTTGGATATTGGTCACTACGAGCGATTCTTGGACATCAACCTAAACGCGGCAGCAAACGTGACTACCGGTCAGGCCTATTCGAATGTCATTGCCAAAGAGCGTCGCGGTGAGTATCTGGGAGACACCGTTCAGGTCATCCCGCACATCACCGATGAGATCAAACGAAGAATGCGCCTTCAGGCAAACCAGGAGCCAATTCCGGATGTGATTATCACCGAGATCGGTGGCACGGTTGGAGATATTGAGTCACAGCCTTTTATGGAGGCCGCACGCCAGGTCAGAAGAGATATTGGGCGAGACAACGCTTTCTTTGTTCACGTCACGCTGGTTCCTTACCTAAAGCCATCGGGGGAGCTCAAGACCAAGCCAACCCAGCACTCGGTTGCACAGCTTCGCTCGCTCGGTATTGCACCGGATGCGATTGTCTGCCGCTCAGACCGAGAGCTGCCTGATTCCATCAAAAACAAGATTGCAAACATGTGTGACGTTGACCGCGAAGCGGTTGTAACGGCAGCGGATGCCTCATCCATCTATGACATTCCAATGGTATTGAATTCCGAGGGCCTCGATAGCTACATCATTTCTAAACTAGGGCTGGAAGCTGGCGAAGTCGATTGGTCGACCTGGTCCCCGGTGTTGGCTGCGGTGCACGAACCTAAGCACGAGGTGACTATTGGTTTGGTGGGAAAGTACATTGACCTACCAGATGCTTATCTTTCGGTAACCGAAGCGATCCGCGCAGGTGGATTTGCCGAGTCAACCAGTGTGAATATCCGCTGGATTCGCTCGGATGACTGCGAGTCTGAGGCCGGCGCTCGCGAACACTTGAGTGAGCTAGATGCAATTTGTGTCCCAGGTGGCTTCGGCATCCGGGGAATCGAAGGAAAACTCGGAGCACTTCGATTCGCTAGGGAAAACCAGATCCCAACCCTTGGTCTTTGCTTGGGACTGCAGTGCATGGTGATCGAATACGCCAGAAACGTAGCAGGTATCAAAGGCGCGACCTCGAGTGAGTTTGAGCCTGGTGCGCCACATCCGGTGATTGCAACCATGGCTGAGCAGGTTGATGTGCTTGCCGCGGGGGATATGGGCGGAACCATGAGACTTGGGCTTTACGAGGCCAAACTGCAGGAGGGCTCGCAGGTTGCCAAGGTCTATGGCGCACTTACCGCCAGCGAACGCCACCGCCACCGCTACGAGGTCAACAACCACTACCGCGATCAAATCGCAGCGGCTGGACTGGTGTTCTCGGGAACCAGCGCAGACGGTCAGCTAGTTGAATATGTTGAACTTCCAAAGGATGTTCACCCCTACTACGTCTCCACCCAGGCTCACCCTGAGTTCAAGTCCCGTCCCACCAAGCCAAACCCAATGTTCCACGGTTTGGTTCAGGCGGCACTTGAGCGTCAAAAGCAGCAAAAGCTATTTGACGAGTCCTAAATGACAGCGCCGCTGGATGCCTACCTCCGGCACCTCGTGATTGAGCGAGGTCTGAGTAAGAACACCCTGAGCGCTTATAAGGCTGACCTCGCAAAATACCGAGACTATTTGGAACAAAACAGCTTTTCGGAACTGAGCATCACTAGGTCGCAGCTTTCAGATTTCCTGCAGTGGCTTAATTCACAAAATCTAAAGGCGGCGTCATCGGCGAGAATCTTGGCTGCCGTCCGCGGTTACCAAAAGTATTTGCTTTTGGAAAACCTGAGAACCGATGACCCAAGCCAGCAGGTGAAAAGCCCCAAACTTCCAAAGCGCTTACCCAAGGCCCTCACCCAGGCGCAGGTCATGTCGCTACTTACAGCATCCGGCCCTGAACCCGATGATGAAACCGCGGATCCCCTAAGGCTTAGAAACCGCGCAATTTTGGAGCTGATGTATTCCTCGGGCTGCCGCGTGAGTGAAGTTGCCCAATTGGATCTTGATGAGATGGTGCAGGGTGGCTGGGTGAGGATTCGAGGCAAGGGTTCAAAGGAGCGCTTGGTTCCGGTTGGATCGTTTGCCCAGCGGGCAATAGATGCCTACCTGATTCGCTCAAGGCCGCTTCTTAGTGCCAAAGCTGGCGGTCCGGCTCTGTTTTTGAACCAGCGCGGCTCCAGACTTTCTCGCCAGAGCATCTGGGAGATTATCCAGTCAGCCGGTGAGGGCTGTGGCCTGTCTGTCTCGCCCCACTCACTCAGGCATTCATTTGCCACCCACTTGATTGAAGGTGGAGCGGATGTCAGAGTGGTCCAGGAGCTCCTAGGGCACGCATCTGTGGCCACAACTCAGATTTACACCTTGGTCACAATTGATACATTGCGCGAGGTTTATGCGTCTTCACACCCCCGCGCGCGGCGGTAGGCTAATGAGAGAAAAAGTTGGAGGCACCGGTGAATCTCTCTAAGAAGGAATTCCCAGTTCCGGCCAAGCTCAAAGAGCACGGTCCGGCACGCATTATTGCAATGTGCAATCAAAAAGGCGGCGTTGGTAAAACCACGACCACCATCAACCTGGCAGCATCGCTAGCTGACTACGGTCGCAAGATTTTGGTTGTCGACTTTGACCCGCAGGGTGCGCTATCGGTCAACCTTGATGCCGATTACCAAGATGCCCCAACCATCTATGACCTGATGATGAATGTCACCATGGATCCACACGAGGCGATTCAGAAAACCTCGATTCCCAACTTAGATGTCATTCCAGCCAATATCGACCTATCGGCTGCCGAGATGAACCTGGTGACCGAGATGGGTCGCGAGCGAGTGCTCGATGGCATTTTGAACAAGGTCAAAGACGAGTACGACGTCATCTTCATCGACTGCCAGCCATCACTTGGCCTATTGACCGTAAACGCCTTGACCGCAGCCCACGGAGTCTTGATTCCGATGGCAACCGAGTTCTTTGCGCTTCGTGGTGTTGCACTTTTGGTGCAGACCATCGAGAAGGTAAAAGCCAGAACCAACCCAACTTTGCAGCTGGACGGCTTGATTCCAACCATGCACGATTCCAGGACCTTGCACTCGCGTGAGGTTTTGGAGCGTTTGCAGGAAGCCTTTACCGGCAAGGTATTTCAAACTGCGATTGCAAGAACCGTGAAATTCCCTGACGCTACCGTCGCCAGAAAGCCAATTACCGATTTCGCACCTAGCTCTGATGCCGCCGAGGCCTACCGCCGGGTTGCAAGGGAGCTGGTGAGCCGTGGCTGTTCAGCTTGAGTCAGAGATTGACTTCCAGTTACAGCTAGAGAACTTCGAAGGTCCATTTGACCTACTGCTTCGTCTTATCGGCAAGCACGAGCTTGATATCACAACTGTCTCACTGGCCAAGGTGACCGACGACTTCATTCAATTTGTAAAAAAGCTCGACGAGCAAGCCGGTATCGAAAGCGCTTCGGAATTCCTAGTTGTGGCGGCAACCCTGCTCGATCTAAAGATCGCATCGCTCTTGCCACAGGGCGAGGTTGTAGATGCCGAAGACATTGCGCTGTTAGAGGCGCGAGACATCCTGTTTGCCAAGCTGCTGCAGTATCGCGCATTCAAGGAGATTGCCAGCTGGTTTGGAACCTCGTTGGAGATTGAATCCACTCGCATTCCACGCGAGGTAAGGCTTGAGGAGAGATTCCGCAATGCTCGACCGCAGCTGCAGTGGGGGACTTCGCTTTCGGAGTTTGGCCAAATAGCGCAGCTGGCATTCGCTCCTCGCGAGATTCCTGGAGTTGGGCTTACGCACCTGCACGCATCCAAGGTTTCGATTCGCGAGCAGTCAAGAATCATGGTGGAGCGACTTCGTAAATCCGGCAGCCTTACCTTCCGTGAATTGATATCCGATTGCGCTGACAGGGCAGAACTTGTCGCCAGATTCTTGGGCATTTTGGAGCTCTACAGGGTTGGTGCGGCAAGTTTCCACCAGAGCGATCCATTCGCGGATTTCACCGTGGTCTGGGAGGATAAGACTTTTGCAATGGATTCACTTGGAATGTTAGGGGCGGACTATGGCGACTGACTTCGCCCTGCGCGCAGCCCTTGAGGCAATCCTGACCGTTGCCGAGACTCCACTGAATCTTGTTACTCTCGCCGGAGCACTTGAAGTGCCGATTGCTCAGGTAAAGAACGAGCTTGATGGCCTGGTCGAGGAATACCAAAGTGCCAACGATGGCCTTGGCCGTGGATTTGAATTGCGTGAGGTTGGCGGTGGCTGGCGGCTTTACGTTAGGCCGCAGCACGACTGGGCGGTAAAGCTCTTGGTTGCCAATGAGAATCCGGCCAAGCTGTCTCAGGCTGCGCTTGAGACCTTGGCGGTTATTGCCTATCGCCAGCCGATTTCCCGCGGTCAGGTTTCTTCAATTCGCGGAGTAAACGTTGACTCGGTGGTTCGAACCCTGCTTTCCAGAGGTTTGATTACTGAGCTATACACCGATGCCGAGACTGGAGCTGCCATGTTCGGATCAACCGAGATGCTGCTTGAGGTTTTAGGTATTAATTCAATCGAGGAACTACCGGCCATCAGCCCGTATTTGCCGGGACAGGATGACATTGACTGAGAACGAAGGCGTACGCCTACAAAAAGTATTGGCTGCCGCGGGTGTTGCATCCCGACGAGCCGTTGAGGAAATGATCGTCAAGGGTCGCATCAAGGTGAATGGCAAGGTCGTAAAGGAACTCGGCACTCGCATCTTCCCTGAGGCTGACCAGGTAATGGTTGATGGCAGACCCTGGCAGCTAGACCCGGAGCGCATTTACCTTGCCTTCCACAAGCCAAAGGGTGTGGTTTCGACCATGGCGGACGAGAACGGCAGACCTTGTCTGGCGGATTACTTTATTGGCTTTGATCGAGTGTTCAACATTGGTCGGCTAGATGCCGAGACCACAGGACTAATCCTGATGACCAATGACGGCGAACTGGCTAATGAGCTAGCGCACCCATCGTTTGGTGTCCAGAAGCTTTATGTTGCCAAGGTAAGAGGAAAGATAACCAGGGTTGAGATGCAGAAGCTCAAGGATGGTGTGAAGCTGGAGGATGGACTTGCTCAAGCGGACAGCGCGAGGGTGATAGACCAGAACGAACAGACTTCGTTGATTGAGCTAGTTTTGCACTCCGGCAAGAATCGAGTGGTTCGCCGCATGATGGAAGCGGTCGGTTTCCCAGTTTTGGAGCTAACTCGCAAGAGCTTTGGACCAATGCGCTTAGGTAATCTCAAGCCCGGTCAGTTCCGCGAGTTGAGTAAACTTGAGGTGAGCATGCTTATGGAAGCTGCCACCGGGAAAGAAGTAGCTAGAAAGAGGCGCTAATGGCCGTTCGCGCAATTAGGGGAGCCATCCAAATCAGTCAGGACGAGCGTTCTGAGCTACTCAAGGGCACCGCTGAACTTGTAACCAAGGTGCTGCACGAGAACAACCTCGATCTTGCAGACCTAATCTCAATCTGGTTTACCGCAACCCCTGACCTCGTGAGTGAGTTTCCGGCGCTCGCAGCTAGAGAGCTCGGTTTAGGTGATGTCCCACTTATGTGCTCGGTCGAAATGGCTGTCGCAGGCTCAATGCCAAGGGTTATTCGACTAATGATGCACATCGAGACCAAACTTTCCCGCTCCGAGATAAAGCATGTTTATTTGCGCGGGGCAACTGCACTTAGGGCTGATCTAGCCCAGTGAAGAACCCAGAAATCAAAATTGTTGGGGCTGGCCTTTTAGGCACCAGCCTTGGCTTGGCGTTGGCTAGACAGTCAGTTGTTGCCACCCTGGAAGATCAGTCCAAGGCAAATTTGCGACTGGCTATCGAATACGGTGCCGGAGTCGAAACTGGCCCAGAGCCAGACTTGGTGATTGTTTGTGTTCCACCGGACCTAACCGCAGATGTCGTTATTGAGCAGCTCCAAAAGCATCCGGCGGCCACGGTTACCGATGTTGCTTCGGTCAAGAGCAAGGTTGCCCAAGATGTAGCGCTCGCGCTACCTGATCACGCTCTCCGCTACATCGGCTCTCACCCGATGGCTGGTCGAGAAAAGGGCGGTCCTTCAGCTGCTCGAGCGGATTTGTTTTTTGCTAGACCTTGGATCATTACTTCTTCAAAAGACTCATCACCGGCTGCCATCGAGCTAATTCGGGACGTGGCTTTGCGTCTAGGCGCACTCCCGGTTGAGCTCAGTGCAACAGAGCACGATGAGGCAGTGGCTATGGTTTCTCACCTGCCACAGTTGGTGGCATCGCTTCTGGCAAACAGGCTGAACCTTGGCACGGCCGAGCAGCTTGGACTTGCGGGCCAAGGTCTTCGTGACACTTCGAGAATTGCCGCCAGCGACCCAGAGCTTTGGGTGCAGATCATCTCCCAGAATTCCCACTCGATAGCGCCACTGCTTTCCATGCTGCACGCGGACCTTGAGCAGTTGGTTGAATCGGTTGCACAGATTGACCAGTCTGGAAGCCTGGCCAAGATTCACGCCCTGTTGCAAGGCGGTAATTCTGGCGTTGCACGTATTCCAGGTAAGCACGGCGGAAAGAGCTCTAATTACCAGGTCGTTACCGTGGTCATCGAGGATGCCCCAGGCGCGCTGGCAAGTCTGTTGACTTTCATTGGTGAGATCGGTGTCAACCTTGAGGATCTAAATCTTGAGCACTCACCGGGCGCTCCAATTGGTTTGGTCGAATTGCAGGTGCTGCCTGAGGTGGCAACCAAGCTTTCAGAGCAGCTCGTGTCGAACGGTTGGCGGTTGGTCTAGTGGCCGAGTTTGTAATTGCCATTGATGGACCAGCTGGCTCTGGTAAGTCCAGCGTCTCAAAAGAAGTTGCCAGGCGACTTGGGTTTGGCTACCTTGACACCGGTGCTGGCTATCGAGCCCTTGCACTTCATGGCCTAAACAATCCCGGTCAAGAGATCCAGCAGCTGTTTGACTCCTTCGACTATGCAATATCTCTTGATCCGGATCACCCAGCGGTGATGGTAGGTGACGAAGATGTGACAGCCGAGATTAGAACTGAGCGCATCGCCAGCGCGGTAAGCCAAATCGCAAAACTACCCGAGGTTCGAAAGTTCCAGCTCGAAGATGCCAGAGCGCTAATTTCTGCATGCAATATGCCTGGAATTGTGGTTGAGGGGCGAGATATCACAACCGTTGTTGCCCCGGATGCTCAGTTACGAATATTGCTTACTGCCAGTGAGGCCGTTAGGCTCGCTAGGAGAGGTTTAGAAAACAGCGAGAGCGCTGAAAACCTCAAGGCCCGTGACGCTTCCGATTCGAAGGTTGTCGAGTTCATGATTGCGGCCGAAGGTGTTTATTTAGTTGATACCACTGACTTGGATTTTGAATCCAGCGTGGCTGAAGTATTGAGATTGGTAGAGGTGGTGAAGCATGGCTGAAGAATTCGATCCAGTATTGGCCGAAGCTCAGGCGCAAGTTCTGCGCGAAGAGTTGACGCAGTATGACTTGGATGAGGAAGATTTTGGGCTCTTAGAGCTTGATCTAGACGAAGAGTATCAAGACGGCTATCGCCCTTCTCCTCCGGTTTTGGCAATTGTTGGAAGACCTAACGTAGGTAAGTCTGCGCTGGTGAACCGTATCCTTGGTCGTCGCGAGGCTGTCGTAGAAGACAAGCCCGGCATCACCCGCGACCGTGTCTCCTATCGTGCTGAGTGGAATGGCCGCTCAATCACCCTGGTGGACACCGGTGGCTGGGAGCACGATGCCTCCGGTATCGATGCATCGGTAGCCGAGCAGGCTGAGATTGCAGTAGATCTGGCAGATGCAGTTTTGTTCGTGGTTGACGCCCTGGTTGGTCCTACCGCATCAGATGAGCGCGTGGTCAAGATGCTGCGCGGTTCCGGTAAGCCGGTGCTTTTGGTTGCCAACAAGATAGATGACGCTCACCTGGACCCAGAGGCTCATGCACTTTGGAGCCTGGGACTGGGCGAGCCATACCCAGTTTCAGCGCTGCACGGTAGGGGAGTGGCAGACCTTTTGGACGCTGTCCTAAAGGTGCTTCCAGAAAAGTCAGCGATTGCGGCTGATGAATTCTCAGGACCCCGTCGAGTCGCCCTAATTGGTAGACCAAACGTTGGTAAGTCATCGCTTTTGAATAAGGCAACCGGAACCAACCGTGCTGTTGTGAACGAAATGGCTGGCACTACCCGTGACCCAATCGACGAGCAGGTTGAGATCTCCGGTCGCATATGGAGATTCATTGATACCGCAGGTATTAGACGAAAGATGCACCGCGTCGAGGGTGCTGATTTCTACGCATCACTTCGAACCGCAACCGCCTTGGAGCGTGCCGAGGTAGCTGTAGTGCTTTTCGATGTAACTGAAGCTATCAGCGAAGCCGACATCCGTATCGTGCAGCTTGGCCTTGATTCCGGTCGTGCACTGATTATTGCTTTCAACAAGTGGGACCTCCTAGACGAAGAACGTCGCATCTACCTCGAGAAGGAAATCGATCGCGATCTCGCACACGTTGACTGGGCGCCAAGGGTAAACCTCTCGGCACTTACCGGTCGCCACCTTGAGAAGCTAGTTCCTGCCCTTGAACTAGCGCTTGAGTCATGGGACACCAGAATTCCAACCGGAAAACTAAATGCTTTCCTTCAGGAACTTCAGGCAGCAACCCCGCACCCAATTCGTGGGGGTAAGCAGCCTAGGATTCTGTTCGGAACCCAGGCAGCATCAAGGCCTCCAAAGTTCGTGCTCTTTGCAACCGGATTTATCGAAGCCGGTTACCGCCGCTTTATCATTCGTAAGCTTCGCGAGACCTATGGTTTTGAGGGCAGCCCTATTGAGATCGGCGTTCGAGTAAGAGAGCGCAGAAAGCGCGGCAAGTAATGTCCAAAATCTCTGTGGTTGGAGCAGGTGCTGTTGGAACCGCAACCGCCTATGCGCTGCTAATCAAAGAAGTTGCTAGTGACATTGTCCTCTATGACATCGCAACCGAAAAGGTTGAAGCTGAGGTTTTAGATCTAGCTCACGGAACCCTGTTCACTGGCTTTTCTAGAATCTCTGGAGGAAGCGACATCAAGGTCACCGCAAACAGTGACCTCATCATCGTGACCGCAGGTGCTAAGCAGAAGCCAGGACAAACCAGGCTCGATCTAGCTGCCACAAATGCGGAGATTTTCAAGAAGATTCTGCCTGAGTTGCTTACGCACTCTCCAAATGCAATCTTTCTGCTTGTCACTAACCCATGCGATGTGCTGGCCGTTGTTGCTCAACGAATCAGCGGTTTGCCTGCAAACAGAATCTTTGCATCGGGAACCGTTTTGGACAGTGCACGTTTGCGCTGGGTAATCGCAGAGCGCTTCAAGGTTTCAAATAACTCCGTGCACGCCTACATAGTCGGAGAGCATGGCGATAGCGAATTCTCGCTTTGGAGCCAGACCAGAATCGGCCCTGTGCCCATAACTGAGTGGGAATTGTCCCCAGGAACCTTCATCACCCAGCAGGAGCTTGACCAGATAGCACTCGATGTAAAGAACGCCGCCTACAAGGTAATCGCCGGCAAAGGTGCAACAAACTACGCTATTGGACTTTCTGCAACCAGGATCGCTCAAGCGATTTTGACCGACTCAAATGACGTGCTCTCGGTAAGCAGTGTTCTTGAGAACTACCAGGGCGTTTCCGGAGTTGCTTTATCAGTTCCAACAATCGTGAATCGCCAAGGTGCAACTCGCGCAGTGGAAGTGCCAATGACCAAGGCCGAACACGCTAAGTTCTTGGCCTCTGCAGCAGCAATTGAGCAATCGCTCAAGACTTTGGGCTACTGAGCATTTCAAGCACATTACAAATAGGTGCTGCTCGGACGAATAGACTGCATTTGTTGTTATGCAACGGGCTGTAGCGCAGCTTGGTAGCGCACTTGACTGGGGGTCAAGGGGTCGTGGGTTCAAATCCCGCCAGCCCGACTGGGGGAACTAGGGGAACTCTGAAAGTGTTCTCGGCCTCCGTGAGAATGTCGGAACCGCAAGTTAGGCTAGACATACGGATACCCGAGCATCGGGGCTTAGTGGAGTTTGGATCAGGGGCGATAACTAATGTCGAGCCAGTCGATAACTTTGCTTGCCCGAAATCTTCGAGGTAGGGCAATCGCTCTGGTTCTTGCGATGCTAGCCCTGAGTTTTTCAGCTTTGCCTGCCAAGGCCGTGAGTAACCCCAATGCCGTAACCATCAACAACTCAATTTGCGACTTGACCTCCGCGGGCTATTTAGGCGCAGGTTCGGTAAACAACCCCTGGCAGATAAGTGACTCGGCTTCACTTTGGGAAACCGCCGATTGCGAAGCTCAAAATCCGGGCGGCAAATACGTGCTCACGCGAAACATCGATTTAACTAGCGCCAGTGCTTTTACTCGACGTGCTATCGGCTACGTGTCTACGGGAAACATCTACCGCTTCCAGGGGAAGTTTGATGGCCAAGGACATAGCATTTCCAACCTAAACATTGAAGGCTTGTATGCTCCGACGGTCCCTATTCAAAATGTGGCGTCGGCAGGATTGTTTGCGTGGCTAAATGATGCTGAAATCAAGAACTTGGCCCTGTCAGGGACAGTTTCGGGAGCAATTAATAGCACCGTCACCAACGACGAAGAGTACTCAACTGGTTTCTTGGGAGCCCGATCATCTGGGAATTTGATTCTTTCAAACCTAACTATCTCGGGCAGCGTGTCGGGGTACAGCCGGGTTGGCAACTTGGTTGGCGTCGCGGAAAGCGTGTCAGCTACAACAGTTCATGTGACCGGCCGGGTCGCAGGTTATTCGTCGGTTGGGGGCTTTTTCGGCCATGTCTCACAATCAGCAGCTATTTCACTGTCGTTGAATCAGGCCCTTATCGATGCTCAGTTCGCTCCCACAGCAATCTCTGCAGGAGGATTTATTGGATTCGGTGAGCAAATCGAGATCAGCCAATCGGTTAACTCAGGTGCGGTGAAGGGCATAGCCGAAACCGGCGGATTTGTCGGATCTGCTGGAGTGGTGACTATTTCTGCATCGGTAAATTCCGGGGAAGTCAGCGGTGGCTCCTTCGACCAAGGCGTTGCAGGAACTCAAGCTGCTGGCCTGGTCGGTTTTGCCATTCAGGCACATTTCTTTCAGAGCGCTAACCGAGGAAACGTCTCCATGTGGGGATCGATTGCAGGCGGTCTCATTGGGCAAGTCACGCGCCTATCTGTCGAGCAAAGCCAAAATGCAGGCGTTCTCAGGACAAGAGATGGAAACACCGGTGGAATTGTGGGTAGGGTCAACTTCCTCGATATTAGGAATTCGCACAACTCCGGCGCAGTTGTGGCAAATACTTTTCTTGGCGGTTTAGCGTCGCGCGTCATTAGTACCGCTCGTATAGAGAGCACATACAACATCGGCACGCTGTCTCAATCCCCGCAGTGGTCGATCAGTCGATGGCTTACTCCAGCTGTAACCGACATAGACGGCATGATGGCATTTGGTTCTGGATCAATAAGTTCCTCCTACACAATTCCGCCATCGTCCAAGGTTGGAACGTCAACGGTTCTGGAACTTAGGATGAAGCCCACCTACGCCGGTTGGGACTTTGTTTCGATTTGGGGTTTCGATTGCAATGATGCAATTGCCACCCCAAAACTTCGAGCACTTTCTGGAAACGCTTCTTTGAGCAGCAACTCTTGCCCAATAGCCATATCTAACCCAGGATCCCCACCGCCTCTGCCCCCGTCCCCAAACGAGACCCCGCCGGGCGGGGCTTCTAACTCTTCGACATTGAGTTCCACGTCGTCCTCAACGAGTTCCAATTCGGGGAATGCAGGCGGCAATCAAGGTTCAGGGGATCGCACGCCAGTCCTTTTGGGCACTTACACAACATCGCCCGGTTTGATTTTGAAGTTAGTGGGCACATCCCTTGATGTTGTGAATCGAGTATTAATCGGCACAGTCAGTGTCACCATTTCCGCTTCAGCCTTGACCACGCTGAACGTCATGGTTCCAATTTCAATACCTCTGGGGTCACACGATCTAACTTTGGAGTCGAACTCCGGTCGCTTTACGAAAACCAAAGCGCTAATCGTGAAAGCCAACTCAAGCTCGACCCGGTCAGCTCTTGCCGGAAAGTCATTTGCGCTACCAAAGTTCACTGTTGGAAAAACGACTTTGAATTCTCTCCAACGACAATTTGTCTCGAGACTTTTGTTGGACTCTGGTGTGTCGAAGGTGGTCTGCACCGGGCTGGTGCGGTCCGGAATGACTCACCACGCAAGAGTCCAAGTGAGACTGCGGGCAAAGGCTGCTTGCAACCAGGTGAAGTTCTTGCTTCCGAACTCAAGTGTCTGGGTTCAAAGTCGATCAACAAGCTCCAAACAAATGCTGGGTCGAGTAATTATCACCATTAGGGGATAGTAAAGTTTCACAGCCTTTAGAGTCGTCTTGCCTCGGTCACAGGGCGATCTTGAACCAGAGCTCAACGTGGGTCCCGAGCTGACCAGTTTTATAACCTCTCCCTATTAGAATCTGGCTCATGAGCCTTCGGCACGAGTTGCGCAGCATTCCAAATATGCTTAGTATTTTGCGCCTTGTTTTGGTGCCGGTCTTTCTTTGGCTACTGCTGAATGACCACACGTTTTGGGCTTTGGGTGTCTTAGCTTTTGCCGGAGCATCGGACTGGCTTGACGGCCAGATAGCTCGGCGCTTCAACCAGGTCACTGAGCTAGGCAGGGTCCTGGATCCGGCAGCCGACCGGCTATACATTTTTGCTAGCTTGATCGGCCTTGTGATCAACGGCAATGTGCCACTATGGCTTGCAATTGCAGTGATTGCCCGAGATGTTATGTTGCTTTTTGTCTACCCGGTTTTGGCTACTCACGGCTACGGGCCTCTGCCGGTGCATTTTCTCGGTAAAGCTGGAACCTTCGCACTGCTTTACGCGCTTCCTTTGATGCTATTGGCCGACCTTTGGCCTGAGGCTGAATTTGTGATTTTGCCGCTTTCTTGGGGCTTCGCTTTCTGGGGAGTCGGACTGTATTGGTTAGCCGGATTTATTTACGTCAAGCAAGTTAGAGATTTGGTTTCGAGCAAGGCTTAAATCCCCTAGCATTGTGGTTCAAGGGGAGGACACCGTGGTCAAGGATTTTCATTCAAGTGATGAAACTGCTCGCTTTGCAGAAGACCTAGTCCCGCAGGACTCAGACTCTCTTTCTCCAGAAGAACAATCAGCTGTTTCAGCTCTGCCTGCAGGCTCTGCTCTTCTAATTGTTAGACGAGGAGCTGGCGTTGGCTCGAGATTCCTTTTGGACCAGGACTTGACAGTCGCAGGTCGTCACCCTGATGCTGACATCTTTTTAGACGACGTAACCGTCTCTCGCAAGCACGCTGAATTTATACGATCTGGTAACAGATTTAACGTTACGGATTTGGGCTCTATGAATGGAACCTATGCTGATGGCTCAAGGGTCGATTCTGCGGATTTGAGCCACGGTGACGAAGTCCAGATTGGCAAGTTCCGGATGACCTTTTTTGCTTCGGATAAGGACAGGTAGTAATGGATAACGCCGTAAGGAAAATCCAGGACCACCTCAAGCTCTACACAATCGGTCAGGTGCTTGGGGTACTCAAGCCTGACTTCTCCGATCTAAGTCCTTCAAAGCTGCGCTTCCTTGAGGACCAGGGATTGATCACCCCTGACCGCACTGACTCTGGTTACCGTAAGTATTCCGAGTCGCAGATTGAGCGAATTCGAATCATTCTGACCCTGCAGCGTGACCAGTATCTGCCGCTAAAGGTTATTCGCGACTATCTCGATGAGATCGACGCCGGGCGTAAGCCACTTCTTCCTCCAACCAACCCGGGCTCTTTGCGTAAGGGTCAGCGGTTCTCAACCGCACAGCTCAAGGCAGAGACCGGATTGGGCGACCTTGCTTTCCGCGAAGGCGCCGAACTTGGACTCTTTGGTGCTCAGCCGCACTCATCCCACGAGGTCGAGATTGCATTTGCACTTGTTGGACTGGAGCAGTTCGGAATTCAGCCGCGCCACCTCAGGGGTCTAAAGTCTGCTGCCGAGCGCGAAGTCGGAATTATTACCGGAGTGACAGAGCCGGTCTTGAGAAAGAAAGCTCCAGAATCTGCTGCCAGGGCTGGGCATATTGCCCGCGAGATAGCAGAGCGATTTGGTGCTATTCGTTCCCACCTAATCTCCGAGGCAATCGACTCAATCGAGAACTAGGTTTCGACACGCCGAGCTGTGGATAAACCATAAACCTCAGGTTGAAGGCAGACTTAACGCAACTTGACCACAGGGAGAAGGCAAAGTGGAGATTCAGTCCCCAATGCTGTTCACCGACGGCCTGCCAGCGCAGGACATCGGTTACCGTGGTGCGTCTGCAGCCGCAGCAGCGGGCATCTCTTACCGCCAGCTTGACTATTGGGACCGCACCGGTTTGGTAATCCCATCCATCCAAACCGCAACCGGTTCTGGATCTCAGCGTCTTTATGCTTTCCGCGACATCTTGGTTCTAAAGCTGGTGAAGCGCCTACTCGACACCGGAGTATCGCTACAGCAGATCCGATTTGCGGTTGAGCAGCTTCGTGCTGCCGGGATGAGCGATCTAAGCAACACCACACTTATGTCTGACGGCGCAAGGGTCTACCTCTGCACCTCGCAGGACGAAGTTATCGACTTGCTGGGCCAGGGCCAGGGCGTATTTGGAATTGCAGTTGGTCGCGTGCTTCGTGAAGTAGAGGCAACCTTGGTTGACTTTGCGGCTGAAGAGGCCAACATTCAAGATGAACTAGCAGCTCGCAGAGCTCGCAAGATTTCTTAGCGTCTAAACCAACGCTTCTTTTTAGCTTCTGCCCTTGACTTTGGGGCTTCCTCACTCGGCATCATTTCCGTAATTGGGTTTGCTCTGCCTCGGGTTGCGCGTCCAACAACGCCAACGCGATCGCGTCGTTCGGTGCCGTGCTCGATGTCAGAAACCGCTCCAGCCAATAGCCAGTCAAAGCTCTTTGCAATCTCGGCTGCACCTTCGGCCGGCCAGGCGTGAATTGGACGTGCGGCTCCGGTGGACTGCTGAATTGCGGCACGCTCCTCGAAGAACGGCATTAGTAGCTGCTCTTCAAACATCTCTCGCAATTCCTTGATTCGGTACTCGTGTTCGTTCGACTGAGGGCGAAGTCGGTTTACGACAACTCCCAGCAACTGAAGTCTTGGGGTTAGCTTGGCGCTAATCTCGGCGATTGCTTTACGTGCTCGGTCGGCAGCGATAACCGAATAGAGCGAAGGCTCGGTAACCAAAATGACCCTGTCCGATGCGACCCAGGCAGTTCTGGTGAGTGCATTGA
Organism: Microbacteriaceae bacterium; assembly: GCA_027487865.1. Taxonomy (GTDB): domain Bacteria; phylum Actinomycetota; class Actinomycetes; order Actinomycetales; family Microbacteriaceae; genus Aquiluna. The sequence goes on from JAIYCT010000007.1 coordinate 21,891, forward strand.
TCGAAGGTGGGGTGTCGATGATCACCAGGTCGTACTCGTCTTCAATTTGAGTGAGAACTTCTTCTAGCTTCCAGACATCCGCAACCGAAGGCGCTGGGTTGTCCAGCAGCAGCGAACGAGGTGACCCGACTAAGACATCCATCTTGGAGCTGGCATTCCATGGAGATGGCACGATGGCCCTGCGAATGATTGGAAGTTTGGGGGACTGCAGCACTTCTGCAACCGAAGTTCCGAAGTCGCTAACAGCTCCTAAGCCGCTAGTTGCATCGCACTGAGGGTCAAGGTCGACCAGCAAAGTGTTCAAGCCCTTGTTCAGGGCGGCCGACGCCAGACCCAAAGCGACGGTAGTTTTTCCGACGCCACCTTTTAAAGAGCTCACACTTAGAACTTGCACTGCAATAGGCTACCTTTTTATAGTCGGGTTCGCCGAAGCACCCCACCGTTTCAGTGAGGTTCTATGTTCAAGAAAATATTGGTTGCCAACCGCGGCGAGATTGCAGTGCGCGCATTCCGCGCTGCCTATGAGACCGGCGCTTCGACTGTTGCCGTCTATCCATTTGAAGATCGCAACTCCGTTCACCGCCTAAAAGCCGATGAGGCTTACGAGATTCACGCGGAAGGCTCACCGGTCAAGGCCTACCTTTCGGTTTCGGAAATGATTCGCGTTGCCAAGGAAGCCGGCGCTGACGCAATTTACCCGGGCTATGGCTTTTTGTCTGAGAATCCAGACCTTGCGCGGGCGGCAAAGGAAAACGGAATCGTATTTGTAGGTCCCGGCCCAGAAGTTTTGGAGCTTGCCGGTGACAAGGTAAACGCCAAGTTGGCGGCGATCCGAGCTGGAGTGCCAGTTTTGGCATCGACCGAGTCTTCGGATGATGTGAATGTTTTGGTGCCACAGGCTCAAAAAATCGGATTCCCGCTGTTCGTGAAGGCAGTTGCCGGCGGTGGTGGTCGAGGAATGCGAAAGGTTGACCAAGAGTCTGAGCTATTGCAGTCGCTTGAGGCCGCAATGCGTGAGGCTGGCAGTGCTTTTGGCGACTCAAGAGTTTTCTTGGAGCAGGCAGTAATCCGTCCGCGTCACATCGAGGTGCAAATCCTTGCGGATATGCACGGCAACATTATTCACCTGCACGAGCGCGACTGCAGCATCCAGCGCAGAAACCAAAAGGTCATCGAGATTGCCCCGGCTCCAAAGTTGGACGATGCTCTTAGGCAGCAGCTCTTCCGAGATGCAATTGCCTTTGCCAAGGAAATTGGTTACCAGAATGCTGGAACCGTTGAGTTTCTGATTGATACGGTCGGCCCGAATGCCGGCAAGCACGTCTTTATCGAGATGAACCCGCGCATACAGGTGGAGCACACCGTGACCGAGGAAATTACCGATGTTGACCTAGTTCAGTCCCAAATGAGAATTGCAGCCGGTGCAACCCTTGAGGAACTAGGGCTTCGCCAAGAGGACATCAAGCCTCACGGATTTGCCCTCCAGTGCCGCATTACAACTGAGGATCCAAGCGCTGGCTTTAGGCCAGACACTGGAAAGATCACCACCTACCGCTCGCCTGGCGGTGCCGGTATTCGATTAGATGGTGGAACCGTGACAACCGGTGCCGAGGTTTCTCCACACTTTGACTCGATGCTGGTAAAGCTTGTTGCAAGAGGTAGAGACTTTCACTCAGCGGTTGAAAGAGCCAAGCGCGCGCTAGCGGAATTCCGCGTGCGCGGGGTTGCTACCAACATCAACTTCCTGCAGGCAGTTTTGGATGACGAGACTTTTGCATCCGGTGAGCTCTCCACCCACTTCATCGACGAGCGTCCTGAACTTATGAACGGCAAGGTGTCCCAGGACCGCGGCACTAAGGTGCTGCAGTGGTTGGCCGAGGTAACAGTGAATAAGCCATGGGGCACTCGAGAGGGCAAGATCGACCCATCTCGTAAGCTTCCAAACCTAGACATTTCAACCGAGGCACCAGCTGGAACCAAGCAGTTGCTCACCGAGCTGGGTCCGCAGGGCTTTGCGGCTTGGATGCGAAGCCAAGAGCGAGTGCTGGTTACCGACACAACTTTCCGTGATGCACACCAGTCACTGCTTGCAACCCGTGTTCGCGGCCGTGACTTGGTGGCCGCAACCCCGTATGTTGCGCGGATGACTCCGGAGCTTTTATCCATTGAAGCTTGGGGTGGCGCAACCTATGACGTGGCACTGCGTTTTCTGGGGGAGGACCCTTGGGATCGCCTAGCCCAGATCCGAGACGCACTGCCAAACGTCTGTATCCAAATGCTGCTTCGCGGCAGAAACACCGTTGGCTACACCCCATATCCAGAAGAAGTAACGCGGGCCTTCATCTTTGAGGCTGCCCGAACCGGCGTGGACATCTTCCGCATCTTTGATGCTTTAAACGATGTCGACCAGATGCTTCCTGCCATTACCGCGGTAAGGGAGACCGGAACGGCTTTGGCTGAGGTTGCCATGAGCTACACCGGAAACCTAGCCGATCCTTCGGAGACGCTTTACACCTTGGATTACTACTTGAATCTTGCGGACAAGATCGTTGCTGCCGGTGCTCACGTTTTGGCAATCAAGGATATGGCAGGGCTTTTGCGCCCAGAGGCAGCCAGAATTTTGGTAACCGCGCTAAGAGAGCGCTTTGATCTTCCGGTTCACCTGCACACTCACGACACTCCTGGTGGCCAGCTGGCCACCCTTTTGGCCGCAGTTGAGGCTGGAGTGGATGCGGTTGACGTTGCTAGTGCACCAATGGCCGGAACCACCAGTCAGCCTTCGGCATCGGCGTTGGTGGCCGCTCTGGCATTCACTAAGCGTGACACCAAGATCAGCCTCGAAAAGATAACTGACCTTGAGCCCTACTGGGAAGCGGTTCGCAGGGTTTATGCACCATTTGAATCTGGCCTTCCAGGACCAACCGGTCGCGTTTACCGACACGAAATTCCAGGTGGCCAGCTATCTAACCTTCGCCAGCAGGCGATTGCGCTTGGGCTTGGAGACCGCTTTGAGCTAGTCGAAGAGATGTATGCCGAGGCAAACCGTATTTTGGGCAGACCTCCAAAGGTAACGCCATCCTCCAAGGTGGTTGGCGACCTAGCTCTGCACCTGGTTGCAGTTGCGGCGGAACCAAAGGACTTTGAGCAAAACCCTCAGAACTATGACATCCCTCAGAGTGTTGTTGGATTTATGGCTGGGGAGCTTGGAGACCTTCCGGGTGGCTGGCCTGAGCCATTTAGATCCAAGGTGCTTAGCGGTCGAAGCGTAGACATTTCAATAACTCCGGTTTCTGAGGAGGATTTGCTAAAGCTGAATTCCAAGAACTACGCCGACATTCGTAGCACCCTGAACCGTCTGCTGTTCCCAGGTCCAACCAAGGATTTCCTGCGCACCAGCAACCTCTACGGTCAGCTCGACAAGCTTGCAACCTTGGATTACCTCTACGGTCTCGAGTCGGATGTTGAGCATGTTGTTGAACTGCGCAAGGGAATCCAGCTGTTTGTAGGTCTTGAAGCAATCGGCGAGGCAGATCTCAAGGGCTTCCGCTCGGTGATGGCAAAGCTTAATGGACAGCTGCGGCCAATCACAGTTCGCGACCACAGCATTCAGGTAGCCGTTGCCAGCTCAGAAAAGGCCGATCCAAACCAGCCTGGTCACGTTGCCGCACCATTCACCGGAGTAGTTACGCCTAAGGTCGTCATCGGTGACCCCGTGCTAATCGGCCAGCCGATTGCAAGCATTGAAGCGATGAAGATGGAAGCCAACATTGCAGCTCCTATTTCAGGTCGCGTGGTTCGACTAGGCGTCGCAGGTCCAACCCCGGTCGAAGGCGGAGACCTAATCGCGGTCATCGAGTAGGTTGCCGTGGCAGTAAGAGAAATTCGGCTATTTGGCGATCCCGTACTGAAATCGCCGACTGCTGAAATCAAAGATTTTGAGTCAGCCAAAGGGCTGATTCAGGACTTACTCGACACCACAGCCCTTCCCGGTCGTGCCGGAGTTGCAGCTACCCAGATCGGTGTTGGTCTTTCTGCTTTCTCCTATAACGTCGATGGCAACATCGGTTACCTGATCAACCCAGAAATCGTAAAGGTCGAGGGCGAGATAGAACTTGTTGAAGAGGGTTGCCTCTCGGTGCCAGGGCTGTGGCATATGACACCGAGGTATCCCAAGGCTACGGCCCGCGGTTTCCAGCTGGACGGAAGTCAAATTGAGGTTACGGGGGAAGGGCTTATGGCTCAGGCCCTGCAGCACGAGTGCGACCACCTCAAAGGACTCTTGTATTTAGATCGCCTAGAAAAAGAAGAACGCAGGTTGGCTTTCGCCAACCTGCGTCAACAGACCTGGTTTCTTCCCTAGCCGTATATTCTGTCTACGTGAAGGGCAAAGTCAGACATAACCTTTGGTCGCTTGATCTTTAGCGATGGAGTCAAGTGACCAGAAGCTTCGGTTAGCTCGACATCCAGAATCTCGAACTCCTTGATTTGCTCAGCAGTTGAGAACTTCTTGTTCACAACGGCAATTGCGCCTGCAATCTCTTCACGAATCTTCGGGTGCTTGGCAGCTTCGGCAAGGGTCAACTTTTCAGCGATGCCATTATTTGCTGTCCAAACCGGAACCATGTCTGGGTCCAGGGAAATCAAAGCCGAGATGAATGGCTTTGCATCACCAATCACAACTACCTGTCCAACAAGTGGGTGCGCGCGGATTGGGTCCTCGATCGGAGCCGGGGCTACGTTCTTTCCACCCGCGGTGACCAAGATCTCCTTCTTGCGACCGGTAATGGTCAAGAAGCCATCCTCGTCCAACTCACCAATGTCTCCGGTGCGGAACCAGTCTTCAGCGAAGGCCTCGCGAGTAGCACTCTCATTGCGCCAGTAACCACGCATCATGTTGATGCCGCGTAGCCAAATCTCTCCGTCATCGGCAATCTTGATGCCGGTGCCGGGAAGCGCTCGGCCTACCTTGCCGATCTTCTGCCAGCTGACGCGACCAATAACCGCAGCAGCTGCAGTCTCGGTTAGGCCATAGCCCTCAAGAACGATTAGGCCGATGCCGCGGAAGAAGTGACCTAGTCGAGCGCCCAGTGGGGCACCACCGGAGATGGCGTACTTGACCCCACCACCCATGGCAGCGCGAAGCTTGGAGTAAACCAGCTTGTCAAACAGTCCGTGCTTTACCTTCAAACCAAGCGATGGGCCACCCTTGGCATCAAGCGCCTTGCTGTATTCGATAGCGGTCTCTGCGGCAGCGCGGAAGATTTTGCCCTTGCCGGCAGCTTCAGCCTTTAGTTCAGCACCGTTGTAAACCTTCTCGAATACACGAGGCACTGCGAGCAAGAACGTCGGCTTGAATACCGGAAGCACTTCGCCAACCAACTTGGTGTCACCTAGGTGACCAACACGGATGCCGGAGTAGATGCAAAGAACCGATACGTAACGAGCCAGGATGTGAGCCATTGGCAAGAAGATCAGTGAGTGCTGCTTGTCGTTGGCAATTTCAGGTAGCTCGGCTGCTGCATTCTTGCAGTGGTCAACTAGCGAGCGGTGAGTTAGCTCACAGCCCTTTGGGTTGCCAGTGGTACCAGAGGTGTACACGATGGTTGCCAAATCACCTAGCGACGCATTGGTGCGTGCGGTTTCTAGGACCTCGTCCGCTACGGTTTCGCCGGACTGGTGCAGCTTGGTGAAGTCTGAAGAATCGATCTTCCAAACCTGGCTAACCCTAGGAGTGTTAGAGCGAACCTGGTCAACTCGTGCCTGGTGCTCTTCGTTCTCAATAAACAAGGCGACAGCATCTGAGTCTGAAAGGATCCATTCGATCTGTGAAGGGGAGCTCGACTCGTAGATAGGGACTGTTACAGCACCGGCAAACCAGATCGCAAAGTCGATCATCGACCACTCGTAGCGGGTCTTGGACATGATGGCCACCGCCTGTCCAGGCTTTATGCCGGCGGCAATCAATCCCTTGCCCAAAGTTCTCACTTCGGCCAAGAAGTCACCGGCGGTTACATCACGCCAGCTCTTGTCTGGGTTCTGTCTCGAAAAAAGTGGGTGTTGTGGGTTCTTGGCGACCCGCTGAAGCAATAGATCTGTGGCATTTTCCTGCGGGTTTGATTCCACCAACAGCGGCACATCGTAAAACGTCATTGTTTTCTCCCATTCGAGTTTCAAATACTCTAATCGCCACATTGAGTGCGGGAGCTACAACTCATGTAACTTTTTTCCTGTTTTTTTGTAACCTTTCCACAAAGCGGTAAAATTTAGCTTCGGCAATCTACGATGTATAAATGCTTTCAGTCGGAATCGACATCGGTGGCACCAAGATTCTTGGTGCGCTAGTAGACGAGCATGGACAGATTCTTTATGAAACCAAGGTGCCTTCTCCCGCGCAGGATCCTGATCTGATGGTTTCCACTGTCGTCAACGTGATCAAGGACGTCATAGCTAATGCCACCTCCGAGGTCGTCGGAGTAGGTGTGGCTGCTGCCGGGTTCATTGATGCAAGTCAGTCCACCATCTTGTACTCCCCAAATTTGAAGTGGCGCAATGAGCCATTTCGTGACCGCCTTCAGGTTCATCTGGATGTTCCGCTGGTGATTGAAAACGATGCCAATGCTGCAGGTTGGGCTGAATACAAATTTGGGGCAGGCCGCGGCACCAAAGACATGGTGATGCTCACCCTGGGCACCGGAGTTGGCGGCGCAGTTGTTGCTGACTACAAGCTTCGCCGCGGTGGCTTTGGAATTGCTGGCGAACTGGGGCACGTTCGAGTTGTCCAGGACGGCAAGCAGTGTGGTTGCGGTCGCAAGGGCTGCGTAGAGCAATACTCCTCAGGCACCGCGGTAGTAAAGGCGGCAAAGAAGCTTGCCGCAAGTTCTGGTCCTGCAGGGCAGAGATTGCGGGAACTCAAGGCCGAGTTCGGAGAGTTGACCGGCGCACAGGTTTACCAAGCCCTGTTGGAAGGCGACGCCGGTGTCTATTCCATCTTCCGCGAGGCCGGACGATACTTGGGTCAAGCGATGGCTACCATTACTGCGGTCTTGGACCCACAGGTTTACGTTATCGGGGGAGGCCTATCTGAGGCCGGCGAGATGATTCTCGAACCAATTCGAGAGAGTTTTCTGCAGGATCATCCAGCCCGAGGTTTTTGGCCAGAGGCCAAAATTGTGACAGCCGAGTTTACGAATCAGGCTGGAGTTATTGGAGCGGCCGACCTAGCGCGCGAGTCGCTCGCTAAGCTGTAAGCATCGCGACTGGAGCACAAATTGGCATATTTCATTATCAAGAACTTCATTCTTGGCCCAATTCTGCAGATTCTGTTTCGCCCCTGGGTTAAAGGCGCTAAAAACGTCCCGAATGCAGGTGGCGCAATTCTGGCCTCCAACCACCTATCTTTTTCTGACTCTATCTTTTTGCCGCTCAAGGTGAGAAGGCCAGTTACCTTCTTGGCCAAGAGCGACTACTTCACCGGCAAGGGTGTGAAGGGTGCGCTGATCCGTTGGTTCTTCAAGGCGACCGGACAGCTCCCAATTGACCGCTCCGGCGGCAAGGCATCCGAGGATTCGCTAAACACCGGTCTCGGGGTTTTGGAGCGTGGGTTGCTGCTTGGCATCTACCCGGAGGGAACTCGATCCCCAGATGCAAAGCTTTACCGCGGTAGAACCGGAATTGCCCGCATGGTGCTGGAAGCCAAGGTCCCAGTTATTCCGGTAGCCATGATCGACACCGAAAAGGTGCAGCCAATTGGTTCCAAGTATCCAAAGATTCGCCGAGTTGGAGTCGTGATTGGCGAGCCAATGGACTTCACAAGATTTGCCGGCATGGAGGGGGAGCGCGCAGTGTTGCGCGCCGTCACCGATCTAATCGTTTACAACATCATGCAGCTGAGCAAGCAGGAGTATGAAGACGTATACGCCTCCACCGTCAAGAACCGCATGGCTCAGGCCGCATAGCTAAAGGAACAGATTGACAGACTTCGGATTAGACAACTACCTAAAGCTTGAGGCCAAGCAGCAGCCAACCTGGTCAGATGCGCAGGTGCTCGAGCAGGTAAAAAAAGACCTCTCGGTTCAACCACCATTGGTGTTCGCCGGTGAGGTAGACACCCTGCGCGAGCGTTTGGCTCAAGCAGCCATTGGAAAGGCATTCCTATTGCAAGGCGGCGACTGTGCCGAGACTTTTGTGGATGCCACCGCAGATCGTATTCGTAACCGAATCAAGACCGTGCTGCAGATGGCAGTGGTTTTGATGTATGGCTCATCGCTACCTGTAATCAAAATGGGTCGCATGGCTGGACAGTTTGCAAAGCCAAGATCCTCAGATTTCGAAACCCGAGACGGCGTGACCCTTCCTGCCTACCGCGGCGATGCAGTCAATGGCTACGAATTCACTGAGGAGTCACGCAGTAACGATGCCAGACGCCTAATGCAGGCGTACCACACCTCTTCCAGCACCCTAAACCTGATCCGTGCCTTCACCACCGGTGGATTTGCTGATCTTCGTCAGGTGCACGCCTGGAACAAGGGCTTCACCGACAATCCTGCCAACAAGCAGTACGAGTCAATCGCCGGTGACATCGACCGCGCCATGAGGTTCATGGAGGCTTGCGGCGTTGATTCCGCGGAGCTTCGCGCTACCGAGTTCTTTGTCTCGCACGAGGGATTGCTGTTTGACTACGAGCGTCCGATGACCAGAATCGACTCTCGAACTGATACTCCATATGTGACCTCAGGTCACTTCGTCTGGGTGGGCGAGCGCACCAGGCAGCTAGATGGTGCACACCTTGACTTCTTCTCTCGAGTCAGAAATCCACTTGGTGTAAAGCTTGGACCAACCACCTCGGTTGATGACCTAAAAAAGATCATCGAAAAGCTAGACCCAAACCAGGAGCCAGGTCGCTTGACTCTGATTTCTCGCATGGGTGCCGGCAAGATTCGCGAAGAGCTACCAAAGCTAATCGAGGCAGCCAAAGAAACCGGCTCAACGCCACTTTGGATTACTGACCCAATGCACGGCAACGGTATGACCACCGCCAACGGCTACAAGTCGCGTCGATTTGAAGACGTGATGGACGAGGTTATGGGCTTCTTTGAGGTTCACCGCGCACTTGGCACTCACCCAGGTGGCCTGCACGTTGAGCTGACCGGTGACGATGTCGCCGAGTGCCTGGGTGGTTCAGAGATGATTGACGAAGCTACTTTGGCTAAGCGCTACGAGTCGGTCTGCGACCCTCGCCTAAACCACATGCAGTCGCTCGAGCTGGCATTCTTGGTTGCCGAGCAGCTCGTGCAGACCCAGAGGAGATAGTCGATGTCACTTCCAGGTGTCGATAGCTGGCTAAGCATTGATGAGGCCGGTGAGCAGCTTGGCATTTCTGCATCCAAGGTGAGAAGGCTTATCGAAGAGCACGTGCTCTTTAGTGTCCGAGTCGATAAGCAGCCAATGATTCCTGCCCACCTGATTCAAAATGGTGAGCCGCTAGCCAGCATTCGTGGAACCCTATTTCTTTTGCTTGACTGCAGTCTGACCCTCGATGAGGCAATCGACTGGATTTATACCGAGAATGAGCACTTGGGTAGAACCCCGATTGCTGCGCTACTGGAAGGCCACAAGGCTCCGGTTAGAAGAGCTGCTCAGTCGCTGGGCTAAAGCCTTATTTACTGCGGTTGATTACCGCTTCAGTCAGATTCGCAAGTTCTTTACGACCCTGCTCTGAGATTTCCAGCTCGGCAAGCGCCTCAATGGCTCGGTCTGAGTACTGCTCAATCAAAGCTTCAGTCTTGGCAAGGGCACCGGAGTCCACAATGGCATTTCGCATGAAATCGATCTGTTCACCATCGAGATCTCCGCTAACCAAGAGTTCTTCAAAGATGTTCGCAACACTTACCGGCAGTGCTTCCAAGGTCAGACCAATCAAAACAGTTCGCTTGCCTTCGCGAAGGTCATCTCCGGCCGGCTTGCCGGTAACCTGAGGGTCACCAAAAACTCCAAGAATGTCGTCTCTGAGCTGGAATGCCAGTCCCAGCGGGATTCCGAAGTTGCTCAGGCTCTTTAGCTCGGATTGGTGAGCACCACCGAGGGCAGCCCCGATCAACAGCGGCGCCTCCAGGCTGTATTTCGCGGTTTTATAGAGCATCACCTTGTTGGCTCTAGCCACTGCCTCAGACTTGGAGCGAAGTGGAGCGGCATTTTCCTCTAGGACATCAAGGTACTGACCAGCCATAACCTCAAAACGCATCTTTGAGAACTCGGTTCGGCAGGCCGCTTCAATCACCTCACCGGGGGAGTGCAATAGGGCCTCGCCAAACAGTTCCGACGACCACGAAAGCATCATGTCGCCAACAAGCACCGAACCTGCGACTCCAAAGCGCTCTGCGCTTCCAGCAAATCGGCTGGATTGGTGCAGTGATTCAAAGCGCTTGTGGATCGCCGGCTTTCCTCTGCGGGTATCAGATTGATCCAGCAGGTCATCGTGAACCAGAGCTGCTGCGTGAAACATTTCTAGCGCTGCTGCCACCGAAACCACAGGGGTTTCAACGCTCAGTTTGGCGGTGTCAAACTCCACCACCTGGTAGCCGGCCCAGGCCCAGAAGGCAAACAGGGCGCGGAATCGCTTGCCGCCGGCAAGTAGATCCTGGGTGTAGTCGATGATGGGCACTAAGTCATCTGAGATCTCAGTTAGCTCAGAACGCTTGAGGTCGCAATACACATCCAAACGGTGCTGGACCAGATTTAGTATAAAACCTTGAGACATAGGGGATAGCCTAACTGAGCTTCGCTGTTTACAATTAGGGAAGAACGGAGTTGACAATGGGACTATCTGAGCGCGAGCAAAAACTGCTCGAAGAGATGGAACGCAACCTAATGGCGCAAGACGCCGAGTTTGCTAAAACCATTTCCAGCACCACCAGCGCCAACCAGTCGGCAGGAAAGCTGGTGCTTGGCGTTTTGATCCTGCTCTCGGGCCTTGGACTTTTGGTCCTGGCAGTGGCTCTCCAGGTTGCGTTTTTTGGCGTCGTTGCCTTCTTGGTGATGGTGATCGGGCTGGTTATTGCCAGTGCAAACTTCAGACTTCCGGAACTTCCAGCCGCAGGCGACAAGCCAAAGGCGACTTTCTTTGAGGATCGTTGGAATCAACGCTTCGGCAACGAATAGTAAAAACCTGACCTAACCCCGCTTCGGCGGGGTTTTTCTTTTAAAAAAGGTGACCAAAACGTGATATAAAACACGCCAAAATAACCCAAAGTGGAGCAAAGTGGAGTAAAGTGGAGGAAACAGCTTGGGAAAGGGGTCGAAGTGCTACTAGGTACTCACACGCCCAAGCTGGACGAAAAGGGCCGCCTAATCCTTCCTGCCAAGTTCCGCGATGAGCTTGGTGAAGGTGTTGTTATCACCCGCGGCCAAGAGCGCTGCCTCTATGTCTTCTCCAGTAAAGAATTCGCATCCGTGCACGACAAGATCCGCCAGGCACCTGTCACCAACGAGGAAGCTCGTCGCTACCTACGTGTTTTCCTCTCTGGTGCGACCGATGAGACCCCAGACAAGCAGGGTCGAGTGCTACTGCCTCAGCTACTACGCGACTACGCGAACCTTTCCAAAGAGTTGGTCATCATCGGTGTTGGCGCTAGAGCCGAAATCTGGGATGCACAGACCTGGAACGACTACCTAGCCCGCAACGAAGATGGTTTCTCCTCACAGGCGGAGGAGGTGATCCCAGGGTTGTTCTAACCCTGCAACTTGGCCCTTGGCCGTGTACCGGCCTTCTTCCCCGAAGTCGGAACAAGTGAAAACCAAGCTCACAAACGGACAAGGACCAAGTTGCAGGGCAGGACATAAGGGAATGTCATGATTCAAACTTCAGAACTTCACTCCCCGGTAATGCTTCAGCGTTGCCTAGACCTGCTACAGCCTGGCTTCACCGTTTCAAAGCCGGTAGCAATCGACTGCACCCTGGGTCTTGGCGGTCACACCGAAGCGCTACTGACCCAGAACCCAAGCTTGACTGTGATCGGTATCGACCGCGACCCAAGCGCAATCGCACTTGCATCTGAGCGCCTAGCTCAGTTTGGTGAGCGCTTTATCCCGGTACTTGCTGTCTACGACGAAATCGAGTCGATTTTGGACCGCCTAGAGATTCCTTCAGTGCACGGAATCCTGATGGACCTAGGCGTTAGCTCAATGCAGCTGGATGTTGCAGACCGTGGCTTCTCCTACGCTCAAGAGGCAGAGCTAGACATGCGAATGGATCAGACCAGAGGCAAAACCGCTGCTGACCTTCTAGCCAGCATGGATGAGAGCGAACTCGCTCGTATCTTCCGTCGCTACGGCGAAGAGAGATTTGCCGGACCAATCGCAAGACGCATTGTTCGCGAGCGTGCGACCCTTCCAATCACAACTTCAACCCAGCTGAACAAGATCGTCATCGATGTTGTGCCAGTTGCTCCAGGTAAGACCAACGGTCACCCTGCCAAGCGGATCTACCAGGCGCTAAGAATTGCCGTCAACGATGAGCTAGGTGTCCTAGAAGACGCCATGCCTCAGGCGATTGACGCTCTAGCTGTTGGCGGTCGCCTAGTGGTTATGTCTTACCACTCCCTGGAGGACGGGATTGTCAAAGATGCCCTCCAAGCGGCCGCCACAAGTTCTACTCCGGTTGACATGCCAGTCGAATTGCCTGGCACCGCACCGGTTTTGAAAATCATCACCCGTGGCGTAGAGCGCGCCACGGAATTGGAACTGGAGAAAAACCCAAGGTCTGCTTCGGCAAGGCTTCGGGCTGCAGAAAAACTGGAGGGTAACTAATGGCGGTTTACATGGTTTCGCAGGCTCAGGCCAGGCAGTTGCGTCCCAACATGACAGCGGGTCTGATCATCGTGGTTGGCATCATCGTGGTGCTACTGGGTCAGCTGGTGCTAAACATGGTCCTCACCCAGGATGCCTACCACCTACGTTCGCTAAAACTTGAAAAGCGCGACCTGGCAACTCAGGTTCAGATTCTGCAGGAAGAAGTCGACTCGCTTGCCTCGCCACAGAACTTAGCTGACGCTGCAAACCGACTAGGCATGGTTGCCAACCCAGCTTCAGTGTTGCTAGACATCGAAAACGACCGGGTATTCGGTAAGCCTCGACCTGCAAGTGCTGAAAATGCGGTTGTTGTCTCCGCAAACCTGGTTGCTAACTCTGCAATGGGAACCGTATCCGACTTCACCGCGGCAACTGTCGCCAGCGCCGAGGTATCCGAGAGTGTCGAAACGCAGAAACCTGCCCTTTCTGGCTTAGTTTTGGAGTCGGGTCTAATCCCAGCTTCACCAACCAGATAGGCCACCATGGGTACACACAGATCGCTGAGTCGCAGACTCGGCGTATTTGCCCTAATTCTCCTGGTGATGGTCCTAGGTCTTGGAATTCGCCTGGTCGACTACCAGGTCGTAAGAGCTGAGCAGATTCGCGAGGAATCTTTCAAGTCGCGCTCAATCACTCAAACCCTTCCCGCCCTCAGGGGTCAAATTCGCGATTCCTCTGGACAGGTGCTCGCAAGGACAGTCTTTCGCTACGACGTAAATGCCGCGCCAAAGAATGTCGGTAGCGTCTTTAAGACCGTTGATGGGGTTCGCACCGAGCGCACAGTCGAGCAAATCGTGGCAGAACTTGCTCCGCTGATTGAACTAACTCCTGAGGAATTGACCTTGCTGCTCGCCGGAGATAGTGAGTATTCGAACCTGGCGAAAAAGGTTGATGGCGAAACCTATAACGCCATCCGGGAGCTGAACATCCCTTGGATTTACTTTGATGCCTTTGCCGACCGGCTTTATCCAAACGGTGCAGTTGCTGGAAACGTGATTGGCTTTGTGGGTTCCGATGGTGCACCGCTAGCTGGGCTTGAGCGCCAATACAACACCTGCCTTGCGGGAATCGATGGCCAGGAAACTTTTGAGCGAAGTGCCGAGGGCGTTCGCATTCCAACCTCCAACGTCACCACCCAACCAACTCAAAACGGTGGAACCCTGAACTTGGCGATCGATGCCAACCTGCAGTTCTTTGCTCAGCAGGTTTTGGCTAACACAGTGAACGACCTGGGTGCGCAGTGGGCATCAGCGGTGGTCGTAGAGGTTGAAACCGGCAAACTTTTGGCCGCTGCCGAAGCGCCTTCGGTTGACCCAAATGACCCAGCCGCCTCGGATGCCAATAACCGCGGCTCAAAAATCTTCCAGGCGGCTTTTGAGCCGGGTTCGATCATGAAGGCGCTGACTACCGCCATCGTCTTGGACACTAAGACTGCAAACGCTTATGACACCGTTCGAGCACCCGATTACATGAAGCTGGACTTCGCCGGTGGCTGGATCAAGGACAGCTTTGGGCACGAGCCATTCAACCTAACCCTTGGGGGAGTTCTTCGATATTCCTCCAATACTGGAATGTCTAGCTTTGGCATCAAGATCGACAAAGAAACCCGTTACAACTACCTGCAGAAGTTTGGTTTTGGTTCGGTTAGTCCGCTTCGATTCGAGGGTGAAAGCTCGGGAATCTTGCACGACTACAAAGACTGGGACAAGATGACCAACTACGCCACGACCTATGGTCAGGGTATTTCGATCACAGGAATTCAGATGGCTTACGCCTACCAGGCGATGGCTAACGAGGGCGTCAGGCTGGATCCGATTCTGGTGGAAAACTGCACCGCGGATGATGGCTCAATCATTTATCAACCCAAGCAAAATGCCACCAGAGTCCTCTCCAAGGAAACCGCCAAGCTGAACCTGAACCTGATGGAGAAAGTGGTTGAGTTCGGTGGCGTTGGTCGAAATGCTGCCATCGACGGCTATCGCGTAGCGGGCAAAACCGGTACCGCGCAGATCAAGGATGGCACTGGGTATGGATCGCAGTTCGCAATTTCCTTCTACGGTCTGGCTCCGGTGGAGAATCCCAAATTCATCGTAGGTATCACCATCTACAAGGCCGTTGGCGTATCGAACTCGCTGCAGGCAACCTTCCCATTCAAGGCCATCATGCAGCAGGCCCTCAAGACCTACCGCGTTCCACCATCGACTACGAAATCCCCAGACCTACCATCAGGATCTCAAGGTGAAGTCGAACCTCGCAACTAGTCTGCTGGCTCAGAAATTTAGTCTTTCTCGAAGCGGTGACGATGTTGAGATCAGCTCAGTTGCTCTAGCCTCCAATTTGTGCCGACCGGGCTCGCTGTTTATAGCAACCCAGGGGCTTAAGCACCACGGTCTAGACTTCCTGGATCAGGCAATTGCAAATGGAGCTGTTGCAGTTTTGTCGGATAGGGAAGTCGCGGGGATCCCAAGTCTTGTGCACCCAGATCCAAGGTCAATCGCGGGTGAGATTTCCGACCTGATTTATGGCACCACCGCCTCCGGCATGACATTGCTTGGCGTCACCGGAACCAACGGCAAGACCTCTGTCACGAACTACCTGCACCAGATTTTGCTGGGCTTAGGAAAACCTGCCGGAATGAGCGCTTCCACCAGTCGAATCGTGGGAACCACCGAGCTTCCGGCTGCGCTCACCTCGCCTGAGGTCACCGAGTTGCACGATCTTTTGGCACAGATGCGGGCAGCCGGCGCGGAACACGCGGCTATTGAGGTCTCAGCGCAAGCGCTTATCCGACACCGAGTAGATGGTGTGCTATTCGAGGTGGTCGGCTTTAGTAACCTCTCACGCGATCACCTTGATGACTTTTCAACCATGGAGCAATACCTAGCCGCCAAAGCAGCGCTCTTCACCAAAAAATACGCTAAAAAAGGCGTTGTCCTAGTCGAGGACGAGCATGCTCGAAAGCTTTTTGAGACCGCAGAAATCCCATTGGTTGGTATTGGCGAGGGATTGCAATACAGCTATCGCTACCAGGCTGATCAGCTAGCAATTTTAGGCAAGCACGAGCTCAGCGTTCACTTTTCGCAAGGTGGGCTGATGGCCAAGAACTTGGTGCTTGCGCTGGTAATGCTTATGGAGGCCGGATTTAGCCCAGCTGAGCTTAAAGCAGCAGTTAGTGCCAGTGAGCTCTATGTTCCAGGGCGCTTGGAGTTGGTTTCTGAATCCAAGCCACATGTTTATGTTGACTATGCCCACACTCCAGCCGGGGTGGAGAGCGCCGTTATGGAGATAAAAAAGCGTTATCCAACTCTCACCTTGGTCTTAGGTGCATCGGGTAATCGAGACCAGGGTAAGCGCAGCGAAATGGGAATAGCAGGATCAAACGCCGATCTTTTGATCATCACCGATCAGCACCCAAGGGACGAAGATCCAGCGACTATCAGACACGCCCTAATCACCGCAGCCGCAACCAACTTGGATGCGGGAAAAATCTTGGAGATTCCAGACCCAGCGCAAGCAATTAAGCGAGCAGTTTTAGAAACAGCCGAGGATTCTGCCGTGCTTTGGTGTGGTCCAGGGCACCTAACATATCGAGAAATTGCCGGTCACAAGGTTCCATTTGACGCGAGGAAACTCGCAATAGAGGCGGTTGAGTCATGATTGCACTGACCCTCGCCGAGATTGCTTCCGCGATCAATGGAAAAGTAGTTCAAGGTGACGAGAATCTTGTGGTTCAAGGTGGAGCGGACACTGATTCAAGGACGCTAGAGCCCGGCGGAATCTTCTTCGCCAAGCTGGGAGAGCACGAGGATGGCCACCGCTACCTAGAGCAGGTTGCTGAGGTTGCCGCCCTTGCCGTGGTTTCAAGTCCGAACCCCACGGTAAAGATCGCCCAGATACAGGTTGTGGACACGGTTGTCGCACTCACAGATTTGGCCAAGTACGTGCTGGCTCGAGTTCGGGCCGCTGAACAGCTTCAGGTCGTGGGAATCACAGGATCTAATGGCAAGACTTCCACCAAAAACATGCTCCGCGAGATTCTCTCCAGGGTTGGCGAAACTGTAGCCCCAAGAGATTCATTCAATAACGAGGTCGGACTTCCTCTCACCGTCTTAAAGCTGCAATCAACCACTAAATACCTAGTTTTGGAGCTCGGTGCGGCCGGAGTCGGCTCCATCAAAGCACTTGCCAGCTGGTGTCTACCGGATATCGGTGTCGAGCTCAAAGTGGGTCTTGCTCACGCAGGTGCATTTGGTGGAATCGAGATAACAGCGCAAATCAAGCGCGAGATGATGCCCTTTATTCAACGCGTTGCGATTTTGAACGAAGACGACCCGGTCGTAAGAGCCTTCGAGCCAAACCAAGGCGTCAAGCGCGTCGGATTTGGCTTTGCTAGAGAGGCCGATTTCGAAATCAAGTCGGCAGAACTGAGTCTTGGCGGCACCAAACTTGCAATCTCTTACCCGGATGGTCAAGTTATTGAACTGACCCTGAAGATGCTGGGGGAGCACCAGGCGATGAATGTTTCCGCTGCGCTAGCGGTTGCTCAGGAGCTCGGTGTTCCAAGAGATATTGCCATTGAAGCGGTATCTGAGATGGAGATGGCAGAGCGCTGGCGCATGCAGCTGATTCGGCGTCATGACGGAGTATTCGTCATCAACGATGCCTACAACGCATCCCCAGATTCCATGAGGGCAGCTTTGCAAACCCTGGCTACTTTGGGTCGCCAAGGTCACCGAACCATCGCGGTTCTAGGCCAAATGGCAGAACTTGGTGAGTATTCCGTGCAGGAGCACGATCAGCTAGGTCGGTTGGTGGTGAGATACAACATCGATCAGCTGTTTGTCGTGGGTCAAGAGGCGAAGTTGATTCACTTGGGGGCTATGCAAGAGGGCAGCTGGGATGGCGAGTCTGTGTTTTGCGAGACAATCAGCGCGGCTTTTGATGCGATTCATGACAAGCTTTCACCTGGCGATATTGTCCTGGTGAAATCCAGCAACATCGCGGGTTTGAGATTCTTAGGCGACGAGTTGGCGGGTGTGAAGTGAGAGCCTTACTTGCATCAGGCGGCATCGCACTATTCATTTCGCTTTTCGCCACCCCAGGGTTTATTTGGCTTTTTAGGAACCTGCAGTGGGGTCAGTTCATTCGTGATGACGGTCCAAAGACTCACCACACCAAGCGCGGCACTCCAACCATGGGTGGCATCGTCATCCTCTTGGCCGCAACCATTGGCTACTTTGTCGCAAAGCTCATAAACGGTGAATCGCCATCGGCATCTGCCCTGCTTGTGATCCTGATGATGCTGGGACTTGGACTGGTTGGCTTTATAGATGACCTACTCAAGGTCCGCAATCAACGCAGCTTAGGGCTTACCGGATGGGCAAAGATCGCAGGCCAGGTTGCAGTTGCAATCGTCTTTGCGGTTCTCGCGCTTGGTTTCCCTGATGAAGACGGCTTGACGCCGGCATCCACCGCAATCTCGCTATTTAGAGACCTACCGATCGACCTGTTTATCTGGGGCTCAGTTATTGGCATGGGGTTGTTTGTGGCCTGGATCACCCTTTTGGTTACCAGCGCATCCAACGGTGTGAACATCGCAGACGGCTTAGATGGTCTGGCATCTGGATCCGCGATCATGGCCATAGGCGCTTACGTGATCATTGGTTTTTGGCAGTTCAACCAAAGCTGTGCGACGGTTGTCGAGAATTTTGCATCCTGCTATAACGTGCGCGACCCGCTTGACCTGGCGGTTGTTGCGGCAGCCATCGTGGGTGCTTGTGTTGGCTTTTTGTGGTGGAACACCTCACCAGCGCAGATCTTTATGGGAGATGTCGGGTCGCTTGGTCTAGGTGGTGCGCTAGCCGCGCTGGCAATCCTTTCCCGCACCGAGTTGCTACTTATTCTGATCGGTGGAATCTTCGTTATCGTCACCGGTTCGGTAGTGATTCAGCGAGTGTTCTTCAAGATCACCAAGTGGCGAACCGGAACCGGCAAGCGTGTCTTTTTGATGTCACCACTGCACCACCACTTTGAGCTCAAGGGCTGGGCTGAGATCACCATCGTTGTTCGCTTCTGGATCATTGCATCGTTGTGTGTGATTAGCGGCGTTGGCCTGTTCTACGTGGAGTGGATCTACGGCATATGATCCCGCAGCGCAGCTGGCACGACAATTGGGCTGGACTGCACGTTGCAGTCTTAGGTTTGGGTAAATCCGGATTCTCGGTAGCTGACACGCTTTGCGAACTAGGCGCAGAGGTAACGGTTTTTGCGAATTCCGCGAGTCCTGAATACTCCGAACTTCTTGAGGTCATTGGTGCAAAGCTAGTGCTTTCTGATTCGGTTTCCGAGCTGAGCAAAATGGCAAGGATTGACTTTGCGGTGGTCTCTCCAGGTTTTGCGCCTTCGCACCCGGCAGTGCTCTGGCTTGCAAATCATGACATCCAGGTCCTAACGGATATCGATCTAGCTTTGCGTCTTAGGGACAAAACCGATCGGGTAGCCAAGTGGATCACCATCACCGGCACCAACGGCAAAACCACTACCACTGAGCTGGTAACTCACGTCCTGCAAACTGCAGGACTGCGCGCAGTGGCATGTGGCAACATCGGAAATCCAATTTTGGATGCCATCAGAGACCCAGAAGGTTTCGACTACCTAGTGGTTGAGATATCCAGCTTCCAGCTTCACTACGCTGGGCGACTAAACCCGGTGGCCAGCGCATTTTTGAACCTGGCACCAGATCACATCGACTGGCACGGCAGCGAGCAGGCCTACTTTGAAGCTAAGGCAAAGGTTTTTGAGGGTACTGAGATTGCAATTGTCTATAACGCCCAAGACTCAAAGACCCTGGCGGCTGCAGAAAACGCTGAAGTGGTTGATGGCTGCCGAGCCGTGGCCTTTACCACCGGCATGCCAAGTGTCAGTGCGGTTGGCTTTGTAGAGGAATTCCTAGTTGATCGAGCCTTTATTGCAGACCGCTACTCGGCAGCGCTGGAAATAGCGCAGGATTCTGACTTAGAAGCAATTGGTGTCCTAAGCGACCACCTGAGGTCCAATGTCGCCGCCGCCACGGCGTTGGCCAGGGCGGTGGATGTTGAGCCCAAAGTCATCAAACAAGCTATCGCGACCTTCAAACTTGCTCCGCATCGAATTCAAAAAGTACTCGAGCAGCAGGGCATTGTCTTTATTGACGATTCAAAGGCCACTAATGCTCACGCAGCTAATGCGTCGCTGGCAAGCTTCGATTCAATCGTGTGGATTGTTGGTGGCCTTCTCAAAGGCGTTGACCCGACTCCGCTTTTGATTGATCACGGCTCGAAGCTAAAAGCCGCCATTGTTATTGGTGCCGACACGGCCGAACTTGAGGCGTTGTTTGCAAAACACCTTCCAAACTTGCCTCTGAGGGTGATTTCGGGCGAGAAGATCATGTCCCAGGCCGTGAGCTCCGCTTTGGAGTTTGCAACTGAGGGAGACACGGTTTTGCTAGCCCCGGCAGCGGCTTCTATGGATCAGTTCCAAGACTATGCAGACCGTGGAAATCAGTTTCAGGCAGAGGTTAGAAGGCAGGTGAGTAAGTGACAAATCTAAAAGAGATGTTGCAGCCTCGTCTGCACGCACAGTCCAGGCAATTCTTTTGGCTTTTGGGACTAACCCTTGCGACCGTTGCAATTGGGCTCACTATGGTGGCGAGTGCATCTGCAGTAGACGCGTTTAAAGAAACCGCTAATGCCGCATCTATCTTTCTAAAGCAGGGCGGCTACGCGCTGATTGGCCTAGCGCTGATGCTCATAATCTCCAATGTTTCACTTGATGTGATGCGCAGATTCGCGATGTTGGGGCTGATGGTGACCATGGGAGCTCAGGCGGCAACGGTTTTGGTCGGTCGAGAGATCAACGGAAACCGCAACTGGCTTGATCTTGGTCCGGTCGGTGTCCAGCCGTCCGAGTTTCTAAAGCTCGGTTTGATTATTGCGCTGTCCTTTCAGCTTTCTCAGCTGACAGGTTTTCAAGACGAGGATTTGCCGATTTGGAAGCGGGTGTGGTTCTTCTCCGCGGTCGGTGTTGGCATGGTGGCGGTGCTAAGTAAGGACTTGGGTTCGGGCATCATCATGGTGGTCTTGCTGATGGGTCTCTACCTAATTGCCGGCATAAAGATGTCCTATTGGTATTCCATCATCGCGGTTGGCTCGGCACTGGCGTTTTTCCTGGTTTCCAGTTCGCCCTCTCGAAGAGTGCGCTTTGACGCCTGGATGAACCCGGCAGCAGCTGACCCAATGGGTGTGAATTGGCAGTTTGAAAAGGGCACCTGGGCCCTTGCCTCCGGCGGCATTTTTGGCACAGGCCTTGGTCGCTCCAAGCTCAAATGGAGCTGGATCCCTGAGGTTGAAAACGACTTTATCTTCGCAATCATCGGCGAAGAGCTGGGGCTAATCGGAGCGCTTCTGGTGGTTGCGCTGTTCTTAGCGCTCGGTCTGGTTATGTTCCAAATCGCTAGGCAGCAAACCGACCCCTTCAACCGCAACCTGGTGGTGGGAGTGATGTTTTGGATTGTGATTCAGGCATTTATCAACATGGGTGTTGTGGTTGGGCTGTTTCCGGTTCTCGGCGTTACCTTGCCGCTGGTTTCTGCCGGTGGCTCTTCGCTGATTGCATCACTTATGGCCATTGGCGTGGTGCTGGCAGTAGAGCGTGATCGAACGGCGAATCTAGGACGCAGAAGGTGACCAAGTTTTTATTGGCCGGTGGCGGAACTGCCGGCCACGTAAATCCGATGTTGGCGCTGGCTCAGTCGCTGAGGGCTTTAGATCACGAGGTGCTGACCCTTGGCACCAAGGAGGGTCTGGAGTCTCGCCTTGTTCCGCAGCGCGGGTTTGAGCTACTAACGATTGCCAGGCTGCCATTTCCTCGCAAGCCCTCACTCTATGCCTTGGCATTCCCGTTCCGATTTGCCGCGGCCGTGATTTCAATTCTCAAGATGATCAAGGCGCACAAGATTGAGGCAGTGGTTGGGTTTGGTGGCTACGCATCCGCTCCCGCTTACCTCGCTGCATTTCTTGCCAGAAAGCCGCTGGTGATCCACGAGGCAAATGCCCTAGCGGGTATTGCCAATCGCCTGGGTGCAAAATTCACCAAAAGCATCGCGGTGGCTTTTCCAAACAGCGATCTGTCACCAGCTGCCATCACGGGCATGCCTCTTCGCCCGGAAATTGTTGATTCTGTGTCTGGCTACGACAAAGAGCAGGCACGAATCGAATTGGGTCTGAATCCCTTTATGACAACGCTTTTGGTCACCGGAGGGTCTTTAGGAGCTAAGAGCATCAACGAGGCGATAATCGAGACCCGCAGCGTGCTAAATGCCGCAGGGATTCAAATCCTGCACATCGTGGGGGACAGGGCCAATCTCGCTGAGGTCTCAGAACCGGGTTACCGCCGGATGGCTTACTGCGACCGAATGGATGCTGCAATCGCAGCATCGGATTTGGCGGTATCGCGGGCTGGAAGCTCAACGGTCAGTGAGTTTGCTGCCTGTGGACTGCCGGCTATTTACATTCCATACCCGGTGGGTAACGGAGAGCAAAAATTTAACGCAGCAACCATTGTTGAAGCAGGCGGTGGCAAATTGGTTTCAGATAGTGAGTTCACAGCCAAGTACATAAGCTCCGAATTAATCCCGCTGGTGAGCCACAGTTCGAGCATCAGAAAGATGTCTCAGGCGGCAAAGTCAGTGGGAATTCCCGACGCAACCGAGCGGCTACGCGATCTTGTGCTTGCGGCAGTGAATACTAAGACCCGTGATTAAGCCCGAGTACTCCCAGCCCATTCCTGACGATTTAGGTACCGTGCACTTTATTGGTATCGGGGGTTCTGGAATGTCGGGCATCGCCCGGCTTACTTTGGGAATGGGGCACAAGGTTACCGGGTCCGACCTCAGGGACTCCTCAAACGTCAAGGCACTGCAAGCACTAGGTGCCGTAATTCACATCGGTCACTCCGCCGAAAACCTTGGTAACCCTGACACGGTGGTTGTCACAAGCGCACTTTGGCCGACCAACCCTGAGTACGTCCTGGCTCAGGAGCGCGGAATACCAATCCTGCACCGCTCGGCGCTCTTGGCTCACCTGGCATCAAAGGGCAAGCTCATCGCGGTAGCGGGAGCTCACGGAAAGACCACTTCGACCGGAATGGTGATTACCGCTCTCAGCCGCCTCGGTGCTGACCCCAGCTTTGTAAACGGCGGTGTGATACAGGAGTACGGAGCGTCAGCGGGATCTGGCAAGGGTGAGCACTTTGTCATAGAAGCAGACGAGTCCGACAGTTCATTCCTGCACTACAAGACCGAAGTCGCACTAATCACCAACGTTGACCCAGATCACCTGGACCACTTTGGCTCACTCGATGCTTTCGAAGGTGAATTCGCAAAGTTTGCCGATGCCGCGGGTTCGCTAGTCGCAATTTCAAGCGATGATCCGGGTGCTGTGCGAGTAACTAAGCGCTTGAAGCACAAAAACATAATCACATTTGGAACCGCCAGCTATGCCTCGGTGCAGGTCAGAAACGTGGCTGCGCTAAGTGGAAACGTCTCTTTTGAACTCGGCTTTGGCCCCAAGAGCATTCAGGTTCAATTACAGGTTCCAGGCCATCACAATGCGCTCAATGCCGCTGGAGCGGTTGCGGTCTTGGTTGGACTTGGATTTGATTTTGAGGATTCGGCGAAGGCTGTCGCGCACTTCTCCGGCACCGAGCGCCGCTTTGAGCTGCACGGGGAGCGCCGCGGGGTTAAGGTCTACGACGACTACGCTCACCACCCCACCGAGGTTGCCGCCGCATTGAGCGCGGCTAGAGCGGTAGTGGGTTCGGGCAAATTGATCACGGTTTTTCAACCGCATCTTTTTTCTAGAACTCGCATTTTCCAGTCCGAGTTCGCACAAGCATTAGCGCTGAGTGACCAGGTGGTTTGCCTGGATATCTATGCGGCCAGGGAAGACCCGGAACCAGGGGTCACCGGGGCACTAATTGCAGATCGCTTCGCAGATCAAGCCCGGATGCACTACGTGCCGGTGTGGGAGGACGTGCCCGCCGTTGCCGCCAGCCTTGCCCAAAGTGGGGATTTCATCATCACGATGGGCTGTGGTGACATCTACCGCATGGTTCCTGAGCTGCTAAGTGCCCTGGAGGCTTAGTTGAAGAAACCAGAGCGCGAACTTGTCGGCCGTGAGATAAAGCGCGTTAGACAAAGCGCTAAGCCCGCGAAGACTAAAGCTCCCCGCAGCTCTGGATTTCGCATTCTCGGTAGGACCTTGTTTATTGCGGGACCAATCGCCCTGGTGATTCTGGTGGTAGCCACCTTCTTCACACCGATGCTCGCCGTAGAGCAAATCAAAGTCAGCGGCAATGATCGAATTCAAGCCAGCAAGGTAATGGGAGCTCTGGAGGGACTGGTTGGAAAGCCCCTGACAACCATCTCCCAGGACAGTGTTGCCGACCTGTTGGCGGATTTTGCTCTGATCGAGACCTTCACGCTCCAGGCGGAGCCGCCTCACACTTTGACCGTGAAGATTCGCGAGCGCCAGCCAATTGTGATTCTGGTTCGAGGTGGGAAGAACTACCTCTATGACGCTGCCGGGGTTCGCATCGATGTGGCAGGTGCCAAAGATAAGTACCCGTTTTTCCGCTTCACCGCTGACCCTTTGAAGGACAAGAAGTATAAAACCGCTATGGAGGTCTTGCTTTCACTTCCGGTTGGCACCTATAAGAAGGTTTTCTCAATTCAGGTTTCCGAGCAGTTAACCTCAGATTTGATTTTGCGAAAGAGCGATACCCGCGTGATTTGGGGAAACGCCAAGCAGGGGCTGCTCAAAGCGGAGGTCTTGAACTCGCTTATAAAGACCGGTGTAAAACCCGGCGTCACGATCGATGTCTCATCTCCCAAAGCCCCCGTGGTTACTTACCAAGACTATTGATTCAACTCATTTGCGACACGCCAGAGACCCTCGAGCGAATAGGGCTGGTCGGGGCCTAACTTCTTGGCGCAAACTGAATTCTTCTCAAAGGGTTAAGCCTCAGCCTTAACTTGAGAGTTTTCACAAGGAGGAACATCGTGGCTCAGACCCCGAACTATCAGGCAGTCATCAAGGTCGTTGGAGTTGGTGGCGGCGGTGTGAATGCGCTAAACCGCATGATCCAGTCTGGACTGCGTGGAGTTGAGTTTGTAGCGGTGAACACCGACGCACAGGCCCTGCTAATGAGCGATGCCGATGTCAAGTTGGACATTGGTCGCGACATCACCCGTGGCCTTGGAGCAGGAGCAGACCCAGAGGTAGGTCGCCGCGCCGCTGAGGAGCACGAGAACGAGATTGAGTCAGCGCTAAAGGGTGCCGACATGGTATTCGTAACCGCCGGCGAGGGTGGCGGCACCGGAACCGGAGCAGCTCCAGTGGTAGCAAGAATTGCAAAGCGCCTAGGTGCTTTGACCGTGGGTGTGGTAACCCGCCCGTTCAACTTTGAGGGTAAGCGCCGTGCCGTGCAGGCCGATGAGGGTATCCGCGAACTTCGCGCCGAGGTTGACACCCTGATCGTGGTTCCAAACCAGCGTCTACTTGAGATGTCAAACAAGAAGATTTCCGCCATCGAAGCATTCATCACCGCGGACGACGTGCTTCGTGCCGGTGTGCAGGGCATCAGCGACCTGATCGTGATCCCTGGACTTATCAACCTCGACTTCAACGACGTGAAGTCCGTTATGCAGGGTGCCGGAAGTGCCCTTATGGGCATCGGTACCGCCAAGGGTGAAGACCGTGCGGTCCGTGCTGCTGAGATTGCCGTTTCATCTCCGCTTCTCGAGGCAACCATCGAGGGTGCTCACGGAGTACTGCTTTTGGTTCAGGGTGCTTCAGACCTAGGCCTGCACGAAATCGACGACGCAGCTCGTTTGGTTCAGGAAGCAGTTCACCCAGAAGCCAACATCATCTTCGGTGCAACCATTGAGGACACCTTGGGTGACGAGGTCCGCATCACCGTTATCGCCGCTGGCTTTGATGGCGGAGAGCCGACGTACCGAAAGTTCGAAGCACCTGCTGCTGTTGTTCTTCCAGTCGAGCAGGCTGTTGCGGCCCCAGCAGTTGAGGATTACGCAGTTGCCGAGGCGGCCCAGGAGCTTCCAACCAGCGAGCAGTTGATTCAGAGCGAGACCTTGGTTCCCGCCCACAGTGCAGCTCCTAGCTCCAACGGTCAGTTCGGTGACGATTTGGATCTTCCTGAATTCTTCCGTTGAGCCAATTAGCTTCTAGATACGAACAGGTGCTGGCCAAAATGGCCAGTGCCTGTTCGGCTTCTGGCAGGTCATTGACCGATGTTGAGTTAGTGGCCATCACAAAGAACAACCCTGCCGAGGTGGTGGCCGAGTTAGTTGATTTAGGTCAGCTGCATTTTGGTGAAAACCGAGACCAGGAAGCCAGCCCAAAAAGTGTTCGACTCGCGGAATTGCGCCCGCAGTCGCAGGCTATTTGGCACTTTGTCGGTCAGTTGCAATCCAACAAGGTGAAATCGGTCCTGAAATACGCCAGGGTCATTCACTCAATCGACCGAGAATCGCTAGTTTCAGAACTAGCGAAGCAACTTCCAAAGTTTGAGGGAAACTTTTCAGGGTTTGTCGAGCTAAACCTCACCAATGACGAAGGTCGCGGGGGAGTGCTACCTGAAAATCTTGCGCCACTGGCCGAGTCAGTATTGCAGCTACCAAACTTTGAGCTGCTAGGAGTTATGGCGGTTGCCGGACTTGGGATGGACCCGGCTGCGGAATTTGAAAAAGTTCTTATTGCCAGCGGCAAATTGCAGGAACTTGCACCCAAGGCTACAAAGCTATCGATTGGCATGAGCGAGGACTTCGAATTAGCGATTTCCATGGGTGCGACACACATAAGAGTTGGCTCGGCAATCACCGGCCCTAGGCCTTTGAACCCATAGTCTTGAAGCAATCTAAGGAGTAATGATGGGCGCAGTTAAT
The DNA here is from genome assembly GCA_027487865.1 of Microbacteriaceae bacterium. Taxonomy (GTDB): domain Bacteria; phylum Actinomycetota; class Actinomycetes; order Actinomycetales; family Microbacteriaceae; genus Aquiluna. The sequence continues at coordinate 48,739 of JAIYCT010000007.1, forward strand.
TCAGTTATGACTTTCTTTGGTTTTGGATCAGCAGAACCTCAGAAAGTTGAAGCGAGCGCAAAGCCTCGTCCAGCCGCATCGAGACCACGTCGCGGCTCTGAAATGTCAGAAATCATCACGCTAGAACCACAGACTTACGCAGATGGTAAGGAAGTCGCCTTCCACTACCGCCAAGGCGTTCCAGTGATTGTGAACATCGGCGGCATGAGCGAAGCCGATGCCAAGCGCATGCTGGACTTCATGCTGGGCCTCAAAGAAGCGCTCGAGGGTCAGATCCGCCGCGTCACCCCAAAGGTCTTCTTGCTAAGCCCAAGCCACGTTGAGGTGAACGACGGCGAGGCTGAGGCCACCGATGCCGACAACCTGCTCGACTAATTTATGGGCCTGATCGGTTTAATTCTTTATTGGGCGTTGCAGCTTTTTGTCTATGCAATGTTTGCCAGGTTCATCGTTGAATTCGTAATGTCGGTCAATCGTGGCTGGCGACCACCTAGCATCTTGATGCCGATTGTTGATTTTGCATTCACAATCACCGATCCACCGATTAAGTTCGTAAGGCGCTTTGTACCGCCATTGCGACTGGGTGTAGTGGCGTTGGATTTGGCTTGGACAATTGTGCTTATTGCGGTACTTTTTGCGCAGGGCTTGGTTCGAACCCTCTAAAGCGAATAACATAGCGTGAGCGCTTTTGCGCTGTATCAGGAAGGTGCAACATGGCGCTGACGCCCGAAGAAGTTGTAAACAAGAGATTTACCATCGTCAAGTTCCGCGAGGGATATGACCAGGACGAGGTCGACGACTTTCTAGACGAGGTCGTTGTTGAGCTTCGAAAGCTCGGTGGCGAGAACGAAGAGCTTCGCCAGCAGCTAGAGGCCGCAAAGGCTCAGGCGCAGGCCGCTCCAGCTGCTTCAGCAGCAGACTTCCCAGTTGCACCGGTGGTTGCCGCATCCGTTCCAAGTGCGGCCGACGCCAGCAACTCACACAGCTTGCTAGAGCTTGCCCGCAAGTTGCATGAGGAGCACGTCCGCGAGGGTCTAACCAAGCGCGATCAGCTAATTCGTGATGGCCAGGAGAATGCCGCTCGCCTAGTGCGCGACGCAGAGGCTCAGGCCCGTGCAGTTCTTGGTCAACTAGAGCTTGACCGCAAGGCAATTGAGAACACCATTGACGAACTTCGTGAATTCGAGCACGACTACCGTGGTCGCCTGCGTGAATACATGGAGTCTCAGCTCACCACTTTGATCCGCGAGGAGTCCTTTGAGCAGCCGCTAGAGGCAGCTGCGAAGATTGAATTCGCCCAAATCACCGAGGTTGCGGCCGAGGTTGTTGAGGATGAAGACGAGCTCGAGGACGAGGTTGTGACGTCAGCAGCCGCTGAGGATGAAGACGAAACCTCAAGTGAGCGCAAGTAAAGCAAGAACCTTCCTTTTCCTTGGAATTGGCGTTTTCTTAGTTTTTCTTGATCAGCTAACCAAAGAGTTGGCAATTGCCGAACTTTCTGACGGTTCTGTCATGCCCGTAATAGGTGAAATTCTCAGATTCCGACTTGCCTATAACGACGCTGCTGCATTTTCGCTCGGCGTTGGCCAGACCTGGGTGCTAGCGATTATTGCCTGCTGTGCGGTGCTAGCGCTTTTGTGGTTTGGACCAAAGGTCAAAAACCTCACCTGGACCATCATCGCCGGTCTGGTCCTGGGCGGAGCTGCAGGAAATTTGGTTGACAGACTCACTCGCGCTCCAGGTTTCCTAAATGGGCATGTCGTTGATTTCATCTCGATTCCATTCAACTTCCCGATTTTCAACTTGGCTGACACCTTCTTGGTTGTCGGTGTATCACTGGCAATGCTCAGAACGCTTATGGGTGACGAACTGGGTGGCAAGGTTGGCAAGTAAGTATCTGCCGGTTCCGGACTCCCTCTCCGGTGAGAGAGCCGATGCCGCCTTGGCAAAAATGCTCGGCATCAGCCGCTCTCAGGCGGCAGATTTACTTGCTGAGGGCAGTGTCACCAGAGCCGGGAAAGTAATTGGTAAATCCGATCGGCTTGAAATTGACCAGGTCATCGAGGTCGAGCTGGTCGAGCGCTCAAATGAGCCAGAGGTCATTGCCGAGGATGTGGCCGAGCTAAAGGTTGTTTTCCAAGATGAACACATGATTGTCATCGACAAACCTGCCGGCGTTGTCTCGCACCCTTCTTTGGGTTTTGTGGGCCCAAGCGTCCCCGGTGTCTTGTTGGCCAGAGGCATCCAGCTAGCCACCTCCGGCGCTCAGGAGCGTCAGGGCATAGTCCAGCGACTCGATGTTGGAACCAGCGGTCTGATGGTCTTAGCAAAGGGCGAGCGGGCTTATTCGGTTTTAAAGCAGGCTTTTAGAGACAGAACTGTGAAAAAGACCTATCACGCCTTGGCCCAGGGACACCTAGACCCAGCTGTGGGCACAATAGACACCCCAATCGCCAGAAGCACCAAGCACGATTACAAGTTCACAATCTCTGCAGATGGCAAAAATGCTGTCACCCACTACCGGACCATCGAGCTTTTGCCAACGGCTGCTCTTTTGGAAATTGGATTAGAGACCGGAAGAACCCACCAAATCAGGGTTCACCTTGCCCACTTTAGGCATCCTCTGGTCGGCGATCCGCTCTACGGGAGCGATCCCAAGCTGGCGGCTGCGCTTAAGTTGGATAGGCAGTGGCTCCATGCCCATAAGCTTGGCTTTTCTCACCCAATTTCGGGGGAGTGGGTCGAATTCGAAAGCGAATATCCGCAAGATTTGGAACTCGCCCTGAACCGACTGCGGGAAGTAGATTTTCGGCTTTAGGCTAAGGGCCCGTCGATGAATAAGTGGAGGTGAAATGAGCGATTCGTTCGTCCATTTGCACAACCACACCGAGTATTCGATGCTCGATGGAGCTGCGCGCATCAAGCAATTGGTTGCCAAAGCCGCAGACCTTCAGATGCCTGCAATCGCCATGACCGACCACGGCAATGCTCACGGTGCATATGAATTTTGGAACCAGGCAACCTCGCACGGCATCAAGCCAATCATCGGTATTGAGGCCTACCTAGCCCCTGGAAGTCGCAAAGAGAAGTCCAAGGTTCGCTGGGGCGTCGGGGGAGAAGACGACGTTTCTGGTGGCGGTGCCTACTCACACATGACGATGTGGGCAACTGACAACAAATCGATGCAAAACCTGTTTCGGCTTTCTTCCGAAAGCTATCTTTCTGGCTACTACTTCAAACCTCGAATGGATCGCGAGTTACTGCACAAATACGGCAAGGGTCTTATTGCAACCACCGGTTGCCCAGGTGGTGAGGTTCAGACTCGTATTCGCCTCGGACAATACAAAGAGGCTGTTGAGACAGCTGCTGAATTCCGTGACATTTTTGGCGAGGGTAATTTCTTTGTCGAGCTGATGGACCACTCGCTGGATATCGAAAAGCGCGTTCGCGAGGACCTGCTTCGACTTGCCAAAGATCTAAACCTTCCTTTGGTTGCCACCAATGACCTGCACTACACCGAGGCTGAGGATGCAACTGCCCATGATGCACTGCTGTGTGTTCAGGTTGGGTCAAATCTCTACGACGAGAATCGCTTCAAGTTTGAATCTCAGGAGTACTACCTGAAGTCCGCGCAGCAGATGCGCGAGATATTCAAAGAGCACCCGGAAGCCTGCGATAACACCCTGCTAATCGCCGAGAAGTGCGAAGTGAGTTTTGAGAAGCGTGATCTGATGCCTAGGTTCCCAGTTCCAGAGGGGGAGACCGAGAGCGGTTGGCTGGATAAAGAGGTTTGGCGCGGTATGGATCGCCGTTTCCCAAATGGTTATTCGGATCGATACAAGCAGCAGGCAGCTTACGAAATTGATGTGATTCGAAACATGGGTTTCCCGGGTTACTTCTTGGTAGTCGCCGACTTCATCGGCTGGGCTCGCCAGCAGGGAATCCGCGTAGGTCCCGGTCGTGGCTCAGCGGCAGGATCGTTGGTGGCGTATGCGCTTGGCATTACCGAGCTCGATCCAATTGTTCACAACTTGATCTTTGAGCGCTTTTTGAACCCGGAGCGTTTATCGCTGCCGGATATCGATGTCGACTTTGATGACCGCAGGCGTCCCGAAGTTATTCGCTACGTCACCGAGAAATACGGCGAAGACCGAGTGGCTCAGATCGTCACCTTCGGAACCATCAAGGCAAAGCAGGCCCTAAAGGATGCCGCCAGGGTATTGGCCATGCCCTATGCGGTGGGCGAAAAGCTAACCAAGGCAATGCCGCCAATGGTTTTAGGGCGCGATATTGCGCTGAATGAGCTGGTGGACCCAACCGCTGAGCGCTACTCAGAGGCAGCGGAATTCAGAGAGATCATCGAGAGTGACGAGGATAGCCAAAAGGTCTTTGATCTTGCCAAGGGGCTTGAGGGCCTAAAGCGCCAGTGGGGCGTTCACGCAGCCGGAGTAATCATGTCGGCCGAGCCGCTAATGGATGTCATTCCAATTATGAAGCGCGAAGAAGATGGCGCAATCATTACGCAATTTGACCAGCCTCCCTGTGAGTCGCTTGGTCTATTGAAGATGGACTTTTTGGGTCTTAGAAACCTGACCATGCTTGATGATGCACTGTTCAACATCAAGCTCAACCGCAATGAAACTGTGGTGCTCGAAGAGCTCGATCTCAATGCGGATGAGAAGACCTTCGAGCTGCTTTCTCGCGGTGACACCCTGGGTGTTTTCCAGCTTGATGGTGATTCCATGCGTCAGCTGCTGAGACTTTTGAAACCGTCTGAATTCGAGCACATCTCGGCAGTTATCGCGCTATACCGCCCGGGACCTATGGGTATGAATTCGCACATCAACTATGCCCAGCGCAAAAATGGTTTGCAGGAGTCCGAGGGTGTGCACCCGGAGCTGATGGAGCCACTGAGTGAGATTTTGGATCCGACCTACGGCCTGATTGTGTACCAGGAGCAGGTGATGTCAGCCGCTCAGAAAGTCGCTGGCTACACGCTTGGTCAAGCGGATCTTTTGCGCCGAGCCATGGGTAAGAAAAAGCCCGAGGAGCTAGACAAGCAGCTTGAGGTCTTCCGATCGGGCATGAAGGGCAACGGCTTCTCAGATGGCGCCATCAAGGCCCTTTGGGACACGCTTTTGCCGTTTGCCGATTATGCGTTCAATAAGGCTCACTCGGCTGGTTACGCGGTACTTAGCTACTGGACCGCATACCTAAAGGCCAATTTCCCAGCCGAATATATGGCTGCTTTGCTTACCTCGGTTGGAGACTCCAAGGAAAAGCTGGCGGTCTATCTCAATGAGTGTCGCAGGATGGGCATCCAGGTTCTACCTCCCGATGTGAATCAATCCATAAGTGGCTTTGCGGCGGTTGGAAACGATATTCGATTTGGCCTAAACGCGATTCGCAATGTTGGCAAAAACGTTGTCGATGCCATCGTCGAGGCTCGCGCAGAATCCCCGTTTGATTCTTTCCAGGATTACCTCACCAGGGTGGCATCGCAGGCGGCTACCAAGAGATGCGTTGAATCACTTATCAAGGCCGGTGCCTTTGACTCCCTTGGTCACACCAGACGCTCCCTAATTGCGGTTCACGAAGAGGCGATTGACTCCTCGGCGGTATTGAAGAAACAGGCGCTGAGCGGTCAGGTAGATCTCTTCGGTGGCATGTTTGATGAGGATCCGGCTATGGTTCCGATCCCGAATCTTCCGGAGTGGACTAAGCGCGACCTGTTAGCTCACGAGCGAGAAATGCTGGGGCTATACGTCTCCGACCATCCGCTGGCTGGTCAAGAGGCGCTCCTGATGCGTCACTCGGATATGGGAACAATTGCTCTGAAAGACAGCGAAATCAAAGATGGCGAGTCGGTCACTTTGGCAGGTCTGATTACCCAGGTTCAGCACAAAGTGGCCAGAGCCTCGGGTAACCCCTACGGGCAGGTTGTGCTAGAAGACTTCTCGGGCGAAATATCAATCATGTTTATGGGTAAGACCTACCTTGAAAATCGTGAGCTACTTAAGGCTGACCAGACGGTATCAATTCGCGGACGAATCCAAAGGCGAGACGAAGAGATAATGCTCTCGGCTTATTCCATTGAAGTGCTTGAAGCCGGTCGCGAGGCAGGCGGTGTTCTGATCATTACCGTGAAAGAAGCACTCGCCACCAAGAGCAATTTGCAAAAGCTGTCCGAAATCTTGACCAAGAATCCCGGCCCGGTCGAGGTTCAGATCAAGATGCAAAACGGTGGGGATTCAAAGCACTTTTTACTGCCGCAACGAATCTCTGTCGGTCACGATCTTTTCGGCGAAATCAAGGCCCTGTTAGGCCAAGACGCGGTCAACTAGGAGTTGTCGGCCAACCGCTCGGTAGCGGTTAGGTAACCGCGCTTGTAGTAGAGCAGCGGACTATCTTCTTGCAAAGCTTCGGTGCCGTGCAGGATGTCGAGCACCACAACCGCATTGGCTTCAACTTCAAAGCGCTCCCGCACCTTTCCGATCAGGATGCTTGAAGCACTTGGGAAAACTGGCAACTGGCCGACCAGCTGGTAATCACCTTCGATAAAGCGCTCTTCTTTGGGACCCGCCATGCGCTGGGCCAACTCTAGGTTTGTGGCAGAGAGAGTGTGAAGGGCAACATCACGTCCAACAACCAAATGTGGGTAGCTAGAAGAGCCACGAGCGATGTTGAATGAGACCAGCGGCGGGTTTGAGCCCAAAGACGTCACCGATGTCGCGGTGAATCCAATCGGCTGACCGTCTTGGTCGTGGGAGGTAATTATCGCTACGCCAGAGGCGTGCATGCGAAAGGTCGCCTTTAGCGCATCTGAGCCAATCGCGGGGAAGTTCAAGGATTCTGTAGTCATCTCCCGATAAGGTTAGGGCATTACTTCTTTCGCAGCGAAAACCAGAGGTAAAGTGCGCGTTATAGAAATCACAGGTCCTATCACTCAGGATCAAATTCGCGGTGCACTGCCCAGGGCCTCAGTCAGCGTTGAGAAGGCATTGGGAACGGTTTTGCCGCTAATTGAAGACGTAAAGCACAACTCCCTTTCGGCACTTTTGGATCAAGCAGAGCGTTTTGATGATGTTCGTCCCGAGTTTGTTAGAGTGCCGCAAACGGTCATCGACCAGTCCGTTTCGCAACTCAGCACTGAGCTCAGGGCAGCAATTGAGACTGCAATTGAGCGGGTTCGGAAGGTATCGCTTGCGGGAGTCCCGAAAGATTTCGAAGTGGAGCTAGCTGCAGGTGCGCTGGTTTCCCAGCGCTATGTCCCAGTTGACTCGGTCGGGCTCTATGTCCCAGGCGGCAAGGCTGTTTACCCTTCAAGTGTTGTGATGAACGCGGTTGCCGCTCAATCGGCCGGTGTCCCAAGAATTGCGATTGCATCGCCACCTCAAAAGGAATTTGGCGGATTACCGCACCCAACGATTTTGGCAACCGCAGCATTGCTAGGCGTCACTGAGGTTTACGCAATCGGGGGAGCGGCAGCGGTTGCGGCATTTGCCTATGGGGTGACTGAAATCGAGCTAGCTCCGGTTCGAATGGTTACAGGTCCCGGAAATGTCTATGTCGCGGCGGCCAAGCGAGCGCTCAGAGGTTTGATCGGAATTGATTCTGAGGCCGGTCCAACCGAGATCCTGATAATCGCGGATGACAGCGCTAACCCGAAGAGCATTGCGGCCGACCTGATTTCTCAAGCCGAGCACGACGAGAACGCTGCTGCGGTTCTGGTTACTGACAGTAGCGACCTAATCTCCGCAGTTCAGATCGAGCTTGCCGAACAGATTGCTATTACCAAGAACGCTGAACGTGTCAAGGCTGCACTTGGCGGCCTGCAGTCGGCGTTGGTTTTAGTGCCAAATTTGGCAACCGCGGTTGCAGTTAGCAACGAGTACGCCACCGAGCACCTTGAAATACAGACTAGAAATCCCAAGGCTTTGCTTCCAAAAATCACCAATGCCGGAGCAATCTTTCTGGGGGAGTTTTCTCCCGTTAGCCTTGGGGATTACCTTGCCGGTAGCAATCACGTTCTACCAACCGGCGAGCAGGCTAAATTTGGTCCAGGACTCGGTGTCCACACCTTCTTAAGGCCACAACAGGTAGTCGACTACTCTCAATCAGCCCTGGCTGAAGTGGCAAGCCAGCTTGATACCTTTGCGAGTGCCGAAGGCTTGAGCGCACACGGCGATGCTGCCAAGATTAGATTCACCGGAGGTAACTAATGTTTTGCCCATTTTGCAGACATGCAGATTCCAGGGTTATTGACTCAAGAACCTCGGATGATGGATCAGCTATTCGCCGCAGAAGACAGTGTCCTGAGTGTCAGAAGCGCTTCACTACCTTAGAGACCGCCTCGCTCATGGTGACTAAGCGCAGCGGTGTAACCGAACCTTTTTCCAGGGACAAGATTGTTTCCGGTGTCCGCAAGGCTTGCCAGGGACGCCCCGTTACTGATGCCGACCTAGCTTTATTGGCCCAACAGGTCGAAGAGACGCTTCGGTCCTCGGGTGCTGCAACCATTGAGGCGCAGGACATTGGCCTGGCGATCCTGGAACCACTTCGTCAGTTGGACTACGTTGCGTTCATGCGCTTTGCCTCGGTTTACCAGGCTTGGGACTCGCTGGATGATTTTGAGCGGGCGATTTCGGATCTGCGGGGGAACTAACCCTTGTATCGGCTGCTCTTCAATCTCTTTTTCAAGCCGCTGGATGCGGAAACCTCCCACAAGATTGTTGACACCGCCCTGCGTCTAGCTTCCAAAGTGGGAGTTCTTCGGGCAAGCAAGCGCGAAAAGCCAATAACTGTAATGGGTCTTGGCTTTGAGAACCGCCTTGGGCTTGGAGCGGGGTTTGACAAAAACGCCCAGTTGGTCAGGCCGCTGCACGCCTTAGGTTTTGGGCACGTCGAAGTCGGCACCGTGACCTTCCACGCTCAACCGGGAAATCCAAAACCTCGATCCTTCCGCATTCCACAATACGATGCCCTGATCAATCGAATGGGCTTCAATAATGACGGTGCTGCTGTTATCGGCAAGCGCCTAGAGAAGCTTCGCCGGGACTACACAAACCTTCCGGTGATTGGCGTGAATATCGGTAAGAGTCGAATTGTCGAGGCAAAAGATGCCGCCAATGACTATCGCGCCACCACCAAGCTGGTTGCCAGGGTTGCGGACTATCTGGCCGTAAACGTCTCATCGCCTAACACTCCAGGACTTAGGGATTTGCAGCAGGTTGAGTCACTGAGGCCGATTTTGCAGGCGGTTTTGGATGAGTGCCAAGGCAAGCCGGTGTTGGTGAAGGTTTCCCCAGACCTTGCCGATGACGACTTTATGGCGGTGCTAAAGCTGGTCCAGGACCTTGCGCTAACCGGTGTGATTATGACCAACACCACCACTAGACGTGACGGGGTTGGCGACTCTGAGATCTTGAAAGAGGCCGGCGGTCTTTCCGGACCAGTACTTGCTGCGCGCTCAATCGAGATGCTCCGGATTGCCAGAAGAGAACTGCCAAAAGAATTTGTAATCATCTCGGTGGGTGGAGTAAGTTCCGTTGTCCAAGCCGTCGAGCGCGTTCACCTTGGGGCAGATTTAGTGCAGGTTTACACCGGCTTGATCTACCAGGGTCCAGCCTGGCCTAGAAGACTTGCGAAAGCGCTAGCTAACTAGCAAAGCCTTGCCTCAGGACTCTTGGTCTTAGCAGGATCGCGTTCAATAACATCTCCCAGAACCTCATCGACTTTGGCCATGATCTCCTGAGGAATCTCCACGCCGGAGGCTGCAAGGTTAGAAGTGATCTGCTCTGGCTTTGTGGCTCCAACAATCGCGGCAGCAACATTCTTGTTTTGAAGCACCCATGCAATTGCAAACTGAGCCATTGTGATACCAAGCTCGTCTGCCAGCGGCTTTAGCCCCTGCACACGGGTCAAGGTGGTCTCAGACATGAACTTCTCGATGATTCCCGAAAGATCCGGGTCTGCGGCTCTCGAACCTGCTGGGGCAGGTTGCCCAGGCAGGTACTTGCCGGTTAGTACACCCTGAGCCATTGGGGACCAGACAATTTGACTGAGCCCAAGCTCTTCAGAGGTCGGAACAACCTGTTCTTCGATTACTCGCCAAAGCATTGAGTACTGCGGTTGGTTGGAGATCAGCTTGAAACCAAGCTCCTTGGCCAAACGTTGACCCTCACGAATCTGCTGAGCATTCCACTCGGAAACTCCGACGTAAAGCACCTTGCCCATGCCAACCAGGTCTCCAAAGGCCTGCATGGTCTCTTCAAGTGGAGTCTCGAAGTCAAAGCGGTGAGCCTGGTAGAGGTCGACATAGTCGGTCTGGAGGCGCTCAAGAGAACCGTTGATGGATTCCATGATGTGCTTGCGGCTCAGACCGGTGTCATTTGGACCTTTGGCTGCAACCGGCCAGTAAACCTTGGTAAGAATCTCTAAACCTTCGCGGCGCTGACCCTTTAGTGCGTTACCCAAGACCGTCTCAGCAGCCTGATTAGCGTAAACATCGGCGGTGTCAAAGGTTGTTACGCCACCTTCGAGGGCAGCCCTAACGGTGCTAAGTGCCTGCTCATCCGCCACTTGAGATGCGTGAGTCAGCCAGTTTCCGTAGATGATCTCGGAGACTTTGAGGCCGGAGTTTCCTAAGTAGCGGTGTTGCATTTTGAGCTCCCTTTGGGTTGATTACTTCTCTAGTTTTGTGAAGCGGGCAACCTGAGGCTTTGGAATTCGAAGTGAGCGCATCTGAATCGAACGCATAGCTCCGTACCAGCCCAAGCCACCTTCAATGCGGTCAGCACCGAACTTTTGGGCGACACGCTTTTTGACCATGCGAGACACAAACCATGCATCGAGAGCGACAATTCCGAACAATCCCCACATCGCAAACAGAGTGATCAGCTGGACCATATAGGAGTCAATAAAAGTTGCTAGCACCACAACGAATAGTCCCGGCAGCACCATTTCACCAGCGGTAAAGCGAGCATCCACCAAGTCGCGCGCATACTTACGCTGCGGTCCGCGGTCACGCAGGGTTAGATAGCGCTCGTCGCCTGCCATCATGCCCTCGCGAGCCTTTGTGCGCTCCTCGCGGACCTTCTGGCGCTCTGCCTGCTTGGCTTCCTTACTGCGGTCTCCAACTAGCGGCCGGATTCTGGCCTGCTCCTGCTCTTTGCGGGACGGGGTTGGCTGGCCCTTTTTTGCGCCGGGAGTGCGGTTTTCGCTCATCATCGCCTTTCGAGATATGCCACTAGATTAGCGTCATGACATTTGCATCTAGACCACTTGACCCAGCACTTGTTGAACCGGTTGCGGGCTTCATTGGTGATTCCTTCCCTCAGGCCATTGGCCAATTGGGTGAAATGGTGAAGATTCCAGGTATTGCCTGGGAGGCATTTGATGCCAACAACCTTGAAAGATCAGCCGAGCTGGTTGCCAAGTACTTCTCAGACCTTGGCTTTTTTGACTGGGTGGAGATTCGTCGGGCACCAAAGCCAAATGGCCAAATGGGGTCACCGGCGATTGTGGCTAGACGCGCTGGGAAGCCAGAGCGTCCACACGTTTTGCTTTACGCACACCACGATGTTCAGCCACCGGGGGATAGCGCACTTTGGGAGACCGACCCTTTCACCGCAACTCTCAAAGGCGATCGACTATTTGGTCGCGGTGTCTCTGATGATAAAAGCGGAATTATCACCCACCTCTACGCAATTCGCGCCCTGCAAGAACTTGCTGCAGAAGTGGACCTGGGTATTTCGATCTTCATCGAGGGCGAAGAAGAGGCAGGCTCGGAGTCCTTTGACAACTTCCTAGCGGAAAATCGGGAAGATCTGGCTGCAGATCTAATCATCGTCGCTGACAGCGCCAACTGGTCAACTGAAATCCCAGCGCTCACCACCAGCCTCAGGGGAATGGTGTCACAGGTCTTGACGGTAAAAACCCTGGACCACGCCGTTCACTCCGGCATGTTCGGCGGACCCCTGCCAGATGCCATGACCGCCATGATCAAGTTGCTAGCCACGCTCACCACCGAGGCCGGCGATGTTGCCGTCAAGGGACTGAATTCAATCAAGTGTGATGATTTGCCACTCGAGGAAGCAGAGTTCGCCGCTCTGGCTGGCCTTTTGGAGGGCGTCAAGCCCATGGGAACCAAGTCTTTGGTTCAGCAAACATGGGGCGAGCCAGCAATCACAGTCATCGGTATCGATGCACCAACTGTTGCCCTCTCCTCAAATACCGCGCAGCCCTCAATCAGCGCCAAGATCTCAATGCGAATCGCACCGGACCAAGACCCACTAGAAGCGCTGAAACTTTTACAGCAACACCTGTTGGATCACGCACCGTTCGGAGCTCACGTTGAACTGGGCGCGATTGAAAAAGGCCCTGGCTACTTAGCTAAGGAGGGCTGGGGATCGACCCTGGCGCACGAAGTCTTTAGTGCAGCATGGCCTCAGAAGTCCGTGAACATTGGAATTGGCGGCTCGATACCGTTTATTTCGACCTTCGCAACGATGTTCCCAAATGCGGAAATCATGGTCACTGGAGTGGAAGAGCCAGATTCCAGAGCGCACTCGCCAAATGAATCGCAACACCTGCCAACTCTCAAACGAGCCATGACCGCGGAAGCATTGCTTTTGCTGCATGGGAATCAACTGACCCGGGATTAGTTAAACTAGATACAAATTGGAGGCAAAATGACCGAAGTACTAGCTCACGGAGTGAAGCTGACCGACACCGCGGTGTCAAAGGTTAAAGCGCTACTTGCTGCAGAGGGTCGCGACGACCTACGTCTGAGGGTTGCTGTTGAGCCCGGTGGCTGCTCCGGTTTGATCTATCAACTTTTCTTTGACGAACAGCTCGAGGAAGTCGACGCGGTTGTTGAATACAACGGCGTTGAGGTAGTGGTTGACCAGATGAGCGTGCCTTATCTAGATGGGGCTTCGATTGATTTTGAGGACACAATCCAGAAGCAAGGTTTCACTATCGACAACCCGAACGCTGCCGGAAGCTGCGCTTGTGGAGATTCATTTAGCTAATTGGGCGCAAACACGGCAAATTCCAGCCTCCCGCGGGCTAGAATTAGCTCATAAACTGCAGTGTTTAAGGATGCCTCATTGAGTAAGAATCGTCGTGGAATAGCCCTGGTGGCCACGTCTATAGCAAGCGTTTTGTTCCTAGCCGGCTGCAGCCCTCAACTTGAGCGTGGTTTCCTACCGGACGCCTCTGGCGTTACCAACCACACCGATCGAATTATTGGCCTGTGGACCACATCATGGATTGTGTTGATGGCTGTTGGATTCGTATCTTGGGCATTGATGGCCTGGGCATTGGTTGTCTACCGCCGACGCAAGGGCGAGACCGGGATGCCGGCGCAGCTTCGATACAACATGCCAATCGAGACCCTCTTCACCGTTGTGCCACTGATTTTGGTATTGGGCTTCTTCGCTTTTACCGCTCGTGACATGCAGGCCATTGAGGCCAAGAATGAGAACCCGGATATTTCCATTTCGGTCATTGCTAAGCAGTGGAGCTGGGACTTCAACTACGTAAACGAGCAGGTCTACTTCTCGGGCATCCAGGCTCAGTTCACCGGCGAAGAAGAGAACATCTCTGAGACGCTTCCAACCCTTTACCTCCCGGTCAACAAGACCGTAAAGATCGACCTGAGTTCGCGAGACGTGATCCACTCCTTCTGGGTAATTGACTTCTTGTATAAGAAAGACATGTTCCCCGGTCTTACTAACCACATGTATTTCACTCCTACCAAGGAGGGCACCTACGCGGGCAAATGTGCGGAGCTTTGTGGCGAATACCACTCAATGATGTTGTTCCAAGTAAAGGTCGTCTCTGAACAAGAGTATGCCGCTTACATTGCTGAACTAGCGGCCAAGGGTAACGTTGGTCAGCTCTCAAATGATTACGACAGAAACCAAAACCTACCTGGCAATAACCCAGAGATAAGGGGATAGGGCAAATGGCAACCACACTCACTCCAACGCTGACGAATCCAGTTTCGTTCACTCCTAAGCGTTCCAAGGGTCAGATCTTGGTCGACTGGCTAACCACCACCGACCACAAGAAAATCGGTTACCTGTACCTGATCACCTCTTTCCTTTACTTCATGATCGGTGGCGTCATGGCGCTGATCATTCGCGCCCAGCTCACCTTGCCTGGCCTTGACATCGTCGCTTCCAAAGAGCAGTACAACCAGCTATTCACCATGCACGGCACCATCATGCTTTTGATGTTCGCAACCCCACTTTTTGCCGGTTTTGCAAACGTTTTGATGCCGGTCCAGATTGGTGCACCAGATGTTGCCTTCCCTCGACTAAACGCAATCGCTTACTGGTTCTATAACTTCGGTAGCTTGATAGCCGTTTCCGGCTTCTTCACCCCGCAGGGTGCTGCGTCGTTTGGTTGGTTTGCCTACGCGCCACTTTCAAACACCACTTTCTCGCCGGGAATTGGTGGAGATCTGTGGGTATTCGGTCTAGCGCTCTCTGGATTCGGAACAATTCTGGGTGGTGTGAACTTCATCACCACAATCATCACCATGCGAGCTCCTGGTATGACCATGTGGCGCATGCCGATCTTTACCTGGAACACCTTGGTGACTTCGATTCTGGTAATCATGTGTTTCCCACCGCTAGCGGCGGCGCTATTCGCTCTCGGTGCCGACCGTAAGTTCGGTGCACACATCTTCGATCCTGAGAACGGTGGAGCCATGCTGTGGCAGCACCTGTTCTGGTTCTTCGGTCACCCAGAGGTTTACATCTTGGCCTTGCCGTTCTTTGGAATTGTTTCTGAGATTTTCCCGGTCTTCAGCCGCAAACCAATCTTTGGTTACAGGACCTTGGTTTACGCAACGATCTCGATTGCGGCTCTTTCGATGACGGTGTGGGCTCACCACATGTACGTCACCGGTCAGGTACTACTGCCATTCTTCGCATTCACGACGATGCTGATTGCGGTCCCCACCGGTGTGAAAATCTTTAACTGGATTGGAACGATGTGGAAGGGATCAATTACCTTCGAGACGCCAATGCTTTTCAGCTTGGGCTTCCTAGTGAGCTTCGTGTTCGGTGGACTAACCGGTGTGATCTTGGCATCTCCTGTTTTGGACTTCCACCTATCCGACAGCTACTTCGTGGTGGCACACTTCCACTACGTGGTCTTTGGAACAGTGGTCTTTGCGATGTTCGCGGGCTTCTACTTCTGGTGGCCAAAGTTCACCGGCAAGATGTTGAACGAGCGCCTAGGAAAGATTCACTTCTGGTTGCTCTTTATCGGCTTCCACGTCACGTTCTTGATCCAGCACTGGTTGGGTGTAATTGGCATGCCTCGTCGTTACGCTACCTACCTGCCAGAAGATGGCTTCACCGAGATGAACATGATTTCAACCCTCGGTGCTGCGATCCTCGCGCTGTCGATGATCCCATTCCTCTGGAATGTTTGGATTACCGCTCGCAAGGGCGTTAAGACAGAGCTGAAGGACCCTTGGGGTTACGGAAGATCTTTGGAGTGGGCAACTGATTCACCATTCCCACGTCACAACTTCCACTCGATCCCTAGGATTCGTTCTGAGTCTCCAGCGTTCGATTTGAACCACCCTGAGTATGCCTCTGCTGAGGCCAAGGAATCATATGCCAAGGAGGGCCGCATCTAATGCGTTCCAATGTTGTCATTCTGCTAGTGATGGGCGCGTACTTTACGATCGCCGACATCGCCTACGGCATCTGGAGCCACCTGGCATTTGGCCAGGTGGAGCCAATTGGCACCGCTGCTATTGCTCTTTTGGTAATTCTCTCCGTGTTCATCGCCTACTACCTATGGTCCGGCATGAGACGCTCGGGAACCTTGCCCGAGGACAACCTATTGGGCAACATTGAAGACGAGACCGGCGAGGTTGGTTTCTACTCACCGTGGAGCTGGTGGCCACTAATGCTAGGCGTTTCATGCGCTATGGCATTTGCATCTTTGGCCGTTGGTTGGTGGCTATTCTTCATCGCCTTCCCATTCGCAATCGTTGCGCTGGTTGGCTTTGTTTACGAATACAGTCGCGGCGCACACGCTCACTAAGTCATTCATAACCTCTGGTCCGGTTCTAGTCGTCATCGACTCCCCAAAAGTACTGCACCCGTTCTAACTCAGCGCATTGTCAGCGGGTGCTGTTAGTATTGTGGCCTTGGAAGGTCCAAGACGTTACTACAAAAACTAAACATGGGGATGATCGGTTTCGACACTGCAGTGTTTGCGTGAATGAAGCGGGTCGAGGATGCACAGTTATCTCGTAAACGATCTGTGTAAAACAATAGGTGCCAATACAAAGCGCGCCGACTTCGCCCTAGCCGCATAAGCTAGCCCCGAAGTCCGTCTGACTAGGTTTGATTTCGTCCTAGACCCAGACGTCATTTAGAAATCTTGCTGGTTGAGCGCGTCACAGGATCAACCGGGACTTTTACTGTGACTGGGCCTGTCTGCGTAGTTGCTTCAGACAAATTCAGGGGCCGAGTAGAACGACTTATGAAGCTACACCCGTAGAAGAGTCACAATCTTTGCAATGGACGGGGGTTCAATTCCCCCCATCTCCACGTTAGAAAGCCCCGGGCTAATACCTCGGGGCTTTTGCCCTTAAGGCTTTCTTGCTTACTAACTTGAACAATGAAAAACCCCCGATCAATTGACCGGGGGGTTTTTCAATCAGCAATTACTTTTTGCCGACCAGTTCTCGTGGCTTACGCTTTGGCTTCTCCACGCTTGGGGCAGGGGAGTGGTCAGCGTGTGCAAGTTCGTACTCGGCCTTCGATACCGGAGCAATGCGGTCTTCGAAGTAGAAACTCGACAGTGCTGCACGGATCTTGCTACCAAGGGTGATCTTGCCCTGAGCATTTGGACGAGCAAGAGTTGGCTGGTAGTCCTTGAAGTCAACCAGCTTCCATAGCTCGTACTTATCTACCTGCTCGTGAACCTCGATGTATTCACCGTGTGGCAAGCGCACTACGCGACCGGTCTCGCGACCGTGTAGCGCGATCTCGCGGTCCTTGCGCTGAAGCGCAATGCAAGCACGCTTGGTCACCCAGAATGCGATTACCGGTCCGATGATGAGCAGAATCTGCATGCTGGTTAGCACCTGGTTCAGGTTCATCTGGAAGTTGGTAGCAATCAAGTCGGTAGATGCTCCAGCCCATAGCACCGCATAGAACACAACTCCGGCAGCGCCGATACCTGTTCTGGTTGGTGCGTTACGTGGGCGGTCTAGTACGTGGTGCTCGCGGTCGTCGCCGGTAACCCACTTCTCAATGAATGGGTAAGCGGCAACCACTGCAAGGAACGCAAGTGAGATAACCAACGGCAGTAGCACACCGAATGGAAGAACGACGCCCAACAGCTCGACATCCATTCTCGATGGGGCTAGGCGCAATGCACCATCCAACCAACCGATGTACCAGTCAGGCTGGGTACCGGCGGAAACTGGTGAAGGGTCGTAAGGCCCGTAGTTCCAGATTGGGTTGATGGTAAAGGTTGCGGCAATCGCCATCAGAACACCGAAGACTAGGAAGAAGAATCCACCAGCCTTAGCAACGTATACCGGCATCAGTGGGAAGCCGACGACGTTCTCGTCGGTCTTTCCAGGTCCCGAGTAGTGAGTGTGCTTGTGGATGATAACCATCATCAAGTGAACGGCCAGCAACACAATGATCAGCGCTGGGATGATCATGATGTGAAGGCTGTAGAGGCGCGCAACAATCTCATCGCCTGGGAACTCGCCACCGAAGAGGCCAGAAGAGATGGATGGCCCAATGAACGGGATTGCCTTGAGCATTCCATCGATGATTCGAAGGCCGTTACCGGATAGCAGGTCATCTGGCAGGGAGTAGCCGGTGAATCCACCACCCATAGCGGCAAGGAATAGGAAGAATCCAACTAGCCAGTTCAGCTCGCGAGGCTTGCGGAATGCTCCGGTGAAGAATACGCGAAGCATGTGAAGACCCGCAGCAGCAACGAACAACAGCGCTGCCCAGTGGTGAACTTGACGCATAAGCAGGCCACCGCGGATGTCAAAGCTGATGTCCAAGCTCGATGCGTACGCAATCGACATCTCAGCACCCTTGAGCGGTGCGTAGCTGCCCTCGTAGTGGACCGAAGCCATTGATGGCTGGTAGAAGAAGGTTAGGAAGGTGCCAGAAATCAGTAGCACCACGAATGAGTACATCGCCACCTCACCGAGCATGAAGCTCCAGTGATCTGGGAAGACCTTGCGGCCGAAGTTCTTTAGAACTCCTCCGAGGCTTAGGCGCTCATCGAGGTAGTTTGCGGCTCCACCAATGAAGGTGGTTGGCTTCTGTTCAGTATTAGTGCTCATTATGACTGCCTTATGTCCCAGAATGAAGGCCCTACGGGCTCGGTGAAGTCGCCTTGTGCGACCAGGTATCCCTCAGCATCAACCTCAATGGCCAGCTGGGGGAGAGGCCTTGACGCCGGTCCGAAAATGACTCGGCAGTGATCTGCTAGGTCAAATGTGGACTGGTGGCAAGGGCAGAGCAGGTGGTGGGTTTGCTGCTCGTAAAGAGCAACTGGGCAACCCACGTGGGTGCAAATCTTTGAGTAGGCGACGATACCGTCGTAGCTCCAGGAAGCCTTGGCTGGATCTTCTTTTAGATCAGAAGGCTCAACGCGGACCAACAACACCGCTGCCTTAGCTTTCTGGTTCAGCTTCTCGCCGTGATCCTCGATGTCCTTTAGGTTCTCGGGGACGACGTGGAAGACCGAACCAATAGTTACTTCGGAAGCCTTGATAGCAGTGCCACCCTCTGCAGAGTCTCGAACCAGTCGGACACCCTTCTTCCAGATGGTGTGCTTCAGGGTGTCGCCAACCTGAGGCCCGAGGTCTCCAAAGATTACTAGCGCTGGAATCGGGAAGAACGCCAGCGCGCCGTAGAGCGAGCGTCTAATTAGCTTGCGGCGAGTGAAACCTGACTCTGCGTCTGCGGTCTTGATGATTTCGATTGCCTTGGCACGAGACTCGTCATTGCTGCGCGCCTGGTGGCGGGCCTCGGAAACCTCGTGGTCTGGCATCAGGGTTTTGGCCCAGTGCACCGCACCAAAACCGATACCCAAAAGGCTTAGGCCCATGCCGATACCCATCCAAAGGGTGTTGTTTCTGGTGTCGGCCAAATCGGCGATTGGGAACGCTACGAATCCCCAGATTGCGATGATCGCGCCAATAATTGAGATTCCAAACATCACAGCAATCTGCTGCTCGGCCCCCTTGGCTGCCTTCTCGCTCTTGTCCGTCAAGCGGACGCGGTGGGGCTCGATTCCTGGGTCAGCGATTGGCTTTTGGATGTTGGTGGCAAGACCCGCTGGGTAGACCTTCTCGACTTCACTCATTCGAATTCTCCCTAGTTAGCCTTGGCGCCAAGCCAAACGGTGATGGCAATGATGAAGCCCAAGCCAAAGATCCAAACAAACAGACCCTCGGCAACCGGACCGATTGACGCAAGTTCATAACCACCAACAGAGTCAGCTTCTTCCACATACTTCAAATAAGCGATGATGTCGCGTTTGTCTTCTGGGGTTAGGTTCGCATCGTTGAAAACTGGCATGTTCTGCGGACCGGTAACCATGGCCTCGTATATGTGCTTCTCGGTTACACCGCCAAGAGCAGGTGCAAACTTGCCCTGGGTGAGTGCACCACCAGCACCAACAGCGTTGTGACACATTGCACAGTTGATGCGGAACAGCTCGCTACCGTGAGTCATGTCGATGTCATCACCGGTTGTTTTAAGGTACTCGGCGTCCGGGATTGCAGGGCCAGGTGCCAAAGAGGCAACATAAGCGGCCATTGCAGAAATCTGCTCTTCGGTGAACTGAACTGGCTTTTTGTAAAGCTGAGGTCCCGATGCCTGTCCGGGCATGCGTCCGGTACCAACCTGGAAGTCAACTGATGCTGCTCCCACACCGATCAAGCTTGGGCCACCAATAGCACCCTCACCATTTGATCCGTGGCAGCTTGCACAGTTTGCCAAAAAGAGCTTGCGGCCCTCGGCAACCTGGTCGGCACTGGATACCTCAGCCTGCACGACGTTGGTTGCGGCTGCGTAGCCACCACCAGATAGCACGAGCCCTAGAAAGATTACGAAGCCAATCGCCCAAGGGCGACGGCGCATCGGCTTTTCCTGGTTCAACAGTTTCTCCATTTATTTCAAGATGTAGACGACTACGAATAGTCCGATCCACACCACATCGACGAAGTGCCAGTAGTAAGAGACCACGATGGCGCTAGTGGCTTCCTTGTGGCCGAAGTTCTTGGCTGCATAGGCGCGACCAATAACAAGCAAAAATGCGATCAGACCGCCGGTTACGTGAAGTGCGTGGAAGCCGGTGGTGATGTAGAAAGCCGAACCGTAGGAGTTGGAACTCAGGGAAACGCCCTCTGAGATCAAAACTGCGTACTCCCAAACCTGACCTGCAACGAAGATTGCTCCCATTACGTAGGTTAGGAAGAACCACTCAACCATTCCCCACTTCGAAGGGGACCAGCCGGTGCGTCTTGGCTGTAGTCGCTCTGCCGCGAATACACCGAACTGCGCGGTAAACGAACTTGCAACCAAGATCAAGGTGTTCACCAGTGCGAATGGCACGTTCAGAATCTGCGTGTCATTGGCCCAAAGGTCCGGAGCGCCCGCGCGGAGGCTGAAGTACATTGCGAATAGGCCAGCGAAGAACATAACCTCGCTACCAAGCCAAACGATTGTGCCAACGCTGGTGGCGTTTGGCCTGTTGATGGTCCCGCCGTACACGGCAGGCAAAGTGGTTGCTGACATATCTAAAGTTTACCCCACGAACTTCGTCCGAGGCCCGCTGTAACAAGGGAAATTCGAACTTTTTTTTGGACTGGTGACCGCAAATTGCCTCGGTAGACTGCTGGCATGACCGAACAAAGCTGGCCGATAACCCTAAGCGCTCTTTTAGCGGGGGAGGACCTCTCTAGAACTGCTGCAAGCTGGGCGCTGCGCGAAATCATGTCTGGAGAGGCATCTGAGGGTCAAATCGGTGCATTCATGATGGCTTTGCGATCGAAGGGGGAGACCGTCTCGGAGCTTGCCGGTTTAGTCGACGTAATGCTTGACAACGCGGTGCTACTCAACACCGGCAATGACGCTGTTGACATCGTTGGAACCGGGGGAGACCTGGTCGGAACCGTGAACATCAGCTCAATGGCCTCGGTAGTAACCGCAGCAGCTGGAATTCCAGTGCTAAAACACGGCTCAAGATCAGCGTCCGGAAAGACTGGATCATCCGAAATGCTGGAAGTTTTAGGGATTCGCCTGGATCTTGCACCTGCACAGGTGGCAGAAGTCTTCAAGGAAGCGGGCATAACTTTCTTCTTCGCACCTGTTTTCCATCCCGCTATGCGGTTCGTCGCACCAGTAAGAAAGCAGCTAGGAGTTCCCACTACATTCAACTTCCTAGGACCACTGGCAAACCCGGCGCAGCCAATAGCAACTGCCTTGGGTGTTTCGAACCCTGTAATTGCGCCTCTGATGGCACAAGAGCTTGCTCAGCGCGGTCGCACTGCGCTGGTCTTTAGATCCCTAGACGGCTTGGATGAGATCTCAGTCACCGCTCCAACTCAGATTTGGCAGGTTTCGGGCGGTCAGGTGCAGGAATTCAGGGTTGAGAGGTTTGTAAATCCAGATATCAGGCTCGATCAGCTCCTTGGTGGCGATGCCAAGCACAACGCTGAGGTGGCAGCAGCACTATTCGCCGGTGAACTAAGCGGCAACTTCAGGGCGATCAAGGAAGTTGTCCTACTCAACAGCGCAGCTGGTATCGCAGCCTACGAGTTAGCCAAAGACCCGAACCTGGCGAGTAAGTCAATTGAAGACCGACTTCAGAGCGGATTTGACTTGGCTAAGGGCGCCTTGGAATCCGGTGCAGCGCACGAGAAGCTCGTGCAGTGGTCCCACGCTACACAAATCAAGTAATTCAAATCCTCAGCTGTGGGGAGCGGCATCGATAAACGCTAGTTGACATAATGTTAATTATCGGCTTTATGAACCGAGACCTGGCGCGGGCTACAGTCCCTGGATCCGTAAGCGTTCAATCAACAAATCAATTGCACCCTGTGGCCCAACCCAGAGTTGCTCACCTATTACTTCATCGAGTGTCAACCAGCGGTGCATAACGGTGTCGCGATGTTCGTTTGCTGTCCAGTTTTCTGAACTTGGTTCAAAAGGCTCTGAAACGCTCAGCTCGAAAAAGTGAGCTTCTCCAGAATCATGCAGCCGGACATCGTCCATTAGATGGTGGATTCTTGTAATTTCCAAGAAATCATCTGGATTGAAAATCTTCCCGGTCTCCTCAAAGACCTCGCGGATTATGCCCTCTAGTGGCTCCTCGCCAGTTTCTAATCCGCCACCTGGAAAAACCCACTGCGGTGGCAATCCAGACCCTGGGTCAAAGTGTGAGAGAAACAGCAAGAACTTGTTCTCTGGGGTGATGATTAGCGCTCTGGTTGAGATTCTGTGCCGCGGATTCACAGCTTTCCTTTTTTGTCGACCAATTTAAACAGCCTGAGCCCAAGCTGGTTTAGATAGCCAATGGCAAAGGCGAAGATCAGCGTTCCTTCTCGAACCTGTCCGCCAAGTGCGAAACCAACCACAACAACCAGAACTTCGACAATTGACCTGGCCTGCCAAAACGGCAACTTAAAGCGTTGAGCGATACCGGTGTTTAGCCCATCACGTGGACCTTTACCCATGCCACAGGAGATGTAAAGCCCTGTCGCAAACGACACAACCACTAAACCGAGTACAAACCAGATCAGTTGAGCCAAGTAACTGTCAAGGTTTGGCATCAGAGGCAGCCAGAAATCCGCGTAAACACCGAGTAGAACGGCATTGAGAATTGAACCTATGCCTGGTTTCACCCGAAGTGGAATCCACGCCAACAGCACCATGACGCTCACGGCGATAGTTGACTGTCCAAAACTCAATCCGGTTTGTTTGGAAACACCTTGCGCTAGCACATCCCATGGGGCTAGTCCGATCGATGCGTGAACCAGCATTGCAATGCCAATGCCGTAGACAAATAGCCCGACATTTAGCTTCAGGAAGCGATACACGAAATTAGACTGAACCACGTCTAAAGATTAGGGGTCGCCTTGCCAGATTCAGCATTAAAGCAGTATTTCGATACTGCTCGCCCACATCTTTTGGCCCATCGCGGACTCAATCAGCACCAGATGGGCATCGACGAAAACTCAATTGCTGCATTCGAGCAGGCATTGAAATTTGGGGCAACACACATCGAGTCCGATGTGCACGCCACCAAAGACGGCGTCGCCGTCTTGTTCCATGACGACGATCTGGAGCGAGTGGCCGGACTCCCCCTAAAAATTAGCGATTTGACCTTTGCCGAGCTAAGCGAAATACAGCTGGCAAACGGATCCAGAGTTCCAAGCCTCAAAGAAGTACTCGAGCACTTCCCCAGCCTGAGACTGAATCTGGACGTAAAGGCTGAGGCCGGCTGTGCAGCGACAGCCCAGGTGCTAAATGAGTTCAAGGCCTTCGACCGGGTCCTGGTGTCTAGCTTTTCCAAGGCTCGAAAGATTAAGACCCTGAGACTGTTGGACGCCAAGGTGGCCACCAGCGCAGCCAGCACCGAGGTGCTTGGGCTTTGGCTCACGCACAAGCTCTTTGGCATTGGCTTTGGACTAATTGCGAAGAACTTTGATGCGATTCAAATACCACGCAGCTTTGGCCTAATTCAGCTAGATACCAAAAGCTTTATCAAGCGAGCCAGAAAGCACGGGCTCGAGGTCCACTTCTGGACCGTGAATGACCCCGCTGAGGGAAAAGCTCTGCTTGCCCTAGATGCCACCGGTATCGTCTCTGACCGGGTAGATCTCTTCAAATTCTGAACGCTTCCTGTGAATCGGCGAGATTAGGAATTACCCCATAGCCTGTGGGGTTGGGACTCGTATGGCTGAATCTATGCGCGGTATGAGACTAGGAACACAATCCCTCGAATCAGATCGTGGTGTGGCCCTTTCCAGCAGGCAAACTGCTGAGTTTCGTTGCGCACAAGGGCACCAATTCCCCGTTGTTTTCTCCAGCGATGCAGAACTCCCACAAACTTGGGAATGCGCAGCCTGCAGTTCTGTCGCCATTCGCTTCGAAAATGGTGCCGAAATTGAGGTTACCGGCCTAGATGTCGAACCAAAGCGCTCACACTTTGACATGGTGTTAGAGCGCAGGACTCGCGACGAGCTTGAAGAGCTGCTGGCCGAAGTGCTAGCCGAGATGCGCGATCGCCGCTCGAAAGGCCGACTTACCGCCTAGTCAGGCGAGTTATCCCCCACTTAGTCGCCAATACAAATGCCTCCAGAACAATGGCCAGCGTCATTTTGCTGACCCCGTTCTCGCGCTCTACGAACTCAATCGGAACCTCAGTCACTTTGCTGCCGATTGCCAGCACGTTCTTTGTCATTTCAACTTGAAACCCATAACCCTGAGCGGCAACACTTTCCAGCGGAAGTTTTAGTAGCAGTTCTTTGCCGTAGACCCGAAACCCCGCTGTTAGATCTCCGAGGTTAGAACCCAGCATTCTGGCCGCATAAAAGTTTCCAAACCTTGAAATCAACATTCGGTACCAGGGCCAGTTCCGCACCGCTCCCCCGGGAACCCAACGGGAGCCAATCACCAGCTGATCAAAGCCAGCACGCTCTAAAAGTTTTGGTAGGTCCTGAGCGCGGTGGCTGCCATCGGCGTCCATTTGCACAAACAGCTCAAAACCATTGGCTATCCCCCAGTGAATGCCGGCAAGGTAAGCCTTCCCAAGACCCTCTTTGCCGCCTCGGTGCAGCACATGCATTGCGGTAAGCGAGGCAGCGAGTCTATCGGCGAGAGCTCCGGTGCCATCCGGAGAGTTGTCATCAATCACCAACAGCTCGACATTGGGATTGTGTCTAAAGAGGTCGGCTACCGATTTCTCCAAGGTCTCAATCTCGTTATAGGTCGGCATCATGACCAAGGTCTTCATCGCTTGCGCCTAATCCCAAGTGCCAAAAAGCTAAGCGCGAGGGCTGCGTTTAGGCCATCAAACCAAAGGCCCAATCCAGTTGCTGGAGTGTTTCCATCAATAAGGGGAACGTTCTGCACCATGGCATCAGCGGTGTACCACTCAAGCTCATCAAGCACAGCACCATTGGGTAGGTAAATAGCACTCAGTCCAACGGTAGAGATGTTTACCACTGCCCTACCGGTTTCAATTGCGCGCAATCTTGCAATCGCGGCCTGCTGATAGGTCTCGTCGCTGTAGCCAAAGTCTGCGTTGTTGGTTTGAGAAAGAATTAGCTGCGCACCATCGAGCACCAAACCACGAGGAATGTCATCCTCCGCTATTTCAAAGCAAATAAGACTTCCGGCAGTGAACTGGGAGTTGGTAAAGATGCCGTCTCTGGTGCCAAAGGAATAACCCCTTGGGACCAGGTCGATTAAATCTGGAGCAAGACTGCGCCAAAACGCGCGGTCTGGAACGTACTCAGCGAATGGCACCGGCCGCTTCTTATCGTAAAAATCTGTCGGCCCAATGCCCGGTTCCCAGAAAATCGTTGAGTTGAAAGCTTCCTCACCTCGGTAGGTGATGGTTCCAAACGCCAGTGGTGCTTGGTATTTCTCAACCAGAGTGTCGATCTCTGCCCTGGCCCCAGCTGAATCCAGCGGAGAAATATCGGATGCATTCTCAGGCCAGACAATAAGGTCCAGCTCTTCTTCGCTAGGTATCTTTGCGTAGCTGGCATCCAGGTGATTCTGCAAGATCGAACCACGCTCTTGGTTTGAAAAAAGCCCTGCCAGAGCATTGCCCTGCACCGCAGCGATCCTGATTTCACCGACCTGCTCAGTCCCAAGACCAATCGGGGTTATTGCTGGAACTAGGGCTACTGCTGCAGCGATAGCAGCCATGGGAATTAGCTTTGCTGGCCTTTTCTTGATCGATTCAAGCGAGATCAATACCAGCAGCATGGAGATAAGCACCAGCGCAAAACCTATAAGTGAAATCCCACCCCACCACGCGTAGTTCGCAAACCAACCATCGGCCTGGGTCATGCCCAATCGCGACCATGGAAATCCGCCGTAGGGGAAGTTTGAGCCAACCCACTCGCGCAAGGTCCAGATGCTGGAAGCGGCGAATGCGAAACCAACCAAGCCGTAACCCTTGGGTTTCAGCCTTCGGTATAGCCAGGCGGTTGCCCCAACCCCAAGGGCGAAGAAGAAGGACATCAGAGTGCTCAGCGCAATCAGCGGCACCGGACCCAGGTAAAGCGCCAGCCACTCAATGTGAGAGATGTAGTAGGCCTGACCGGCGATAAACCCAACAGCGCTTGCGACCCAAAATCCGAGCCCTCGGGTTGCTAAGAAGATCAACCCTGGAATCAATACCGCAAGGATCCAAACGCCTTCGGTCGGAAACGCATACAGCGCTAAACCAGCGGCAATAATCGCTAGCGGGATTCGCCAGAGCAGTTGAATCATCACTTGAGAAGCCTAAAACCTAGACGTAGTAGCTGTAGGCAACAATGCCGCGTTTGACCTGATCCATCGCGTCATAGGCGGTCTTCGCAACCTCTGGGTCGGCACCCTTTGAGATTTGATCCAAAAGGTCAATTAGCTGCTTGGTCCACCTAATAAAGTCACCTGGCAGTTGCCCAGAGAGTTTCAGCACGTCATCTAGCCGGGCACCGGATGCCCAGCGGTAAATCGCCCATGACATTCCAAGTTCTAATTGCGTCTCTTTTGGAAGTCGATACTTGGTTTGTAATTCCAAAAGCTCTTCTTGAATCTCTTCGGTCTGGGCTAACACCTCTGCGAAGTTGCCCTTGGGGAGCTTTGGCTCGTATTCATTTTCTTCGCGACGCGCCTCATAAACCAGAGAGATTGCCATCGCCGCAAGGCTTGGCGCATCGAGCGTGCTCCAGACGCCACGGTTTAAGCACTCCGCAATTAGCAGGTCTCGCTCACCGTAAATCTTTGCCAGACGATTGCCCTTGGCTGTGATTTCAAGGTCTTCGCCGTCCTGCACCATGTATTCCAAGTCAGTGAGTAGCAGGCAGATGCGCTGGAAGGTTTTGGCAACCTGGTTGGTGCGACCCTCGATTGCTGCGATGGTGCCCTCAATCTCTTTGCGCAGCTTCTGGTAGCGCTCCCCCCACCTCGCGTGGGCTTCGCGATCCGAGCAGCCGTGGCAAGGGTGAGCTCGCATAGTCTTCTTCAAATCGGCAATGTCGTTATCAATGCGACGAAGCGAACGCGAGTTACGGATGTCTTTACCGGCCTTGTGCTTGCCGCTCACTCCGCTGCGCTCAAGATCGCTCAAATCGCGACGAAGTGCGGAATACTCCACAAAGTCACCCAGGTGGCATTGCATCGACTCCTCGTAGCCTTCGAGTGACTCTTGCTTTTCAGAGATAGACCTAGCAAGCCCCACCACTGATCGGTCGGCCTGGAATTGCGCAAAGGACTTCTCGAGAATCTTGCTGGCGCGATTAGCTCCAAAGGCTGCTGTTAGATTCACCGCCATGTTGTAGGTGGGTCGGAAGGAGCTGTTCAAGGGGTAGGTGCGCTTCGATGCAAGACCAGCGACCACTGTTGGATCCAGTTGTGCCCCCCACAAAATCACGCTGTGACCCTCGGTGTCGATACCACGACGACCGGCGCGACCGGTGAGCTGGGTGTACTCCCCCGGTGTGATTGCCACGCGAGACTCACCATTGAACTTATCTAGCCGCTCCAACACCACTGTTCTGGCCGGCATGTTGATACCGAGAGCCAAAGTCTCGGTGGCAAAGATAACCTTGACCAGCTTTCTGAGAAATAACTCCTCAACCACTTCCTTGAAGGCAGGCAGCATTCCAGCGTGATGAGCGGCAAATCCACGCTCCAAAGAGGCAAGCCAATCGAAGTAGCCAAGGGTGTCGAGGTCTTCGTCCTGGATCGATGAACAGCGCGCGTCAACCAGTCGCCTGATCTCTAGCTGCTCTTCTTTGTTAGTGAGTCTTATTCCATAGCGACGGCAGGCTTCAACGGCCTTTTCGCAGCCTGCGCGAGAGAAGATGAAGAAGATTGCCGGTAATAGCTCAAGAGTTTCTAGTTCTAGGACAACATCTGGCTTTTCCAGCTTTGGGAAAGCGCTCTGATTTCGGTTACGGTCAGTCGGCGAGTATTGCTTGCCACCCCATTTACCGGTGCGCTTGATTGGACCCCTAGCTCTGGCCTGGTGCTTGCGCAGTAGCTCCGGGTTCACGATCCCCTTATTTGATCCAGATTCAAAAAGCTCCAGGATCTCATCGCCGAGCATTACATGCTGGTGCAGCGGAACCGGTCTGATCTCGGAGACAATAATTTGGGTGTTACCTCTGACCTCAGCAAGCCATGCCCCAAACTCCTCGGCGTTTGAGACGGTGGCAGAAAGTGAAACCACCTTGACGTCTTTGGGAAGGTGAAGAATCACCTCTTCCCAAACTGCTCCGCGGAACCGGTCGGCCAGGTAGTGAACCTCATCCATCACCACATAGCCAAGATCTCTAAGTGAGGTCGAGGTGGCATAGATCATGTTGCGCAATACCTCGGTGGTCATGACCACAATCTGGGCCTCGGAGTTGTTGTTGGCATCTCCGGTCAGAAGGCCTACCTTGTCCTTGCCGTAGCGTGCTGCAAGCTCCGCAAACTTCTGATTGCTTAGCGCTTTAATCGGTGTTGTGTAGAAGACCTTTTGACCACTGGCAACAGCCAGGTGGATTGCAAACTCTCCAATAATGGTTTTACCAGCACCGGTTGGGGCTGCAACCAAGACTCCGGAACCGCTCTCGAGGGCAAGACAGGCTCGTTCCTGAAAGTCATCTAGGGGAAACTTCAGGCTTGAGATGAAACTTGTGAGCTCTTTGCCCTTGGAGCGGGTCTTAGCTCGCTGATACCGCTCAGCAGGTGATAGGTCAGTCAACTTCCAGCTCCTCGCCCAGTAGCTTGGCATCGCGTCGAGCGCGGCGCTTGTCGTTGAGCACCGCAATCCCGACTGCGATGAAGTAAAAAGCGGCCAAAGGGCCCATAAGTAGGAACATCGACATCGGGTCCGCTGTCGGGGTTGCGAGAGCAGAAACCAATGCAATTACCAGAACAGCTACGCGCCAGCCCTTAAGAATTGCTTTACCGGTAACGATGTTGGCGAAGTTCATCAGAACCAGCAGTACCGGCATTACAAAGGCCAAGCCAAAGACCAGCACGATGCGAATTGCAAACAGAATGTAGTCGCTGGCATTGATCACGTTCGAGCTGCCCTCGGGGGTGAAGCCAATCAGGACTATCACAAAGCTAGGTAGCGATGACCAAGCGATGTAGGCACCAGAAAGAAACAGCGGCACCGAGCTAAAAAGAAAACCTAAGGTGAAACGGCGCTCGCGAGTTTTGAGGCCTGGGGACACAAAGGCCCACAGGTTGTAGAGCCAAAATGGCGAGGTGATTATCACACCGAGAAATATCGACACCTGGACGCGTAGGTCAAAAGCCGAAACAACGGTGCCGAAATTTACGACTGCCTCAATGCCACGAGCCTTCGTTACCTCAAGTAGAGGTGCTTGCAGAATCTTGAATACCGGTTCAAATAGGAACCAACCAACGGCGGTTCCTACAACTATAAAGCCCGCCGACCACGTAAGTCTTACACGCAGCTCTCTAAGGTGAGAGCCAAGGGACATGCGGCGCTCTTTATCTTTGCGCCCAAACATTAGCCTTGCTTCTGCTCGCCCTCAGGTGTGGTCTCAGCCTGAGGCTTTGCCTCGCTGGCTTTCGGCTGGCCTTCGGTACCAATTTCCTTCCTAAAGATTCTCAACGACTGAGCCATGCTCTTTGCAAGACCTGGGAGCTTGGGAGCACCCCAAAGAAGCAATACGATCGCCAGAATAATGATCCATTCCCAGCCCTGAAGTCTCATTGAATTACCTCTTGTCAATATCCATGTGTTCTAAACGTGCAATCAGTCTATTCGTTCTGGCTTCCTCGGCATCCTGCTTTGCACGAATGCGTTTCTTACTAGTCACTAACACCTCGCTAAGGTCTTCAGCCGTGGTGTTTTTGGCCGCTGTGAATTCTCTCTCGATTGGTTCTGCCAACAGGTGCATTGATGCTTGAAGTGGCAAGGCTGCGGCCTGCAGTCCCTTCAAACTCAGGAATAGTCGGTAGCCAACTAAAACCAGCCAGTAGAGGCTGGCAGCAATCGCGCCGATCCCAATGATCCATGCCCAACTCACTCTTCGGTCACCACGTCCCCATCTAGGCTTCTGGCGGCAAAGTCCCGAACCGCATCACGAGCGGTAGAAGGTGCGATTACCTCAACCGCTCCCCCGTAGCGAACCACATGCCTGGCAATCGCCGCGATGTTTCCCACCTTGATAAAGCCATGAGTTCTGCCATCAACTTTGGTTAGCTGACCCTCAACCGGGAAGTTCCAGAAAATCTCTGCGGCCGAGGACTCTGCTGCAATCTCGACAACCTCACCAACCCCTGTCCCATAGACCTCGTCAGGGATGACCTCTTGAGTTGCCTCTTTGGAAATTGGCAGCTTGGTATCGGATAGGTTCGAGGTGCGCTCGATGCGGAAACTTCTTAGCTCTTTCGCATCCAGGCAATACCCGCGCAGATAGTGCTTGTTTCCAACCAGGTCAATCCTCAGTGGGTCAACGCTTCTGTGGGAGTGCTTCCCCAACTGGTTTATGTAGTCAAACTCCACCCGGTGTGACCCCAAAATGGCGTCTCGCAGAACCCCGAGCTGGTCGAGGTTCAGGTTTGCATTGACGACAATCCGCTGCGTGACACTGCCGCTGAGCGCTGTGCGAAGCTCGGTTAGATCCTTGTTGGACTCAAACTCCGGAAGGCTCGCCAAATACTCCAGACCGATTGCCAGCGATGTTTGCTGGTAGCGACTTAGCACCGGGGCTTGGTCAAGGTGAGAGGACCCACGATTGAAGGCAACAATGCCCTCGTCAAAGGAATCAAAATCTAAGTAGAAGTGCGACTGCGGGGAGGTTAGGTCCTCGCTGTTGGTGATGGCATGGACGGCCTTGGCAATTGCCTTTTCGCTGACGTTGAAGTGCTTAGCCAGTTCAGCAATTTCAATGCCACCTTCTTGCATCACGAGTCCAACTATGGCTAGTGCCAGATTGAAAACTCCATCGCCGTCTATCTCCTGCTTAGGCATGCTGCTTCATCACCGCCTTCAGGGAAGCTCGCATCCGGCGCTTGAGCGACTCAGGCTCAATCACCTCGACATCTGTCCCAAACTCCAAGAGGTCCTCGGCCAGCAGTGCTTCGTCCATGTAGTTCAACTTGGCAATGCCGTCATCGGAGGGGCTGAGCGCAAGCTCCGCCTCGGTGTCGCCGGTCACCTTGATGGTTGCAAGGTTTCCAAGCACGAAGTCGTTGAGCTCCTGCTCGACCTGTTGCAGTTCCGCATTGGTGAGTCGCTTAGCCTCAGCCTCCAAGATTTCGACCTCGGAGACGATTCGACGAAGTAAGAAATTTTTGCTTTGCCCCTCGTGAACCGCGAGCAGTACCCACTGGCCCTCTATTTGACGCAAGCGTTGAGGAGAGACGAGTCGGTCAGATAGTCCACCATCGGGTTTTTGGTATTTGAATGCGACCTGTAAAGAGT
The DNA here is from genome assembly GCA_027487865.1 of Microbacteriaceae bacterium. Lineage (GTDB taxonomy): Bacteria > Actinomycetota > Actinomycetes > Actinomycetales > Microbacteriaceae > Aquiluna. Next base: position 80,446 of record JAIYCT010000007.1, read on the forward strand.
CTTCGATGGCCTTGGCAATTGGCGCAAATGCCGAATGCCTGGTTAGTAATCTCGGGGTGAATGGGTTCAGGTCGGTGTTACTGGCTACAAGTCCTAGGGACTTGAGCCTGGTTAGTCCACTCTGTGCGCTACCTTCGAGAACCTGGTTGTTCCAGGCTTTGGCTGCAAGCTCCAACAGCTGCATTTTGGCGCTATTGAGAGTGAGCTCTTTTGGCCATCGGAAGGATTCTTTTGCAATTCGATAGCGAGCAACCTCAGCGTCTTCGAAACCGAAGTTGTTGATTACCTCAAGCTGGATGCCCGCCTCTTTAAGGGAGGTTTTATCACGCTCGAACAGCCTGTTGGCTGCCTCTTCAGTCTTCGAATCCTGATATCCGGGGACAGCTCGAAAAATGTCCTGCTTACTAAGCCCCTTGATCTCGGTGCTGAGCAGGTAGCAGGTAAGCGTGAAGAGTCGCTCGGCGGGAGATTGCTTCATAACAAACCCCCGATCTTGCTATTCCTTGCCCAATACGTCAATTACAAAGATAAGGGTTGAGCCCGCAGGAATCGAGCCCTGAGCAGTGTCGCCGTATCCCAATTCTGGCGGAATCACTGCGACCACCTGTGAACCGATCTTGATTCCCTCAAGTGACTGCACAAAGCCCTGTATCACACTCTCGGCCGATACCTGGAAGGAAGTCGGGGCCATGTTCTCCCAAGAGCTGTCGAACTGCTCACCTTCCCAGGTCCAACCCGAGTAGTGAACCACCACGGTGTCGCCAATAGCGATTTCTGCTCCGGAACCTTCAATCAGCACGCTGCGCTCGAATTCGGTAGGAGCTTCTCCAACTGGAATCTGAATTCCAGGCTGCCCGTTTGGCGCAAGAATTACGGTAGGTAGCCCGGCAACTGGTGCCTTGGTCTCTCCAACGGCGCGCTGCAGGTAGGCGTCTACTACGTCAAAGATGAAGACAATTGAATCATCTGGGCCAATTGCAAGGCTCTCAACACCCTGACCCTGGTGGGCGTTCTCGGCATCAAGCAGAACCGCAACGCGAGAACCCACTTCAACACCGGTTAGCGCCTTGCAGAAGTTTGGAATGCTGTCCACCATGATGTCTTGAATGATGTAGTCCTCGGTGCCAAATTCGCTGCCCTGGAACTGCTTGCCGGTGCTCGCGTTGTAACCGGTGAAGTGCAATGCGACTCGCTGGTTTCCTACCAACTTGCCACCGGTGCCCACACTGATGACCTTGGTCTCAATACCGGTACCAACAAGTGGGGTTGGGAAAGTTGTGGTTGGCTCTTCGCCGAAAGCGCCCTCAACCTTGATTTGGTCAACAGCTTCGCCGCCCTTATAGGCCTCACAGGCGGCAACGCTTCCCGCGCTCATGGCGGCATAGGAACCAGGCTCAGCAGCCGGAGCTTGCGAGCATCCTGCCAGCAGTAAAAGCGAGACAAGGGCTAATGGGGTTAGTTTGCGCAATTGATTTCTTTCTTTCGGCAGCGTCTAATTCTCTCGCTGGTTTGCCTCGTTGGTGACCTTTCGGACAGTTTTTCTAAGTTTTTTCTCACTGATTGGTCTCTGGCCGATCGCGTCCGGCAACCAAATCTCAAAGTCTTCATCGGTGTATTCGGTCTTGGAGGCACGTTTTGCCTTGAATTGCGGCAATACCGTGCTGGGTGCAAGCCTGCGCGCAGAAAGTAAAAATCCAGTGTGACCAATCATTCGGTGATCTGGCCTGACGGCTAGGCCCTCGACGTGCCAACCCCTAACAATCGATTCCCAAGCTGTCGGAACGGTGAACTCACCCTGGTCCTTGATCGCCTCTATGGTTCTGGAGAGCTGGGTAACGGTCGCCACGTAGCAAATCAGCAAGCCACCGGGCTTTAGGGCTTGGGCTACTTCGCCAATGCACTCCCAGGGGGCAAGCATGTCCAAAACTGCGCGGTCCGCGGTGTGCGAGGCAATAACCTCGGGCAACTTGTCCTGTAGGTCACCAATGGTTACCGTCCAGTTCTTAGGTGCTTCCCCGAGGTGGTTCTTCACATTCGCCATTGCAATCTGGGCAAATTCCTCGCGACGCTCAAACGAGAACAACTTGCCCTCTTGGCCGATTGAGCGAAGCAGGTAGCTCGAGAGAGCTCCGGATCCAACGCCGGCTTCGATGACAGTCGCACCAGGGAAGATATCTCCCTCAACAATGATTTGACCAGCATCCTTGGGGTAGACAATTGCTGCGCCTCGCGGCATTGAGAGCACATAGTCGGTTAGTAGTGGTTTGAGCGCGAGATACTCAACGCCGCTTTGATTTGCGATAACCGAGCCATCGGGCAGGCCGATGATGTCATCGTGCATTAGGTCACCCTTGTGGGTGCCAAATCTCGCACCTTCAACCAAGGTGATGGTGTTTAGCCGGCCTTTGGGTCCAGTTAGTTGAACGCGGTCCCCCGCTTTGAATTCGCTCACATCAAACCTCGCAGTGCATCTAGGTTCATTTCGGTCAAACTGTGTCGGATCACACGAGTGCCAGATTGTTCAAGTGGCATCATGTTGACGATTCCTAGCGGGAGGCATCCAGCGGCCTCGGCAGATCTAAGCCCAGTGACCGAATCTTCAATTGCTATGCATTCAGCCGGCTCAAAACCGAGTAGCGCAGCTGCCTTCTGGTATGGCTCCGGGTGAGGCTTGCCGAAGGTGACATCATCACCTGCGACCACCACATCAAATGCTTGGAAAGGAATTGCTTCAGCCACCGCTAACGCCATGCGTCGCATCGACATTGTGACCAGAGCGGTCTTGACTCCTGCTTGCTTGAGCTCCATCAGTAGCTCTAGAGCACCGGGCCGCCAGGGCAGTGAGTGTTGCAGTTTTGAAAGAACCGAGTCGGTTAGTCGATCAACAATTTGCTGAGCACTTAGATCCTTGATGTCCAGGAGGTCCTTGAGGAAGGCGGAGGATTCATAAAGCGACTTACCAATAAGGTCATTGCCGTTTTCCTGGGTCCAAACTTTCCCATAGTCTTTGGCTAGGGCTGTTTCGCTCAGTAACCAATAGGGTTCTGAGTCAACTAGCGTGCCATCCATATCCCACAGCACGGCTTTCGGAAGGCTCAATGTGGACATTGGCCTAAAGTCTAGTTGCGCTCTGAATTAGAGTTTGTAATTATCAAAAAAGGAGCCGCTTGCTAACTGGTCGCGTATTACTAATTGCTTTCGAGGGCTGGAACGATGCCACCGAGGGTGCTTCAGGCGCGCTGAAGGCTATTGCTGAGCAAATCGGGGCTCAAACCCTAGAAGCGGTCGACCCAGAGGATTACTACGACTTCCAGTTTTCTCGGCCCATGGTCGAAATAGACGAAGAGGGTAACCGCACAATCTCCTGGCCAGGTTCGGAGTTCATGCAGGCCGATCGCGAGCACATCGAAGCAAACCCTTCCCTTGAGCGCTTGTATCTGCTGATTGGTAGCGAACCATCCAGACGTTGGCTCAGCTTTGGTGCAGAGGTCTTGGAGATGGTTCAAGATCGTGAGATTGAAGCGGTAGTCATGCTCGGGTCGATGTTGGCGGATGTCCCCCACACCAGGCCGATGCCAATCTTCAAGTCGAGCCAAAACGAAGCATTCAGATCGCGCTTTGACCTAGAGCCCTCCACCTACGAAGGCCCGGTTGGCATTTTGTCCATTCTTGCTCAAGCCTTTGAAGCCGAAGGCATTCCGGTGCTATCGCTCTGGGGTTCGGTCCCGCACTACGTTCACAACACTTCGAACCCAAAGGCCGCTCTGGGCTTCTTGGGAGAACTGACCACCTTGATTGGCATCAACTTTGACACCACAGCGCTTGCCGAACAGGCCTTTGAGTGGGAGCGATCGATTGATGATGTCGCCGAGGGTGATGAAGAGATGACCACCTATGTCTCGCAGCTTGAGTCCAACCGCGACCAGCTCGAAAGCGAACAGGCATCCGGCGATGCGCTCGCGAGAGAATTCGAGCGCTACCTAAACGAACGTAAAGACGGGGCTGGCGAAGGCTAGATAACTCCGGCCGCTAGCCCAACAAGCAAAAGCGAACCCACTGAAATTCTCCAGATCACAAAAGGCATGTATGAGCCTTTGACCAGGTATTTCAATAGCCAAGCAATCACCGCGTAGCCGACTAGAAAACTCACCAAGGTCGCTGCAATGGTCGCCAATAACAGATCCTGTGGCAGGTCCTGATAGGACTTTAGAAACTGATATCCCCCGGCAGCTAGGACCGCCGGTATCGCAAGCAGAAAGCTATACCGAGCGGCTGCCTCGCGGGTAAAGCCCATCATCAAACCAACCGTGATGCTGCCTCCGGATCGGGAAACTCCAGGTATTAGCGCAAGGGCCTGGCCAAGTCCAAAGACCAAACCGGATTTCAGGTCGAGGTCCTCAATGCGGCGTTCCTTTTTGGCAAGGCGATCTGCTAGGCCCAAGACAATTCCAAAGCCGATCAACATAACTGCGATCACCCAGAGCTGTCGAAGTTGATTCTCAATCAGGTCTTGGAACGCCAGACCTAAAACGACAATCGGCAAGGTGCCAATGATGATTAGCCAGCCCATTTTGGATTCGCTGGATTGGCTGGAGAAAGTTCTAAACCCTTGCGTGAAAAACGCCTTCAGGATTTCGATAATCGTCTTGAAGAAGTAGACAATGACCGCAAGTTCGGTTCCAATTTGGATGGTGGCAATAAAGGCGGTTAGTTCCGGTTTGCTGAGTTCACTGAGCCCCAAAAGCTCCTGTGCGATTTGCACGTGTGCCGATGAGGAGATTGGAAGGAACTCGGTTAAACCTTGAATGATTCCGAGCAGAATCGCTTCAAGCGGACTCATTCATCCTCTGCAACGATCGGGAGATACTCCCCATAAACCGATTCCAAGACGTCTTCATATTTCTCGAAAGTCTGCGCTACCTGATCGTACGCCTCTTGAATTTCTTGGTCAGAACCAGGGCGCTTTGTTGCGCAAGTGTCGAGGTGACGCTCAAGCGCTGCTATCAGTTGCCTTAGGGCCAGTGCTGGTTCTTCATGCATGTTTCTTACGCTATCGCCCAAATGCCAATTCTCAAAGAACCCCGCAATGGATTGCTCAGGAAGTTCGTGATAGATTATTGGCTTGCTCGGCCTAGGTCGAGTGCATTGTCCGGGTGGCGGAATGGCAGACGCGCTAGCTTGAGGTGTTAGTCTCCGAAAGGAGGTAGGGGTTCAAGTCCCCTTTCGGACACAATGCTCCAAAGGAATTTCTTTTGCTAAATCTTCAGGTTTGGTAACCAAACTAGAATTGGCAAATGCCCTCCGAATCAATCTCTTCTGCCATGGAATATGGCGTCGAGCAAGCCCGCAATCTTTTGCGCGGCAAGGCGGTTCTAGCGCTCACCGGAGCAGGCATCTCAACCGACAGCGGCATCCCTGACTATCGTGGCGAGGGCCGAGTCGTTCGACACCCGCTTACTTTTGATGACTTTATGGGCTCCAAGCAAAATCAAGCCAGGTACTGGGCAAGATCGTATGTCGGCTGGAGTCGAGTCGAGAAAGCTGTTCCTAACCCCGGCCACCTAGCCCTTGCCAAGGCAGAACTTTCAGGTCGAGTCTTTTCGACTATCACTCAAAATGTCGATGGTCTTCATCAAAAGGCGGGATCCAAGAAGGTTCTAGAACTTCACGGGCGATTGGATCAGGTGCTCTGCACCGGTTGCGGGGACATCCTTTCAAGGTCTGAATTTGACTCCCGAATTGCGAAGCTAAACCCAGAGGTAAATCGTTCGCAGGATGTTGAATTCACCCCCGATGGTGACGCCGAGGTAGAGGTCGGCAAAAACTTTAGAGTCCCTGACTGTGGCTCTTGTGGCGCGCACTACAAGCCAGATGTGGTCTTTTTTGGAGAACAGGTTCCACTCTCCAGAGTTGAGGCTGCCGAGGGGCTGTTGAATAGCGCCGAGGCTGTGCTGGTTGCCGGCACTTCGCTAACTGTGAATTCTGGTTTGAGGCTTGTGAAGCGAGCTCAAAAACGTGGCATTCCAATTGTGATTGTGAACTTAGGTGAAACCAGAGCGGACCTGTTTGCAAATGTAAAACTTTCCGCTTCAACATCGAATTTGCTGGAGGCAATTCTCAATGACTAACAGCACCCTGGGTCTATTGCGTCATGGCCAGACCGACTGGAACATCGATCTTCGCCTGCAGGGCACAACCGATATTGCTATGAACCAGATTGGCATCGAACAAATCCAAACCGCCAGCAAGCACTTAGATCAGGGCTGGGATGTGATTTTGAGTTCCCCGATTGGGAGGGCGCGGCAAAGCGCTGAGATTGTTGCGGCACAAATTGGAATTAGCGAGATCGCAATTGAGCCGCTGCTCTTAGAGCGAGCATTCGGCATTGGCGAAGGTCTCACGTATGCCGAGTGGGGTGAAAAATTCTCCAAATTGGACGACATTCCAGGCGCTGAGTCCAAGGCCAGTGTAGAAAAAAGAGCTCGCGACCTGCTGGCTCACATCGAATCAAACTATTCGGGTGCCAGGGTGCTGGCAGTGTCCCACGGGGCATTGATTCGCTTTGTACTAAGCGAAGTCTCCAACGGAACAATTCCGCCCGCTGGAGAAAGGTTGCAGAACGCTTCGCTGCACCTTTTACATCACCGCGGATCTTGGGAGCTTGAAGGCTGGAAGCCACAGCCGCTGGGGTCAGACTCGGTTCAGTAGCTCAAACAAGTCCGATGCGGACTTTTGCCAAGAGAACTTAGCTGCCTGCGCAATTGATTTTTGTGACGCGCTCCGCCAGGCACCCTCTTGCCCGAGGCGATTGATCTGATCGACAAATGACTGCGGATCCGCAGAATTGAAATAGCTGGCGGCATCACCACCGATCTCTTTGAAGATCTCAAGATTCGACACCACTGCAGGTGTGCCGCGTTCCATGGCTTCAATAACCGGAATACCAAATCCCTCATCCTTGGATGCCGTCACAAGGGCCTGGGCACTTATTAGCCACTGGTGATATTCGGCTTCGCTCACGCCGTTTTCGAATTGAACCCGAGCCCCAAGGGAATCCGCCAGTGCGGTGAGTTCTGCTTTTCGAGCAGGGGATATGCGAGACAGGCAAACCAATGTGTGCTCAGGAAGCAGCGAGACTCCCCTGATAAGCGCCTCAACGTCCTTGTAGCCGATAAAACTGCCCATGTAGACCAGGATTCGCGATCCAGAATTATCGCGCTCTGGAACCGCCTCTGCCGCGTCAGCCGCGTTGTAGATAACACTTATTGGTCTTTTGGTTAGTCGATGCTTGAGCATTTGATTTTTGGTGGTGTTTGAAACAGTGACCACCGCATCAGCACCATTCAGCACCATTCGCTGCGGTGTGAAGCTGAGGTGATAAAGCCACCATATAGCCCGAACCAGCGGATTGAATTCCTTTGGTGGTGTGCGGTGACGGTAGTAAATCAAATCGTGAAGCGTGAGAACCAATTTGAATTTTCTGCCAAGTCCGGAGGTGGTTTGCATTGGGCTGAATAGCACGTCGATGCCGGTCTCATTAAGCCTTCTGGCGGTAAAGATTTCCATGGCCGAGGTTGGGTCACCGGCCCAGACGACCGCTACCCCTTTTGGAAGTTTTGCTTCAACCCTTGCGTCACAAACCACAACCGTGAGGTCAGTCAACTTCGAGAGCTCTGCTAACAGCCCGAGGCTGAACCTGGAGATGCCATCCGGATGCTCCGGCTTTATAAACCTTGCGTCAAATGCAATCTTTCTCAAAGCTCACCCAAGAATTTGTCTATTGCCATGCCAACTTCGGCGGAAGATTCGTAGTGCGTTAGGTGGCCAACCGAGGGCATGATCTCCAGCTTGGAGCCGGCAATCAGTCCCTGAAGCTTTATCTGGTTTGCCAATGGAGCGATCAGGTCCTTCTCGCCCGCAATCAACAAAGTCGGAACCTTAAAGTCTTTGGCAAAATCCATGACGCTCGATGCGGATGCCGCCGCGAATCCCTCGTGAGCGACTCGGTCACTTCGATAGGTAGAGAAGTGCTGGTGGTGTTGATTGTGAATCCAGGAGCGCAGTTTGAAGCTCTTTGATGTTGCCATCGCGACCGACATCACGCGGACCACCAGCCAGCTTCGGAGAAGCCCCGACCCGAGTCTTCCAAGGGATGTGGCAAGTGAGTAGAAGCTGCGTGCGATTTTGTTTGCAAGATCGTTCTGTTCGCTGGCTTTGGTGGTAATCGGGTTTTGAAGAACAATCGCCCTAGCCCTCATGCCCTGACTAACCGCCCTTGAGACCACGAGGGATCCAAAGCTGTGGCCTATCACGACCACACCCGAGCCGATCTGATCAACCAGTACGGTTAGCCAATTCGCATAGCTTTCTAGGTCGTGTTTTTCAAGTTCCGGGGTCTTGCCATAGCCCGGTAGGTCTGGGATTAGCACCTCGTAGTCAACAAGTGCTCCAGCGATGGCTGCTAGACCGTGGTGGTCGCCTCGAAACCCATGAATAAAGAGCAACTTGCCCTTAGGTTCTGATGAGGGGTAGTGCCAAATTGCGGTCGTCCCAATATCGGCCCGGTGACCGCGTTCCGCTGCCAGAGTGGCAAGGGTCGGGGCAGGAAGATTTAGAACCGGCATGTGTCAAGTCTAAGAGTGTCGGTAAGCCTCGGTAGTCTGGGCGCAAGGAGAAGCCTTGTTAGATTTTGATTTTGATCCAAACCGCCCAGCCTGGAGTAAGCAACTCGCGGTTTTTGACCTCGAAACCACCGGTCTAGATCTCGACACCTCGAGGATCGTGACTTCCACGGTCGCGGTTATCGATTCCAACGGCGAACCTACCGAGGTCCACGAGTGGCTAGTAAACCCTGGAATTGAAATACCGGAGGCTGCGGCCAATGTCCATGGAGTCACGACGGAGATCGCAAAAGCCAATGGCGTTGAGCCGGGGCCTGCTATCTCCGAAATGCTTGAGGTTCTTACCCTTCTGAATAAGTCAATGCCGCTTGTGGCATTCAATGCTCCCTACGACTTTTCAATATTGAAATCCGAGGCTGAAAGATATGACTTTCAGCCACTGTCTCCATTCCCGGTAATCGATCCGCTGGTTCTCGACCGTAAGCTCGTGAAGTTTCGCTCGGGCAAAGGTTCTAGGACCTTGATTGCACTTTGCCGTGACTATGGCGTTGAGCTATCGGATGCTCACAACTCAACTGCTGATGCTGTTGCCGCAGGACGTTTGGCACAGCGCCAGGCAGCTAAGTTCCCTGCGTTGAATGTTTCTGCTGAAGAACTGCATGCGTCACAGGCTATGTGGTCAGATGAGCAGAGCTTGGAATTTGAAGCCTGGCTTAAACAACAAGACCGCCCGGATTACCGTGCGGTCTTGGGTTGGCCAATAAAGAATTAGCCGAAGTTCTTGTAACGCTCGTTGAAGCGCTCTACGCGACCTGCAGAGTCCATGATGCGCTGCTTACCGGTGTAGAACGGGTGGCTAGCAGAGCTGATTTCCACGTCGTAGACAGGGTAGGTCTTGCCATCTTCCCACTCAATGGTCTTTGAGCTGGTGATGGTAGCGCGGGTTAGAAATGCAACGCCAGATGCCAGGTCGCGAAATACGATTGGCTCGTAGGTTGGGTGAATTTCAGCCTTCATGGTTTCCTTCTTGTGAAATCTTTTTGCTAATGAGCAACAGCGGGAAAGCTTAGCAGCAAATTCCTTTGTCGTCTAGGACGCAATCGCAGAGAATCTACCGTCCTGGTAGCTCACCTGCAGTGGGAAACGGAAAGTCTCCGAGATCGCAGCGCTGGTGATGGTTGCACCGATCTCTCCCCTGGCCAAAATCTTGCCATCTTGCATCAAGAGGGCGTGAGTGAATCCGGCTGGGATTTCCTCTAGGTGGTGAGTCACCATTGCCATAGCTGGAGCCTGAGGGCTTGTGGCATAGCCGCTAAGAAGTCTCAGGGTAAGTTCTCGGGCTGCAAGATCAAGGCTTGCCACCGGCTCATCCAAAAGCATCAGTTCTGGATCAGTCATAACCGAACGGGCAATTTGAACACGCTTTCGCTCGCCATCTGAAAGGGTGCCAAAAGGACGCTGGGCAAAATCTTCGAGCTGCCACTCCCTGAGCACCCGCATTGCACGACGCTCATCAATAGCATCGTAAGTCTCGTTCCAGCGACCGGTGACCCCGTAGCTGGCGGTCATAACTGCGTTTAGAACGCTTTCGCTGTTTGGAATCTGGTTGGCCAAGGCGCTAGAGGCAAAGCCAATTCTGGTTCTGAGCTCAAAAACATTTACTTCCCCCAGGCGCTGATCCAGGATTCTTGCCTGGCCAGAGGATGGGTGGATCTGAGCAGCGCAAACCCTGAGCATGGTGGTTTTTCCAGCGCCATTAGCGCCCAGAATTACCCAGCGCTCATTTGAATTGGCAGAGAAGGTAACGGATTCTAGGATCGCTTTACCGCTGCGAACTACGCTGACATTTTGAAGATCAATTACCTGTGACATTGAAAAATAGCCTAGCTCTGAACTGCCCTGGAGTAGACCTCTATCGTGCGAGTCGCAATCGACTCCCAACTAAATTCTTCAACCGCTCTAATGCGTCCAGCTTCGCCAAAAGATTTCAGGGTTCCTGACTCCAGCGCAGCGTTGAGGGCATTGCCCCAATCCGCAACAAACTTGTTTTCATCAACCGGTGTTCCCGATCCATCATCTACCTGCTCAATTGGCACTAGCCATCCGGTCTTACCATCGGCTACCACCTCGGGGATGCCGCCGGTTGCAGTTGCGATTACCGGTGCGCCACAGGCCATTGCCTCGAGGTTTACGATTCCCAATGGCTCGTAAATCGAAGGGCAAACAAAAGCGTCAGCGTTACTCAGTAGCGCGGCCAACTTGGGTTGTGGGAGGTGTTCTGGAATCCAAACCACGCCCGAGCGGGTCTTAGAAAGTTCGGACACTAGGTGCTCGACCTCGGCTTTGATCTCTGGGGTATCCGGAGCGCCAGCACAAAGCACCAACTGAACATCCTGTGGCAGTTGACTGGCAGCCCTTAGAAAGTATGGAAGACCTTTCTGCCGGGTGATTCGACCCACAAAGATAACCGAACGCTGATCAGGGTTTACACCAAGCGAGCGAACCATGTCTGCCTCGTGAAGCGGCTGCCACTTCTGGGAGTCAATACCGTTGTAGACAACCTCAACCTTGTTTGGATCAAGTTCCGGATAAGCCTTGAGTATGTCCCTGCGCATACCGTGAGATACCGCTATGACTCGCTTTGCCTGCTCGTAGGCTGCACGCTCAATAAAGGAGGAGACCGCATACCCTCCCCCAAGTTGTTCCGCTTTCCAGGGGCGCAAAGGTTCTAACGAGTGGGCCGTGATCACGTGAGGTATGCCGTGCAGCATCGATGCTATGTGACCGGCAAAGTTGGCATACCAGGTGTGAGAGTGCACTAGGTTTGCGCCTTTGATAGCCTGAACAATCTCGAGATCGGTAGCCATGGTTTGAATGGCTGGGTTGGCATCCGAATAGGCCGAAGGAGTGCGGTAGCCAAAGGTGTCGGCCTCTTGAACCGGTTCGCCAAATGCGTGAACTCGAGCCTGAATTCTGGATCGAAGGACCTTGACCAATTCGGTGATGTGCACGCCGGCTCCACCATAGATATTGGGCGGATACTCCTTGGTAACAAAATCCACGCGCATACCGAAATGCTAGTGTCTGCGCCAGTTGAACAACTAACATTTGGCTATGGGTCGAACAAGAGTCTTCGGAATGGTTCTCGCTGGTGGCGAGGGCAAGCGTTTGATGCCGCTAACCGCAGATCGAGCCAAGCCAGCAGTGCCTTTTGCCGGAAGCTATCGACTTATTGACTTCGCTCTTTCGAATCTGATCAACTCCGGACTCAGACGAATTGTGGTGCTAACCCAGTACAAGTCACACTCACTTGACCGTCACGTCTCGCAAACCTGGCGCATGTCTCCGCTTTTGGGATCCTACGTGGCCTCGGTTCCTGCTCAGCAGCGCTTGGGCAAGCGCTGGTACACCGGCAGTGCAGACGCGATTTTGCAGTCCATGAACGCCCTCAGCGATGAGCGACCTGACTACGTGGTGGTGGTCGGAGCCGACCACGTCTACCGTATGGACTTTGACCAGATGCTGCAGTCGCACATCGACTCTGGTATGGAGGCAACAGTCGCTGCCATTAGACAGCCAATCGCCATTGCTCCCCAGTTCGGCGTTATTGAGGTGGATCCGGCTAACCCGGTCAAAATCTCGGCATTCCGTGAGAAGCCAGCCGACCCTCAGCCGGTGCCGGGAGATCCAACCCAAGCTTTGGTTTCGATGGGAAACTACATCTTCAATGCGCAATCTTTGATTGATGCTATTGAACGTGATGGGGAAAACCCAGACTCATCGCACGATATGGGTGGGGACATCATTCCTTACTTTGTGAACCACGGCACTGCAGGTGCTTACGACTTCACCTTCAATGAGATTCCGGGTGCAACCGCGCGCGATAAGTCTTACTGGCGAGACGTGGGAACCATGGACTCCTACTACGACGCTCACATGGACCTAATCTCGACCATGCCAATCTTCAATCTCTACAACTCGGACTGGCCGGTCTACAACCAGCAGATCAACTTGCCACCGGCCAAGTTCATCCACGACTCAGAGGGCAATCAGGGTCGCACGCAGGATTCGATTGTGAGCTTGGGCGTTGTGGTTTCCGGAGGAATTGTTGATCGCTCGGTGCTATCCCCCAACGTTCGAGTCTCCTCGAGAACACTGATCACCGAGTCTGTGCTTTTGGATGATGTTCAGGTTGGACGCGATTGCACCATTCGCAAGGCGATTCTGGACAAGAACGTTGTGGTTTCAGATGGTGCAAGCATTGGTGTCAGCAAGGAGCGAGACCTAGAGCGCGGCTTCACCGTCACAGAGAGCGGCATAACCGTTGTCGCAAAGGGGCGCTTGGTTACACCTTGACAAAGTTCCTAGTGGTTTTTGATGTTGACTCAACCCTCATCAATGACGAAGCAATTGAATTACTGGCCGAGCGGGCTGGGAAAAGACAAGAGGTAGCCGAGCTCACAGAGCGCGCGATGCGCGGCGAACTCGACTTTGGAGACAGCCTCAGGCAGCGAGTGCTAACCCTGAAGGGACTAGATGAAGCAGTTCTAGGCGAGGTATCTCACCAGCTCTCCCCCACAACAGGTGGTAGAGAACTAATCGAAGCTATTCATAGTCGCGGCGGTAAGGCCGCTGCCGTATCGGGCGGGTTTATCCAGCTTTTGGCGCCGGTGAAAGAGCAGTTGAAATTTGATTTAGAGCGGGCAAACACCCTTGAGGTTGTCGATGGCAAGCTCACCGGCCAGGTTGTTGGCAGGGTAATTGATAGAGCCGCCAAGGCCGAAGCACTTCTGGAGTGGGCAAACCAGCTCGGTGTTAGCCTGCAGGAGACCATTGCGGTAGGTGATGGTGCGAATGACCTTGGGATGATGGAAGCTGCTGGACTCTCGGTGGCATTCTGTGCAAAACCTGTAGTGCAGCAGAAAGCAAAAATCGCGCTCAATGAGCGCGATCTAAGCCTGCTAATTCAGTTATTGCCCTAGGCGCCGGTCGAGTGAAGTCCGCCATCAACGTGGATCATTTCACCTGTGGTCGCTGGGAACCAGTCGCTCAATAGTGCAACCAAGCCCTTGGCAGCAGCCTCGGTGTCGGTTAGGTCCCAGCCAAGTGGTGCGCGGCCAGTCCAAAGCTCTTCCATGGTTGCAAAACCAGGGATGCCCTTCGCGGCGGTAGTGCGAAGTGGTCCAGCAGAAATCAGGTTCACGCGGATTCCCTTGTCGCCTAGGTAGCGAGCTAGGTAGCGAGCGGTTGACTCAAACGCAGCCTTGGCAACGCCCATCCAGTCGTATACCGGCCAGGAAACGGTCGCATCGAAAGTCAAACCAACCACCGAGCTTGGGTTGTTTAGAACCGGCAAGCAGGCAGTGGTGATGGCCTTGAGTGAGTAAGCCGAGACCTCAACAGCAGTTGAAACGTCCGACCAAGGGGTCTGCATGAAATTACCGCCGAGCGCGGTTTGCGGGGCAAAAGCGATCGCGTGGACAATGCCATCTAGCGAACCAAGGTGCTCCTTGACGTGACCTGCCAGCGCATCCAGGTTCTCCTGGTTGGTGGCATCAAGCTCGATTACCTTGACCGGCTTTGGCAAGCGCTCAGCGATCTTCTGAGTGATTGGAAGCATGCGTCCGAAAGAGCTTAGAAGCACCTCGGCGCCCTCTTCCTGGGCCAGCTTGGCTGCCGTAAAGGCAATTGAAGCCTCGGTTAGTACACCGGTCACGAGTATTTTCTTACCTTCGAGAATTCCCAAAGCCATCTCCTAAGTTGCGTTATGGAAAAAGTTACTACCTAATGGCCCATTCCAAGACCACCGTCAACCGGAATCACCGCTCCGGAAATGTATGCGGCATCATCGGACGCCAACCAGCAAACCACTTTTGCTACCTCGCTCGGCGCTGCAAAGCGACCGGCCGGAATCTTCGCCTTGTAGGAAGCCTGCAATTCTTCGGTTAGCTCAGCGGTCATGTCGGTGTCGATAAAGCCCGGAGCTACAACATTTGCGGTTATGTTGCGACCGCCAAGTTCGCGGGTGACTGACCTTGCTATTCCAACCAGTGCGCTCTTGGTCGCGGCGTAGTTCACCTGCCCTGCGCTTCCCAAAAGACCAACGACGGATCCAATCAAGATAACTCGGCCAAATCTTGCCTTGATCATGCCCTTGGTTACCCTGCGAAGCACTCGGAAGACACCGGAGAGGTTGGTGTTTACAACCTCCTCGAACTCTTCGTCAGTCATTCTCATCAAAAGGGTGTCGCGGGTGATGCCAGCATTTGCTACTAAAACTTCAATCGGTCCTAGCTGCTGCTCAACTTCTAGCAGGGCAGCATCCAAGGAAGCTCCATCGGTGACGTCGGCGCGAACGGTGAGTGAACCTATCGGACCCTGGCCAGAGCGGGCAGTTACCGCAACTTTGTAACCCTGGGCAACAAACTCCTCAGCAATTGCAAAACCAATTCCTCGGTTGCCACCGGTGACTAGAACTGTGCGGGACTGGTTCATTATTTGCTCCTTGCGGGAATACCATTGTCTTAATCGCGTTATGAATACCAAAGCCTAGCAATTGGGCCAACGGAAGAAGCGTAAGCAATGGCCAAGCGGCAAAGTGCGACATCACTCGAGCTCTCCCCCGATGAAGAGCGTCGCGTTCGCATGCGCAAGTACACAATTGCGATGAGTGTGCGCATGGTTTGCATAGTTGCAGGAGTATTCACCACCGGTATTTTGATGTGGATATTCTTTGCTCTGGCAATCTTTTTGCCATACTTCGCGGTGATTATTGCCAACTCTCAAGGCGGGACCACAAAAGACAACTCCACCAAAATTGTGGCCCCGGCGGTTTCTATCCCGGCCAGCAAAATCAGAATTGTCGATGAAGAGTAAGTGCTCCAGGGCGGGCTGCAGCGAGCCTGCCAAATTTCTAATCGAGTGGCGAAATCCCAAGATTCATGCTGCTGACCGCGTAAAGCTCTGGTCTGCGTGTGAATCTCATCGCAGCTATCTGATTGACTATCTTCAGACCCGCAGCATGTATTTGGGAGTAAGAGACTTTGAATCTTCAGACGATTAGACGATGGGCGCCTTGGCTTGCGCTGGTCGTGCTATTCGCAATCGCCACCACGCTTTTGAGCTGGTGGCAGTTCTCCCGTCGCGAAGAACGAGTTGAGAAAATCAACCAGGTGATCGAGAACTACGAAGCCGACGCAATTAATCTGGCAGATGTTTCCTGGACTCAAATTACAGGTGGACTTAGGGCTGACGAGTGGAAACCGGTGAATCTTGAGGGTAACTATCTTCCTGCAGACGCCATTCTGGTTCGCAATCGTCCGCTGAGCGGAAGCCCTGGCTTTTTGCAACTCGTGCCATTTAGAACCACTACCGGTGAGGTGCTGGTTATCGAGCGAGGCTGGATTCCTGCCGGGTCGGATATCAAAGAGCCACTTCTAAACCCCCTTCCAACTGACGAAATCAAGCGATTGGTCATTCGTTTGCGCCAGGGCGAATCGGATTCCGGTAAAGATGCTGTTGCTAATCGCCTGGACACCATCGACCTAAATGAGTATTCAGCCCTTCACCCAGAACTTGATCTCGAAACCCGCTTCTACGGCAGGCTCTCAAGTGAGAGTCCACAGGCTTCCGAAGCACCAATTCCGCAGCCAAAACCTTCGCTGGATGAGGGCAATCACCTCTCCTACGCACTGCAGTGGTTGCTGTTTGGAATCATGGCGTTCGGCGCATTCCTATGGGCTTATCGAAACGACAAGCGAGTGCGACTAGAGGAGCAGGGCTTAGTCGAAAAGCGAGTCCGAAAGCGAACACAGGCAACCGACGATGCAGCCTTTGAAGACCAGAGCTAATAGACTTTGCCAATAATCAAGTGAAGGAAATCTGATGACCATTGCCGCCGTAAATCTCATCGACCGTGTGATCCCAAGATCTCGAGTAAATGACATCGTTCTAATTGCATCCGGAGCGGTGCTAACTGCCCTTGCAGCTCAGATTCAGATTCCAATGTTGCCAGTTCCAATGACCCTGCAGACCTTCGCCGTGCTGCTAGTTGCAGCCACCCTAGGTGCCGGTCGCGGAGGAATCTCAATGGCGACCTACCTTGCAATGGGTGCGGCCGGTCTTCCGGTATTTGCTTCTGCAAAGACTCTCTCCGGTGTGCTTCCAACCGCCGGTTACCTCATTGGATTCGTAGCAGCAGCCGTTCTAATCGGTGCGCTCGCCAACCGCGGTTGGACCAAGAACCCACTCAAGCTTGCACTTTCTTTCGCATTAGGGTCGGTTGTTATCTATGCCTTTGGTGTGAGCGGACTGATGATTACCCTGGGTCTGACACTAGATCAGGCACTAGCCGGTGGCGTTTACCCATTCTTAATCGGTGACCTAGTCAAGGCAGTAGCCGCAGCAGCGCTTGTGCCAATGGCATGGAAGCTTTTGAAGTAACCAACAAGAAGTAGAAAACCCCTTGGAGAGATCCAAGGGGTTTTTCTTTAGATTGAGAATCCGATTGCCCGCATCATTTCGCGACCGTCTTCGGTGATCTTTTCTGGACCCCATGGCGGCATCCACACCCAGTTGATTCTGAAGGCTTCGACTACGCCATCTAGTGCATCACCAGTCTGCTCCTCTATAACGTCCGTCAGAGGGCAACCAGCGCTTGTGAGGGTCATGTTGATTAGCAGTGCCCCATCATCAGACTCCTGCAGACCGTAAACCAAACCTAGATCGACGATGTTGACACCGATCTCAGGGTCGATGATGTTCTTCATCGCCTCGATTACGCGGTCATACTGCTCAGCGGAGAGCTCTTTAGGTTCGCTCATGCACTGGCCTTTAGGTAGCGGTCGTAGCCCTCTGCCTCTAGACGCTCAGCTAGTTCTGGACCACCCTGCTCCGCAACCTTGCCGGCTACGAATACGTGAACGAAGTCTGGCTGGATGTAGCGAAGGATACGGGTGTAGTGAGTGATGAGTAGCACACCAAGGTCAGTGTTTGCCTTGGCGCGGTTTACACCCTCAGAAACAATCTTTAGCGCGTCAACGTCAAGGCCTGAGTCGGTCTCGTCCAAGATCGCGATCCTTGGCTTTAGAAGCTCCAGCTGCAGGATCTCGTGACGCTTCTTCTCGCCACCGGAGAATCCCTCGTTCACATTGCGCTCTGTGAAGTCCGAGTCCATGCGCAGGTTCTTCATTGCGGTCTTTAGGTCCCCAACCCACTCGCGAAGCGCAGGAGCCTCGCCGCTGATTGCGGTCTTTGCGGTGCGGAGGAAGTTCGAAACCGAGACGCCTGGAACCTCAACCGGGTACTGCATGGCCAAAAACAGTCCGGCACGAGCACGCTCGTCGACACTCATCTCAAGCACGTTCTCGCCGTCTAGCAGGATCTCACCGTCGGTGATCTCATACTTTGGGTGACCGGCAACCGAGTAGGCCAGGGTTGACTTGCCGGAGCCGTTTGGGCCCATGACGGCGTGAGTCTCACCGGAGGAAATGGTTAGGTCGACTCCCCTAAGGATCTGCTTTGGACCCTGGTCGGTGTTTACCGAAACGTGGAGGTTCTTGATTTCTAGCTTTGACATGATTTCCTAACTAAGTCTTACTCTTCGATTTCTAAAAAGATGTCGCCGTTGTCGATTAGAACCTCGTAGGTTGCAACCGGCTCATAGGCAGGCAAGCTAAGTGGCTTACCGGTGTTTAGGTCAAACTTTGCTCCGTGTGCCCAGCACTCGATGGTCTCGTTATCTACAAAGCCCTCAGAGAGCGAGATCTCGCCGTGAGAGCACTTGTCATCAAGTGCCTTCACCTCACCGTTTGGGGTTCTCACGACAGCAATAGCTAAATCGCCAACCTTTACACGGATTGACTTACCGGGCTTGATGTCTTCCAGGGCGCAAATTCTCATTGCCATTTAGACCCCTACCTTTTCTAGCTCCAGCTCGATTGCACCAATCAAGCGCTGTTCGATTTCGTCAATCTCAATCTTTTGAATGATCTCGGACAAAAAGCCTCGGACTACCAACTTCTTGGCCTCGGTCTCATTCAAGCCTCTGGCCTGTAAGTAGAACAACTGCTCGTCATCGAAACGACCCGACGCACTGGCGTGACCAGCACCTTCGATCTTTCCGGTTTCAATCTCAAGGTTTGGAACCGAGTCTGCTCTTGCACCAGCGGTTAGCAACAAATTGCGATTTAGCTCGTAGCTGTCGGTGCCTACTGCGGTCTCGCGAATTAGCACATCGCCAACCCAAACGGTGTGAGCGCCAACGCCCTGCAGTGCGCCCTTGTAGGCCACGTTTGACTTACAGTTCTCCGCAATGTGGTCAACGTATGGGCGGTGCTCAAAGTAGTTTCCGCTCTCGGCTAGGTAAACGCCGTACATGTTGATCTCAGCGCCCGGGCTAGAAAGCTCAACCGCTGGGGTCACGCGCACTAGGTCGCCACCAAGGGATACAACAGTGTGTCGAAGATTTGAGTTGCGACCAAGCTTTGCAAACTGGGTTGAAACGTGGGTGGAGCCCTTATCCCAATCCTGAATGGTGACAAAGTTTAAGGTCGACTCATCGCCAAGCACAATTTCAACGTTCTCACCCAATACTCCAAGACCGGCGTGGTCTAGCACGATTGTGGTTTTGGCGTGGGTTCCGACGTTGATCAATACGTGAGCTGCGGTTGCGGCGTCGCTATTTGGCTTGATTACCACAAAGCTCGGCTGGGACTGCTCAAGTTCTTTTGGAACATCAATTACCAAAGTCTTAGAAGCGTTGGTCCAGGCAATTGCTGCAATTCGGTCCTCTGGAAGTCCTGCTGAGCCAACCTTGGCCTTGGTGGTCTCAACCCAGCTGGCAGTTACACCCTCAGCAAGCTTGATCTCAACCGAGTCCTCGGAAATCTCGCCAATGACGCTCTGGGTTAGGCCCTTTAGCTTGTCAATTGGTAGGTAGCGCCAGATCTCCTGCAGCTTTGAAACCTCTGCAAAGTCTTCAATTGAAGTAGAGCGCGGGCGTTCGTTTCTGGTCTGAATTGGAACGCCAGCACCGTGTGAATGTTCCTGAATACCGTGCTGTGCCATTAACCAACAGCCCCTTCCATCTGCATTTCGATGAGCTTGTTGAGTTCCAGCGCGTACTCCATTGGAAGCTCCTTGGCGATTGGCTCGATAAAGCCTCGAACGATCATCGCCATTGCCTCATCTTCTGCCATGCCGCGGGACTGCAGGTAGAAAAGCTGCTCTGCGGAGATAGCGGTAACGGTGGCTTCGTGACCCATCGAGACGTCATCCTCGCGGATGTCATTGGCCGGATAGGTGTCGGAGCGCGAAATGGTGTCTACCAACAGTGCATCACAGCGAACCGTGTTAGCCGAGTGGTGAGCACCTGGGTTCACGCGGATCTCACCACGGTAAGAGGTGCGACCACCACCACGGGCAATCGACTTAGAGACGATTGAGCTGGTCGTGTAAGGAGCTAGGTGAATCATCTTGGCACCGGCATCCTGGTGCTGACCTTCGCCAGCAAATGCAACCGACAGCGTTTCACCGCGAGCACGCTCACCGGCAAGAATCACCGATGGGTACTTCATGGTTACCTTCGAGCCGATGTTGCCATCGATCCACTCCATGGTTGCGCCCTCGTGCGCAATCGCACGCTTGGTAACCAGGTTGTAAACGTTGTTCGACCAGTTCTGAATGGTCGTGTAGCGAACGCGAGCGTTCTTCTTCACGATGATTTCCACTACCGCAGAGTGCAGTGAGTCGGACTGGTAAATCGGTGCGGTGCAACCCTCGATGTAGTGCACGTAGGAATCTTCATCAGCAATGATCAAGGTTCTTTCGAACTGACCCATGTTTTCGGTGTTGATTCGGAAGTAGGCCTGAAGTGGGATCTCAACTTTTACGCCCTTAGGAACGTAAACGAAGGAACCACCGGACCAAACTGCAGTGTTCAGGGCAGCAAACTTGTTGTCACCGGTTGGGATAACGGTTCCGAAGTACTCCTGGAAGATCTCAGGGTGCTGCTTCAAGGCCGTGTCGGTATCTAGGAAGATTACTCCCTGTGCCTCTAGGTCTTCGCGAATCTGGTGGTAAACCACCTCAGACTCGTACTGAGCCGCAACACCGGCCACCAAGCGCTGACGCTCAGCCTCTGGAATACCAAGGCGTTCGTAGGTCTGTCGGATGTCCTCTGGAAGGTCTTCCCAGGTCTGCGCCTGCTTCTCGGTCGAGCGAACAAAGTACTTGATGTTGTCAAAATCGATTCCGCTGAGGTCAGAACCCCAGGTTGGCATTGGCTTCTGCAGGAAATACTGGTAGCCCTTCAGGCGACGCTCCAGCATCCAGTCCGGCTCACTCTTTTTACCGGAGATGTCCATCACTACGTCTTCGTTGATACCGCGTCGAGCTGATTCGCCAGCTTTATCGCTGTCTGACCAACCAAACTCGTAGTTTCCCAGCTCATCAAGCTCTGGGCGGTCGATGATTTTCTCGGACATGTTCCTCCTGGTTTCAACAAGTTCAACCCACCTAGGCAATTGGTATTCCCGTATCAGAAGTTGATGGGAGAATTGTCTTGGCGTTTTCAAAGAGTATCATTCGCTCTTGATTTGAAGCGCTTAGGTAAACCTAACTCGGAGTGATGTTGCAGCTGCTGAAAAACCTTTGGTTCGACACTTTGGTGAGCCCGGCACGAGTTCGCCTCTATGTCTGGCTTTCGCTTGTGACCCAGGTGCTGATTGTTGTCACCGGAGGCGCTGTTCGCCTCACTGCCTCTGGCCTTGGTTGCCCGACCTGGCCTAAGTGCACCGAGGACTCGCTCGTCACCACTGCGGAAATGGGTTTTCACGGAATTATCGAGTTTGGTAATCGCCTTTTGACCTTTGTGCTTTTGGTGATTGCACTTCTGACCTACGCCACCCTGCTGCGAATGCACGCCGCCAAGGACAGGCTGCTACTGCCAACCTTTATCTTCTTTGCCGCAGTTGTTGGACTTGCCGCTGGAATTCTGTTGCAGGCATTGATGGCCCTGAATATCTTCACTGTAGCTCTGATTGCCTTGTCGGCAGCGGTAATGCTCTTCACTGCGTTCAACATTATTGTCACTGCTCGAGCTGTAGAGCTCGGTGGCCTAGTAGCACCGGCCTTCCTACTCGGACTAGGAATCATCGCCCAGGCGGTTGTTGGCGGAATTACGGTTCTAACCGGCTTGAACTCCTGGATTGTTGGGATTCACTTTGTGATCTCTATCGGCCTTATTGCTATCGCAGCGATTTTGGTCTGGCGAGCCCGTCCTAAGCCAATCGGTGAGATTGCACCGCTGAATAAGTTTCTCGCTTGGCCAACTGCTGTTGTGAGCCTGATCACCATTTTGTTTGGCGTGGTGGTCACCGGTGCTGGGCCTCACGCCGGAGACATTGATACGCCAAGAAATGGCTTAGATCTCGAGATCTGGCAGCACTATCACTCCTGGCCTGGCTATCTGATGCTCGGACTGATCACCATGCAGTTTTTCAGCCAGTGGCTGGTTAGTCGGAAGCTGTGGGCCGACCTCGCAACTCGAATCCTGCTGCTGACTTTGGTTTTCTCCATACTTCAGGCGGTCGTGGGAATTTTGCAGGCCCGCATGGGGGTTCCAGCTCTTCTAGTTGGACTACACATGTTTGGAGCTGCAAGCCTGAGTGCACTGGTCACCTTCCAGTTGCTGTCAGCTCGCAAAATAAATAGATGACCGTAATCTTTTGGTTTCGCAGGGACCTTAGAGTCCAAGACAACGAAGCGTTGCTTGCTGCAGTAAAGCGCGCGAGTAGCGATAACACCAAGCTGGCCGCCGCCTATGTCTTTGGCAGCGGTTTTGACGAGCTCTCCCCTATCCGCCGTAACTCCCTAATCACCTCGGTCTCATCACTCTCGCAGTCTCTGCCAAGGGGGTTACAACTAGTCAGCGGCGAGGCAGGCAAGAACCTTCTGGAGCTTTCGCGAGAGCTTCAAGCAAAAGTGGTTTATGCAACCCGAAGCTTTGACACTCACGGGATGTTGGAGCAATCCTCGGTTGCAGAACAGCTATACGCCCATGGCATCTCGCTGCAGTTGGTCGGGTCGAACTATGCCGTAGAGCCGGGAACTGTGAGAAAGGACGATCTCACTCCCCTGAAGGTCTATACGCCGTTTTATAAGCGCTGGTTAGGGCACCTAGGGCAGCGTCCCTTCCAGCTGGATACCAGCGTTGTTGATTGGGTACCGGGAAGTGGTGAGCTACCGACACTCTCCCCCGACTGCAAGATGCCGATAAAGGCTTCTGAGAGTTTCGCTTTAGAGACCTGGCAGAGGTTCAAAAAGCGTGCGGTGCATGATTACTCAGAGAATCGAAACCGAACCGATCTGTCGGGAACCTCTCACCTAAGCCATGCTCTTGCTCACGGCGAGATTCACCCTCGAACTCTGTTGGCAGAGTTGGGTGATTCTCCTGGTGAAGAGGTATTCCGCAAGGAGCTCGCCTGGCGAGAGTTCTATGCCGATGTGCTATTCCACAACCCACACACCTATGACTCTTACTACGAACCCAAGTTTGAGAAGCTGCGCTACGACTCGGAGTTTGATAATCCAAAGCTAGAGGCGTGGAAAGAGGGCAAGACCGGGTACCCAATAGTTGATGCCGCCATGAGGCAGCTCTTGACCACCGGTTGGATGCACAATCGAGCCCGCATGATTGTTGCGAGCTTTCTGGTAAAGGACCTACACCTCGAATGGCAGGTCGGCGCTCGCTGGTTTGAAAAGTGGCTAACCGATTTTGATCCGGCTTCAAACTCTCACGGTTGGCAGTGGACTGCTGGTTGCGGCACTGATGCCAGTCCCTACTACCGAGTATTCAACCCAACTCTGCAGGGTTATAAGTTCGATCCAAATGGCGATTACGTTCGCAAGTACATTCCCGAGCTGAGTCACATCTCAGGGCCTGAGGTGCATGAGCCTTGGAAGCTAATCGATGGGCTGCAAAATGGCTACCCCGCGCCAATCCTTGATCACTTTGTCGAGCGTGATGAATCGCTTGCTCGGCTTGAGGAAATTAAAGGGCGATAAACAAAAGCGGATCGATCGCAACCGCCAAGAACAAAAGCGTTAGGTGAGTGATCGAAAGGTGGAAAAGCTTCATCGGATTCTTAGGGATGCCGCGCTTAGCCTCGTTGTAAAGACGGTGTGACTCGAAGCTGAACCAAAGACCTGTAACAACTGCCACAGCCGTGTAAATCCACCCCATTGGTGCAACTGGAATCAGTAAAAGGGTGGACGCGAAGTAGGCCCAGGCGTAGAGGATGATTTGTCTTCCGACAACCTCGTTTTTCGCCACCACCGGAAGCATCGGGACACCCGCATCGCGGTAGTCCTCCAAGTACTTCATCGACAGCGGCCAGTAGTGCGGCGGAGTCCAGAGGAAGACAATCAGGAACAATACCCAGGCTGCGGCAGAAACCTCATTGGTGACAGCGGCCCAGCCGATTAGTGCCGGCATGGCACCTGCTGCCCCACCCCAGACGATGTTTTGCGGAGTGCGACGCTTGAGGCCAAGGGTGTAGACAAAGACGTAGAACAAAATCGCAGCCAGCGACAAGACCGCGCTGAGCCAGTTGATTAAGAAACCAAACCATAGGACGCTCAGCACACCAATTAACCAGGCAAAGACCAGGGCTTCGCGCTGAGTGAGCTCACCGGTAACCAATGGGCGGTTCTTGGTTCTGCCCATCAGCTTGTCGATGTCGGCATCGATGTAGCAGTTAAAGGCGTTAGCACTGCCGGCGGAAAGTGCACCACCGAATAAAGTCGCGAGAATTAGCCAGATCGACGGCATGCCCTTTTCGGCAAGAATCATCGCTGGAACGGTGGCAATTAGAAGTAGTTCAATAACCCGAGGCTTTGTGAGGGCAAAGTACGCCTTCAGCTTGGCTAGAAAGCGCGATTTAGCAGGGCTTTTAGTGTCGGGAGTCATTTCGAGAAATAGTCTAATCGGGGCGGGTCAAAACCCCAATTCGGTATAGAGTTGAGAAACTCGCGTAGGCACCGTCGCCACGGCAATCCCCTGAAAAATCTGAAGAATTGGGCTCATTAAATGTTCGAATGGAACGAGATTGACGACCTGGCGGTAAAAACCGCCAAAGTTTTGGCTGCGGACGCAGTGGAGAAGGTTGGCAATGGCCACCCAGGTACTGCTATTTCACTTGCCCCAGCGGCATACCTTTTGTTTCAGAAGGTCATGCGCCACGACCCAAAGGATGACCGCTGGATCGGTCGAGACCGCTTTATCCTTTCTGCCGGCCACTCCTCTCTAACTATCTACAACCAGCTTTACCTGGGCGGATTTGGCCTAGAGCTGGATGACATCAAGTCACTAAGAACCTGGGGCTCTAAGACTCCTGGTCACCCAGAGTTTGGTCACACCGCCGGAGTCGAAATCACCACCGGCCCATTGGGACAGGGACTTGCCTCGGCAACCGGCTTTGCAATGTCCGCGCGTTTTGAGCGCGAGCTTCTAGACCCAAATGCCAAGGCTGGCGAGTCGGTATTTGATCACTTCATCTATGTCATCGCAGGCGATGGCGATGTGCAAGAGGGCGTTTCCGCTGAGTCGGCATCTATTGCCGGTCACCTTGGGCTGGGAAACCTAGTTGTGATCTATGACGCAAACCAGATCTCAATCGAGGATGACACCGACATCTCGTTCACCGAGGATGTTGCTGCTCGCTACCGTGCCTACGGCTGGCAAACCCTTGAGGTTGACTGGCGCAAGAACGGCAACTACCACGAGGATGTTGCAGCTTTGTACCAGGCGATTCAGGATGCGAAAGCCAATACTGATCAGCCAACTTTGATCACACTGCGCACCATCATCGGCTGGCCTTCCCCGAGCAAGCAGAACACCGGCAAGATTCACGGTTCCAAACTCGGAGGCGAGGAACTTGCCGGCTTGAAGCAGGCACTGGGATTTGATCCAGCTAAGAACTTTGAGGTTTCAGACGAAGTTATCTCGCACACCCGTGCTTTGTTCACCCGCTCAGCGGTTGTCAGAAGCGAATGGGAGCAGAAGTTCTCCAGCTGGAAAACCCAACACCCCGAGAACGCAGCGCTACTAGAGCGGCTAGTTTCCGGTGAATTGCCTGGCGGCCTCGAGGCAGCTCTACCAGTGTTTGAAGCTGGCACCGAGATTGCAACTCGAGCTGCAAGCGGCAAGGTAATCAACGCTATTGCAGCTGTTATGCCTGAGCTCTGGGGTGGTTCTGCAGACTTGGCAGAGTCCAACAACACCACCATCGAGGGCGGTGGCTCATTTGTCCCTGCTAAGTGGCAGGTTGCGCACTGGACTCCTACCAAGGCAGGTCGCATTTTGCACTTTGGTGTTCGCGAGCACGCCATGGGGGCAATCCTGAACGGAATCACACTTTCTGGTCACACCAGGGTCTTTGGCGGCACCTTTTTGGTGTTCTCCGACTACATGCGCCCGGCGGTTCGATTGGCAGCACTCATGGGTGTGCCAGCAACCTACGTTTGGACTCACGACTCTGTCGCCTTGGGTGAAGATGGCCCAACCCACCAGCCGATTGAGCACCTAACCGCGCTGCGCGCAATCCCAAACCTTGCTGTCGTTCGTCCGGCTGACGCCAACGAAACCTCATACGCATGGTTGGAGATTCTGAAGCGCAAGAACGCCCCTGCCGGAATCATCCTTACTCGTCAGAACCTCCCTGTCTTCCAGCGCGATGCGAGCTCCGGTGCCGAGCAGGTGGCTAAGGGTGCCTACATCCTGCAAGAAGCCTCTAACGGCAAGCCAGATGTGATTCTGATTGCAACCGGCAGTGAGGTGCAGTTTGCCGTGGCGGCTCGCACCGAGCTAGAGAGTCAGGGCATCTCCACTCGAGTTGTCTCAGCACCTTGTTTGGAATGGTTCGAAGAACAGTCGAGCGAGTACCGCGAGAGCGTGCTACCAAGCTCGGTAAAGGCTCGCGTCTCAATCGAGGCTGGATTGACCATGGGCTGGAGAAAGTACGTCGGCGACCAGGGTGCAAGCATCGGCATCGACCACTACGGAGCATCTGCGGACTACGCGACTCTCTACCGCGAATTTGGAATTACCACCGAGGCAGTAGTTGCTGCTGCGAAGAACGCCCGCTAGGAGCCAAGATGACCAACCCACTTGCAAATGCAACCGCCAACGGAGTCTCAATCTGGCTGGATGACCTCTCTCGCCAGCGAATCGAATCTGGAAACCTCAAGCACCTAATCGATAACTACAGCGTCCGGGGTGTAACAACTAACCCGAGCATTTTTGCCGCTGCCCTAAAGGATCCTTTCTACTCGAAGGCTCTGGCCGAGGAAGCAGCACTTGGTCACAATGCCCTGCAGGCAATTGTGAACATCACTTCAACAGACGTGGCAGCAGCTTGCGATATCTTCCGTGGCATCTACGACAGCTCAAATGGCGTTGACGGCAGAGTCTCAATCGAGGTTGAGCCGGGTCTGGCTTTTGACACCGAGGGAACCATTGCTCAGGCACTTGATCTTTACAAGCTGGTGAATCGCGAGAACGTGATGATCAAGATTCCTGCGACCAAAGCCGGATTACCTGCCATCACAGCTGTTACTGCGGCCGGAATTAGCGTCAATGTCACCTTGATCTTCTCGGTGGAGCGCTACCACGAGGTTATGGACGCTTACTTCGAGGGGCTTCGCCAAGCTCAAAACAACGGCAAGGACCTAAGCAAGATTCACTCGGTGGCATCATTCTTCGTCTCACGTGTTGACACCGAGGTTGACAAGCGCTTAGTGGCCCTTGGAAAGCCTGAACTCAAGAGCAAGGCCGCTTTGGCTAATGCTCGCCTTGCTTACGCGGCCTTCCTAGAGCGCACCGCAAGCGATGAGTGGAAGGCATTGGAAGCTAACGGAGCTCGCTACCAGCGTCCACTGATGGCATCCACCGGAGTCAAAGACCCAGCGCTTCCAGACACTCTGTATGTCACAGAGCTGATCGCCAAGAACCTGGTCAACACCATGCCGGAAAAGACCATGATGGCGACCTTCGACCACGGTGTTATTCCGCAGGATTCCATCACTTCCCTAATCCCTGCAGCACATGAGTTCATGGCTGAATTGGCGACCGCGGGAGTTGACATTGTTGATGTCACCAACTTGTTGGAAGAAGAGGGCGTTGAGAAGTTCATCGTCTCTTGGAACGAGCTCGTTGAGTCAGTTGCGCAGGCCTTGGAGGCCGCTAAGTGAAGCTAACCCTCTCTGCCGGTAATCAAGCTGCTCTTGGGGTAGAGGTCCAAAAACTCATTTCCGCATCGGTCGCATCGCGTATTGCTTCGAAAGACAACTCGCTCTGGGGTGCAGCTGCTCAGCCGGAGGCTTCGATTCGTTTGGGCTGGATTACAAGTGCCCGTGACTCGCAGGAATTGCTCCCAGAGATTTTTGCCCTGCGCGATGAGTTTGCGGCCAAGGGTGTAAACCGCTTTGTGCTTTGCGGCATGGGCGGATCTTCACTAGCCCCCGAGGTAATCACCAAGAACGCGAACGTTGATCTTGTGGTGCTGGATGCAACAGCTCCTGATCAGGTCGCTTCGGCATTGATTCACCTTGAAAGAACTGCAGTAGTGGTTTCTTCAAAGTCTGGATCTACCGTCGAGACCGACTCGCAGAAGCGTGCATTTGAGTCCGCATTCAAAGCAGCCGGAATCGACCCTACCGAGCGCATTGTGATTGTTACCGATCCGGGTTCTCCGCTAGATGTGGCAAGTCGCACGGCTGGTTACCGGGTATTCAACGCTGACCCCAATGTCGGCGGTCGCTACAGTGCGCTGACGGCTTTTGGTCTTGTGCCTTCTGGGCTCGCGGGAGTAGACGTCACGGAGCTATTGAGCTCAGCAGTTTCAGCAGCGGCCCTGCTGGGTTCTGATTCGAGTGAAAACCCTGGGCTATGGCTTGGAGCGATGCTTGGACGCTCAGCGAATGGTTCTGGTCTCAAGGACAAGTTCCTGATCGAGTGTGATGGGCTAAACGGCTTTGGTGACTGGGTAGAACAGTTGGTCGCAGAATCATCCGGCAAGGAAGATAGGGGCATCCTTCCGGTTGTCGTTACTGCCAACGCCCCTGAGATTTCAAGCTTGCCGGCTGACACTCTGCTGATTCGCTTTGGAACTGAAGTTTCTGGCAACACCGATGCAGTCTTTAGTGGCAGCCTTGGCGAGCTTTTCTTGCTTTGGGAGTATGCCACCGTAATCGCCGGTTACCTGCAGGGAATCAATCCTTTTGACCAGCCAAATGTCGAAAGCGCAAAGATTGCGGCCAGGGCACTGCTTGACTCCCCCGCATCTTCTGCCTCAGTCGACTTTGTTGACGGCGGCATCGCTGTCAAGAGCTACGGCTTTGAGCTTTCGGGATCCACTTTGGATTCTGCGGTTGAGCAGCTTTTGAGTCTTGTAAATGATTCAAGCTACATCTCGGTGCACGCCTATTTGAACCGCATGGCATACCCGCAGCTCGAAACCCTCAGGGATGTTCTTGCCAAGCGATCTGGTCGTCCAGTTACATTTGGTTGGGGCCCTAGGTTTTTGCACTCCACCGGTCAGTATCACAAGGGTGGTCCAAAGCAAGGCGTATTCCTGCAGCTAACTTCTGACTTCGCAAGCGATCTAGCTATCGAAGGTCGCCCATTTAGCTTCGGAAGCCTGATTCAGGCCCAGGCTGCTGGAGATGCAAACGTCCTGAAAGACAACGGCTTACCGGTATTGACCCTTCGCGTTAGCAATCCGCTTGCCGATCTCGAGCGGCTAAAGAAGGTAATTGCTTCGTGACCCAAAACCCACTCCGCGACCCATTTGATCGCCGCATGCATAAGATTGCCGGACCTTCCGGCTTGATTATGTTTGGTGTAACCGGTGATCTTTCGCGTAAGAAGCTACTTCCTGCCATCTATGACTTGGCGAACCGCGGGCTATTGCCGCCAGCCTTCTCGCTGGTTGGTTTTGCCCGTCGTGACTGGAGTGAAGAAGACTTTGAGCAAATTGTTTACGAGGCAGTAAAGGCAAACGCCAGAACTACTTGGTCAGAGGATGTTTGGCAGCAGCTAAGTAAGGGAATTCGTTTTGTCGCCGGCCGTCACGATGACCCGGAAGCATTCAAGAAACTGCGCGAGACCGTTGATGAGCTTGACCGCGAACGCGGCACCGCGGGCAATCACGCTTTCTATCTCTCAATTCCACCGCGCGATTTCCCTTTGGTTGTCAACCAGCTAGAGGCAGCCGGACTCACTCAAGCTGCCACCGGTCAGTTCCGCAGAGTTGTTATTGAGAAGCCATTTGGTTCAAACCTTGAAACCGCTAAAGAGCTAAACAGCGTTGTTGAGCGAGTCTTCCCTGAGGACTCGGTGTTCCGAATTGACCACTACCTAGGCAAAGAGACCGTTCAAAACATCTTGGCACTTCGGTTTGCAAACCAAATGTTTGAGCCACTTTGGAACTCCAAGTACATCGACCACGTGCAAATCACCATGGCCGAGGACATCGGCATCGGTGGTCGAGCAGGTTATTACGACGGTATCGGCGCCGCCAGAGACGTAATTCAAAACCACCTGCTCCAGCTTTTGGCGCTAACTGCAATGGAGCGTCCTGAAACTTTTGACGCCGCAGATCTTCGAGCTGCAAAAGAGCGAGTTCTGGCAGAAGTTGAGATTCCTGCGGATCTTACGCAGCACACCGCACGCGGGCAGTATGCCGGTGGCTGGCAAGGCGGCAGCGAGGTGCTTGGCTTTTTAGGTGAAGAGGGCATCAACCCGGAGTCAGTAACCGAGACCTATGCCGCCATGCGACTGGACATCAATAACCCGCGTTGGCAGGGTGCCCCGTTCTACCTGCGTGCCGGCAAGCGACTCGGAAGACGAGTTACTGAAATCGCTATCGTCTTCAAGCGCGCCGGTCAGCAGCTTTTTGCACAAAACCAAATGTCGCTGCTTGGTGAGAACGCCCTAGTAATCAGGGTTCAACCCGATGAGGGTGTGACCATGAGATTTGGTTCGAAGGTCCCAGGTCCGGCAATGCAAGTTCGAGACGTCACCATGGACTTTGGCTACGGTCACGCCTTTACCGAGGACTCCCCTGAGGCTTACGAGCGTTTGATTTTGGATGTCTTGCTAGGTGAACCACCACTTTTCCCTCGCCAGCGCGAGGTGGAATTGAGTTGGGAAATTCTGGACCCGATTGTTTCTCACTGGGAGGCGTCCGGGCAGCCCGAGCAGTATGCACCGGGTAGCTGGGGACCAAGTTCTTCAGATTCGATGCTTGAGCGCGATGGCAGAAGCTGGAGGCGTCCATGATCGTTGACATGCCAAATACAACTTCCAGCAAAATCGGTAAGAAGCTTCAGGAGCTCAGGGAATCCGGCGGAGTTGTAGCTCTTGGGCGCGTGCTAACGCTTTTGATCGAAACAGATTTCGCACATATCGAAGAGGCAGTGAAGGCTGCAAACAGCGCAAGTCGACTTCACCCTTCGAGAATCATTTTGCTAGCCGATGACGATGAGCCTCAGGGCGCTGCTTCATACCTGGACGCCGAGATTCGAGTTGGCGGTGACGCTGGTGCTTCTGAGGTGGTTATTCTCAAGGCTCACGGCGCGGCCGCCAGCAACCCTGAATCACTGGTTATGGGACTTCTCCTCCCAGATGCGCCTGTCGTGGCCTGGTGGCCATCCTCATGTGATCCAAACCCATCCGAGAGCGCAATCGGCAAGATTGCAACTCGTCGCATCGTAGATTCGGCCGAGCAGGCCGATGCACCCGCATTTTTGGCGGCATTTGCCAAGCACTATCGCCCGGGTGATGGTGATATGGCCTGGACCCGAATCACGCTTTGGCGCGCACAAATAGCAGCGCTTTTTGATCAGCACCTCAATCGCCAGGTAAGCGCAATCGAAGTCATCGGTTCTGACCTATCGCCAAGCGCTGCACTTCTTGCCAATTGGCTCAAGCTGCGTTTAGGTGTTTCTGTAAAGATCGAGCACAGGCTTGACGGTGAGAATGTTGAAGGAATCGCCGGCGTAAGAATTCACTTCGCTGATGGGCAGTTGCAGATAATTCGCCAGGGTGAGGTTGCCGAGATAAACCAGACCGGTGCTCCGAACTCATCTGTCCTACTCCCCCGTCGATCTAACCAAGACTGCCTAGTTGAGGACATGAGGTTCCTTGGCGAGGACGAAGTCTTTGGTGAGGTCCTTACCAAAGGCTACGGTCGATGATCGAAGTTCAGGCTTTCGCCTCAGACCAGGCACTAACCGCTCAGGCAGCGAGTGACATCGCTGTATTGCTGGAGCAGGCAATCGCATTGCGCGGCAAGGCGAGACTTGTTCTAACCGGTGGCACTCTAGGCATAAAGATTCTTGGTGATTTCAAGACACTAGGGCTGGATCTCTCGAATGTTGAAATCTTCTTTGGCGATGAGCGCTTTGTTGATCTGGAACACCCTGATCGAAATGAGCACCAGGGCATTGTTGCCTGGCCAGAACTCTCGGCAGCAAAGTTACTCCGGTTCCCTGCAGCAGATTTGCCGGTCGAGGAAGCGGCTAAAGAGTTCAACTTGCAGATTGAATCGCTACTGGGGCCACTTAGCGACTCGCCACCAGTATTCGACGTGGTGATTTTGGGAATGGGGCCGGACGGTCACGTTGCTTCGCTGTTTCCTGGTCACCAGCAGGCACAGAGCTGGATCATTGCGGAGCAGGAATCGCCTAAGCCACCTTCGGAACGGTTATCTTTTAGCTACTCGGCGCTCAACCGATCCAGAGCAGTGATTTTCTTGGCATCAGGAAGCTCCAAAGCAGAGGTGGCTAAGTGCGCGATTCAGGACAAAGCTTGCGATTTGCCAGCGGCAAAGGTCAAGGGATTAGAGCTAACTCGCTGGTATCTAGACGAGGAAATTAGCCGCGAGCTTTAGCAGCCGCTGCTGCGCGCTCACGACGCTCACGAATCGCCTGTAGCGCCTCGTCAAGAATTTCGGCAGCCTCTTCGTCGGTGCGACGCTCTTTGACGTAGGCCAGGTGAGTCTTGTATGGCTCAATCTTGGCAACCTGTGGTGGGTTAGCCTTGTCCATGCCAGCTGGCAGGCCACAGTGAGGGCAGTCGATCTCACTAGGAACGTCTTCAGGGTTTACAGTCGCCGCGAAGAACTGGCTGGCGTGGTGATTGTTCGAGCAAAAGAAGTCTCTGGCAATGCGCTCGACCTTGTGGCCACGGTCCTGCTCGCCCATTGGGCCAGCACCAACGCGAGCACCTCTAATGGATGCTGAATTGGTCAATTTATACCCACTCAAATCTGGTGAATAGGCCTAGCACGATGATTACTACAAGCCAGATTAGACCAAGCACGATAGTGATTCGGTTGAGGTTGCGCTCGGCAACACCCGAAGAGCTCATAGTTGATGACATTCCGCCACCGAACATGTCTGCAACACCGCCGCCACGACCCTTGTGAAGCAGAATGAGCAAGATTAGTAGCACGCTGGTGATTGCCAGCAGCACCAATAGTGCGGTTTGTAGAACAGCCATGAGGTTTCCTTAGGTTTGCGTATAAAACGCCTGTCAAATTATAGAACTATGTGCTTCTGAAAGCGCGAAATGCCTGCAAATTCTTCTGCATCCAAGCTTGCCCCGCCAACTAGAACACCGTCTACCTCGCCAGATGCTAGGAAACCAGCAACGTTGTTGGCCTTTACTGAACCACCGTAAAGAATGCGGCTCTGGCCACTTTCTGCTCCGAAGTGCTCGGTGATTGCCTTACGGATGGCCTTGGAAACATCTTCGGCCTCCTGAGGGGTTGCTACCTTGCCGGTGCCAATCGCCCAGACTGGTTCGTAAGCAATCACAAACTCACCAAATGTTTCGTGTCCAGATAGCGCAGCAATTGTCTGTGCCACTGGAACTGCACTTTGTCCCTGAGTCTCAAGTTCTTCTAGAGTCTCGCCGACGCAGATGATTGGGACTAGGCCGTGCTTCCAGGCAGCCGCAACCTTGGCCTGAACGACCTCATTGTTCTCGCTGTGGCACTGGCGACGCTCACTGTGGCCGATAAGCACGAACTTGCACGCAAGCTTTGCCAAAAATGCACCGGACACTTCTCCGGTAAAGGCACCGGAGTCGTGACGTGAGATATCTTGAGCACCGAGTGCAATCTCAAACTTTTCAGCGTCGATCAGCGTCTGAGCGCTTCTGAGGTCAGTGAAAGGTGGGAACACTGCAACCTCAACCGCACGGTAGTCGTGGTCAGCATCGTTTAGTGTCCAGCACAGCTTCTGGATTAGAGCGATTGCCTGCATGTGATCCAGGTTCATCTTCCAGTTGCCGGCAATCAGCGGTATGCGGTTAGTCATTTAGGACCTCCAGTCCAGGCAAAACTTTTCCTTCAAGATACTCAAGCGATGCTCCACCACCGGTTGAAATGTGTCCAAATGCCGACTCGTCGAACCCGAGCGCCCTTACAGCTGCAGCTGAGTCTCCCCCGCCAACTACCGCAAGACCCTGAACCTCGGTCAGTGCTTGAGCAACTGCCTTGGTTCCGTGTGCGAAGTTAGCAAATTCAAACACACCCATCGGGCCATTCCAAAAAACGGTAGCCGATGAACTAACAGCCTGAGCAAATGCCTTTGCAGACTCTGGTCCAATGTCTAGGCCCAAGCCGTTTGCACCAAAGCTTGAGCCTTCAATAGCATCCGCCGAGACAGTCTCAAACTGAGCGTCTGGCGAAAAGCTTGCTGCAACCACGATGTCGGTTGGCAAAACAACCTCCACGCCTAGCTCTTTGGCTTGGCTTAGGAAAGTCTTCACGGTTTCGATCTGATCAGCTTCCAAAAGGCTCTTGCCAACCTTGTGACCTAAGGCAGCCAAGACTGTAAACACCATTCCACCACCGATGACCAAGCGATCGACCTTTGGTAGCAAATGTCCAAGCACTCCAAGCTTGTCGGAAACCTTAGATCCACCAAGAACCACGGTGTATGGGCGCTTTGGCGACTCGGTTAGCTGCTTTAGCACCTCTAGCTCGGTAGCAATTAGGTCACCTGCGTAGCTTGGCAGAAGCTCAGCTAACTCGTAAACACTCGCCTGCTTGCGGTGCACAACGCCAAAACCATCGGAAACCAGAATGTCTCCTAGTTCGGCAAGCTCTTTAGCGAAGGAATTGCGCTCTGCTTCGTCCTTTGATGCCTCACCAGGGTTGAACCTTAGATTCTCTAGCAGACAGACTCCACCATCTTTCAGAATCTTCATAGCCGCCACAGCTTGCGCTCCGACGGTGTCCTGAGCGAATACCACCGGTTGACCAAGCAGTTCTTCTAGTCGAGTCGCTACCGGAGCCAGGGAGTATTTAGCGTCCGGTGCACCCTCTGGGCGTCCAAGGTGGGAGCAGATAGCAATTCGTGCTCCGGCCGCAATCAATCGCTTGATGGTTGGCACGGAGGCGCGAATACGGCCATCGTCAGTAATAATGCCGTCCTTGAGCGGGACGTTTAGATCACAGCGGAGAATTACACGCTTACCGGCAAGATTCCCGGCGTTATCTAGACTGCGCAGCATTAGAGCTTTGAGGCAACCAGCTCGGTTAGCTCAACTAGGCGGTTGGAGTAACCCCACTCGTTGTCATACCAGCTAGAAAGCTTCACGGTGTTGTCGATAACACGAACCAAACCTGCATCGAAGATCGAGGAGTGTGGGTCGGTAACGATGTCGGAGGAAACAATGGGGTCCTCGGTGTAAAGCAAGATGCCCTTTAGTGGACCTTCGGCGGCAGCCTTGTAAGCAGCCTTGATCTCTTCGACGGTAACCGGCTTCTCAGAAACGATGGTCAGGTCGGTGATCGAACCGGTAGGAACTGGAACGCGAAGTGCGAAGCCATCTAGCTTGCCCTTCAGTTCTGGAAGAACTAGGCCGATTGCCTTTGCAGCACCGGTGGTGGAAGGAACGATGTTAATCGCTGCCGCACGTGCACGACGTAGGTCCTCGTGAGGTCCGTCCTGAAGGTTCTGGTCTGCGGTGTAGGCGTGAACGGTAGTCATTAGGCCGTTCTTGATACCCCACTTGTCATTGAACACCTTTGCTAGCGGAGCTAGGCAGTTGGTGGTGCAAGACGCGTTCGAGATGATGTGGTGGTTGGCTGGGTCGTATAGGTGCTCATTTACACCGATAACGAAAGTAGCGTCCTCGCCAGTTGCTGGCGCAGAAATGATTACCTTCTTGGCGCCCGCATCTAGGTGCTTGCGGGCATCATTGGCGTTGGTGAAGCGACCGGTTGATTCGATAACGATGTCAACGCCTAGGTTGCCCCAACCCAAGTTCGCAGGGTCACGCTCAGCTAGTACCTTGATGGACTTGCCATTGACGACAATCGAATCACCCTCAACCGAAACAGCTGCGTCCAGACGACCGGTAACCGAGTCGTACTTTAGAAGGTGAGCCAGGCCCTTAGGGTCTGATAGGTCGTTGACAGCAACGATCTCTAGGTTTGAGTTCTGGGCCAAGGCGGCACGGAGGTAGTTACGTCCGATACGTCCAAAACCGTTAATACCAATGCGAGTCACGGGGATACTCCAGTCTAAAAAAGGGATGTTATTTGCGCCCTACGCTTCATTGAGCGGACTGAGTCAGCCTAGCAGCAGCGAACGGCTGTTGACCTTAACGGACGCAAACCTGGCAGCAACGTCCTGCCAGTTAATGATGTTCCAGAAGGCCTTTACGTAGTCAGCTTTTACGTTCTGGTAGTCCAGGTAGAAAGCGTGCTCCCACATGTCCAGCATCAATAGCGGCATGGTTCCAATAGCTAGGTTTCCCTGCTGGTCGTATAGCTGTCCAATGATCATGCGGTTGCCAATTGAATCCCAGGCTAGGTATGCCCAGCCCGAGCCCTGAATGGTCATCGCCGCTGCGGTGAAGTGAGCCTTGAACGCGTCGTAAGAACCGAAGTACTCGCTGATTGCAGCCAGTAGCTCGCCTTCGGCATCGCCACCGTTTGGAGTTAGGTTCTTCCAGAACACGCTGTGGTTGATGTGACCACCAAGGTTGAATGCTAGATCCTTCTCAAGCTTTGGAAGGTTTGCGAAGTTGTTGGACGAGCGTGCTTCAGCCATTGCGTCTAGCGCGGCGTTTGCGCCTGCTACGTATGCAGCATGGTGCTTGGAGTGGTGCAGTTCCATGATGCGGGCCGAGATGTGGGGCTCAAGGCTTGCGTAGTCGTAGCTGAGCTCTGGAAGGGTGTAGGTCATTTGTTGCTCCTTAGTTTTCATCCAATAAATCTGTAATCGCGCTCTCAGTATCTGGAATTCCCAAATCCTGAGCCTTCCTATCGGCGGTAGCCAATAGGCGACGAATCCTGCCGGCAATCGCATCTTTGGTCATCGGCGGGTCTGCCAAACGACCAAGTTCATCAAGCGATGCATCGCGGTGCTGCAGGCGAAGCTCCCCCGCGTATTTGAGATGCTGCGGCGCATCTGGCCCCAAGATCTCAAGGGCACGCTGAACGCGAGCGCCAGCGGCAACGGCCGCCTGCGCGCTGCGGCGAAGATTCGCATCGTCGAAGTTAGCTAGACGGTTAGCCGCTCCCCTGACCTCGCGTCGGTTTCGAAGCTCTTCCCACTTGACAACCTGGTCGGTGCATCCCATTTGCTTGAGAACTTCGGTAATGCCTTCGCCATCACGAATCACTACGCGGTAGACGTTTCTTACCTCACGTGCCTTAGCGCTAACGCCAAGGCGTCTTGCAACGCCGACTAGCGCCATTGCCGATTCATTTCCAGGGGCGGTGATTTCAAGCGATGTGCTTCTACCCGGATCGGTCAGTGTGCCGTGAGCCAAGAATGCTCCGCGCATAATCGCACGCGCTTCGTCCATGGTCGAGCTCACCAAAGTAGCTGGCAGTCCGCGGACAGGTCGGCCTCGGTTATCAATCAGGCCGGTTTGGCGAGCCAAAAGCTCACCGTCTTTCAGGACGCGAATCTGGTAACCGCTGTGCTTGCGCAACCCTCCAGCCGAAACCACCGAGAGCTCGGAGTGAATGCCATAGAGTTCCAAGATTGCTCTGGACATGCGTCGAGCCAGCGCCGCACTGTCTAGCTCCACCTCGATCGCTATGCGACCAGAGATCAGGTGCAGACCACCGCAGAATCGCAAAATGGTAGCCAGCTCAGACGCTCGCTCGAGACCCTTACCAAGCGGAGTGCGGGCAAGCTCTTCTTTGATCTCTTGCGTTAGTG
The DNA here is from genome assembly GCA_027487865.1 of Microbacteriaceae bacterium. Classification (GTDB taxonomy): domain Bacteria; phylum Actinomycetota; class Actinomycetes; order Actinomycetales; family Microbacteriaceae; genus Aquiluna. The sequence continues at coordinate 118,323 of JAIYCT010000007.1, forward strand.
CCATTTCTTACTCTCTACCCAAATCTCGGTGCTTGACCGAGATTCTTACATCAGCCTCATCCGCAAGGATTTCGGCAATTCGGTTTGCAATTGCTACTGAGCGGTGCTTGCCGCCGGTGCAGCCAATTGCGATGGTTGCAAAGCGCTTGTTCTCGGTTCTGTAGCCGGCCAAGGTGGTTCTAAGCACAGCCGCATAGTTGGTTATGAAATCCTGGACACCAGGCTGTGCCAAAACGTATTCGGACACCGGCGCATCGTTTCCGCTCATGGCGCGAAGCTCGTCTTGCCAGTGCGGGTTTGGAATGAATCTAGCATCCGCGACCAAATCAGCATCGGTTGGAATGCCGTATTTGAACCCAAAGCTCATCACATTGATCTTTAGGCCTCTCGCGTTGGTAGCAAAGGCTTCGGCTACGCGGTTTGTCAGCTGGTGAACATTCAATTCAGTCGTGTCAAAAACAATGTCAGCCATCTCGCGAAGTGCCAGTAGCTCCTGGCGCTCGGCGGCAATGCCGTCGACGATGGTTCCCTCGCCCTGGAGCGGGTGGGGTCTGCGGACCGCTTCAAAGCGCTTGACGAGTGCGCCATCCTGCGCCTCGAGGAAAAGCAAATGAACATTGACATCCCTCGTGCGCAGCTGTTCGATGTTGCCGATTAGCTCATTAAAGAACTCTCCTCCGCGAACATCGATGATTACCGCAATGCGCGGAAGATTAGCTTTGCTGAGAGAGAAGAGGTCGGAAATCGGACCTAGCAACTGCGGTGGAAGGTTGTCGATGACATACCAACCCTGATCCTCCAAAGCGTTGCCTACGGTGGATCGACCTGCGCCCGACATGCCGGTTACGATTAGCAGCTCCGGCTTGCGTGTCGTCTCCATGTCACCCCTTGTTTTATGCGCTACCCAAGGTTAGTGCTTCGGCGTGTCGCGCAAGATAACAATTCAAGAATCGCTGAGTGCTTTTAGGACAATTTCTGCAATTTTTGGACCAAATCCCGGTAGCTGAGAGATCTCCTCAGCGCTAGCTGATTTGATTCGCTTCAGTGATCCAAATTTACGAAGCAGCAATCTTGCTCGTCGCTCCCCCAGCCCATCGATCTCGAGCAGTTGGCTGGAGATTGATTTCGACCTGGATGCTCGTTGCGCTGTGATTGCAAAGCGGTGAGCCTCATCACGGATTCGCTGCAGCAAAAAAAGCTCTTCGCTGGTTCTGGGGAGAATCAGCGGGAAGTCGTCCCCGTCTGTGTAGATCTCCTCGAGGCGCTTTGCCAAGGTTGCGATGGTAATACCCTCGACACCTGAGTCCTGAATCGCCCTAATGGCAGCATTTCGCTGTGGAAGCCCGCCGTCGATAAGCATCAGGGATGGTCGGTAGCTGAACTTTTCCCCCTGATCGTCCTGGGCAAGATACTTCAACCTGCGCATCAAGACCTGGTAAATCGATTCGGTATCGTCTGCGGTTTCCAGGTTAAAGCGACGGTACTGGTCTTTTTTCGGAAGGCCATCCTCGAAAACAACCATGGAGCCCACGGTGCCCGTGCCGCCAAGGTGAGAGATGTCGTAGCACTCGATGCGTAGCGGAGCATTTTTCATCCTGAGGCTGCGTTGGATTCCGGAGAGTGCGTCTGCTCTGGCTGTGAAGTCGGCTGAGCGCTTGAGCTTGTAGCTCTTTAGGGCGTGAGAGGCATTGGTGCCAGCTGTCTCAAGAAGCCTTGCCTTATCTCCCCTGGTCGGGTTTAGCACCTCGACCTTTGAACCGCGAAGTTCGCCGAGCCACTGCTCCAACTCTTTAGCGTCATTTGGTTTGGTGCTGACCAATAGCTGTTTTGGAACTTCCAGGTGCTGACTGGACGTCGATGGTGTGTAGAGCTCTTGAATCACGTACTCCATTAGCTCGGAGTTACTCCGGTCTAGCTCAAGGTCGACCACCATGGAGCGATTACCGCGGATGCGACCGCCACGAATAAAGAAAACCGAAACCGCAGCACTCAGTTCGTCCCTAGCGATGCTTATTAGATCCGCATCGGTTCTGTCGTCAAAGACCAAAGTGCTTTTCTCGAGAACCTTTTCTAGGGCGAAGACATCGTCTCTAAGCTGTGCCGCAAGCTCATAGTTTTGATCTTCGGAGGCCTTTTTCATGCGCGAGCTGAGCTCTTTTATGTAGCTCTCATCCCCACTCGCTAAAAAGTCTCCGAGTCTTTTGGCAAGCGCCTTGTGATCGGGTTGACTAATGCGGTCAACACAGGGTGCTGAGCACTTGCCGATATCGGCGAGTAGACACGGCCGATTCTGCTGCTTGGCTCGCTGGAAGATTCCAGCGGTGCAGCTTCGAACCGGGTAAACCTTGAGCAAGGTGTCTAAAGTCTCACGAATCGCCCAAGCCTGGGTATAGGGTCCCAAAACCCTTGCACCCTTGATTTCTCGATTGCGGGTAATGAATGCCCTTGGAACCGAATCGCTAACCGTTATCGCGAGATAGGGGTAGCTCTTGTCGTCTTTGAAGCGAACGTTGAAGGGTGGATCGAACTCCTTGATCCACATAAATTCAAGCTGCAGAGCCTCATACTCGCTTGGAACAATGGTCCACTTCACGTCCCTGGCAGCAAGCAACATGCGCTGGGTGCGTTCGTGCAGTGATGCCAAAGGCCCGAAGTAATTACTTAGCCTTGCCCTAAGGTTCTTGGCTTTTCCGACGTAGAGAACTCGACCTGATTCATCAACAAAGCGATAGACACCTGGTTCAGTTGGTATCTCGCCGGTTGATGGCCGAAAGGCTAGGTCGTTGGCCATTTTTAGCCCAGGATCTCCGCCAGGTACTTTCCGGTGTGACTCTTTTTGACCTTGGCTACAGCCTCTGGAGTCCCCTCAGCAATAACCAAACCTCCACCTGAGCCACCCTCGGGACCTAGGTCTATTACCCAGTCCGAGCATCTAATCACATCGAGGTTGTGCTCAATGACGATTACGGTGTTGCCCTTCTCGACTAGACCAGAAAGCACAATCAGGAGCTTCCGGACGTCCTCGAAGTGCAGGCCGGTGGTTGGCTCATCGAGCACGTAAATGGTTTTACCGGTCGATCTGCGCTGGAGTTCAGTTGCCAACTTCACACGCTGAGCCTCACCACCGGAAAGCGTGGTTGCGCTTTGTCCCAGGGTCACATAACCCAGACCGACATCCACCAGGGTATTTAGATACCTGGCTATGGAGTTGATTGGTGCGAAGAACTCAGCAGCCTCACTGATTGGCATATTCAACACATCGCCGATCGACTTCCCCTTGTACTTCACCTGCAGGGTCTCGCGGTTGTAGCGCGCACCCTTGCAGTCCTCACACATCACATAAACATCCGGTAGGAAGTTCATCTCGATACGAATGGTTCCATCGCCCGCACAGGTCTCACAGCGACCACCCTTGACGTTGAAGGAGAAGCGTCCCTGCAGGTAACCGCGAACCTTTGACTCCTGGGTATCTGCGAATAGCTTGCGAACGTGGTCGAAAACACCGGTGTAGGTTGCAGGGTTTGATCTAGGGGTGCGGCCAATCGGAGCCTGATCAACGTGAACCACTTTGTCTAGCTGCTCAAGGCCTTCAATGCGGGTGTGCTTTCCAGCGACGCCCTTGGCTCCATTTAGCTTGTTGGCAAGCACTTCGTAGAGCACGTCATTTACAAGTGACGACTTACCAGAACCGGATACGCCGGTAATTGCGGTCATTACTCCCAGCGGGAACTCAACATCAACATTTTGAAGATTGTTCTCGCGAGCACCAACCACCTTGATCTTGCGAGCCGGGTCAATTGGTCTGCGTTTCTTTGGAGTCTCAATCTTGATTCGACCTGCTAGGTAGTCACCGGTGATCGACTTCTTGTTCTCCAAGAGCGCCTTGTAGCTTCCAGAGTGAACAACTTCTCCGCCATGCAAGCCCGCACCGGGGCCGATGTCCACTAGCCAGTCTGCGGTTCGGATGGTGTCCTCATCGTGCTCAACCACGATCAAGGTGTTACCTAAGTTCTTTAGCTTCACCAGGGTTTCAATTAGGCGCAGGTTGTCTCTTTGGTGCAGGCCAATAGATGGCTCATCCAGCACGTAAAGCACGCCGGTTAGGCCAGCACCAATTTGTGTGGCCAAGCGAATTCGCTGAGCCTCTCCTCCCGAAAGTGAGCCGGCAGCTCGCTCGAGAGACAGGTAATCCAATCCAACTGCTAATAGGAAATCGAGTCTGGCTCTAATCTCCCTGAGAACCTGAGCCGCAATAGTTGCCTCACGGTCGGTTAGTTCAATGGTTTCGAAGAAGCCGTGAGCATTTCTCAGGCTCATGGCAGCAACATCGTGAATCGACTTTTCATGGACCTTCACGGCCAATACCTCAGGGCGAAGTCGCGAACCATCACACTCGGGGCATGGAATCTCTCTCAGGAACTCGGACCACTTGCCGCGTGCCCAGTCGGAGTCGGCTTCCAGGTAGCGTCTTTCAACGTAAGGAAGCACTCCCTCGAAACCCGAGGTGTAGCGCATTTCACGACCGTACTTTGAGCGCCATTTCACCTGGACCTCAAAGTCATTGCCATTCAAGATTGCTTCCTGCACCTCTTCGGCAAGCTCCTGCCAAGGCGTGTCAAGGGAGAAATCAAGATCTTGAGTCAAGCCATCCAAAAGCCTTGTGAAGTAGCTGTAGAGGCCTTTTCCTTGGGTTGACCAAGGCAGCAAGACACCCTCGTTAATGCTGGCACCCTCATCGCCAATCACAAGCTGCGAGTCAACCGCCATCTTGACACCAAGACCCGAACAAGCCGGGCAGGATCCAAATGGGGCGTTGAAGCTAAAGGTTCGAGGTTCGATCTCCGAAAGTGCGATGTCGTGCTCGTTTGGACATGAAAGTCGCTCTGAGAAGGTGCGCTGCTTTCCGTCGTCGACAAAGTCCACGATCACGCGACCGTCGGCAAGCTTGAGCGCAGTCTCAACCGAGTCCGTAAGACGCGAAATCACATCGGACTTGATTGCCAGTCGGTCTACCACAACTGCGATATCGTGCTTGAAGCTCTTCTTGAGAGGCTTAGCCTCTGATAGCACAACGGTCTCGCCATCCACCACGGCTCTTGCGTAACCCTGCGACTGCAATGAAGCGAAAAGGTCTTGGAACTCGCCCTTTTTCTGCTGGACGATCGGTGCTAGCAGCTGGAACCTGGTTCCTTCTGCAAGGGTAAGTAGCTGGTCCACAATCGCCTGTGGGGTTTGCTTTGAAATCACCTCGCCGCAGATGTGGCAGTGTGGGACTCCGATACGAGCCCAGAGCAATCTCAAGTAGTCATGAATCTCTGTGATGGTTCCAACAGTTGAGCGCGGGTTTCTGTTGGTTGATTTCTGGTCGATAGAAACTGCAGGACTCAGTCCCTCAATGAAATCAACATCTGGGCGGTCAACCTGTCCTAGAAACTGCCTGGCGTAAGCACTGAGTGACTCAACATAGCGTCGTTGACCCTCGGCAAAGATGGTGTCGAAGGCCAGTGAGGACTTACCCGAACCGGATAGTCCGGTGAAAACAATCAGCGCATCTCTTGGAATCTCTAGGTTGAGGTTTTTGAGGTTGTGGACGCGTGCGCCCTTGATGGACAGCTTTGCGCCGGATGGGGTTTGAATACTCACCCTAGAAGTTTAGGCGTGTCCAGCTGACTCGATTTGCCTAAGCTCTCGCTTCAACTCGGAAATTTCATCACGGATTCTGGCAGCAAGTTCAAACTGCAACTCTGCTGCTGCACCCTTCATCTGAGCATCGAGATCCAAAATGGTGGAAAGCAGGGCATCCTTGCCGGCAGAACCGATGTTCGGGCGGCCTCGCATCGGAACACTGGATTTGCGCTTTGGCTCTTTCTTGAGTTCCTCTATCAGCTGGGCGGTGTCAACTTCTTCGCGCATTAGTTGATCGGTGATATCTGCGATTTTCTTGCGCAATGGGGTTGGGTCAATGCCGTTGGCGAGGTTGTAGGCAACCTGCTTCTCTCGCCTGCGGTTGGTCTCATCGATTGCCTTGGCCATCGAATCTGTAACTCGATCGGCATACATGTGGACTTCACCGTTGATGTTTCGAGCGGCTCGACCGATGGTCTGGATGAGCGAGGTGGAAGATCTGAGGAAGCCTTCTTTATCGGCATCCAAGATTGCGACCAGCGACACCTCTGGAAGGTCCAGACCCTCTCGCAACAGGTTAATTCCGACCAGGACATCGAAGATGCCCTGTCTGAGTTCGCGGAGTAGTTCAACTCTTCGAAGGGTGTCAACGTCTGAGTGCAGGTAACGGACCTTGATGCCCATCTCGGTGAAGTAGTCGGTTACCTCTTCCGCTAGACGCTTGGTGAGGGTTGTCACCAGGACACGTTCGCCTCTCTCGGTGCGGAGTTTGATCTCCTCGAGAAGGTCGTCAATCTGCCCCTTGGAAGGCTTCACGACAATCTGCGGATCGACTAGACCGGTTGGGCGGATAATCTGTTCCACTACCCCGTCAGCCTTGGCAAGCTCATACTTTCCAGGCGTAGCAGATAGATAAAGTGTCTGACCGGTTCGCTCCAGAAACTCCTCAAACCTCAGCGGTCTGTTATCCAGCGCCGAAGGTAGGCGGAAGCCGTGCTCAACCAGGGTGCGCTTTCTGGAGGCGTCTCCGGATGACATTGCGCCAATCTGTGGGACTGTGACGTGTGACTCGTCAATAACGGTCAAAAAGTCCTCTGGGAAGTAATCCAGTAGACAAGCTGGTGGTTCGCCCGGTTCACGCTGGTCGATCTGTCTGGAGTAGTTCTCAATGCCGGAGCAGAAACCAAGTTCCCGAATCATCTCCAGGTCAAAAGTGGTGCGCATTTTGATGCGCTGAGCCTCTAGCAGCTTGCCTTGTTGCTCGAACTCGCGATAACGGCCTTCTAGCTCTTCCTCGATAGCCTCCATGGCCTGGGCCATGCGCTCGACAGGAGCGACGTAATAGGAAGCCGGGTAGATTGCCACCGACTGACGCTCCATTAAGATCTCACCGGTCAAAGGATGGATTCGGTAGATCTTTTCGATCTCGTCGCCGAAGAACTCGATGCGGGTGGCTTCCTCATCGTAAACAGCGATGATCTCAACGGTGTCACCTTTGACGCGGAAGTTTCCACGAACAAATTCGATGTCATTTCTTTGGTACTGAATCTGAACCAGGCCACGAATCAGTTCATCGCGATCAATGTGCTGCCCAACCCGCAGTGGTAGCGACTGCGCCAAGTATTCTTTCGGAGCACCAAGACCGTAGATGCAGGAAACCGTAGAAACCACAATTACATCTCGTCTGGAGAGAAGCGACATGGTGGCTGAGTAGCGAAGACGCTCGACCTCCTCGTTGATGGTCGAGTCCTTCTCAATGAATGTGTCAGTCTGAGGGACATAAGCTTCTGGCTGGTAGTAGTCGTAATAGCTGACGAAGTACTCAACTGCGTTATCCGGGAACATCATGCGTAATTCGCTAGCCAGCTGTGCCGCTAGAGTCTTGTTGTGAGCAATTACCAGCGTTGGACGCTGTAACTTCTCAATTACCCATGCGGTGGTGGCCGACTTTCCAGTACCAGTTGCACCTAACAGGACAACGTCGCGCTCCCCCGCAGTAATTCTCTCGGTTATCTCCTTGATAGCTTGTGGTTGATCACCGGAGGGCTCATAAGGAGTTTCTGCGCGGAAGGGCCTGGCATCCTCTGGCGTCACAACTGCTCCTTGAAGCCAAGGTAGATCGCGTCGGCCTTTTTGATTAGTTCTTTAAGCGAACAGTTCGAATCAATCACGAGGTCGGCGACTGCCTCTCGCTCACTGTCGGTAGCTTGCGCGGCTATGCGGCTTCTGGCTTCAGCTTCGTTCATACCGCGCTGCTCGATGAGCCTGTCTACGCGAACGTCTTCATCGCAGCTAATGGCGACAACCTTGTCGAATTGGAGTTTCGACTTACTCTCCACAAACAATGGGATTGTGTAGACGATGATGCCCTCTAGGTTGGATACCTTTTGGAGGGCAAGATCCTGGATCAGCGGGTGAAGAATACTTTCCAGCTTGACCCTATTTGCATCGTTAGCAAAGGCTATCTTTGCCAGCGCAGCTCGATCCAAGGCGCCTGACTGGTTCAAAACTGATGGCCCAAATTCTTTTGCGACTTGCTCTAGGCCGATGCTCCCCGGTTCAACAACTTCACGAGCTAGCAGGTCTGCATCGACTTCGGTTGCACCAAGTTCGACCCAGCGTCGAGCCACGGTCGACTTACCGGATCCAATACCACCTGTTAGCGCAATCAGCACTGGCTAAGGATAAACGAAAGCGGGGGTGCTTTCGCACCCCCGCTTCGCTTTAGGTAATTTACTTGTCGCCAGATAGCTTGTCGCGCAATGCTGCTAGGGACTCGTCGTCTGCCAAGGTGCCCTCGGTAGCTGCGGTTCCTGCAGAAGCGGTTGGCTCCTGAGCTGGGGTAGCTGGTGCCTCTGGTAGGGCAGCAAGCTGCGCACGAGTCGCCTTGACCTGAGACTTGTGAGTACCCCAACGAGTGTGAGCCTCGGCGTACTCTGCCTCCCACTTGGTGCGAGCCTCCTCGAATCCGGCCTTCCATTCGCTAGTGGCTGGGTCGAAGCCCTCTGGGTAACGGTAGTTGCCGTTCTCGTCGTAGTCTGCGCTCATGCCGTAAAGCACTGGGTTGAAGTCAGTACCCTCTGGGTCGACCTCGTCCAAAGCCTGCTTTAGCGATAGAGAGATGCGGCGACGCTCTAGGTCGATGTCGATCAACTTGACGAAGACGTCTTCGTTGACAGAAACAACCTGGTCAGCGTGCTCAACGTGCTTGGAGGATAGCTCTGAGATGTGAACTAGACCCTCGATACCGTCTGCAACGCGAACGAACGCACCGAATGGAACGATCTTGGTGACCTTGCCCGGGATGTACTGGCCAATGGCGTGAGTACGGGCAAATAGCTGCCATGGGTCTTCCTGAGTTGCCTTGAGCGAAAGCGACACACGCTCACGGTCGTTGTCAACTTCGAGAACCTCAACGGTAACCTCTTGGCCAACCTCAACTACCTCGCTGGCGTGCTCGATGTGCTTCCAGCTCAACTCGGAAACGTGGACTAGACCGTCTACGCCACCTAGGTCGATGAATGCACCGAAGTTTACGATCGAGGAAACCACACCGGTACGAACCTGGCCCTTGGCTAGGTCGTTTAGGAAGGTAGAGCGGTTAGCGCTCTGGCTCTCCTCCAAAAGTGCACGACGAGATAGCACAACGTTGTTGCGGTTCTTGTCTAGCTCAAGGATCTTGGCCTCAACCTCGGTACCAAGGTATGGTCCTAGGTCGCGAACGCGGCGAAGCTCGATCAGGGATGCAGGTAGGAAGCCTCGTAGACCGATGTCAACGATTACACCACCCTTAACAACCTCAATAACGACACCCTTGACCACGCCATCGGCTTCCTTGATCTTCTCAACGTCGCCCCAGGCGCGCTCGTACTGAGCACGCTTCTTGGAAAGAATTAGTCGGCCTTCTTTGTCTTCTTTTTGCAAAACAAGGGCCTCGATTGCATCGCCAACCTTGACGATGTCATTTGGATCTGCATCCTGACGGATGGAAAGTTCGCGAATTGGGATTACACCCTCGGTCTTGTAACCGACGTCTACTAGGACTTCGTCACGATCGATTTTTACGATGGTTCCAGAGATTAGGTCACCGTCGTTGAAGAACTTTAGAGTTGCTTCGACTGCAGCTAGGAAGTCTTCTGCTGAGCCAATGTCGTTTACTGCTACCTGCTTTTTAGCGGTTTTGTTGGTTGCCATATGTGGTGTTATTCACTTTGTTTTACTCGGGCCGAGCAAGGGAAAACCTAAGGAAAAGCTTTCCGATTTGTCCGGCGATTGGACAGGGATTTGTGCCAAATAGCACTCGCGCAAGCTTACAGGTATATCTAGTGCCCTGCTAGTTCCCAATTAGCGCCGATGCCGATGTGAACATCGAGCGGAACCGAGAGTTTTGCCACATCGCTCATAGCTTTGGTTGTGAGTGCCTTGAGCTGCTCCAGCTCCCCCGGAGCTACAGCCAGCACCAACTCATCGTGCACCTGAAGCAGCAGCTGAGACTTGAGGCCTTCAGCCAACATCGAATCGTGCACCTTGATCATCGCAAGTTTCATGATGTCGGCGGCTGTGCCCTGAATTGGGGCGTTAAGCGCTGCTCTCCTGGCAATCTCGCGAAGCTGGAAGATCTTGGAGTTGAGATCAGGAAATGGCCTGCGACGACCATAAACGGTGGCGGTGTAGCCCAGAGTCTTGGCTTTCTGAACCACCTGGTCAAGATAGGTCTTTACTCCACCAAAGCGGTCAAAGTAATCAGACATCAGCTGCTTGGCTTCCTTGCTCTCAATGCGGAGCTGTCTCGCCAGACCGTACTCGCTCAGTCCGTAAACCAAGCCGTAGCTCATTGCCTTGACTTTGGAGCGCATTTGAGAGGTAACTTCACTGGGCTCGACACCATAGATGCGGGCGCCAACAAAGCTGTGCAGGTCCTCACCCTGGTTGAAGGCTTCAATAAGTCCGGCATCCTGCGACAGGTGCGCCATGATGCGCATTTCGATCTGGGAGTAGTCCGCAGTCAGTAGCGTTTCGAAACCGGCTCCTGCGACAAAAGCACTGCGAAGTTTTTGGCCCTTGGCAGTCTTGATCGGGATGTTCTGCAGGTTGGGGTTTTCGCTACTGAGGCGACCGGTAGCTGTTCCCACCTGCGAGTAGGTGGTGTGAATACGGCCATCCGGCTCGATTGCCTTGATGAGGGTTTCTGCCATTTGGCGCAGCTTGGTGGCATCGCGGTGTGCAAGCAAACGCTCCAGAAACGGGTGCTCGGTTTGCTCAAAAAGTGTTGCGAGGGCTTCCGCGTTTGTTGAAAAACCTGTCTTCACGCTTCTGGTTCCCTGCATCCCCAACTCTTCGAACAAGACTGTTTGAAGCTGTTTTGGACTTGCGAGATTCACTTCGTGGCCAATGATGGCGTAGGCCTGCTTCGCCACCTCTTCAACTTCGGCACTCAGTTCATCGAATTGCTGTTCCAGGTTTGCCCTATCGATAGCAATCCCCTGCTGCTCCATTTGCGCAAGCGTCACGCTGGCTGGAAGTTCGATGTCCCGGTAGACGCCGAGCGAACCTTCGGCTTCCAATTGCGCGATTGCGATTTTCGACAGCACCGCAAATACCCAGGCGTCCAGCGATGGATCACTTTGGGCCAAAAGTTCATTTGGATCCTGGCGAACAATGTCGATACCTGCATAGGTGCGAATTAGAGCGTCTGGGTTCAGGTCCTTGGTAAGCGGGTCAATGATGTAGCTAGCCAAAAGTGGATCGTTGGTAATCGGGCCAAGTGTCAATCCAATGGCCTTTAGCTGCTTTGACACTTCCTTGAAGTTCCAGGTGCCAAAACCACCTTTGGTTATTAGGTCCTTGGGATCAGCCTGTCCATCCCAGTTCATTCTTGCCGCCAGGGTTGCGGCACCTATTCCAACAATGCGATCGTTTGCAATCTCAATCTTCAGGTGGGCATCCCCATTGGTGACCATCGCAGCGATCTCGCTGAGTGTCGCGGTACTTGTCTCAACCGGCTGCGAAGGTAGCTCTGAGATCAGTTCGCTGGCTGCGGCAGAAATTGGGTCAGCCGAAAGTGATTCCTGGACCTTTTCAGGTTCAATTTTTGCGCTGATTACCTTGTGCTGAGATCCGTCAGTTCCGCGAAGTTTCAGAACCCTAGTCAAAAGGGTTCGGAACGAGAGTTTTGCAAAGACCTCTTTCACCTGCTCTTCATTCACTGAACCAAGCTCTAAATCATCAAGGGTGAATTCGAACTCTAGATCGCGCAGTAGGTGATTTAGCCTGCGATTTCTTACAGCAAGCTCCTTGTGCTCCCTGAGGCTTTCGCCGACTTTGCCGGGTATCTGCTCAGCACCATCCAAAATGGCCTGCAGCGAACCAAACTCTTGAATCCACTTAGCTGCGGTCTTAGGACCTACTCCAGGGATGCCCTTTAGGTTGTCCGAGGTTTCCCCAACTAGCGCTGCTAACTCTGGGTACTGTCTGGCGTGCACTCCGTACTTCTCGAGCACTGCGGCATCGTCCATGCGGGCAAGATTCATGACGCCTTTGACCGGGTAGAGAATCGTAACGTCTTCGGTGATGAGCTGGAAGGTATCTCGGTCTCCAGAAACAACCAGCACCTTATAGCCGGCCTGCTCTCCCTTGACGCTAAGCGATGCCAATAGGTCATCGGCCTCAAACATTTCCCTAGACACGCTGGTGATGTTCATTGCGGTCAGCGCTTCAACCAAAAGTTCGGTCTGGCCCATGAACTCAGGTGGTGTCTCACCGCGGGTCCCTTTGTATTCCGGAAGCTCAATGGTTCTAAATGATTCTCTGGATACATCGAATGCCACACAGAGATGGGTCGGTCTTTCCAGCTCAAGAATGTTCAGCATCATCGAGATAAAGCCGTGAACCGCGTTGGTGTGTTGACCGGCAGCATTCTTGAAGTTGTCTGGGCTTAGCGCGTAAAAGGCGCGAAATGCCAACGAGTGCCCGTCAATAAGTAAAAGGGTAGGCTTTTCGCTAGCGCTCATGCCCGCTAGCCTACTTCGCCAAGGAGTCAAATTATGTCCGACCAACCCATCAAAGCCTCAGATAGCGCTCTTGAACTAATGAAGCAGCGTGGGCTTGGCGCACTGGCAGAAAAGATGGGTATCGAGCTAGTTGAACTTAGCGCTGATCTAGCCATTGCCACCATGCCGGTGTCCGGCAACACTCAGCCAATTGGTCTTTTGCACGGTGGAGCTCACGTAGTACTTGCCGAGTCGCTTGGTTCATTCGCGGCCAATGTTCACGCTCACCCATGGGGTTATGCAGTTGGTATCGAGCTAAACGCGACTCACCATGCATCAATCACCGAGGGCGTCGTCACTGGAACCTGTGTCGCAATCAAGCTTGGAAAAACCCTGACCAGCCATGAGATCACGATGACCGACGAATCGGGTCGACTGCTCTCTACCGTTCGAATTACGAACTACCTAAGGCCTAAGGGTCAGTAGTTACTTATCCCCAAGCTGTTCAATGACAGCTTTCGCGACCTGGGCCATCGTAAGCCTGCGGTCCATAGAAGCCTTTTGAATCCAGCGGAAAGACTCTGGCTCACTGAGCTTCATTTTGCTCTGCAAAAGGCCCTTTGCTCGATCCATAAGCTTTCTTGTTTCAAGGCGATCACTCAAATCTGCAATCTCAGCCTCGAGTGAAACCAATTCCTCGTGCCTGCTAAGTGCAATCTGGATGGCAGGTAGCAAATCGGTTGGCTTGAATGGCTTGGTAACGTATGCCATTGCCCCAGCTTCTGCTGCTCTGGCTACCAAGTCAGACTGCGAGAAAGCGGTCAGCAGCACGACAGGAATCTTTAGTTCCGCGATCTTCTCAGCGGCACTAATTCCATCGAGCTTTGGCATCTTGATGTCCATCACGACTAGATCTGGCTCTAACTCGGTGGCGAGTTTGATTGCCTCTTCACCGTCTGCACCTTCACCGACCACCTCGTAGCCGGCCTCCTGCAGGGTAGCTACCACGTCCATGCGAATAAGGCCTTCGTCTTCAACGACTACTACTCTGAGTGCATCTGCCATGGGAATACCTTATAACTAGCAGTCCAACATCCACTAGAATTTACAAGCTTGCCGGGATGGCGGAATGGTAGACGCGTCGCACTCAAAATGCGATGTCCTCTGGGCGTGTGGGTTCGAGTCCCACTCTCGGTACAAAAGAAAAAGCGGTGGTTTCCCACCGCTTTTCTTTATTTAACTCTCTTTAGTTACCGTAACCAGGTGCTGCTAGGTGAACAGCATCCCCCACGCGGTGAACGCGCAGGCTGTTGGTGGAGCCTGGGATTCCCGGAGGGGAACCGGACACGATAACAACCTCATCGCCAACACGGCACTTTCCGCTGGAGAGCACGATCTCATCAACCTGGCGAATCATCTCGTCGGTGTGCTTGACCTTGTCGACCTTGAATGTGGTTGCTCCCCAAACTAGTGAAAGCTTGCGGCGCACCTCTTCGCTAGGGGTGAATGCCAATACCGGAACACTTGAACGCAGGCGTGAAACTCGGCGCAGGGTGTCGCCAGACTCGGTGAAGACGCAGACGAACTTCGAACCCAATAGCTCAGCGATTTCCATAGCCGCTAGCACAACCGCACCTGAGTGAGTGTGGGGCTTGGTGCCAAGAGCCGGAATGCGGTCCATACCGTTCTCTTCGGTTGACTCGATGATGCGAGCCATGGTCTGAACGGTCTCAATTGGGTACTCTCCAACCGAAGTCTCGCCCGAAAGCATTAGCGCATCAGCGCCATCCAGCACGGCGTTGGCAACGTCAGAAGCCTCGGCGCGGGTTGGGCGAGATGCGGTGATCATGGTCTCAAGCATCTGAGTCGCAACGATTACCGGCTTCGCCCAGCGACGCGCTAGCTCTACAGCACGCTTTTGCACCAAAGGAACCTGCTCCAATGGAAGCTCCACACCTAGGTCGCCACGAGCAACCATTACGCCGTCAAAGGCATCAATGATTTCCTCGAGGTTCTCAACGGCCTGCGGCTTCTCGATCTTTGCGATGGTTGGCACAAAGCGGCCCTCTTCGGCCATGATCTCGTGAACACGAACAATGTCCTTGGCGTTTCTCACAAAGCTAAGTGCGATCATGTCGGCACCAAGCTTAAGAGCCCAACGTAGGTCGTCCTCGTCCTTTTCGCTCAGCGCAGGAACGTTTACCGCAACTCCTGGAAGGTTGATTCCCTTGTTGTTAGAAACAGGTCCGCCAACTTCGACCACGCAGGTAACGGTGGTTGCATCTACTGCAGTTGCACGGAGGCCAATACGGCCATCATCGATTAGCAGCTGGTCGCCAGGCTTCACATCTCCCGGAAGACCCTTATAGGTCGTGGAGCAAATGTTTACATCGCCCTGGATGTCATCGGTTGTGATCTTGAAAGTCGCACCATTGACCAGGTTGACCTTGTCCTCGGTAAAGCGGCCTAGGCGGATCTTCGGCCCCTGGAGGTCAACCAAGATACCGACGCTCTTTCCAACGTCTGCTGCAGCCTTGCGAATGGTCGCGTAAACACCCTCGTGAACCTCGTGTGAGCCGTGGCTCAGGTTCATGCGAGCAACGTCAACACCCGCTTCAATGACGGCTTTAGCCTTGTCGTAGTCCGCAATAGCAGGACCGAATGTTGCCACAATTTTGGCGCGTCTCATTTATAACTACTTACCTTTTCAATTGGTTAGCTGTAAACCGAAATTGGTCTATCAGTTGGCTTCACTGGGAAGGGAAGCCCTGTCTCACCTTCGAGATATTCGTCGATCGCGGCAGCGGCGGCACGACCTTCGGCTATAGCCCAAACTATCAGGCTTTGGCCTCTTCCGGCGTCACCTGCAGCAAACAATCCATCGGCAACCTTGTATCGGCCGTCTCTAGCCACATTTCCCCTTGAATCCATAGGGGTTGCAAGCTGTGTGGAAAGATCCTGAGTCTCAGGTCCAACGAACCCAAGCGCTAGGAAGACTAGGTCGGCTGGCAAAATGCGCTCGGTTCCAGCCTTGGGCACTCGCTTGCCGTCCACAAACTCAGTGTCCGCAACCTTGACGCCTGTGAGAACACCGTTCTCCCCCACGAACTCAACTGTTGAGTGCAGATACTTGCGCTCGCCAAACTCCTCGTGAGCAGAAGCAACCTCAAATAGGTTTGGCATCATCGGCCAGGGCTGGTCGGCGGTGCGCTCCAGCGGAGGCTGAGTTCCGATGGCCAAGGTGGTAACGCTAAGTGCCCCTTGGCGAGTTGCAGTGCCAAGGCAGTCTGCACCGGTGTCGCCACCGCCGAGGATGATGACGTGCTTTCCGGAAGCGTCGATCTGGGAAACGACCTCATCACCGGCAACTACCTTGTTGGCTTGCGCTAGGTAGTTCATTGCAAAGTGAACGCCGTCTAGATCTCTGCCGGTTACAGCGAGGTCCCTAGGAACCATTGCGCCGGTTGCGATCAAAACTGCGTCGTATCTCTTCTGAAGTTCATCCCAGGTGATGTCGACACCAACGTTTACCGAGGTTCGGAAGCGAGTGCCCTCGGCTTCCATCTGTGCCACACGGCGGTCGATGAGGTGTTTCTCCATCTTGAAATCTGGAATGCCATAGCGCAGCAAGCCGCCAATGCGGTCATCGCGTTCATAAACTGCAACGGTGTGGCCAGCTCTGGTTAGTTGCTGCGCAGCAGCGAGCCCCGCAGGTCCTGAGCCCACTACAGCGATGGTCTTGCCGGTTAGGCGCTCTGGGATGCTCGGTGTGACAAAACCATTCTCAAATGCATCGTCGATGATCGATACTTCGATCTCCTTGATGGTGACAGCTGGCTGGTTGATCGCCAAAACGCAGGAGCTCTCGCATGGAGCAGGGCATAGCCTTCCGGTGAACTCCGGGAAGTTGTTGGTTGCGTGCAGGCGATCGATCGCCTCTTTGTTCCTGCCGCGGTGAGTTAGGTCGTTCCATTCCGGAATCAGGTTTCCCAGCGGGCAACCCTGGTGACAGAAAGGGATTCCGCAATCCATGCATCGAGATGCCTGGCGAACGATGGTTTCACCGTTTCGCTCGGCGTAAACTTCCTTCCAGTCCTTGATTCGAACTGGTACTGGTCTGCGAGTTGCGGTTTCACGCTCGATAACTTTGATAAAGCCCTTTGGATCAGCCACCGGTCACCTCCAGAATCTGGGTCCATACCTCTTCACCGTCAAGGTCAATGCCGTCGGCACTGGCGTTGCGTTGAATCTCCATTACGCGTGCGTAGTCACGAGGTAGGACTCTTACGAAGTTGGATACCTCAGCATCAAAGTTTGCAAGAAGCGATTCACCCAGCGGTGATCCAGTCTTGGCGACATGAGAGTTCAAAAGCTCTCGCAGGGTCGCGATGTCAGCGGCTTCTAGGTGGTCGAGTGAAATCTCTCCCGAAGCCAAGGCTTCGCGGTTCACTCGTGCTTCAGAGAGCTTGTAGACGTAAGCCACACCTCCGGACATACCCGCACCGAGATTGACACCAGTACGGCCAAGAATCACTGCGGTGCCGCCGGTCATGTACTCCAGAGCGTGGTCACCAACACCCTCGACGACCGCCTCAACACCAGAGTTGCGAACCAGGAACCTCTCCCCAACAATTCCGTTTAGGAAGATCTGGCCGCTGGTCGCACCATAACCAATTACGTTGCCAGCAATCACGTTCTTCTCTGCCACAAAGCCAGCACTGCGCTCAGGCTTCACGACGATAGTGCCTCCGGAGAGACCCTTGCCAACGTAGTCATTGCAATCGCCCTCAACCTCAATGGTGATGCCTCTAGGCACAAAAGCTCCAAGAGATTGTCCAGCCGAGCCACGAAGCTTGAGAGTAAGGGTGTCAGGCTCTAGCCCTTGCTCGCCCCAGCGCTTGGTTAGTTCGTTTCCGAGCATGGTTCCAATTGCCTGGTTGGTGTTGTTGATTGCAATTTCGTGAGTCACTGGCTTGGCATCGCGAAGTGCCGCTTGGCTAAGTTCGATAAGTGGATAGTCGAAGTGTGACTCAAGCTCGTGATCTTGAGTGGTGGTGTTGCGCAAGTTCTGATTCAAGTCGATGTCTTTGGCCGCAAAAATTGGGGTTAGGTCAAGACCATCTGCCTTGTAGTGCGAAACGGCTCGGTTTACATCCAATAGGTCCACTCGACCAACAACATCCGCCAGGGTCCTAAAGCCAAGTTCCGCAAGGTACTCGCGGACTTCTTGAGCCAAGAACTCAAAGAAGTTCACTACGTGGTCGGCCTGGCCCTTGAATCTTGCGCGAAGATCTGGGTTCTGGGCAGCAACTCCAACCGGGCAGGTGTCAAGGTGGCAAACGCGCATCAAGATGCAGCCTTCAACCACCAAAGGAGCGGTGGCAAAACCATACTCTTCAGCTCCAAGCAGGGCTGCGATAACGACATCGCGACCTGTCTTCATCGAACCATCTACCTGAACTACGATGCGATCGCGTAGACCGTTGAGCAAAAGAGTCTGCTGAGCTTCTGCAAGTCCAAGCTCCCAAGGGGTGCCGGCGTGCTTGAGCGAGTTCAACGGGCTTGCACCAGTGCCACCATCGTGGCCAGAAATCAGCACCACATCAGCTTTCGCCTTTGCCACCCCGGCAGCCACGGTTCCAACACCGAACTGGCTTACCAACTTGACGTGAACACGTGCCGAGCGGTTTGCGCGCTTTAGGTCAAAGATCAGTTGCTTTAGGTCTTCGATCGAGTAGATGTCGTGGTGCGGGGGCGGTGAAATTAGTCCGACGCCAGGAGTTGAGTGTCGAAGTTGCGCAATCCACGGGTAAACCTTGTGCGATGGAAGCTGTCCGCCCTCTCCTGGCTTGGCTCCCTGTGCCATCTTGATTTGGATGTCATCGGCGTGTGTCAGATACATCGAAGTTACGCCAAAACGTCCAGAAGCGACTTGCTTCACTGCGCTGCGGCGGTTGCGGTCCAATAGGCGCTCTACCGACTCGCCACCCTCGCCGGTGTTGCTCTTTGCGCCAATTCGGTTCATCGCGATGGCAAGCACCTCGTGTGCCTCTGGTGAAATAGCTCCAATTGACATGGCTCCGGTTGAGAAGCGCTTCACAATCTCAGAGACCGGCTCAACCTCTTCGATTGGGATCGAAGGCCTAGCACCCTTGTTGAAAGCAAACATTCCACGAATGGTCATTAGTCGCTCTGATTGGTCATCGACGGCGTGGGTGTATTCCTTGAAGATGTCGTAGCGCTTTTGTTTTGTGGAGTGCTGCAGCTTGAAAATGGTTTCAGGGTTGAAAAGGTGCGGTGGCCCATCGCGGCGCCACTTCATCTCACCACCAACCTCAAGCGGCAGGTGAATCTTGGAGGCACCTTCGATTGGGTAAGCAGCGCGGTGACGCTTCTCAATTTCCTGGTGCAAAATGTCCAGGCCTACGCCGCCAAGCTTGGTTGTGGTGCCGGTGAAGTACTTGTCAACTAGGTCTTGGCTAAGTCCAATTGCCTCAAAGCACTGCGCTCCACCGTAAGAAGCAACGGTAGAAATGCCCATCTTGGACATGATCTTGAGGATGCCTTTACCGAGCGCTTTGACCATGTTCTTGCTGGAGCGTTCCGGGGTGATTCCGGTGATCAAGCCCTTAACCACTAGGTCCTCGGCGGTCTCGAGTGCCAGGTAAGGGTTGATAGCCGCTGCGCCGTAACCGATCAAAGTCGCGACGTGGTGCACGTCTCTTGCATCGCCACACTCAACTACCAGACCTACCTGCAAACGAGTTCCCTTGCGGATCAGGTGGTGGTGGACGCTGGAAAGTGCAAGCAGCGAAGGAATCGGAGCAAGCTCACGGTTTGAGTCGCGGTCGCTAATGATGATGAAGGTGTTTCCAGCCTCGATAGCCTCATCGACTTCGGTTGCCATTTCCGCTAAACGCTCTTCCAGCGATTCAGCTCCGTCATCAACGCGGTAAAGCGCTGAGATGGTTTCTGCCTTGCCGATGTTGTTTGCCTTGTCAATGTGCTTGATACGGGCAATCTCATCGTTGGTGAGAATTGGGAAGTCCATTACCAACTGCTTGGCATGCTCAGGAGTCGCACCCAAAAGGTTTAGCACCGGACCGATGGAGGCGGACATAGAGGTCACGACCTCTTCACGAATTGCGTCCAGCGGTGGGTTGGTCACCTGAGCGAACTGTTGGGTGAAGTAATCAAAGAGCAATCTGGAGTGCTGCGAGATCGCAGCAATCGGGGTGTCGGTTCCCATTGCACCAATAGGCTCTTGACCGGATCTGGCCATCGGAGCGATGAACTCCTTTAGGTCTTCCTCGGTGTAGCCGAACACTCGCTGACGACGGTTGACCGAAGCACTGGAATAGCGAATGTGCTCGCGCTCTGGCAAATCGCGCAGGTTAATCATGTTCTCTTCCAGCCAGGTACCCCAAGGCTGAGCAGCGGCTACTTCGCTCTTGATTTGCTCATCTTCGATGATTTGACCGGAAGCGGTGTCGATCAGGAACATCTTGCCCGGCTGGAGTCTGCCCTTGCGAACGATCTTCTCGGCAGGAATATTTGCTACACCAATTTCCGAGGCAAGGATGATGAATCCATCCTCGGTTACCACGAAGCGACCTGGGCGCAGGCCATTGCGGTCCAATGTTGCACCAACCAAAGTTCCATCGGTGAAGACAACCGCGGCTGGTCCATCCCAAGGTTCCATGATCATGGAGTGGTACTCGAAGAAGTCTCTGAGCTGTGGCTCAAGGTCGAGCTGCTTTTCCCAAGCGCCCGGAATCATCATCATCATGGCGTGAGGAAGCGAACGGCCAGATAGCACCAGCAGTTCTAGAACCTCGTCAAAAGTGGCTGAGTCTGAAGCCCCTGCGGTCACAATCGGCTTTAGTTGCTCGATGTCTCCAAGCTGATCGCTCTCTAGCTGTGATTCGCGAGCTCGCATCCAGTTTGCATTGCCCTTTACGGTGTTGATTTCACCGTTGTGTGCAATGAAGCGGAATGGGTGCGCAAGCGGCCAAGAAGGGAAGGTGTTGGTCGAGAACCTAGAGTGAACTAGGGCCAATTGCGATTCAAACTCTGGCTCTGACAGGTCAGGGAAGAACGGCTCCAGCTGCAAAGTCGTGACCATGCCCTTGTAGACGATGGTGCGCATCGAAAGGGATGGGTGATAGATGCCGATCTCTCGCTCGCTGCGCTTGCGCAGACGGAACAACCGGCGTTCAAGTTCTAGATCTGCTGCCTTGTCAGGTGCGGCTAAGAAAACCTGCTCAATAAGTGGCATTGCCGCACGCGCCAGGTCTCCCAGAACCTCTGGACGGGTAGGAGGAGTTCTCCAGCCCAAAACCTCAAGCTTCTCTTCCTTGGCAAGCTTCTCGAACTGTGCCTTATCCCCCAGCGCTTCCGGCTCACTGAGGAACACAAGTCCCGCGCCATAGCTACCTTTAGCTGGCAGCGTGAAGGAAACAACTTTTCTAAAGAATCGGTCTGGAATCTGCGTCAGGATTCCTGCTCCGTCACCGGTGCCAGCGTCAGAACCTACAGCTCCGCGGTGTTCGAGGTTTCTAAGCGATGAAAGAGCCATGTCGACAATGTCGTGACCTGGAGTGCCACGCAAAGTTGCAACCATTGCAAGACCACAAGCATCCTTTTCAGCGCTTGGGTCATAAAGTCCCTGCGCGGAAGGACCAGCGTGAAAGCGCTGGAAAGGGCTTAGGGCCGGCATGCTTGTCTCCTATCGAATAATCAAAAGGGACATCGTCGGCCCGGGTGGGTAAAACTAGCTTTCAGTTGGCTCTTTTACTGTCTTGCGCGGCTTTTTTGCCGGTTCCGCAACAGTTTCACGGCCTGGTAGCCAGATGCTCGGTTCAAGGCCGGGGTGTCGGCGGGACTGAACAATCAGGAGGGTAACTCCGATGGCGATTCCGATCAACGCTGACCAGATATTTACTCTGAGGCCAAGAATAATCTCACTTGGATCAATTCGGATAGTTTCTATCCAAAGTCGTCCAGTTGAATACAGGATCGCGTAAAGCGCAAACTGCTTACCCCACTGCAGATTCAAGCGCTTTCCAAGGTAGATAAGCAAACCGGCCGCGGCCAAGTTCCAGATCATTTCGTACAGGAAAGTCGGGTGGAAGGTCAAACCATCTGGTAAACCAGCTGGGTAAGTCGGGTTGGAAGAAGGAATTTCTAGCGCCCAAGGCAGATCAGTTGGTAATCCGTAAAGCTCTTGGTTGAAGTAGTTACCCAGTCTTCCGATTGCTTGAGCAATCAGTACTCCGGGGGCGACTGCGTCGGCAACAGTCCAGAATCGCAAGCCTGCTTGTCTTACGCCATACCAAAGACCGGCTGCACCAAAAAGCAATGCGCCATAGATGGCCATGCCGCCTTCCCAGATACGGAAAACAGCTAGAAAGTCTGCACCCTCGTAGAAGTAGTCCCTCGGGTGGGTGATGACATGGTAGAAACGTCCACCGATAATGCCTGCTGGCACAGCCCAGAGCGCGATGTCTAGAAACAGACCGCGTTCAGCCCCGCGAGCATGCAGTCTGCGGTCCGCTAGCCATGAGGCGATAACAATGCCGGTAAGGATGAAAAGCGCATAGAAGTGAATGCGAAGCGGACCTAGGTCAACGAAGCTGATCTCAGGAGAAGGAATACTGGTAAGAAAATCCACTGGGCTATCCTAATCCGCCGGCGAGCTCTTTGGTCTTTGATACCAGTCCTGCAAGTCCGCCCTGCTGGTAGGCCTTTACAAATGCAGTGCCAACGATCGCGCCATCGGCGTAGCTGTTTACTTCTCGGACCTGATCAGCCGTAGAAATACCGACGCCAACGCAGGTTGGAGTGTCACCCAGACTCTTGACTCGGGACACGACAGATCTGGCAATGCGATCAAGTTCGGTGCGTTCACCGGTGATTCCCATGGTGGATACCGAGTAGACAAAACCCTTGGATGACTTTGAGTTGTTCTCAACACGGGCGTCCGAGCTGGATGGAGCTACTAAGAACACTCGGTCTAGATTGAGCTGATCGGATAGACTAATCCACTTTGACGCTTCGTCTGGAATTAGGTCTGGAGTGATCATGCCCTGAGCGCCAGAGCTGACCAGGTCCTCACTGAATTTTTCGACACCGTATGAGAGCACAGGGTTCCAATAGCTCATAACCAAAAGTGGAGTGTCGACCTTCTCGCGGACACCCTTGATGATTTCGAACAGGTCTCGCAGCTTAAATCCGTTGGCAATCGCCTCTTCGGTGGCGTGCTGAATTACTAGCCCATCCATCGCCGGGTCGCTGTAGGGAACGCCAATTTCGAGAATGTCGCAGCCGTTTTCGGCCATCGCAACAAGCGAATCAATGCTGTCCTGCTTAGTTGGGTAACCGGCTGGGTAATAGCCAATCAGAGTCCCGCGGCCAGACTCTTTGTTGCGCTCTAGAACGTCGTTTGTAATGCTCACTTATCCCCCAACAATCCAAAGTACTTTCCGGCAGTTTCCATATCCTTATCACCACGTCCGGAGAGGTTCACCAGGATGTGTGCACCGGCTGGAAGGACCGTGGAGAGGTGCTTCATGCCGGCAAGTGCGTGCGCAGTCTCGATTGCCGGGATGATTCCCTCGGTTCTAGAAAGAAGACGCATGGCATCCATTGCCTCTGCATCGCTGATGCCGAAGTAGTTTGCGCGGCCAAGGTCCTTGAGCCACGAGTGCTCTGGCCCTACTCCCGGGTAATCCAATCCTGCCGAAATGGAGTGCGACTCCATGGTCTGACCATCTTCGTCCTGCAGCATGTAAGAGCGAGCTCCGTGCAGTACCCCTGGGCGGCCCCTAGAGAGCGTTGCAGCGTGCTTGGGGGTGTCGATTCCATCTCCGGCTGCTTCAAAACCCCAAAGTGCTACGTCTTGATCATCTAGGAAAGGGTGGAAGATTCCAATCGCGTTGGAACCGCCACCAATACAGGCTGCTACCGCGTCAGGCAAACGTCCGGTTAGTTCCAGCATCTGCGCGCGCGCTTCGACTCCGATGACAGAGTGGAAGTCACGAACCATGGTTGGGAAAGGGTGCGGACCAGCAACAGTGCCAAGAAGGTAGTGAGTGTTGTCTACATTTGCAACCCAGTCGCGCAAAGCTTCATTAATGGCGTCCTTGAGCGTTCTAGAGCCGGTGGTAACTGGAATCACCTGAGCTCCGAGAAGCTTCATTCTCGCTACATTCAAGGCCTGACGTTCGGTGTCCACCTCGCCCATGTAGACCACACAGTCAAGACCGAAATAGGCAGCTGCGGTAGCGCTGGCAACACCGTGCTGCCCGGCTCCGGTCTCAGCAATTATTCGCTTTTTACCCATGCGCTTGGCAAGTAGGGCCTGGCCCATGACGTTGTTGATCTTGTGGCTACCGGTGTGGTTAAGGTCCTCGCGCTTAAGGAAGATACGCATGTCACCAAACTGGCTGGCAAAGCGCTGCGCCTCAGTGATTATCGATGGACGGCCGGTGTAGGTCTTGTGTAGTTCAGCAAGCTCAGCGACAAAGCTCGGGTCCGCCTTAGCGGCCAGATAGGTCGCTTCAAGTTCGTCTAGGGCTGCAATCAGCGGTTCCGCAACAAACCTGCCGCCGAATTCACCAAAGTATGGCCCAGCCTGAGAACGAAGATTTGTTTGCATTCTGTAAATCCTAGGCAACGCTTACGAACTCTGGGATCAAAATCTTAGGATCGGATGTAACCAATGCCTCTCCGACGAGCGCAACGTCTGCTCCGGAGTTGCGGTATCGGATTACATCCTGCACGTTCTTCACCGAAGATTCTGCGACCTTGATGGCGTCTTGATTTAGCGCTTGAGCCATTTGCTCAAAGAGCCCGAGGTCAGTCTTGAAGGTTTGCAGATCCCTTGTGTTGATACCAATTAGACGTGACCCCAGCTGGTTGGCAACACCAATTTCCTCGAGCGTGTGCGTTTCAACCAACACACCCATTCCAAGTTCGTGGGCATATCGATAGAGCTCGGCAAAACGTTTTGGAGTTAACCAGGCCAAGATTAAAAGAATAAAGTCGGCACCTGCGGCTCTAGCCTCGAGAATCTGATACTCGGTGCTGATGAAGTCTTTACGTAGTAGCGGAATACTCGCCTTGCTTCTAGCGTCAACCAAATCCTCAAGTTTTCCACCAAATCCAGTCTCTTCGGTAAGGACGGAAATGGCGTGTGCACCAGATTGTTGGTAGAGCCCAGCCTGATCGGCAGCCGATGGAATGTCTGCGAGAAATCCCCGTGATGGGCTACGTCTTTTGATTTCGGCAATCAGTTTTATGTGACTGGACTTAGAAAGCGCCGCGTAAACGTCTAACGCGCTGCTTACTTTGGAAATGGTGTCGAGTAGGTCTTGCTCGCTGATCGCTAGCTCTCGCCTTTTAGATGCCTTTGCTGCTGCGTCAAAGAGTTGGTCAAGCACTAGTGCGCTTTGGTGTGCTCGCCGCCGACACCGTAGCCTGCGCGTCTTAGAACCCAGCCAACTACGGGGCCTAGCACAGCGAGCCCTGCTGAAGCCCAAACCATTGGAGCATTGTCAAGCCAGAAGAACAAGGTGCCAATGCCAAAGGCAACGATGATGATGATCACGCTGGTCCAAGCCGCTACTGAGCTTCCGTGGCCTGGTTCAGTTGAGTTCTGCGACATTTTGTTCTCCTTCGACTAGCCAATTGTAGCAAGCATCAGTTCTGTTCATCCCATAGCGAGCGGTTGTCTTCCGTTTCAACGGACTTCGCACTGGCTGGTGACTTCGACCTAGTTGGAAAGAGGCTGATTACGATGGCAAGGACTGAGGTGATGCCAGCTCCAATTGCTGCAAACTGACCCCATAGATTAGAAATCGAGACTCCAGCTTCATGCGACTCCGGGTTCAGAACTCCACTGAGCCGCTCGAGCTCGGCAATCACAACAGCACTGGCTACAAGGTCTTGGCTGAATGAAAGGTAGACACCAAAAGTGGTGACGACCGCGGCCAGCACAACTAGATTTCTGCGAAGTTTGCCGTAGAAAGAAATAAACATTGCCGTCAAAACGATGGCAGGTAGCAGGTTTAGGACCGGAATCAACTGTCCGCCGGTGAATTGCTCCTCACCAACCGCAAGCCAGGGCAGATTTATTAGCACCCACCAGAGCGCGAGGGCCAAGACCACAAACGAGGATTTAGACCGCATTACCCATCGCATTCGCTGCGGCAATCGCCTTTAGCATGACGGCTGCCTTGGCCTTAGTCTCGGCGTACTCACTCTGCGGGACAGAATCCAAAACGATTCCTGCACCCGCTTGGATCCTGGCAATGCCATCTCGTATGAAGGCAGTTCGGATTGCTATCGCTAGGTCGCTATTGCCCTGGAAGTCAAAGTAGCCAACAACACCACCGAACAGTCCTCGGTTGCTCGGCTCCAAATCGTGGATGATCTCAAGTGCTCTTGGCTTGGGTGCTCCGGAGAGAGTTCCAGCCGGGAACGTTGCGCGCAGCGCAGCTACCGGTCCCATATCCTTCCGCAGCTCCCCCTCGACGGTGGAAACCAGGTGCATGATGTGGCTAAACCGGTGAATTTGCATGAACTCAGTGACCTGCAGTGATGCCGGTTCGCAAACCTTGAGAAGATCATTGCGAGCAAGATCGACCAGCATCAGGTGTTCGCTCTGCTCCTTGGCATCCGCCAACAGCTCATCGGCCAGGCGAAGGTCTGTTGAGGTGTCAACTCCCCTTGGTCTTGAGCCGGCAATCGGATGCATTATTGCCTTGCCTTCAGATACCTTGACCAGAGCTTCTGGTGAGGAACCAACAATGGTGAAATCGCCATCGCCATCTTGCCAGCGGGTTAAATACATGTATGGGCTTGGGTTTAGTGCCCTCAGCGCTCGGTAAATCTCGATCGCATCGACATCGACCTTTTGGTCAAATCTCTGAGAGAGGACGATCTGGAACACGTCCCCAAGCCTTACGTGATGCTTAGCCTTCTCGATTTGAGAAAGAAAGTCAGGTTCGCTAGTGCGCTTTTCAAATTCAGGCGCAGGCCAGATTGGCTCTGAAATCAGTGCTGGGGTGGGCTTACGAAGCTGCGCTTCTGCATCTGCTAATTCTGCAAGCACCCTGTTGTAGCTGGCCTCAAGATCTGAGCCGTCATCGAAGACAACACCAACCAGAATCAGTTCCGCACTTAGGTGATCCATAACAATCAGCTGACTGAATTGGTTGAAAGCTAGAAGTGGTACTTGGTAGTCAGCAGCCTTTGACTCAGGCAAGCGCTCCAGC
The DNA here is from genome assembly GCA_027487865.1 of Microbacteriaceae bacterium. Lineage (GTDB taxonomy): Bacteria > Actinomycetota > Actinomycetes > Actinomycetales > Microbacteriaceae > Aquiluna. The sequence continues at coordinate 145,216 of JAIYCT010000007.1, forward strand.
AAATTCACAGCGCCCCAGCTGACAAAACCAACCAGACCGGAACTCAGTGGAAAGTCAACCGGCGAGGAGTGCCAGCTAGATTGAAGGGCCTCAAGGGCATCGAGTGGGCCAGCTGGAAGTTCTCCCGAGGGCAAGGCGTTGTGATCAGAGATCCATTGGACAGAATGTTCGGTTGCAACCAGCTGACCACGTGAACGAACTCCAATGAAGGAGTAGCGACCCCATACGCCTTGCTCGGCGGATTCCAACAGGAAAGTGTTCGGTCTTGAATCGCAAAGCTTCTGATAGATCCCCATCGGGGTTTCTGTTCCGGCAAACAGCTTCTTGCTAATCGGAATGACGTTGAAAGACTTAGCTAGTTCTTTGACCTGTTCAAAGCCAAGCATCAGTCCTCCTCAAAACAGGTTGAGGTGCCATTGTGGCATGCTGGGCCGGATGTGTGAACCATGGCCAAGACGGTATCGCCGTCGCAGTCCAGGTTTAGCGAAACGAGCTCTTGGTAATTCCCGGAGGTCTCACCCTTGAGCCAGCGCTGATTTCTGGATCTTGAGAAGTAGACCATTTTCTTGATCTCTAGTGACTCCAAGAGCGTCTCGCGATTGGCATAGGCGAGCATCAGTACCTCTTTGGTGTGGGCGTCTTGAGTGATGACCGGAACCAACCCGCGCTCGTCAACTCTGACTTCGTCAATCTTTAGATTTCTCATCTGACTTCCAATCCAGCTAAGCGCAGGGAATCTTTCACATCTGAAATCGTAAACAAGCCCTCGTGAAAAACGCTTGCGGCAAGCAAAGCATCTGCCCCGACATTGGCCGCAGCGACAAAGTGCTCAAGCTTTCCGGCTCCACCCGAAGCAATAACAGGAACGTGTGAAATCTTCTTAATTGCTTCGATTAGCTCTAAGTCAAAGCCATCTCTGGTGCCATCTGCATCGATGCTGTTTACCAACAGCTCGCCAGCTCCAAGGTCTTGGACCTTACGAACCCAATCCAGAGCATCTAGCTCGGTCATCTGACGTCCGCCATGAGAAGTGACACCAAAGCCGGATGGTGTAGGTGCTCGCTTGAGGTCAAGTGAAATCACGAGGACTTGATCGCCGTGTTCCTTTGAAATCTCAGCAAGTAGTTCAGGTCGCTTGATACCCGCGGAACCAACCGATACTTTGTCAGCGCCTGATGCAAGTAATTCAGTGACATCCTGCAGCTGTCGCACTCCACCACCAACGGTCAGTGGAATGAACACCTGCTCAGCGCACCTGGTAACCATCTCGAGCATGGTGCCACGGTTTTCGTGAGTTGCGGCAACATCCAAAAAGGTGACCTCATCAGCCCCCTGCAGGTAGTAGCGACTGGCTAGCTCAACCGGATCGCCGCTGTCCTTCAAATTCTGAAAGTTCACACCTTTGACCACGCGCCCGGCTGCAACGTCAAGACAGGGAATTATGCGGACTGCTGGCACTAGATTCTCGCGGCGTGAATCGCGCTAACCAGAATGGCACGCGCGCCAATTTCATATAGCTGGTCCATCACCATGTTGGTCTGATCCGCCTTTACTAGGGCTCTCACGGCAACCCAATCCTTGTCCTCGAGCGGAGAAATAGTTGGTGACTCGATGCCCGGGGTGACCTTGGTCGCTGCCGATAGCAACTCGACTGGGCAGTCGTAATCAAAGATGACGTACTCTCTTGCGACGATTACTCCCTGAAGTCTTCTTAGAAGCTTTGCCGCCTCACGTGACTTGCCAGGCGCCGAAATCAGTCTTGCGGTTGATTTCAAGATGACAGGTCCAAAGATCGCAAGCCCGGCCTTGCGCAGGGTGTTGCCCGTAGAGACCACGTCAGCAACCGCGTCAGCAACGCCAAGCTTCACCGCTGATTCAACAGCCCCATCAAGCTTTACGATTTCCGCTTTCACTCCGTGCTCAGCTAGGTAATCCGAGATCAGGTTTGGATATGCGGTGGCAAGACGCTTTCCCTGAAGATCTGAAACCGATTGAAATCCGGACTCTATAGGTGCGGCAAATCTAAATGTTGAGGCTCCAAAACCTAGATCCGCTACTTCATCCGCTTTTGATTGCGCATCCTTGAGAAGGTCCAAACCAGTGAGCCCAACATCCAGTGACCCCGAGCCGACATAGGTTGCGATGTCTCTTGGCCTTAGGTAGAAAAACTCAATCTGGTTCTGGTCGTCCACCAGGTGAAGTTCCGCAGTATCTCTTCTTACGGCATAGCCGGCTTCCCTAAGCATCGAGATAGCTGAGTCGGACAGGATCCCCTTATTTGGGACCGCTACTTTAAGCACTAGAGCTGCTCCTCTACTTTGGAAAGTGGAATACCGCGGGCGATCAAAATCAGTTGCAGGTGGTAGATCAATTGCGAAGCTTCAAGCGCCAATTGCTCGTCAGACTCGTGTTCTGCAGCCATCCAAACCTCAGCTGCTTCCTCGACGATCTTCTTACCGATTTCATGAACTCCTAGTTCGAGCAATTCGGTCGATCGCGACCCCTCCGGGCGCTCCAAGTTTCGAATGCTGAGCTCTTCAAAGAGCTGTTCAAAGGATTTCATGGGACTAGGTTACCAACCCAGCGCTAGTGAGAGTGGGCCAGTTCTCTCAGCTTGGCAATTTCTAGGTTGCGATTTTCCGCCCTAAAGACTGCGCTTCCTGCAACAAAAACATCCGCTCCGGCTTCTGCAAGCTGTGAAATATTGGACTCCGTCACACCGCCATCGACCTGAATAGCTAATGACAGACCCCTCGAATCAAGTGCTTTTCTGGCTTGAGCAATCTTGACAATCGTCTCTGGAATCAGCTTCTGACCGCCAAAACCTGGCTCAACGGTCATCACCAGCAACATGTCTATTTCAGGTAGGAGCTCTGCAACCGCTTCAAAAGGAGTGTCCGGCTTAATGGCTATTGCCGCCTTGGATCCGATGTCTCGGATCTTTCTGGCAAGACCTATTGGGTCTGCCGCCGCCTCAAGGTGGAAGGTCACTGATTCACAACCAAGCTCCGCGTAAGAAGGAGCCCAACGTTCTGGGTTGGAAATCATTAGGTGGATGTCCAGTGGCAGTTTTGATACCTCAAACAACCTTGAAACAATCGGTAGACCTAGGGTCAGGTTAGGCACGAAATGGTTATCCATGACATCGACGTGCGCGGCATCAGCGCTTGAGATCGTTGCTAGTTCGGCCTCGAGGTTTGCAAAGTCTGCGCTCAGAATCGAAGGGTGAATCTTCATACCGCGAGCTTACTTCTTGCGAAGGATTGCGATAAACATCGCATCGGTGGCGTGGAGGTGTGTCCAAAGCTGAGCCGTCTTACGATCTGTGCCCATTTGCAATTGCGGGGAGATTTCATTTAGAACTTCATTTGCATTTACTAGTTCCAGCTCTGGGTGATTATCGAGCGCTTGTTTGATCTGGGTATTGGTCTCAAGAACTAGCGGGGAGCAGGTCGAATAGAGCAAATAGCCGCCAGGCTTGAGCGCGTCAGCTGCTGCATCAAGCAACTCTCCCTGCAACTTGGTGAGTCCGGTTAGCTGCTCGGTAGTCTTACGCCAGCGAGACTCTGGCTTTCGCCTTACTGATCCGAGTCCGGTGCAAGGTGCATCAAGTAGAACCGCGTCGTAGGTGTTCTTCTTGGCATCCTGCCCGTAACCAACCTTCACCGTTCCAGGGAGGTTTGGGTTGAGAGCAGATACCACTAAGTCAGCGCGATTAGGTATTGGCTCAAGGCAATCGAGCACTCCGCCATCGCTTGCGATTCCCGCCTGAAGCATCGCTGCTTTTCCGCCGGGACCGGAGCACATGTCTAACCAACGTCCAGATTTGTCCGCGATGGCAAGTAGTGCAAGAGCGACCAGCTGAGAACCCTGATCTTGAACTCTGACTCCTGGAACTGAAAGATACGGTTCTGGGTTACCTGTTGCCAAAAACGCAGTCGGAGCTGCTTCTCCACGCTGTAACCCCTCATCTGTCAGATATTCCATCGCCTTGGTGTTAGGTAGCGCTGCGAGGTTCACGGTAGGTGTTTCGTTATTCGCTTCGAGTAGAGCTTCTAGCTGTTCTTTCTTACCGTCTAGCTCCAATGCGCTTCTCAGAGCTGCAATAACCCAGCTTGGGTGTGAATAGCGAATGGCAAGCACTTCCTGCGGGCGTTTACCTTCACAGCAATCGTCTAGAAGTTGCTCAAAGCCTGCGCGGTCAGCGTTTCTAAGCACCGCATTGGCAAGCCCAGCTGCACTTTTCTCGAAGGTCTTGACCAGCTCAACGGTTTCGTGAATCGCAGCGTGTGCCGGAATTCGCATTCTAAAGAGCTGATGCATTCCGACCCTTAGAACGATACGGAGCTTTGGCGAGAGAGTTTTGCCGGTAGTGAAGTGGTCAATAAAGCTGTCGTACTGAAGCTGCCAACGAAGACTTCCGTAGCTGAGTTCCTGAATCAAACCACGATCGGAATCCGCAACATTTGCCTTGGTTAGAAAGCTAGGAAGAAGAAGATTTATGTAGCTGTCTGAATCCGCAACCCGAGTCAGTAGATCTATCGCAACCATTCTTGGGTTAGGCAAGATAAACCTCGTCGCTTAGGCCGCGGAACCAATCGGAAGCTGCCATCGCTTGCTTCCCTGCGGGTTGCACGGTAACCAGTTCTAAACGACTGCCATCTTGGCACTCGAGCAAAATCTTCTCCGCAGACCTGAAGACCCTTCCCTTGTTTGGGTTCTCAGTCCAACTAGAGGACCCAAGCGACCTTGTTTCCAATACTCTGATTGGGTTGCCATCCAGTTCGCACCAGGCCATTGGTTCAGGATTGAATGCCATGACTGCCCTGTGAACACTCAGCGCATTGTCACTTAGGTTCATGCGCGCTGTCGATCGATTGAGCTTCGGTGCCAAGGTTGCGTCTCCGGTTTGAGGGGTTGGCACTACTGGTTTCCCTGCGTGCTGCTGAAATAGATTCACACCGGCAATAGTGAATCGCTCAAGGGCCGCCGCCGTGGTTTCGTTCTCCCCCGGTGAAATCTCCTGGGAGGCGATGATTGGCCCGGTATCCATGCCTGCATCGAGCTCAAATAGTGTTACGCCTGCGCCGAAGCCGCCGGAAAGGATCGACTGCTGCAACGGGGATGCTCCCCGCCATTTTGGTAGCAAGCTGAAGTGGATGTTCCACCACGGCAAGGCATTTAGTGCTGCTTGCGGAATCAAGCTTCCAAAGGCTACAACTAGAGCAAGCTCTGCCTCGGCAGCGTTGATTCTTACCAGCTCTTCTTCATTGATCCTGTTGGCCTTCAATATGGGAAGGCCTAGTTCCATGGCCTTGGTAGCGACTGGAGATGGGGTAAGGATTCGCTTTCTGCCGATTTCGGAATCCGGGCGAGTGATCACCAGAACGACCTCATGGGTCTTAGAGACGATCTCTAGCGCAAGAGCGGCGTTCTCTGGAGTTCCAGCAAAGATTATTTTCATTCTCACATCACCTACAGCGCGCCCGGGTCATCCATGACGATCTTGAGCCCTCGTCGCTTGTTGGCTCCGACCAATCGAGCATTGGTCTTCAGAGCAAGTGCTTTGAGGCTAGCTGATACTTCGGCTCCCTGGCTGTAGCTGAAGCGTATAAGGGCGGATGCGCTCTCCGATAGATTGCTGCGAAGGACAGTCGCTCCCGCCTTGGTAGCTAGTTCTAGAGCCTGAGAAATAGTGTCCTGAGTTCCCTCCAGAGTTGCTATTCGCGCAGCCGGCGGAAGAGAGAGCGAGTTCACTTCCCGGAAGGCATTAGTTGCCAGGGCTCGATGTTGACCAAGTGACAGAGCTTGCCCCAAGTCTTGATCGACGCCGGCTATATGTACCCGACCAGTGTCTGAGAGAAGCTCAATAGCCTCCATCCAGTCTCTAATCGCCGTCTGTTCGGATCTAAGCTGTGGCATCGCCAACCAGACATCTGAATCCAGAATCAAAAGCGCTGCGTAGCCCTGTTGGACTCTCGGAGCCGAGCCCGGGGTTGCGAGCACAAGGTGCTTGGATTTCTTGATTGCCGTTGGCTTTGTGTCTGATGTGAACTCCGAAATGGTTATTCCCGGAAATGCCTTGCCGAATTCCGCTGCGGTTCTGGTGCTTCCAGTTCGCCCTCTGCGCAGCTTGTTTGAACCGCATGCTGCGCAGCTGTGGCTAATGCCTTGGCAGACGCGACAGCGGTACTCACCCTTTTCATTTTCCCAAACTGGACCCTTGCAGTTGTTGCACACCAAACGCTGGTCGCAGCCGGCGCAATAGACAGTGGCGGAGTTTCCTTTTCGAGGAATCAATACCAAGACCGGACCGATCTCTAAGGCATCGCGCATCAGTTTGAAGCTGGCCGCATCTAAGCGTTGCGCCGGGAGCGAATAGGAAATGCGTGCTGGTGGAAGCTTGATATCCAGGTCCTTCAGGTATCCAATTTCCACAAGGCGTTGAATCTCGAGTGATCGATAGTTCGCGGCGAAGAGCAATTTCACATCGTCGGTCGCCCTCATTAGTGCTATTTCTCTGGCATGGGTATATGGCGACCCTTGCTCGCGAAGTGAATCATCACCGTCGTCAAAAAGCGCAATCAAACCTAAGTCTCTAACTGGTGCATAAATCGCCGAGCGGCTACCTATGACAATTGAACGCTCTTGAAGAAGCGCTCGGTGGAAGTTTGTAAAACGATCGGACTTCTTTGCTCCTGGCAGCCAAGTTGAAATTAGTTCTTTCCATCCCATGCTGCCAAATAGAGCGGCAAGCTGACTAATTTGATCACGCTCTGGAACTATCAGAATCGCTGACTTGCCAGATTGAATTGCCTCGGTAGCAGAGCGAAGGAACAGCCAGCACCAGTCGGGATAGCGCAGTCCCTCATGCGTTAGTGATCTCGCTGAAGTAAGAACCGTGGACCGCTTTGAAATTGAGGTTATTCCTGGAATCTCTGGTAGCTCGACTACAACCTCAGCAATTGGTTCGCTAACCCGCTTTGGAATCCTCGGCATGTGTTCGACCACCGCATGCTGCAGAATCTCTCCAAGCGCAACCGCTTGACGATTGGCGACCTGTCTAGCAAGTTTGAAGATCTCTTCAGTAACAACAGGTTCAAGGTCGACTATCTCAACTAGTTCAGATGTTGCGAATGAGCTCTCTAATGGAAGCGATGCGATGAAACCAGAAGCCATCTTCTTGGTTCTACCCAGCTGGAATCTGACTCGCTGTCCAACCCGAACACTCTGGGAAAGGTTTTCAGGAACTAGGAAATCGAACTCTCTATCAAGTTGGAGCAGGTCCGACTCAACAACTACGCGCGCGTAGTTGGCCATCTAGCGACCTGCTGCCTCGCGGAGCGCATCGGCACGATCGGTTCGCTCCCAAGTGAAGTCGGGAAGCTCGCGACCGAAGTGTCCATAGGTGGCAGTCTTTGCATAAATCGCCCGCTTGAGGTCTAGTTCGCGGATTATTGCAGCCGGCCTGAGGTCAAACACGCTGTGTACGGCTCGTTCAATCGCCTGGGTGTCTACCTTCTCAGTCCCAAATGTTTCAACAAAGACTGCTACCGGTCTAGCAACACCAATGGCATAAGCCACCTGGATCTCTGCTTTATCCGCAAGTCCCGCGGCAACAATGTTCTTAGCTACCCAGCGCATCGCGTAAGCAGCAGATCGGTCAACCTTGGATGGATCCTTACCGCTAAAGGCTCCGCCGCCGTGCCTTGCCATCCCGCCATAGGTGTCAACGATGATCTTGCGACCGGTTAGACCAGCATCTCCCTGCGGTCCACCGATAACAAAACGGCCTGAAGGATTTATAAAGAACTTAGTTTCCGAGCTGTCTAGACCTGAATCTCTAAGGATTGGTTGAATGACCTGCTCTAGCACCAGGTTCGCGAGTGCATCTTGAGAGATGTCCTGGTGGTGCTGTGTGGAAAGAACGACTGTGTCGATAGAGACCGGAGTGTTGCCGTCGTAGTTGACGGAAACCTGAGCCTTGCCGTCTGGACGAATAAGTCCGTTGTTCAATTCGCGGCGAACGGTGCTCAAGCGCTCCGTGATTCTGTGGGAGAGCAGAATTGGGGTTGGCATTAGGACTTTGGTCTCGTTAGTGGCGTAGCCGAACATCATGCCCTGATCGCCAGCACCCAGCTGGCTATCCTCATCCGAGGACCCTGCTCTGGATTCGAGCGCAGTATCAACACCGTGGGCAATGTCAGGAGATTGAGCGCCAATCGAGACCGAAACACCGCAGCTATTACCATCAAAACCTATTTGCGATGAGTTGTAGCCGATGTCCACCAGCTTCTGTCTAACCAACTGGGGAATGTCAACGTATCCGCTTGTGGTCACCTCGCCGGCAACATGCACCAGGCCAGTGGTAACCAAGGTCTCAACAGCTACGCGGGCCTCTGGATCCTGCTCTAGCATGGCATCGAGGATGGTGTCGGAGATTTGATCACAGATCTTGTCTGGGTGACCCTCGGTCACGGATTCCGAGGTAAATGTGCGTAGCGTCATGGCAAAAAGTCTAATCGCTGGTTACTTATTTAGCCCAGCGACTAAATCAATAATAGAAGCGCTCACCTGAGCCTTTGTGCCACGAAGTTCAACGGCGTCATCTTTGGTCACAAATTGAACCACTGTCTCGTGGTTGCCCAGGGCTTCGAATGAGTTTCCGACCACTGCGGTAATCGACTTATCCGAGAGTTTGCCACGAGCAATCTCAATCAGTCGCTCGTCAGTTTCCTCAGCCAGTGCAAATGCTATTTGGATGGTCTTCGGGTGGAGTGCTGCGTAGTTTGCGATCAAGTCCTTGGTTGGGGTCAGTTCTAGGTTTAGTCCTTCAGAACGCTTGAGTTTCCCAAGATGTGGATTCTCAACCCTGAAGTCGGAAACAGCTGCCGCCATGATCATCACGTCACAATCCCGATCCATGGCAAGTTCAAGTTCATCCACGCTGCCAACGCGAGTGACTTCGATTCCCTTCGGAAGCGGTAGATCAATGTTTGCGGCTATCAGGTGGACTGATGCTCCAGCGTCTCGGGCAGCCTTGGCAAGTTCAATCCCCATCCGGCCTGACGATGAGTTTCCGATGAAGCGGACGGCGTCAATCGGCTCTCTGGTTCCACCGGCGGTGACGATGACGCGCTTGCCTTTTAGGGCTTGATCTTGGAGTGTAAAGGCAATGATGTCTTCGGTCTCTGGCAGTCTTCCAGGCCCAGAGTCATCTCCAGTCAGGCGTCCGGTTGCCGGTTGCATGACTTTTACTCCCCTGGCCTCAAGCGTTGCAACGTTTGCTTGAGTGGCTTCGTTCTGCCACATTTCTGTGTGCATCGCAGGGCAAACAATCACAGGAGCCTTTGAAGCCAGAATCGCATTCAGCATCAGGTCGTCAGCTATACCCGCTGCGAATCTCGCAATAAATGACGCCGTGGCAGGTGCAATAAGAATTAGATCGGCCTGCTGGCCCAGCTCGACGTGTCTTACCTGGGCGACATCTTGATACATGTCGGTTTCAATGGAGTGGCCACTTAGCGATTCAAGTGTTGGTTTGCCTATGAACTTCAAGGCATTCTCGGTTGGAACGACAGTGACCTCATGGCCTAGTTCGCTCAGGCCTCGAATAAGTCCGGCAGCCTTGTAGGCAGCGATTCCGCCAGTAATGCCAAGCAGAATGCGCATGTTAGAAAATTAGTTAGCGGACTTCTTGATGAGCTTGCCCTCGTAGGCCTCGCGAAGCGCGATGCTAAGTGGCTTGTCATCAATTGAAGAGTCAACCAAAGGACCCACGTAGTTGAACAGGCTTCCCTCGTGCAAAGCGCTGTAGTACTCGTTGATCTGGCGAGCACGCTTGGATGCGAAGATAACTAGCTCGTAGTTTGAGCCAACCTTGGCCAACAACTCGTCGATTGGTGGGTAAACAATTCCCTCAAGCTTGTCGTTCATGATCCTCTTTCAGCTTCGTGAACCAATTCTACGACCTGACGGGCGCAAGCCTCTAGGTCCAAATTGGTTAGTTGGTAGTCAAACTCCCCCGCAGCTGCAAGTTCCGTGCGGGCTGTTGTAAGTCTAGTTTGTATTTGCTCTTCTGTCTCGGTTCCTCTTGATCTCAACCTTCTCTCAAGCTCCTCGAAGCTAGGTGGGTTGATGAAGATCATCAATGCAGCTGGCAACTTCTCAGCCACCTGGCGGGCACCCTGCAGGTCAATCTCGAGAAGTAAGTGCTTGTTTTGCTCCGCTGCACGGGCCAATTCATTGAGTGGAGTGCCATAAAGGTGATTGCCGTGAACTTGCGCCCACTCCAGCATTTGGCCGTCTTGGATTTGCTGTTCAAAAACAGCTTTGGAAATGAAGTTGTAGTGAACACCATCGATCTCTCCGGCCCTAGGGTCGCGAGTGGTAGAGGAGACCGAGAGCATGAAGTCCGGTTCGTTCTCGAGTATCCATTTCACGATGGAGCCTTTGCCTACACCCGCGGGACCTGCCAATACGACCAGGGTCATAGTTTTGCTTTCGCTTTGTCGATCAGTTGACCAATCTGCTCCGGCCCATTCTTAGTTAGCTCGCGCGCCATTGCTGCAACGACCCGCGGCGCGGATGCTCCGAAGATCGATTTCAGATCTTCTAGCTTTGCGCCTTGAGCGCCAAAACCTGGAGCCAGAATTGGGATCTCGATGTCTTGCTCAGTTAGAAACTCAATCCCGAAGTCCTTCAGGTTTTGAGTGGCTCCAATGACCACACCCATCTCCCCCTGACCAATCTCTTTGGCGGAATCAATAACTGTCCGTGAAACTGTGCGGTCGCCGATTAATGCCTGTTGCAGCTGTGCTGCCTCAGGATTGGAGGTAGCGGCAAGGATAAACAACCCGCCCTGGACATCCTGGGCATAGTTCAAAGTCTCGCGAAGCGATTCCGGGCCCAGGTAGCCGCTGACTGTAAGAGCATCTGATCGAAGTGGGGAATCGTCACCAAACCAAGCTGAGGCATAACCGAGCATTGTGGAACCGATGTCGCCTCGCTTGGCATCCGCTATCACAATGAGTCCGGCATCCTTAGCCTCTCGAATAATCTCCTCGAGGGTTTGGTAGCCAAGTGATCCGAATCTCTCGAAGAAGCCAACCTGCGGCTTGACGATGCCCAAACGCCCTTGCGCACTATCGATAATCCTTAGGCCGTACTCTCGCGCTCCTGCGGCTGTATCGGGGAGCTCCCAGTTATCCAGCTCGCTCTCCGATGGGTCAATGCCAATACAAATCGGAGAATGATTCGCCATTGCCTCGGCGAGCCGGAGAGAAAACTTAGCCACTGATCATCGCCTTTCGCTCACGCGCATATTCTTGCAGTGGCTTGACCTTGAATTTACCTTCGCGGATAACTTCGAATGATCCGATAGCGGCGCTTAGCTGTGCCGCGGTGGTGAAGATTGGCTTATCAGCGGCGGTAGTTGCGGCTCTGATTTCGTAACCATCGATGCGAGCATCGGCACCACTCGGGGTATTCACCACGACATCAACTTCACCAGCAGTGATCATGTCAACGATCGATCGCTGACCACCCGTAGCCTTGGAGTGCTTGATTACAGCCTCAGCGACAATGCCGTGCCTTCCGAGCATCTTCGCGGTTCCCTCTGTGGCCAAGATTCGGTATCCCAGCTGAGAGAGCCTTCTAACAGGCAGCAGCAGCTGTGGCTTGTCTCGGTCTGCAACCGATACAAACACAGTTCCACTCTTCGGTAGCGCAGAACCAGCTCCGGCCTGGCTTTTCGCAAACGCAGTTGGGAAGTCCACGTCGATCCCCATTACCTCACCGGTTGAGCGCATTTCTGGCCCTAATAGTGAATCAACGAAGCGACCATCCCTGGTTGCAAAGCGCTTGAATGGCAACACCGCTTCCTTGACTGAAATCGGAGTTCCAGCGGGCAGGTGTTTTCCATCCTGGGCAGGTAGGTGACCCTCGGCGACCAATTTCTTGATGCTCCACCCGGCCATAACCAAGGAGGCAGCCTTCGCCAGAGTGATGCCTAAGGCTTTAGAAACAAATGGCACGGTTCGGGATGCGCGTGGATTAGCTTCGAGCACATACAGCACGTCTGATGCCAGAGCGAACTGGACATTGATGAGCCCTCTCACCTGGAGACCCCTCGCGATCTCCTCGGTTGCCTTGGCTACTCGGTCGATCTGGGTTTCGCTCAAGGTAATCGGTGGCAGCGTGCAGCTTGAGTCTCCGGAGTGGATGCCCGCCTCTTCGATGTGCTCCATAACACCGCCGACAAACAACTGCTCGCCATCGAAGATTGCATCTATGTCGATCTCAATCGCGTCATCTAGGAACCGGTCAACCAATAGTGGGTGCTCGGAATCAACTAGGGCGTGGTTTGCGATTCGATCAAAGTAACCATTGAGGGTCTTTTCGTCGTAGACAATCTCCATGCCACGGCCACCAAGAACAAAGGAAGGACGGACAAGTACCGGGTATCCAATGCGGTTAGCGACAGCCACTGCCTCTTCCAAGTTGGTGGCCATCCCATTGGCTGGCGAGCGTAGTCCGGCAGCATCAAGAATCTGCTGGAACTGGCCGCGCTCCTCAGCCTGATCGATGGACTCGGGAGTTGTTCCAAGGATCGGAATGCCATAGGACTTTAGATCTTTGGCAAGGCCCAAAGCAGTCTGTCCGCCAAGCTGAACCATGACGCCAAGCAGTTCTCCGGATTGCGACTCGGCATGAATGACCTCCAGGACATCCTCGAGAGTGAGCGGCTCAAAGTAGAGCCGATCTGAGGTGTCGTAGTCGGTCGATACAGTTTCGGGGTTGCAGTTGATCATGATGGTCTCATAACCAGCGTCGCGAAGGGCGAAGGCTGCGTGCACGCAGCTGTAGTCAAACTCAACGCCCTGACCAATGCGGTTTGGACCACTACCGATGATCACTATCTTCTGGCGATCGGATGGGATCACCTCAGTCATCTGCTCATAAGAGCTGTAGTGGTAAGGGGTAAGGGCAGGGAACTCCCCCGCACAGGTGTCAACGGTCTTGAATACTGGCCTTAGTTCCAGACTGTAACGAAGCTCGCGCACATCCTGCTCGGTTAGTCCTCTAATCTGGCCAATCTGAATGTCAGAGAATCCATGCTGCTTCGCACGCTTAAGTGCATCTCGATCTAGTGACTCGAGATCTTTGAGCCAGGTCGCGATTTCGTTAATCAGAACGATCTGGTCGATAAACCAAGGGTCAATCTTGGTGGCCTCATACGCTTGCTCTGGAGTTACTCCAAGACGCAGGGCCTGCTGCAGCTGAACCACTCGCTCATCGGTAGGGGTCTTGATTTTCTCGAGTAGCTCGGCTGCCGTAAGAGCTTGTGGACCCCAGTGGAATGAGCTGCCGCGCTTTTCAAGTGACCTAAGAGCCTTCTGCAGTGCTTGAGTGAAAGTTCTACCGATTGCCATCGCTTCACCAACACTCTTCATCGTGGTGGTGAGGGTTGGGTCAGCCGCTGGGAACTTCTCAAAGGCGAAGCGGGGTGCCTTCACCACGATGTAGTCCAGGGTTGGTTCGAATGAAGCCGGAGTCACACCCGTGATGTCATTAGGAATCTCATCCAAGGTGTAGCCAATTGCCAGCTTTGCTGCGATCTTCGCAATCGGAAAGCCAGTGGCCTTTGATGCCAGTGCTGAGGATCTTGATACACGGGGGTTCATCTCAATAACGATGATTCGCCCATCCACCGGGTCAACTGCAAACTGAATGTTACAACCACCGGTGTCCACACCAACCGCACGGATAATGTCGATAGAGATGTCACGAAGCTTCTGATACTCGCGGTCAGTCAATGTCATCGCAGGGGCAACGGTGATCGAGTCGCCGGTATGAACACCGACCGGGTCAAAGTTTTCGATGGAACAAACCACCACGGTGTTGTCGTGTCTGTCGCGCATCAGCTCGAGCTCATACTCTTTCCAGCCAAGAATGGATTCTTCTAGGAGGACTTCTGTGGTTGGAGATGCCTGTAGTCCAGCCCCCGCGATGCGTCTGAGGTCAGTCTCGTTGTATGCAAAACCAGAACCCAGACCACCCATTGTGAAACTTGGGCGAACAACTACCGGATAGCCAAGTTGGTTTGCACCTGCGATCACCTCATCGATGGTGTGGGCAATAACGCTCTTTGCAACATCGGCTCCGGCATCCAGCACCAACTGTTTAAAGATCTGTCGGTCTTCGCCAGCGTTGATGGCAGCAACATTTGCACCAATAAGTTCAACTCCGTACTTCTCGAGCGACCCACGGGCATGGAGTGCCATCGCTGCGTTGAGCGCGGTCTGCCCCCCAAGGGTTGGCAAGATTGCGTCAGGCTTCTCCTTCTCAATGATTGCCTCGATAACCTCTGGGGTGATCGGCTCAATGTAGGTTGCGTCTGCAAAGTCTGGGTCGGTCATAATTGTGGCGGGGTTTGAGTTGATCAGAATTACCCTGATCCCCTCCTCCTGCAGCACTCGACAGGCTTGAGTTCCCGAGTAGTCAAACTCGCAGGCTTGACCGATGACGATAGGTCCTGAACCGATTACCAATACGGATTTAATGTCGCTGCGTTTTGGCATTAGCGATGCTCCTCAATCATGCGAACAAACTTGTCGAAGAGGTAGTGGCTGTCGTGTGGACCAGCAGCTGCCTCCGGGTGGTACTGAACTGAGAACGCAGGAATGTCAACACACTCAAGACCCTCAACGACCTGGTCGTTCAGTCCGCGGTGGCTGACGCGGACCATTCCAAAGCCCTGGGGCGACTCTTGCTCATCGCCTTCAACGCGAACAGCAAAGCCGTGGTTGTGAGCAGTTACCTCTACTCGGCCAGTTTCAGCGTGCATTACTGGCTGGTTGATGCCACGGTGTCCGAAAGCGAGTTTGTAGGTTTCGAAACCAAGAGCTCTACCAAGTAGCTGATTTCCAAAACAGATTCCGAAGAACGGAACACCGCGTTTGAGGACCTCTCTAAGCATCTCAACCTGGGAGCCGCTGGCCTGAGGGTCGCCAGGTCCGTTTGAGAAGAACACCGCATTTGGGTTGCCTGCCAAAATCTCATCGGCCGAGGAACTTGCTGGGTGCACCTCAACTTCAAGTCCTCGCTCTGCAAGGTGTTCGATGGTCGAGCGCTTGATTCCAAGATCTAAAATTGCAACCTTGCCGATGCGGTTACCTACCGCAGGAACCGAGTAGATTTCCTTGGTTGTCACCTGGTTGCTAAAGCTTGCGCCCTTCATCTCAGGTGCGGCGGTTACCCTTGCAAGCATCTCGGCTTCGCTAGCAACCTTTTCTGCGGAGAAGATCCCTGCTCGCATCGCTCCTGAGTCGCGAATCTGCAAAGTGATAGCTCTGGTATCGACATTGCTGATTCCAACGATGTTCTGTTCGATTAAGTCCTGGACCAAATCGCGCTCAGCGCGGAAGTTGCTGGACATTCTGGATGGTTCGCGAACCACGTAACCTGCGACCCAGATCTGGCTTGATTCCTCATCGCGCTGGTTGGTTCCGACTATGCCTATGTGCGGTGCGGTCTGAAGCACAATCTGACCGGCATAGGAAGGGTCGGTAATCGTCTCTTGGTAACCGGTCATGCCTGTGGCAAAAACCAGCTCCCCAAGAGTCTGTCCCTTAGCGCCGTAGCTCTCCCCCTCGAAGACCAGTCCGTTTTCAAGAACCAGGTAAGCCTTATCCAATTTGCGCTCCAATCAATTGCAAAACCTTTTCTTCAAAATCTTTACGTTCTTGGGGTCTGGTGAATCTAAAGTGTGTGATGACCTTTGTGTCACCCAATGACCAGTGAATGGCGGTCAGTCCAGACTTCTCAACGGCCTTGTCGATAGTCGCTGTGGCGGCCTCAACAATGTGAAGGTCCTTGCGTGGAATCAAAAAGCTGTCCTCACCGGTTCGCACAACAGACACTCCTGACAAATCGACTGCAAGCTTGGCGTTGCCGCGCATGCCTAAGCCATGGGCCCATATGCGATCGAGGCGGGCTTGCTCAAAGACTGTAGATACGTACAGGGCAGAGTATTCACCCTGCGAAGTAGCCGGTGAAGGTGCCGAGATGGATTTTTCCTGGACCTGACGCTTCTTTTTGGTGCTTAGCCAAACACCAACCGCTATCAATACAACCAGTGAGATAGCTAGAAATCCGATCAGCTCGCGAGTCATTGTTGCTCCTGAACTTGGGTGTTTTTGACAGTAAATCTGCCTTTGAAGATTGTGTGGACTATCTGTCCGGGCAACGTTATGCCAGCGAATGGGTTGTTTATGCTCTTCGAGTTTGTCTGTCTTTCAATAACTCGCTTTGGTGCTGGGTCAATCAATGCGATGTTCGCTATCGACCCAACACTTAGTTGTCCTTGGTTTTCAAGTCCCGCAATCTGTGCGGGCTTTACGCTGAGCACATTTGCGAAGCGTTCCCAGCTCGCACCACTTTGAATGAGCACCTCTTGCAAAACGGATGCGGCGTGCTCAAGGCCAACCATTCCAAAGGCGGCATTCTGCCACTCACACTCCTTCTTCTCACGAGCGTGAGGGGCGTGATCTGTTCCAATCACATCGATGGTGCCATCAAGCAGGGCTTCGCGCAGCGCCAAGGTGTCTTCAAGTTTTCTGAGCGGCGGATTCACTTTGTAGACAGAGTCATAACCTCGAACCAGCTCTTCGGTCAGTAGTAAGTGGTGCGGGGTTACCTCCGCAGTGATGTTGATGCCTCGAGATTTTGCCCACCGAACTACCTCAACAGCACCGGCGGTAGTGAGGTGACAGATGTGAAGTCTTGAACCCGTTTGCTCAGCAAGCTCTGCGTCTCGCTTGATGATCGATTCTTCTGCCTCGGCAGGCCATCCGGCCATACCCAATTCGGTGGCAAGCGCCCCAGCGTTCATTTGAGCGCCAAAAGTCATGGTTGGATCCTGGGCGTGCTGCGCAATCACGCCATTGAATGCCTTGACTGCGATTAGGGCTTGGCGCATTAGATCCTCATCGAAGACACAGACTCCGTCATCGCTGAACATCCGTACCTTTGAGCGTGATTCGGAGAGACCCTTTATGTCTGAAAGTTCTGCTCCTTGTAGTCCCTTGGTAACAGAGCCAATCGGTTGCACCTCTACAAACCCTGCTGCTGTGCCGGCATCCAGTATGAGATTCGCCACCTCAGCTGTGTCGGTGACTGGGCTGGTGTTTGCCATTGCCATTACAGCCGTGTAGCCGCCTGCCGCAGCGCTTTTGCTGCCACTGAGAATTGTTTCGCTCGCCTCAAATCCTGGCTCACGGAGGTGAGTGTGGACATCTACAAAGCCAGGCAAGGCTTGCAACCCCGCGCAATCAATACCAGAACCAGACACCGAACCGATTTGGGTGATGCGACCGTTTTCGATCTCTATATCTGCGCCAGAACCATTTGGCAGAGTGAGGCTTTTGAGAATCAAAGAGGTCATAGCTGCTCCCCGCTCAGACAGCGGTAGAGCACAGCCATTCTTACCGCTACCCCGTTAGAAACCTGTCTGAGCACCTGTGACCTTGGGTCATCGGCAGCCTCAGATGAAATCTCGAAACCTCTGTTCATTGGCCCCGGGTGGAGTATCAAGGCGTCTTTGCCAACCATGGCTAAACGGTCACCCTCTAAGCTCCAAGCCTTTGAGTAGTCAGCTGTAGAGCTAAAGAACTCCCCCTGCATACGCTCTTTCTGAACGCGCAACATCATGACAACATCCGGTTTTGCGCTCAGAGCATCCTCGAATGAGTTGTTTACCGTTGCGCCCATTTGCTCTACTCCAGTAGGGATAAGAGTCCTAGGTCCGGCAACAGTCACAGTCGCTCCCAATAGGTTCAGAAGCAAAATGTTTGATCTTGCGACTCTGCTGTGAAGGATGTCTCCAACAATCAGTACTTTGAGTCCAGAGAGGTTGTGGCTCAGGCCAAAACCCTGTCTGATAGTCAGAGCGTCCAGCAGTGCCTGGGTTGGGTGTTCATGGGATCCATCGCCAGCGTTGATTACACTCGCGGAAATCCAATCCTGCTCTGCCAGAAGCTTCGGAGCTCCCGATAGAGGATGCCTTAGGACAATCGCGTCTGCACCTAGAGCCTCGAGAGTCTGAGCGGTGTCCTTGAGCGATTCGCCCTTGGATACCGAAGAGCTATCCGCTGAGAAGTTGATGACGTCTGCACTGAGTCTTTTGGCTGCAACTTCGAAGCTGATGCGGGTTCGGGTGCTGTTCTCAAAGAATAGGTTTACAACTGTCTTGCCTCTTAGAGCTGGCAGCTTTTTGACCTCACGATCATTGACTTGAGAAAGCTGCTGGGCATTGTCTAACAGGCTGATCGCAGCGTCTTTGGTTAGTTCACGTATCGAAGTTAGATGCCTCACTAGCCAATCACCACCTGATCTTGTCCGTCAGTTTGGTTCAGCAGCACCCTCACTCGTTCGGTTTTTGCGGTCGGTAGGTTCTTCCCTACAAAGTCGGGTCTAATTGGGAGCTCTCGGTGGCCCCGATCGACGAGTACGGCAAGCTTTACCTGCCTTGGTCTACCAAAATCTGTAATCGCGTCAAGCGCAGCTCTTACGGTCCTTCCCGAGTAGAGCACGTCGTCAACCAAGACCACCACTTTGTCGGTGATACCGCAGTCTGGAATCGATGTGGCTTGAATTCTGCGCTCTGCGTTAGTTGCATCATCCCGATACATGGTGATGTCCAAAACGCCGCAGTTGGCTTGGTAGGCGGGGTCTATTTGTTCAAGAAGGGAACTGATTCGCTCAGCAAGATACTTGCCTCTGGTTGGTATGCCGAGCAGAACTAGATCCTGAGGACCTTCGTTAGCTTCGAGAATTTCATGAGCAATGCGCTTAAGGGCCCGATCAATGTCGGGCGAATCGAGTACGACGCGCTCTTGCATTTGCAGTCCTTCTTCGCCTCACAGGACGAATTTAAAGGTGGTTTCGTAGAAAAGTATACAGCTATTAGAGAGCTTGGCGACCTTTAGCTAGGCGTGCCAAAACACCGTTGATGAACTTTGGCGATTCATCGGTTGAAAGCTCCCCCGCAAGACTTACTGCCTCGGAGATTGCGACCTCATTTGGAACCTCGCTGTTGTGCAGGATCTCCCAGGCGGCCATGCGCAAAATAGCTCTGTCTACGGCAGGCATACGGTCAAGCGACCAGTTGTCCGCAAGCATTTGAATCTCAGAATCGATTTGATAGGCGTTCTCTAGGTAACCGGTTACCAGCATCTCTGCATAATCGAAAATGCCCTGCTGGTTTTGACGATCCAGCAGCTCGACCTCGGTTTGCCTAAGTAGCTCTAGAGCTTCCTCGCCTCGAACATCGGATGCATAGAGGGCATCAAGGGCGCGCTTTCGTGCTTTTGTTCTAGCGCTCACCTATTCGCTCACGCGACCCAGGTAGTCACCGGTTCTGGTGTCCACCTTTACTTTGGTGTTGTTCTCAATAAACAGGGGTACCTGGATCTGGAATCCAGTTTCCAAGGTTGCAGGCTTGGTTCCGCCAGTTGAGCGGTCGCCCTGCAAACCAGGTTCGGTGTAGGTGATCTCTAGCACAACCGACGGTGGAAGTTCGACATAGAGCGGGGAGCCTTCGTGCAGTGCAACAGTGGCGACCTGGTTCTCGAGCATGTAGTTAGCAACGTCGCCAACAGTCTCGGTTGAAATAGTGATTTGGTCGTATGTGGTGTTGTCCATGAAGACGTAGCCGGTGCCATCGTTGTATAGGTACTGCATGTCTCGTCGATCAACGGTCGCGGTGTCAATCTTCACGCCGGCGTTGAAAGTCTTCTCAACAACCTTGCCGGACAGCACGTGACGCATCTTTGTGCGAACAAAAGCTGGCCCCTTGCCTGGCTTTACGTGCTGGAATTCGATAACCGACCACAGCTGTCCTTCCATGTTCAGGACCATGCCGTTTTTTAGATCGTTTGAGGTTGCCATTCTTCTCCTTGATAAACCTGTGAAATTCTAGTTGCGAGTAAGTTGCTGCAGAGCCAAAAGGTAACTATCGACTCCAAAACCAGCAATAACTCCGGTTGCAACTGCTGAGATAACGCTGTTGTGACGGAAGGTCTCGCGAGCGTGTGGGTTAGAAATGTGAACCTCGATCAACTTCGAGCGCCCCTTGAGCATGGCGCAGGCATCCCGCAGAGCGTATGAATAGTGAGTGAATGCCGCAGGGTTCAAAATTACGTCGGCCTTTTCCTCGAAGGCCTGATGCAGCCAAGAGATGAGCTGGTCCTCACTGCCGCTCTGGCCAAAAACAAAATCAACTGTCGGAGCTTGCTTGCGCATCTGGGCTTCAATGTCTGCAAGGTTCATGGTGCCGTAAACCTCTGGCTCGCGTGCGCCAAGCATGTTGAGGTTCGGACCGTTTAGGACGTATATCTTGCTCATGGGTAAACGCTATTCCACAATCGACTGAAATGCGGTGAACAGTAGCTCCGGAGTTGGAGCGCTGAGGATGCCTGGCTTGCCAATTCCATCCAGCACCACGAACCTCAGCGAGCCTGCTCGGCTCTTTTTGTCTCGTTGCATAGTTGCCAAAAGCTGTTCCCAACGATCTGCCCGATAGGTCATAGGCAGACCCAGCTTGCCCAAGACCGAGCGGTGTCTTTCCACATCGGACTCTTTTAGGCGACCGCTGAGCATCGATAGTTCTGCAGCGAAAACCATTCCAATAGAGATAGCAGCCCCGTGGCGCCACTTATAGCGTTCAGCATGCTCGATGGCGTGGCCAAGAGTGTGACCGTAGTTTAGAAACTCACGCTGCCCAGACTCTCTAAAGTCTTCCGTTGTGATCTTTTCTTTGATGGCAACCGATCGACGAATGATCTCCGCGAAGGTATCACTCTTTATGTCAGTAGCTTCGTCTGAACTCTCGACAGCCTCGAGAATCCAGGGGTCAGAGATAAAGCCATACTTCACCACTTCTCCCATGCCAGCCAAAAGCTCATTTCGAGGCAGGGTTTCGAGTGTGTCTAGATCGATGATTACGCGGTGTGGGAGGTGAAATGCACCAACCAGATTCTTACCCTCGGAGGTATTTATCCCCGTCTTACCGCCGATGGCAGCATCCACCATTCCCAAAAGCGTGGTTGGAATGAGGATGGACCTAATCCCGCGAAGCCAAGTTGCGGCCACGAAGCCAGCTAGGTCAGTAGTTGAACCTCCGCCGATACCCACGACTGCATCGTTGCGGTGGAAATCCGCTTGCCCCATTACCTGCCAGCAGAAGGAGGCGACTTCGATGCGCTTGGCGTCCTCTTCGTTGGGAACCTCTACCACCAGGGCTTCAAATCCTTTAGCGCGCAGGTCCTCCTGGACCAACAGTGCTGTGGCACTAAGCGCCTGTGGGTGAAGGATCAGAACTTTCTTTACGCCATCAAGCGAGTTACCAACTTCAGAAAGCAGTGATCTACCAATGATTGAAGTCATCTGGTTGCCTCCTGCTTGAGTTGGGAAATAAGTGCCTTGATTGGCTTACCCCCTGTGAAAACGGTAGCAGTAGCGCACTGCTCGTATAGGGCTTTACGTTCTAGGTAAATGGCATCCCAACGCTCCGGGTTGTCCTTTAGAAGTGGCCGTTTGCTCAAATTGATTTTGTCCAACACGTGCTCGCTTGATGTATCCAGGAAAATGGTTCGGTAGCCCGAGAGCAACCTTCGGTTTTCCTCGCTGAGCACAATGCCACCACCGGTGGCGATAACTCCCCCGTTAGATAGGGCTTTGATTAGGGCACTGGTTTCTAGGGTCCTGAAGTGCCCCTCACCAAATTTGGCGAAAATTTCTACGATGGCACCATGCTCTTTGGCCACCATTTTGTCGGTATCCGCAAATGGCACCTCGAGCTCTTTGGCAAGTTTCTTACCGAGGGTGGTTTTTCCTGAACCCATCGGTCCAATCAGGATCAAGGTATCCACTAGGGCTGCGCAATGCGGGACTTAAGTACGTCGGGAATGCTCTCTAGGTAAGAGGTCAGATTGCGCTTGGTTTCGGTCACTGAATCTCCACCGAACTTCTCCAAGACCGAGTTAGCTACAACTAGGGCAACCATGGCCTCAACAACTACACCTGCTGCCGGAACTGCGCAAACATCCGATCTCTGATGGTGAGCGGTGGCAGCATCGCCGGTGGAAGTGTCAATAGTCTGCAGAGCCTTAGGGACGGTGCTGATTGGCTTCATTCCAGCCCGAACTCTTATTACCTCGCCGTTTGACATACCACCCTCGACACCGCCGGCTCGGTCAGTGATTCTGTGGACTGATCCATCTTCGCGAATCATTTCATCGTGAGCCACACTGCCTCTGCGTTTAGTGGTCTCGAGGCCATCTCCGATTTCGACGGACTTCATTGCTTGGATACCCATGACAGCAGCTGCGAGCTGTGCATCTAGTCTGCGATCCCAGTGCACATATGAGCCAAGCCCTGGAGGGCAACCATAGACCAAAGTCTCTGTCACGCCACCGATGGTGTCGCCAGATGAGTGGCAGTCATCAATCTCTGCAACCATCGCCGCACTGGCATCCTTGTCAAAGCACCGAACCGCGTTCGCGTCCAAGGTCTCGTTATCGCTTGGTCGTGGAAGAACCGTGCTGTTATTCAGAGCAGTACCAATGGCAACGGTGTGGGTAACCAACTCGATTCCGAGTTCGCTGAGGAAGTTCTTGGCAATTTGGCCAAGTGCGACCCTGGTAGCGGTTTCTCTTGCCGATGCCCGCTCTAGCACGGGTCGCGCTTCATCAAAGCCATACTTCTGCATGCCGGTGAAATCCGCATGCCCAGGCCTAGGCCTGGTTAGGGGTGCTCCCCTAGCGCCGGTTAGTTCGTCAGCTTCGATGGGTGCTGCGGACATAACGGTTTCCCATTTTGGCCACTCCGTATTTGCAATACGAATCGCAATCGGTCCACCCTGGGTGAGCCCAAATCGAATTCCGGAGGAGAGAGTTACCTGGTCCTGCTCGAACTTCATGCGAGCTCCGCGCCCGTAGCCAAGTCTTCGCTGGGATAGTGCATCTTGGATGTCACTCGCCAAAACCGGCACGCCAGCAGGCAGACCCTCTATGACTCCAATGAGTTCAGGGCCATGAGATTCCCCAGCAGTAATCCAGCGCAACATCTGTCTATTTTGCCATGTCTAAAGCGCTTCGGATGGCCAAGAGCAATTCTTTCTCGCCCGGAAGGGGTTCAGACAGGTCATTTCCAGCGAATAAACGCTGCTGTCCAACTGCCTGCCAGATCAGCATCTCTAGTCCAGAAACTGTTCTCTCAGAGCCCCATAGCCCTGCTGCCCTAGAGGGCCATGGATCGTAGGCGACATCCAACAGCACTCCACTTGGCTTGGTTGCAACGCTATCTAGATGCTCATCAAGTCCACGGGGTGGAAGCGTTGAAATGACCATCTCTGCCTGCACAGCCTTGTGAAGTAGCGGTTCGGTCTTGATTTCATACTCGGCCGTGAGTTGCTTGATTGCAGCTGAGTTTCTGCCCCAGATCACAACGCTCTTGTCTAACTCCTGCATGGCGACTATCGCACTTCGTGCGGTGGCTCCGGTGCCAAGGATTGCGACCGTTCTAAATTTCTTACTCGCCAGCGCCATTTGGATGCCGAACACATCTGTGTTGTAGGCATCCCAGCCAGTATCTGTGCGCAGCAGAGTATTAGCAGCACCGCTAGCTATTGCTACTGAATCGACTCGCTCTGCAAGATTCAGCGCTTCCTCTTTCAGCGGCATGGTGACGCTAAATCCTCGGTAGTCTATCGACTTGGTGGCTAGGAATTCCTCCAGCGCACTGCTCACCTCGAATGAGCCATATTCCGCATCAACGCCTAGTGACGCGAACGCGGCGCTATGGATAACTGGGGATTTTGAATGAGAGATTGGTGATCCAAGCACCGCATATCGCTTAATCTTTCCACTCCGGATTCTCGCGCAACCAGGCGTAGAACTCCTGTGCAGCTCTCTCGTGTTCGGTGAGCGTGACGCTGAACTTAGTCTCACCGGTCTTGAGGTTGACTGTGACGAAGAATAGCCAGTCGCCATCGGCTGGCCTGAGCGCGGCCTCGATGGCTAGTTCCCCCGGGTTAGAAATAGGACCAGCTGGCAGGCCTGTGTAGACGTAGGTGTTGTAAGGACTCTTATCGGCCCGCTGGGCGTCTGTGGTGGTCACTGTCTTGCCATTGGTGCCGTAATTCACCGTTGCGTCGGACTGCAGCAGCATCCCAACATCCAAACGGTTCTGGAATACCCGCGCGACCTTGAAAAAGTCCTCTTCCAGTTTTGCCTCGGACTGGATCAGAGCCGCAAGATTCACGACATCAAATGAGTCCTTCAGCGCAATGTCGTACTGCTCGAGCTCCGCTTCGGCTCTATCAACCATTGTGTTGATTACGGTCTTGGCGGTGACCCCCGGATCAAACGTGTATGTTGCAGGAAATAGATACCCTTCCGCGTTGAGTGCTGCTTCCGGAAGACGCGGCATGATGGCTTCAATCGCCTGGGCAATGTCCTTCTCGTCGAGTTTCAGATCAGAAACCAATTGTGGAACGATCTCCCTGATTCGAAAGCCTTCTGGAATTGTGGTCTGCACGACGATTCGGTTCTTACCTTCGATAAGTACTTCTAGTGCTCGCTTGCCGGATAGCTTGGTGGGGAACTCATAGGTTCCTGGATAAATAATGAAATCCGTGGTCAGCATGTCACGGTAGATCGCATCAAAACTCAAGATGATGTCTGCTTCCACCATCTTTCGCGCAACTGCAGCACCATCCTCGCCGGCTTCAATAACGATGTAGGTAGGTGCGCCTGGCTCACCGGAATAGTCCGCCACCTGAAAGCGCGAAATGAACTCTCTAATGGAATCTGTTGCGAGGGCCGCGACACCGCCAACGATACCGGCTACCAGCAGTAGCGCGAGCGATCCAAATAGCAGCCTTCTGCGCCTTTTTTGGCTATCGGTCTGTGATGTCATCAAGTGCGACTCCCGCTAGGTTCCCACGCTCTGAGTTCAGCGCGAAGTCCAGAATAAGTGCAGCTGCCTGCGCATCGATGTATTCACGGGACTCTTTCACCTTCTTGCCAGATAGGTGCAGCATCTGCTGGGCTGATTTTGTGGTGAGACGCTCATCTATCATTCGGACGGTGATGCCGTGCTCCGCTATAAGTTTCGCGAAGTCAATTGCACTTTGGGTAGAAGCGGTGAAGTTGCCCTTTAGGTTCAGTGGCAGCCCGACGTAGACGACTAAGACCTGCTTTTGCTCCGTGATTTCAAGGACTCGTGCTACAGGATTATCGGTCGCGGAAATGCTTTCTAGCGGAAGTGCAAGCGTTCCTTCGCTAACTGCCACTCCGATACGAGCGCTCCCAACATCTATCGCAAGACGGCGGCTCACTTTACTGCGGCAACCGCTTCTTGGATAGCCTTCGCAAGTTTCGAGGTGTCAGTACCGCCACCCTGTGCGAAGTCAGCTTTTCCGCCACCGCCACCGCCAAGGACAGTAGCCGCGGTCTTTGCCAGCTCTCCAGCGCGAACGCCCTGCTGCTGCGCTGAAGCTCCAGAAGAAATCATCACCAAGGGCTTATCTGCAATGACTGCCCCAAGGATGACAACAGAATCCGCTCCAAGCTGCTCAGCTGCAGCTGCCGTCAACGCCTTTAGCTGATCGGCGTTTACATCCTGGTCAATATTCACCGCTACCACGTTGAGTCCCGCAATCTTTGTTGCAGCAGCTACCAGGGAAGGAAGCAACTGCATAGCTTGCGCCGACTCAAGCTCAGCAACTCGCTTCTGTGAAACCTTGAGCTCCTCTAGTGCGCTCGCGATTCGAGCCTCAAGCTCAGTAGCTGGCGCCTTTAGGCTTGCAGCCAGCCTTCTAGTGATCTCGCGGTCTGCAGTCAGAGATCGGAGCGCGTCAATACCAACGAGGGCTTCAATTCTTCTCGAGCCAGAGCCAACAGACGACTCGGATGTAATCGAGACCAAACCAATTTGCGATGAGCGCATCACGTGAGTTCCACCACAAAGCTCGCGCGACCAAGGACCACCGACCTGAACAACTCGAACATCTTCGTCGTAGGTTTCTCCAAACAGAGCAATAGCTCCCCATTCGCGAGCAGCCGATAGCGGCATGTACTGAGCACTCACCGCTAGGTCGGCCCTGATTGCAAGGTTTGAAACCTCTTCGATCTCGGACTTGGTTTCATCCGAGAGCGACTGGGTCCATGAGAAGTCAAGCCTCATGTAGCCAGGGCGGTTGTAGGAACCCGACTGCAGCGCTTCTGGGCCTAGAACCTGCCTAAGGGCAGCGTGAACCACGTGGGTTGCGGAGTGGGCTTGTGCGGCGCCTAGCCGCCAGTCTGCATCTACCAGGGTCTTGGCGCCGCTTCCGACAATTACCTCACCGGAGACAACCCGAACCTTGTGCGAGAACAAGCCCTTGACTGGTTTCTGGACATCAAGCACTTCTAGCTCAAAGCCATCGCCAACGATCCAACCAGCATCTGCAGCCTGTCCACCGGACTCGGCATACAAAGTGGTGCGATCTAGGAAGAGCTCACCAAGCTGCCCAGCCGTCAAACTCAATACGGACTCACCCTCGCGAATAAGGCCCAAGACCTTGCCCGATGTCTTCAACCCCTCATATCCAAGGAATTGAGTTTCACCCAGGCTTCTGAACTCGCTGTAAACCTGAAGGCCCGCCCCGCCAGTCTTCTTTGACTTGGCGTCTTGCTTCGCGCGATCTTTTTGCTCCTTCATCAGCTCGTCAAAGCTGTCGCGGTCGACGGTCAAGCCGTTTTCTTCCGCAATCTCAACGGTTAAATCAATTGGGAAACCATAGGTGTCGTGCAATAAGAAGGCAGTCTCGGGAGAGAGGCTTGATTTGGAAGCAGCAATTGCCTCAGACAGGACGATTAGTCCCGAATCAAGGGTTCTCGAGAAACCAGTTTCCTCGGCGATGGCGGATCGAAGAACTCTCGGGAAGCTTTCTTCCAGTTCTGGGTACGCCTCAACCATGGCGTTCTTGCTGGTGGTAAAGAGCTCTTCGAAGCAAGGCCTGTCAACACCAAGAAGTCGCAGAGAGCGAACTGAACGGCGAAGCAATCGTCGCAAAACATATCCACGGCCTTCATTCGAAGGAGATACTCCGTCAGACATCAGCATTAGCGAAGAGCGAATGTGGTCAGCAATCACACGCATTCGAACATCGTCTGACTCGTCAGCACCGTAGGTCTTGCCGGATAGCTTGGCTGATAGGTCAACTAGAGGTCTGACCTGGTCTATCTCGTAAATGTTCTCGACGCCTTGCAATAGGAAAGCAACGCGCTCAAGACCCATTCCGGTGTCAATGTTCTTCTTTGGTAGGTCCCCAAGAATCTCGAAGTGATCCTTGGTGCCACCGTCAGCACGCTCGTACTGCATGAAAACAAGGTTCCAGATCTCGATGTAGCGATCTTCGTCCGCCTCAGGGCCACCCTCAAGCCCATACGCAGGACCGCGATCGTAGTAAATCTCAGAGCAGGGACCTGCTGGTCCGCGCTGACCGGTTGACCAATAGTTGTCGCGCATACCGCGCTTCTGTATGCGCTCACGCGGAACGGACGATTGCTCTAGCCAGTACTCAATAGCCTCGTCATCGTCGTTATAGACGGTCACCCAAAGCCGCTCTGGGTCAAAACCGAGGCCACCGTTCTCGAGCGAACCAGTGAGCAGTTCCCAGGCGAATCCAATGGCTTCCTTTTTGAAGTAGTCACCGAAGGAGAAGTTGCCATTCATTTGGAAGAAGGTTCCGTGGCGGGTGGTTTTTCCTACCTCGTCAATATCTAGCGTGCGCACACACTTCTGAACGCTGGTGGCACGAGTGTATGGAGCCGGTAATACCCCGGTCATGTAGGGAATGAAGGGAACCATTCCAGCAACCACGAACATTAGGGTCGGGTCTTGGCTAATCAATGGAGCGCTTGGAACTACGGTGTGACCATTTCTTTCGAAGTAGTCAAGCCACCGCCGCTTAATCTCGGCAGTCTTCATTGTTTTTACTTCTTGGCTGGAGCGGGCTTTGCAGCAGCAGGCTTTGCAGCCGCTGGCTTCTTGGCCGGAGCAGGCTTCTTGGCTGCAGCTCTGGCAGCAGGCCTCTTAGCTGCGGCTGGCTTAGTGAGCTCTGCTTCACGCTCTTGGTAGCCCGCAGCAACTGCCTGGCTAAAGTCTTTTGCGGCGGCAATCGCCTCATCTAGCGCGAGCTGCGCCTTTGGGTTGTCGCGAAGTTGAACTACGGCGAGTGCTCCAAGGCCAAGACCTGCTGCGAACCATCCGAGTTTTGACATTTCTACCTCCGTTTTCCAATGACTGAAAGCAGTCCCTTGGTGACACCAAAAAGTTTAGTAAGTGGAGCGCCTACAGAGGCTGTGAATACTGCAACCAGGGAGTTGATGTTCTCGGTGACCTGCTCGACATCTTCCGTGATCGAGTCAATTCGCTTTAGCTGGCGGTTCGCCTCGCCCAGGGTGACACGGGCTTCTTGAAGCATTGGCTCAAGTTCCTTGTTGACGGTGCTAATGGTTCGAGCGCTCTCGTCAATGAGTTTGGCAAGCTTCACAAGTGGGAAGCCAAGAAAAAGGACAAGCACGGCGAAGCTGAGGGCAAAAATTATGCCGACAACCTCGCCACCGCTCATCTGACTTACTTATCTAGCTGCGTAGTACTCAACAACAAGCTGAACTTCACAGGTAACTGGAACTTCGGCGCGCTTTGGACGGCGAACAAGAGTCGCCTGCAACTTGTCTAGGTCAACGCTGATGTACTCAGGAGTCTTGTTTAGAACGTCTGAGTTACCACCGGCTGCTGCGACCTGGAATGGCTCAACCTTCTCGCTCTTGGCGTGAACGTGGATCATCTGTCCTGGCTTTACGCGGAAAGATGGGCGGTCAACGCGCTCACCATCAACAAGGATGTGGCGGTGAACAACCATCTGACGGGCCTGAGCCATGGTGCGAGCAAAGCCAGAGCGAAGCACTAGCGCGTCAAGACGCATCTCAAGCAGCTCAACTAGGTTCTCACCGGTTAGGCCTTCAGTGCGCTTGGCTTCCTGGAAGGTCTTACGAAGCTGAGCCTCGCGGATACCGTACTGAGCCCTGAGGCGCTGCTTCTCGCGAAGACGAACTGCGTAGTCTGAATCAGACTTGCGCTTGGTGCGGCCGTGCTGGCCCGGTGCATACGGGCGCTTTTCCATGTACTTAGCAGCTTTAGGAGTTAGTGCAATGCCTAGGGCACGTGACAAACGGGTCTTGCTGCGGGTTCTAGTTGTCTTTGACAAAAAGTTACCTTTCGAATTTATCTATGGGATCTTGCTCTACGTCCCAGCCGCTGGAGCAGAGCAACCCTGAGAGCTTAGCAGTTTGAGTGTTGGCTGTCACTATCCTTCTAGGATTTCACGAATCGCTTTTAGGCGCTCAGCGATGACTTTCTCATAGCCGTGGTTCGATGGTTCGTAAAGCTGACCGGAAATCTCGGCGTATTTCTGCGCGACGATTCCCTTTGGGTCATCGTGAGGGTAGCGATAGCCAACAGCACCGGTTGACCTCAGCGATGCTGGGACCGCTGGGACCTCACCACTATTGAGATCTTCAAGTGCTTTATTGATGGCTAGATACGCACGGTTTGATTTAGGTGCCGTGGCTAGGTAAATAGTCACTTCAGCCAGTGGGATCCTGCCCTCCGGCATTCCGATTCGTTCCACAACATCTGCACCTGCGCTTGCTACGACCAAGGCATTTGGGTCTGCCAGTCCGATGTCCTCCGCCGCCAAGATCATGAGCCTTCGCGCGATAAACCTGGGATCCTCTCCCCCGGCAATCATTCTTGCCAAATAGTGAATCGCTGCATCCACGTCAGAACCGCGAACGGACTTGATAAATGCGCTGATTGTGTCGTAATGAGCATCGCCATTGGCGTCGTAAGCGATAGCTACCTCGCTGGCTTCTTTAGCAACCTCGAGGCTGATGTCTGTCTCGGTTTGTGATGCAGCAGCCTCTAGAAGTGTCAGCGCACGTCTGGCGTCACCAGAGGAAATCTTTGCAAGGTAGCCAATGGCGTCTTCTGAGACCTTCTTGCCGTTCCAATCAGTTCTAGCAATTGCGCGCTTAAGTAGCGTCTCAACCTCAGTATCCGAAAGTGGATCAAGATGCAACACAAGGCATCGAGACACCAGGGGCTTGATGACGCTGAAGGATGGATTCTCGGTCGTCGCCGCGATCAGAGTTATCTGTCCGGATTCCACCGCCGCCAGCAGAGAGTCTTGCTGGCTTTTGGAGAAACGATGGATCTCGTCTAGGAACAAAATGGTGTTTCGCTCGTAAACCTCACGGAGCTTCTTAGCGGAATCAATGACCTCTCGGACATTGGCGACCGATGCTGAGATGGCACTTAGCTCGACGAAGTTCGCGTCTCGTGATTGAGAAATTAGCCTTGCCAGTGTGGTCTTCCCGGATCCAGGCGGCCCCCAAAGAATCAGTGAGCTCAATGCGGCGCTCATATCGCTGGTTATTAGCCGATTGAGAGCAGAGCCCGGCTTTATGATCCGAGTTTGACCGACCACCTCAGCAAGCGAGGTTGGGCGCATTCGAGATGCAAGGGGAACGGATACCACCTGTTGATTGTATGCAACACCTAGAATTACTAATCGCGGATAGACAAGGGTGTTATGAAGAACAACGACAAGCTAGCGAGTTTCCAAGCCAAGCAGGGCATCAAAGTGGCCCGAGAGGCTACCAATCGCAAGGACAACCGGTTGGTGTTGATCATCTCCGGTGCCGCTCTGGGTTTGGCCCTTCTAGGGCAGTTCCTCTACTTCTCAATCGGACCGGGTTTTGTTTCGCCAGTCGATGAGGTCGCTGTCGAGAGCGAGCAAACATCTACCAACTCTGATTTGGTTCCGGATCCTGCCCTTGCTGAAAACCGCACCTGGACTGGAACACTAAATCTGAATGAACAACCCTTGGGCCTAGAGCTCTATGGTGATCTAGCTCCGCAGGCCACCGCTAACTTCATCTCGCTTGCGAAGTCCGGATACTTTGAGGGCGGTAACTGCCACAGGCTTACTACTGCAGGAATTTTCGTTTTGCAGTGTGGTGACCCCACTGGCACCGGTTCTGGTGACCCAGGCTACAAATTTGGACCAATTGAGAACGCGCCTTCCGATGACATGTACGGTGAGGGAGTTTTGGCGATGGCAAGAGTCGGTGGCGATGGCAGCTCAATGGGCAGTCAGTTCTTCATC
Source organism: Microbacteriaceae bacterium (assembly GCA_027487865.1). Lineage (GTDB taxonomy): Bacteria > Actinomycetota > Actinomycetes > Actinomycetales > Microbacteriaceae > Aquiluna. The sequence continues at coordinate 176,498 of JAIYCT010000007.1, forward strand.
GTCTATGGAGAGTCGCAGATTCTGAGTGATGCCGCAGGTGGCTATACCGTTTTTGGCAAGGTCACCTCTGGACTTGACTCCGTCAAGGCTATTGCCGAGGCTGGAACCGTAGATGGTTCGAGCGATGGAGCTCCGATTAATGCCGTTTCGCTTAGCGGTATTTCGGTAGAGTAAAACCTCACACCTTAGGAGATCCCCGTGACCAGCAACGCATTCGGCCGCGTCGACAGCGAGAACAACGTATTCGTTATCGAAGCAGGCGTCGAAAGACACGTTGGCCAGTACCCAAACGTCAGCGAAGCTGACGCACTTGCCTACTTTGTCCGTAAGTATGAAGACCTAGAAGCTCAGGTTCGTATCCTCGAGCAGCGTCTAGCTTCCGGAGTCACGGATTCAAAAAGCCTGAAGGCAGGTTACGACCACCTGGTCACGGAACTAAAAGAGCCAAAAGCAGTTGGGAACCTGGTGGGTTTGCGCGAGCGTCTGGCGAAAACGGAGGCGTCCATCGCAGCTGCTGCCGAGAAGATCAGTGCAGAGCGCGAAGAGTCGATGACTCAGGCTCTAGCCGCCAAGGAAGAGATTGCCGTAGAGGCAGAGGCTTTGGTGTCTAAGTTGGACAACATCAACTGGAAGAAGTCTGCCGAGCAGATGACTGCATTGTTTGAGCAGTGGCAGAGGCTTCAGAAGGACGGCCCCAAGCTTCCTAAAGCTAAGACGGATCCGATCTGGAAGCGCTTCTCACAGGCCAGAGCAAAGTTTGAAAGTGGCCGAAGAGCCTACTTTGCGTCCCTGGATTCGAAGTTCAAAGAAGCTAAATCAGCCAAGTCCAAGCTCGTGGAGGCGGCCGAAGCCCTGGTGTCAAAGGGTGGAGACGCAGCAGCTACCTATCGCAAGCTGCAGGATGACTGGAAGCTAGCACCCCGTGCTGGAAAGGCCGAAGATGCGCTATGGGCACGATTTAGGGCTGCCGGCGATGCAATCTTTGCAGCCAAGAAGGAAAAGGATTCAGAGCAGGCCACGGAGCACACCAGCAACCTCAAGCTCAAGCTTGAACTGTTGAAAGAAGCGGAGAAGATCGACGTTTCAAATCTCGAAGCGGCGAAGAAGGCGATGTCTGACATTCAGTCGCGCTGGGTAAAAATCGGGCATGTCGCTAAGGACAAGGTCCGCGAGGTTGAAGACAAGCTTCGCAAGATCGAGAAAGCAATTTCGGATGCCCAGGCAGACGCCTGGAAGCGCTCAGACCCTACGGCCAAGGCACGCAGCAGTTCTCTGGTTGCTCAGCTTGAGGAAGCCATTGCTGATCTCGAGACAGAGCTAAAGGTCGCTCCTGCTGCTAAAAAGAAGGACCTTCAGTCAGCTATCGACGCTCGTAAGTCTTGGCTAGACGCAGCAATCAAAGCTGTTGACTAAGAGCTCTTCACTCTAGACACTTCGTAAACTGCTTCGATTTTGCGCACCTGGTTCAACAGGTGGTCAAGGTGAGACGGATCCGCCATCTCAAACACAAAACGGCTCAGTGCGACGCGATCTCTACCAGTGGAAACTGCCGCACTAAGGATGTTTACATGGTTCTCGCTCAGCACGCGAGTCACATCGGATAGCAATCCAGAGCGGTCCAGTGCTTCGATCTGAATCTGAACCATAAACACGCCGCGAGAATCATCTGCCCAGGAAACTTCCACGACGCGCTGAGGGGTGAGGCTCTTTACGTTCTTGCAGTCTCCGCGGTGCACCGAGACTCCTTCGCCACGAGTGATAAAACCAATGATTTCATCACCGGGGACAGGTGTGCAGCAGCGTGCCATTTTAGTTAGGACATCTGGCGAACCCTTGACCAAGACGCCTTGGCTGGAACGCCTCGGACCCTTGAGTCCGCGAGGAGTTTGAGGAAGCGCAATCTCCTCAGTGTCAGGATCAGAGGTCAGGCCGCGAAGCTGCTTGATGCGCTCAATCACATTTGTAGTGGAGATCTGACCTTGACCAATGGCCGTGTACAGCGCATTAGTGTCTGAGAGCTTTTGCTCCCCAACAATCTGCAGCAATGTCTCGGAGTTCAAAAGACTTTGAATAGGCAATCCCTGGCGGCGAAGAGCCTTGACTAAGGCCTCCTTACCGTCTTCGGTCGCGTGCTCTTTTCGCTCCTGAGAGAACCAGTGCTTGATCTTTGCCTTGGCACTCGCGGAGCCTGCGATGTTGAGCCAATCCTTGCTGGGCCCAGCAGATTCTGACTTTGATGTCAAAATCTCGATTACATCTCCAGCTTGGAGCTTGCTCTCCAGAGGGACAAGGCGGCCATTGACCTTTGCACCAATAGTGCGGTGTCCAACTTCAGTGTGGACAGCGTAGGCGAAGTCAATCGGGGTTGAGCCACTCGAGAGCCCAACCACCTTGCCCTTAGGCGTGAATACGTAGAGCTCTTTCGCACCAATTTCAAATCTTAGGTTATCGAGGAACTCCCCCGGATCAGCTGTCTCTTCTTGCCAGTCGCTGAGTTGCTTGAGCCATGCCAAATCGACCTCTTGGTCACCGCTCTTGCCGGTTTGTGCTTTGTACTTCCAGTGCGCGGCAACACCGTACTCCGCTCTTTGGTCCATCTCTTGGGTTCTAATTTGAATCTCAACAGCCCTGCCTTCAGGCCCAACCACCGTTGTGTGAAGCGACTGGTAGAGGTTGAACTTAGGCATCGCGATGTAATCCTTGAAGCGACCTGGCAATGGTGACCACTTGGCGTGAATGGCTCCCAGTGCGCCGTAGCAGTCCTTGACACTGGAAACAATAACTCTGATGCCGACGAGGTCGTAGATGTCATCGAACTCCCTACCCCTGAGAACCATCTTCTGGTAGATGCTGTAGTACTGCTTTGGTCGACCGGAAAGCTTCGCCTTCACTTTTCCGTCACGAAGCTCACTTGAAATCTCATCGATCACCTTGTCGGTGTACTCGCTGCGCGAAGGGTTGCGCTGACCCACCAAGCTCACTATCTCTTCGTAGACTTTTGGATAAAGCACGGCAAAGCTAATGTCTTCGAGCTCCACCTTGATGGCACTAATACCGAGGCGGTGCGCTAGTGGAGCGTATATCTCCAAGGTTTCCTGAGCTTTGCGCTTTGCTTGCTCTGGATTTACGAATCCCCAGGTCCTGGCGTTGTGAAGACGGTCTGCGAGTTTGATAACCAAAACTCGAACATCCTTTGACATCGCGACGACCATCTTGCGCATGGTTTCCGACTGCGCCGAGTCGCCGAACTTGACTTTGTCCAGCTTGGTCACGCCGTCAACCAAAAGAGCTACTTCGTCGCCGAAATCAACCTGCAGCTGTTCGATCGAGTAACTGGTGTCTTCAACGGTGTCATGCAGCAGTGCTGCTGCGATTGTTGCAGGACCTGACCCTAAATCAGCGAGGATTCGTGCGACCGCAAGCGGGTGGGTGATGTACTCTTCACCGGACTTTCTCTTTTGTCCGGTGTGGTGAAGCTCAGCCATCTTGTAGGCCTTCTCAATGAAGGCGGGATCCGTCTTGGCGTGGTTGAGTCGGACTATACGGATGAGCTCGCTTAGATCCGTCGAATATGCAGTCGAAGACCTAGTGAATATTCTGGGCAGTCTCGACCGAAGCGACGATGCAATGCTGTCGGTCAAATCCCACTCCTAATTCCGGTAGTGAGAAGTCTATTAGCGGTTGGCAGCAACCTTGTCAGCGGCGGCCTTCAGCTTGGGCTCATTCTCACGCAGGTGCACATAAGCAGGAGGAGCTAAGAAGATCGACGAATAGGTTCCGACAATGGTTCCGACGAATAGTGCTAGCGCAATGTCGCGCAGTGTTCCTGCACCCAATAGGGCTGATCCAACAAACAAAATTGCCGCTACCGGAAGTACCGCAACAACAGAGGTGTTGATAGAGCGAACCAGGGTCTGGTTGACCGCGAGGTTTACCATCTCACCGAAGGTTCTGGTCTCCGAGTATTCAATCTCCAAGGTGTTTTCACGAACCTTGTCGAAAACCACCACGGTGTCATACAGCGAGTAGCTCAGAATCGTTAGGAAGCCAATAACAGCCGCCGGGGTAATTTCAAACCCAACGGCTGCGTAAACACCAGCGGTAACCACAAGGTCGTGAAGCAAGGCGATGAGTGCCGCTAGTGACATCTTCCAAGATCGGAAGTAAACAGCCATCAGAATCGACACCAGCACCAGGAAGACCAATAGACCGGTTATGGCCTGACGAGTCACATCCGCTCCCCAGTTAGGTCCGATAAAGCTCGATGCAACAGCTGAAGCATCAACCTTGTAGGCCTCGGCAAGTGCAAGTCGTGCCGCTTCAGACTCTAAGTCCTCAAGCTGCTCAGTCTGAATGCGAATGTCAGAGACGCCAACCTCGGTTGTGACAACGACAACCTCTGGAACTACCGAATGGATTGCGTCGGTGGCAAGTTCTAGCGATAGCTCTTGGCTGTTGTTAAGCCTGAATTCGCTACCACCGCGGAACTCAATGCCGAAGTTGAAGCCACCACGAAGAATCGGTAGCAAGACCGCCAAAATGACGGCAAGCGCTGCGAAGGCGTACCAAATCTTGCGGCGACCTACGAAGTCAAAGGAACGCTCGCCAGAGTAGAGGTCGTTACCAATTTGCTTGAAACTAGTCATTAGCAGCCTCCTTGGCCTTGCGTTCCGCAATGGTTTGGCGCTTACGTGCTTCCTTAGAAGCCTTCTCTGCCTTACCTTCGGCTAGAACTTCGCTTACTCGGAACTCTGCTCTACCTAGGTAGGCAGCGCGAGAAGCCGATAGATCGAATCCAGACCACTTGTGCCCGGATGCAAAGAACTTGTTTCGAGCCAGAAGCTGAACCATCGGGTGAGTGAACAAGGTCACAACCAAAAGGTCGATCAGGGTCACAAGACCAAGAGTGAAGGCGAAACCTCTAACTGATGAGCTGGTGAGGACATAAAGGGTGACCGCTGCGGTAATGCTCACTGCGTCCGAAACCAAAATGGTTCTCAGCGCGCGCTTCCAACCAGCTTCCACGGCGACCTCAAGGGTTTTACCTTCACGAAGTTCATCGCGAACACGTTCGAAGTAAACAATGAAGGAGTCCGCTGTGATACCGATTGCCACGATAAGACCGGCAACTCCAGCGAGAGATAGGCGGTAGCCCTGTCTCCAGCTAAGGAATGCCACCGCGAGGTAAACCAAAAGCGCTGCGACGATTAGAGATCCAAGAACCACAGACGCAAGCCCTCGGTACTGGAAGGTCATGTAGACAACGACCACGATCAAACCGATCAGACCGGCTAGCAATCCAGCAGCTAGGGAGTCCTCACCAAGGGTTGCTGAGATGTTTTCCTGGGATTGGATTTCAAAGCCAATCGGAAGAGCTCCGTACTTCAACTGGTCGGCCAAAACAGTCGCAGATTCCTGAGTGAAGGAGCCGGTGATCTGGGCTTGGCCGTTTGTGATTACAGCGTTAGTTGCTGGTGCGGTAATTACTAGACCGTCCAAGGTGATGGCGAACTGGTTCTGCGGCGACGGCAATGTGAACAGTCGAGAAGTTACGGTTCCGAAAGCAGATGTACCCTCGGCGTCAAACTCTAGGTTCACTGCCCAGTCGTTGGTGCTTGCACCGGTCTGAGTAGTAACGGTTCCCGCGGTTGCATTAGAAATGTTTAGACCGAATACCTCAACTGGTCCAAGGATGTACTTGAAACCTAAGGTGTCATCACAGGTGACCAGCGGCTTTGCTGGGTCATCAACCTGACCTGCGGTTCGGAATGTCTGCGTGCAGTCCAGAGCCTCGAACTGAGCTTTCACTCTGTCAGTCACCCAAAGCGCGTCTGAGCCATTTGCTGGGGTCGCACTTGGAGTGTCAGATAGCTGCGAAAAGTCAACTGCCGCAGACTCAGTAACCACTGTGTTTGCGCCAAAGGTAATTACCGGGCGGAATTCCAAAAGCGCAGACGCTTTGATCAGCTGAAGCGTGTTGGCATCCGGAGTTCCAGGAATCGAAACCAGAATGTTCTGCTCGCCCTGGATGCTGACCTGTGCTTCGCTAACGCCGGTACCGTCGATACGCTGGCGAATGATTTCAAGTGCCTGGGTTAGCTGCTCTGGGTCAACGCTTTCGCCATCTGCGAGGGTCGGCGTCAAGATGATTGAGGTTCCACCTTGAAGATCCAAAGCTAGCTCCGGGGTGTAACTGGCTCCAGGCTGTCCGCTTGCTACTCCCCAAATTATTAGACCGGCGAAGAAGGCTGCAATGCCTCCGACCCAGCCAAGCTTGCGCTTGGCTGATTGTGCCGTGGTGTTCTCAGCCATGGTTACTTTTCTTCTGTGACTGCTGGCGCGATGGCGCGAACTGCGCCTCTGACGACTACCAGCTTGGTCTTAGGGGTGGACTCGATAACCAGGTCATCACCATTGATTTCGGTTACGGTGCCCTTGATTCCAGAGTGCAGAATCACGCTAGCTCCAACAGTCAAGGAGGAGAGAAGGTTCTCTGTGTCCTTCTTGCGCTTGCGGTTCTGTGACACCAACAGCAAAATCATGACGGCGAGCACGCCAAGCAGAATGTAATCCAAGGTTTTTCCTTACCGAACAGGTCCCCCGAAATTATAGGCGGTCTAACTGGATTTCGCTCTAGCTCTGGCTAATGTGCTGGATTCCGGCTTGGGTAATCTCTCTACCCCTCGAGGTTCTCTGAATGTAGCCAATTCGTATCAAGTACGGCTCAATCACTGCTTCTATCGTGTCTGGCTCCTCGCCAATTGCCACCGCCAATGTGCTCAATCCCACCGGCTTAGCAGCAAACTGGGTTGCTAGCAGCCGGAGAATTTGACGATCGACACGGTCCAGGCCCTGACTATCAATTTCAAATAGCGCCATGGCTCCCGAAACGGATTCCAGATCCACGGTTGTGTGACCGTTCACGGCAGCAAAGTCCCTGACTCTTCTTAGTAGGCGATTGGCTATGCGAGGCGTGCCTCTCGACCTAAGCGCTAGCGCAGCTATGGATTCAGAGGTGAGCTCGATCCCTAAACGCTTGGCTGAGCGTTCGATTACACCTTCAAGCTCGTCAGTCTCGTAGAACTCTAAGAAGGCCGTGAAACCGAACCGGTCCCTGAGCGGTGTAGGAAGCATTCCGCTTCGAGTTGTTGCCCCAACTAATGTAAATGGTGAGATGTCAAGTGAGATTGAAGTAGCACCGGGTCCTTTTCCAACCATCACGTCGACCCTGAAGTCCTCCATCGCAAGGTACAGCATCTCCTCAGCGCTTCTGGACATGCGGTGGATCTCATCAATGAACAGCACATCCCCGCTCTCCAGCGCAGAGAGCATTGACGCCAAATCGCCGGAGGATTGGATTGCAGGACCCGAGGTAAGCCGCAGAGTTCGGTTGGACTCCTGGGCAACAATCATTGCAAGAGTGGTCTTACCAAGACCTGGAGGGCCAGCAAGCAAGATGTGGTCAGGAGTGCGATTGTGAAGCTTCGCAGCGGAGATTAGGAGCTCAATCTGGCTGACAACCTTCTTCTGACCGACGAACTCGCTCAGGTTGGAGGGTCGAAGCGTTTGCTCGACCTCTCTCTCATCCGGAGTTGGCTCGATCATCGATCGCCCAATCTAGCTTTACCCAGCAGAGCCAGTGCTTGCTTTAGTGCGGCTGAATTATCTAAGTTCTCAGGAATTTGAGTCAGAATCTCTCGAGCCAGACCCTCATCGGTTCCTAGCTGAAGCAGAGCTTCCAGAACTTTGGAGCGAGGTGTCGATGAGGATAAGCCCACCTTGTTGGCGAGCGAAATCACAATCAGCTTTGCAGTCTTTGGGCCGATGCCCGACACGGCTCTAAAAGCAGCGTCATCTTGGGCGTTCACAGCATTTGCAATCGCTTGCGAATCCATACCGCTGAGCACCGTCATCGCGAGTTTTGGACCAATGCCGCTGACCGAGCAGAGAAGGTCGAAGGCCTCCTGCTCCCCCGCATTCTCAAAGCCAAACAGAGATAGGTCATCCTCTCGAACAACAAGACGAGTTACCAATTCAAGTTCTTGATTTTGTTTGAGTTTCAAAGAGAACCGAGGTGTGATTGCAACGCGAAAACCAACTCCACCGACACTGAGGGTTAGCGAGTCTGAGGACAGCCTAGAGACTCGTCCAGCAAGAAGTTCAATCACGTGCCTAACCTAGTCGGCGAGAGGCCTTTTTAGCCGCCGCGACCCACTGTTGCTGTGCAGAAGTGCCAACCGCTACTCCGCGCTTTGAAGCGCAAAGGGCGACGGCTAAAGCATCTGCGACGTCGGCCGGCTTGGGTACTTCCGCGAGCTTCAAAATCCTGGTGACCATCATGGCGACCTGGTCTTTTGTTGCTCTACCATTCCCCGTCACTGCAGCTTTCACTTCACTCGGGGTAAAGAACTGAAGTGGGATATTCGCCTCGTAGGCTATGGCCATCAGAGCCCCGGAAACCTGCGCCACACCCATCACCGATCGAAGGTTGGCCTGAGCAAAGACTCTTTCGAGGGCAATCAGTTCAGGCTTGTGCTGGGCAATCAGCTTTCTAAGCTCAGAGGCGATTGCACCAACGCGATCACGAGAATCGCTGGATGGCATCGACTGGTACATTCCAAAATCCAATGCCTCAGTCTTAGCGGTGTCAATGAGGGCAAATCCACAGCGGGTAAGGCCTGGGTCGACACCGAGAATGATTGCCATTAGGCCTCTAGCGCTGCTAGCACCTCTGGCGAGATATCCATGTTGGTGTAAACGCTCTGGACATCGTCTAGGTCCTCAATAGCATCAATCATCTTGATGACCTTGTTTGCAGTATCAGCATCGGCCTGAATCTTCATGGAGGAGACGAACTCAACATCTGCCGACTCGTAATCGATACCAGCTAATTGCAAAGCCGCGCGCGCGTCGACCATAGATGAAGGATCGCAGGTTAGAACAAAACCATCGCCATTTGCAGAGAGGTCCTCGACATCGTGTTCAATCGTCGCCTCAAGAATTGCGTCCTCGTTGGCTCCGTCGACAACCACGATCACACCCTTGCGGGCAAACTGGTAGGAAACTGAGCCTGGGTCAGCCATGCTGCCACCGTTTTTAGTAACGGCAGTTCTCACCTCGGCTGCCGAGCGGTTCTTATTGTCGGTGAGGCACTCAATAAGAATCGCAATGCCATTTGGTCCGTAACCCTCATACATGATGTTCGTGTAATCGGCGGCATCACCTAGGGCGCCAGAGCCGCGCTTGATAGCTCGGTCGATGTTGTCGCTTGGGACAGAGTTCTTTCGAGCCTTGTAGACAGCGTCGTAAAGGGTTGGATTGCCCTCGATGTCGGCTCCGCCGGTGCGGGTGGCAACCTCAATGTTTCGAATGAGTTTCGCCCAGAGCTTGGCGCGCTTGGAATCGTTAGCCGCCTTTTTGTGCTTGGTTGTTGCCCATTTGGAATGGCCTGACATGAATCCCTCTTCTTAGCTAATACTCGCTAGGAAAAGCGAATGCAGTTTCGTGCCGCCCGTGATCTCAGGGTGAAAGGTTGCCCCAAAAAGGTTCCCTTGCCTAACAGCTACTGGTTCACCATTTAGAGAAGCAATCACTTCTGCTTTTCCTACCGCCAAAATTCTAGGGGCTCGAATGAAGGCGACTCGCTCTGACTCCCCCGAGATCTCAACATCGGCTTCAAAGCTGTAACTCTGACCACCGTAGGCATTTCGTGAGGACTCGATGTCTAACCCGCCGACGAATTCCTGACCTTCAGCAGCACCCTGAACTTTGTCGGAAAGCATAATCAACCCAGCGCAGGTCCCAAGGGTGGGTTTGTGCTTCACTAACTCGCGAAGTGCTGGGAACAACCCAAAGCTCTTTGCGAGATTGGACATAGTCGTTGATTCGCCACCTGGAATAACCAGAGCATCTACTTGGTCGAGTTCTTGGCTTCGCCTTACTGGCAAGACTTCCGCACCAAGCTTCTCTAGTAGAAGCTTGTGCTCTCGCCAGTCACCTTGAAGCGCTAAGACGCCAACTAGCAACTACCAACCACGCTCGCTCAAGCGGTGAGGAGCCGGAAGGTCGTTCACGTTGATTCCAACCATTGCTTCGCCTAGGCCACGGCTAACCTCTGCGATCACCTTAGGGTCATCATAGAAAGTGGTTGCCTTCACAATTGCCGCGGCGCGAGCAGCTGGGTTGCCGCTCTTGAAGATTCCTGATCCGACGAATACACCGTCAGCACCAAGCTGCATCATCATGGCGGCATCTGCTGGGGTTGCAACACCACCGGCTACGAAAAGCACTACTGGCAACTTGCCAGTGTGGGCAACCTGCTTCACCAGTTGGTAAGGGGCCTGTAGCTCCTTAGCGGCAACATAGAGCTCGTCGTCGGTCTTAGCTGCAAGTGCACGCACCTCAGACAAGATGGTGCGGATGTGCTTAGTTGCTTCGGATACGTCACCGGTGCCGGCCTCACCCTTCGAGCGAATCATGGAGGCGCCCTCGGTGATTCGTCTGAGTGCTTCACCCAGGTTGGTTGCACCACAGACGAACGGGGTCTTAAAGCCCCACTTATCGATGTGGTTCACGTAGTCGGCAGGGCTTAGCACCTCTGACTCGTCGATGTAGTCAACCTCTAGAGACTCAAGTACCTGCGCCTCGACGAAGTGACCAATGCGGGCCTTTGCCATAACTGGGATGGAGACGGTCTTGATGATCTGGTCAATCAGGTCTGGGTCGCTCATACGAGCCACGCCGCCCTGCGCACGGATGTCAGCTGGTACTCGCTCGAGTGCCATTACCGCAACAGCACCGGCATCCTCAGCGATCCTTGCCTGCTCTGCAGTTACGACGTCCATGATGACGCCGCCCTTGAGCATCTCTGCTAGGCCGCTTTTTACCAATGGGGTTGCATTTGACTTATCCGACATATCTCAATCCTATTTCTCGGTTGCCCAGTTGTTAGCAATTGTTTCTCTTACATCACTTAGAAGCCTTGGCATTGCCTTGGTCTTAGCGATGATCGGGAAGAAGTTTGAATCGTGGCTCCAGCGCGGAACAATGTGCTGATGAAGGTGGCCTGCGATACCTGCGCCAGCAACCTCGCCTTGATTCATCCCGATGTTAAACCCGTGAGTGCCAGAAACCTTCCTTAGAGTTCGTATGGCTTGCTGGGTAAGCAACGCAATCTCTGCAATTTCCTCGTCAGTAGCCGCGTCATAGGTGTCAACGTGACGATATGGGCAGACCAGCAAGTGACCCGAGTTGTAAGGGAAAAGGTTTAGCAGAACAAAACAAGTCTTCCCACGCAAAACAATCAAAGCGTCCTCGTCGGACTTGCCGGGCCCTAGGCAGAACGGGCATTCATCGTCCGGTGGCTGTTGACCGGTCTGCAAGTAGATCAGACGATGCGGAGTCCACAACCGCTGAAAGTCGTCCTGCAGCGAGGACATTGACTCTAGAAAGTCGCTCATTAGACCTGCGTCTTAGATTCGATGGCGTTCAGGATCAAAGCAAGTGCTTGCTCCTTTGAAAGGTCATTCTCCTGCGATCCGTCACGGTATCGGAAGCTGAAAGTTCCATTCTCAGCATCGCGGCCGCCGGCTAGCAAAATGAACGGAACCTTCGCCAAAGTGTGGTCTCGGATCTTCTTCTGCATGCGGTTGTCTGAACGATCGACCTCAGCACGAACACCTAGAGCCCGAAGCTCCTGAGCGAAGTCATCAAGGTAATCGGCAAACTCGTCTGCAACCGGAACGCCGACTACCTGAACTGGCGCCAACCACGGTGGGAAGTGTCCTGCATAGTGCTCAGTCAGCACACCGAAGAATCTTTCAATCGAACCAAACAGAGCGCGATGAATCATGATAGGGCGGTGGCGATCTCCGTCTGCAGCCACATACTCAAGGTCAAAACGCTCGGGCAGGTTGAAGTCGAGCTGAATGGTTGACATCTGCCAGGTGCGACCAATCGCATCTCTAGCTTGAACCGAAATCTTGGGTCCGTAGAAAGCCGCTCCACCAGGATCTGGAACCAAGGCAAGACCGGACTTTTCAGCCACCTGAGCCAAAGTTGAGGTTGCTCGATCCCAAAGCTCATCAGAACCGACGAACTTAGGGTTCTCAGGGTCTCTGGTTGAAAGTTCCAGGTAGAAATCATTCAAGCCGTAGTCACGAAGTAGCCCCAACACAAAGTCAAGGACCTTCGTGAGTTCAGTTTCTAGTTGCTCATTGGTGACAAAAAGGTGGGCGTCGTCTTGGGTCATGCCTCGAACACGAGTCAGACCGTGAAGCACACCCGACTTTTCATAGCGGTAGACCGAACCAAACTCGAACATTCTTAGAGGTAGCTCGCGGTAGCTTCTCGAGCGGGAGCGGAAGATCAATATGTGGAAAGGGCAGTTCATGGGCTTTAGGTAGTAGTCCTGGCCTTGCTTGCGCAAAACCCCATCCTCGCCATATTCCGCGTCCAGCTTCATAGCAGGGAACATGCCATCCGAATACCACTGCAGGTGACCGGAAATCTCAAACAGATTTCCCTTGGTGATGTGCGGAGAGTAAACAAACTCGTAGCCTGCTTCTTCGTGGCGCTTACGGCTGTAGTCCTCCATGACGCGACGGATTACGCCACCCTTTGGGTGAAATACCGCTAGACCCGAGCCAATCTCATCCGGGAAGCTGAAAAGATCAAGCTCGACTCCTAGCTTGCGGTGGTCGCGACGTGCCGCTTCCTCTAAGCGCTCAAGGTGTGCATTGTGCTGTTCCTGGGTAGGCCATGCGGTTCCATAAATTCTCTGCAGCTGCTTGTTGTTCTCATTGCCGCGCCAGTAGGCCGCTGCAGAGCGTGTTAGCGAGAAACCCTTACCGATGGTTCTGGTGTTTGGCAGGTGAGGTCCGCGGCAGAGGTCACGCCATGCAACAGTGCCATCCGGATTGAGGTTCTCGTATACCGAAAGTCCGCCCTCACCAACCTCGGCAGAACCTTCACCTACGTCCGAGCTCTTTAGGCCAATCAGCTCAAGCTTGTAGGGCTCGTCCTTCATAAGCAGCTTGGCTTCATCATCGGAAACTTCACGACGAACAAAGCGCTGTGACTTACCGACAAGTTCCTTCATACGCTTTTCGATGCGCTTGAGGTCCTCGGGCTTGAATGCCTCAGTTACATCGAAGTCGAAGTAGAAACCGTCTTTGATCGGTGGCCCAATGCCAAGGGTTGCGGGATCAAAAATCTCTTGGACAGCCTGGGCCATCACGTGGGCTGTGGAGTGACGAAGAATCGAGAGGCCGTCATCAGAGGCAATGTCTATACCCTCAACGACATCAGACTCTCTTAGCTTGTAGCTAAGGTCTCTCAGTTCGCCGTTCACCCTAAGGGCGATGATGGAGCGATCCTCGAATAGTCCAAAGCCATCCGCTCCCTCACTTACCTGGTGAGTTTTGCCTGCAAGTTCGATGTTCACACTCGCTCCTAACTCGGCAATTCTAATCGCTATCGGTCAGGCGTGCCTTACTAGACAGCTAGTCAAAATTGCCGTTGAATGCAAATCATGGAAGCAGCTACTCGCGCACTAGAAAAGAAACTCAACTGGCTCAGAGCCGCTGTGCTTGGCGCAAATGACGGCATTGTGTCGGTTGCAGGTGTTGTTATCGGTGTTGCAAGTGCCGGTGCTGACAAAGGGAACATCCTGCTTGCAGGCGTTGCAGCCGTAGTTGCTGGAGCACTCTCAATGGGTGGTGGCGAGTACACCTCCGTTAGCGCACAGAAGGACGCAGAACTCGCACACGGTAAGAACCCCAAAAATACTGGCGCTAACCCGTGGGCAGCCGCCCTCAGCTCATTCATCGCCTTTACGGTAGGAGCAGTTTTGCCTTTGCTAGCAATTCTTGGTCCCTGGGATAACTACCGGGTAGAGGTGACAAGTGCAGCGGTTGTCAGCGCTTTGGCGATAACTGGATTCTGGGCTGCCAAAGTAGGCAACGCTCCAGTTGGAAAAAGCGTGTTGCGAAACGTTCTGGTTTCTGTCGTGACAGTCGGACTTTCTTACCTAATCGGTTCGATTCTGGGTGTAACTGTTCTCTAGGTAAGTTACCCTTTTAGAGTGTCAAATTCGGAGCATTACGACCTAGCCCTTGTCGGTGGCGGCATCATGTCCGCAACCCTTGGCACTTTGATCAAGTTGGTGAACCCAAAGGCAAAAATCGTTCTTTTTGAGAGACTTGACCAGGTCGCCCTTGAGAGTTCAAACCCTTGGAACAATGCCGGAACCGGACACGCAGCGCTGTGCGAACTGAACTACATGCCGGACAGTAAAGATGGCTCCCTTCCGGATCCAACCAAAGCAATCGACATCAACGAGCAATTTCAGGTGTCTAGGCAGTTCTGGGCATCACTTGTTGAGCAGGGCATTCTCTCTGCCTCCGAGACCTTCATCCGCACCGTTCCGCACATGACCTTTGTCCGCGGCGATAAAGATGTCGACTACCTAGCTAGACGTTTTGAAGCTCTGAAGACCCAGCCGCTATTCGCTGGAATTCAATTCAGCAAAGACCCGAAGCAAATCGCCAAGTGGTCTCCGCTGATTATCGAGGGACGCGCTCAGGAGTCAATTGCCGCGACCTTTATTGACCAGGGCACTGACGTCGACTACGGGGCAATAACTCAGCAGTTGATCAACTGGCTCTCTAAGAAGTCGGTACAGATTGAAACCGGCGTTGAGGTAAAGAATCTTTACCAGTACCAAGATGGTTCGTGGCAGCTCTCTCTCGGCGGCGAGAACTATCAAAGAATCGTCCGTGCCGACAAGGTGTTCGTAGGTGCAGGTGGATGGGCCCTAACACTGTTGCAGCGCTCTGGAATACCTGAGATCGATGGATACGGAACCTTCCCGGTTTCAGGGCACTTCCTAAGAACCGATAACCCGGAAATTGTTACGCGGCACCAAGCCAAGGTCTACAGCCAGGCTCAGGTTGGCGCTCCCCCAATGTCAGTGCCTCATTTAGACACCAGGGTTGTTGATGGCAAGGCATCGCTGCTGTTTGGTCCATTCGCTGGACTCAACCCCAAATTCCTAAAGCACGGTTCAATCTTGGATCTGCCGCTATCGCTTAGACCAAAGAACCTGATTCCGTACCTGAGCGTTGCTCTTAGGAACTTTGACCTGGTTACCTACCTCATAAAAGAGGTCACTAAATCGCGTAAGCAAAAGATCGAGGGACTACGTGAGTTCATTCCCGGGGCCAAGTCAGAGGATTGGGTCCTATACGAAGCTGGACAACGTGCTCAGGTAATCAAGCCTGCAAAACGTGGCGGCACATTGCAGTTTGGGACCGAGGTGATTTCTTCCAAGGATGGCTCGATTTCGGGCCTCCTCGGAGCTTCCCCTGGTGCGTCGGTAGCCGTCTCGGTAATGCTCGATGTAATTGAAAAGATGTACCCGAAGGAGTCGACCGGTTGGTTTGAAACTCTGAAAAAGACGATCCCGGGACTTGGCAAGAAGCTGAACTCCGATCCGAAACTCGCCAAGCAGGTCCTAGCCGACACCGCAAGAGCTCTCAAGCTGAGGGCCTAAAGGTCAATTAAAAGCAAAGCGGGGGTGGTTGCCCACCCCCGCTTTGCTTTTGCCTACTTGATGACTGTGATACGTCCGTCAGTCTTCATAACGGTGACCTTACCAGCCGCTAGGTCCGCACGCAGTGCCTCAACTACGACATCAGCGTCACGATCACGGATTTGGAGCTTCGGGATACTGAACTGGGTGTAACCGTCGCCACCGTAACCGATGAAGTCAAGTGTTGCGATGGTGTAGACCGTGGAGTCCTTAGCAATGGCGGTTCCGTTGGTTAGGGTAACCACGGTGATGCGCTCACCCTTTGGCTTAGTAACATCAGCGGTGAACTTCATACCTGCAACCTGGGGCCATCTTCCGTCGGCTGGGTAGTTGCTCACACCATTCTCCAGCGCTAACCAAAGCTGGGCTCCAGTGATGGTTGTGGTTGCGTAGTTGTTCCCGAATGGGTTCACGGTGTAGGCGTCACCTAGGACAACATCCCATGGCCCGGTTACGCTCGCACTTGATGTTGGACGGCGAAGTGTGGTGTCTGCCGGTAGGTAGGTGGTAGCTGGGAAGGTGTCGCGAATTCCACCACCGTTTAGCAGTACCAGATCAGTCTTGTACTTCGACTTCACATAGTCTGCAAGCCAGGATCCAAACGCCTGCTCTCCGCTTCGCTCAACAGCTGGGGAGCCACCGCGAGGAGTGCGATCTGCAACGGTACCAATCTTCACGTCCATCTTTGCAGTGAGCTGAGCCTTGTAGCCGGCAACCATTGCGGTCGCAGCTGCATCACGCTGAACAGTTAGAACCGATGCTCGGGTCACGTGCTCAACCGAAGAACCGATGACTTTGTTTGCCTTTGTGTCGACGCAGAGTTGTGTTCTGGTGTATTCGGCGCCAGAGTTCTTGGTCTGAGCCACAGTGACACCATTTACAACCGCGTTGTAGGTCAGGTGAGAGTGACCACCGTAGATTGCAGCTAGGCCCTTTAGCGACTTGGCATAGTCAACTAGCGGGCCAGTTGCCTTGCCCTCTAAGAACTGACTGAATCCCTCGTGGATAAGACCAACCACTACGTCAGCGCCAGCCTTCTTAGCTGCGTCGATAGCGGTTTGAATCTTTGCTGGGGAGGCCTGGATTTCGATCTCTTGGACCTTGCCACCAACGGTGAAGTTGAGGTTACCTGGGAACACCTGCTCCTTGGTCTGAGCAGTGTTGACGCCGATAACTCCAACCTTTACGCCACCCTTAGTGATGATGCTGAAGGTTTTAGCACTTTTCGCTGCTGTTGGCTTTAGACCGGCTAGCGAAGAATAGTTGCTTCCAATCCACTGGAAGTTTGAGTTGACCATCATCTTGCGAAGGTGCTCTAGGCTGCGGTCGTGCTCGTGGTTTCCAAAACCTGCAACGTCAAGCTTCATCGCGTTTAGGGTTTCGATGGTTGGGAGTTCTTCGAACTGAGAGGAGATCGGCGGAGCAGCACCGAAGTTATCTCCAGAGGTCATAGCGATTGTTGCCGGAACAACGATGCGCTCGAGGGCAAATTGACCTGCGAGGCCATCGGCACCGAAGAGCGAAGTAGTTCCCTCGAGAGCACCGTGGAAGTCAGAAAGCTGCAGCAGCTGCACTGACTTCAGATTGCTCGAAGCCTTTGACTTGGGAGTTGCAGGAACTCCAAAGAAGTTGGAAGCTGACAGTCCGTACTCGTTGACAGCCTGGACCTTGACGTCCACGTCTGTCATGGAGAGTACCGGCATGACCGCTGAGGTCTTTGATGCAGGAACCATGATCGGGCAGGAACCGGGTCCACCACTGATTATGTAGTGAGACACCTTTGGAAGAGCGGTGACTGGCTTCCATGACACCTTGACGCCTCCAACAGCTGGCACGACGTCAACAACTTCTGGGGCTGCTGGGGAGGCGTAGGTGTTCGCCTGCGAAGGGGCTTGAGCCACTCCGAAAGTCAGCGCTAGCGCTGCAACGATGCTAACAATCTTGCGGGATATGGTTTTCATGCCGAGAAACTAAAAGTTTGAACTTAATTTCTCGTAAACGATTAGCGAATGCCAAAAGAATTGGTGGGCGATACTGGGTTCGAACCAGTGACCTCTTCCGTGTCAGGGAAGCGCGCTACCACTGCGCCAATCGCCCGGGTTGTTGCTTCGAGGTGAAGACGGGATTCGAACCCGTGTACACGGCTTTGCAGGCCGCTGCCTCGCCTCTCGGCCACTTCACCGTCTGTACTTAGGTGCTAGAGAGCGGATGACGAGACTCGAACTCGCGACCCCAACCTTGGCAAGGTTGTGCGCTACCAACTGCGCTACATCCGCACGCTCTGTGAACAGAACTAGGAAATTATGACACAAAAAGTCGTGCGGTGTGAAATCTTGCAGAACTTGATTAGCGATGATCCGGTCAGAAAGATACTCCCTCAGCGACGCTGAGGGAGTATCTGTGTTTCTGCTGACTAATCCCTGTCTCTGCCGAAGCTGTAGGCAAGCTCACCGTGAACCACGGTGTCGATGCCTGCAATCTCATCCTCCGCCTTGACTCTGAAGCCAATGGTCTTTTCAATCGCGTATCCTATGATGAGGGCCATGACGAAGCTGTATACCAAGACGGCAACCGAGCCAAGCGCCTGGATACCGAACTGCTCCCAGCCGTAACCAAAAGCCGATCCGACACCATTACCGAAGATACCGATCCAAAGGGTTCCGATTAGTCCACCCACCAGGTGGATGCCAACTACGTCCAGTGAGTCGTCGAAGCCCAAGGAGAACTTCAGATCGATTGCCAAAGCACATACGACTCCGGCTACAGCACCAAGAGCAATTGCCCAAATCGGATCAACCGATGCACAAGCCGGGGTGATAGCCACAAGACCCGCGACAACACCTGAAGCTGCTCCAACGCTGGTTCCCTTGCCGTGCTTAATCTTCTCAATGGTGATCCATCCCAACATCGCGGCAGCAGGAGCGGCAATGGTGTTGATGAAAGCAATGGTGGCTACTCCATCGGCTGCTAGCTCGCTACCAGCGTTGAAACCGAACCAGCCGAACCAAAGAAGCGCGACACCAATCAGTGTTAGAGGTACGTTGTGAGGCTGCATGATTCCTTTGGCGAAGCCAAAGCGCTTACCTAAGACAATCGCCAGCGCTAGTGCAGCTGCTCCGGCGTTGACGTGAACCGCAGTGCCTCCCGCAAAGTCAATTGCGCCCAGCTTGTCCACGATCCAACCACCCTGATCGGATGGAACGAAGTTGAAGACCCAGCCAGCTACCGGGAAGTAGACCAGGGTTGCCCAAAGGCCTGCGAACACCATCCAGGCGCCAAACTTTGCACGGTCAGCAACCGCGCCAGAGATTAGGGCTACCGCAATGATTGCGAATGTGGCTTGGAAAGAGACGAATGCCATCTCAGGGAATGCACCAACAGGATTTGCAGCTTCGGCCACCTGAGCGGTTAGTCCGATTGCATTGGTGTCGATTCCGATGATGTGTGGGATGCCCACCCAACCAGCATCATCAATGTCGGCAAAGGTGATCGCGTAACCGTAAAGCACCCAGAGCACGGCTACCAAGCCGAGCGAACCAAATGAGAGCATCATCATGCTGACAACGCTCTTGGCTTTAACTAGCCCACCATAAAAGAATGCAAGTCCCGGTGTCATCAACAGCACAAGTGCGGCTGAAAACAGCACGAAAGCGGTGTTTCCCTGATCCATATTCATACCCTCTCGTAAAGTTAGACGAAGTCAATTGAATGAGCTCGTGAGCACATTCTGACCAAGCGAAGTTTCGACTTTGTGCGTAGTTTTGTTTCGGGCTTGTAAAAAGATGGAGGACCAATGAAGAGTGAGCGCTCTGCTGCCCTGGTCCTCATGGCGGCCGCGATCGCCGGGCTTGTACTTGCAAACTCAACCCTGGGTGAGCAGCTTCTCAACTTCAAAAATCTTTACATAGGTATTGAATCGCTGGGTCTGAACCTAAGCATCGAACACTGGGTTAGCGATCTCTTTCTCGCCACCTTCTTTTTGGTTGCTGGTCTGGAGCTTAAGTATGAATTGAAAAGCGGTGTGCTTTCAAAGCCCTCGACGGCTTTAGTTCCGATTGTCGCAGCGCTCGGTGGAGTAATTGTTCCTGCAGCCATATTCGCACTTCTAAATGCCGGAACAGACGGACTTAGGGGCTGGCCAATCCCCACGGCCACCGACATCGCCTTCGCTCTTGGTGTGCTGGCGATCTTTGGAAGGGGACTACCAAAGCAGGCACGTATCTTCCTACTTGCGCTCGCTATCTTCGATGACTTGATCGCGATAGTACTTATTGCAATCTTCTTCACTAGAGACCTGCAGGTGGGCTGGCTACTACTGGCTTGCGTTGTAGCCGCGCTTCACGCCCTCGCGGAGCGATTCAAGCGGCTGCCAATAAACCTGATTCGAATCGCTAGCTTTTTTGTGCTCTGGTTTCTCGTTCTGCAATCGGGTGTGCATCCAACAGTCGCCGGTGTTGCGATGGGGCTTTTGATTCCTGCGCGCAACGCGCACTCACTTATCGAGAAGATGCAGCCCTGGACTAACTCGGTCGTTCTGCCGCTGTTTGCATTTTTTGCCGTGGCCATAGCGCTACCAAACTTCTCAGATCAGACCTCGAACGTTTTCCTTGGTGTGCTAGTCGCGCTCCCAGCAGGGAAAATTCTCGGTATTACGCTATTTGCCCTTGTTGCCAATGCAATTGCAAGCAAGGAAGCTCGGTTGGAACTTGCGACGATGGACTTCCTGGCGCTGTCTGCGCTTGCGGGCGTTGGCTTCACGGTGTCGATGCTGATGGCCAAGCTTGCTTTCGAGGACCATCCAGAACTTGCGGCTGAGGCAACGCTTGCAGTTCTGCTAGGGTCTGTGATTTCGATGACGATCGGTGCGGCGATCGCGCAATCGCGGGCAAAGCACTACCGAAAGCTTCAGAATCAGTAGAGCTCGCAGAGCGCTCCGATTCGGGAAAGTGCCCTGAGATACTTCTTGCGATATCCACCAGAGATCATGGTGCTAGAAAACACCTTGGTTGCCGAGATGTCTCCTGAGGTACGCAGTGGGATCTGCTGCTCGTAGAGTCGGTCAACTAGAGCCACCAGTCTCAGTGCAGCTACCTGGTCCTCGAGCTGGAAGACATCGTAGATTGCGAATGATCCAACATCAGAGATCAATCTTCGGAACTTTGTTGGGTGCAGTTGGCCGAGAAGGGTCAACAACTCGCTGAACTTCATAGCGGTAGGGTCTGGTTGATAACCGATCCAATCCTGGAGTTCTCGAATCGAAAGGTTTCTAGACTCTGCAGAGGAGTCACGGTGCCTGTAGTCCTCACCATCAACGCTAATGATCTCGAAGCGCTCCCCCAGCCCCTGAATTTCTCGCTTGAAATCCTCGGCAGCAAAACGACCTTGGCCCAGTGCGTTTGGTGGGGTGTTTGATGTCGCTGCGAACTTGACTCCGACGGCGGATAGCTCCTTTAGGAATCGGGACATCAGCATGGTGTCGCCTGGATCGTCTAGTTCAAACTCATCTATGCAGATCAGACCAAACTTGGAGAACTCCTTCACGGCGGTCTGAAAGCCGATGTAGCCAACCAAACTGGTGTACTCCAGGAAGCTGCCGAAGGCTTTAGCTCCCTCAAACTCGTGCCAAATCGATGCGAGCAAGTGAGTTTTGCCCACACCAAAGCCGCCGTCGAGGTAGATCCCTGGTGCAGTAGAGGTCTTTGCGAAGAGTTTGGCCCGTTTACCGGTTACGAATTGTTTAGCAATCTCGACGGCTTGCTGCTGGGAGGGGAAATTGGCGTCAGGGCGGTAACTTTCAAACCTTGCCTTGGCAAATTCCGGCGGAGGCAGAAGTTGTTTGATTAGTTCTTTGGGAGTTAAATCTGGGACAATTGAAGGAAGGGAATTAGCACCAGTTATGCGCTGTTCTAACAAATTGAATCCTCCCAGTTTCGCCAGTTTAGACAATAGAGAAGGACCGTCATGTCAGAAACATCGAGAATCTCCGGTTATGCCCACCCAGATGTTCTAGTTACAACCGAATGGTTGGAGCAGAATTCCGCGAGTGTGAAGATCGTTGAGTGCGATGAAGACGTCTTGCTCTACGAAGTCGGTCACATTCCAGGTGCTGTGAAGCTTGACTGGCACACAGAGCTAAACGACCAGGACAAGCGTGACTACCTAACCGGTGCTCAGTTCGCAGAGCTTATGAAGGCAAAGGGCATCGACCGCAATGACACGATCGTGCTCTATGGAGACCGCTCGAACTGGTGGGCGACCTATGCGTTTTGGGTAATCAAGCTGTTTGGCCACGAGGATGTTCGAATCCTGAATGGTGGACGTGCCAAGTGGATCGCAGAAGGCCGCGAGATTACCAAGGCGGTCCCCGCTGCAGCTGCAGTCAACTACCCGGTCATCGAGCGTGACGACAAGACCATCCGTGCCTTCCGTAACGAGGTACTCGAACACCTTGGGAAACCGCTGGTTGATGTCCGCTCCAGACCTGAGTACACCGGCGAGCGTCTGCACATGCCGGACTATCCAAACGAAGGTGCATCCAGAGGCGGCCACATCCCAACCGCAGCTTCAATCCCATGGTCGTCAGCGATTTTGGAAGACGAAACATTCAAGGATGTGGCTGACCTCAGACACATCTACTTCGATGCAACCGGCTTTGACCCAAGCGATGACTTCATTGCCTACTGCCGAATCGGAGAGCGTTCAAGCCACAGCTGGTTCGTGCTCAAGTACCTTCTTGGCGTCAAGAATGTTCGCAACTACGACGGCTCTTGGACCGAGTGGGGAAACCTAGTCGGCGTTCCAATCGCCGTTGGCGAAGAGCCTGGAGTATTCACTCGTTGAATTCCAACGCCCAAGCAGTGGTAGACGATTTCACCTTTCTGGAGGAGCGAGATCGGCTGCAGTTGCTTCTCGAGTTCAGTGAGCAGCTTCCAGACCTAGATGCTCGTTTCGGTGAAAACCCAGAGCTTTTGGAGCGAGTGGAAGAATGCCAATCGCCGGTTTTTATAGCCGTTGAGGGCAATTTGCAGCGAGTTTCGCTTCACTTCTCGGCTCCTCAAGAGGCACCGACCACGAGAGGCTTTGCCTCAGTACTCAGCTCAGCTTTGAACGGTCAGAGCGCGCAGGAGATTCTCGACTTGCCTGATGACTTCCCCTCCATGCTGGGATTAGATCGACTGATCTCACCCCTGCGAGTCAGAGGTATGCGTGGAATGCTCTCAAGGATCAAACGCAAGACTCGAGAGATCGTTGCCGCAGGTAACTGACTCAATTGGGTCCTACCCAACGGATGCTGGCGAATACTTCCGAGTGCTCGTATCGGGATTCGCAGTCACCGCATCCTTAGTTTCAGACCAGCACGGCAATACTGTCTCGACTGACGGAAGTTCAGCGGGACTCGGAAACGACACCGATCGTTCTTTGCTTGTGGCACTTAGGCGACAGTCTGAGGTGATCCTCACTTCTGGCAAGACGTTCAGATGCGACCGGTATAGGTTTCCTAAGCACGCAGACCTAGCGGTCTTATCAAACCAAGGGCTAGACATCTCGGTCCCAGATGGCCAGAAGCTGATTCTCTCTCATCAGGGTTACCAACAGGCGCTGATGGACTTGCGGTCGAAAGGTTACAAGAGAGTGCACGTTGAGTATGGGATCACTGGGATTAGAGCACTTATAGAGGCCAAGGCAATAGATGCGTTGCTGCTTAGCTCGAGACACAAATCTGGAGTTTTAAACCTCGCCATGGCGTTGAAGGTAGAACCAATATTGCTTGAGCTAGAAGACCTTTACGTTGGGTTGGTGGCGTGGCAACCGGGCAGTAACCCACTCGCCAGATAAATTTGCGAAGTGGAAATCGACCTCACTTCTCTAAGCCCGACCTTTGCTGGCATGCTCGAGGGGTTCAGGAAGGTCGAATCCCGACCGGAGATTACTCTTACTCAGATTCCCTCACCGCAGGGCATTGCGCCCGAGTCAATCGCAATCGCGGCGGAGATAAACCACGAAACAGCAACAGATCACGGTGTCTCACGCCTGGTGTTCTGCAGGGACTCTACAAGCCCTGAGGGCTGGAACTCAGAGTTTCGAATCATTGGCTACGCCAAGAGTCCAATCGAGCTCGAGATGGCCAAGGATGACTACCTCTCGGCGCTGCCATGGGAGTGGCTAAAGGACTCACTGACTCAAGCAGGTGCCAACTTTGCGCACGATGCCGGAACCACAACCACCGTTTTATCAACTGGACACGGTTCACTAATTGCCCAGCCGCAGCATGCCGAGTTAGAAATAAGAGCATCATGGGCGCCGATGGATAGCAACCTGACCGCTCACCTTGAGGCTTGGGTAGAGCTACTGGCACTTATATCTGGTCTCCCACCGAGAGATTCCAAAGTGGTGAGGCTTTCTTGAGGTTAGACAAGCCCCGACTTCCAGTTCACCGTGTGGACAGTAGTGAAGAGCTTCAGGTTCTGATCAGCGCACTCTCAGATGTCGAGCAGGTAGCCATTGATGCTGAGCGAGCGAGCGGTTTCCGCTATAGCCAGAAGGCTTATTTGATTCAGATCGCGATTCGCGATTTGGGTATTTGGCTTGTTGATCCAGTTTCCGATGTTGACCTTGCGGAGCTGATAACCCCTTTGAATTCAAAGACCTGGCTGCTGCATGCAGCCACCCAAGATCTGCCGTGCTTGGCGGAGCTAGGATTCCACCCCGCAGCCCTGATTGATACCGAACTTACAGCGAGAATCGCAGGACTTGAGCGCGTCGGCCTAGGGTCAGTATGCGAGGTCCTGCTGGAACTTGAACTTGCTAAAGAGCACTCAGCCGCTGACTGGTCACAACGTCCACTAACCGAGGAAATGCTCGACTACGCAGCCTTGGATGTCGATGTGATGTTCGAGCTCTGGGAAGCGCTGAAGACCCTGATCGAGGAATCTGGTAAGTCGACTTGGCTAGAGCAGGAGTTCACTCACCTGCTTGATTTCAAGCCAAAGCCCCCACTCGAAGAGCCCTGGCGCGGACTGCCAGGCATAAGCCGAATAAAGGACCTCCCGAAGCTAAAGATTGCTGCGAGCCTTCATGCTGTTAGAGATGCCATAGCAATAGAGAAGGACATTGCGCCAGGACGATTGATTCCGGACCGATCGATTATGGCGGCCGTGAATCAGGCGCCAAAAACTAGAAGTGAACTTGCAAACAACAAGGAGTTCCAGGGCAGGGCGTCCAGGACACTGCTTTCGACATGGTGGGATGCGATAGCCCAGTCAACCGGTTTAGAGATCTCTATCGAGCCAGTAGAAAAGGGCAATGGCATTCCAAACCATAAGAGCTGGGAGCGAAGATTCCCAGAAGCTCACCACCGACTTGAAGTAGTTCGACCAATGGTTCTCGAGCTCGCATCTGAACTAAAGATTCCTGTTGAAAACCTGCTTACCCCCGACTACCTCAGAAGAGTGTGTTTTGAACCGCAGGAAGACGTAGCGGCTCAGCTGAGTTCTTTTGGAGCGCGAAACTGGCAGGTCGAGCTAGTTACGACAGTGATTCAGAAGGGTCTACTGCAGGCAGCCCAGCCTCAATCGGCTTAGCGTGAGGGACCTTTGAACCTACAACCTGTGCAACGATGTCACGTGCAATCGCCTTCGGCGTAAGACCTAGACGCTCAAGGATTTCATCGCGCTCGGCATGCTCTAGGAACTCTGCGGGAATTCCGACCTCGTTAAGACCGGTGTCAACACCGTGAGCGCGAAGCTCCTGCCTAAACCTTGAACCAAAACCACCCACCCTAACTCCGTCCTCAAGAGTGACAACGAGACGGTGAGCTTGAGCCATCTGAACTAAGGATTCCTTGATTGGCAAGATCCACCTTGGATCCACAACCGTGCAACCAATCCCCTGCGCGGCCAACAACTCAGCTACTGCCAAAGCAGTCTGCGCGAAGCTTCCAACCGTCACCAATAGGACATCCTTGGCAGCAGCCTCAGCCAGCACGTCAGCTCCATCCGCGGTTTTGCGAAGTTCAGTAATCGGCGAAGGAATGTTGCCCTTAGGGAAGCGCACAACTGTCGGAGCGTCTTCGATGGAACAGGCTTCGCCTAGTAGCTCTCTGAGAGTCTTTTCATCCCTAGGAGCAGCCAATTGAATCCCTGGCACTACCTGCAATATGGAAAGGTCCCACATGCCGTGGTGCGATGCGCCATCGGGGCCGGTGATTCCAGAGCGATCCAGAACGAATGTCACACCCGCCTTGTGGAGGGCGACATCCATGAGAACCTGGTCAAATGCGCGGTTCAAGAAGGTGGCGTAGATAGCTACAACAGGGTGAAGTCCACCAAATGCCATGCCAGCAGCGGCTGTTACGGCGTGTTGCTCCGCGATACCAACGTCAAACACCCGATCTGGGAAGCGTTCTGCAAACCTGTCTAATCCCACGGGGATCAACATCGCACCGGTAATGCCGACCAGTCGAGGGTTGCTCTCAGCTATCGAGGTGACCTCATCGGCAAAGACCGAAGTCCAGCTAATACCGCTGGAGGCCTTGAGAGCTAAACCGGTCTCTGGGTTGATCTTTCCAACCGCGTGGAACTGGTCGGCGAGGTCTGAGATCGCAGGGTCGTAGCCCTTACCCTTTTGGGTTATCGCGTGAACGATGACCGGTGCGCCATAGTCTTTGGCCTGTCTGAGCGCAGTTTCCATGTCTTGAAGGTTGTGTCCATCAATTGGACCGATGTACTTGATGTCGAGGTTTGGGAATATTCCTTTTGCCTGGCTGTCAACCGCAAAAGATTGGCCGGCGGCGTGCACAGAATCGAAAATTATGCGACCCAGCGATCCCATCTTGTAGAACATGCGCTTGGACAGCGAATAGCTCTTGCGATACCAAGACTCGGTTCGAATAGCATTCAGGGTCTTAGCCAAGCCACCGATGGTAGGTGCGTAGGAGCGCCCATTGTCATTCACCACGATGACCAGATTGCGGTCATTGTCATCGGTGATGTTGTTGAGTGCCTCCCATGCCATTCCCCCAGTCAGCGCGCCATCACCAATGACGGCAACTACGTGCCGGTCCTTCTGATCAGTTGCCTTGAAGGCACGGGAGATGCCATCAGCCCATGAAAGTGAGCTGGATGCGTGTGAGGACTCGACAATGTCGTGCACAGATTCACCGCGCTGCGGGTAACCAGCGATTCCGTCCTTTTGACGAAGGCTCGAAAGATCCCGCCTACCGGTTAGCAGTTTGTGCACGTAGGACTGGTGTCCCGTGTCAAAGACGATTGCATCTTTTGGGGAATCAAAGATTCGGTGAATTGCGACCGTAGTCTCAACTACACCGAGGTTTGGGCCTAAGTGACCACCGGTCTTGGACACAGATTCAACCAAATAGGCGCGAATTTCGGCGCAGAGTTGCTGGAGTTCTTCCTTGGAAAGTCCATCCAGGTCTCTCGGCTTTGAGATTCGCTCTAGTTGAGTCATTTCAGTGTTAACCAGCTAAGTGGCCTAAGCCTTCCTAAGCAACCAAGCTTCGCAATACATACTGCAAGATGCCACCGTTGCGGTAGTAATCCGCTTCTCCCGGTGTATCGATTCTTACGACCGCATCAAACACAATGGTCTGCTTGCCGTTCTCCGAGTGAGCAGAGGGCTTAGCGGTCACGCGAACTGTCTTTGGAGTTGAGCCTTGGTTGAGAACTTCAATGCCCTCAAAGCTGAACTCCTCGGTGCCGTCCAGACCCAAAGAATCTGCAGTCTCGCCCTTTGGGTACTGCAGTGGCAACACACCCATACCAATCAGGTTGCTACGGTGAATGCGCTCGAAGCTCTCAGCGATAACGACGCGGATTCCAAGCAGGCTCGTGCCCTTAGCCGCCCAGTCTCGAGAGGACCCCGAACCGTACTCTTTACCGGCGAGTGCAACAAGAGGGATTCCCTGCTCTCGGTAGTTCTCGGCTGCGTCAAAGATGAATGCCTGAGGGGCGTCGCTCTGCGTGAAGTCCCGGGTGTAGCTTCCCTCAACGTCAGTTAGCAGCTGGTTGCGAAGACGAATGTTAGCGAACGTGCCTCGAATCATCACCTCGTGGTTACCGCGGCGCGAGCCGTAGCTGTTGAAATCAACCCTTGCAACACCGTGCTCGGTTAGGTAGCGACCCGCTGGGGAATCGGCCTTGATCGATCCGGCTGGGGAGATGTGGTCAGTAGTTACTGAGTCCCCAAGCTTTACTAATACTCTCGCACCAGAGACATCAGTCACTGGCGAAGGCCTTAGCTGCATGTCGTCGAAGTAAGGGGCTTTTTTGACATAGGTCGACTTCTCGTCCCATTCAAAGATTGCACCCTTAGGTGTAGGAAGTGACTTCCAGTGGGCGTCACCTTCGAAAACTGAGGCGTACTGAGTGGTAAACATCTCAGAGTTGATCGAGGAATCGATTGTGCTCTGGACCTCTTCAGGGGTTGGCCAGATGTCCGCTAGGAAAACATCGTTACCGGATGTGTCTTGACCCAAGGCTTCAGTATCGAAATCGAAGTCCATGGTTCCGGCCAAGGCGTATGCAATAACCAACGGTGGGGACGCGAGGTAGTTCATCTTCACGTCTGGGTTGATTCGACCCTCAAAGTTTCGGTTTCCAGAGAGCACCGCGGTAACAGCTAGATCGTTGAGGTTAATCGCCTCAGAGATCTCCTCTGCTAGCGGACCCGAGTTTCCAATACAGGTGGTGCAGCCGTAGCCAACCAAGTTGAATCCGAGAGCGTTTAGATCGTCGGTAAGACCAGCCTTCTCGTAGTACTCGGTAACCACCTTGGAGCCTGGAGCCAATGAGGTCTTCACCCAAGGCTTAGCCTTTAGCCCCTTGGCAACAGCGTTGCGAGCAACTAGGCCTGCGGCAAGCATCACAGACGGGTTCGAGGTGTTCGTACAAGAGGTGATTGAGGCGATGGTTACTGCGCCGTTGTCAATTTTGTAATCCTTACCCTTGACGCTAGCTGGCTTTGACTTGACGTTTGAGTAGGTCTTGATCGCGGTGTCGAATGCACTTTTTGACTTGCTGAGCTCAATGCGGTCCTGAGGACGCTTTGGTCCTGCGATGCTAGGAACCACGGTTGAAAGGTCTAGCTCCAGGTATTCACTGAAAACCGGTTCAATGCTTGGATCGTGCCATAGCCCCTGGGCCTTGGAGTAAGCCTCAACTAATGCAATCTCATGCTCGGTGCGACCGGTAATTCTTAGGTAGTCCAAGGTGACTTCGTCAATCGGGAAGATTGCGACGGTCGATCCAAACTCCGGGGACATGTTTCCGATGGTTGCTCGGTTAGCCAGAGGCACCTTTGATACGCCAGAGCCATAGAACTCAACGAACTTGCCAACAACGCCGTGCTTGCGCAGCACCTCGGTAATGGTGAGCACCACGTCGGTTGCAGTTGCTCCAGTAGGAATCTGCCCGGTTAGCTTGAACCCGACAACCTTTGGAATCAGCATGGATACCGGCTGACCCAACATTGCGGCTTCGGCCTCTATACCGCCAACACCCCAACCAAGGACACCCAGACCATTCACCATGGTGGTGTGTGAATCGGTTCCAACGCAGGAGTCCGGGTAGGCAACCAATTCCCCGTCAACCTCACGAGTCATAACGGTACGAGCGAGGTACTCGATGTTTACCTGGTGCACAATTCCAGTCCCGGGAGGAACCACCTTGAAATTATCGAAGGCGGTCTGACCCCAGCGCAGGAACTGGTAGCGCTCTGCATTTCGCTGGTATTCAAACTCAACGTTTCGCTCCGCGGCATCAGCAGTACCAGCCACATCAATAACGACAGAGTGGTCAATGACCATTTCCGCTGGAGCAAGCGGGTTGATCTTCTGAGGATCTCCCCCGAGGGCGGCAACTGCCTCGCGCATGGTTGCTAGGTCAACGATGCAAGGAACACCGGTGAAGTCCTGCATGATAACTCTGGCTGGTGAAAACTGAATCTCGGTGTCCGGCTCGGCGGCTGGATCCCAGTTCACCAAAGCATTCACGTGGTCGCGAGTAACGTTCGCTCCATCCTCGGTGCGAAGCATGTTTTCCAAGAGAATCTTGAGACTGTAGGGCAGCTTGTCCACACCAAGTTCAGGCATGGAGAAGTACTTATAGCTCTTTTCGCCAACCGAAAGATGCTTAGCGGAATTGAAGCTGTTGCTCATGACTGAATCTCCTGATGTTTTCCTTGACTAATTTACTGCTTTTCTAGGGTGTTGAGGCGCTTAAGCATCACCCAGGTGAGCACCAACAGGCCCGCATAAGCTGGTGCGCCGAGTACGACCTTTGAAGCGGCTAAAAGCTCAACTTGACCCGAGTAGTACAGCGGCAGTTGCACCAATAGCCTGAGTCCGAAAAAGCCCACCCATGCCAGAGTCACAAGCCGTGCCCTGCGATAAACAACCTTGTTCTTACGCCAATTCTGAAATCCAAACAGCAACTGAGCAACAAAGCCCATGATCGGGTATCGAATAATTACCGAGAGCAACAAAACCGATCCATACGCTGCGTTTGTATAGAAACCCGGGATGAAGTAGTCCTGGGCGTTCCCACCATCCCGAAGGGCAAGGAAAGCCGCTAGGGCGATAGCGAGGGCTCCGGCAATGGCCTGGGTTACCGGCTGTTTTCTGAAAATTCTGATCAGGATAAAAAGTAGAGCCAATGCGCTTGCAACAGAGACGCTTGCCACAGCGGATTTGGTGACTGCAAAAACAACTGAGAAAGAGAAGGCCGGCACAATAGATTCAGCGATGCCAAGGGGGCCACCAATGGCATCCAACAGCGACTGGCGCGAGATGCTTGGACCGTTCTCGCTTTGAGAAATGCCTAGCTTTTTGGCAATTCGTTCGGAATCACTCACTGCTGCACCGGAATACTCAGTGGTAGAAGGTCACCGGGAGGCAGTGGCGTCTCTCCCCTACTAACACAAACGGATCTGAACAGTTCAACTAGCGCTTGGTATCTCGGCTCGTGAGACAGGTCCGGACCGCTCAATACTCCGCGCAAGAACCAGCGCGGACCATCTACGCCCAAGAATCTCGACTCGCGCAGCAGACGTAAGCCATCTTCAACGACTGGAACTCCGGCTTTGATTTCGGGACCGAGAGCACCATCCAGTCGCTCTACCGAACCGCCCTGGTCGACTACCGCCTGCTGAATTGCGGCCATGGTTGGTTCCCACAAGCCGTCAATCTTGCTGGCAGCAAAAGCTTGCAGCTGAAGTTTGTGGCCATCCTCTTCCAACGTGATTGCGACGACGCGCTTATTGACCTCATCGACATCAGCACGAACAATCAGGCCGGGCTTTGGAGCAATCCGGATCGAATCGAAGTCCAGGTAAGGCGTTAGCAGGCCAATCTCAGAGATGTCAAACGGTCCGTTTGATTCTCTGTCGAATGGGGCAATCTTTGGCACTAGTTCTTACCGCTCGATCCAAAGCCAGTTTCCCCACGGGTACTTTCTGGAAGCTCGGTGACTGCGATGAAGTTTGCGTGCTCAACTTTCTGGAACACCAACTGAGCAATTCTGTCACCGACTGCAATTGGGAAGTCTTCGGCCGAGGTATTCAATAGGGTAACCATGATTTCCCCTCGGTAACCTGCGTCAACAGTGCCGGGAGTATTCAAGACGGTGATTCCGTGCTTTGCTGCCAAACCACTTCTCGGGTGAACTAAACCGACGTAGCCATCCGGCATAGCGATTTTGATACCGGTCTTAACCAGCGCACGCTGGCCAGCGGCAAGGACCAACTCTTGCGTCGAGCGCAGATCACAGCCTGCATCGCCAGGCTTTGCGTAAAAGGGCTCGAACCCAGGTTCGGCAATTATTAGGACTTCGAAACTCACCCCTAGAGCGTAATCTATTGAAGTGC
Source organism: Microbacteriaceae bacterium (assembly GCA_027487865.1). Lineage (GTDB taxonomy): Bacteria > Actinomycetota > Actinomycetes > Actinomycetales > Microbacteriaceae > Aquiluna. Next base: position 207,969 of record JAIYCT010000007.1, read on the forward strand.
AAACCCTGCAATTTGAAGAACGCCTATACCCATCGGTCGGCATGTACTTGGCATATTCGCTTCTGACACCGATGGTGGCGCTCGTTGCCGCCCCCTTCGGTTGGACCCTAGCCCTAACACTTGGAGCCACAACTTTCGTTGCAAGCCTGGTTCTAGCCTCGGTGCTAAGCCCGCTGGTAGTAGTTGATGGGGTGCGGCTGATTGCCGGAAAAATGTCAATCCCGCTTGAGGCGATTGGTGAAGCAACTGAAGTAGCGACGCAGGATCTCAGAAATGAGCTTGGCCCATCACTTGACGCAAGAGCACAGCTGCTGGTTCGCGGGGACATCAAGACTGCAGTCAAAGTTGAGATAACAGATGGGAATGACCCAACTCCCTATCTGGTGATTAGCACCAGAAGATCGAGTGAGTTAGTAGGCGCACTCCGAGCAAATAAGTCCAAGCTTGGTCTTTGAAGCCTTTTGTGACTGCGGCTTTACCAAGAAGCAGTTCATGCAGGTGAACTCATTCTCCTGCTGAGGCAAAATCAACACCTCAAGCTCTTCATTTACAACATCAGGAATGGTGAAAGAGTCGACATTGTCAACATCATCCTCGGAAATAGAAGGCTTTGAAGGGATGCGCTCTTTGATGGCTTCGATGGACTCGGTGTCGTCATCATTTTTGCGCTGAGCATCGTAATCTGTTGCCATGTGCGCCGCCTCTCTACTTCTACTTCGGCGTGAAGCATGCCCTAGAAGTCAAAAATTTGCAAATAAGGCTCGCCGTGAGCTAAAAGACTTAATCAACTCACCGAGGAAATAGAAGCCAAAAAGCCTCGTCTTTGCCAAACTCTTGGCTAAGGAGCGTAAATCATGGAGCTAAAGTTCGTGTCTCGCGAAGGTGATTACCTGGTATTCGAAACATCAGATGGCACTCGCGCTCAAGCCCTCATGGACGATCAGGTGCGCGACGCAATCCGCAAGGTCCAGCAGACCGAGAATCCTACGTTTACCCCGAGAGAAGTTCAGCAGCAAATTAGGGCTGGGTTTTCGCTCTCCGAGGTAGCAGCCAAGCTAGGAGCACCAGAGTCCGCCGTGGAGCCCTTTGCGCTTCCGATTCTCGACGAGATCCGCTACGTGCTGGATGCCGCTCTCAATACAACTTTGCCAGATGGTCCAACTATGAAGCGTTTCGAGGACATGGTCCTTGCCAGCGATCCAAGTGCAACCTTCAAGGCCATCAAGTCTGACCTCGGCTGGGAGATTATTGCCAAGGGAGCCGGCACCTACAACTGGCTATTCGATCCTCGCTCTAGAGTGATCGAGCCAAACGGTGAGAGTGCACGAAAGATCGGCAAAGCCGGAAGCATCCGCGATTCGATCTTCGAGGCTCCTGTAAGGGAAGAAGCTCCAGAACCGGTGCAAGCTTTTGAGCCAGCCGACGAAAAGGAATCAGAGGGCGCTTCTGTACACGACCTGGTTCAGGAACTCAGAGCTCGACGCGAACAAAGTGCCGCAGAACTCAAGCCGCACTCGGCGAAGGGGCGAGCAGCGCTTCCGAGCTGGGATGAGATCGTGCTTGGAACTGGGTCGCTAGACACCGACGCGGATTAGCGGAATCCTCAGTTCGTTTGAACTGAGTCCGCCATGGTGGGCAATCATCTCAATGCTTCGCTTCTTCGAATAAACACTGTGAAACAGCGTGAAGTTCGAACGCGCCAAAAGCATAAGCTCCGGCAGCCTCTGGCTGGCTAACTCGCCCACCGGACCAAACCAATTCGCATCGATTGCATCCTTAGTCAATACGGCCTGATACAGCGCACTCTGGGGTTCAAGCCTCTGCTGAAAATCCTTTGCTGCAGCTGCATCTTTTAGATAAAGATAACCAACTCGAGTGTCGCCGCCAAACCATTCCAGCAATCCTCCCTGTTCGACGACATCGTCTATCACTAGGTGTTGATCCAATTCAGAATCAATCATCCCGTGGTCCGCAGTTACCACCAGCGCGCAGTCTTTGGGCAGTGTCGCCGCAAACCTGGCAAGCAGTCCATCGAGTTCTTCGAGCAGGTTTGCCCAACCGGGTGATTGCCATCCGAATCGGTGGCCGTATTTGTCTAACTCTGGAATGTATAGGTAGCTGATCGATTCACCAGGCGAGTTCAAGATACTTCGAGCAGCATCAAAGCGATCGACCATCGACTCGGCAGCCACGTATTCTGCCTTTCGCATGGTGGCATCGGTGTAACCAGTATCTCGATACTCTTCGTGGCCTATGACGTTGCAATCGATGCCAGCTGCAAATGCCATTTCACTCACGGTTTGGTTTGGTTGCCAGACAAATGGATCCGTGCGCTCGTTCCAGCCGGTAAGCAGGTTGATCTTCTCGTCAAAAACGCGGTCGAACACCTGGTGACCGATTAGTCCATGCTCCCCCGGTGTTAGTCCGGTAGCAAAGGACGCGATGTTTGCGCTGGTGGTCGATGGGAATCCAGCGTGGGAAACCGCTCCGGCCTTCACTTGTGCGCTTAGCCAAGGAGCGTGTCCGGATCTCTGAAGGATATTCTCAGCACCCAGGCCATCAACTAAGACGCAGATGATTCGCTTCGCACTTCTAAAGTTCAGCGGGTTGGGCTTGCGCTGCACCGATGACAGGCTGGAGGAAAACACGTGCCGCAGCTTCCCTAGGGCATTAGGAACAACAGGTAGAGTCGAGGGCACACTCAAGTTTGACACATCAGGGACCATGACCAATCCAGAAGAACGCATTGTTGACATTGATGTCGCCAAAGAAATGCGCGAGAGCTTCCTGGAGTACTCGTACTCGGTCATCTATTCCAGAGCACTTCCGGATGCTAGAGACGGGCTAAAACCGGTTCAGCGCCGCATTGTTTACCAAATGGGCGAGATGGGCCTTAGACCTGATAAAGGTCACGTCAAATCGGCTCGCGTGACCGGTGAGGTCATGGGAAAGCTCCACCCGCACGGCGATGGTGCTATTTATGACGCACTAGTTCGTATGGCTCAGCCATTTAGCCTTCGAATTCCCCTAATCGACGGTCACGGTAACTTCGGATCCCTCGATGATGGACCTGCGGCAGCGAGATACACCGAGGCTCGCCTGGCCCCTGCAGCACTACTGCTAAATGAATCCCTTGACGAAGACGTGGTCGACTTCCAACCAAACTATGACGCTCAGCTCAGCGAACCCGAAGTACTGCCGGCAGCTTTCCCAAACCTATTGGTCAACGGAGCGGCCGGTATTGCAGTTGGTATGGCAACCAACATGGCGCCGCATAATCTCCGGGAGGTGATTAGCGCGCTAACTCTGCTAATCGATAACCCCGATGCCGATCTCTCGGAAGTGATGCAGGTATTGCCGGGTCCAGACTTCCCCACCGGCGGGGTTGCCTTGATCGCTGAAGGATTACTTGAGGCATACAGCCAAGGTAAGGGAACCATCAAGACCCGCGCCAAGGTAGCGGTTGAAACTGTAGGGCCGCGTCGCACCGGGCTCGTGGTAACTGAGCTCCCCTACCTTGTAGGACCCGAGCGCGTGGTTGACAAGATTCGCGATGCCGTGAACTCTAAGAAGCTCGAAGGTATCCACAATGTTGTCGACCTCACAGATCGTGAGAATGGCCTGAGATTGGTCATTGAGCTCAAGACCGGATTTGATCCCGACTCCGTTTTAGAAGCGCTCTATAGGTTTACCCCTCTTGAGGAGACCTTCGGTATCAACAACATTGCACTGGTGGCGGGCCGCCCGCAGCAGCTCGGTGTGATTGCACTACTTCAGGTTTACCTTTCGCACCGAATGGATGTTGTCCGCCGCAGATCAACGAATCGCCTGGACCGCAGAAATGCCAGACTGCACCTTTTGGAAGGCCTTCAGATCGCGGTTCTCAATATCGATGAGATCATCGAGGTGATTCGCACCAGCGATACAGCTGACGGTGCCCGCACGCGCCTTATTCAGATTTTTGACCTCAGCGAACTGCAGGCCGAGCACATTCTTGAGCTCAGACTTCGCCGACTAACCAGATTCAGCGTTATTGAACTCGAGACAGAGGCCGACCAGCTGCGCAAGGAGATTGAAGCGTTGCAGGCCTTGCTTAGCTCTGAACAGCGCATCAAGCAGCAGATTCGCGCAGAGCTTGAAGAAGTATCGGATAAGTATGGCGATGCTCGGCGCACCCAGCTGATCGACGCCTCAGGAATGGTGGTTGTCAAAAGAGCTCCGGTTGCAACAGAGCTCGAGGACGAACCAACCTTCGTCTGCGTGACCCCGAGCGGGAAGCTGTTTAGAACCACCACTCCCCCCGTTGACACCAATGATGCAAGATTGCGAGTTATCTCGACCAGTACTCGCTCTGACATTGGACTTGTCACCAGCGATGGTGTTGCACACGCCGTGCACGTCTCCGACCTACCTGTTACAACGGCAGGTCTGACTCCGCAGCTACCGACGCCGGAGTCAATCATCGGAGTATCGAACACACGAGTCGTTGGAGTCATTAGCTGGCGCGAAGCAGCAACCTATGCCCTTGGCACCTCACAGGGAACTGTAAAACGATTTAGTGGACCGCTTCCTGAAAAACAGGAGGCTTCCCTGATAGCTCTGAAGGAGATGGACGAGGTGATTGGCGTTGCAGTTTCTGGCGATGACTCTGAGCTTGTCTTCATCACCAACGAAGCCAACCTCCTTGCCTTCCCGGCATCCAGCGTGAGACCTCAAGGCCTTCCCGCAGGAGGTATGGCTGGAATGAACATTCCAAGCGGCAGAGCGATCTATTTCGGGGTAGCAAGCCAGGACTCGGTAGTTGTCTCAGTTTCAAATTCCTCTATGGCACTGGGTGGAACAGACGCGGGTTCGGTCAAGCTCACGCAACTTACTGCCTACCCGCGCAAGGGCAGAGGTGCGATGGGAGTTCGCTGCCACAAGTTCCTGAAGGGTGAAGACCAGCTCTACTTTGCATCCCTTGCAAAAGCCCAACCGACGCTTCTAGATCTAGACGAAAAGCCGATTGTAGGTCCGGTCGTTGATCAGAGAAGAGATGGCTCGGGAACTGCTGCTAGCGATTATGTAGATAGCGCTTTCTAGGCGTCAATCTTCTCTCGGTCAAAGCTATCCGCGGAGTCAACAATGAAATCTCTTCGCGGTGCGACATCGTTGCCCATTAGCAGTTCGAAAATCTCATCAGCGGCCTGAGCGTCTTTTGCTGTGATGCGTCTAAGCATTCGGTTATTAGGACTCATGGTCGTGTCTGCTAGCTGGTCGGCATCCATCTCACCAAGTCCCTTATAGCGCTGAATTGGATTCTGGTAGGTCTTTCCAGACTTCTCAAGTTTCGCCAACAGGTCATGCAGTTCTTGCTGGCTATAGGTGTAAATCGGCTCTTTTGAACGTCCGGATTGAACCATTACTCGGTGCAGCGGTGGAACAGCTGCATACACCCTGCCAGCCTCAACCAAAGGCCTCATGTAGCGGAAGAACAGGGTGAGTAGCAGAGTGCGAATGTGAGCGCCATCGACATCAGCATCGCTCATCAAAATGATCTTTTCGTAGCGCACAGACTCTAAGTCGAAGGTCCTGCCCGACCCACCGCCAATAACTTGGATGATCGAGGCACACTCGGTGTTTGAAAGCATGTCCGCGATCGAGGCCTTTTGAACATTCAGAATCTTGCCTCGGATTGGCAGTAGTGCCTGGAACTTTGAGTCTCTGGCTAGCTTCGCAGTTCCAAGGGCGCTGTCACCCTCGACGATAAAGAGTTCCGATCCTGCGGTGGCATCAGCTCGACAGTCCACCAACTTTGTCGGTAGAGAAGAGGATTCAAGGGCATTCTTACGGCGCTGGGTGTCCTTTAGGGTTCTTGCGCTGATTCGCGCTTTGGCCTCGTTGACCACCTTTTCTAGCAGGTTGTCAACCTCCTGCTTGGTGCCGCGGACTGTTCCGGAAAGATAGTTGTCGAGCCAGGCTCCAAGACCGTTGGCGACAATAGCCTTGACCGCCGGTGTTCCAAGGGTCTCCTTGGTTTGACCTTCAAACTGAGGCTCGGGAAGGCTTACGGTAACAACCGCCGTGAGACCCGCGTAAAGATCTTCGCGCTCGATTTTGAGTCCAGTCGCCTTTAGCTTTCTGGAATTGGTATCAATCACTGCGCGGAAGGATTTCAGAAGGGCCTGTTCGAAACCAACCTGGTGGCTTCCTCCCTTAGGGGTGGAAATGATATTTACAAAGCTACGAAGTTCGGTGTCAAAGCCATTACCCCAGCGAAGCGCAATATCCACCGAGCATTCGCGCTCGACCTCTTTTGACACCATCGCTCCGTTGGCATCATCTAGCACCGGAACGGTTTCCACAAACGAAGACTTGAACTGGATTCGCTTAGTAGGCATAACAGCGATGTCCTTGGCTAAATGCTCTGCGTACTCCGCTATACCACCCTCGAACTTATAGTCCAGCTTGGAATTGGTGGAGTGCTCATGTGCCTGCAACCTAAGACCAGGCACCAAAAATGCCGTCTGACGAAGCCGATTTGCCAAATCCTCTAACGAGAAAGCTGCCGATGCCTCAAAGATTTGTCGATCTGGCCAGTATCTAACCCTTGTGCCAGTTACACCCTTGGCGACTTTTCCGAATGTTCTGAGTTCGCTGCCGTCAATGAAAGGCTCAAAACTTGCGTCCGGACCTTCTCCAAAAAACTTTCCAGGCTCACCGCGCTTGAAAGACATGGCATAGGTCTGGCCATTTCTATCGACTTCGACATCTAAGCGTGAGGAAAGCGCGTTCACAACCGAGGCACCAACACCGTGGAGTCCACCGGAAGCCGCGTATGAACCACCGCCAAACTTTCCGCCGGCATGCAGCTTGGTGTATACAACCTCGACACCGCTGAGTCCAGTCCTGGGCTCGATGTCTACCGGAACACCGCGACCTTGATCGCGAACCTCAATGGAGCCGTCTTCAAAAATCTCAACGTCGATCAGGTTTCCGTGTCCAGCAAGAGCTTCGTCCACTGAGTTGTCGATGATTTCCCACAGGCAGTGCATGAGACCACGGGCATCCGTAGAACCGATATACATGCCAGGACGTTTGCGAACCGCCTCCAAGCCCTCAAGGACCGAGAGGTGTCTAGCTGAATAGGTTTCCACTTTGGCAATCTAACCGCAGCCACCATGAATTAACACTTGCCACTTCGCAGTTAGCGAAACTGGGTGCAAGTGGGACTAATTTGTGGTGGGTAGGTGGTTGAATGTACTCAAATGGAAGATCTAAAAGAAACCACCAAGTTAGTAGCCGCAGACCGTTGTGATGTTTGTGGAGCCCAGGCATACATTCGAGTTGGCCTAGAGTCGGGTGACTTGCTCTTCTGCGCACACCACGGCAACGCCAACAAATCCAAGCTGGAACCAATCACCATCTCCTGGCACGACCAGTCAGAAGACCTTTCTAAAAGGTAGTTGCCTCGCGCACATTGTTAGCTAGGTCGACACTACGTTCAAAGTAAGCACCCTGTAGTTCCACTCCCAAAGAACTGGCAATCATCTTTAGCAGCATCGGATTCTTTGCGAAAAGCGGACCAAAAAGTGTTGTCCCGATAAAAGACCCCGAGATTTGCAGGCGCGGTTCAACAACTGTTGAGTTGTGGTAACCAAATACGTCATGGTCCAGCACTCGCAGAGACACAAACTTTGACTCCCGCTCGCCCTGTTTGAGCTCGATCCCCAGAAGCGGTGCAAAGTACTCGTAGCTTCTGCCAACCAATAGCGTTGGCTTTCCAGCCATCAAACGCATCTTTAGCACTGGCAGAAGATCAGAGAGTTCTGCCTCAAAGTGAGTTAGAACTGCAATCGAACAGTCACCAACCAAAAGGAAATCGCTCCCCTGATAATCGTGACTGATTTCAAATTCAACATTCAGGGCTGAAAACTGTGCAGCTATGACCGCGAGGTTTCCCTGATCTCCGTTGTTGTCGAAGAACTCCGGCTTGAAAGAAGAAAGTTTGATCATTTAGCCAGCCCCAAATATCTCCTGGTGCGTCTCATCGCATCGGCCGAGAAAACGATTGTCGGTTCCGATCCGGTCAACTTCGCAAAGTGCTCGTTAGCCAGATCAATCTTTGGCTCAACCAACTTCACCTCAACACCTGCGTAGTGCAACCGCAGCGCAAGTTCATGGGCGTTATAACCAGATACGACATCGACACCATCTAGCTTTGAGAAGTCAACAGTCCAAAGCCAACTTGGGTCGTGAATGTCCCTACCGGCCATAATCATCAGAGGGTGAGGTGTGGTCTGCAATTTATCTAGGTTCAACTGGAAGCTCGTTGGGTTTTGCACCAGCATCAAACGCACAAGTCGATCTCTTACCAACGCCATCTCGTCGCGCGCAAACACCGGAGGCAGCGCCTCTATTGTGTGGGCAACAAGCTCAGTATCTATTTCAATCAGAGCATCAACGGCCAGCACTGCGGAGGCGACGTTCATCGCCTGCGAGAAATTCTCGTAATCGCCAGCAATCTCTAGGTCAGTTCCTTTGAGCATGATGAGCAATCTTTCGGCCGTCGCATGCTTTATCAGAGCCGAAGCAGAAAGCTCTGGCTTTTCTCCAAAGTTGATTGCGTAGGAAGGGCCCTCATCGATGAGTTCGGCAACCAGTCCAAAGCCGAATGTTTCTGGATGCCCGCTTGCGATTTGTGCAACATTGCGATCGTCACGATTTGCAATCACTGTGGCTGAGTTGTTGATGATCTCGGCAAGTTTTTCCTGGACGTAGATCGGGTCGACAAAACGGTCTAACTGATCAGAAAGCACGTTGGTAATGACGCTTAGTCGCGGCTTTAGTTCCTTCGCCAGGGCAGCCCCGTGACCCTCGTCCCACTCGAGCACAACAATGTCAGCGGCAATACGTCCTCGAAGATCACCGAACTGAAGAACTGATGCGTAGTAGCCCTGTTTGATGTTCGCAGTTGATGGATTGGTGAAAACCCGAACCCCATGTGCTTCAAAAAGCGCAACGATGATCTTGGTCGTGCTCGATTTTCCGGCGGTGCCGCTTACGACCACCAGCCCCTGCGGAACGGATTGAATGGCACGTTCCAACAGTTTTGGTTGAATTGCCGCGGCTATGGTTCCTGGAAGAGACGATCCCCCACCGCGTCTAACTAGACGCAGTAGAAAACGAGCAGTTTTCCCAAGCGCCATCGCTAGGAAAGTGCGCATTAGCTATCTAGATAGTCGCGCAGTAGTTGAGAACGGGAAGGGTGACGCAACTTTGACATGGTCTTTGATTCGATCTGGCGAATGCGCTCGCGAGTAACACCAAACTTCTCACCGATCTGGTCCAGGGTCATCTGAACACCGTCACCGAGACCGAATCTTGAGCGAATAACACCGGCTTCACGAGGGTGCAGGGAGTCGAGAACTCGTTCGAGCTCCTGCTGAAGCATTGTGAATCCAACTGCGTCCGCAGGAACAACCGCCTCGGTGTCCTCAATAAGGTCACCAAACTCACTGTCTCCATCTTCACCCAGCGGAGTGGAGAGGGAAATTGGCTCACGGCCATACTTCTGAACTTCGACAACCTTTTCCGGGGTCATATCTAGCTCGGCTGCAAGCTCTTCCGGGGTCGGTTCGCGGCCTAGATCCTGAAGCAGCTGGCGCTGAACGCGGGCAAGCTTGTTGATGACCTCAACCATGTGAACCGGGATACGAATGGTTCGAGCCTGGTCGGCCATTGCTCTGGTGATCGCCTGACGAATCCACCAGGTTGCGTAGGTCGAGAACTTATAGCCCTTGGTGTAGTCGAACTTCTCAACCGCACGAATTAGGCCAAGGTTTCCCTCTTGAATCAAATCTAGGAACTGCATGCCGCGACCGGTGTAGCGCTTTGCAAGCGAGACCACAAGGCGAAGGTTTGCCTCAAGCAGGTGGCTCTTGGCGCGCGCACCATCCTTTACCACCCAGCTCAGGTCGCGACGTTCTGCCGGAGCTAGGGACTTTGCAGTCGCTAGCTTCTCCTCGGCAAACAGGCCAGCCTCAATGCGCTTGGCAAGTTCGACCTCAAGCTCAGCGTTAAGAAGTGCTACCTTACCGATCTGCTTGAGGTAGTCCTTAACGGGGTCAGCGGTAGCACCTGAAATGGTTAGGTTTTGAACTGGGATGTCATCATCGTCATCGCTCAGAACTAATACGTCTGCAGGCAAGGCATTTATGTCAACGGCAGTCTCGGACTCATCGTCCTTGTGCTCTTCTACAACAACTTCCGCAACCTCGATAACCTCTATGACCTCGGCAACGATTTCATCTACAGTCTCGATTTCAATCTCGTCCTCGATGTCCTCTTCGTCATCTTCGACAACGGCAGCTTTAGCCTTGCTGGCTTTGCCAGCTGGCTTAGTTGCTTTGGCCTTGGCCTTGGACACGGTAGCGATAATTAACCTCTTTTTAGGCAGACTTTAAACCCTTGTCAAGTCGTTAGACCTGAAAGGGTTTGACTGCTAATTATGCCACTAAAAGTGGCTCTAGTGGCTATAAACGCTTTTTTCCTCGGATTTATTCCGTGCTTGGGTCGTCTTTTGACATGTTGGCCAAGTACTTCTCAAGCTCCTCGGCAATCTCGTCTGCACTGGGCGGTATGGTCCGTGGCTTTCCGATCGGAGAGCGCGAGGGTCCGGTCCCGGAGTTGTAACTCTGCTCGAGTGTTGCAACCAGCTTGGCAAGCTCGGCATTTTCTTCGAGCTGCGCGTTCACCTTTGCCTCGAACTTTGCTGCCCGCTCTCTAATCTCATCGGTTGGGAAAACCAAGCCGGTTGCCGCAGTAATAAGTTCAAGACCCGTTAGTGCCGCGGCTGGAACCTCATTGTCGGCTAGATAGTGAGGAACTAGTAACACAAAACCCGTCGTGGTGAGCCCGGTCTGACCAAGTCTGTATTCCAGCAGGTGGATTACGTTTCCAGGAACCTGAGTCTGAGGCTTCCACTCGGAGTACTTTTCGACCAGGTCGGCTCGGTTTCCCGAGACTGTAATTCCGACCGGGCGGGTGTGAGGGATCGGAAACGGTATGGAATGAACCCAGGTAAGCGAAGAGATTTCGAAGCGATCTACCAAATCGGCAACGGCGGTTGCGAATGCCTCCCAGCGAAAGTCCGGTTCATAGCCCTCTAGAAGAAGGAACGGGCTGCCAGCCTCATCATGCGCCAAATACAGACCTAAAACCGGTGGCTCGTAAGACTCAATGTGGTCTTTCTCAAAGTAAAGCAATGGCCTTCTGGATCTGTAATCCAACAACTCGTCATTACTAAAACTGACGATCAGTTCATGATCGAGATGGGCGAACAAGTGCTCTGAAAGTTGAGAGATTGTTTGCCCTGAATCAGTGAACCCGGAAAGCATCGCGAGCATTGGGAGACCTTGAATCTGTTGCTCAGATTCGTAGATTCGATACAGCTCAGACATGTTGCGATACTAACTCAATAAGCTTGGCCAATGATTAATGTCACCGTCGCCACTTCATCCCCAACCAACGCGCACCAGTTCGCTGTTCCACTTTCTGAAAGCGGACTTTTGGTAAAGGAGGATTCCCTTACCCAGCTGGTTCTTGATCTGCACAAAGCTGATAAGACGCCGGGCTCGGCAGCCAGAGTAATGATTGGCGAGAATATCGCCCTGGTGATAGGTGTTGGTTCGGTTTACAAGGCTCGAGACTTTGCTGCCGCTGCCGTGAGGGCAGCCAGCGACAAAGCTCAACTGATCCTTCGAGCCAGCAGCGCAGAGGAAGCTAAGGCATTCGCCGAAGGAGCGGTACTTGGTCAAAAGACTCCAGCTAACTTCAAGAAAGATTCCAAGACGGACATTGACGTCCAAATCGTTTTCGATAAAAAAGTCGATGTCTCAAAAGAGCTGGGCGTTGCGCAAACAATTGTCGCGATCCGCGAGTTGATTAACATGCCAGCCAACGCGCTCTGGCCCGAGAAATTGGCTAAAGAAGCGAAATCGCTTGCTAAAGGCCTGCCGATAGATGTCGAAATCTGGGACGAAAAGCGACTTGAGAAGGAAAGATGCGGCGGAATACTTGGCGTCGGCAAAGGATCAGTCCGCCCACCGAGACTTGTGAAACTCACCTATCGCGGCGGCGGAAAGCACATCGCCCTGGTGGGTAAGGGAATCACCTTCGACACCGGTGGTCTTTCCCTAAAGCAGCCACTTTCGATGATCGGTATGAAGTACGACATGGCAGGAGCTGCGTCAGTTCTTGGAGCAATCGTTGGTGCCGCCCAGCTTGGTATCAAGGCAAACATCACCGGCTTTATGTGCCTTGCTGAGAACATGCCCAGCGGTCAAGCGACTCGTCCTGGCGACGTTCTGACCATGCGCAACGGTAAGACTGTCGAAGTGCTGAACACAGATGCTGAGGGCAGGCTTGTGCTCGGCGACGGCCTATCGCTTGCCTCAGAGCTTGGACCAGATCACATCATTGACATCGCGACTCTGACTGGCGCCGCCACGGTGGCATTGGGCAAGCGCTATGCGGGTCTTATGGGTAAGGGCGATGCGATCGCACTTGCAAAAGAAGCTGCCGCGGCAGCGGATGAGCTTCTTTGGGAGATGCCACTGCCCGCAGAACTCCGCGAAATTCTGAAATCTGATGTTGCCGACATGGTTAACAGCCGAATTGGCGTTCCGTCCGGCTCCATGCTGGTTGGTGGACTATTTCTGTCAGAGTTCGTTCCAAAGGATTCGAGCTGGGCCCACATTGACATCGCCTCGAGTGCAAATAATGACGCAGCTCCCTACTCTGTGTACCCAAGTGGAGCGACCGGAGTAATGATTCGCACACTGATTGAGATGGCACGCCGCGCATAGGTCAGCTAGGCATTAGACTTGCCCTGTTTGGCGAGAACTTGGAGCAAATAATATGGCCGATCACAACTTTGACTTGGTAATCCTTGGCAGCGGAAGCGGCGGTTACGCGGCAGCGCTAAGAGGTGCACAGCTTGGCATGAGCGTTGCGCTAATTGAGCGTGACAAGCTGGGTGGCACCTGCCTGCACCGTGGCTGCATCCCCACCAAAGCGCTACTTCACTCAGCTGAGGTTGCAGATGTAACCCGCGAAGCGGGATCGTACGGCGTGAACGCAACCTTCCAATCTATTGATATGACTGCGGTGAACAAGTACCGCGACTCAATCATCGAAAAGCTTTACAAGGGTCTAACCGGCCTAGTCGCGAGCAAGAACATCACCTTTGTAACCGGTGAGGGTCACATGACCGGGCCAAAGACCATGACTGTCAACGGTGAGAACTACACCGGAAAGAACGTAGTCCTTGCTACCGGCTCCAACACCAGGACTCTGGGCATTGAGATCACCGGACGTGTAATCACCAGTGACCAGGCTCTGCAGATGGACTTTGTTCCAAACAGGGTTGCAATCCTGGGTGGTGGCGTTATCGGTGTTGAGTTTGCATCGATTTGGCGCTCATTCGGCGCTGAGGTAGTAATCATCGAGGGCCTTGACCGACTAGTTCCTAATGAAGACCCTGCAATGAGCAAGGTTCTAGAGCGCGCATACAAAAAGCGTGGAATTGAGTTCAAGCTAGGTAACCGTTTCAAGACCGTAAGCCAAGACGATAACGGCGTAACCGTTGAACTTGAGAATGGTGAGCAGATCTCTGCAGAGCTACTGTTGGTAGCGGTAGGACGCGGTCCAAATGCAACTGGTTTTGGCTTTGAGGAGCAGGGCGTTGCCATGGATCGCGGCTTCGTTCCAACCAACGACCGTTTGCAGACCAACCTGCCTGGTGTCTATGCGGTCGGAGACATCGTTCCTGGATTGCAGCTAGCGCACCGGGGATTTATGCACGGCATCTTTGTGGCCGAGGAAATCGCAGGTCTTAAGCCACTAAGGATTGATGAGTGGGGCATCCCACGCGTTACCTACTGTGAACCTGAAATCGCATCGGTGGGACTAACCGAGGCTCAAGCCCGTGAGAAGTTCGGCACCGACAGTGTCTCGATCTACGAGTACAACCTCGCAGGCAACGGTAAGAGCAACATTTTGGGAACCGCCGGAGTCGTAAAGCTGGTTCGCCAGAACAACGGTCCAGTTGTCGGCTTCCACATGATTGGATCTCGCGCAGGCGAACAGGTCGGCGAGGCGCAGCTAATTGTGAACTGGGAAGCAACTCCAGAGGATGTTGCACCACACCTTCACGCTCACCCAACTATGAACGAAGCAATCGGCGAGGCGCACATGGCCCTTGCTGGCAAGCCACTACACGCACACGCCTAAAAACAAAAGGACTAAGTCATGAGCGAAGTTGTTCTTCCAGCACTTGGAGAATCTGTAACCGAGGGAACTATCACCCGTTGGCTGAAGAAGGTGGGCGACACCGTTGCCGTTGATGAGCCACTGGTTGAGGTCTCGACCGACAAGGTCGACACCGAGATCCCATCACCAGTAGCTGGCGTAGTTCAGCAGATATTGGTCCAAGAGGATGAGACCGTTGCTGTCGGCGCAGTTTTGGCTGTAATCGGCGATGGTGCCGCTGCGGCCCCTGCGGCGGTAGAGACTCCTGCTCCTGTGGCAGCTGCTCCGGCTCCAGTAGTCGAGGCACCAGTTGTTTCTGAACCTGTTGTCCCTGCCCCGGTTGCCGCAGTTCCTGCAGCTGCTCCCGTTGTTGCACCTGTGGCAGCACCGGTAGCTCCTGCCATGCCGGCCCCAGTTCCAGCTGTTGCGCCAGCACCAGTTGCTGCCGAGAGCGAATCAGACCCTAACTACATCACCCCGATTGTGCGCAAGCTTGCCCACGACATGGGTGTTGACCTAGCCGCCGTTCATGGCACAGGCGTGGGTGGCCGTATCCGCAAGGAAGACATTTTGGACTTTGGTTCAAGCGCTACTCCAAGCACACCTGCAGCCAGCGCGCCTGCGGTTGTCGCATCACCTCTTCGTGGGACCACCGAGCCAATGTCTCGTCTTCGCAAGGTATTGGCAGAGCGTGCTGTTGCATCGATGAACTCCAGCGCACAGCTAACCACTGTTGTTGAAGTAGATGTCACCAAGATTGCAAACCTACGCAAGAGTGTCCAGGCGAACTTCGTAGCAAAGACCGGTGTGAAGTTGAACTTCATGCCGTTCTTCTGCCTGGCAGCAGCGGAAGGTCTTCAGGCTCACCCAAAGATTAACAGCTCGGTCGATGGCGAAAACATTGTTTACCACGGCACCGAGAACGTAGCCTTCGCTGTTGATACCGAGCGCGGACTACTAACTCCAGTTATTCGCAACGCGGCTTCTCTCAGCATCGCCCAGACCGCCCAGCAGATTGCGGAGCTTGCAGACCGAACTCGCAACAACAAGCTGACGCCAGACGAGCTAAGCGGTGGAACGTTCACCCTTACCAACACCGGTTCACGTGGAGCACTCTTTGATACTCCGGTGGTGTTCTTGCCGCAGAGCGCGATCCTGGGAACAGGTGTCGTCACCAAGCGTCCGGTTGTAGTAACTGACGCAGACGGTAACGAGTCGATTGCTATTCGCTCAATGGTTTACCTCGCGCTTAGCTACGATCACCGTCACATCGATGGTGCCGATGCATCTCGCTACCTAACCGACGTCAAGGCTCGCCTTGAAGCTGGTGCATTCGAGGCAAACCTAGGTATCTAGTTCGCCATTACCCAGGAAGTGACTAGCTGATTACCTGGTGATAGTTCACAAGGAGTATTGAGTGCCTGAGTTCATTGACCTTGCATTCGCCCCGAACTACATCAGCTATGACGATGCTTACCAAAAACAACTTGAGATTCATGCGCAGGTTGTGGCCGGAACAATCCCCAACACCGTCTTGCTGCTCGAGCACAGCTCGGTATACACAGCCGGCAAGCGCACCGAGGCGGAGGAACTGCCCCTAGACGGCAGTGATTTCGTTGAGACCAACCGCGGTGGGAAAATCACCTGGCACGGACCGGGTCAGTTGGTCGGCTACGCAATCATGCGACTCCCCCAGCCAATTGACGTAGTCAATTTCGTGCGCTGGATGGAGCAGGTACTAATCGATGTATTAGCCCGGCTTGGCGTAAAGGGCGAGCGCGTTGAAGGTCGAACCGGAGTTTGGTTTGAAACAGAAGACGGCTTTGAGAAAGTCGCCGCAATCGGAATCAGGGTTTCTGAGAAGGTTACGATGCACGGCTTCGCTCTGAACTGCAATAATTCTCTAGAGCCATACGAACACATAATTGCCTGTGGCATCTCTGATGCTAAGACGACAACCTTGAGCAGGATTCTCGGGAGAGATGTCAGCGTCACAGAAGCAGCTAACCTTGTAAAAGAACTAATGGGAGAGGTACCAAGTGCCAGAATCTAAGCCTGGGCGCAAACTACTCCGCCTTGAGGTTCGCAACAGCGAGACCCCAATCGAGCGCAAGCCATCGTGGATCAAGATCACCGCCAAGATGGGGCCTGAGTATCAGCAGCTGCACTCACTGGTTAAAGACCAAGGACTTCACACAGTTTGCCAAGAAGCAGGTTGCCCAAACATCTTCGAATGCTGGGAAGACCGCGAGGCGACCTTCCTAATTGGTGGCTCGCAGTGCACCAGAAGATGCGACTTTTGCCAGATTGACACCGGTAAGCCGGCCGACTTTGACGCTGATGAGCCAAGACGTGTCGGTGAATCAGTAAAAACCATGAACCTGCGCTACGCGACCGTTACTGGTGTGGCACGAGATGACCTTGAAGATGAAGGTGCATGGCTATACGCCGAGACCATCCGTCAGATTCACCAGCAGTCCCCCGGCACCGGTGTGGAGATTCTGATTCCTGACTTCAGCGGTAAGCCAGAACTTTTGCAATTGGTCTTCGACGCTAAACCAGAGGTGTTTGCCCACAATGTCGAAACTGTGCCAAGGATTTTCAAGCGCATCAGACCTGCCTTTAACTATGAGCGCTCTCTAGACGTAATTACCCAGGGCAGAAAAGCTGGGATGGTAACAAAGTCCAATTTGATTCTTGGTATGGGCGAGGAGCGCTCCGAGATTACTCAGGCGCTTCAGGATCTGCACGACGCGGGAACCGACATCATCACAATCACTCAATATCTGAGACCGACTCCACGCCACCACCCTGTTGAGCGCTGGGTCAAGCCGGAGGAATTTATCGAGATGGCCAAGGAAGCCGAGGAGATGGGCTTTTTGGGAGTGCTCTCCGGTCCATTGGTTCGTTCCAGCTACCGAGCCGGTCGACTATGGGCAACGAGTATGTTGGCAAAGGGTCGTCCAATCCCTGAACACCTACAACACTTGGCCGACAAGCTCGAGTTCGCGCAAGCCAGCGCGATTGCCTGAGTAAACTACTAACGTGGCTAAGAATCCAAAATCCCCTGGCAGAATGCGCCAGTTACTGCGTGTCTACAAGATCACAGCAAAGAATGACCCGACCGCGCTCTGGCTTGCCATTTTGGGCTTCCTTTTGGTGTTCGGTGCAAGCTTCCTCATCGGATTCTTGGTCAATGGTTTAGGAACTCTCGGTTTCTGGCTCTGGATCGCAACTGGTTTGCTCTCTGCCTTTTTGACCTTCATGATCGTGATGTCTAGACGTGCCGAACGCAATGCCTACATTCAGATTGAAGGTCAGGCTGGAGCAGTTGGAGCTGTGCTTGACTCTCAGATTCGCAGATCTTGGAGAGCCTCTCCAATGCCTATCGCCGTAAACCCAAAGAGTCGTGATGCGGTCTACCGCATGATCGGACCGGCCGGTGTTGTACTAATTGGCGAAGGACCTTCCGCACGAGTCCAGCAGATGCTTGAAGACGAGTCCCGCCGAATTGCTCGCAGCGCGCCTGGGGTTAAGATTCACAAGGTTCGTGTCGCAATCGATGGCGGAGTGCGACTATATGAGCTACTGAAAACCGTGTACAAACTAAAGAAATCTCTCACCCGATCAGAGGTTAGCGCCGTGGCTAATCGTCTGGACTCGCTTGCAAACTCGACGGCATTACCTATCCCCAAGGGGATTGACCCGATGAGGGCAAGGCCGCCTAAGCGCAAGGCTTAACATTCCCGAAACATTTGGGATGTAACTTATCTTCATTCCGACCGGAATGTCGCACTACCTATGAGAGGGAACAGCCATGTTCAAAACTGCCTCTGAGGTGCTCGCATACATCAAGGAAAACGACGTTAAGTTCCTAGATGTTCGCTTCACCGACCTACCAGGCGTTCAGCAGCACTTCAACTTGCCAGTGTCTCAGATCAACGAAGAATTCTTTGCCAATGGGCAGCTCTTCGATGCATCCTCGATTCGCGGTTTTGCTTCAATCCACGAGTCAGACATGCAGTTGATTCCAGATGTGACCACCGCATACATCGACCCATTTCGCATCGAGAAGACCTTGATCATCTCGTTCGACATTTACAACCCACGCAACGGTGAGCTTTACCACCGCGACCCTAGACAGGTTGCACACAAGGCAGAGCGCTACCTAGCCTCCACGGGCATCGCGGACACCGCGTTCTTCGCACCAGAAGCAGAATTCTTCATCTTCGATGAGGTTCGCTACGAGTACAAGGCCAACACCTCATTCCACATCGTGGACTCGGTCGAGGGTGCTTGGAACTCAGCCCGCCACGAAGAGGGTGGAAACCTTGGAAACAAGACTCCATTCAAGGGCGGTTACTTCCCGGTTTCCCCAGTTGACCACCTTGCTGACATTCGCGACACCATCGTGTTGGAGTTGGAGGCGGCAGGTCTTGACGTTGAGCGCAGCCACCACGAGGTTGGCACCGCGGGTCAGTGCGAGATCAACTACCGCTTCGACACCCTGGTGAAGTCTGCAGATGACGTATTGAAGTTCAAGTACATCGTGAAGAACGTAGCTCACCAGTACGGCAAGACCGCAACGTTTATGCCTAAGCCACTATTTGGTGACAACGGTTCCGGTATGCACGTTCACCAATCGCTTTGGAAAGACGGCAAGCCGCTGTTCTACGATGAGTCCGGCTACGGCGGTCTATCTGACCTTGCCCGCTGGTACATCGGTGGATTGCTAAAGCACGCGCCAAGCTTGCTTGCATTCACCAACCCAACCGTGAACTCTTACCACCGTCTAGTTCCAGGCTTTGAAGCTCCAGTGAACTTGGTTTACTCGGCAGGTAACCGCTCGGCTGCTATCCGCATCCCGATGACCGGTTCGAACCCGAAGGCCAAGCGCATTGAGTTCCGCGCTCCTGATGCTTCTGGAAACCCATACCTAGCCTTCGCAGCAATGCTGATGGCTGGTCTTGACGGAATCAAAAACCGCACCGAGCCACACGCACCGGTTGACAAGGACCTTTACGAGTTGCCACCAGAGGAAGCGAAGTCCATCCCTCAGGTTCCTGGCTCCCTCGAAGGAGTTCTGGATGCCTTGGAGCAGGACAACGAGTACCTCAAGCAGGGCAACGTCTTCACCGACGACCTAATTGAGACCTGGATCGACTACAAGCGTGAGAAGGAAATAAAGCCACTGGCTCTGCGCCCTCACCCTTACGAGTTCGAGCTTTACTACGGCGTCTAGTAAGTCAAACTGATTACGGGCGGGCCCTCGGGTCCGCCTGTTTTCGTTTAAGCGAAGTGCTTTTCGAAAGCAGTTCTAGCCTTGCGCGTAATTGAAAGGTAGTTCTCTTCAAGCAGTTGAGAATCCCCCGGCTGGTATTCGAGAATTCTTGCCATGGCATCGAGCTGGCGAAGATCGTTAGGCAACTGGTCAGTCCTTTTATCGCTTGCCAAAACTTCAGCACTGCGACATCTTGAAGCAATCAGCCAACCTGCGGATAAGCGCTGAATGTCCTCGGCAGGGATCAAGCCCTGGACTCGGAGTGCCTCTAAAGCTTCGGAGGTTGAAGTCGTCTGCAAAGCTGCAAACTTATCGGCGTGCTGCAGTTGCCAAATCTGCACCAACCACTCGACATCGGAGATGGAACCCCTGCCAAGTTTCAAATGTCTAGCCGGGTCTGCCCCCTGCGGCAGCCTTTCGGTCTCGACGCGGGCCTTGATTCGTCGAATCTCAATCAGGTTGGCCTTGGAGATGTCCTTGGGGTAGCGGTAGGGGTTTATCAGAGTCGTGAACTCCTCCTGGAGTTCTGTCGAGCCAAATAGAACTCTTGCTCGCAAGAGCGCTTGGAACTCCCAAGCGTCAGCCCAGCGCTCGTAATAGCCGGCATAGCCCGCTATAGAACGAACTCTTGGGCCGTTTTTACCCTCGGGCCTTAGGTCTAAATCAAGTTCAAATTCCAGCAGCAAATCCTTAGATAGCGAAAGTAGCAGCGAAGACACTTTCTCTGCTTCCGCTTGGGCCGTTAGCCGGTCGGATTTATACACCAGCATGCCGTCAGCATCTGATCCGAACCCGAGTTCCATACCACCCCAGCGGCCCATGGCGACCACTCCGAAGTCAATATCTGAGCCAGCAGCTTGCTTGGCAAGTTCCACCATTGAAATAACGTAGGCGTCAGTAATGGCGGTTAGTCCTTCGGAAATCTGAGTCATCGTTGTCGCTCCCAAGACTGCAGAACTCGCAATACGAAGAATCTCGCGCCGTCTCACCTGCCTCAGAGCCTCAGCACACAGCTCAGTGTCAATCGAGCGCTCAATAATCGCCGACATCTCATCGACAATGACTCCCCTCTCGAGCGGCATGAGGGAATCTTCATCGCTGAACCAGACTGACGAATCTGGAATGTGCTCGAGCAGTCGTGCGATGAATGCCGAGGATGAGAGCACTCGCATCAAGCGCTCGGCAGCCCCCGAGGAGTCGCGCAGCATTCTTAGGAACCAGTGGGTCTCGCCTAGGGTCTCACTCAATCTTCTGAATGAGATAAGAGCTCGGTCAGGGTCTATGCCCTCGGCCATCCATCGCAATAAGACCGGAAGGAGGGTCCGCTGGATTACCGCTCTGCGGGATACACCGGAGGTGAGTGCGGCGATATGAGAAACAGCGCCCTTAGCATCGCTAAAACCTAGAGCGCTAAGGCGAACAAGAACCTCCTCATCAGTTAGCTGGACATCATTCGGGCTCAGGCTAGCCATAGCAGTCAACAGCGGCCGGTAGAAGACACTGTCATGCAGCGCAGCAACTTCGCCACGAACCCTGCTCCAGAGTTCCTCAAGGCTTGCCGTGGTGAGTCCCATGCCCCTTGCGATTCGCCGGAGTTCTGAATCATCGACTGGGATTAGGTGGTCTCGCCGGAGTTTAGAGAGCTGGACTCGGTGTTCGATGGCTCTAAGTGTTTGGTAGTGACTGGTGAAAACCCCGGCATCGTCTCTGCCGATCAATCCCGCTTCACTTAGTGCTCTGACAGCTGACAAGGTGTCCGGAACTCGAATTGATTCGTCTGTGACGCCGTGAACTAGCTGCAGTAACTGAGCTGTGAATTCGACATCTCTAAGCCCACCCCGACCGAGCTTTATCTCGCGATCCTTTTCACCAGCCGGAATCAAATCGAGGACTCGCTTGCGCATGTTGCGAGCATTTTCAACGATTCCAGCGCGATTAGTGCGCTCCCATACCAGGGGTCTAATTACCTGCTCGTATTGCCTTCCTAAGGTTTCGCTTCCAGCCACGAAACGAGCCTTGAGCAGTGCCTGGAACTCCCAGTCCTCGGCCCACTTTTGGTAGTAGCTCAGGTGAGCTTCGAGTCGACGCACCAAAGCTCCAGACTTTCCCTCAGGCCTTAGGTTTGGGTCCACTTCCCATAATCCAGGTTCAAAGCTTGGTTCCGAGATGATTCGAGCAAGCTTTGTGGCCAAGCGCGTGCCAATCTCGATGACATTACCGCCCTCTCCAGCAACCACGTAAATCACATCGACATCCGAGACATAGTTGAGCTCTCTTGCACCACACTTACCCATTGCGATGACGGCTAACTCGGTAGCTTGAATCTCTTCTACCGAATAGCGAGCCTCTTCAACTGTTTCGCGGCGCGCAATCTTCAACGCTGCCTCCAGAGCTCCCGCAGCTAAGTCGCTCAGCGCCGCAGTTACTGCTTGGATCGGAGCCTTGTAGTCCGAGTGACCAAGGTCAAAATCTGTGATTCTCACAAGCTGGGTCAAATAGGAGATCTTCAAAGCATCTTGAGCTGAGTCGTCGAGCTTAAGAAGCTGCTCAGGGGTAGGTATGCGAGCTGGGGATGCAAAAAGTGACAGCAACTGGGGGTGCCGAAGGAGAAAGTCAGACAGTCCATTGCTAGCGGCTACCACCCTGCAAAGACGTTCTGCCTGGTCGTGCTTTGCCAAAATCTTAGATAAAACTTTTGGTTCTATTTCTGCCAGCCGAATTAGCGAATCTAAGGCACGATCCGGAGAAGAGCTAGCCGAGATTGCAGCAAGCGCTGCGTGGCCTCGATCTCCAACCAGTCTTACCAGCTGCTCAAGTTTCGGCACGGTTTCACTCAGCGCTTCAAAGCCCAGACGAGCTAACTCGCTAAGCGATGAGCTTCTGGAATCCACCATCTAAAGCGTGCGGAGGTTTTGCTCAAGTTCGAATAGCGTCACCTGAGAGCGGTACTGCGCCCATTCGTTTCGCTTGTTGGCAAGCACGTAGCTGAAAACCGATTCGCCCAAGACCTCTGCAGCGAGCTCAGATGACTCCAACTTTCTAATTGCGTGATCAAGTGATTGTGGCAACGCTTCAATTCCCATGGCGCGGCGTTCCATGTCACTGAGCGACCAGACATCATCCTCAGTCTCAGCAGCCAGCTCATAGCCCTCCTCGATGCCCTTCAATCCCGCTGAAAGTAGCAGTGCGTAGGCAAGGTATGGGTTAGCGGCGGAATCCATTGCGCGATACTCGATGCGCGTGCTCTGACTCTTCTCAGGTTTGTGAAGTGGCACGCGAATCAGAGCGGAACGGTTGTTGTGACCCCAGCTGACATAGCTAGGAGCCTCTCCCCCGCCCCACAGGCGCTTGTAGCTGTTCACGTACTGGTTGGTGACCAAAGTCAATTCCGGAGCGTGACGAAGGATGCCAGCGATGAACTGACGTGCAACGTTGCTCAGGTGATACTTGGCAGCCGGGTCGAAAAACGCGTTGCGATCACCCTCGAACAGCGAGAAGTGAGTGTGCATGCCGGAACCCGGGTGGTTAGTGAATGGCTTTGGCATAAATGTTGCGTAGACCCCTTGCTCGATAGCAACCTCTTTCACAACCGTTCTAAAGGTCATGATGTTGTCTGCCATCGAAAGCGCATCGGCATAACGAAGATCAATTTCGTTCTGTCCGGGACCACCCTCGTGGTGGCTGAATTCGACTGAGATTCCCAACTGCTCGAGCATCGTCACGGCGCGACGACGGAAGTCGTGGGCGGTGCCACCTGGAACATTGTCAAAGTAGCCTGCGGTGTCAACTGGAACTGGTTGACCGTTCTCGCCAAGCTCTGGGCTCTTCAGCAGGTAAAACTCAATCTCAGGGTGGACGTAGAAGCTAAAGCCCATTTTTGCGGCCTTGTCCAAAGCGCGGCGCAATACGTTTCTTGGGTCCGCCGCTGCGGGCTTGCCGTCTGGGGTTGCGACATCACAAAACATGCGAGCTGCTGGATCTACGGTTCCGCGCCAAGGCAGGATCTGGAAGGTTGATGGGTCTGGCATAGCCAACATGTCAGCTTCGCTTGTTCTGGCTAGTCCCTCGATGGCTGAACCATCGAAACCGATGCCCTCGGCGAAGGCTCCCTCGATCTCTGCAGGTGCCACGGCGACCGACTTTAGGGTGCCGGCGACGTCGGTAAACCATAGTCGGATGAACTTCACGCCACGCTCTTCAATGGTGCGAAGTACGAACTCTTGCTGCTTGTCCATTAGACCTCCTGCTACTAGCTAATAGGCTAGTGGCTGTGCCAGAAATAAAAGTGGGTTTAGCGCAGACAAACCCGGTCGTTGGAGACTACGAAAACAACGCTGCTGTGATTCACAGCATGATGGCTCAAGCGCACTCCGAGGGGCTTGACCTAATCGTTTTTGGCGAGCTGGCACTCAATGGCTACCCGCTAGGAGATCTCAGCTACCGCAAGGATGTCATCGAGACTGGAGAACGAACTCTTGAGGACCTAATTGTCAAATCGGCTGCCTTTCCTGCACTCACGATTGTGCTTGGTCACGCAGCGCTGAGTGCGGCAGGACGCCCAGGAATACAGTCGTCTGATGCCATCGCCACCAACAGCGCCTCTGTATTTAGCGAGGGCAAACTGATTGGGCGCTACGACAAGCAAAGACTTCCCAACTACGACGTGTTCGATGACTGGAGAAACTTCGTCCCTGGCAGCAATGAGCTGATATTCGATGTCGCGGGAACCAAGTGTGCAATTGCAATCTGCGAGGACATCTGGGATGAGGAGCCAACACGCTCTGAAAAGCTAAAGGAGCACGGTGTCGAGCTTGTCATCGTGCCAAATGGTTCTCCATACACACGCGAGAAAAGCGTGCAGCGCAGAGCTGCAGCCAAGGCGTTTGCTCAAGGCATCAGCCTCGCCTATGTGAATCTGGCCGGTGGTCAAGACGAGCTAGTTTTTGATGGCGATAGCTTCCTTTTTGATAGCACAGGCAAAGAAATTGTCACAGCTGGATTGAACCCTGGGCTCTATAGCAAATTCAATACTGCGGAAATCGAAAGAGATTCCTACGTCCAGCTTTTTGATGTCTTAGTTATTGGACTTAGGGACTACCTGCAAAAGACCGGTCAGCGCAAAGTGGTCCTTGGTCTGTCCGGTGGCATTGACTCCGCGCTCTGCGCCGCCATTGCCAAAGAAGCCGTTGGATCTGAGAATGTGACCGGCGTTCTTTTGCCATCTAGATATTCATCTGATCACTCACTCAGTGATGCGAGACAGCTTTCCCAAAACCTGGGCATCGATCATCGAACAATTGAAATCGACGCTGCCCACAAGGCATTTGAGTCAAGCCTTGCGCTCAGTGATCTGGCTCAGGAGAACATCCAGGCAAGAATCAGAGCCGTGATTCTGATGGGTATTTCAAACTCCGAGGGGCATCTTCTAGTTTCGACGGGAAACAAATCCGAGGTGGCGGTTGGCTACAGCACCATGTATGGCGATGCGGCGGGCGGTTTTGCACCAATCAAAGACGTCTACAAGACCGATGTATGGAAACTTGCTGAGACCTACAACCAAATTCGAGGCTTCGATGCGATTCCTAGCAACTCAATAACCAAACCCCCGAGCGCTGAGCTAAGACCTGGGCAACTGGATCAAGATTCACTGCCAGACTACGAGCTCTTGGATGCTATTTTGGCCCTTCTAATTGAGGGTAGACACACCGCTTCTGAGATCGTGGCTCAAGGATTCGACGCCCAGACGGTAGCAAAGATTGACGGAATGGTTAGGGCTTCGGAGTGGAAGCGTTCCCAAGGGGCAATTGGCACCAAGACAACTTCGATAGCCTTTGGCCGGGGTCGCCGAGTTCCTCTCACGACTAGATTTGGGGAGCTATGAAAATTAGAACTTCCACGCTTTCAGCCCTGAAGCAAAAGGGTCAGCGTTTTTCCTGCCTAACCAGCTACGACGCACTCACCGCCGAGATCTTTGACCAGGCTGGCATCGAAGTGATTTTAGTTGGCGATTCAGCGAGCAACACCGTACTAGCAAACGACGGCACCCTTCCAATCACCCTGGATGAGATGTTGATCTTCGGTCGCGCTGTTTCAAGAAGCGTCAAAGACGCCTTGGTCGTGCTCGATATGCCCTTTGGAAGTTATGAAATCTCAGCGCTACAGGCTGTTGAAAACGGCATCAGAGCGATGAAGGAATCTGGCGCTGCGGCGATAAAGCTTGAGGGTGCTCGCATTGAGCAAATCAAGGCTTTAGTTGATGCTGGAATTCCTGTTATGGGTCACGTTGGGTTCACGCCGCAGTCGGTTCACGCCCTTGGCGGGTTCAAAGTCCAAGGACGGGGAGAGTCCGCAGACGATATTCTGAGAGACTGCCTGGCTATCCAGCAGGCTGGAGCCTTTGCAGTGGTGCTTGAAATGGTCCCTGCCGACCTTGCCGAGCGAATCACCAAAGAGCTAAGCATTCCAACTATTGGTATTGGCGCGGGCAACAAGACCGACGCGCAGATCCTGGTATGGACGGACTTTGCCGGCCTGGGCGAAAAGGTT
This sequence comes from Microbacteriaceae bacterium, assembly GCA_027487865.1. Lineage (GTDB taxonomy): Bacteria > Actinomycetota > Actinomycetes > Actinomycetales > Microbacteriaceae > Aquiluna. The sequence continues at coordinate 234,088 of JAIYCT010000007.1, forward strand.
CCAACATTTGCCAAGCAATACCTAAACCTTCGACAAGATCTATCTAACGCCGCGGTGAACTATCGCAGCGAGGTGCTAAGTCGCGAGTTCCCAACCGCAGAGCAAAGTTTTAGCTAGACCACTGATCTGAGGACTCATCCTCTTTACGAAGCGCTGCTGCGCGCCGAGCGATAATTTCTTCGGCATTCTTTGCCTCCTGCATAGTTGCAAACGGGCCGAGTCGATCCAGCGATAGCGACTGCTTACCAATTTCCACCTCTTGGGTCTTGGTATTGAACCAATATTCGTCTTTCGCCATGGTCTGAGCCTAGTAATGCGAGAACGAAAATAGAATTGCGATCGTGCCAAAAGACAAAAATGGAAAGCTTGTGCCCGGGAGGCTATCTTCCGCGAGAGCCGTACCTAGTGGCATCACAAGACCAGAGTATGTCGGGAAACCCGGACCTGCACCGCACGTCGGCGGTGATAAGTACGACCAAGACACCATCCAGCGCATCAGAATCGCCTCAAGGATTGCCGCCCAAGCCCTTGATCTTGTCCTCGAGAGCGCAAAGCAAGGCATGACGACCGATGACCTGGACCGAATTGGCCACGAATTCCTAATCTCTCAGAACGCCTACCCATCCACCCTTGGGTATCGCGGCTTTCCAAAATCTCTTTGCAGTTCGATGAATGAAATCATTTGCCACGGAATACCAGACGACACTGTTTTAGAAGACGGAGATCTTATAAACATCGACATCTCTGCATTTATCGGCGGAGTCCACGGCGATACCAATGGCACGGTCCTAATTGGTGAGGGTTCCGAAGAGTTGGCAAACTTGGTTTCCAGAACCAAAGAGGCGATGCATCGTGGAATTAGCGCGGCTATGCCAGGTCGACAGGTGAACATCATCGGTAGGGCTATCGAGACCTATGCCAAGCGATACAACTACGGAGTCGTGAAGGAATTCACCGGCCACGGCGTCGGCCCAAGTTTCCACACCGGATTGATAATCCCCCACTATGACGAACCCGAGTACGACAATTTGATTGAGGTTGGGATGGTCTTCACGGTTGAACCCATGATCACACTGGGAACAGCAGATTGGGACATGTGGCAGGACGGCTGGACTGTAACCACAAAAGACAAGCAACACACCGCACAGTTTGAACACACCATCTTGATTACCGATGATGGTCCAGAAATCCTTACGGAGGCATAAGTGGGAAAAAAAGCCATTGGCATCGACATCGGCGGCACCGGTATCAAAGCCGCACTCGTTGACATCAAGCGAGGCGAACTGGTCTCCGAGCGAGTCCGTGTCGAAACTCCAGCCGGTGGTGAACCAGAAGATATTGCGGATGCCTGCAAATCCATAATCGAATCGCTGGGCGTATCCCATCGAAACTACCCGGTGGGACTGTGCTTCCCCGCGGTGGTAAAACACGGCTACACCCAATCCGCCGCGAATGTCTCTAAGCGTTGGATTGGCCTCAACGCAGATGAGCTATTTGATAGAACCCTTAATCGCCACACCCACGTTATAAACGACGCTGATGCCGCTGGTTTAGCAGAGGTTAAATTCGGAGCCGGTAGAGGCTCTCACGGCCTTACCATCATGACGACTCTGGGCACAGGCATTGGAACCGCGCTGTTCTACAACGGTGTGCTTATTCCAAATGCAGAGCTTGGACACATAGAGATTGAAGGTGTTGACTATGAAACCAAGGCCGCTTACAGCGCCATGGAGCGCGAAGGGCTTTCTTTTGAGCAGTGGGCTGAGCGTCTGCAGAAGTATTACTCCGCGCTTGAGCGATTACTAGTTCCGGATCTATTCATCGTCGGTGGCGGCGTCTCTAAGAACCACGAGAAGTTTCTGCCGCTTTTGAACCTGAAAACTCCGATTGTTCCAGCCACCACCAAGAATTCCGCCGGCATTATTGGAGCAGCATCGCTGGCATACGCGTCCAGCGAAGATTAGTAGATGGGTCAACCGATACGCCGGGTTCTGTCGTGGACGATCATCTATCTCGACTTGCAATTGCTCACAAGTTCTAGCGACCTACCCGAAGGCTAAGCGAGCAGCTCATAGCGCCTTCTGCTTGGTCTTGCTCCCGATGAGGTTTACATAGCCAGCACAGTCACCTGCACTGCTGGTGGTCTCTTACACCACCGTTTCACCCTTACCCTTGCGGGCGGTTTACTTTCTGTTGCACTATCCCTCGGGTTACCCCGGGTGGGCGTTACCCACCATCGTGCTCTTTGGAGCCCGGACGTTCCTCGACTATGTCGCGACCGCCTGGTTGACCCATCTAGCTAAAGCCTACTTAGTTGGCAGATGTTGGCAAGAATTTATTGCAAAGACCTCTGCAAAATTTGGTCCGAAATACCTAACCACCGAGACCGAAGCTGGAGCGAACTGCAGGGTCCAGCTAAGCGAATTTGGGCCGCCTAGCGCGTGCCTGAGGATTGCTCTAAGCGGCATCATGTGACTCACAATCGCTACGGTTTGACCATTGAATTCGGTGATTGCCTCGGTGAGTGCGGACCTGACCCTTAGTTCAAGATCGTCAACCGACTCTCCCCCGGGCGGCTTCGCACTCATTGATCCTCGCCAGTTTGTAATCTCCTGAGCGCTGGAGGCTTCCATCTCGGCCATCGAGTAACCCTCCCAGTTGCCGAAACCAATCTCTTTGAATCTGGCATCGGACTTTGTGCCGACTTCGAAATGTTTTGCGACTGCGGTCGCTGTTTGCGCGGCGCGAAGCTGAGGCGAATGAAGCACCTTTGAGACGGTTGCCAAACCAAAGCGCGCTAGCAGCTCGTCGGTAGCCTTTGAGGCCAGATCTGCTTCCAGGAAACCTAGTTCGCTAAGGGTTGGATCCTTGCCGCTACTGCCGCTGATCAGGTTTGATTCAGTGTGCTGAGTGTGGCCGTGTCTTATGAGCACGAAAGTTGTTGGTTCAATGCTTTGCCTTGGAGCGCGGATGCTCTTGGGTTGAACTGAACTCAAAGTTAGCTCCGGCGAGTTTCCAAAATCGCCCTCATCCAAAGCCCTGTTGGCGGCAGCATCCGCTGCGGAATTCTGTTCTCTGGGAACCCACTGCAGTTCAACCGAGAGATTGCGCATGATGCGAATTGCCTCGTGGGCCAATTCTCTGAGTTCAGGGTGTTTGATCTGCCAGCGACCACTGAGTTGCTCGACAACTAACTTTGAGTCCATCCGCACCAGCACATTGGAACCCGGCGAGGTCGCTTCGATGTGCCTAAGTCCTGCGATTACTCCTTGATACTCCGCGTAATTGTTGGTCCTGATACCTAGGTTCTCCCCGAGTTCAGCAATTACATTGCCGGCGGTGTCGTAAATCACGGCACCATATGCTGCTGGGCCGGGGTTACCGCGTGAGGCCCCATCGGCATAGAGAACGAAGTTCATCGAATCAAAATCGCCTGGCACACTGGGCAGCTAGCTAGCTCATCGGTCGGTACGTGATGAAGCTCTGAAAGTGCAGTTGCGGTGATGCTCATGTTGCATGCGGTGCAGGTGTTCTTCTGAAGCTTTCCGATCGCAATACCGCGCAGTAAGCGAGCTTCGAATCTCTCGAGCACCTCCCGTGAAACCTGCTTGCGTAGGTCGGCGGCGGCTTGAAAATTTGCCTGGTGCTTAGTTTTTAGCTCGGCTAGCTCCAGCTGCACACGTGCCTTGGTGATCTTGAAATCCTCTTCCAATTTCTCACCGAGGACTTCAAGTTCATGCATACGCATATCCGACTCGCTCTTTTGCTCGAGTAACTCGATCTCGGCATCTTCGAGGTCACTGGCTCTTTTAGCCAAGGTCTCAAGTTCGTGCTGAATGCCTAGTGCGTCTCGGGCGACGGCGGTCTTAGTCAGCCGATCTTTATCGGTCGCTACTCGCTTGTTTACCAAAGCTAAGTCAGCTTCTAAGCGCTCGAGTTCACGAACCAGGGTCTCGTGCTGAGCTCGGGCCGCACTGATCTCTGCGGAGTTCGCTAGCTGGGCATTCCTGGCGGATTCGAGGTCTGCCCCAGATGCTAGAAGCTTGGCATCCTGCTCGAGTTTACGGTTTTCGAAAATCAGCTCTTGTAGCGCAAAGAGGTTCTCTAAGTCGCCTTTGATTACCTTCATTGCATCACCGCAAACGTCCATGGGTCAGTATTGATTTCACTAACCACAAACTCTACTTGGCTATTTAGTTTCGCAAGCTGCGCCTTAGCGCTCTCGAGCCAAACCCACTCGGCAGCCCAGTGGGAGATGTCCATAAGTGCTGGGCCGCTTGACAATTTTGCCTGCTCCGCAAAGTCCTGCGCTGGATGGTGGCGCAAATCTGAGGTTATGTAGAGATCTGCATCGGATTGCGCGACGGCGGTTAGGTAGCCATCCCCCGCACCGGCTAGCACCGCCACCTTGGAGATCAAACGTTCTGGGTCTCCGGATACCTTCACACCTTGAGCAACCGCAGGGATCCGTTTGGCAACTGACCTTGCGAAATCTAAAAGCGTAAGCGCCTTTGGCATCTGACCTAAAACAACGTGGCCATTAGTGGCTACCAAAGGCGATAGGTTCTCAAGTCCCAAGGCCTTAGCCAAGGACTGAGTAACGCCATCGACCTGAAAATCTGCATTGGTGTGTGCGGCGAACACCGCGAGATTGTTTCTAATTGCAAAAGAAGAATTAGCTCCCTTGAAGCCCAAGTCGGAGAATTCGAATGCTCCACGCAGAAACATCGGGTGATGGCTAACAACCAACTGGCAACCAAGCTCTACGGCCTCACGGAGCACTTCGCCGGTGACATCAACCGTAAGGAGCACCTTGGTGATCTCTTGGCTTGGGGAACCGATCATGAGCCCAGGCTTGTCCCAATCCTCTTTATCCGCATCGGGCCAAAGGGTTTCAAACTGAGAAATAAGTTTTTCGAGCAACATGACTACAAGCCAAGCAGATTATCGAGATTCATGTTGCGAATCTCGACATTTCGAATCTCACGGTCTTGCGATCTGATCACAAAGATTCGAAGCAGCGCAAAAATGAATCCGACTACCAGACCAAAGATCAACGCTAACTCCAAAGGCGTGAAGTCCGAATTGGGCACTATCAGCCTCTGAACGACTTCGACACCAAGCGGCGCAGCGGTCACTAGTCCAAGCCAGGTCACCAACTGGAAGGAGCCGTAGAAGCCGTAGCTTGTGTCAAGAGAGGGAATATGCAGCGGTGTTCTTCTAACCAGCTGGTCCGAAAACAAAAGCACAATTAGTGCAGCCAGCACCGAGACCGCAGGGCCATTCACGAAATCCAATACTGGTAAGGCGATAACCGGAAGCAAGAATGAAGCCGCGGCCCATCGACCGATCGGCTTATCTGTCAGATCTCTCCCCGAGAGAGCGGTGGCCAGAAACACTGCAAAAAGAGTGAAGAGCGATAGTTTAAGACTGGAACCTAAGAAAACAAAGCCAACACCTATGCCGAAACCCAGTGGAGCCTGCAGTAAAAATGACCATGCTTTGCTTTGTCGGTGCGGAAGGGCAAAAGAAACCAGCACCACGCTCATCAGCGCAACAGCGAAACTTGCCCAGCCGATTTGCTGCCAATCTAAGACCGTCTCCGGGTCAAAAAAATCATCCGACAGCGGAGCATAGGCGAACCAATTCCTATGGGTCGACACTCCCCCTCCGGTCACAAAAGCAACAGTTACTGCGGCCAGGCCGGTGACCAGCAGCAATCTCCAATGCCATGAGCGTGGAAACAATTGACTCAAGACCAATGCAGCTAACGCAGCGATAAGCACGTCTGATCGATAGCCCGGAATGGCGCCAATCACCAAGTCATCAGGAACGACGTGCAGCACACCCCCCAATACAACCAGCGCAGTGAAAGCCAATGCCAAGGCTGAACCGAGGTAAACCCCCCAACCTCCAAACACCGCGGCCGAGCGAAGCAGGGGATGCAGGGTGTGTGACTTGAGGACCGCCAAAACCAGGCCTGCGACCCCTGAGCCCAATCCAAAGGCGACAACGGACTCTAGAAGAGTCAGCTCTAGCCATGTCGAGATCAACAAGTTCAACAACCCCACAACCAACCAAGATGCCAAACCGGGGACCAGGCTTCTATAAATCTCGTTCCGATTAGTGCGCTGCCTGCGGCGGATGATTGGAATTTCAGTTGTGAAGATCGGCTCAGGTTGCTTTGCAGTAACCATGGGCTCGGACGCGTCTACTGCTTCAAGATTTGCCGGAAAGACCTCGAGAGCAATCTTTCGAAGCGCAGCCAAAGCCTGAGGCGAACCATCGACCTGAAGCTCTTTTATCCAATTGCTCAGGGCCTCAGAATCCTGCTCTCTGAGGTTGGCCTGCTCTGAAATAAGTCGCTCAGAATTGGCAAGACCCTCCGCGGAAGAACCGAGGAGGGTTACGGCACGGTGCAATTCAACGTCACTAAGCGCTTTGCGCTTGGGAGGCTCGAATTCCACCATGTTTGCCTAACGGGGGGGGGTCGAGTGGGCCCTACCGGGCTCGAACCGATGACATCCACGGTGTAAGCGTGGCGCTCTACCAACTGAGCTAAAGGCCCGAAGGAGAGCCTAGTGGTTTTTAACCGCTAAACCAACTCCAAAGCATTTTTGTAGTCGGAGAGCTTTCTTGGCTCGCCCGGGCTGGTCTCAAATTTGGCTACGACCTCCCCTGACTTGTCTAGCACAAAGGTTGCTCGGGTCGAGATGCCACGTTCCGCAATGAACACACCGTACTTTTCAGCTACTTCACCGTGTGGCCAAAAGTCAGAAAGCACGCTGAACTTATAGCCCTCCGACTCGGCGAATTTGGCCTGCACAAACTTGGAGTCCACGCTGATCGCCAGAAGCTCAATGCCATCGGATTCCAAGATATTCAAGTTGTCACGAAGTTCGCAAAGCTCACCGGTGCAAATTCCGCTGAAGGAAAGCGGGTAGAACACCAAGACCACTGGCTTCACCCCGCGGAAATCGGAGAGGGTGACCTCTTCTCCGTGCTGGTTTGTAAGTGTGAAATCTGGTGCTAGGTCGCCAACAGTAATCATGTCTGCCTTTCGATGCTCAATAAAACCTACAACGCCAGCGAAATCATTCCAAGGCGAATAGACTTATCGAGCCCTAAAAGGGCAAATTCGGTACAGCAGCCACGAAAAGAGGCTTTGATGTCGTTTAACGACCAAGATGCATTCGCTCCAGCAGGTTCAGACCTCGATCCTCAGGAAACTGCTGAGTGGCTTGAGTCACTCGACGCAGTAGCTCAGCGTCACGGCAGAGGCCGCGCCAGAGAGATCATGCAGTCACTGCTTCGTCGCAGCCACGAACTTCAACTCAATGTGCCTTTGGTTCCAACCACCGACTACATCAACACCATCAGCCCCGAGGATGAGCCTGAATTCCCAGGCGACGAGGCTATCGAGCGCACCTACCGTGCTTGGATGCGCTGGAACGCCGCCGTCATGGTGCACCGCGCTCAGCGACCCGGCATCTCCGTGGGTGGCCACATTTCATCTTTCGCCTCTAGCGCATCGCTCTACGAGGTTGGCTTCAACCACTTCTTCAAAGGTCACGACCACCCACAAGGGCCAGACTCGATCTTCGTCCAGGGCCACGCCTCCCCTGGTCCATACGCAAGAGCATTCCTTGAGGGAAGAATCTCCGCTGACGAAATGGACAATTTCCGCCAGGAGAAGTCGCGTCCAAAGCCAGGCCGCGGTCTTCCTAGCTACCCGCACCCACGTTTGATGCCTGACTTCTGGCAGTTCCCGACGGTTTCGATGGGTCTTGGACCTATCAATGCGATCTACCAGGCACAGTTCAACCGATTCTTGGAGGGTCGTGGCTTCAAGGACACTTCCGGGCAGCACGTTTGGGCATTCCTTGGAGATGGTGAGCTTGATGAGGTTGAGAGCCGCGGAGCCCTGCAGCTAGCGGCCAATGAGCAGCTAGACAACCTAACCTTCGTTGTCAACGCAAACCTTCAGCGCCTTGACGGTCCAGTTCGAGGTAACGGCAAGATTATCCAGGAGCTTGAATCCTTTTTCCGCGGTGCCGGTTGGAACGTAATCAAGGTCATTTGGGGTCGCGAGTGGGACAGCCTTTTGGCCAACGACCACGAGGGCGCATTGGTCGACCTAATGAACCGCACACCAGATGGTGACTATCAGACCTACAAGACCGAGTCCGGCAAGTTTGTTCGCGAGAACTTCTTTGCCCGTGACCCGAAAGCTCTTCAGCTAGTTGAACACCTCTCTGACGACCAGGTTTGGGACCTCAAGCGCGGTGGTCACGACTACAACAAGATCTATGCCGCCTACAAGGCTGCCATGAGCCACAAGGGCCAGCCAACCGTAATCATCGCGAAGACAATCAAGGGCTATGGCCTTGGCAAGAGTTTTGAGGGTAGAAACGCTACCCACCAGATGAAGAAGATGACCCTGGATAACCTCAAGGCCTTCCGCGATGCAATGCGCGTGCCAATTACAGATGCCCAGCTTGAGGCAGACCCTTATCAGCCTCCTTATTACAACCCAGGTAGCGACAGCCCTGAAATCCAGTACATGCACGAACGTCGCCGCGAACTCGGTGGATACCTACCTGAGCGCAGGACCAAGTACGTTGATTTTGCAATGCCAGAAGAGAAGGCATACGCGGTTCCACGTGCTGGATCAGGTAACCAAGAAGTCGCGACCACCATGGCATTTGTTCGAATGCTCAAGGACCTACTGAAATCAGATGGCACCGGTGAGCGCATTCAGATGATCATCCCTGACGAGGCTCGCACCTTTGGTATGGATGCATTCTTCCCAACCGCAAAGATCTACAACCCGAATGGCCAAAAGTACATGTCGGTTGATAGAGACCTACTACTTAGCTACAAGGAAGCAACCAACGGCCAGATCCTGCACACCGGTATCAACGAGGCTGGCTCTATGGCAGCTTTCACAGCATCGGGCACCAGCTATGCAACCCACGGACAACCAATCATCCCGATTTATGTCTTCTACTCGATGTTCGGGTTCCAGCGAACCGCAGACCAGATCTGGCTGGCCGGAGACCAAATGGCTCGTGGCTTCATGATCGGCGCTACCGCCGGAAGAACCACTTTGACCGGTGAGGGCCTGCAGCACGCCGATGGCCACTCGCTGGTTATTGCGAGCACTAACGCAGCGGTAGTTGCCTACGACCCAGCCTATGGATATGAGATTGCGCATATCACCAAGGCTGGTCTTGAGCGCATGTATGGCGGAAAGCACCAAGATCCAAACGTCATGTACTACCTCACCGTCTACAACGAGCCCATGCTTCAGCCTGCTGAGCCTGAGGATGTCGATGTCGATGGAATCCTCAGGGGTATGCACCTGATTTCCAAGAACTCTGCAGACGGGCACAAGGCTCAAATCCTTGCCTCCGGTGTTTCGGTTCCATGGGCACTGGAAGCACAGCAACTGCTTTTGGAGTGGGGCGTTTCCGCCGATGTTTGGTCGGTTACCAGCTGGGGCGAGCTTCGCCGCGATGGCTTGGCTGCCGATGAGCGCAAGTTCCTCTACCCGAACGAGGAGGCTCGAGTTTCCTACGTTGAGCAGAAGCTGGCCGATGCCAAGGGTCCAAAGCTAGGTGTCTCAGACTTCATGCACGCGGTTCCAGACATGATCAGGCCGTGGGTCCCAGGTTCCTTTGCAACTTTGGGTGCGGATGGTTTTGGCTTCTCTGACACCAGACCTGCTGCTAGAAGGCACTTCAAGATTGATGGTCCATCGATCGCGGTGCGAATTCTTGAGCAGCTTGTCGAAAAGGACAAGATTGACCGTGCTGTTCCGCAGCAGGCGATCGATAAGTACCGTCTTCACGATGTAAACGCTGGCACCAGTGGATCGGCCGGTGGAGACGCCTAAGCATCTCGCCTGGCTGCAATCAATAGCTGGCGAGCTCGCAACGGCGACGCTGAGTCGCCTGGATGAGACTTTGCCCTGGTATCGATCAATGCCGCCGGCAAGACGTGCTGCCATCGGTTCTGTTGCTCAAAACGGCATAACAAGTTTCATTCAGTGGTATCAAGATCCTTCCAGCCAACCCTGGGTAGCGGCCGATGTATTTGGAAGCGCACCTAGGGAACTACTTCGTTCAATCTCACTTCAGGAAACCCTGCAGTTGATTCAAGTTGTCGTGGAGATGGTTGAGGACCGGGTAGTAGCGGAACACCCGGATCTCACCGAGTCAGTTCTTCGCTACTCGAGGGACATCGCATTTAGCGCAGCGGATGTCTATGCAAAAGCTGCCGAAGCACGTGGGCTATGGGATGCCAGACTCGAAGCGCTAGTAGTTGACAGCATCATCTCCGGCGAAACCTCGCAGGAGATTAGCTCTCGAGTGGCAGCGCTTGGCTGGAGAAGCGATGGCCAGGTCGCCGTGCTACTTGGAATTGCAAATCCAACTCCGGATCCTGATGCAATGCGAAAGATTTCCAGAAAAGCAGGAAGCGATTTACTTCTAGGCATCCAGGGCAGACGACAGGTCGTCGTCATAGGCCTAATGACAGTCTCGGAAAAGCCAGATCAAGCAATCCAGCAGATTGCTACTCAGCTAGAGGGTTACTTTGGTCAGGGTCCGCTAATTCTCGGCACCACTGTCGCAACCGTTTCTGATGCCCCTAAAAGCGCGCGTAGCGCGCTAGCAGCTCACTCTGTGGCAGTTAGCATTGGCGCCGTGAAGCGGCCTTTGGCGGCAGATGAACTCTTGCCAGAAAGAGCGTTGGCCGGAGATTCTCTGGCAAGGCAAACTCTGATTGAAACTTATTACCTCCCGCTTGCAAAGAGTTCCCCAGAACTTCTCGGGACGCTGAGGGCATACCTGGAATGCGGCCGATCTTTGGAAACCACAGCGAAGTCGTTGTTTGTCCATGCCAACACTGTTCGCTATCGCCTAAAGCGCGTTTACGAGGAGATTTCCGCTGACCCAACCGTTGCACGAACCGCGTTTGTGTTGCAGGTCGCTTTAATACTCGGCGCTATTAATGACAATGAATTTGGATTGAAAAGGTAGTTTGGACAGATGCGTGTTTTGATGTGCCCGGGGCAAGGCTCCCAATCCGAAGGTTTCCTAACCGAGTGGTTCGCTAGTGTCCCAGGTTTCCAACAGAAGATCATTGAGCTAGGAGTTGCCGCAGGCAACGACCTAGTGCGATTGGGCACGGTCGCTTCTGAAGACGAAATCAAGGCGACTGAGAACGCTCAGCCACTGATTGTTGCCGCATCCATCGCGGCAGCTCGAACCGCAATCAATCTCGCTGACTTTGACGGTGTTGTCGGACACTCGGTTGGTGAATTCGCAGCCGCCGCAATTGCCGGAGTTCTCTCAGACGAAGATGCCATGAAGCTAGTAGCGGTGAGAGCTAATGCAATGGCTGAGGCTGCAAAGCTTGAAGTCACCTCGATGGCTGCGATCCTCGGAGGCGAGCAAGAGCAGGTGCTGGCCTTACTTGCTGAGCTTGGACTTTCTGCGGCCAATTACAACGGAGCCGGTCAGATTGTGGCCGCTGGAAACAAGGCCGCCATCGAACAGCTGGTTGCTACTCCCCCTGAGAAAGCTCGCGTTATCGAGCTCAAAGTTGCCGGTGCTTTCCACACTCATTTCATGCAGCCAGCGCTAGCAAGGCTCAGCGAAGCTGCTGAAACCGTTTCTGCAAGCAATCCCCAGATGAAGCTTTGGAGCAACGTTGACGGCGGCATGGTCACATCCGGCGAGCAGTTCCTAGCGACTTTGGTATCGCAGGTCTCCAACCCAGTTCGCTGGGATCTTTGCATGGCAAGCATTGACCAACTCTCTGCCTCGGTTATTGAACTCCCACCGGCTGGGGCGCTAGCTGGCCTTTCCAAGCGCGGTATGCCAAATTCAACGGCTGTAGCTCTAAAGAATCCAGCCGACCTCGAGAAAATCGGAGCGTAATGAAGACTCTCAATCAAACCAAGACCGTTGAATTCACCCGCATTTATGCGCTGGGGGCCTCAAGGGGCCACCAGACCGTGACAAACGACGACGTTGCCGGCCCAATCGATTCTTCTGACGAGTGGATTAGGCAGCGCACCGGAATCGTAACCAGAGTTCGTGCTGATAAAGAGCAGTCACTTCTAGACATGGCTGTCGAGGCTTCGAACGAGGCAATCAAGAAATCTGGAATCTCTCCTTCAGAAATTGGGACCGTGATTTTGGCTACCATCACATTCCCGTACCAAACGCCCTCAGGAGCTTCGCTTTTGGCAGAGAAGGTTGGCGCGCACGGCGCAGCTGCCTACGACATCTCGGCTGCTTGCGCAGGCTACTGCTACGGCATCGCCCAAGCAGACGCGTTGGTTAGGGCAGGAACCAGCAAATACGTTCTTGTGGTCGGCGGCGAGAAGCTCTCCGACTTTGTGGACCCTGCCGATCGCTCAATTAGCTTCTTGCTCGGCGATGGCGCTGGAGCTGCGATTGTTGGCCCAAGCGACCACCCTGGCATCTCAAGATCAGTCTGGGGTTCCGATGGTGCTAACTGGGACAAGGTCGGTATGACAAGTTCAATTCTTGATTTCAGAGACGGCAAAGCCGAATGGCCAACACTGGTTCAGGAAGGTCAGTCGGTCTTCCGCTGGGCAGTTTGGGAAATGGCAAAGGTCGCTAAACAAGCACTCGCTGAATCGGGCCTAGAGGCTAGTGATCTGAGTGCGCTGGTTACCCACCAGGCAAACATGCGCATCATCGATGAACTCGCAAAGCAGCTCGAACTGCCAGACAGCGTTGTTGTCGCAAAAGACATCGTGGACACCGGAAACACTTCTGCTGCCTCGATTCCATTGGCAATGCACCGGCTTTTGGCTGAGGGCAAGGTAAAAAGTGGTGGCTACGCGCTTGAGATTGGCTTCGGCGCGGGGCTCGCCTTCGCGGCTCAAGTGGTAGAACTGCCGTAAAATAAAGCGACTCAATCACTTCAAGGAGAAACATGGCTCTTTCGCAGGCAGATGTCCTAGCAGGACTTGCAGAACTAGTAAACGACGAGACCGGTATTGCAACCGATGCAGTCCAGATGGACAAGTCTTTCACTGACGACCTAGACATCGACTCAATCTCGATGATGACCATCGTGGTAAACGCTGAGGACAAGTTCAGCGTCAAGATTCCAGACGAGGAAGTAAAGAACCTCATCACCGTAGCTGACGCGGTTAACTTCATCACCGCAGCACAGGCCTAGTAGCAGCATGCGTCGCGTCGTCGTCACCGGAATTGGTGCTACCACACCATTGGGTGGCGACGCCGCTTCGAGCTGGGCAAACCTGCTCAGCGGTCAGTCCGGCATCTCCACTTTGGAACATGAGTGGGTAGCAAGACACGAACTTCCAGTCACCTTCGCAGGGCAGGCCAGGGTTGCCGCCAGCGAGATTCTCCCTCCTCACGAGGCAAAGCGCCTCGACCCCTCTAGCCAGTTCGCGCTCATTGCAGCGCGTCAGGCTTGGGAGGATGCAGGTTCTCCAGAGGTTGAGCCTGAGCGACTAGCTGTTGAATTTGCCACCGGAATCGGTGGCGTGTGGACACTGTTGGATGCCTACGACACGCTTCGTGAGCGCGGTCCAAGAAGAGTTCTTCCAATGACCGTGCCGATGCTGATGGCAAATGGACCGGCTGCTGCAATCGGTATGGACCTAGGTGCTAGAGCTGGTGTCCGCACCGCTGTTTCAGCCTGTGCATCGGGCAATGAATCAATTGCCAACGCATTCCACAGAATTCAGACCGGTGAAGCAGATGTGGTGGTAGCCGGTGGAGCGGAAGCTGCGATTCACCCACTTCCAATTGCTTCTTTTGCCGCGATGCACGCTCTGTCTAAGCGAAATGATGACCCAACCAAGGCTTCAAGGCCTTATGACACAGAGCGTGATGGTTTTGTCATGGGCGAAGGTGCCGGAGCTCTTGTGCTTGAACCACTGGAATCCGCTTTGGCGCGTGGCGCAAAGATCTACTGCGAGATCGTAGGCGGCTCAGTTACCTCTGACGCCTATCACATCACAGCACCAGACCCTGAAGGATCAGGAGCTGCCCGTGCTGTGCTAGCGGCGCTGGCCCAGGCTGGAGCAGACATCAAGGATGTTGAGCACGTTAATGCCCACGCTACTTCCACTCCGGTTGGCGATATCGCTGAATACACCGCAATCAAGCGAGTCTTTGGTGATCACACCCAAAACCTAATTGTTGCCGCAACTAAGTCAGCTACCGGTCACCTGCTCGGTGGTGCTGGAGCCATCGAAGCTGTATTCACAATCTTGGCCCTGAGTCAGCAGATGGCTCCCCCAACGATCAACCTGGACAACCAAGACCCTGCGATTGATCTGAATGTTCCTCGAACGCCAACCAAGCTGGGCCGCCGTGATGCAATTGCAATCAGCAACAGTTTTGGATTCGGCGGCCACAACGCAGTATTGGCGTTTAGGAACGTCTAGACGGCTCTAGGAAGCGCTATCGCGTATTCCGCGACCTTTCTATAGGGCTCTACCAAATCAAGCCATGGAACGCCTGTAAGGCGTCTAAACCCTCGCGAGAAATCAGATAAGTTTCCACGAGTCTCTAAAAGCAAATGCTCTAACTGGCCAACTCGAAGAACTACCTCACCAGCCTGATCAAACTCGTTTCTGCACACCCCGAGCGATGGGTGGTGAAGATAGCGCTCTGAGTAGTCAGCGAAGCTATTCAGCTCAAAGGTGGCCTTGGTCTTCGCCAGCGATGAGACAAGTTGTGGGATTAGATCGTCCGTGAGTTCTGCCTGGATTCGAAGCTGCACGGTGTTCACTTCAAGCGGTTGACCGTAGAAGGATCCGGATACGCCAAACTCGGCCAAAATGCTATTGATTTGGCCCATCGCTTCGACGGGTGTGCTAAACACCCATAAATCGACGTTTGGCAACTTCCTCCGATCCAGATCCGTCTTCCCCTACGTTCTGAACCGGTTTAGGAACGATAAACCCAAACCCTGAGATTTGTCAAACAATCTCAGCTATCTCTCCTAGGATTTCTAGCGATGAGCAAACTATATTTCCGCTTCGGGGCAATGAACTCGGGCAAGAGCACTTCGCTACTCCAAGCAGCATTCAACTACGAGGAGCGCTCCCAGCATGTCTTGCTCACCAAGCCAGCGATTGACTCCAAAGGTGACCGCAGCATCGTTTCGCGCCTGGGGGTTACCCGCCAGGTTGATTTTCTAGTAGAGCCAAAGCAAAACCTCCGCACGTTATTTGCCGAGCACGTGACAGCATTCAAGAAAGAGTCCGGCGAGTCAATTGCTTGCCTGCTGATCGATGAAGCGCAGTTTCTAACCCGCGAGCAGGTTGACCAGTGCCTTGAGATAGCGGTCCTCGATGGTGTTCCGGTTTTGGCTTATGGGATCCGCACAGACTTCAGAACAGAAGCATTTCCAGGCTCAATGAGGCTTTTGGAAATCGCGCACTCGCTGGAGGAGCTTAAGACGATTTGTCGTTGCGGTCGCAAGGCGATGTTCAACGCCCGATTGCTAAACGGAGAATTCACCTTCGATGGAGACCAGGTTGCCATCGATGGCGACAAGGTCTCTTACGAATCACTCTGCGCAAGTTGCTACCTAGAAAAGCGCAACTAACTAAACCCTAAGAATTACTTTCCGATTGACAGCACCATCGTTGATTGAGCCGGGACAGTAATCGAACCAATGGCCTTAGTGGTTCGAATACCGGTCGCCTTCGCGACGAGCCCCTCCGCCAAGACTTTCCAGGCACCGCTCACGGGAAGCTTCACCACTTTTGCAACCTTCGCTGCGTTGTGGATTACGAATACTCGCTTAGCGCCATTGGTCTGCTTCGAGGCATCCAGCGAGTAGGCAATCAGATCCTCAGGGGTGCTGCTGAACTTCATCCCCTTGATTACATCGGTCGCTTTACTCATTCTGAAAGCTGGGTTCGCTTTACGAATAGCAATTAAACCCTTGAAGTAACTCACCATGTCTTTATTCTTGGCAGCCTCATCCCACTTCAGGGAGTTGACGCTATCTGGTGATTTATAGGAGTTCTCATCCCCACCCTTTGTCCTCATGAACTCTTGCCCAGCGTGAATAAATGGCACGCCCTGTGCAAGAATCGCCGTTGATGAAGCTAGAGCAAAGACCCTCTTACGTTCCGCTGATGTTGAGTTGGGCATCGAGACTACGAGCTTGTCGAACAGCGTTAGATTGTCGTGCGCCTCAACATAGCTAACCGACTGATCAGGATTCAAAGGACCCCATGAACCACGAATCTTGGTTCCCGATGCGGTTTCTCCAGTGATTCCCTCCATAACCTGCACCTTGAGCGAGTTGCGACCTGATGCCCACCCGTTTTCGAGTGGCTTGAAAACATCACCCTTTAGCCCGTCTCGGATCCCATCGTTGAAGTGGGCGATTCTAGGCATTTTGAATGCATTAACCTGATTGGCCTTCTGACTCGGTGCAAGTTTGTTGCCCATCTGCCAGCCCTCACCAATGATCAGGAAGGTGTTATCGATTTTGTCGACACCGACTCGGACTTGGTTCATGGTGTCTACATCAATAATGCCCATTAGGTCATATCTAAAGCCGTCGAGTTTGTACTCACTGGCCCAGTAGAGCGAGCTTTCGACAATGAACTTTCGTGCCATTGATCGGTCTGACGCGACTTCATTTCCAACGCCGGTGCCATTTGCAAATGTGCCATCCGCCTCTTTGCGGAAGAAGTAACCGGGGACCAGCTTCTCAAAGCTGTGGCTACCGGCATCAAACACGTGATTGTAGACAACGTCCATCACCACACGAATGCCCCTTGAGTGCAAGTACTGGATGGTTTGCTTGAGCTCAGTAATACGGTTCAGCGGGTCCGCTGGCTTTGTGGAGTAGGAACCCTCTGGGACATTGAAATTTAGTGGATCATAACCCCAGTTGAATTGATCGTTGCGAGATTCGTCCACGGTCTTGTAGTCGTAAATTGGCAACAGCTGAAGGTGAGTGATTCCAAGATCCACGATCGCATCAACACCGGTCTTGGTTTTGCCATCGGACGCTTTAGTGCCAGCCTCGGTGAGACCTAGGAACTTGCCCTTCTGAGCCACGTTGCTACTGGAATCAACGGAGAGGTCTCTGACGTGAAGTTCATAGAAGACAGCATCGGTTGCCAAGCCTGAGAACGCAGGCTTGGAGTGGTTGAGCCAACCGGCTGGGTTGGTCTTAGCAGCATCGAAGACCACACCCTTGGTGCCGTTGATGGTGGCAGCCTTCGCGTAGGGATCCACAGCTTCCACCAGTCGATCGCCCAACTTCACTTGGAAGTTGTAAATCGTCAAGTGCTGATCACCGGTCAGGGTAGCCACCCAGGTGCCATTTACAGACTTGGTCATCGGGATTGTCTGACCCGCAACCTTCTCAGAATCGTTGGCATAGACCAAGAGATCCGCTGCCGAAGCAGTAGGTGCCCAGACTCGGAACGAGGTAGCTGACGCAGTGTAGGTGAATCCTAGATCTGTCCCTGGATAGTGGAATACCTTTTCAAACTCTGCACTGGCATAAAGGTCTCCCAGTTCCGCTGTCGCCGAACCATAAACCGGGTGGGAGACAGCCAAAGGGCCATCAAGAGCAAAGTCGGACGCAAGAGTCAACAGAACTCGATTGGATGAGGTCGCACCGGTTGGGATGCTAGTGATTGAAGAAACAGCGAGAGGCTTCGAACCTGAGGTAACGCTAAGGCTTGAAGAGATCTCTGCCACTGAGGCTGCCCTATTTAGCGAAACTTCAATTGTTTTGAATGTCCTGGCCGTGGCGGTTACGAGCTTTGTAGTGATGCTCGGCTTTGACTGGTACAAAGTGGCATCCGACTGAACAATCCAAATCTCTGCTTTACCATCTTTGAAAGTCTTGATGAAACGATCTTCTGCCACATCTTTAGACAACCACTCGCCGAGGCGCACGATGATTCCAATCTCGTCAACCGATCCGGTTCCTGGCACTTTTACCTTGGCAACTTTTCCAAAAGAGTCATCTTCGGTGAAGGAGTAGGCGGATCCATTGCCGCCTTTTGGCCATAGCCAAAGATTCCAGTCCTTATAGTCCGCGTCGAAGCGGTGGTAGTGGATGGTTAGCTCAGTGCTTTCAGGGAGGGCCACCGCTGACGGGCTCGCTGTCAAAACCGCCGTTAGAAGGGCTAAAAGACCTGCTAGAAACTTACGCATTGGGACTCCATTCCTGAATTCAACCCTAGCAATCAGCTCAATTCAACATCCGACCGTCGAGCCCTAGTCGATAACGTTTGCCTAACAAGGCCGAGGGCTAAGAACCACTACTTCTTGGCGGAATTTACCTTTTCGAAAATAGCGCGTCCGACCAAGAACAATACGAAAACTGCGATCGCCGAGTAAGCAACGATATCAATTACATTCGAGAACTCTTCGGCAGCCGACCAGTTTTCTCCCAACACAAATCCAGTGGTGATCCAAATGCTGTTCCAGATGCCACTGCCAAGAGCGGTGAAGAGAATGAATACCCACAGCTTCATTTTGGTCAGTCCCGCCGGGATGCTTACCAATGAGCGAATGATGGGAATAAGTCTCCCAAAGAAAACCAGTGCCTTGCCATAGCGAGTGAACCAGTGCAAAGTCTTGTGGATGTCTGACTCCTTTAGACCGACAAACTTCCCAAACTTACGAGTCAAACCAAAGACGCGGTCTTCCCCTATTGCCTTTGCGACGAAATACAGAAAAAGCGCACCTAGCACCGAAGCAAGGGTGGTCACTGCTATCGCTCCCTCAATCAAGAAGCGTCCCTCGGAAACATTGAATCCGGTTAACAACAGCACTAGCTCGGAAGGGATCGGGACCACTATCACTTCGATCGCGATCAGCAGCGCAGCTCCCCAAAGACCGATTGAGCCAATGAGGCCAACCGCAAATTCAACCAAGGAACACCCCTTATCGATGTTTGGTGGGGCGTGCGGGACTTGAACCCGCGACCGACGGATTATGAGTCCGCTGCTCTAACCGGCTGAGCTAACGCCCCATGCGATGTGAGTAAGTCTAACTATTTACGCTTACGTTTGATTCGTTTCGCGGCTTCGCTGATCTGCTCTTTAATCTCATCCTTGAAATCACTTAGCTGCTCGCTGACTTCTTCGCGAACTTCGTTCAGCTTTTCCAAAGCGTCCTGGGACATGTCTTCTGCTCGGCGACCAATCTCGACAGCGCTGTGGCGCCAGCTCTCTAATCGAGAACTAATCGCCTCGTTTAGTTTTCCAATTGGCTCCATGTAGTCAGGAGAGTTGTCATCAGTGGTCGAACTCTCGTCGCGAATACCGACGTAGAGGTTCTCAAAGATCCGGATGGTTCGCTCGATGTCATGGGATTGGATTAGGTGCAGGCTGTTCTCGCTCAAGCGATTGAGTTCCTGCTGATCCGCATTCAGGATGCGTCTCAGACGATCCGCAAGGGCATCTGCATCATCAGGCGGGAAAAGGTAACCATTGTCGCCATCGTGAACCAGGTGCGGAAGCGCCATTGCATCAGCTGCAATCACCGGGCGGCCGGAAGCCATGGCCTCCATGGTGGCAATCGACTGCAGCTCTGCAATCGAAGGCATCACAAACGCCGTGCAGCGCTCATAGGCGGCAGGAAGATCTTGGTCTGAGATGTGACCGGTAAAGATAACTCGATCCGCAATCCCAAGCTGGGTGGCGAGTCTGGAAAGGTTATCCCGCTCTCCGCCATCACCTACAAGCTCCACGATGACGTTTGGGTGCTCGGTTAGCTTTGCAACCGCCTGCAACAAGATGTGAATTCGCTTCTCGTCATCTAGGCGACCCAGGAAAAGAAAACGCGGATTCCTGTTGTCTGTCGGAGTCTCATTAGCGAATCTGGAGGCATCGATGCCACAGCTAATCGCAAGCACGCCGGTGACACCAGCCGCACTCTCCAAAAGCTCGGCAGCGCGCCTGGTGGGGGTTGTCAGGGCGTCCATCTTGCGCAGGATACGACCGGCGTCAGCCCAGGTGATTCGCATGGCGGCCTTGTGAGTGAACTTTGGAAGGAGCGAATACTTGATTAGGTTCTCAGGCATCACGTGGTTGGTCGCAATCATTCTTAGGCCTGAGCCCTTAGCCGCCTGAATCGCAAAGCGCCCCATCAAAAGATGTGACTGGATGTGGAGCGCGTCAGGCTTGACCTTGCGCAGGATCCTTCTGATTTCTGAGCTGAGGCCAATTGGCTGAGTCCAGCGAAGTGTTTTGTGCTGAGGGACTCGGTGGCTTCTCATGCGGTGCACCATCATCTGAGAGCCGTCATGCATCTCAATTCGAGAGCCATGGGAGGAGTCGGTGCTAGCGGCAATAATGTGCACTTCGTGGCCGTGCCTTACAAGCCCAGAAGCGAGGCGCTCTGCAAACCTTGCGGCGCCATTAATGTCTGGAGCGAAGGTGTCACAAGCCATGACTACCTTGAGTTTTTCCAACGCTAGACCTCTTGTTTATTACTTAGTTGCGGGTGAACCTTTGAAAGTATTAAAACACCCAAAACGGCAACTAATCCCGATAAAGCGAACCCTAGCACCTGCCCAGCGGATGCGCTTGATGCCTCTCCCAAGATCACAATTGCGATGCCTACCGCAACCGCGGGGTCAATCACAGTGAGTCCTGCAATCACTAAATCTGGTGGGCCGGCAGCATATGCATTTTGCACGAACCATCCGCCTAGAGCAGCAGCCGCAAGCAATGCGATTGTCGCGAGCAAAGTCAGCCAGTTGATGTCTCCCTGAATGATGCGCTGAATGACAACCTTGGCTAAGGAGGCCACAAAACCATAGAGCACTCCAGCTCCAAAGATGTACTGCAGCGGTCCCACTCGACCCTTTGAGATAGCGAACAGCACACCAAAAACCGCAACCACGGCAATTAGCACTCCCACGACCTGCAGCAGCATCGCATCATCCAGCTTTACCTGGGTCGCGCTAGTGGCCGTGAAAAGCACAAAACCAGATACCCCAAGCATCGTGATAGCGATTGCTCCAAAGGTTCTGGGGTCAAGCTTGACCTTGTGGATACGGGCATTCAGAATGCTGGTAATTATCAGCGCAATTGCACCGATCGGCTGAACGACAATCAGTGGCGCTAGGGCTAGGGCCGATAGCTGAGAGACAATCGCAAGACCCATAAATATGGTTCCCGCAAGCCACCTTGGGCGACGTAAAAGATCCAAAATTTGTTTGATGTGTAGCGACTTTAGTTTGAGCTGCTTAGGTGCGTGATGTTCGGTTACAGCATCGTTCTGAAACTGCGCACCGAGTGCCAAAAAGATGGCTCCGACTACCGCAAGTGCAATTGCTATGGGGCGGGCAAGCTCTGGTTCGAACAACTGCTCCCCTAACCTAAAGTCCAGCCATGACAGCCTAAAGCAACAAGTTGTGAATTCCTTGAGTAACCTAAATGCGTGTCCATACGCCCAATAGTCATAACCGGTGATCCCGTCCTGCATGCCCGCGCGAAGGAAGTTTCAGAGATCACCGAGGACATCAAACAGCTTGTTGCGGACATGTATGAAACCATGGCGCTTGCGCCAGGTGTAGGGCTTGCAGCCACCCAGGTAGGGGTTGGACTCCGGATCTTTGTTTACGACTGGCACGATGCAGAAGCACACTACCGCGGTGAGGCTATCAACCCCAGCCTCGAGCTTTCAGCCATAAGCGATGAGTGGCCAGACGAGGACACCGAATCCGAAGGCTGTCTTTCAATTCCGGGTGAGCGCTACCCCCTCAAGCGAGCCGACAAGGCGATCCTGCGTGCCACGAATCTTGCGGGCGCCCAGTTCACAGTCGAAGCAAGTGGTTGGCTCGCTCGAATCTTTCAGCACGAATTCGATCACCTCGACGGTTTGCTTTACGCGGATCGACTGCTAAAGCCATACCAGCGAGAAATCAAGAAGGTAATCAAATTCGAAGGGTGGGGAGTTCCCGGAGAGAGTTGGACTCCGGGGGTTGATTACCTAGAACCCTAGGAGTCTCAAGCCGGCCGCAGTTGCGGCGGCGGCAATGACCACGACGATGTATGGCACTCTCAGCGCAAACAGGATTGCAGCAACGCCTAGGGCTGGAACACGCGCATCGAACTCGACTTGATTACCGGTGACCAGAGTCTGCACCGCAACCAAAGCAGTCAACAGCACAACCGTGACACGCTCGCTGAACGCCCTAATGCCATCGGTGATCCACTTTTGAGGAATCAAATAGCCAAGCATTTTCCAGCTAAACACAGCCAGGGAAGCGATGATCACGGTGAGGGTCACTTGGACCTCCTCGGAACCAATGCCACAAGAACTGTGAGCAATACCGGCACGCCGGCTGGCAGGAAGAATGATCCAACAACTGCGACCATGGCTGCCGCCAAAGCCAAAATCTTGTTGTCCTTAAGCTTTGGCCAAACAAGTCCTAAGAAAGCCGCTGCAGCTGCAGCGTCAAGCCCCCAGGTCTCTGCAGAACCTAAGAAATCACCAGCAAGAGCACCCAGCAGGGTCGCTAGATTCCAAAAAACAAACACCGCAATGCCAGTAGCCCAAAAACCGTACCGCTGCGACTTGAGATCAGATTGAGCTGCGGAAACACCATTCGATTCATCAATGCTGAGCTGCGCAGCAATTACTTTCATCAAGCCCCTGGGGGACAAAACACTGTTCAAGCGCATGGCGTAGAAGCCATTTCTTACCCCAAGCAGCCAAGAGGATGTGATTGCCGAGATCGGAGACCCGCCACCGGCTAGGACACCAATAAAGGCAAATTGACTGGCTCCGGAAAACATCAAAATGCTCAGCAGCATGATTGATAGCAGGTCTAGACCGGCCACGGCAGCGAGAGCACCAAATGAGATTCCATAGAGGCCAGTGGCTAGACCAACTGAGATGGATGTGGAAAGAACTCGCTTCATACGATTCCTAAAAATTTGGCTCCCCGGCTTGGACTCGAACCAAGAACCTATCGGTTAACAGCCGATTGCTCTGCCAATTGAGCTACCGAGGATTAGCGTCCTAAGACGCCTGAGAAAGATTAGCAGAAAAAACTATGACATGTAAGTTCTGCGTTCGGCCTCAAGTTCAACTAATTGTCGCTGAACTTGCGAGTAGGCCTCTGCCTGGGTAGCCATGTCAATACGCTTGAGTGCCGCTAGCAGGTCATTCTTTTCTCGAGCCAAAGCCTGCAGCATCGCGCCGTTTACAACGCCCCTGCAGTACTTCTGTAAATCTGCATCGTTCGCGGCAGGAAGTTCCGCCAGAGCCAGAGCCCGAAGGAGGTCTAACTGCTCACCGGCTAACCCGTTTGCCAGTTGATTCACCCAGTCACTTGAAGTTAGTTGACTAGAAATGCGACTTGCAGCTTCCGCGACGCCAGCTAGTTCCGGTTGGGTAAAGCCTGCTCCGACAATTCTTGTGATTCGCTCTGCGTTGAAAGACTGCGGACGTTGCACCAGGACTTCGAGAACCTGGCGCTCAAACTTTGTGGCTGGGGTTTGCTCCACCGGCTTTGGCGCGCTAGTTCGAATCTGTTCCACTCGCTGCCCAACCTGCTGTCTGCCAACTTGAGCAATCAGCTGAGAGACTTCGGAGATTTCAAGCGAAACCCAATCTGCCAATTGCCTGGTGTAGCCGGCACGTAATGCCGGATCAACAATTTCTGCAACAACAGGCGCCGCTGCCCTGGCAGCCGCAGCACGAGAGTCGAGGTCATTGAGCGAGAATTTGCCAATCCGGTGGCGAATCACGAATTCAAATAGTGGCTTTCGCGCCTCTAGCATTTGCCCAATAGCGCCATCTCCTCGTTGCTGGCGAAGATCTGATGGGTCTAAGCCTTCAGGACCGGACGCGACAAACGTAAGGGCATTGAACTTGGAAGTATCGCCATAGACCCTGAGGGCGGCCTTCTCCCCCGCGGCATCTGGGTCAAAGGTAAACACCACAGAGGCTGGGTCTTCGGAAGTGCCAAAAAGCCGGTTGATTATCTTGATGTGATCCTCGCCAAAAGCCGTGCCGCAAGTGGCAACAGCATTGGGGAATCCCGCTAGGTGGCAGGCCATCACATCGGTATAGCCCTCCACCACAATGATCTCTTTGCGCTTAATGATCTCTTTGCGGGCTAGATCAAGGCCGTAGAGCACCGAACCCTTGTGGTAGACCGGCGTCTCAGGAGTGTTTAGGTACTTAGGTCCCTGGTCGTCCTCGTAAAGCTTCCGCGCACCAAAGCCCAGCACCTGCGAGTTTGAGTCTCGAATGGGCCAAAGTACTCGGCCGCGGAATCGGTCGTAACCGCCTTTATCGCTCGCCATAGCAAGCCCTGCGGTGATTGCCTCTTCTACGGTGAAACCCTTTTCCTTGAGGTGATCAAGTAATCCCTGCCAACCCTTTGGCGCATAACCGATGCCAAACTGAGAAATCGCCTTTTGGTCAAAGCCTCTAGAGGCAAGAAATTTAACCGCGGTTTCGCCCTCGCTGGATTGCAGCTGCTCGCTGAAAAAAGCACTGGCCTCTTGGTTGGCTGCCAAAAGCCTGGCACGACCACTGGATTCTTGAGTGCTTCCCTCATCGTAGGTGAGTTGAAAGCCTGACTTCTCGGCAAGCTTCTCGATTGCCTCGGTGAAACCTACGTGCTCAATTTCTTGAATGAACTTATAGACGTCCCCACCAGCACCGCAACCGAAGCAGTGGTAAAAAGCTGGAGCTGATCGAACGTTAAAGCTTGGACTCTTCTCGGAGTGGAAGGGACATAAACCCTTGAAAGATCCTGCGCTGGCTGGTTTTAGCGAGACGTATCCCGCAACCACCTCAACGATGTCGAGTTTGGCTTTTAGCTCTTCAACATCACTTTGTCTCACCCGGCCGGCCATATTGGAATCCTAAGCCGTTAGCTTCTGGTGCAGAGCGATTGCTGCAGGGTCAGTTAGTGAGGCCACCTGATCCACGATTACGCGCTTCCGAGCCTGGTCACTGGATGCCTGACCCCAGGCCTCTGCGCTGATGGAATCTAGGTGCTGAGCTCCGGTTTCTAAAAGCCGATCTGCCAATTCAATTAGTAACTCGCGCTGATCTTCGTAGTAACTCTGACGTGAATTGTGGGTCATTACCTGCGAGGCAACAATTCCCTTCAATACCGCAATCTCGGATTTGACCTTGGATGGAATGATGACTCCGGCGCGGTAACGGGTAAGGCTCGCCCTGGATGCATTCTCCAAAATCGAATCAGTAGTCCTGGAAACAAATGATCCGATCAGGTCAGAGGTCAGGTTTTTGAGCTGCGCCAGCGACCTGGGTGAGCCATCAAAGCTGTAAAGCCAGTAGTGACTGTCCTGCAGCAGATCGAAGGCTTCCTCAAGCTGCACCCTGTCCAGCATGCCGCCTGACCATTTGCCAACCTCTTCAATCAGCTGGTTCCTGGCGCTTGGATCTGAAATGGCGGAGGGGTCTATAAAACCTTCGACGATTGCGTCTTCAAAATCGTGCACGGAATAAGCCACATCGTCGGCAAAGTCCATGATCTGAGCCTCAACACACTTAGCGCCCTGTGGGGCATTGTGCCGCATCCAGTGAAAGACCTCTAGATCGTCCTCGTATGTTCCGAACTTCACCGAGTTGCCAAAATCTTGGGCCTGAGAAAGCCGCCACGGGTATTTGGTGGCAGCATCCAGCGATGCTCTTGTGAGGTTCAAGCCCCGCGAATGACCTTGGTCGTCATAGATCTTAGGTTCAAGCCTGGTGAGGATTCGGAAGGTTTGGGCATTGCCTTCAAAGCCACCGATGTCAGCAGCCCAGAAGTTCAAAGCCGACTCGCCGTTGTGACCAAATGCCGGGTGACCTAGATCGTGAGCCAAGCAGGCCATGTCAACCAGATCCGGGTCAACACCCAAGACCGATGCAAGCTCTCGACCCACCTGCGCCACCTCAAGCGAGTGAGTAAGTCGAGTTCTTGCAAAATCTCCCGATGATGGGGAAAGCACCTGGGTCTTAGCGCTTAGGCGCCTAAATGCTGCGGCGTGAAGCACCCTGGCGCGATCGCGAGCGAATTCGCCTCTGCGAAGCATCGAAGACCTTGGTTGCGCGATAAACCGCTCCCGGTCGAATTCTTCGTAACCGGGTTCGATGGGCGTGACTGGCTTCAACTACCCTCCCGAGACCGAAAGCTCTGCCTCTTGCAGTTGCAAGCGGTGTGAGCTGCTGAGCTCACGAGACTGGAGCCAGTTCTCTGGCAAGGCACAGCTCTTTACGGAACCGAGCCTACCTCTTGGGCCCTCGGCGTCATCGCCCGGGTATGGAATCTCTCTTTCCAAGTCTCCAAGCAGCTGTGCCATGTGATTCAGCGACTCGACCTGGGCTAACGCAGCTCTAAAATCGCCACCGACTGGGTAACCCTTGAAATACCAAGCGACATGCTTTCGAATGTCGCGACAAGCTCTGCCTTCGTCCTCAAAGTATTCGACCAATAGTTCAGCATGACGAACAAAGGCGTCTGCAACCTCGCCCAAAGTAGGCATCACGATATCCACGCTTGGGTTTTTATCGCCCTGCAGATATGAAGCAATTGCCTTCTCGAGATCCGCAAACAACCATGGTCGCCCAAGGCAGCCACGTCCAACCACAACACCGTCTACTCCGGTTTGCTCCATCATCCGAACCGCATCTTGAGCGGACCAGATATCGCCATTTCCTAGAACCTGAACATCCGGTAGCTCTGCGCGCAGCTTTGCAATTGCGTCCCAGTCAGCGATCCCCGAGTAGTACTCCTCGGCTGTTCTGCCGTGGAGTGCAACCGCGGCAACGCCTGCGTCTCGTGCGGCTTTCCCGGCATCCAAGTAGGTGAGGTGATCAGAGTCGATGCCCTTGCGCATCTTTACGGTGACAGGAATCTCTCCAGCGGCATTCACGGCAGCTTTGACAATCGCATCAAATAGATCTGATTTCCAAGGCAGAGCTGCTCCCCCGCCCTTACGGGTTACTTTCGGAACCGGGCAACCAAAATTCAGGTCGATGTGATCTGCTCGGTCCTCGGCAACCAACATGGTCACGGCATTTGCAATGGTCTTTGGGTCAACACCGTAGAGCTGGACCGAGCGAATATCCTCAGACTCGTGGTGACCGATAAGTCGCATCGACTCCGGAGTTCGCTCCACGAGCGCTCTGGAAGTAACCATCTCAGATACGAACAGGCCGCCGCCATATTCACGGCAGAGCCTGCGGTAAGCGGTGTTGGTAATTCCAGCCATAGGTGCTAAAACCACCGGTATGGCAATCTCGTGCTTGCCGTACTTCAGAGACAAGCTAACCGTTGATTCTCTCGAAGATGTAATTGCGGACCTGAGACAGCGCTACACGCTCTTGAGCCATGGAGTCGCGCTCACGAATGGTAACTGCCTGATCGTTTGGAGTGTCAAAGTCAACAGTGATACAGAACGGGGTTCCGATCTCATCTTGACGACGGTAGCGACGACCAATTGCTCCGGAATCATCAAACTCAACGTTCCAAATCGCTCGAAGCTCTGAAGCGAGGTCCTTGGCAATTGGGTTCAGCTCTTCGTTTCGGCTAAGCGGCAAAATGGCAGCCTTGACTGGAGCTAGTCGGTAGTCAAGGCGCAGCACGGTTCGAACATCAACGCCACCCTTGGTATTAGGAGCTTCGTCTTCGGTGTAAGCGTCGACCAGGAATGCCATTAGTGATCTGGTGAGACCGGCTGCCGGCTCGATAACAAAAGGCGTCCATCGACGCTCTTCGGTTGGGTCGAAGTAGCTAAGGTCAACGCCCGAGTGCTCAGAGTGAGTCTTGAGGTCGAAGTCAGTTCGGTTAGCAACACCCTCGAGTTCACCAAATTCACTGCCCTGGAAACCAAAGCGGTATTCGATGTCTACGGTGCGCTTTGAGTAGTGCGAAAGTTTTTCCTTCGGGTGGTCAAAGAGCCTTAGGTTGTCTGGGTTGATGCCCAGGTCGATGTACCAGTTATAACGCTCATTGATCCAGTAGTCGTGCCACTGCTCGTCTTCACCGGGCTTGACGAAGAATTCCATCTCCATCTGCTCAAACTCACGGGTTCGGAAGATGAAGTTTCCTGGAGTGATCTCGTTGCGGAAGCTCTTGCCCATCTGACCAATGCCGAATGGAGGCTTCATTCGCGCAGCGTTGAGAACGTTGTTGAAGTTCACGAAGATGCCCTGAGCGGTTTCCGGCCTTAGGTAGTGCATGCCGGATTCGTCGTCGACCGGACCGAGGCTAGTTTTCAGAAGACCATTGAAGCTCTTGGGCTCAGTCCAGATGTCCTTGTTGCCGCAGTTTGGGCAGGCAATCTCAGACATCGAAGAAGGAGCGCGGCCCTTCTTTTCCTCAAAAGCCTCTTCAAGGTGATCCTGACGGAATCGCTTATTGCAGCTGGTGCACTCGATTAGCGGGTCAACAAATGCCTCAACGTGGCCGGAAGCTTCCCAGACCTTTTTCGGAAGGATGATTGATGAGTCAAGGCCAACCACATCTTCGCGACCCGAAACCATCGAACGCCACCACTGACGCTTGATGTTTTCCTTTAGTTCGACACCCAAAGGGCCATAGTCCCAAGCCGAGCGTGAACCACCGTAAATCTCTCCAGCCTGAAAGACAAAACCACGTCTCTTAGCTAACGAGATGACCTGATCTAGTTTCTGGGTTGCCATGGTTCTCCAATAAATCTTTGCCTTAGGCGTAAGCCCCTAGTTTAGCGGGAGGTCTGAAGCAGCGCCGAAGCGTCGATCACGATTCTGATAGGCCATGATCGCTTCCCAGAGCGTTTCCCTAGTGAAGTCTGGCCACAATTGCGGCATAAACATCATCTCGGCGTAGCTGGACTGCCAGAGCAAGAAGTTCGATGTCCTCAGTTCTCCGCTAGATCGAACAAATAAGTCCACATCTGGTAGTTCCGGAACGTAAAGTCTTGAAGCAATTGTTTTCTCGGTAATGGCCCCTGGCTTTAGTTTCCCGCTTTGAACCTGCAGTGCAATTTGGTTCACGGCATCGACTATTTCCTGGCGACCTCCGTAGTTCACCGCCATGGTCAAGGTGAGGCCGGTGTTCTTTGCTGTTAGCTCCTCAGCACTTTTGAGTTCTGAGATGACACTTGGCCAAAGCTTTGGAGTCCTTCCTGCCCAGCGAATTCTCACGTTCCAGCTATTTAGCAGATCCCTGCGACGCCTGAGAACTTCCTTGTTGTAGCCCATCAGAAAACGAACCTCCTCTGGCGATCGCTTCCAGTTTTCGGTGCTAAACGCGTAGGCCGTGACGTGTGTGACGCCAGCCTCTATGGCACCTGCCAAAACATCTAGCAGCGCTTGCTCTCCGGCCTTGTGGCCTTCGGTTCGGGTAAGACCTCGACTATTGGCCCATCTTCCGTTGCCATCCATCACAATCGCAATGTGGCCGGGGACTTTGGAAAATGCAGGAGCTTTGCGCGCAGGGTCAAATAGTTCCACTAGGCCCGCTCCACCATGCTCATCGAACGCAACCCGCGCTCGAGTTGCCATTGCAAGTATGCCGAAATTACCGAACTAACGTTTGACTTCGCTCCGGGTTCGACAGTCGCTACTTCAGGCCAATTTCCGGCCAAAAGGTTGCGCATGTGCATTAGCCCAGCGGCTCCGAGTTTCACGGCTCCAGGAAGAGAGCATTCACCGCAGCTGACGTGACCGGTGTGGACAGAAAATGCCACCGGGTTTTCACTTTGACAACTTTGGCAGTTGCCAAGTTCCGGCACCCAGCCCGAGAGCGATAGCGCTCTCAAAAGATATGAGTCCAAAACCTGGGAGCCCTCGTGTTCGGAACCCGAAAGTGCTCTGAGTCCTCCTAGCAAAAGTAAGTACTGCTGCGAGTTGGAGGATTCTCTCGTCAGTCTTTCAGCGGCCTCAACCATGGCATTTGCCGCGGTGTATTTGGGGTAATCCGCAACTATCTGAGCGCCGTAGCTGGCAAGTTGCTCAACCTGTGAAACCGTGTCCAGGTTCTTACCTTCAAAAAGCTGCAGATCCGCGACCATAAAGGGTTCAAGTCTTGCGCCGAAGCGGCTGGAGGTTTTTCTCACGCCCTTCGCAACCGCTCTAATCTGACCGTGTTCTTTGGTCAGGATTGTCAGGATGCGATCAACCTCACCCAGCTTGTGGGTTCGGAGAATGATTCCCTCATCGCGGTAGTGCGGCATGCAAGAAAGTATCGCCGAAGCTTGCCCGAAACCTGCTCAGGCTAGCTGCGAACCGCTCTATTGACTGCGGAGATCAGGGCCTTGATGGAAGCAATTGCGATGTCACCATCGATACCGACTCCCCAAAGCACTTTGCCATCCACAACCAACTCGGTGTAGGCAGCAGCCAATGCATCTCCTGAGGCGCTGAGGGTGTGCTCAAGGTAGTCATTTACCTTTACGGAGACACCCTGCTTTGAAAGCACATCGATAAATGCCGAAATTGGACCGTTGCCGGTTCCGGAGACGGCAATCTCCTCGGCTCCATCGCGAAGCACTACCGAAAGGTTTACCACGCCGTCCATCTCGCTCTCGGTGCGCATGCGCTTGAGTTCGAATCGACCCCACTTGGTATCAACGTTCTGGCTTGGTAGGTATTCGTCCTGGAAAATTTCCCACAGCTGCTCGCTGGTAACTTCTCCACCTTGGCTGTCGGTGTGTTCTTGTACAACTCGAGAGAACTCAATCTGCAGCTTCCTTGGAAGTTCAAGGTTGTGATCTGCCTTTAGTAGGTAAGCGACGCCGCCCTTACCGGATTGCGAGTTCACGCGAATCACGGCCTCGTAGCTTCTGCCAACATCCTTTGGATCGATTGGAAGATATGGCACACCCCAGGTGTACTCATCAACACTCACTCCAGCTGCCGCAGCATCTTTAGCTAGGTGTTCGAAGCCCTTCTTGATTGCGTCCTGGTGACTACCGGAGAAAGCGGTGTAAACCAAGTCGCCACCGTATGGTGAGCGCTCTGGAACGGGTAGCTGGTTGCAGTACTCAACGGTGCGTTTGATCTGGTCGATGTCAGAAAAGTCAATCTGTGGATCGATACCCTGGCTGAATAGATTCAAGCCAAGAGTGACCAGGTCAACGTTTCCGGTTCTCTCGCCATTGCCAAATAGGCAGCCCTCAATGCGATCAGCTCCAGCCATGTAGCCAAGTTCCGCAGCAGCAACCGCGGTGCCGCGGTCGTTGTGTGGGTGCAGCGAAACAATGATGCTGTCACGAGGAGTCAAGTTTCTGGACATCCACTCAATTGAGTCGGCATAGACATTTGGAGATGCCATCTCGACCGTTGCAGGAAGATTGATGATCAGTTTTCGCTCTGGCGTTGGCTTGATGACTTCCGCCACTGCGTTGCAAACTTCAACCGCGTATTCCAGTTCGGTTCCGGTGTAAGACTCCGGTGAGTACTCGTAAAAGACGTCGGTCCCAGGAATGGTTGCCTCGAGCTCCAAGCATTTTCTAGCTGCCGAAAGTGCAATCTGCTTGATTCCCTCTTTGTCCTGCCCAAAAACCACCCTGCGCTGAAGGATCGAAGTTGAGTTGTAGAAGTGCACAATCGCACGCTTTGCACCCGCAATGGACTCATAGGTGCGCTCAATTAGGTGATCTCTAGCCTGTGTTAGCACCTGGATAGTGACGTCATCCGGGATGTGGTTGTCATCGACCAAGATTCGAACAAAATCAAAGTCAGTCTGAGATGCCGAAGGAAATCCAACCTCAATCTCCTTGTAACCCATCTTCACCAAAAGCTTGAACATCTGAAGCTTGCGCTCAGGGCTCATCGGGTCGATTAGAGCTTGATTGCCGTCACGTAGGTCAACCGCACACCAGCGCGGAGCTTTTTCAATCCGCTTGGTTGGCCAGGTTCGATCGGCAAGCTCGATCTTTACCTGTTCGTGAAAAGGCTTGTAACGCCCAAAAGGCATCTTTGAAGGTTTTTGATTATTTTCCATTTTTTGCTCCCGCCTAAATTTATTGGTGGCCGCACCTAGGCTCCGCGACGAGAATGGGCCGAATTAGGCCTCGTCGCGGCCACTAAGCAAGAGAGCGGAACGCATCCCCAAAATCTAGCACTAGAAGCCGAGTTTGCCTAGTTGCTTGGGGTTACGCTGCCAATCCGGAGCAACCCGGACCTGGATTGAGAGGTGCACCGGGTAACCGAGCAGGGCTTGAATTTGCGTTCTTGCCTCAGAGCCAATCTTCTTGAGCATCGAGCCTGCCTTGCCGATCACGATTCCCTTTTGGCTATCGCGCTCAACCCAGAGGCTGACGTGAATATTTGGTTTGTCGTCGCTTAGAACTATCTCATCCAGGGTGACCGCAAGCGAGTGTGGCAACTCGTCGTCAACTAACTCAAGCGCTGCTTCGCGAACTAATTCGCAAATCAGGTCGTCGTCACTCTCACCGGTCTCAACATCGTCTGGGTAGAGCTTTGGGCTTACCGGAAGTTGCTTGAACAAAAGATCCGACAGCAATTCGACCTGAATGCCCTTGAGGCCCGAGACCGGAACAATCTCAGCCCAATCACCCAGAGCCTGAACGTCCATTAGGTGCTCGGCCAAGCGCTCTTTGGAAACTGTGTCCACTTTGGTGACAATCGCAATTTTCCTAGATTTAGGAAAACGCTCGAGGTCTGCAACGATGTGCTTATCCCCCGGGCCCACTTTCTCGTTAGCGGGTGAGCAAAACGCAATTACATCAACATCGGTCAAGGTTGAGGTGACCAAATCATTTAGGCGCTGGCCCAAAAGGGTTCTTGGTCGGTGCACACCGGGCAGGTCGACAATGATCAGCTGGGAATCTTCTCGATTCAAGATCGCCCTGATTGCCTTGCGGGTGGTTTGCGGTTTAGAACTTGTGATGGCGAATTTTTGACCGACAATCGCGTTCATGAGAGTGGATTTACCAACGTTTGGTCTTCCAACGAAGGACACAAACCCTGCTCTAAATTCAGTCATCGGTTTGCTCCAGCTTTCTAACTAACACACTAAGAATTCTTCCGCGCTTTGCATCAACGCGTTCTGCGGTTAGTTCGATGCCGGCAATCGCCACCACTTCACCACCCTTTGGCAGTTCGCCCAGTCCCTTGATCAGTAGACCTCCGACAGTGTCAACATCTTCGTCTTCAATCTCAACCTCGCACTGCTCGGACATCTCATCCAGAGTGACTCTTGGGTTCACCCGGTAAAGGTTTAGACCAACCAAAACGATGTCTTCGGTTTCCCGGTCGTGCTCGTCGCTAATCTCGCCAACAATCTCTTCGAGTAGGTCTTCAATTGTCGCGACACCCGCGACACCGCCGTATTCATCCGAGACAATGGCGATCTGAGTTCCTGATTTCTGCATTTGACGCAATAGCTGAGCAACCGAAATCGTCTCAGGAGTAAACAGAGCTGGGCGAGCTGCTTCCTTAGAGGAAGTGGTAGCTAAGAGCCCAGGGTCTTGGTGCGTGTATCTGGCAAGATCTTTGAGATAAAGCACACCGACCACGTCATCAACGTCATCG
Source organism: Microbacteriaceae bacterium (assembly GCA_027487865.1). Taxonomy (GTDB): domain Bacteria; phylum Actinomycetota; class Actinomycetes; order Actinomycetales; family Microbacteriaceae; genus Aquiluna. The sequence goes on from JAIYCT010000007.1 coordinate 267,630, forward strand.
CCAATAACCGGAAGCCTTGAGTAACCGGTTGAAATGAATACCGCTAAAGCTTTCTCCAAAGAATCATCGGAGCTAACGATCTCCATATCGACTCGAGGAACCATCACCTCGCGAACCACAGTCTCGGAAAAGTCCTCCACCGATTCGATGAGTTCCTGCTCGTATTCTTCGACTACCTCTGGAGTTGTGAGTCGAAGTGGAACGGCGTACTTTGACCAAAACTTTACGAAAGGCTCAAACTTCCCAGCCAATGACTCCGCGAAAGCCCTCTGCCCAAGTGCTCGACCTATCAACTGCTGCAGTAACCAAAGTGCCACCAAGGCAATTGCAAGAACCAGTGCAAAAGGTGCTTGGCTGGAAGAAAACGCCAGCCAGCTGGCTGCCAAAAGCACCAACAGCAACGTTCTAGATATCGAGATCGCGCTGGAACGCGGGTCTTCGATGGCCTGCAGGTGAGCCTGAACAATTGATAGCAGCGAAATCAAAACCAGAGCTGTCAGGCCGAGCAGAATTTCAAGCATCGCTGGATTCGCTCTCGTAGAACTTCTCTAAGAGTTCTTTTTGAAGACCGAACATCTCTTTCTCTTCCTCAGGCTCGGCGTGGTCAAAACCAACCAGGTGCAACATGCCGTGAGTGACGAGCAAAAGAATCTCGTTGATAACCGGGTGTCCTGCGGTTTCGGCCTGCCTGGTCGCAACCTGAGGGCAAACCACGATATCTCCCAAAACTCCCTCGGGTGATGGGACTAAATCAGATCCTGGACGAAGTTCATCCATCGGAAAACTGAGAACGTCGGTTGGTCCTGGCTCGTCCATCCACTTGAGGTGAAGATCGGTCATTGGGCCTTCATCGACAAAAATGACCCCGACATCAACCATTGGGTTCAGTTTCAGAGCGTCTCGGACGCTCACCGCAAGCAACTGGACGCGCTCAACATCAACAACGATTTCCGACTCGTTGGAAATCTCAATGCTCAATGCTGCTCCTGTCGTAGGCCTCAACAATGCGGGTAACCAATTCGTGTCGAACCACATCTTTACTGCTCAGGGTAGCAATGTGCAGGCCCTCGACCCCGGAAAGGATCTCGGTTGCAACCTTCAGTCCCGATTTCCCAAATGGCAGGTCAACCTGGGTTGTGTCGCCGGTGATGACCATTGTGGAGTTGAAGCCAAGGCGAGTAAGAAACATCTTCATCTGCTCCGCAGTGGTGTTTTGCGCCTCATCCAAAATGATGAATGAGTCATTTAGCGTTCTTCCGCGCATGTAGGCAAGCGGTGCAACCTCAATAACACCGGCTTCAATCAAGCGATGCGTTGCCTCCGGTTCGAGCATTTCCTGAAGAGCATCGAACAGCGGCCGAAGATAAGGGTCGATCTTGTCGCTTAGTGTTCCAGGCAGGAATCCAAGACGCTCGCCAGCCTCGACAGCCGGCCTGGTCAAGATGATTCTGCTGACCTGTCGGCCGTAAAGAGCTGCCACGGCCTTTGCAACTGCCAAATAGGTCTTGCCGGTTCCCGCAGGTCCAATCCCAAAGGTGATGGTGTTTTGATCAATTGCCTCGAGATACTGCTTTTGACCAAGGGTCTTTGCTCGAACAGTTTTCCCCGGGGTGGTGATGCCTCCGGCACCAAGCACCTTGGATGGGGTCTCCTCGGGATTCTGCTCGATGATCCTCGCACTTTCAACAACTGATCTCTCATCCGGAGCAACGCCCTGGGCAACCAGATCGGCGAGCTCCAAAAGGGTGCGCTCAGCAGAAATCAGTTGCTCGTCCGAGCCCTCAAGCATGTATGAGGTGCCGCGGTTTTGAATCCTGAGTCCCGGGAACTCCTGCTCTAGCTTTTTCGCAATTTTGTCTTCAGGACCAAGCAGGTCAATGGCCGAAACCTTGGTTATCTCCAGTGTTTTTTGCGGCACTAGTTGGCCTGATTACTTAGCACGTGAGCGTGGGTGTGGAAAACCGATTGGCCCTCGCGGCTGCCGGTGTTGAACTGCAAGCGGAATTGACCATCGGTCTTAGTTTTAGCGACCTCGCGGATAAGTTCAAATAACCCAAGCAACTCTTGTGGATCTTCGAGCTCAGAAACATTTGACGTGTGCGTTTTAGGAACCACAAGTATGTGGACCTTGGCCTGCGGATTGATATCTAAAAATGCCACGGCGTGATCATTCTGAGCCACGAATTCCGTGCCAAATTCCCCACCAGCAATCTTGCAAAAAATACAGTCCAACGAATCCTCCAATTCCAATACTAAGTCTCAGGCCCAGAGCCCTGAAGCGAATTGCAAAGCCGCCATTGCGGCAGGTCCGGCACTCGAGGTTCTAAGCACGCTTTGGCCTAGTCGCACTCGCTGAAAACCTTGTTCTTCAAGAAGTTGAAATTCGCTATCTGAAATGCCGCCCTCAGGGCCAACTACCAAGGTCACATCCTCTGTCAGCGGCATAAAGTCGCTGAGCGATTTAGTTGCCTTGGGATCCAAAACCAATGCGGTTCCGACAGCACTGAGCTGCTTGGTGGTTGCAACTGGATTTACCTCGCAGAGGAATGCCTGCTGGGACTGCTTCATCGCCTCGATCGCAATCTGCTGCCACCTCGTTTGATTCTTTGTCTCTTTGCCATCCCAGCGAACTATTGAACGTTCTGAACTCCAAGGCGTGACACTACTAAGTCCCAGTTCAACGCAAGTTTGCATGGCTAGCTCATCGCGATCAGCCTTGGCTAGAGCTTGCACCAGGTGAAAACGTGGTGTGCGCTGGCTGGTTTGCTGTAACTCTGAAATCTCGTAGCCATCATCTGATGAAATCACGGCATTTGCTATCAAGCCCTGGCCATTGGTAATCGCAACCTGCTCCCCCACGCGAAGGCGAAGCGACTTCGCATGACTGGCTTCGCTCGCAGGCAAAGAAGTTGTTTGAGGAGAGAGTTGAGGGTCGTAAAGCCAGTGCACTAGAAGCGACCCTTGGCTCTTCTGGAACCTAGTCTCGGGACATCTTCGCGGTGAAGGTCGCGAAGCATTTTGAAGATGTCTTTACCCTTGCCATCAAGACGTGTTGGGGTCAGCACCTTCAGCTCAAGACGAAGGTCACCCCTTCCCTTGCCGCGAATGCGAGAAGCTCCTAGCCCCTTGAGGGTAATCACATCACCGTGCTGAGCACCGGGCTTTGATTCAACTTTGACGTCGCCATCAAGTGACTCGATCTCAACCTCAAAACCTAAAGCGGCATCAGCCACCGGGACTTCCAACTGAGCAACTAGATCGTCACCATCGCGGCCGAAGATTGCGTGCGGTCGGACCGAAACCTCCAGGTAGATATCTCCCGCTGGACCTCCGGCAAATCCAACTTCGCCCTGTCCTGAAAGGTGAAGACGCATGCCATCAGCAACTCCGGCTGGGATATCCAAAGTTAGATCGCGCTTTGAGCGCACTCTGCCCTGACCTCGGCAGGTTATGCATGGGTCAGGAATCACTTCACCGGTTCCTCGGCAAGAACCGCAAGGCGAGGTGGTAACCATTACGCCCATGAAGGACTGTACCTGGCGCTGAATCTGACCTGAACCACGGCAAATATCACAGACGCGAACGCTGGTTCCGGGCTTGCAGCAGCTGCCCTGACAGGTATCGCAAAGGATTGCGGTATCGATGGTTAGGGTCTTCTCCGCGCCGAAAACTGCTTCCGCTAGGTCTAAATCGACTCTTAGCAGTGCATCTTGACCACGTTGAGATCGGGACTGCGGACCACGGGATGTTCCGCCACCAAAGAATGACTCGAAAATATCTCCGAGCCCAAAGCCGCCATCGCCACCTCTGTCATAACCAGCGCGCTGCTGAGGGTCAATAAGTACCTCATAGGCATGAGTAACCAACTTGAATCTCTCAGCAGCCTGAGGATCAGGGTTTATATCCGGGTGCAACTCGCGGGCTAATTTGCGATAAGCCTTCTTGATCTCGTCCTCACCTGCAGTCCGAGAGACGCCTAACACCTCATAGTGGTCGCTCAAGCGTTAGCCTCCAAAATCTTTGACAGATACCTTGCAACCGCGCGGACCGAAGCAATGTTTCCGGAATAGTCCATTCGGGTGGGTCCCAGCACTCCAAGTTTTGCCACCTCGGTGCCACGGTTCTCGTAACCGGTGACCATGATTGAAGCGCTCTTTAGACCCTCAACGCCAATCTCCGAGCCGATTCTGAGCCCGACACCGTGCTGATCGCTGTGTAGTTCATCCAAGAGCTTTAGCAGAACTACCTGCTCCTCGATTGCTTCTAGTACCGAGGAAAGATCACCGGAGAAATCCTGCTCTTGCTTTGCAAGATTGGCAGCCCCGGAGATGGTGAGTTTTTCCTGGCGGTTGGCATCGACCAGAGACTGAAGCGACTGAATAACCTGAAGCACAATCGGTCTGCGGTCAGGTGCAAATTCCGATTCCAGCGAAGTCAACTTACCTTTGACATCCGCCAGTGCAGAACCAGAGAGCATGCCATTTAGGCGGCCGCGCAGTTCCTGAATCAGATCCTCCTGCATTGAGTTGAACTCAATCTGCAGCTGCTGGACTCGACCGGAGTCGGTGATCAACATCAACAACAACCTGCCGGAGCCGATTGGTATCAGCTCAATGTGTCGCACGGTTGACTTACCGAGCGATGGGTACTGGACCATCGCAAGTGAGTTAGTGAGAAGTGCAAGCTGCCTAGCGCTTCGCTCGACGATTTCATCTAGGTCGTGAGCGCCCCCTAGAAAGCCCTCGATGGCGGCTTTTTCGCCAGTTGTGAGCGGTTTGAGATCAGCAAGTTTGTCTACAAAAAGTCGATAGCCCTTTTCGGTTGGGATTCTTCCAGCGCTGGTGTGAGGAGCAACGATTAGCTCCTCCTCCTCCAAAAGCGCCATGTCGTTTCTGATCGTCGCCGCTGAGACTCCTAACGGGTGTCTATCAAGCAGTGACTTTGAGCCAACCGGCTGCGAAGAAAAGATGAAGTCCTGCACGATCGCGCGCAGCACCTCTAAAGAGCGTTCTGGAATCATTGGCACTCACCTTCTTCGAGTGCCAATTCTAGGTCAAGCCTGGGATTTTGATAGGAAATCCAGCACCAGCCCATCAACCAATAATCGCCCCGAAAGCGTTGCCTTGATTTGGTCATTCGCAGCTAATTCCAAGAGCCCGGAGGCGATCGCATTCGCTACCAACTCGGTTGGAACTCCAAGCTCCCTAAAAAGCGATCTTGGAACACCTTGGCTTGTGCGAAGCATGAGCAGAAGTCGCTCTTCCAATTGAGTTCTTTCATCAAGGTACTCAAAACCGGCAGCAGGGCTGCCTTTTTCCAAAGCGGCCGTGTAGGTCGCGGGGTGTTTTTGATTCCAGAACCTAGCCCCTGAAATATGTCCGTGAGCGCCCGGGCCATAGCCCCACCAGTCTTGAGATTGCCAATAGGCCTGATTGTGAAGCGACGGATTACCCCAGTTCGAAACCTCGTAGTTCTTAAGTCCAGCTTTTCCAAGAAGCTCTTCGGTAAGCAAATACTTATCCGCGTTTAGGTCCTCATCGACCTCTGCTAGCTCCCCGCGGGCAATCTTGCGAGCGATAGCGGTTCCCTCTTCGATGATTAGCGAATAGGCGGAAACGTGCTCGACCCCAAGCTCAATCGCCTGCTCCAAAGTCCGTTTCCAGCTCTCCAAAGTCTCTCCGGGTGCACCGTAGATCAAATCGACGCTGACTCTGAGTCCCAGCTCTCGAGCTTGCTTGACAGCCGCGATTACCTTGTCTTTGCTGTGGATCCGATCTAGAACGTCCAGCACCTTCTGGTCAAACGATTGAACCCCCAGACTTATTCGATTCACGCCAGCGGCTTTGAGCTCTTCAAGCTTTAGGTGATCCAGCCCTTCAGGGTTTGCTTCCAAAGTGATCTCGATGCCATCGGTGAAGCCGAAATACTCACTCAGCGAGTCAAGAATCTGTGAAATCTGACTGGCCTCAAACATTGATGGCGTTCCGCCACCGAAGAAGATGGTGGTCAGTTTTCTAGCCGGGATTTCCCACTGCGCAAGCAGTTTCTTACTGAGGTTCACCTCTTGAATCAGCGGGATATGGAACTCGGCTTGCGATACACCGCGCAACTCTTTCGAGGTGTAGGTGTTGAAGTCGCAGTAACCACAGCGAACAGCGCAGAACGGGATGTGAACATAAGCGTGGAAAGTTGCGCTTAGGTTTGGCGTCAGCTTGAGCTGATTGTCACCTGGCCAGCTAAGGCCCAAAGGCAAGGACGCAGCCAACTACTTCTTCTTGTCAGTCTTTGGCTCTTCGGTGGAAAGCGCAGAGATGAATGCTTCTTGAGGCACTTCAACGCGACCGACCATCTTCATGCGCTTCTTTCCCTCTTTTTGCTTTTCGAGGAGCTTGCGCTTTCTGGAAATGTCGCCACCGTAGCACTTTGCCAAAACATCCTTGCGGATAGCTCGAATGGTCTCTCTGGCAATGATTCGTGCTCCAACCGCGGCCTGAATCGGAACCTCAAACTGCTGCCTTGGGATTAGTTCGCGCAGCTTTGCAGCAATCCTGGTGCCGTGGGCATAGGCCTTGTCTTTGTGAACGATGGAGCTGAAAGCGTCCACCTTTTCACCCTGCAATAGAAGGTCTACCTTCACCAGGTCACCTTCTGCATAGCCGTCTTCTTCGTAATCCAAAGATGCATAGCCCTGAGTCTTGCTCTTTAGCTGGTCGAAGAAGTCGAAAACGATCTCTGCCAGTGGCAACTTGTAGCGAAGCTGAACGCGATCCTCACCCAGGTACTGCATGTCAATCATGTTGCCGCGCTTGGTCTGACAAAGCTCCATGATGGTGCCAACGTAATCCTTGGGGCTGAGGATGGTCGCCTTGACCATAGGTTCTTGCACTTCGCGAATCTTGCCCTCTGGATACTCGGAGGGGTTAGTCACGATGTGTTGGCTGCCATCGTCGACAGTGACCTTATAAACCACTGATGGAGAGGTAGCGATCAGAGACAGGTTGAACTCGCGCTCTAAGCGCTCGGTGATGATTTCAAGGTGCAAAAGCCCTAGGAATCCGCAGCGGAATCCAAAGCCCAACGCAGCAGAAGTCTCTGGCTCGTAGACCAAGGATGCATCAGAGAGTCGAAGCTTGTCCAACGCCTCACGCAGGTTTGGGTAATCGCTGCCGTCGATTGGGTAGATACCGGAGAAAACCATTGGCTTTGGTTCTGAGTAGCCCTTAAGCGCCTCGGTAGCTGGCTTGAGCTTGGTGGTAACTGTGTCACCAACCTTGGACTGACGGACATCCTTCACGCCGGTGATTAGGTAACCCACCTCACCAACGGACAATCCTTGAGTAGATTCCGGCTCAGGGGCAATAACTCCAATTTCCAAAAGCTCGTGAACCGCCTTGGTCGACATCATCTGGATCTGCTCACGTGGATGCAGGGTTCCATCAATCATTCGAACATAGGTGACTACACCGCGGTATGAGTCGTAGACCGAGTCAAAAATCATGGCGCGAGCCGGAGCATTGGCATCCCCGACCGGAGCCGGGACAGTCCCGACAATCTTGTCCAAAAGCTCAGCTACACCGACTCCGGTTTTACCAGAGACTCTGAGGCAGTCCTCAGGGTTGCCACCGATCAAGCTTGCCAACTCTTCGGCATACTTCTCTGGCTGGGCCGCTGGTAGGTCGATCTTGTTCAATACCGGAATGATTTGTAGATCGTTTTCCATTGCCAGATAGAGATTCGCAAGCGTTTGCGCTTCAATGCCCTGGGCCGCGTCAACCAGCAAAACTGCACCTTCGCAGGCTGCCAGTGAACGTGAAACCTCGTAGTTGAAGTCCACGTGTCCAGGGGTGTCGATCATATTCATGGCGTATGTGACGCCCTCAAATTCCCAAGGCAAGCGAACGGCCTGGCTCTTGATTGTGATTCCACGCTCGCGCTCAATGTCCATGCGGTCCAAATACTGAGCACGCATGTCTCGGTCGCTAACAATTCCAGTGAGCTGAAGCATGCGATCAGCCAAGGTGGACTTACCGTGGTCAATGTGCGCAATGATGCAGAAATTGCGGATTTGGCTAGGGGCCGTTTGAGACGGTACAAGGGCCTTTAGGGCGCGTGGCGACAAACTAACCTCTGCTTTGGGAATCTGGATGTAGGTATTCTCGCATGTTGCTTGTCCTTATTGCATCAAACTGATAGAGTTTCCCCTTGTTCTGAGGTCATTCGCCTCAACAAAAGTTTTCGCCTAAGAAAGTGAAACATGGCAAACATCAAGTCAAACATCAAGCGCATCGGAACCAACCGCAAAGCCGAGGCACGCAACAAGGCTGTCCGCTCCGAGCTCAAGACTGCAATTCGCGCAGTTCGTGAGGCTACCGAGGGTGGCGACAAGACCGCTGCAGCAGCAGCTCTAGTGAACGCAACTCGCAAGCTAGACAAGGCTGTTTCAAAGGGTGTTGTTCACAAGAACCAGGCTGCTAACCGCAAGAGCGCTATCAGCAAGAAGGTTTCAGCTCTCTAAAAAGTTTTAGAAAAGACCGGGCTTCGGCCCGGTTTTTTTTATTTCCGGGCCATAGCAAACAGCAGCTTCTCAATAGAGAAGCCGGGATCACGACTGGCACCCTTTACGTCGGCATCGGTTTGTGCAGCCAACTGAACCAGCTTGATAAGTTGCGACTCTTCCCAGCCCGACAATTCTCTTCTGGCCTTTTCAAGCTGCCACGGCTGCATCCCCAAGGCTCCGGGTGATGCGTTTCTGTCGTTGAAAAGACGAGCAAGCTGTCGGATCTTCATTGTGAGAGCGGCACTGAGTGCGACCGGATCTATTCCAGTAGTGAAACCGTGACGGAAAAGACGAATAGCCTCAGCCGCGTTGCCGCTAAGAGCCGCATCTGCAATCTTGAAGGCATTGGTTTCAACCCTGCCTTGAAATATCTGCTCGACAATCTCCAGGTTGATGGTTGCAGCTCCAGAGGTCGCCAACTGGGAGCATGCTCCACCAAGTTCGCCTAAGTCTTGGTTGAAGGCTGACAAAAGCGCTTTTAGCCCGGCAGCATCGATCTTCTTTCCTAAAGCTTGCAGTTCTGCTTTCACAAACTCAGCTTTTTCGGCATCCTTTTTGAGCTCCTCGCAAGAGACCACGAGAGATTTAGGCCCCAAGGCGGTTTTTACTTTTCCATTGTGACCAACGGCGTTTGGCAACCTAACAACAACGGTGCAGTTATCTACCGGCTCCGCCACCAACTGCGTTAAATCTTCCAATAAGCCTTCGGAGGCAGTCTGAATTATGACCAATCGTGGTTCGGCGAAAAGCGAAGGCGCTGCGACTGTGAAAAGCAGTCCCGGCGAATACTCCGACTCGGCGACTTCAGTGACCTCGAGATCCGGGTGCTGAGCTCTGAGCTTTGACTTGATGGAAGAGATTGCCCGAGATGCTAGATAGCTCTCGTTTCCAGTCACCAGAACAAGCGGAGCAGACTCTGCTTGATTCCAATAGACCGTTTTCCCGCTCACAGCGAAAGTTTACCTCCGGTGGAAGCAACCAACCCTCCACCCTCGACCCTGATTGATATTGGCCCCTGTGAATCGGACCTCAACACCTTCGCCCCCAAGCCGTAAACCAGCGACAGCGTCTTGGGTGAAGGATGTCCGTACTCATTTCCCTGCCCCACGGAGAATATCGCAACATCTGGCTGAATCAGTTCGTGTAACTGTTCCGACTGATCTTTGGACCCGTGGTGAGCAACCTTTAGCACCAGTGGCTTTTCGCTCAGGGCCCATAGTTGAGGCCAAGAATGTCGCAACAGCCTCTGCTGACCAGGCTCCCCTAAATCGCCAAGCGTTAGAACGTTGAATTCTTGAAGGTCGAAAGTCATCACGACCGATGCGTCATTTGAATCCTCAGCCTCCAGAGCATTGGATGTCGGACTTAGAACCGACCACCGCACTCCCCCAAGCTCCCCTGTCATTCCTCGATGCCCAATCTGAACTGACTCAGCTGAACTTGCGAGCACCTCAGACACCAAACTCACTAGCGGACGGTCATCTTTGAAGCCTGAAATCAGAACCAGGCCTGCAGTTCTGTTTCGCATTGCACCCGCTATTCCGCCAATGTGATCTGCATCAAAGTGAGTTAGCACCAAAAGATCAATCCTTTTGATTCCAAGACTCTTTAGGCACTTGTCGATTGGCTCATCCTCGCGGCCGACATCGATTAGTGCGATTTGCCCTTGGCTGCGAATCAGAAGAGCATCGCCTTGGCCGACGTCGCAATTTAGAACCTGCCAGCCCTGGTGGAATGATGACTGTCGAGTTAGATCTGTTGCAACCCATGCAATCGGTATTACAAAAACCGAAATAAGGATTGCGCCGACAAAGCGCATATGTGGTTGTTTAGAGATTGCAAGCATGGTCAAACCCAAAATCAACAGCACTGTAAACCACACGCCGGTGGGTCCGGGCAGCATTGGAACTCGAGTAAGCGGTAGTTGACTTAGATGGTTTGCAACAACCTCAATCCACCAGGTTCCAAAAGATGCAATAAAGGATAAAAGTTTTGCCAGCGGTGGGAAAAATGCGGATGCCAACACCGCGAGAATTCCTAAAACAGTCACTGGCGCGACAACCATCTCCACGGCCAGATTTGCAAGCACTGAATAGAGCGGAATTGAAGGTTGAAGGATTAGCAGAATTGGCAAGGTATACAACTGAGCCGCGATAGATGCCGAGACTCCAATCGACAACCAAGTCCCAATTCTTGGTTCAAGCCATTCATGCAAGCGACCAGCAAGAACCAGCAACCCTAAAGTCGCAAACGCCGAGAGTGCGAAACCGATGTCGACCGCAAGCCCTGGGTCAATAAGTAATAGAAGCAAGACTGCCCACGAAAGTGGAATGAGCGGATGAGCTTTTCGTCCAAGCCACCAACCGGCCAGAACAAAAGCCGCCATAGCTCCGGCCCTGAGAACACTTGATTCGGGACCAACTAAAACTATGTAGCAAGCAATAGCTAGATAAGAAACTGCGAATCTCCACGATCTTCCAAAGCCCAACAGTGATGCTGTGAGAAAAACAGCAGCCGCAATAATCGCAAGGTTTGCTCCACTAACCGCGACCAGGTGAGTTAGGGAAAGCTCCTTCATGTTTTCCGCTAGTGAACCGCTGATCAAGCCACGCTCACCAATAGCTAGTCCACCGACTAAGCCAGCGCTGTCTTGAGTTACCCCTGAGAGATTGAAGAGGAATTTGGCTCGAAGCTCTTCAACGGCGTCAAACTTAGGAAAGCTCACCTTCAAGCTGGATTCGAGGCCCTCTTTTGCCGTGATCCACAAATAGAGCCAAGTGAACCCAGCCAGAAACGGGATCACAACGTTAGGTCTTTAGAGATCTTCGCGTATAACTTGTCGCCGATTCCAGAGACGTCCTTTAGCTGGGTCAAATCGGAAAAAGAGCCAATTGACTCGCGGTGTTCAATAATCCTTGACGCCATCGCAGGACCTACTCCTGGCAATGACTCGAGCTGCTCCAGAGTCGCGTTGTTGAGAGAGATGAACTGTGAGTTGGTCCCGCCTGTACTCACCTGGGATTTGTCCAGAACAACAATCTGCTCGCCATCAGAGACCATCCGAGCCAGGTTCACGCTTTGCTCAAATGCTGAGGATGTCATGCCGCCCGCTAACTCAATAGCGTCTTCAACCCTTGATCCCACCTCCACCGCATAAAGTCCAGGCTTTTTGACCTCACCTGCGACGTGCACAAATATTTGGCTGGCTACTTGGCTTGATTCCGAAGCTAAATCTCCGACATAACTTAGATCTAGCTTGTTGGCTTGGTTTTCGGAACTAAAGGATGTGCCAAGCAAATAGAGAACAGCCACAGCCAATGCACCAACCACAACTTTTTGGCTTAGCGATAAAGCGGTTAGCCAGTTCATAACTTTCTGCATGCAGCAAGGATGAAGTTAGGTTCAATGAGCCCAGTGGGCTCTGTCCCAATCGGTGGAAAAGTAGTTACTTGGTGGCGATGTTCACAAGTTTTGGAGCGCGAACAATCACTTGAGCGAGCTCTTTTTCGCCGATGGCTCGCTTTACAGCTTCAGAGTTCAAGGCAAGTTGTCTTAGGTCTTGCTCTGAAATGTTTGAGGGCACCTCAAAACGGTCTCGAAGCTTTCCGTCGACCTGCGCAATTGCAACTACTGAATCCTCAACCAAAAGCGAAAGATCAGCTTCTCTAAACTGCGCGAGTGCAACACAAGGCTGGTGGCCCAGTAGCGACCACATGTCTTCCGAAGCATATGGTGCAAATAGTGACAGTGCCTTGGCTAGCTCTTCTGCGCCTTCACGGACCGCTGGATCCTTAGGTCCACATCCCGAGTCAATCGCCTTTCGAAGCGCGTTGGTTAGCTCCATGGCTTTGGCGACACCGACGTTGAACTTGAAAGATTCGATAGCTTCTTTGAATCCGGCTAGGAATGTGTGGGTTGCTTTGCGCACCGTTGCATCGCCAGTGGTGACATCTATTCCGGCAGCGGAATCTACATCCTGGGCAATTCTCCACGCTCGGGCAAGGAACTTAGAGCTAGCGCCAGGCGATACGTCAGCCCAGTCGATGTCGTCCTCTGGTGGACCAGCGAACGCCATGGTTAGACGAATTGCATCAACACCGTGCTCATCCAGCTGCTCGGAGAGCCTTACAAGGTTTCCGCGCGACTTACTCATTGCTGAGCCGTTCATCAAAACCATGCCCTGGTTTAGCAATCTGGTGAATGGTTCTTCGAAATCGATGAGTCCGATATCGTGCAGCACCTTGGTGAAAAAGCGAGCGTAGAGCAGGTGCAGAATCGCGTGAGTTACACCACCAACATATTGGTCAACCGGTGCCCACTCCTTGGCCGCTTGGGGGTCAAATGCAAACTCTTCGCTGGTTGGATTTAGGTAACGTAAGAAATACCAGGAGCTATCTACGAAAGTGTCCATGGTGTCGGAGTCGCGTCTTGCTGGCTTGCCACACTTAGGGCAGGAAACGTTCACCCAGTCACTTGCTGCACCAAGTGGAGAGGTGCCCTTCGGTGAGAGATCCAATCCAGCGCTATCTGGAAGTTCAACCGGAAGCTGATCCTGAGGAACCGGAACCTCGCCGCAGGATTCACAGTGAATGATTGGGATTGGGGTGCCCCAGTAGCGCTGACGAGAAATCAGCCAATCGCGAAGCCGGAAGTTCTTAGCTCCATTACCAACGTTGCGCTCTTCGATGAGCTCAATCGCCTTAGCGATGGCAGCTTTTTTAGAAAGTCCATTTAGTTCGCCGGAATTAATGATCACTCCGTCGCCAGTTGTTGCAACGCGGGATACCGACGGTAGCTCATCGCCGGTGTCGACCACGTCAATCACCGGAAGATCTAGTGCATTGGCAAATGCCATGTCTCGATCATCGTGTGCGGGAACCGCCATGATGGCTCCGGTTCCGTAGTCAGCCAAAACATAATCCGAGGCCCAGATTGGAATTCGGGCACCGCTGAGTGGATTGATCGCGTAGCGGTCCAAAAAGACTCCGGTTTTTTCGCGCTCGGTGGCCAAACGCTCGATGTCATTGGACTGCTTGACCTTATCCAGGTATGCCTGGAACTGCATTCGGGTGGCAGGCTCTGCCATCGATGCAAGTTCGGCAGCCAAATCACTGTCGGCGGCAACAACCATAAATGTTGCGCCGTAAAGCGTGTCTGGACGGGTGGTAAAAACGCTTAGACGCTCTTCGCGGCCTTCGATTTCAAAGTCAACATTGGCACCCTGAGATCTTCCAATCCAGTTGCGCTGCATGGTCAGCACCTTGGCTGGCCAGTTTCCCTCGAGAGTGTCGAGGTCATCCAGTAGGCGATCTGCGTAATCGGTTACCTTGAAGTACCACTGGGTAAGAGCTTTTTTGGTGACCTGAGAGTCACAGCGCTCACAAAGCCCCTGAACAACCTGCTCGTTTGCCAATACGGTTTGGCAACTTGGACACCAGTTCACGTTGGAGTTTTTGCGATAGGCGAGACCGCGCTTATAGAACTCCAAGAACAACCACTGGTTCCAGCGGTAGTAGAGCGGGTCGCAAGTTTGGAGCACTCGATCCCAGTCGAAGCTTGATGCGTAGCGACGCATCGAAGACTTTTGCTGATCGATGTTTTCGTAGGTCCACTGGCGAGGATCCAGGCCACGCTTGATTGCCGCGTTCTCGGCAGGAAGGCCAAAAGCATCCCAACCAATCGGGTGCATCACGTTAAAGCCTTTTTGCGCCCAGTAGCGAGCAACTACATCGCCCAGTGCATAAGCCTCGGCGTGACCCATGTGAAGGTCGCCAGATGGGTATGGAAACATGTCAAGTACGTACTTCTTTGGACGCGCATCATCAGGGCGGGCAGAGTTGAATGGCTTTTGCTCATCCCAAACTGGAAGCCACTTATCTTGAATGGCGTGGAAGTTGTACTCAGTGCTCAATGAAAACCTCAAAACATCTAGGGTAGAAGGTTACCAACGCACGACGGCAGAAAGGGCACTAACCAGTGCTTGAGCCTTGATTTGTATCTCCTGGTGTTCGGCCTCTGGCTCTGAAGCGGAGGTGATTCCACCGCCGATTCCGATTGTGACCTTCCCAGATTCAAATACCGCGGTCCTAATGACCATGCCCAAATCCAAGTTGCCATTGCCGCCAACCCAACCAAGAGCTCCCGAGTATGCCCCGCGCTTTGATTCCTCTAGGGCGGAGATGATCTCCATGGCCCTAAGTTTTGGCGCTCCGGTCATAGAGCCGCCAGGGAAAAGCGCAGCGATTGCCTGGGAGGTGCTGACGCCCTCGCGAAGCTCCCCGCTGACATCGGAGACCAGTTGGTGAACCGTCGAATAGCTTTTTACCTTCAGTAGATCGCTCACCAATATCGACTCTGGGGCGCAGATAACCGAAAGGTCATTGCGCACTAGATCGACAATCATCAGGTTCTCAGCGCGCTCTTTATCGCTCTCACTGAGTTCCGCGGCTAATTGTGCATCTAGATCTTTATCCTCAGATCTTGGCCTGGTTCCCTTGATCGGACTCGAGGTGGCGGTCTGTGAGTCGATAGCTAAAAAGCGCTCTGGAGAGATGCTGACGAAAGATTTGCGGCCAACCCGAATAAAGGATGCGTAGGGAGCGGGGTTTTGCCGGCGCAGTCTTAGGAAATAGGACAGCTCATCGCCGAGGTATTCACCAACCAACCGGGTGGTTAGGCAGAGCTGATAAACATCACCCTTTGAGATGTGCTCCTTAGCGATTTCTATCTTTTGCTGATACTGGTCTTTACTGTCTTCGCAAATCAACTCGGTACTTGTGGCGGCCTGGTTATGAAGGGTGTAACTCGCAGAATCGCCCCCGATTAGGGCAAGACGCAGTAGTGCTGCGTGGTGCCACTGGTCGAAGTCGGCCCTGGTTTCAAAGCGGCCAATAAAGTACAAACGCTTTTTGGTGTGATCGTAGACAAAAGCTCGGTCAACCTTGAGCCAATCCCCCGAGCCAGAAAACTCTTCAGCGTCCGAATAGTGCATTACTCCGACCAACATTGGTCGGAATGAAAAGGGAAGGTCTAGATCGTCAAAACTCTCGTCTAAATCAATTTCTTGGCTTGGATACCCAATACCCATTATCGAAAATGGCGAAGTTGAGTGATGTTGCCTATCCAGCCAGAAAGCATTTGGTTGGTGGGCAAAAACTGAGCAAAAAATATCTTGAGCTGAGGTCCAAGATTGCAAAGATTCGCAATACAGCGGCATTGGACCTCCTTCAGGCACCTAATCTAGTTCAGATGAGCGTAGCTGGCGATTTCTACCAATACCGCGACAAGGAGCTTTGTCGCGTTGATGCCACACTCAGTGAAGCCCTAACCGTTGCAGACAGCTTTCTAGTCCGAAACGGCCGAGTAAGGGCCTTAGATCAACACTTCGCAAGATTTCAGTCCTCAATAGTCGACGATCAAACCCAAGACGAGCTAGCACCTTTTTTTGAATCTCTAAAACTTCTGATCCCAACCGAGGGCGACTGGTTTCCGAGAATGGAATATCGCGACCAACTCCCGACTGGAGAGCGTTTGGTGTTTCGCCTGAGGGAATCACCGGAGCGAACCGAATCGCTAAGCCTTTGGAGTAGTGACGAGCCAGATCCAAGAAAGCAGTTCCAGATCAAAGGTCCAGATCTTTCCATCTGCCAGCAGATCAGACGTCGGGCAAACCTCAATGGAGCGGACGAGGCGGTTTTACTCAGTGAATCTGGGCACGTCGCCGATGGTGCGCTGAGCTCAATTGTTTGGTGGCGGGATGACGTGCTTTACGGACCAGATGATTCAACCAACTGGCTGCCTTCGATTACTAGAAACTTGGTTTTTGATCTGG
Organism: Microbacteriaceae bacterium; assembly: GCA_027487865.1. GTDB lineage: Bacteria > Actinomycetota > Actinomycetes > Actinomycetales > Microbacteriaceae > Aquiluna. Next base: position 284,018 of record JAIYCT010000007.1, read on the forward strand.
CGAATCAAGCCGGCTATGAAACTGCCACCGAGCGGGCGACCCCGCAGCAGCTTTTGGACTGCGAGGTTTGGAGTCTTAGTTCGCTGCAGGGAATTCGCTATGTCACCGCTTGGGATGGTGTGCAGCTTGCTCCGCCGAGATTTGCCGGTTCTTTCGTGAAGCGACTGGAACTTTTGGCTCAGCCAATCAGCTGAGTCGCATTGGTTGTGACAGGATTCTCGATATCAAAATTTGATTCGAAGGCTGGGACTGATTAGTTATGTGCGGTCGATTTGTAATTGCAAAGACCACGGACATGATTACCGAGCTGTTTGAAATCGACGAACTAGAAACCGATTCAGATTTCAGAAGCTTCAACGTTCCCCCAACCACTCAGATCCCCATGATTGTGGAGCGTGAGATTGACGGAATGCCATCCAGGCAGCTGCACTCCGCCCGCTGGGGACTTATCCCAAGCTGGGCCAAGGAAGTCTCAACCACGCCGCTGATCAACGCCAGAATCGAATCTGTGCTGGATAAGCCAAGTTTTCAAGAGTCAGCGCTCTCCAAGCGCTGTGCAATCCCAGCAGATGGCTATTTCGAGTGGCAGAGCACGATTGCCGATAGCAAGGTTCCCTACTTCATTTATCCAAGCGAAGGGATGCTGGCCTTCGCCGGTATCTATTCGTGGTGGCGAAACCCAGCCAAGGCTGCGGATGACCCAACCAGGTGGGTATTGACCGCATCGCTTTTGACCAAGGAGTCCGCTCCAGAGTTGGCCCAGATTCACAACCGCAACCCAGTGATGCTCTCCGAGGAGAATCTCAGCGCTTGGCTGGCCCCGGATTACCAGACCACCGCTGAGGTGCTGGCCGCGCTGAGCGATGAATCTGATGAGGTCGCAGCAGCGCTTGAATACCACGCTGTTTCTAGCGCCGTTGGTTCGGTTCAGAACAATTCCGCAGAACTTATTGCCAAAGTTAGCTAACTCATTTTGAAAATGTCGGTGCCACCAATACACTTCTAAGTATTCGAACATTTGTTCGATTTGCGAGAGGTTTGGGGAATGCGACTAGAGGAAATTACCGGCGTGATGCTGGATTTTGACGGTGCTCCAGTTGGCTTTAACTATCAGGGGAAATCTTTCCTGGTGGCCTCCAGACCGGTCCGCTGGTATTCCAGAAGATTGTGGTGGGAAGATGCTGCTGCGGCCCCCAAAGGGGCTGGAGCTGCTCTTTTAGAGGTGGAGATGTGGCGCTTGTGGGCAGCAAGCGGGGATGTTCGCTTTTTCTTCGAGCTCAGCCACCAACAACCAGATGATCGCTGGGAAGTGAACCAACTCAATAGCCAATGAGTTTTACCCACCTAAACGTATCTTCTGCATTTTCTGCCCACTACGGAGTCACTAGACCCGAACGTCTGGCTATTGCTGCCAAGGCGATGGGGTTTGATGCGCTAGCCGTAACCGATCGAGATGGACTTTACGGAGCCATAAAACACATAGGTGCCTGTGTTCAGCTCGGCATCTCCCCGATCATCGGAGTAAACCTAAGGGTTGTGGATTTTGGCAGGGTCACCATCCTGGCTCACGGCCATGACAAAGGTATGGGTTGGGCTGGGCTTTGCCGGATCATCTCTGCCGCGCAAACCGGGCGTGGAAAGCAAAAGAATATTGCTATCGATCTAAAGACGCTGGCCGGACTAAGTAGGCACTGCACCATCTTGATAGGTGCCGAGAATATCGTTTCAGAGTCGGTGATTGTCAATCCCGAACTGGCAAGACAGCGCCTTAGTGAACTGCAAAGCGAGCTTTCATCCCCCGGTCAATTGGCAATCGAGGTGGTCACCCACCTAACTCAGCCCGGGGCTGCGCTATCGATTGAGCACGCCAGGGCAATGTTGGAGCTGGCGCGAACCAGCAAATTGCCGAGCATATTGAGTAACGCCGTTAGGTACTTGGAGCCGGATGATGCCGTAACCGCGGATGTCCTAGATTCGGCGAGATTACTTGAGCCACTTGGGTTATTTGCACCGCAACCAAATGCTCAAGCATGGCTTAAGCCCAAATCCGAGATGGTGAGGCTGGCTCTTGAAATAACCGAAGACCCAAAGGGTTCAATTGAGCTATTGCGAAGCACCGCGAATCTGGCAGACCGCTGTCGATTGGAACCTGAGTCTGATTGCGGTTGGGGAAAACCTAAGACCCCGGAACAGTCAGCGCTCGGGATAACCGGCAACCCGTTTGAGGTGCTCTGGCAAAAAACTCACAGTGCCATTCATTGGCGCTACCCAAATGCACCGGCGGCAAAACTCGCCGAGATTCAACACCGCCTGAGTAAAGAGCTAATTGCGGTGAATCAGCTGGGATTTGCCACCTACTTCCTAACGGTTGCGGATGTGGCCCAGATGATTCGGGACATGAGCATTCGAATTGCAGCTAGAGGTTCTGGTGCCGGCTCGCTAATCAACTACCTGCTTGGAATCTCCGGGGTTGATCCAATCAGCGAGGGCTTGCTGTTTGAAAGGTTTCTATCTACCGAGCGCTCTACCCTGCCGGATATCGACATCGATGTGGAGTCGGCCCGTAGGCACGATATCTACAAAGCCATATTCCGCCGCTACGGTGGCGACCGAGTGACGTTGCTTTCGATGCAATCCACATATCGAGGACGCGGAGCGGTTAGGGATTCAGGCCTCGCCCTTGGGATCGAAGAGGATCGAATTGATGAGATTGCCAAGAACATCTGGCGCTTTTCAGCCCGCAGTTTCCGCGAGGCAATGGCAAATAAGCCTGAGCTAGAGCAGTTTGCCAAACAATCAACCGAAGATAGAAAGCTCAATCTGCTGGTGGATATCACCCAGCGTTTGGACAGGTTGCCAAGACACATCTCGATGCACCCGTGCGGGGTGATTTTAGGAAACAGCAATCTATTGAATCTGACTCCGACCGAACCAAGTGGAGTGGGGCTGCCGATGAGTCAGTTCGATAAAGACGATATGGATCCAATGGGTTTTCTCAAACTCGATGTTCTCGGGGTCAGAATGCAATCAGCCATGGCATACACGATTCAGGAGATAGCTAGGGTTAGTGAAAAGGCCGTGGACCTAGATTCGGTTGATAGAGCAGACCCCGAGGTTTACAAAACCATTCGGACAACCAACACCCTGGGCATGTTCCAGATCGAATCTCCGGGTCAGCGAGAACTCACCGGAAAGCATCAGCCAACCAAGTTCAACGACCTAACCCTGCAAATTTCACTGTTTCGCCCGGGTCCGATGAAGGGCAACATGATTTCGCCATACCTTGATGGCAGACATGGTTTCCGCGAACCGGATTACATTCACCCAGACCTCAAGCCGATTCTGGAGGAGAGCTACGGGGTGGTGGTATTCCACGAGCAGTTGATGCGAATCATGCAGGTCATGACCGGCTGCACGCTAGCTCGTGCCGATGAGCATCGCAGGCAGTTAGCCAAGCCGGAAAGGTCCGTGAAAATTGGTGAATACTTCAAGAAATCGGCTGCCGCCAGGGGCTACTCCAAAGAGGTGATTGAAAGGGTTTGGTCAATCATCGAAGGCTTTGGTTCGTTTGGGTTCTGCAAGGCTCACGGTGCCGCCTTTGCGCTCCCGACCTACCAGTCAGCTTGGCTCAAGACTCACCACCCTACCGAGTTCATAGCGGGTCTACTCACCCACGACCCAGGCATGTATCCCAGACGTTTGCTGCTGGCAGAAGCCAGAAGGCTCGGAGTCAAGCTGCTGCCGATAGATGTGAACTACTCAACCGATGAATATCGAGTGGAGCGAATCGGTGAGCAGATCGGCGTCAGGATGGCACTGTCTGACATAGCCGGCATCTCGAAGCCGGAACTTGAACGCATCAAGGCCCAGCAGCCCTTTGTAAACCTTGGCGACTTCTACCTAAGGGCTAGGCCTTCGAGACGAACCCTGAGCCGGCTAGCCCTAATTGGTGCACTCGATACCCTTGCCAAGATCACACCGCAAACCGACAGTAATCGCGGTGACCTGATGGTTCGAATAAGACAGCTAAGTGCCAAGGCTGCTCCGAAACTTGATCTGAACCAGATGGCATTTGATTTTGATGCCGAGGCGCCACTTGGCAAAGGTGGTCACAAGCCAAGCAGGCAGGAGCAAATCGAGCAGGAGTTATCAATCACCGGAATGGAGATATCCGGTCATCAGATCGAACAGTTCCAGCAAATGCTCGATGAGATGGGTGTGGTGCGGGCTAGCGAACTTATTTCGCTTCGCAGTAACACCGAGGTGCTAATTGCCGGGGTGAGAATCGCGACTCAATCCCCGCCAATGCGCAGTGGTAAGCGCGTGGTCTTTATCAGCCTGGATGATGGCTCTGGCTGTGCCGATGCAACCTTTTTTGACGAGGCTCAACGAAGAGCAAGCCAGGTGCTATTTCAAAACAAATTGCTCCTGATATCAGGAAAGACCCGCCGCACCGGAGTGCGAGGGGTCTCGGTCCTGGCTGAGAATGCCTGGGATCTGCGACAGCTTTGGTCGCAGTGGCAATCAAAAGCTAGTTAGTCGTTGCTGTTGAAAATCGCTAGCAAACGAAGGATCTCAACGTAGAGCCAGATCAGGGTTGCAGTAAGGCCAAAGGCTGCTCGCCACTCCATGTCCTGCGGAAGGCGCTGTGCCACACCCTCGCGGATAGCCTCAAAGTCAAGGTTCAGGGTGAAGGCGGCAAGTCCGACACCAACTAGAGCGATAAGCCAACCAAATGGTGAGGAGTAAACGCTCATCCCGGCAAACATTGCAAAGCCGAAGTTGACCAAAGCAAATACGCCATAGCCGATCAGCGAGAACATCATGATGCGAGTAAAGCGAGCATCAACCTTCACCCAGCCAAAACGGTAGGCCGCAAACATTGCACCTGCGGTTGCTAGAGTTCCAAGAACTGCGGTCTGAGCAATACCTGGGAACATTTCTTCAAAAATCATCGACAGTCCACCGATGAAAACACCCTGGGCTGCCGCATAAGCAAGCATTACGCCCGGGCGAACCTTCTTACCGAAAGTTGCCCAGAGTCCAAGACCTAGACCAACCAGCATCGCAGGCAGCAATAGACCTCTTAGGTCGAACATCCAAGTTGCGCCGGCTGCAATCGCAACCACAGCGAACATTCCCAAAACCTTGGCAGCAGTGCCCTCAATTGTCATTGGGGCCCCGGTTAGGCGAGAAAACTCTGAATCAACCTGCTGCTGGTCTAGCTGTGCACTGAGCTCGCCAGTTTGCATTGCTCGGTTGAAAATAGGGTTGTGAGAGATAGCCAACCTGAATCCTTTCATAAAGATGTTTGTGAGAGCATAAGCGAGAAATCTGGAAATTTGCTGGAAGTTATACCGACTAAAGATCTGAGAAATAGAAAAGCCCGCCTAAGCGGGCTAATTCTTTGGTGGACCTGAGGGGATTTGAACCCCTGACCCCCTGCATGCCATGCAGGTGCGCTACCAGCTGCGCCACAGGCCCATGAACCCGATAAGTCTACACAACTATTACTTGATTGGCACAACCGGGCAGTCTCGCCAGAGCCTCTCGAGAGAGTAGTACTCACGCTCTTGTTCGTGCATGATGTGGACCACTAGATCGCCAAAATCAAGCAGGACCCAGCGGCCGGTTTGTCTACCTTCGCGGAAGCGGGTCTTGACTCCGGCCTTTAGCATTTCATCCTCAACGTTGTCAGAGATTGCCTGCACCTGGCGCTCATTCTTGGCAGATGCAATAAGGAAAATCTCGGCTAGAGCAAAAGGCTCTGAGACGTCAAGGGCTACGAGATCTTCACCCAACTTGTCGGACGCTGCGGTCGCTGCAATTTGAAGCTGTGCAATTGTTTCTTTGGTTGCGGACAAGTATTACGCTCCTAGCGCGTTCAAGATTGTGATGGTAGCAAAGATTGCTGCCACGGTCATGATTACTCCAGCAACACCCATAGCCCAGGGACGCCACCACCCCTTGCGAAGCACCGATTTCGGGACAACTCCAACGTTTACTCGAGAGTTGATGATGTCCAGCGCTGAGATGGGCTCAACTATAGAAATCACACCGGTTACGGAATCCTGGCGATCGGCATTGTCAAGATCAATGCCATCCAAACCTGCGGTCATTGAACCGGTGTTTGGGTCGGTCAAAACTGTGATTGAGCCCGTGATTGCAATCTCACCGGTTTCAATCGGTAGGGCGATAGCTTCCGGGGCTACCTCCAAAACAATCGACTGCGTGCTTGGCTCAGCAAGCAAGTTGGTGCCGGTGAAATCAGCCGGGGGAAGATCTAGTGCGCTGAAATCTGAAACCACAATCTGCTCGAGCTCGGCAGATGCAACTTCTTCATCCTCAACCTCGATATCGGGAAGAGTTATCTCGACAGAGTCAGTTGCTGGCTTCGAAATCTCTGGCACCGGCTGAACTACAGGTGCCTTGCCTTGACGCTCAAGCTCGCGTAACTCGCGTCGGGTGAGTCCTACTGGCGAAGAGACAATTGGCTCGTCCCTAACCTCTTGGACTACCTCGGCCACTGCCTCGGGCGCCTCGAAGATATCTTGCAAAGGTTCAAGTTCGATAACTGGCGCAGGCAACTGCCCAGAGCGCTCTAGCTCCCTGAGCTGTCTGCGAGTAAGTTGCTCGGTCAATTTTCACCTCGGTAGAGCTTGTGCTTACCAATGTATTGAACGACACCGTCTGGAACCAGGTACCAAACCGGTTTTCCATCGCTAATTCGGTCCCTGACATCTGAGGAAGAGATGGCAAGGGCCGGAACTTCGAGAATTGACATCGATGCTTCTGGGACTTCTGGTAGTTGAAGTTTGTGACCTGGTCTGGTGACGCCAATAAAGGTTGCGAGTGGCCAAAGTTTGTCGAGGTCTTTCCAGGCCAAAATCTGTGCGATTGCGTCAGCGCCGGAGATGAAGAACAGATCTGCACCCGGGTGGTCTTTGGCAATCTGAGTCAGCGTGTCGACCGTGTAAGTGGTACCTGGGCGATCAATTTCGACTCGAGAAACAGTGAATCTAGGGTTTGCTGCAGTTGCAATTACGGTCATTAGATAGCGGTGCTCCGCTGACATAACCGGGTTCTTGTGCCAAGGTTCTCCGGTCGGAACGAAGATAACCTCGTCCAACGCGAATGCATCCGCTACTTCACTGGCGGCAACTAGGTGGCCATTGTGGATTGGGTCGAAGGTTCCGCCCATTACCCCAATGCGTGGCCGCTTATTGGTCATGAGGTTTTAGTGGTGCGCCTGCTGCGAGGAGGTCTTGTGATCGTGACGGTTCGCAACGTTGCGGTATGAAAAAGTGATTCCAGCAAGTGCTAGGAATGCAACCATGGCAATTACCCCGAAGATAATTGCAGGGAAAGGTAGCTCGGTGTGATGCACCACAGCTTCGCTGGCAAGAATTGAAAGCACGTTATCTCCTTTTGCGTATTTGTAAGTTTAGTCTCGGACTTGGCCGTTGCCGCGAACCAACCACTTAGAACTTGTCAACTCGCGAAGGCCCATTGGGCCTCTAGCGTGGAGCTTTTGAGTTGAAATTCCGACCTCAGCGCCAAATCCAAACTCGCTACCGTCGGTAAATCTCGTGGAAGCATTCACCGTCACCACCGCAGCATCTACCTCCTGCAAAAAACGTTCAGCGTTGGATTGGTCTTCGGTGACGATCGACTCGGTGTGACGGGTTGAAAACTTTGAAATGTGAGCAAGTGCCTGGTCCAAATCGGTAACCACCTTGACCGAGAGGTCAAGGCTGTAATACTCGGTTGACCAGTCAGCATCGGTTGCTGCAACCCCGGAAATCAGCTTCAGCGTCTTCTCGCAGCCGTGAATTGTGACGCCTTTGGCCTCAAGTTCAGCGGCGATTTTTGGAAGCGCAATAGCGGATATTGATTCGTGCACCAAGAGGGTCTCGAGTGCATTGCAAACCGAAGGTCGCTGCACCTTGGAGTTCACAATCATTGGAATTGCCTTAGCCAAATCCGCAGACTCGTCGATAAACATGTGAACCACGCCATCGCCAGTTTCAATTACTGGAACCTTGGACTCGGTTACCACGGTTTGAATCAGCTGCGCCGAACCGCGAGGAATAAGGACATCGATAAGGCCTCGGGCCTGCATCATCTCAACCGCACCTTCGCGACCAAATGGATCAACGGTCTGGACAGCATCGGATGGCAAACCGGCAGTGCTTAACCCCGCCTGAATCAGCTCCACTAGCACTCGGTTGGTGTTCTCTGCAGCGCTGCCACCTCTGAGCAAAACGGCATTTCCACTTTTCAGGGCCAGGGCCGCGATATCAACGGTGACATTTGGTCTTGCCTCGTAAATCACACCGACGACGCCGAATGGCACTCTGATCTGCTGCAATTTCAAACCGTTCGGAAGTGTCATGCCTTCTAGATTCTGCCCGATAGGGTCCGGAAGGTTTATTACTAGGCGCAAAGCCGCAGCGAGTGAGCCAATGCGGTTCGCATCTAGTTTTAGACGATCCTGCAGGCCAACGGAAACTCCATTTTCCTGAGCGCTCGTTAGGTCTAGTGCGTTGGCCGCCAAAATGTGAGGGATGTTGTTTTCAAGCTCTAGCGCAATCTGCTCGAGAGCTGAATTCTTCAGGTTGGTGTTGGCCCGCGCCAGATTGGAACTAGCGGCTTTGGCCGCATGAAATAGCTGAACAACACTCATTGCGCAATCCTATCCGCAGGCTCAAACCAAGTGTTTCGGCAGTCTGCAGTGTCAATCACAGCGATATTTGCGGTGCTGGTGAGAAGTACCCCGACTCCCCCGGAGGTTGCTAGTTGGGCAGCAGCCAGTTTGGTTAGGGCGCCGCCGGTTCCGTAACCGGTTGAAGTTCCAGAAACTTCGAGCTCACTTAGGTCCTGACCATAGGAAACCACGGCAATTGGCTCAGACCCTGGCTCGGTTGGTGGCTTGGTATACAGGGCGTCGATATCGCTGAAGAGAATTAGCAGGTCGGCTGCAGCCAGAAGCGCCACCCGGGCAGCCAACTGGTCGTTATCGCCAAAGCGAATTTCTTGAGTTGCTACCGAGTCGTTCTCGTTGATGATTGGAATTACACCAATCTCCAAAAGCCGCTCGAGGGCTCGCAGGGCATTCTCACTACTTGATTCTTGATCGAGGTTATCCACCGTGAGTAGCATCTGCCCAGGTAATAGGTCATACCTGGCAAGGCTTCGCTCGTAGCGGCCCATTAGCTTCGCCTGGCCAATACTTGCAAGTGCCTGAGAGGTCGCTAGGTCTTCGGAGCGAACCGTCAATCCAATGATTGGCATTGCAGTGGCAATCGCACCGGAAGATACCAGCACTACCTCTTTGCCAAGTTTTTGCAAACGAACCAAAAAGTCAACCAATAGGTCAAGATTCGACTCATTTGACCCGGTGATTGAGCTTGAGCCGACCTTGACGACAACGCGCCTGGAAACCTGAATTCGCTCAAAAGTCTGCATTACTCTTCATCCTCCGAGAACACACTTGCCTCTCGAACCGCCTCACGCTCCGCGCGACCGCGAGATCGCTGGTCCATCATCTGGTGATACTCCTGGCGACGATCCTGGTTGGTCCTGCGCTCCTCGCTAACCAATTCCGCAACCGAGTCAACCAGTGGATCCCAGTCGAATACGACACCGTTCTGCTCTCCAATAATTACTGTAGAGCCGCGCTTAGCGCCCTTCTTGTAAAGCTCGTCCTCAATACCAATCTTCTGCAAACGCTCGCCCAGGTATCCGACTGCATCCTGATTGCTGAAATCGCACTGCGCAACCCAACGTTCAGGCTTAGGACCAACAATGCGGTAGATGATGTTCTCGCCTTGAGATTCGGTGCGAATCTCATATTTTGAATCGTCTTTCTTAGGAGGCAAAAGCGAAATTCGCTTCGCAATCTGGGCAGTTTGGCTCTTGCGCTCCTCGGTAACCAACTGCCCTAGCGCGAAGTTCAGCTCTCTGAGCCCCTGGTTGGTGGCGCTGGAGATCAGGTAAACCGGGTATCCCCTGGCTTCAAACTCGGCCTTTACAAACTCCGCAAGCTCTAGCGCATCTGGAATGTCGATCTTGTTTAGAGCAACCAGCTGAGGACGCTCGATCAAAGGTGTTTGACCCTCAGGCACCTGATATGCGGCCAATTCGGCCAGAATCACATCGAGGTCGCTGATTGGATCGCGACCTGGCTCCAAGGTGGCACAGTCGATAACGTGCAGCAAAGCACTGCAGCGCTCCACATGTCTAAGGAACTCAAGTCCCAGTCCCTTGCCCTGGCTTGCGCCTTCGATCAATCCGGGTACGTCAGCAATTGTGTAGCGCATTTCGCCGGCCTGAACCACACCGAGGTTTGGGTGCAGGGTGGTGAATGGATAGTCCGCAATCTTTGGACGAGCTGCGCTCATAGCCGCAATAAGAGAGGACTTTCCTGCAGATGGGAACCCAACCAGGGCTACATCCGCAACGGTCTTTAGCTCGAGGATTACATCGCCAGCCCAGCCAGGAACGCCAAGCAGGTGAAAGTTTGGAGCGATACGCATGCGGTTGGCAAGCGTCATGTTTCCTAGGCCACCCTGGCCGCCCTCGGCAACCAAAAGCTCCATACCCGGCTCAGAGAGATCAGCAAGGATCTTGCCGTTTGCATCCTTCACTACCGTGCCAACTGGAACCGGAAGCGTTAAATCTTCACCCTTTGAACCATTGCGGTAATCACCGGCACCCGAGCCACCAGAGGTTGCCACTCGGTGTGGGCGGTGGTGGTAGTCCAGAAGGGTTGTAACGTTATTGTCGGTAACCAGGGTGATTGAACCACCATCGCCACCATCAGCGCCATCAGGGCCTGCCAGCGGCTTGAACTTCTCACGCTTGATGGATGTGCAACCGTCGCCGCCGTTTCCAGCGCGCAAATGGAGAGTTACCTGATCTACGAATGTAATCATGAACTGCTCCTAATACAGAAAGAGGCGGACCTCATGGCCCGCCTCCCTATTGAAAAACTAGTTACTGGGTAACGATGTTTACAACGCGGCGGCCAGCCTTTGAGCCAAACTCAACAGAGCCTGCAGCTAGTGCGAACAAGGTGTCATCCTTGCCGCGACCTACGTTTACGCCCGGGTGGAAGTGAGTTCCACGCTGACGAACCAAAATTTCACCGGCGTTTACAGCCTGACCGTCGTGGCGCTTTACGCCTAGACGCTGAGCGTTCGAGTCACGACCGTTGCGGGTGGAGCTAACTCCCTTTTTGGATGCCATTTCTACCTACTTACTTGATCTCGGTGACCTGGACACGGGTTAGGTCCTGGCGGTGGCCCTGACGCTTCTTGTAACCGGTCTTGTTCTTGTACTTCTGAATAATGATCTTCGGACCGCGTAGCTGGTCTAGAACTTCTGCTACTACCTTTACCTTGGCTAGGGCAGCAGCGTCGGTTACGACCTTGTCGCCATCAACAAGCAAAAGTGCAGGCATCTCAATGGTGCCTGAGGTAGCGGCAATGCGGTTCATGGTAACGATGGTTCCAACTGAAACCTTCTCCTGGCGACCACCGGCGCGAACAACTGCGTAAACCACTTCAAAACCTATCTGTCTTGGAATTTGAATCTGGCCCATAACAAACCTATGGGCAACAGCGCCCCAGCCTAGCAAGAAACCTCGGTGGGGTCAACCTCATTCCTAGCTATTTTCGGACGAATCCAAACTCTCTGGGGCGCGGGTTGCACTTGTTACTCTGCGACGCTTTGGCTTCTGGGTAACCTTTGGCTCCGGTAGCGAATCCAAAACCGCATTCAGCATTTCAGTCTTACCTTCAGGCGCTTTGGATTCTTCGCTCTGGGAAGACTGAGCGATCTGATTTACGACGTTTTTGAAGGCGTCTGCCTGCTCGGCAGTAACCACCTTTTTGACAACCTCGGTCTTTTCCTTGCCCTTTTGCTTACCTCTTTGCTTGGAATTGGACTGCTCTGGCATCTTGAATCTTGGTTCGCTGTGGATAACAACACCGCGGCCAGCACAGCAATCACAGGTCTCGCCGAAGGTCTCCAAAAGGCCAACGCCGATCTTCTTGCGAGTCATCTGCACAAGGCCCAGCGAGGTAACTTCACCGACCTGGTTCTTGGTGCGGTCGCGGCTTAGGCATTCCAGCAGGCGACGGCGAACCATCTCCTGGTTTGACTCCTGGATCATGTCAATGAAGTCGACCACGATAATGCCACCGATATCGCGCAATCTGAGCTGACGAACCAGCTCCTCTGCGGCCTCGAGGTTGTTCTTGGTAACGGTCTCTTCCAGGTTTCCACCGGATCCAATGAACTTTCCGGTGTTCACATCGACCACGGTCATGGCCTCGGTGCGATCAATCACCAGGGATCCACCGGAAGGGAGGTAAACCTTGCGATCAAGCGCCTTTACGATCTGGTCACCGATGCGGTAGAAGTCAAAGATATCTTCCTGCGAGGTGTATGCGCTTAGACGCTCGACCAGTTCAGGTGCAACCGAAGCCAGGTATTCGCTAATGGTTGTGAATGCTGAGTCACCGGAGATGACCAATTTCTGGAAGTCCTCGTTGAATACATCGCGAATGATCTTGACCAAAAGGTCTGGCTCGCTGTGAAGTGGCATCGGCGCTTTGCCATTGGCCACCTTCTCGTTGATCGACTCCCACTGAGCCTTTAGCCGCTCAACATCGTGGATCAATTGCTCCTCGGAAGCGCCCTCAGCTGCAGTTCGAACAATCACGCCGGCATCTTCTTCAAGGGCGTGCTTCAGAATCTGCTTTAGACGCTGGCGCTCACCCTCTGGAAGCTTGCGAGAGATACCGGACATGTTGCCGCCCGGCACATAAACCAAGAAGCGACCAGGCAGCGAGACCTGCGAGGTCAATCGAGCACCCTTTTGTCCAACCGGGTCCTTGGTTACCTGAACCAGTACCTGGTCACCAGATTTGAGCGCAAGCTCGATTCGACGAGGCTGGTTGCCAGTCTCGGCGGCTTCCCAGTCAACTTCACCGGAGTACAAAACTGCGTTGCGGCCGCGGCCGATATCTACGAAAGCGGCCTCCATTGATGGCAAAACATTCTGGACTTTACCTAGGTAGACATTGCCAATAAGCGAGCCGCCCTGGCTTTCAGCCACGTAGTGCTCAACCAACATGCCGTCTTCTAAAACACCAATTTGGATTCTGTTGTCTTTTTCGCGCACCACCATGGTGCGCTCGACAGATTCGCGACGAGCTAGAAATTCAGATTCGGTAACCGAGGAGCGGCGTCTGCCGCCATCGCGGGAGTCGCGACGTCTCTGACGCTTGGCATCGACACGGGTTGAACCGGTTTCTTTTTCAGATTCTTCCGGCTTTGCCTTTTCCTTTGGAACCTGCTTTTCCCTTGGCACTCTCGGCTTAGGCTGCGGCTTTTCCTCCAGCTTCTCCTCTTCGGCAAGCTTTCCGCTGCGCGGGTTTACCTTGGGGGTTGGCAGATCGGGTGCCTGGAAAATTAGTTGGATTGCCGCCGGCTTAGCGGGTTCTTCTTTTTTCTTAACCAATTTGATGCCTCTTTATAGCCTCTGGGACACACCCGGTGGGCTATTTCTCGTGACCTAGACCGCAGCAGAGATCGAATTCTAAAAGCGTCAGAATCTAAATCTGACCAAACCTTCGATGCGAGTGTGTTCGCATCTAAGTCCGATTATGCCAGCATTCGCAAACAAATGCGATAATTCGACAGTGGTATTTCCTATAACTCTGATCATCACCGGCATTTTGGGCTGGATTGCGAGCTTCGGCCTGACCTTAGAGCGCCTAAACGTGATGGCAAACCCGGCAGCAACTACAGCCTGCGACATCAGTCCATTCATTAGCTGCAAGTCCGTGATGCTTAGCGAGCAGGCGTCCCTCTTTGGCTTTCCTAACCCACTAATTGGTATCGCGGCGTTTTTTGCGCCAGTACTTATTGGAGTCGCGATTTTGGCTGGAGCTAAGTTCAAGGGCTGGTTCTGGAACCTGTTTCTTGGTGGCACATTCTTAGCAATGATCTTTGTGGTTTGGCTATTGAGCCAGAGCGTTTACGTAATCGGATCACTTTGCATCTACTGCATGGTTGCCTGGACCGCCACAATCCCATTGTTCTGGACAGTCTTGGGTCACAACATCAAAGAAGGTTACTTCGGCGAGAAACTCAAAACCTCAGTGGTTTACGAGTGGACCTGGGTGATTGTGCTAGTGAACTACCTAGTGTTCTGCCTACTGATCCTGATTCAGTTCTGGGACTTTTGGCCGACGCTGTTCTAGAACCAGAGCGCAAGCTCGCGCTCAGCGGATTCCAAAGAGTCCGAACCGTGCACCAAGTTCTGCACAACCTTTGTTCCCCAGTCGCGCGATAGATCGCCACGAATCGTCCCTGGAGCAGCAACTGTAGGATCGGTAGCTCCGGCAATAACGCGGAAGCCTTCGATTACTCGGTTCCCCTCGAGGCGAATTGCCACGATGTCACCGGAAAGCATGAACTCCATAAGTGGCTCGTAGAAAGACTTGCCCTCGTGCTCGGCGTAGTGCTTTGCCAATAGGTCCCTGGATGGGGAGATTTTCTTCAGGGCTGCAACGGTGTAACCCTTTGCCTCGCAGCGCGAGATGATTTCACCAATCAGGTTTCTTCTAACACCGTCTGGCTTGATTAGTACCAAGGTTGCTTCTGACATCACTTTCTCCCAATCTCTACATCAAAGTAAATTCGCTTGGCGTTATCGATCGTTGCACCGGCAATAAGTGCCCAGATCCAAAGACCCGCAAGCATGACACCTATAACAAACATCCCCCACAACAAAACGCCCGAGGCAATAAGCAACACCTGCCACAAGCTTCCAACCCAGTAACCCCAGCGATAGCGCAAAACTGCCGGAGTCAGAATCATAAGTATCGAGACTGTTAGACCAACCGCCCAGACCAACGGTGCGTCAGCTACCTTCAGGCCAAAAGCGGCGAGGGTTGCAAAGAAGGCGACAAATGACTCGAAAGCCAAAACAATAGAAGCCAGCGTCTGTTTTGAAGACCTATTCTTCATCGTCCTCATCCAATCTCTGGTCCTGAATGTATTTCAGGACATCACCAATTAGGTAAAGCGAACCCGTCACAAACAAGGCCGCCTTTTCCTCTGCTGCAAGCCTATTCGCTAACTTGTAGGCGGCGGTCACACTTGGCTCAATCGAGAGCACCTCGATGCCGTAATTCTCGCAAATTACCGCCAGCTCTTCCGCAGGCAGACCTCGGGGAGACGTCGGCTGAGTGCAGATCACCTGGTCAAAGCTCTGAGCCATTTCCGCAATCGTGCCGCTTAGGTCTTTGTCTGAAAGCATCGCAACCAAACCAAGGGTCTTTGGGGCGTTGAAGCTGTCGTTGATCGCAGCGGTTAGTGATGCCATGCCCGCTGGATTGTGAGCTCCGTCAAGTACCACCAGTGGGTCTTTTGACACGACCTGCAACCTACCTGGGCTAACCGCATCAGCAAGTGCAGCTCTGAGCACCTCATCGGCAATCGGACGCAAACCCTCACCGAGGAACAGCTCGACCGCCGCGATTGCGGTAGCGGCATTTTGCGCCTGGTGGAAACCAATAATTGGCATCCAGACCTGTGGGTAATCCGAAGCCAATCCTCGAACCGAGAACCTTGTTCCAAAGCCATCGGCCATGACATCGCCATACTCGAAGTCACGCCCAGAGAGCTTGAGGTTCGAACACCTGCTCTCGAGAACCTCAATCACGCTCGCATACTGCCGGCTGGAAACTACCAGGGACTTTTCTTTGATGATTCCAGCCTTGGTGGTCGCAATCTCCTCCACCGTGTTGCCTAAAGATTTTTGGTGGTCAAGATCGATAGCCGTGAAGACAGCGACGTCAGCATCCGCAACATTGGTCGCATCCCACTCGCCGCCCATGCCAACCTCAAGAACTAAGACATCGACCGGTGCATCCGAGAAAAGCTGGAATGCAAGAGAGGTGAAAGCCTCAAAGAAGGTGAGCGGTTGGTGACCTTCAGATATCAGTTGCTGGTCCACTAAGTCCATGAGCGGCTTGTTGTCACGGTAGGTATCGACCAGCAATTCATCGCTGACCGGGTCACCATCAAGCGCAATTCGCTCGTTGAAATTCACCAGGTGTGGACTGGTGAGCCTGCCGGTGCGCAATCCATGCTCGCGCAGGATGCGTTCGATGATTCGAGAGGTAGAGGTCTTGCCGTTGGTGCCGGTGATATGGATGATCCCGTAATTTCTTTGCGGGTCTCCCATCAGACCTACAAGCCGGGCAGTTGGTTCAAGCCTTGGGCGAATGTGCTGCTCGGGTTGCCGGGCATAAAGCTCGGCAAGAATCTGATCGAGATCGTTCTGCGCGGTCACTTCTTCGAAAGCTCAATCTCGATCAAGCCGGCATAACCTATCGAAAGTTCCCCCGAAACTTCAGCTGCTAGTACCTCGAATTCCACAGCTAGGGTCTCGTTAGCAATGAATTCAGCGTGAGTCTTCAAGGCACCCAAAGAGCCGCCATCGACTCGAAGCATCAACGAGATTCGATCTGAAACATCCAACCCAGCATCCTTACGAGCCTGCTGGATGTGACGAATCGCATCACGTGCTGCACCTTCAGCCTCAAGTTCCGGGGTCAAGACAGTGTTCAGCAAAACAAATCCGGTAGAGGTGATTCCAACCGCCTGATTGAGATCAGCCTGGTTTGCCACCATGGTGATCTCGAATTCACCTTCGAATAGTTCAGTGCCATCAACCACGACAAGATCGCCGCGCACATTCCAGTTACCCGCCTTAGCCTCGCGAATAATGCGCTGCACTTCGCCGCCAACGCGTGGTCCAAGTGTTCTGGCATTCACGCTTAGCGACTTTAGAAGACCAAACTGGCTGGCAACCTCATCGGATGCCTGAACCACCGTGACCTGCTTCACATTTAGCTCTTCCGCAATCAGATCGGAATAGGCGCTTAGGCTCTGGGCATTCGGAGCGGCAATCGTCAGATCACTCAAAGGCAAACGAACTCGCAAACCGGCTGACTTTCGAAGTGCCTGGGCGACCGAAGCCGCCTCACGGATGGCGTCCATGTCTTGAACCAGTTGCTCATCCGCTGGGAATTCGCTGGCTGCAGGCCAGCTCTCTAGGTGAACAGAGCGGCCATTGGTCAATCCGCGCCATATTTCCTCAGCGGTGAGTGGCAACAGTGGTGCTACGACCCTCAGCACGGCCTCTAGAACTGTGTAGAGAGTGTCGAAGGCATCTTTGTCACCCTCCCAGAAGCGGTCTCTGGAACGGCGGACATACCAGTTGGTGAGCACCTCAGCGAAATCCCTAACCTTGGCGGATGCCTGGTAGCTATCAAAGACATCCAGATCACTCTGAACATCCTCAATGAGCTTTCTGGTCTTGGCCATGATGTAGCGATCGAGCAGCTGAGACGAAGAGGTCGAAGGAGACGCTTCGTAGTTTGCAGCATTGGCATAGAGCGCAAAGAAGTAATAGGTGTTCCACAGCGGCAAAAGCGCCTGTCGAACTCCCTCGCGAATACCCTGCTCGGTCACCGAGAGGTTTCCACCGCGAAGAATCGGGCTTGACATCAAGAACCATCTCATCGCGTCTGAACCATCGCGGTTGAAAACCTCATTCACATCCGGGTAGTTGCGCAGACTCTTGGACATCTTCTGGCCATCATTACCGAGCACAATTCCGTGGCTGATGGCATTTTTGAAAGCCGGACGATCAAACAGTGCGGTAGCCAAAACGTGCAGCGTGTAGAACCAGCCTCTGGTTTGACCTACGTACTCCACGATGAAGTCACCTGGGAAGTGTGAATCGAACCAGTCTTGGTTCTCAAATGGGTAGTGCACCTGGGCGAATGGCATAGAGCCTGACTCGAACCAGCAGTCCAAAACCTCGGGAACGCGGCGCATCATGGACTTGCCGGTTGGGTCATCTGGGTTTGGACGAACTAGTTCATCGATTACTGGACGGTGGAAATCGGATGGGCGGACACCAAAGTCAGCCTCAAGTTCTTCCATCGAGCCGTAAACATCCACGCGAGGGTAGTTCGGGTCATCTGATTTCCAAACTGGAATCGGTGCACCCCAGAAACGGTTGCGAGAAATTGCCCAGTCGCGAACATTTTCCAACCACTTGCCAAAGCTGCCGTTTTTGGTGTGCTCGGGAACCCAGTTGATCTCTTGGTTGAGTTCCAGCATGCGATCGCGCAGCTTGGTGGTCTCAACAAACCACGAAGAAACTGCCTTGTAAATCAGCGGGTTCTTGCAGCGATAGCAGTGCGGGTAGCTGTGCTCGTAAGAAGCCTGGCGAAGCAGTCGACCCATGGTCTTTAGGTCCTGGGTGATTGGCTTATTGGCATCAAAGACGTGTTGCCCCTGGTAAGGAGCAATTACCGAGTTGAACTGTCCGCGCTCATTTATCGAAACGTAGGTTGGGATGCCTGCGGCCTGACAAACGTTTTGGTCATCCTCACCATAGGCAGGTGCCTGGTGAACAATTCCGGTGCCATCGGTGTCGGCTACATAATCTGCAACCAATACCTGCCAAGCGTTAGCAACTTCAAATAGCTCAGGGTTTGCGTAGAAGTCAAAGATGCGCTCGTACTTCAAACCGTTTAGCTCAGTACCCAGGTAAGTCTTGGTAACAGCAGCCTTCACTTCATCGGCAGACTCGTAACCGAGTTCCTTGGCATAGCCGCCGATCAAAGAGGTTGCCATCAGGTAACGTGCAGATCCATCCTTGGAAGGCGCAACGCCGTATTCAATCTTTGGACCAACCGCGAGTGCGAAGTTGGTAGGCAGTGTCCAGGGGGTGGTGGTCCAAGCCACCAGATTTACGCCATCGAGCTCGTGACCAGGGCTGGTAACCGGGAAGGTGACGCTGACCGACTGGTCCTGGCGGTTTTTGTAGACCTCGTCGTCCATACGCAATTCGTGGTTTGAAAGCGGAGTTTCACATCTCCAGCAGTAGGCCAAAACCTTGAAGCCCTCGTAGACCAAGCCCTTTTTGTAGAGCTCCTTAAATGCCCAAAGCACGCTCTCGGTGTAGTTGGTGTCCAGAGTCTTGTAGTCATTATCAAAATCAACCCAGCGTGCTTGGCGGGTGACATAGGTTCGCCAGTCCTCGGTGTACTTCAAAACCGAGGTCTTACAGAACTCGTTGAACTTGGCAACACCAAACTTCTCAATCTCAGGTCTACCCGAGATGCCAAGCAGGCGTTCTGCCTCAACCTCGGCAGGAAGACCGTGAGTGTCCCAACCAAAGCGGCGCTCAACGCGATTACCGCGCATGGTCTGGTATCTGGGGACTAGGTCTTTGGTGTAACCGGTCAGCAGGTGACCGTAGTGCGGAAGTCCATTAGCGAACGGAGGTCCGTCAAAAAAGACAAACTCTGGAGCGTCCTCGGCCTCCCTATTGTCAATCGAAGCCTGAAAAGTGTCGTCCTTAGCCCAGTATGCCAAGACCTCCTCTTCGACCTTTGGGAACGAGGGAGAGGCGAGCGGACCATCAGGTCCGTCAGAGTGCTTTGGATACATCACGGCTTTCGAAGAAGTTCTAGAACTTAACAATGTTAATCTAGAGCCCTGCAAACTCGGAGACGAAATAAGTGAACGCTTCAAAACCAGAACCACTAAGACCTGCCAACATCCCGGAAAAAGCCACTGTGGACGGCCTGGAAGCCAAGTGGGTGCCTAGCTGGGAGCAAAATCAAACTTTCGCGTTTAATGCAGCTGCGCCTAAAGAAAATGTTTTTTCGGTCGACACTCCCCCACCAACCGCCTCCGGATCACTGCACGTTGGTCACGTTTTTAGCTATACCCACACCGATGTAATCGCTCGTTACCAGCGAATGCTCGGAAAAGATGTCTTCTACCCAATGGGTTGGGATGACAACGGTCTTCCAACCGAACGCCGCGTGCAGAACTACTACGGCGTGCGCTGCGACCCGACACTGCCCTACCAGGAGAGCTTCACTCCCCCTTACGAGGGTGGCGACAACAAGAGTTCAAAGGCAGCGGATCAGCTACCGATTTCGCGTAGAAACTTCATTGAGCTTTGTGAGCGACTAACCGAAGAGGATGAGAAGGCGTTTGAGAACCTCTGGCGCGATCTAGGAATCTCGGTGGATTGGGCTCAGACCTACCGAACAATCTCCAAAGAAGCCCAGCAGGTTTCTCAAGCAGCTTTCCTAAATAACCTCGCCCGCGGCGAGGCCTACCAGGCCATGGCTCCAACCCTTTGGGATGTCACCTTCCGCACCGCAGTTGCTCAGGCGGAGCTTGAAGACCGTGAGATGCCAGGGGCATACCACCGCATTGGATTTGATGGTCCAGAGGGCAAGATCTTCATCGAGACCACTCGCCCAGAACTAATTCCGGCCTGCGTTGCACTGGTTGCTCACCCAGATGATGAGCGTTACCAGCCATTTTTTGGCAAGACCGCAAAAACTCCGCTGTTTGGAGTTGAAGTGCCGATCCTTGCTCACCGTCTTGCGCAGAAGGACAAGGGTTCTGGAATTGCCATGATCTGTACTTTCGGTGACGTCACCGACGTGATCTGGTGGCGTGAGCTAAACCTTCCCAACCGCGCCATGATCGGGTTTGATGGACGAGTCCTATCGGAAGCCCCAGATGTGATTGCTCAGAGCAAGGGTGCAGCGCTATTTGATGAGATCGCAGGAAAAACTGTCTTCAGCGCCAAGGAGATCTTGGTTGAGGCACTCAAGGCCGCAGGCGACATGATTGGCGATGCAAAGCCAATCTCTCACCCTGTCAAGTTTTTTGAAAAGGGCGACAAGCCGCTAGAAATCGTCTCAACCCGCCAGTGGTACATCACCAACGGCGGCAAGGACAAGGAGCTGTCTCAGCAGCTGATTTCTAAGGGTCGCGAGCTTCAGTTTCACCCAAGCTTTATGCGAGTGCGTCTAGAGGACTGGATCAACGGTCTAAATGGCGACTGGCTTATCTCTCGCCAAAGATTCTTCGGAGTTCCAATTCCGGTTTGGTACAAGCTCGACCAGGATGCAAGCCCGATATTCGATGAGCGCATTGTTCCAACTTTGGAGCAGCTTCCAGTTGACCCAAGTTCCGACGTTCCGGCTGGATTCAGTGAAGATCAGCGTGGTAAGCCAAACGGCTTTATTGGCGAGCTGGACATCATGGACACCTGGGCAACCTCATCGCTAACACCTCAGCTTGCCGGTGGCTGGCTATCCAAGCCAGAGCAGTTTGCCAAAGTGTTCCCATTTGATCTTCGCCCTCAGGGTCAGGACATCATTAGAACCTGGCTGTTCTCGACCCTACTCAGAAGCGAACTCGAACACGGCGTTTTGCCATGGAAGAACGCGGCAATCTCGGGTTGGATCCTCGACCCAGATCGCAAGAAGATGTCAAAGTCAAAGGGCAACGTTGTAGTGCCAAACGAGCTTTTGGAGACCCACGGCTCTGATGCGGTTCGCTACTGGGCAGCCAGTGCACGCCTGGGCACCGATGCAGCATTTGACGAAGGCCAAATGAAGATTGGTCGCAGGCTAGCCAACAAGCTATTGAACGCCGGTCGCTTTGCACTTAGCTTCGAACTACCAAGCGGTGTTACTGAAGTTACCGAACCGATCGATCAGGCCATGCTGGCAGCACTGCGAGACGTCATTGAGAGCGCCACAAAGGCATTTGATGGCTACGACCACACCAAGGCATTAGAAACCACCGAAACCTTCTTCTGGACCTTCACGGACGATTACCTGGAATTGGTCAAGGAACGTGCCTACGGCAACTCTGGTCAGTCAGCTCAAGAAATTGGCTCGGCTGTTATCGCACTTCGCGAAGCACTGGCGATTTTGGTGAGGCTGTTTGCACCTTTCATCCCATTCGCTGCAGAGGAAGTCTGGAGCTGGTGGCAGCAGGGCTCAGTGCACCTCAGCCCTTGGCCTCAAAGCAACGAGATCAAGTTCCAGGACCCTAAGTTGATGAAGGTTGCCAGCGAAGCGCTAGTTCAGATTCGCAAGTCAAAATCCGATGCCAAGCTCTCGATGAAGGCTGAGATCAAGACCGCAACTCTATCTGGGGCTCAAGAGCTCTCGCTAATTGCGGAAGACCTCAAGTCGGTTGGAAAGATTGCAGAACTGAAGTTGCTAATTGGCAACGAATTGGCACTTTCCAACTTGGAGTTCGCCTCAGAGGAATAGCATTTTGGGATGACTAATCCCCTAATGCAACCATCCCAGCTAGACAACGAGCTTCCAGATTTCGCAAACCTGCGTGACGAGCACTACCTGCCGGCTTTTGAGCACGCGGTAGCTGAGAACAATAAAGAAATCTCAGCAATCCTGGCCCAGCCAGACGTAACCTTCGAGAACACTCTTGAGGCGATTGAGCGCTCGGGTGGTCTATTGAGCACGATGCTGATGGTCTTTTACAACAAGGCATCGAGCGACACTAACGAGACCCTCCAGGAGCTGGAGGCAGAGATTGCGCCTCGATTCGCAGCCCACATGGACAGCATTCGCCTCAACCCAGCGCTTTACGCGCGCATCACCGAGCTTGACTCAAAACGTTCAGAGCTTGGCCTCGACACCGCCAGCGATCGCCTCCTTAGCAAGTACTTAGAGGACTTCAATTTTGCAGGCGCTGGACTCAGCGAAGCATCTCGCAAGCGGGTAGCGCAGATCAATGAGCGCTTGAGCTCTTTAGAAGCAGAGTTTGACAAGAGACTGCTGGCCGACACCAACGACCTTGCTGTTGAACTAACCGACGACTCCCGCCTGGGTGGTTTGACCAAGGATGAAATTGACAGCCTTGCGCAGGCTGCTACCGAGCGTGGCAAAACGGGCTTTGTCATTCCACTTCTGAACTACTCCGGACACCCATTGATTGCTGCCCTGGAGGATCGTGAGCTTCGCCAGGAGCTAATGGAGCGCACACTGTCTCGTGGCTCTCGAGGAAACTCGAATGACACCAGCAGCGTAATCAAGGAACTTTTGGACCTCAGACGTGAGAAGGCTGGGCTATTCGGCTTCGCCAACTACGCGCAGTACGTTCTTACTCAGCAAACCGCCAAGAGCCCGGAGCGAGTTCACGAGGTTCTTCGCAAGATTGCCCCGGTTGCCAAGCGCAATGCCGTTGCCGAAGGTGAAGTATTGGCCTCTCTAATGCAGCGTGAAGTCGGTGCGTCGGATCTTCGTTCTTGGGACTGGGATCGCTACACCGAGCAGCAGCGCAAGGAAAAGTACTCCATCGACACCTCCGTGCTGAAGCCTTACTTTGAACTGACCCGAGTTCTAGAAGACGGTGTTTTCTTTGCCGCTGGTCAGCTCTACGGCTTGAAGTTCACCAGACGCCCTGAGCTTGTCGCATACCACCCTGATGCAAATGTTTATCAGGTTGACTTCGAGGACGGTTCAGGCTGCGGGCTTTACATCTTTGACCCATACGCTCGTCCTTCAAAGCGCGGTGGCGCTTGGATGAATAACCTGGTTGACCAGTCTCACCTGCTTGGCAAGTTGCCGGTTGTTGTGAACAACATGAACATTCCAAAACCAGCAACAGGCAATCCATCGCTAATGACTTTGGATGAAGTGAACACACTGTTCCACGAGTTTGGTCACACCCTGCACGGGTTGCTTTCCGACGTGAAGTATCCAAGATTCTCTGGCACCAGCGTTGAGCGGGACTTTGTTGAGTTCCCATCCCAGGTGAACGAGATGTGGATGCTTTGGCCAGAGGTGTTGCAGAACTACGCAATCCACCACAAGACCGGAGAGAAGCTCTCCCTGGATTGGATCGACAAGTTGCAGGCCACCGAAACCTTCAACCAGGGCTTTGCGACCACGCACTACCTACAGGCAGCCATCTTGGATCTTGCGATGCACGAAGCTAGCGAGACCCCTGATGACATCGTGGCGTTTGAAGCCGCGGCGATCAAGGACTACGGGTTGGATTACGAGGCTGTCCCAACTAGGTATCGTCCGAATTACTTCGCCCACATCTTCGCCGGTGGCTACTCAGCTGGATACTACGGCTACATCTGGTCTGAAGTTTTGGATGCCGAGAGCGTCAACTGGTATAAGTCACAGGGTGGCTTGAGTAGAAAGAATGGCCAGAAGTTTGCCGATTCACTGCTTTCCCGCGGTGGTGAGACCGACTCGATGGAATTGGTTAGAGAGCTGCTCGGTCGTGAACCGGAGATTACGCCGCTACTAAAGCGTCGTGGGTTGCTCTAAAACTTTTTTCTTTCCAACAAGCCAGACAATAACGCCGGTTAATAGCGCCCAGAAAGCCCCACCGATACCCAATATGGTGACGCCTGCCGCGCCGATTACAAATGTGACGACTCCGGCAAGCCTGGTCGAATCTTCTGACACCGCTCCCCGAATAGCACTAGCAAAGGTGTTGATAAGCGCAATACCGGCGAGAGAAAGAAGAAGTTCGCGAGGCACTGCCAAAACAAAGGCAGCAAAAGGCGCTGCAAAAAGCGCGAACAAAATGTAAACCACACCACCCCAGCTCGAGGCGATCCACCTGCGAGCAGGATCTTTCGCGGCATTCTCATCGGCGTTTAGTGCTGCGGTGATGGCGGCCAAGTTCAACCCAAACCCACCGAAGAATCCGGTAAGCGCAGAAGCTGTGCCAGTGGCGGCGAAGACTTTGCCGGCCGGCACCTGGTAGCCCAGTGAGGACATGATTGCCAGTCCCGGAAGGTTTTGGCTTGCCATCGTAATCAAATACAAAGGGATTCCGATCGCGATGATGGCGGCGATTTCGAACTGCGGAATTACCACCGCAAGTTCAGGCCAGAAGCTTCCAAACTGTGCATCGCTTGCCTCCGGGGAGGATCCAATCAGGAAAAAACCAAGACCAATGGCAATTGGAGAAGCCCAAAGCGGTAGGAAGCGGTTCACTATGAACCACACCACAACAACCGGCATGATCAAAGCTGGAAAGTCAACTGCCGAGTGGACTGTCGCAACCACGAACGGGAAGATCACACCGGCCAGCATCGCTGCGGAAATTTGCGGTGGAATTTTTCTAACTAACGCCCCAAGTGCTGGCCACAGCCCGGTTATCAAGACCAAAATACTGGCCACCATAAAGGCACCGACTGCTAGCTCGAATTTCAGCCCAAGGCCGGCACTCGCCGCCAAAAACGCTGCACCGGGGGTGCTCCAAACCACGCTGATCGGCATCTTTAGCCAAACGCTAAGCGCTATCGACATAACTCCGTAACCGACCAGCATCACAGCCAGTGCGGTGGTTATTTGAGAGTTCGAAGCACCCATTGCCGCAAGGCCTGCGATTGCAATGGCAAAGGTTGCGATTGAGCCGGTTATCGAAGCAACTGTTCCCGCTACAAACGGTGCCAGCCGCTGAGATTGAAGTTTGATTTTTATACCTAAGCAGTCTTGTCTTTGAGACGCTGAGGAAGCTGCTTCACCTGCGGCATACTCTTGTTTTGCACGATTTCCTCAGTAATTACAACCAGGCCATTTTCGGTTGAACCAGGAAGCTCGAACATGATTGGTCCAAGGACCTCTTCCAGTATTGCCCTCAGGCCTCTTGCGCCAGTCTCGCGAGAGACAGCTAGGTCGGCAATCTTCTCGATTGCTGCCGGCTCAAACTCCAGCTCGAAACCATCAATCTCAAACATGCGCTGGTACTGCTTGATGAGAGCATTCTTTGGTTCGGTCAAAATCGCAATCAATGCTGCTCGATCTAGCTGCTCGACAGTTGCAATCACCGGTAGGCGGCCAATGAACTCCGGAATCAGTCCGAACTTTCTAAGATCCTCAGGCTGAACCTGCTTGAAGACATCTTGATTGTCGCTCTTTTCCTTCAGCGGAGAACCAAAACCAATTCCCTTTTTGCCAGTTCGCTCACCAACGATGGTCTCAAGACCTGCGAAGGCACCGGCCACGATGAATAGCACATTGGTGGTGTCGATCTGGATGAACTCTTGCTGCGGGTGCTTACGACCACCCTGCGGAGGAACAGAGGCAATCGTGCCCTCGAGAATCTTTAGCAGTGCCTGCTGGACACCCTCACCGGAGACATCCCTAGTGATAGATGGGTTTTCAGCCTTGCGGGAAATCTTGTCGATCTCATCGATGTAGATGATGCCGGTCTCAGCCTTTTTAGGGTCGTAGTCTGCAGCCTGCAAAAGCTTCAGCAGGATGTTCTCGACATCCTCACCCACGTAACCAGCCTCGGTCAACGCGGTAGCGTCGGCCACAGCAAATGGCACGTTCAGGCGCTTAGCAAGGGTCTGAGCCAAATATGTCTTGCCACAGCCAGTTGGCCCCATAAGCAAAATGTTTGACTTCGCGATTTCGATATCATCGTGACTCTTGCCGCCGCGGGTCAGGGTGCCGGTGGCGCGAATTCTCTTGTAGTGGTTGTAAACCGCAACCGCTAACTGCTTTTTTGCGTTGTCCTGGCCGATGACATACTCATCCAAAAAGGCTTTGATTTCGCGCGGGTTTGGAAGATCCAGTGATTCGGTGGATTCCTTGGCTTGAGTACCAAGTTCCTCCTCAACGATCTCATTGCAGAGTTCAACGCACTCATCGCAAATGTAAACCGATGCCGGACCGGCAATAAGCTTTCGCACCTGGCGTTGGCTCTTACCGCAGAAGGTGCACTTCAGCAGTTCGCTGGTCTCGCTCAATGTCATGTAAAAACCCTATATCGGGTTAGAGACTTTTTGCTGGAGGCTGGGCTAGTTTCTAGCCCTTGCGTGAGGTTAGGACCTGGTCGATTAGACCGTATTCCAACGCTTCCTGAGCGGTAAGAATCTTGTCACGCTCGATGTCCTTGTTTATCTTGGAAACACCTTGACCGGAGTGCTTGGCCAAAGTTTCCTCTAGCCACTCACGCATGCGCATGATTTCTCTTGCCTGAATCTCGATATCTGACGCCTGACCAGAGCCACCGCCACCGGCAGCTGGCTGGTGAATCAAGACACGTGCGTTAGGAAGCGCTAGGCGCTTGCCCTTAGCTCCCGCGGCCAGCAATACGGCTGCAGCAGAAGCTGCTTGGCCCAGGCAAACGGTCTGAATCTGAGGCTTGATGTACTGCATGGTGTCGTAAATCGCGGTTAGCGCGGTGAAGGATCCACCCGGGGAGTTGATGTACATGGTGATATCGCGATCTGGATCTTGAGATTCCAAAACCAGTAGCTGAGCCATGATGTCGTCTGCAGATGCGTCATCAACCTGCACGCCTAGAAAGACAATGCGGTCCTCAAACAACTTGGTGTATGGGTTGTGACGCTTGAACCCATAGGCGGTGCGCTCTTCAAACTCCGGAAGGATGTAGCGCGACTGGGGCATTGGAATGCGACCTGCCGCTGATTCTAGATAAGTCATCTTTAGGCCTTTCCTACACCCGTTGAGCGGTTTGCAAACTCTTGAATCTGGTCGATAAAGCCGTATTCCAAGGCTTCTTCAGCGGTAAACCAGCGGTCACGGTCGCCATCAAGCATTACCTCATCGACGGTCTTGCCGGTCTGGGCGGCGGTAATAGCAGCCAGCTGGCGCTTCATCGACATGATCAACTCGGCCTGAGTCTGAATGTCTGATGCGGTTCCGCCGAAGCCACCGCTTGGTTGGTGCAGCAAAACTCTGGTGTTTGGGGTGGCGTATCGCTTGCCCTTGGTTCCGGAGGAAAGTAGGAACTGACCCATCGATGCGCACATGCCGATACCCACGGTCACGATGTCATTTGGCACGTACTGCATGGTGTCGTAGATGGCCATGCCGGCGGTGATAGAGCCACCTGGGGAGTTGATGTAGAGGAAGATGTCCTTTTCGGCATCTTCTGCAGCTAGCAGCAGGATCTTTGCGCAAATCTCGTTCGCCATGTCATCTCGAACTTCGCTGCCAAGCCAAACGATACGGTCCTTGAGCAATCTGTCAAAAACACCGTGACTTACAGTTTGTGGCTGTGCCATTGCAACTCCTTAGCTATCGAGAAACAAAGATAGCTTTGGTTTTGCTAAAAACTCGGCATGTTCGCCGTCGGCGTTAGCCTTCGACCGAGACCTTGTTTCCCTTAGCGTCGGTAATCTCTGCGTGAGCCACCAAAGCATCTACTGCCTTGCGGCGAGATAGCTCGTCTACAAACATTGGAACCTGTCCGGCGTTTGCGACCTGCTTGATGAATTCGTTGGGATCCATGCCGTAGTTGCGGCTCTGCATCGCAAGGTACTCAATAAGTTCCTGGTCCTCGACCTTGATTGCCTCAGCCTCGACAACTGCATCTAGCAGTAGCTGAACGCGGAAGTTCTTCTCAGTCTCCTCGATAACCTCGACACGGTGAGGGTCATCCATCGCCTTGCCTTCGTTTTCCAAGTGAGAATCAACCTCGCGCTTTACGGCCTCATCCGATACTGGAATCTTTGCCTTCTCGACCAACTGGTCAACAATCTGGTCGCGCGCCTGAAGAATCTGCTTGCGAACAAAGTTCTGCTCTAGCCTCTTCTCGATGTCGCCCGTGAGCTCCGCAATGGTGTCAAACTCGCTGGCTAGCTGCGCAAATGCGTCATCTGCCTTCGGAAGTTCGCTCTCCTTTACGGCATTCAGCGTCACGGTTACCTCGGCTTCGCTACCGGCCTGATCGCCACCAACTAGCTTGGAGCGGAAGGTGGTTGTCTCGCCTGCGGTCAGAGTCTCAAGCGCTTCATCGATGCCATCTAGTAGCTGACCAGAGCCAATCTCGTAAGAGATGTCCTTAGCGGTGTCAATCTCGGCTCCACCGATCGAAGCGGTTAGATCGATAGAAGTGAAGTCACCGGTTTTAGCTGGACGGTCAACAGTCTTCAGGGTTCCAAAGCGTGCACGCAGGGCATCAAGTTCAGACTCGATGTCCATCTTTGCGATCTTGACCGCGTCAACCTTGATCTTTAGACCCTTGTACTCAGGAAGCTTAAACTCTGGGCGAACCTCAACCTCTAGCTCAACAACTAGCTCATTGGTTGGCTCTTTAGCGTTTGGGGCGCTCTTGATGTCAGCCTGCGGGGTGGAAAGTGGCTTTAGGTTCTCTTGGATCAAAGCCTCACGGTAGAAGTCATCAAGTCCGTCATTTACCGCCTGAGCGATGATGGCATCCTTGCCAACGCGCTGATCCAGGATGGTTGCAGGAACCTTGCCCTTACGGAAACCAGGGATGTTCACCTGGGAAGACACGGTCTCGTAGGCCTTTTCCAAGGCTGGCTTGAAGCCAGCGGCGTCAACGGTAATGGTCAGCTTTACGCGAGTTGGGGTAAGGCGCTCAACAGTGGTCTTCACTTTGTCTCCATGAATTAATCGATAGTACTTACCTGCGTGGTCGGGATGACAGGATTTGAACCTGCAACCCCCTGTACCCAAAACAGGTGCGCTACCAAGTTGCGCTACATCCCGGGGGCGTTGCAACCCTTGAGTTGCGAACTGGAACACTCTACCCCATAGAATGGTGTCGCGTCCAACGCTTCGCGAGTGTAGCTCAATGGTAGAGCCTCAGTCTTCCAAACTGATTACGCGGGTTCGATTCCCGTCACTCGCTCCAAATCAAGGCTGGCAATGACTGCAAAAATAGAGCTTTCGGGTCGCCAAAATCTCAATCGAAATCGGATTTCCACATTCTCTGCAGGGTAAACCTTCACGCTTGTAGAGGTAATAGCGATCTATCTTTTTGGTCTTCGCGGTCAAAAAACCTTCGCGTGTGAGCATGTAGCCGGTTTTGACCCCCAGCGGCATCAAAGTGACCGCATCCTCCCAGATTGCGTCCACTATCTCTTTGGGCACTAACTTCCCCGGAGTGTGCGGATTTAGGTTGGCTCGAAACAGTAGCTCCGCTCGATAGACGTTGCCAATCCCTGAGATCACCGACTGGTCCATTAACAGCTGACCGATGGTTACCGATGATTTGCCAACCTTGTCCAAAAAACGCTGCTTGTCAGAATTAGGGTCAAGCGGGTCGGGACCTAGGCGATCTAGCACCTGCTGGTATTGCTCTAAAGACATTAGGTCGCATGCGGTTGGGCCGCGTAAGTCAGCGAGCTGATTGCCGTTTATGAACCTTGCTCGAACCTGACCTTTTGGTTCTGGCAGATCCTCAAACTCCTTGAATTGCCACTTGCCATAGATGCCGAGGTGAATGCGAAGGATCGCGGGTTTAAAGAACAAAAACAGCTGCTTGCCGATGGCTTTGGCGCTAACCAATTTAGTTCCACTAATGAGGGTCGAATCGGAGAATCGACCCTGCGGAGAACTAACCAAAACTTCCGCTTTTGCGAACTTCTTATTGAAGTGATTAGCGGTTCGATGAACGGTATGGCCCTCTGGCATTTAGTTAGTAAACGATCTCGCCGGATTGTTCGAAGATCCCAATTTTGCCGATTCGACGAACGTGACGCTCGTCGTTTGAAAAGTCCTTGCCGATAAATATTTTTACTAGTTCCAGCACCTCTTGCTGGCTGTGCTGACGAGCACCTAGCGCGCAGACATTCGCATCGTTGTGATCACGGGCCAAAGCTGCGGTGTCAACGTTCCAAATCAATGCTGCCCGCACGCCCTTTACCTTGTTGGCAGCAATCTGCTCGCCGTTGCCGGATCCGCCAAGCACAATTCCCAAGGCATCAACGCCAGCTGATTGATCTGCCACTACTGCTTGCGCAGCAGCAATACAGAATCCTGGGTAGTCATCAAGTGCGTCATAGACCTTTGGTCCGTGATCGATGAGAGTGTGCCCGAGGGAGGAAAGTTCGGTCACTAAAAACGCGCTCAGCTCCATGCCGGCGTGGTCGGTTGCGATGTGAATGCGCATGACGCTCCTAGATCTTCGGAGTAATTGCAGCAATTAGGTTTTCCACCTGATTGCTACGAACCAAGATTACCTCGCCGGCTTTGGTGGTTATCTCAATGGCTGGGCCTTTGGATGGGATAAATGCAACTATTCCCTTAGCAAATCGAATCCCGAGTCCGCCAAACTGCGACGGCTTTACCTCAGAAGCTTGTATTTGGGCGATTTCTTTATAGTCCAACCCCAGGAAGGTTACGCCCCAAAGCTGGATCCTGAGCTTGCCGGATAGCGAGACCTTAGGCATCGAAAGCATCATCGGAGTCAAAAGCAATACCGGCAGCACGAACCAGAGAATCTCTAGCCCGAGTCGCACCGAACTTGCATCGGTTAGTCCAATCTGAGCGGCAATTACGTAAATCATTAGACCGTAGATGAACAGTGCGAAGTAGCCGGTCAGCCCAAGCAGTAGCCTTCGCATAGCCGGGTGTATCTTGGGCAAAAGTCCCGAGACTGCAACCATTGCGCTGCCTAGCAAAAGCGCAGCATTTGACCAAATTAGGTGTTCAGAAACCGAGGCAAAACCATCTGCTTTCCCTGATGCGCCCCAGTGGGTAGCGAGGACTTCTGGAAGCAAACCTGCGGATGAGAGCCAATAGACCCATGCCGAATAAAGAACCGGTCCCAAAAAGGCCAATAACCAAAGTTTGCGCTTCATCGTTTTTCAAGACTACTGCGGGTAAATCTCAGCACCACCGAAGCCGCAAAGGCCGTGATGATCACATACGCGAGTGTTAGTGCTTGCAGCTCAACCTGGAGCACGATTGGTGCTGCCAGGGCCGCGATAACCATCGAAAACTCTCCCCTTGCTATCAAAAAGCCGGTGGCTCGCCAGGTGCTGAGCCGGTCTGACAAATCTTTTGTGATCCACCAGCCAACAAGGTACTTTCCTGCAATGCCTAGAACCGCGAGCAAAATCGCCAGTGGCAAAACGGCAGGTAGTTGCGCAGGGTCGGTAGTGATACCAAAGAACAAGAAGAAGATTGCCGCAAAGATGTCACGAATCGGGCTAAGCCGGGCACGTGCGGTTTCGGCAACCTCACCGGTGAGTAGCAACCCAATCAAGAACGCTGCCACCACGCCGGAAAAGCCAACCAAATCTGCCAATCCAGCCGCCAATAGTGCCGCACCAAAGACCGTGAGCAACAATCCCCCGGGCTCACTGGGGTCAAGAATTTTTACCAGCTTGCTAGAGCCCTTGAAGCTGATAAGAATCACAAGCCCGGTGATCGCCAAGGCGAGTGCGACCGAAACCAAGCCGCTCCAAACTCCAACCCCGAGTACCACAGACGTCAGGAGCGGTAGGTATGGCGCAAGCGCCAGATCCTCAAAGACCAGAATTCCAGTTGCTCGCTTTGCCACCTCAGATCGTCGCCAACCCATTTCTTTGATCAGCTGTGCTGCGATACCAGATGAGGATACGTAGGTAATGCCAGCGAGAGCCAACGCTCCGGCCACTCCCCAGCCCATAAGTATTCCAAGCACAAAGCCCGGTATTGAGTTGGCTAAAAAGTCAATCAGGCCAGCACCCTTGCGCTCTTTGAAGGCCTTTGAAAGGTCATACGCGCTGTATTCCAGACCGAGCAACAAAAGCAACATGATGGCACCGATTTGGGAGCCGGTGCTAAGGAATTCCTCACTCACGCTCATCGGGACAATGCCGCCCTCGCCGATGGCGAGACCGATCAAAAGGTAAAGCGGAACGACTGAGAATTTCAAACGGTTAGCGATAAATGCAACGATTCCAAGCACCAGCAACGCCGCACCAATTTCAGTCAGCAGAATCGAGTCTGCCGGATTGGTGCTTGCGGCGGTTACAAATTGGAACATGTTCAATTATCCCTAAGTTATTCGCCGTAGGCTTACGTGAAACAAACTCTTTACAGGAGAGAACATGCCCGGCGAAAACCTAACTCGCGTTGAAGCTCAAAATCGCGCCTCCATCATTGGCACCGAAAGCTATTTGGTGAAGCTAGATGTCACGAAGGACGACAAGACTTTTGACTCTGACACCACCATTGTGTTCAGCTGCAGTAAGCCGGGATCTGAGATCTTTGTTGACGCGATTACCGACTCGGTTTCGCTGATTGAGCTAAACGGCGTATCGCTGGATGTGGCATCCCACTCCGATGGAATCCGCATCAGCGTTCCAAATCTCGCTAGCCACAACACCCTGAGAATTGTTGCCAAGGGCATCTATTCCAAAACCGGTGAGGGACTACACCGCTTTGTCGATCCAGTCGACGGTGAGGTCTACCTCTACACCCAGTTCGAGGTTCCAGACTCCCGCCGCATGTTCCCTGTTTTTGAGCAGCCAGACCTCAAGGCCACCTTCGAATTCCACGTGACCGCGCCATCAAACTGGCAGGTAATTTCTAACTCCCCTACCCCTGAGCCAATTGCTGTTGATGGCAAGAGCTCGGAGTGGAGATTTGCTCCAACCCCAAGGATTTCCAGCTACATCACCGCGCTTATCGCTGGTCCCTACTCAGTGTGGCGCGATGAACTCACCTCGCTAAACGGCAAGACCGTCCCACTCGGTGTGTTTTGCCGCGGATCGCTTGCGCAATACATGGACCCTGAGTACATCTTTGAGAAGACCAAAGAGGGTTTCGAATACTTCGAGAAGGCATTCGCTTTCCCATATCCATTTGAGAAGTATGACCAGCTCTGGGTTCCAGACTTCAATGCCGGTGCCATGGAGAACGCTGGCGCTGTCACCTTTACCGAGAACTACGTCTTCCGCTCTGCAGTAACGGACGCAGTCCGCGAGCGCCGAGTAATCACGATCCTGCACGAACTAGCGCACATGTGGTTTGGCGACCTGGTCACCATGAAGTGGTGGAACGACCTGTGGCTAAACGAATCATTTGCCGAGTACGCATCAACCCTGGCTGTTGCAGAAGCTACCGAGTGGAAAAACACCTGGATCACCTTCGCAGCACTTGAGAAGAACTGGGCATACCGTCAGGACCAGCTACCTTCCACCCACCCAATCGTTGCGACCATCAATGACCTGGAGGACGTGCAGGTCAACTTCGATGGCATTACCTACGCAAAGGGAGCCTCTGTTCTAAAGCAGCTGGTCGCCTGGGTAGGTCAGGAGCCCTTCCTACGTGGTGTCGGAAGTTACTTCCAGAAGCACCAGTGGAAGAACACCGAACTAAATGACCTTTTAGTTGAACTAGAGCGCGAGTCTGGCCGAGATCTAACCAGCTGGTCCAAGCTCTGGCTTGAGACCGCCGGTGTAAACACTCTCAAGCCGGTCATCGAGCACGATGAAAACGGCGTGATTACCAAGTTCGAGGTAACACAGACCGCTATCGCTTCGCAGCCAACTCTTCGCCCTCACCGCCTGGGTATTGGCTACTTCAACCTTGAAGGTGGAGTGCTCAAGCGCTCTCACTACCTTGAGACCGAGATTGATGGTCCTTCGACCTCCATTGCTGAGCTGATCGGAACCAAGCGACCTGACCTAGTGCTTGTCAATGACAAGGACCTCGCATACGCGAAGATTCGCCTGGATTCACTATCCAACCAAACTGCCATGGCTAACGTCTCCCGCATTGAGGACCCTATGGCTCGGGCGTTGGTATGGACAGCAGCCTGTGATGCTGCCCGTGATGCTGAAACATCGAGTAGCGATTTCATTGAACTCGTTTTTGCTCACGTTGAGACTGAAAGCGAGTCGACTACCATCCAGACCATTTTGCGACAGCTGGTTACCAACGGAAATCTATACATTCCTATCGGCACCAGACCTCAAGCGCTTGAGCGAATTGCGGATGGACTGATTGATCTTGCAACCAAGGCAAAAGCTGGTTCTGACTCACAGCTGCAGTTCGTCAAGTTCTTGCCCGTATTCGCAAGAAGCGCTCGCCAGCAGCAGTGGATGCATGATCTCCTCAGCGGAAAGATCCAGCTTGCTGGTTTCACTGTTGATCAGGATGTTCGTTGGGAGCTCACTACCGGTTTGGTTATGAACGGCGTATTCGGAGAGAGTGAGATCGCGGCAGAACTTGCGCGCGACAACACCGCCAACGGGCAGCGCTTTGCGGCTGGGGCTAGAGCAGCAATTCCAACCCCAGCCAACAAGGAAGCAACCTGGAAGCTGCTAGTTGAAACCAAGGAATACTCAAACACTTTGGTGCAGGCCGCATCCCTTGGGTTCCAGCGCGTAACCGATCTGAACTTGATTGCTCCATTCTCCAAGCGCTACCACGAGGCAGCAGTTGGAATCTGGGATCGCTTCAGCTACAAGATTGCCGAATACCTGCTTATCAACCTTTACCCGCTAAAACTCGCCTCAGAGGAACTTGCGGCTTCGACCAGAGAACTTATTGACTCGCCTGCGGTTAGAGAGAAGCCAGCACTTCGTCGAATCCTGGTGGAGAACCTGGCCGAGGTTGAGCGAGCACTGGCTGCCCAGAAGGCCGACTAGGTAAATCATGCAGTGGTTTGAGGTTCCAGAGGTCATCCAGCTGGTGATTCGAATTGTCGTAATCCTGGCAATCGCCATTACCTTGCGAGTAATTCTCAAGGTGTTGGCAAATCGAGTGGTAAACAAACTTCGGAACAAGGCAGAAAAGGGCGGAGTCACCAGCGAACAGCGCTTAGTTTCTCGCTCGGCAACCATTGCTTCGATCAGCAATAACTTTGCGACCTGGGCAATTGCCATCACCACCTTGGTGATGATTCTTAGCGAGCTGGGTGTTGACACCGGGGCACTTATTGCCGTGACGACCATTTTGGGTGCGGCCCTTGGTTTTGGTGGTCAAGCCCTTGTGAAAGACGTGATCAGCGGAATCTTCATTGTTTTCGAAGACCAGTACGGGGTCGGTGACACCGTGAATCTTGACGGTGTAGTTGGCGTCATCGAAGCGGTTGAGCTACGAGTTACTCGGGTAAGAGACGCTGATGGCACGCTCTGGTATGTGCGAAACGGTGAAATTCTCAAGGTCGGAAACGCCAGCCAAAAGCGTGGATAGCACTCGTTACGAACAATTCGGCGGAGAGCAGACCTTCGCCAAATTAGCAAAGCTGTTTTACCAAGGTGTTGCTCAAGATCCCATTCTCAAGCCGATGTACCCGGAAGAGGACCTAGGTCCGGCTGAACGCCGATTGAAGCTTTTCTTGGAGCAGTACTGGGGCGGACCCGACTCCTACCAGCAAGAGCGCGGTCACCCAAGACTTCGCATGCGGCACTCTCAGTTCAAGATCAATCCAGCGGCCAAAACTGCTTGGCTTGGGCACATGAGGGCAGCGGTTGATCAGTTGGAGCTTTCACCCCTAGATCACGCGGAGCTTTGGGATTACCTAGAACGAGCAGCGCACGCCATGTTGAATACTTTCGAAGACTAAGTCGTCGATCCAAATCGGCACAACACGTGACCGTTTTCACTACTCAATCGCAACCAGCCAGGTGCCTGAAAGACCGCTATCTGCTCGTCTGGAGTCAAAAAGCCCAAACCTGACATCGCAAAAGCCGCTCCAGCAGGATACGGGGTCTCGGCGGCGATCAGCCTCCCCCAAACTTCCTGACGAACCTTGGAAGCTATCGAGCTACCAATGCTCTCCGGTAGCAAGCTTGCGACCTCGGCAATGCCTAGTTTTGCGACTTCGGACAACTTAGCTTGCGAGATACTTGCGACTCTTTCCCAGCCATCGCGCGGGGGCGTGATGCCGGCCCACGGCACCTTCACGGTCGCAGCTGGAAGTTCTAGGGCTGAGGTCAAAAAGACAGTTGGCTTTGCCAAGCGGTCCAAAATCGAAGCTATTTCAAAATTTGCGTCAATTTGATAGTCGCTGCGAAGTCGCAAGGTTCTAAGACCCAGCACCGTGGTTCCACCACCCAGAAGCGATCCCGAGAATATTGGGGAAACATAGACCGCCAATACGTCACCGGCGGCCTTGAACTTCACAATCCCAGATTCGTCAAGTCGTTTTGCTCGCTCTAAGAAGGATTTAAGGTCCGAGAGATCGGCAGACTCTGAGAATGCAATTTTGGCTGTCATGACGCTCTCTAAACTAGCTAACGAATCGAGGCCACAATGCAAGAACCAAAAATCCCCTCCGATCCAGTAGCTGATCTGATTGATGTTCTAGACATCCAGCGAAAAAGCGTGACCGAGTTTGTTGGGCGTACTCAGTGGAT
This sequence comes from Microbacteriaceae bacterium, assembly GCA_027487865.1. Lineage (GTDB taxonomy): Bacteria > Actinomycetota > Actinomycetes > Actinomycetales > Microbacteriaceae > Aquiluna. The sequence goes on from JAIYCT010000007.1 coordinate 321,021, forward strand.
GCCACACGGCCGAGTCTTCGGTGGCCAGGTTCTAGCGCAAGCGTTGGTTGCCGCAATGCGGACCATGGTCGAGGGCCGAGCTCCGCACAGCCTGCACTCTTACTTTCTAAGACCGGGAGATATCCAAAAGGAAATCGCTTTTTCGGTTGAGGTGCTTCGAGACGGAAGAAGCTTTAGCGCCAGAAGAGTCCATGCCCTTCAGGATGGCCAGCCAATCTTTTCCATGATCGCCTCATTCCAAGATGAAGGTCCCGGGGTCGAGCACCAAAGCACTATGCCAGAGGGTGTAACTCCCCCGGAGCAATTACCATCAGCGGCGGACTTACTTGGAGAGATTGATCACCCAGCAACCAACTACTGGTCCAAGGCCAGGCCATTTGATCTTCGTCATGCCAGTGAGCCGGTTTATCTTCAACCTGCCAAAGAGCACCTAGCCGAGCAGCTGATTTGGTTTAAGGCTCTGTCCCAACTTCCTGCTGACCCACAGTTGCAGGCGGCAGCGCTGGCGTATGCGAGCGATTACAGCATCTTGGAGTCAATTCTTCGACGTCACGGCCTTAGCTGGGCCCACCCAGGTCTCGCCTCGGCAAGTCTTGATCACGCAATGTGGTTTCACAGGCCTGCTCGAGTCGACGACTGGCTGCTCTATGTTCAAGACTCACCAAGCGCGCAAAATGGACGAGGTTTATCTCAGGGAAAGATCTTTGACCGCGAAGGTCGCCTGATCGCCTCGGTTGCCCAAGAGGGAATGATCAGGATTCCAGAGGTTTCCTAGTCGCGAGTTAGGCGACGGTAGGTGGAGCGATGTGGTTTAGCTGCATCCGCTCCAAGCCTTGAAATTTTGTTCTCTTCGTAAGAATCGAAGTTTCCTTCGAACCAATACCACTGGTCTGGCTTCTCGTCAGTGCCCTCGTAAGCCAAGATGTGAGTCGCGACTCGGTCTAGGAACCAACGATCGTGGGTAATCACAACGGCGCAACCTGGGAACTCAAGCAAAGCATTTTCCAGTGAGGACAGGGTCTCGACGTCGAGGTCGTTAGTTGGCTCATCCAAAAGCAATAGGTTTCCACCCTGCTTCAAAGTCAAAGCGAGGTTTAGGCGGTTACGCTCACCACCGGAGAGCACCCCAGCCTTCTTTTGTTGGTCAGCTCCCTTGAATCCGAATGCCGCAACATAAGCGCGGGATGGCATCTCAACTTGGCCAACCTGGATGTAATCCAGTCCCCCGGAAACTACTTCCCAGAGCGACTTGTTTGGATCGATACCCTCGCGGGACTGGTCAACGTAGCTAATCGCGACAGTCTCGCCGATTTTTAGCTTTCCAGAGTCCAGTTCGTGCAGACCGGTGATGCACTTAAACAAAGTGGATTTACCAACACCGTTAGGACCAATGATTCCAACGATGCCGTTTCGAGGCAGCGAGAAGCTCAGGTCTGAGAACAGTGGCCTGCCATCGAACCCCTTGGCAATCTTTTCGGCTTCAATAACGATGTTTCCAAGACGAGGTCCAGGTGGAATCTGGATTTCTTCGAAATCCAATTTGCGAGTCTTGTCAGCCTCGGCTGCCATCTCCTCGTATCGAGCAAGACGAGCCTTGGACTTGGTCTGCTTAGCCTTTGGGGTGGAGCGAACCCACTCGAGTTCATCCTGCAAACGCTTTGCTAGCTTGGCGTCTTTCTTGCCGGCAACATCCAAACGCTCGGCTTTTTTCTCAAGGTAAGTCGAGTAGTTACCCTCGTATGGATAGGCACGACCGCGGTCAAGCTCCAAGATCCACTCGGCGACGTTGTCCAAGAAGTATCTATCGTGAGTAACTGCCAATACCGCACCCGGGTACTTAGCTAGGTGCTGCTCCAACCAAAGCACGCTCTCGGCATCCAAGTGGTTGGTTGGCTCATCCAAGAGCAAAAGGTCTGGCTTCTGCAGCAACAGCTTGCAAAGCGCAACGCGACGGCGCTCACCACCGGAGAGGTGGGTTACTGGCTCATCCCCTGGAGGGCAGCGAAGTGCATCCATTGCCTGCTCTAACTGGTTATCCAGATCCCAGCCGTCAGCCGCGTCAATCTGCTCCTGCAGCGTTCCCATTTCGGACAACAAAGTGTCATAGTCAGCGTCTGGATTTGCCAGCTCTGCCGAAATCTCGTTGAAGCGGTCGATCTTGCCCTTGAGTTCCGCAACAGCTTCTTCGACGTTTCCCAATACTGTCTTCTCCTCATTCAGTGGAGGCTCCTGCATCAAAATGCCTACGGTGAAGCCTTGGCTGAGGCGTGCCTCACCATTGGATGGCACATCCATGCCAGCCATGATCTTTAGAACAGAAGACTTACCAGAACCGTTGGGACCAACGACACCGATCTTGGCGCCCGGGTAGAAAGCAAGGGTGACATCGTCAAGGATGACCTTGTCGCCATGCGCCTTGCGCGCTTTGATCATCTGATAAATAAATTCAGCCATTAGAAGTCCTTGGGATAGACGGCAAAAACCCTCTTTGCCGCATGCAGTGGATAGTTTATCCGAGAGCTTTGGTAAAGAGGGTTTTGCTGACCCGAGCGAGCAAATGGGGGGTTGGGTCCCGGGTCAAGCTTTATGCCGTTTGAAGTTCCGGTTCGAGCTCGGTCTCTTCTTCGTCTTCAGGTTCGGAGACAACCAGCGAACGTCTTTCAAATGATGAGGTTCCAAAGGTGAGGTCATGCCCGATAGCGGATGCCTCAACCTCAACGCTGGTTCCGGATCTCTCACCGTTGTCCCAGTCTCGAACCTTTAGACGGCCAGAGACCAAGATGCGCTCGCCCTTGGAGATTGATTGCGAAACGTTAGTGGCGAGCTGACGAAAGGAGCTGATTGTGAACCAGTTCACATCGGAGTCCACCCACACACCGGTCTCGGTATCGAGTTTCCGGGTGGTTGAAGCCAGCCGAAAAGAAGTTACCTCCAGGCCACTTTCGGTTGTGATGTGCCGTGGAGTGGTTGCGACAAGGCCGCGAAGCGTAATTGTGTCTGACATTGAATTCCTTTCCTTGAGTTGTAAGGAAAGTCTGCGGACCTACGACCTAGGCCGTAAGTGGGCAATCAATATCTGTGGATAACTTGGGCCTACTTGAGTAGGTGAGTGAACTTTGAGCGAACTTTGCTTACCTTTGGCGCCACCACGGCAACGCAGTAACCCTGGTTCGGGTTCTTGGCAAAGAAGTCTTGGTGATAAGGCTCAGCGTCAAAAAACTCTGGCAGTTGCGTCACTTCAGTCACGATTCCCCCACCCCAAATTTCTTTCGCGCGCTCAATCGCCTGAGTAAACAGGTCCTTCTGGGCCTCATCGGCGTAATACATCGCAGAGCGATACTGGGTGCCGATGTCATTACCCTGGCGGTTTAGCTGTGTTGGGTCGTGCAGAGTGAAGAAGATATCCAGAATGTCGCTGGAGGAAATCACGCTCTCGTCGAAAAGAACCGAAACCACCTCAGCGTGACCAGTGTTGCCATCGCAGACCTGCTCGTAGGTGGGGTTTGGGTTTTTACCGCCCGTGTAACCACAGGTGACATCCTCGATGCCGCGAAATTGCGAGTAAGCGGAGTCAAGGCACCAAAAGCAACCGCCAGCGAGCACGAATTCAGTCATAGCTATCTAAACTTTCAGTTATCGATTGTGATTCCAAATTGGTCTTACAAATCTGGAAGGTAAGGCAGAAGCCTAATTGTCTCAAAAACACCCAACCCTTGGCGTGATCTTCGCACTTATCGCCGCAATCTTGTTTGGCCTGAATGCCTCAACCACCAAAGTCATCATCGAAGCCGGCATCAATGCTGAGCAAGTGGTATTCATTCGCTCGCTGTTTTCCTTGGTTCTAGCACTGAGCTGGGCATTGATTTCGAACCGAAAAGAACTTCTTGTAAAGCCAAAGATGCTGCCAAAGCTGTTTGTCTTGGGTGTGATTGGTGTTGGCATGCTGCAGTACACATATTCGATGTCTCTAGTTCTCCTGCCGGTTGGCATCGCACTTCTGATTGAGTACACCGCGGTGCTGTGGGTGCCAATTGTTGCGCTGGTTTTATTCAAGGAAAAAGTCAGCAAGGTTATTTGGCTCGGTGCCGCTTTGGTAATCGGTGGACTAGCAGTTGTCGCTCAGATCTGGGACACCCAGCTCGACCCTTACGGCATGCTGTTGGCTTTCGCTGCTGCCATCTCGCTAACGATTTACTTCATTACCGGCGAGCGAATCCAGCGCGTGCTACCCACCAACGTCGTCCTCGCCTACGGAATGTTCTTCGCGACGCTGTTCTTCTTACCGCTGAGCAATTTTGGCAGCTTCGACTTTGCAATCGTCTCCTCAAGCCTTGATCTAACCGGGAACCTTGCCGGAGTGGAGGTTCCGATGTGGGGGGCTTTGATCTGGCTTGGAGTACTTGGCAGCTTCGTGCCAATGGCATTTAGCTACTTGGCCCTCAGGCACCTAAGTGCAACCGTGGTAGGAATCATCGCCACCAGCGAGACGATTTTGGCCTTTGGTTTTGCACTGGCTTGGTTGGGAGAACTGATTACCCTGACCCAGGCGCTGGGCGGTATCGTGGTCGTCATTGGAATTTTGATCGCGCAGACCGCGCGGAAGCAATCAAGCGAGAAAGTAGTTGAGTAAATCATGGCAACTATGGAACTAACCCTTGAGTCTTTTGAGACCACCATCAAAGAAGAAGGCATCACAATTGTCGATTTCTGGGCAGAATGGTGCGGCCCGTGCCGCATGTTTGGCCCAATCTTCGAGGCGGCTTCTGATCAGAACCCGGAGATCCGTTTTGGCAAGGTCGACACCGAGGCCCAGCAGGAACTAGCCGGTATGGTTGGCATTTCCTCAATCCCAACCCTGATGATCTTCCGCGATGGCATCTTGCTGTTCAACCAGGCCGGAGCGCTGCCTGCTCCTGCGCTAGCCGACCTAATCGGCAAGGTGAAGGATCTCAACATGGACGAGGTTCGTGCCGAGATGTCTAAGCAAGTCCAGAGCTAGCCTCTTTGCGCAATAACTCCCTAGCCATGCTGGCCACCATTACCGGGGTCGGGATTTTGGCTTGGGCCATTGGCTTTTTCGATCCAACCACCTGCACACCGAGTGCGCAGCAGCCGGGTTGGACATCCTGTGAAGCAATCGCTCAAGAGCGAACTATCGCCCTTTGGGTACTGATTCTTGGAACCGTGGGAATCGTGGTATTCCTATGGCTTCGCGGACGCAAAAAGAACTAGGCGATAACCGACTCAATTGTTGCGGTGGCAAGCTCCGGGAACGCCTGGGAAACACCCGCGTTGGTAACCAATCCCTCGTGGGCATTTAGCCCAAGTGCCAACGCTGCATCTTCCCTAAGCGCTTTTTTCCAACCCTTTGAAGCAAGTGCTAACACATATGGCAAAGTCGCGTTGGTTAGCGCTCTGGTAGCGGTCGCAGGAACGGCACCTGGCATGTTTGCCACGCAGTAGTAGGTGGTGTTGTGAACCTGGTAGGTCGGCTCATCGTGCGTGGTCGGACGAGAGTGCTCGAAGCAGCCACCCTGGTCAATCGCGATGTCAACCAAAACAGCACCCGACTTCATCTTCTTCACCATCTCATCGGTAACCAGCTTTGGAGCGCGCTCGCCGGGGATCAACACCGAACCAATTACTAGGTCGGCGTCTTTCAGCTGCTCGGCAATTTCGTAGGCGGTAGAGACCCTGGTCTGAACCTCGGAGTTGAATCTTGCGTCTAGTTCACGAAGACGAGGAAGAGATAGGTCGATAACTGTGACATCTGCACCCATGCCATTAGCCACGAGTGCAGCCTCGGTTCCTGCTACACCGCCACCAATCACAACCACCTTCGCTCGAGGTGTTCCTGGAACTCCACCCATGAGAACTCCTGGACCGCCATTGGTCTTCATCAATTGGTAGGCGCCGATCTGAGCCGACAACCTTCCGGCAACTTCGCTCATTGGCTGAAGTAGTGGCAACTGGCGATTTGCGAGCTGAACAGTTTCGTAGGCAATCGCGGTAGTTCCGCTGGCAATGATTGCATCCGTGCAGTCTTTCGAAGCAGCTAGGTGCAAGTAGGTGAAAAGCACCTGACCCTTGCGCATGTGTGGATACTCGGCTGCGATTGGCTCTTTGACCTTCACAATCATCTCGGCTTGAGCCCAAACCTCTTTGGCAGTCTCCGCGATCTTTGCTCCAGCGGCTAGGTAATCCTGATTCGAAAAGCCCGAGCCAATACCGGCGCTAGTCTCAACCAAAACTTCGTGACCTCGGTTTACCAGTTCAAAAACACCAGCAGGGGTCATTGCCACGCGGTTCTCGTTGTTCTTGATCTCTTTTGGCACTCCAACTAGCACTTTGACTCCTTGATTCGATTCCTCTGATTCTCGCTAATAATTCGACATCAACGGTGTAAAATCGAAGAAGATTTACAACCAGGGACTTATTACGTTATTTATTCTGAAAAGACAGGAAAAACATTGTTGGATTCGAAGAAAATTCAGGACTTTCCGGTTCTCGATGAGTTGGACCGCTCAATCCTTGCCCTGCTGGCTCAAAACGGGCGCATATCTAACGCCGAACTAGCTGAGCAGGTTGGGCTTGCGCAGTCCACCTGCCTGGGCCGCGTTAGGTCACTGGTTCAGTCCGGGGTCATTACATCTTTCACGGCCGAGATTGCCCCTGAGGCTCTTGGACTGCAACTGCAGGCGCTGATTTCTGTAACTCTTAGGGCAGGGGCTAGGGCTAACCTGAGCGAGTTCATGGCCCAAATGCGCAATAACCCGCAGGTCATTCAGATCTTTTTCCTGGGCGGAGCCGAGGATTTCATTGTTCACGTGGCGGTTCGAAACTCCGACGAGGTTAGGGAGTTTGTGCTCGAGCAACTCTCTAATAACGCATCGGTTGCCAACACCAGAACGAACATCGTTTTTGATCACTTTCACAAGGGTCCACTTGGCTAAGTAGAGTAGGTAACCGTCGAAGGAGACCTGTGACAGACGCCATGCACCAATCCGGGCTAAGCCCGAGGGTGAGAAACGCTATATTCCACTACGCATCTGATCGCATAGATGTCGATCCACCGCTTGATGGGCCAAGGTCACTAGAAGAGCTAAACGAGCTCGCAGGGCAAACCATTACCGAACAGGGTCTTGGTGGCGAAGCAGCTCTGAAAATCTTTGCCGATGTCCTAGCCCCGGCAACCATCTCCACCGACCACCCGAATTACCTCTCCTTTATCCCAACTGCGCCGACTGAGCTTTCAACCATGTTTGACCTTGTGGTTTCTGCAAGTTCGATTTACGGAGGTAGTTGGAAAGAAGGCGCTGGAGCGGTATTTGCCGAGAACCAGGTGCTGAGCTTTTTGGCTGCCGAGTGCGGCTTGCCAGAGGGTTCTGGCGGACTGTTTGTCCAGGGTGGAACCCTTGGCAACCTAAGCGCCCTGGTTACCGCTCGCGAAAAGGCAAAAACCAAACTTGGCAAACAGCACTGGGCAATTGTTTGCAGCTCTGAGGCGCACTCTTCAGTGAAGGCCGTAGCAAAGGTCATGGACTGCGAAGTTGTTATCGCACAAGCAGGCGAGAGCGGATCGCTTGGAAAAACTGCGGCTTTGCAGGCAGTAATCGAAGCCAAAGCCCAGGGGCTCACTCCATTTGCGATTGTCGGCACAGCTGGCACCACAAACTTTGGAATCGTGGATGACCTTGCAGGGATAAGCGAGGTTGCGAAAGAGTACGATCTTTGGTTCCACGTCGATGGCGCTTACGGCCTGGCCGGCATTTTGGCACCGGAGCTAAAGCACCTTTACAAAGGCGTAGAGCATGCGGACTCCTTCATTGTCGATCCGCACAAGTGGCTTTTTGCACCATTTGATGCCTGTGCACTGGTCTACCGCGAACCTGAGTATGCGCGGCTAGCTCACACGCAACACGGTGAATACCTTGAGGTGCTAAACCACGCTGGAGAATTCAACCCGAGCGACTACGGCTTTAACCTCACTCGCAGAGTTCGAGGCTTACCGCTTTGGTTCTCCATGGCCAGCCACGGCGTTGAGCTTTATCGCCAGGCGATTTCCGCAAACGTAGATTTGGCTCACAAGATTGCGAAGGAAATTAGCTCGCGCGGTTACTTAAAGTTGGTGCGAGACCCACAGCTCTCGGTAGTTGTATTCGAGCGCAATGGTTGGGATTTAGCTCAGTATGAAGTTTGGTCCGAGAAGCTACTGAGTGACCAATTTGCCTTTGTAGTTCCCTCGAGTCACCTGGGAAAACCAAACACTCGCTTTGCTATCGTGAACCCGCTCACCAAATATGAGGATCTGGTGAAGATTCTCGATTCAATGGAGTAATCATGAAGCTAACCATTGCCGAAAACCTCCCATCCCCTGCTCGTAAGTCAGCACCCGAGAGGGCTGTGGTGCGGGTTGCCGCGGTGCAGGTTAGTTGGCGCAGTGATGAAAACGAACACCGCGCAAACCTAGAACTCGGCATTCGAAAAGCTTTTGAGGCTGGCGCGAAGATTGTTTTCCTGCCTGAGCTCACGCTCTCTCGATACCCAGCGGACGTTTGCCCAACCGGTATTCCAAGCGACACCGCAGAGCCACTGGTTGGTGGCGAGACCTTCCGGTTTGTTTCAACCCTTGCGAAAGAACTAGGTATCTTCATCCACGCATCGCTCTATGAGGCCACTGGCTTTGCAGATGGCCGAGGGCTAAACACGGCAATCGTGATAGATGACCAAGGTCATCTAGTAGGCAAAACACCAAAGCTCCATATTCCTGTTACCGAGGGTTACTTCGAGGACAAGTACTTCCAAGAGGGTCCAAACAGCGACCCTTATCCAACCTACGAGTTAGATATTCCCGGCGCTCCTACCCTTGGCCTTCCAACCTGTTGGGACGAGTGGTTTCCGGAGGTTGCTCGCGCCTATGGGCTGGCTGGAGCCGACATCCTTTGCTACCCAACTGCGATTGGCTCGGAACCAGACCACCCAGAATTCGACACCGAGCCGCTGTGGCGTCAGACCATCGTTGGACACGCAATCGCGAACGGGCTTTTCATCGTGGTGCCAAACCGCTGGGGCAATGAGGGAATCATCGACTTCTACGGTTCGAGCTTCATCGTCGACCCATACGGTCGCATCTTGGCCCAGGCTGCTCGCGAGGGTGATGAGGTATTGGTGGCGGATCTGGATCTTGACCAGCGCCGCGACTGGCTAGAACTTTTTCCATTTTTTGGCACCCGCAGACCAGACACCTACGCCCCACTAACCGCTCCTCGCATCAACGAGCGCACCGAGGGCGGCAAGGGCGTAAACGGTGGGATTCCGGGGCTGAGCAAATGACCTGGAGAATGCCAGCTGAATGGGAAAAGCATGAGCGCACCTGGCTAGCCTTCCCAACCTCCGGTTACACCCTCGGTGACACCGAGGACGATTACGAGGCCGCAAGATCCACCTGGGCAAATGTTGCCAACCAGGCCAGCGAGTTTGAAAATGTAACCGTGGTGGTAAACCCAGGTGATGAATCAATTGCCAAGAAATACCTCTCCGGCCAAATCGAACTAATGCCGATTCCAATCGATGATGCCTGGATGCGAGATACCGGTCCAACCTTCGTTGTAGAAAATGGCAAATTAGGTGCGGTGAACTGGGTCTTCAACGGTTGGGGCGCTCAAGGTTGGGCGGAGTTTGGTAAAGACTCAAAAATCGCAGGTGTAATTGCCCGAGAATCTGGAGCCAATCTAATCGACTCCGAGCTGGTAAACGAAGGTGGCGGAATCCACATCTCCGGCGATGGCACAGTTTTACTAACTGAGACCGTGCAGCTTGGAAAAGGTAGAAACCCAAACTGGTCCAAGTATCAGGTTGAGCAAGAGATCCACCAAAAGCTCGGAACCAGCAAAGCGATTTGGCTAAAGCGGGGACTAACTCGTGACTATGAGGAATTTGGCACCCAGGGTCACGTCGACATGGTGGCGTGTTTCGCCCCCGATGGCCGAGTGCTATACCACGATCAGAAAAATCCAAATCACCCGGACTACCTGGTTTCCTCCGGGGTACGTGAGACCTTCATCCGCGCCGGAATTGAAGTTTTATCCATCCCAGCTCCAGAAACACTTCGCGATGGCGAGGGTTTTGTGGACTACAGCTACATCAATCACTACGTGCTGAATGGCGCTGTTTTGCTCGGTGCATTTGAAGATCAGCGTGACAAAGAGGCGCAGGCAATGCTTCGAGATATTTATCCCGGGCGAGAAATTGTGCTGGTTGATGCCAAAGAGTTATTTAAGCGTGGCGGTGGAATTCACTGCATCACGCAGCAGCAACCGGCTTTTTAGTTGTTAGCTGGTTCAATAAAAACGGAAACAAAGCGGTGGTTATCTCCGTGGTCTCGATTTTGCTCTACAACCTTCTGGAACTTCTTGAGGGCTATGTTCTGAAGCGCTTTGCCCCTCAGCTTTGGAAAGCCCGCTAGAAAAATTCACCGCAACTTTGTGTCCCTCAAAACATAATTGCCGTAATCTTTTGGCTTTGATTGATTTTGAAAGTGAGAGTGATTGTCCGAGCACGCTTTTGGCGCAGCCACACTGCTAGATCCAAATGACCCGATGGGGCTTAGAAGCTCCGCACCGTTGCTAGACGCGTGGATTAGAGACATCACATCCGAGAGATATCCTTTCCAAATCCCAGGCCACAAAGGCCGGACAGATCTAACCGGACCCGTTGTAGACGGGGATATCCCGGTACTTCCGGGCAATCACCCAAATCGCATTAGCCCCTCGCTGATTCTGGAGGCAGAGGCACTGGCGGCCAGGCTTTGGGGTGCAGATCTTTGCCGATTCGGAGTAAATGGCTCTACCGGCACCAATCACGCAGCAGTGATGGCTGTCGCTGGTCCCGGTGACAAGGTCATTGTTTCCCGGACCCTGCACAAATCGGTCCTAGTCGGCATGGTTTACGCCGGAGTAGTCCCAGTTTGGGTAAGGCCCGAGATAAACCCAGCAACTGGACTGCCGGAGTATTTGCGTTCAACTCGGCTGCGCGAGACCTTGGAAGAACACCCCGATGCCAAGGCAGTGCTAATTGGAGAGCCGAGCTATGTCGGAACCATGTCGAATATCCCAAGACTTTCGGCCGCCTGTCACGATTTTGGCATTCCACTGGTTGTTGATGCTGCCTGGGCAGCTCACTTTGGCTTCCACCCGGATTTGCCTAAGAACCCGCTGGATGAAGGTGCCGACATTGTTGTGACCAGCGCTCACAAGACACTCCCCAGTTATTCGCAAGCCTCTTTCGTGTTAGCAAAGGGCGAATTTGTTGACCTACCAAGGCTAAACAAAACCTTTGATTCCACCCAGACCACCTCGATGTCGGGACGAATTCTTGCCTCGATAGATGCAGCGCGAGCACTTATGCAGCGCCACGGCCATGAGCTTTTGGCACCGGTAATTGAGGCAACCGCGAAGGGCAGACAGGCCCTACGTGCTGCCGGCATCCCAGTAATCGATGGCGAGTACATCGATCCACTCAAGATGGTCATCCTGCTAAGTGAAACTGGGGCGGATGGCAATTTGGTGGAGGCAGATTTACTTGCTGCCAACATTGACCTTGAGATGGCAAATAAAGACGTGATCATTCCTATGATTACCCTTGCCGACACGCCCCAGCGCATTGAGACACTGGTTACTCGAATTATCGCTCTCGTTGAGAAGTACCGAGGGGAGCCAAGGCCAATCAAGATTGCAGCTGCATTTGCAATTGAACCTGAGGTTGTCACTACCCCTCGCGAGGCATTTTTTGCCCCATACGAAGTTGTGGCGGCAGAGGATGCGGTTGGACGCGTCAGCGCAGAGCTGATCTGCCCATACCCTCCAGGAGTTCCAGTGCTATCCCCCGGTGAGCGAATCACACAGAGCGCTATGAACGCGCTGTTGGACGCGCGTGATTCAGGCACTCGAATCGCATTTGTGGATGATCGAACCCTTGCCACCTTCAAGGTTCTCAAGGACTAAAAAGTATGGCAACATTGGGGGGTTGAAAGGACTCCGCAATGAAGCGTGTAGAAACTCAGATTGACCAGCTTGCCAACCAATTAGTCAAGGACCAAGCGGCCGCCTATCCATCGTTCGCCACATCTATTGGCTACCCAGGTGGCGAGGGAGACATGGATGATTACTCTCCAGAAGCCTTAGCTCAAGAGCAAACCGACATCAAGGCGGTTATTGCAAAGCTTGAAGCACTAACCCCGGCAGATGACATTGACATGGTTACCAAAGAGGCCATGCTCTTCTCGCTCAAAGGCGAGATCGCTACCTACGACTCGGGCCTTGCTTTCCGCAGCCTAAACAACATCGCATCCGCGGCGCAGGGCGTGCGTGATGTCTTTGACATCTCCCCCACCGCAACGGTTGAGGACTGGGAGAACCTGACATCAAGAATGTCCAAGGTTGGCGAGTCACTTCGTGGCTATGCCCGCAGCCTTGAAGAGGGAGCTAAGCGCAACGATGCGCCAGCAGCCCGTCAGCTAACCGAGGTAATCAAGCAGGCTGAGCAGATCACCAGCCCGGATGGCTTTTTCCACACATTCGCAAAAAACGCCAAGGCAGAGAACGGTGAGCTTCCAGAGTCTCTGAAGAAGCAACTTGCGGAAGCTGCAGTTTCAGCAACTGCAGGCTATGCGGAATTCGGTGATTATCTAAAGGGACTGCTGCCTCGCAGCACCTCCCCTGATGCAATCGGACGCGAGCGCTACCAGATTCTTAGCCGTCGCTTCCTAGGGGCAACGGTTGACCTGGACGAGACCTACGAGTGGGGCAAGCAAGAGCTAGCCCGCGTGGTCGCGGAGCAGACCGCGGTTGCAAACGAGATTCTTCCTGGTGCATCCGTAGCCGAGGCCGTAAAGCACCTGGAGAATGACCCGAGCACCAAGCTGCACGGCACCGATGCGCTTCAGAAGTGGATGCAGAAGCTCAGCGATGAAGCTATTGCCAAGCTATCTGGCACTCACTTTGAGATTGCAGATCCAATCAAGAAGCTCGAGTGCATGATTGCTCCAACCCAGCACGGTGGCATTTACTACACCGGTCCTTCCGATGACTTCTCCCGCCCGGGCAGAATGTGGTGGTCGGTACCGGTTGGCGTTACCGAGTTTGACACCTGGCGTGAAACCACCACCGTTTACCACGAGGGCGTTCCAGGTCACCACCTGCAGGTCGCACAGGCCACCTACATTCGCGACACCCTAAATGCCTGGCGCAGGCTTTCCTCCTGGACTTCTGGTCACGGTGAGGGCTGGGCACTTTATGCAGAGCGCTTGATGGAGGAGCTTGGCTTCCTATCAAACCCTGCGGATCGCCTAGGCATGCTAGATGGCCAGCGTATGCGCGCTGCTCGCGTAGTGCTTGACATCGGTGTTCACCTTGGCAAGCAGAACCTTGAGGGCACCGGGGTTTGGGACTTTGACTACGCGTTGGCATTTATGCGCAGCAACGTAAACATGAGCCCAGAGTTCGTGCGCTTTGAGGTCACCAGGTACTTCGGCTGGCCAGCACAGGCCCCGAGCTACAAGGTCGGACAGCGCATTTGGGAGCAGATTCGCGATGATTACGCCGCTCGCAAGGGCGCAAGCTATGACATCAAGGAGTTCCACAAGACCGCACTGAACCTTGGTGGTCTAGGTCTGGATACGCTTCGAAGTGCAATGGCTAGGGCGTAACGGGCAGTTTTTCCGTTACCCTAGAGCCTGTGTCTAAGGTTCTAGCTTCTCTACCAGTTGGTCAAAAGGTCGGCATCGCGTTTTCTGGCGGTCTCGACACCTCTGTCGCGGTCGCTTGGATGCGCGAAAAAGGTGCAATTCCTTACGCCTACACCGCCAACCTCGGTCAGTATGACGAGGATGACATCGACTCGATCCCTTCTCGCGCAACTGAGTACGGTGCTGAAGCTGGGCGATTGGTTGACTGCCGAGAGTCTCTGGCTGAAGAAGGCCTAGCGGCGATTGCATGCGGGGCTTTCCACATTCGCACCGGAGGCAAGGTTTACTTCAACACCACCCCATTGGGACGAGTAGTAACCGGAACTCTTTTGGTTCGTGCGATGCGCGAGGACGGCGTTGAGATTTGGGGCGATGGCTCAACCTATAAAGGCAATGACATCGAGCGTTTTTACCGCTACGGCCTATTGGCAAACCCAAACCTAAAGATCTACAAGCCTTGGCTAGATACTGACTTTGTGACCGAACTTGGTGGTCGCCACGAGATGAGCGAGTGGCTGCAGGAGCGAAAGCTCCCCTACCGCGCCAGCAAAGAGAAGGCTTACTCGACCGATGCCAACATGCTTGGTGCCACTCACGAGGCAAAGTCCCTTGAATTCCTAGATACCTCGTTTGAGATCGTGGAACCGATCATGGGTGTGAAGTTTTGGGACCCAAGTGTTGAGATCAAGACCGAAGATGTAAAGATCACCTTCTCGCAGGGTCGCCCAGTCGCGATCAACGGCAAGAAGTTAGATTCTGCGGCCGCGGTAATCATGGAGGCAAATGCCATTGGTGGCCGTCACGGCCTGGGCATGAGCGACCAGATTGAGAACCGAATCATCGAAGCCAAGAGTCGCGGTATCTATGAAGCGCCGGGAATGGCACTGATTCACATTGCCTATGAGCGTCTAATGAGCGCAATCCACAACGAGGACACCATCGCGAACTACCACGCTGAGGGTCGTCGGATGGGCAGACTGTTGTACGAGGGCCGCTGGCTAGACCCGCAGACCCTGATGCTTCGCGAATCTCTAACCAAGTGGGTTGCCAGCGCGATCAACGGCTCGGTGACCCTGCGACTTCGTCGCGGCGATGACTACACGATTGTTTCGACCGAGGGTGAGAACTTTAGCTACCACCCGGAGAAGCTTTCGATGGAGCGCACCGAGGACTCCGCCTTTGGACCAGCCGACCGAATCGGTCAGCTCACCATGCGAAACCTGGATATTCAAGACACCCGCCAAAAACTCGATCTGTACCGCAAGCAGGGTCAGATCGAGGGCGGGCAGTTCGAGCTCACATGAGTACCCATATAGCGGCAAAGCCGGGAGAAATAGCGGAGATCATTTTGCTTCCCGGGGACCCGCTACGCGCAAAATGGATTGCTGAGAACCTGCTTGAGAACGCAACTCTTTACTCAAGTGTCCGCAACATGTTCGGCTTTACAGGGCTATACCAAGGCAAGCGCATCTCGGTGCAGGGTACCGGAATGGGTGCACCTTCGATTGGCATTTACGCTTACGAGCTGTTCCACGACTATGGGGTTCAAACCGCAATCCGCGTTGGCACCTCGGGTGGCCTAGCACCTACCAAACTGCGGGATGTTGTAATTGCGATGGCAGCCTCAACCGACTCAGCAATCAATCGTCGAGCAACTAACGGACTCGACTTCTCCCCCATCGCAGATTATGAACTACTTGAAAAGGCAGTTGCCAAGGCAAGAACCATGGGAATCGACTTCCACGTCGGCGGTGTTGTCTCGGGCGATCTCTTTTACGACGAGACTGACTCTCTTGAGCAGTGGAAGAAGCTCGGCATTTTGGCACTTGAAATGGAAACCAGCCAGCTGTACACCTTGGCCGCACGATTCGGAAGAAAAGCTCTTTCAATTCTGACCGTTTCCGACCTAATGGATGGCTCTGCCTCGACCTCCTCGGAAGAGCGTGAGAGCGGCTTTAGGAACATGGTTGAAATCGCACTAGCAGCCGCAATCTAGCCATGCTTCCCAGCACATCCAACCTCACTGCTTTCTTAGTGCTGGCATTGGTAATCATCGTGGTGCCAGGGCCCGGCGTGCTGTTCACAATTGGTAGAGCGCTGATCTTGGGCACCAAGGCAGCCCTGTTGAGCGTTTTGGGCAATGCCTTCGGCGTTGGCATCCAGATTGTTGTGATTTCACTTGGCCTTGGGGTTGCGATTCAGCAGTCTGAGCTGGTGTTTTTAGCAATTCGGGTTTTTGGTGCCGAAATGATCATTTACCTCGGAGTCAAAGCCATTCTTTCGCGTGCCGACTTTGATCTGGATGTGGAGGCCGAAACCAGCAACGCCTCAACGGTGGTTCGACAATCCTTTGTGGTTGGCATCACAAATGCCAAGACTTTTGTGTTCTTCATCGCAGCTCTGCCCTCATTCACTTCCCCGGAGCTAGGCAATCCAGTCATCCAAATGTTGCTGCTGGGAGTCATTTTTAGCGTTATTGGCGTCCTCTCCGACTCGGTCTATGCAATTGCTGCTGGGCAGGCCAGAAGCTGGCTTGCCAGTTCTCACCAACGCCTTGCGACCTTCCGTGGCATTGGTGGACTTGCACTCACGCTCCTGGGTCTCTACATGCTTTATGAGGCATTGGTTCATTAGCCAGTTGGCATGGAAGCCGAGCGCAAAAAAATAAACCCGCCTAAAAAGCCAAGCTGGGCTAGGCTTTAGGTAATGAGCGGGAAACCGCAACATTGCGTCGTAGAACGCTTTTCCACATTATGTGGATTCTCTCTTCCTTCGGCGAACGAATGCATCAAATGATGCGTACGCCATTTCGAGCCAAAAGGCTCGTCCAACAAATCGATGCATTTGCCATCGAGTGAAAGCAATTACAAAACTTATGTCTCAAAAATCATTTATCGATCTTGGCGTGCCTGAAGCTATTGCTGCGGTGCTTAGCGCCCAGGGCATCGACTCACCATTCCCAATCCAGATAGACACTTTGCCTGACACTCTTGCCGGCAGGGACGTTCTAGGCCGCGGTAAGACCGGGTCGGGCAAGACCCTTGCCTTTAGCATTCCAATGGTTGCAAGGCTTGCTGGAAAGCGCGCAAACGCAGAGCGCAAGCCTCGCGGCTTGGTGCTTGCCCCTACCAGAGAGCTCGCTACTCAGATCACGCAGACCCTGCAGCCACTTGCTGAGGCCATGAACCTAAGGGTCACCACAATCTTTGGTGGCATTTCGCAACAGCGCCAGGTTCAGGCTCTTAGAGCCGGTGTGGAAATCATCGTTGCCACCCCAGGTCGCGTTGAAGACCTAATGGCCCAGGGCTTTCTAAAACTCGACGCCATTGAGGTCACTGTTTTGGATGAAGCCGACCACATGGCAGACCTAGGCTTTTTGCCTGGTGTGACCAGAATCTTGAACGCCACCCCAACAGGTGGTCAGCGCCTATTGTTCTCGGCAACTCTGGACAACGGCGTGAACAAGCTCGTGGACAAGTTTCTTTCCAACCAGGTCATGCACTCGGTTGATGAGGTGAACTCTCCTGTTGCTCAGATGACTCACCACGTGTTTGAGGCAGCTGACGCACAGTCCAAGAAGCAACTGATCCACGCTCTTGCCTCAGGAACCGGAAGACGCATTCTGTTTATGCGCACCAAGCACACCGCCAAGAAGCTTGCAAGAACTTTGACTCAGGCAGGCATCCCAGCGGTTGACCTTCACGGTAACCTCTCGCAGCCAGCAAGAGATCGAAACCTAGCCGCCTTTAGCGAGGGTAAGGTGAAGGTCTTGGTTGCTACCGACGTGGCAGCTCGAGGCGTGCACGTTGACTTTGTTGACCTGGTTGTCCATGTTGACCCACCAGCCGAGCACAAGGCTTACCTTCACCGCTCCGGCAGAACTGCTCGCGCCGGTGCCGAGGGCGATGTGGTGACGATTACTCTGCCTGAGCAGCGCAAGGACGTCACAGACCTACTGAGAATGGCAAAGATCAACATGGTACCGATGCGCGTTAGCGCGAAGTCCGATGAAGTTGTCGCCCTTATTGGCGAAGTTGCCCCTTACGTCAAGCCGGTCGCAGAAGCGCCTCAGCCTCAAGGTGGTGGCGGAACATCCAACGGTCGAAATGCTCAGCGCAAGCGCGCTCTAAAGCAGGCTGGACCAGCTCAGCCAAAATCAGGGAGACCTAATGGTCAGGGTGCTAACCAGGAGCGAACTGCAAAGCCTGCAAGGCCAGCGAACGCTAACCGCAATCGCCAGCGTTCCAGGTAATTTAAAGCGAAAAGCCTGAGCCACGAATTACTGCTCAGGGCCTAAGCCGATTACTTGGTTGGAATTGACTTTTCTTTAGGTGGCTTTTTTGTCGCGTAAGAAAACAGCGCCAAACCAGCAACGATTGCGCCCGCCGCAACACCGTAAGCGAGCACGTCAGCGCCACGCTTTGCATCGACGAACACTCCAACGAATACAACTGCAATGATCGCTACGATTACGCCGATCAGCTTCGATTTGAGGTCATCGAGGTCCCTAACCTGCAACCAGACCGGGACTTCAATGTCTTCATCGACAAACAACTCGTAGAGGCCATAGCCGATAACTAGCAGAACTGTACCCAAAAGGATTGCATCTACCGCGGTTAGGACCTCAACGATGGTGTCCTTGAGGTAAGCCTGGTTCACGACGGTGTCATAAACCACCTGAATCATGGCGACTGAGCCACGAAGCATCAGCAACAGTGCTCCGATGATTGAAGCGATGGCTGGCACGATAACCGCATAGCGGGTGAGGCCCAATAGTTTGCGCATGCTCTCAGTTATAGCACCAAAGCGGACACATGCGAGTATGAAAAGCGCCCTCGGCAGGAATCGAACCTGCGACCAAGAGATTAGAAGGCTCTTGCTCTATCCACTGAGCTACGAGGGCAATGCCTACAAGTTAGGCGGTATTGAGTTTATCCCACAACCTCACAGAGCTTCTTATAAAAGCAGTGAGCTACTGGCCCTTACTTCCCGAGAGCACTAATTCAAGGACACTCAATCCGGTCGCGGAGACTTTGATGGGGATTCCCCAGTCCTGCTGGTGGATATGACACTGAGCACCCAGCTCTGACTCATCGCAGGATGCGCCCTTGGCGGCAACATGCAAAACGCCTTCAGTAATTGCTGGATTCAACACCACTTCTCGAGAAAGTTCCGTTGAATTTCCAGCACCCTCAAGAAGCAATTCTTTAGGGGTAGAACTTACGACTAGGAAGGTCGATGGTCCGTAGCGATCGTCAAGCTTTTGCCCAGGAGGTGCGCTGAAGGTGACGTCGATGGTCAGATTCCCAGCCAAGACCTCCAGTGCTGGTCTTGTGGTTCGCATCGCTGCACCTTGGACCAGAGCTCCAGGCTCGATTGCTAGGAGTGTGATTCGGTTGGCAGCGGTTTCCACGATTGCAAGCTTTGGCCCGGTTGCGGTTTCTACAAGCTCCAAATCGCTCGGTTCCGAGAGGTCGCGGGCAATTGTTGTGACTTGGTTTGTAGCGGGTGAATACTTTCTAATGGCACGGTTGTAGGTGTCTGCAATTAGCAGGTTGCCATCTGGGAGTTCTAAAATGCCCAGCGGGTGCTGAAGCAATGCCTGACCCGCAGGGCCATCAACGTGACCAAAGTCAAATAGGCCCTTGCCTATCTGAGATGAGATCTTGCCACCTTCGGCCGCTCGAAGGGCAGAAGTCTCAGCGTCGATGATCCAAATCTTGCCGGGAGTGATCTTGGACTGAACCAGGGCGGAAGGCTGTGCAAACCAAGCCTGCGCAAGATCTCCGTCAACTAGTCCTTCATTGGTTGTGCCAGCGAAGATGTCGAGAGTCTTATTGTGCAGATCGTATTTCCAGATCCTGTGCTCTCCAGCCATCGCAATAAACAAGTAGCCATCGAGTAGCTCTATGTCCCAAGGGGTTGAAATGTTTACCTCTAGAGCAGGACCAGAGGTTGCATCGGCCTGCATCCATTGCGCACCGGTACCCGCGATTGTGAAAACCGTCTTGGTTTCTAGGTTGATTGCCCGAATCAGATGGTTGGCGGTGTCTGCAACCAAAAGGTGCGCACCAACTTGGCTAGCAAGCTGAGCATCTAAAAATACGGCTCCGTATGGTTCTGCAAAGCTGGCAGATTCAAAGCTGCCATCGTCCGACCCTCTTAGGCCTTGCCCGATAGTGATTGTTGGCTCTGTCAGATTTGCGGTCGTTAGCCCAACAAGGTTGTGAGCCCCGCTATTGCTGACCAGGAGCTCTGCTCCCCCGAGAAATTGCTGGTAGCCAGATGGAACTGCCACTATCTTTCCCGGTTGCTTTAGGGCAAGTGAGCTTGGAGCTGGGGCCCTATAAATCCCAGCACCTCGAGTCAATTCTCCGGTGGCTTCATACTCCGGAATTAATTTCTCCAGCAGAGCCTCGATGGCGTGCGCGTGACCCTCGCCAGAGAAAGTTGCAGCTATTTCGCCGGTTGGATCGACTAGCACCAAGGTTGGCCAAGCTCGAACTCCGTAAGCCTGCCATGTCGTCATGTTTGGGTCATTTAGAACCGGGTGGTGGATCTCGTGCCGATCGATAGCCGCTGCGACAGATTCAGGAAGTTTCTCGTGCTCAAACTTCGGTGAGTGAACCCCGACAACCGTAAGCACGTCCTTGAACTTCTCTTCAATCGGTCGAAGTTCAGCAAGCACGTGATGACAGTTAACGCAGCAGAGTGTCCAAAAATCAAGCAGTAGAAAGCGACCTTTGAAGTCAGTAATGCTGATTGCGCGGTTTGCGGTTCCAAACCAGGTGTCACCGATTAGTTCAGGTGCTTTAGTCACTTCAGAGATCTTCTGGAACTAATCACGCCGGTGTTGAAACCCGCAAGGTGTAATCCGCCATGGAATCGAGCATGCTCAATCTTGAGGCAGCGATTCATAACTACATTCAGTCCGGCAGCGGTACCGCGTGCACTTACCTCGTCATTAGACACTCCCAGCTGAAGCCAAATGGTCTTTGCACCCACGGCTATTGCCTCGTCGAGAATGCCCGGGGTATCAGATGCTTTTCTGAAAACGTCAACGATATCTGGAGTCTCTGGAAGGTCGGCTAGTGAGTTATAGACCTTTTCGTCAAACAAGGAGTCAATCATTGGATTGACATAGTAGACCTTGTAGTACTCGCCGCCTTTCAGGTAGCTGGCCACGAAATAGCTCGCCCTGGATCGGTTAGAGGAAACTCCAACCATTGCGACAACCTTGGAATTCTGCAGAATCTCTAGACGCTGTTTGGCAGTTGGTTCTTGGTAGCTCATCGGGTCCTCCCGGTAGCGGCCTCAAGCGCTTGGTCTAGATCCCAAAGAATGTCTTCGATATCTTCGATTCCTACGCTGATGCGAATCAGATCCTCCGGCACTCCAGCAGCTGCCAGCTGGTCTGGGCCCAACTGGCGATACAGGGTTGAAGCTGGGTGAATGATCAGGCTCTTGGCATCGCCGATGTTGGCTAGATGGCTGATCAATTGAACGTTATTGATTAGCTTCTCGCTTGCCTTGCGTCCACCTTCGACTCCGAAGGAGAAAACTGCGCCAGGGCCTTCGGGTGCATACTTTTTGGCTAGCTTGTGATCCGGGTGAGACTTGAGGCCCGAGTAAGAAATCCAACTCACGCGCTTATCGGAATCCAGCCACTCGGCGACCGCCTTGGCGTTTGAGACGTGGTCCTTCATGCGCTGCGGCAGAGTCTCAATTCCTTGAAGTAGCTGGAATGCCGCCATTGGAGACAGCGACGGACCAATATCGCGCAGCTGCTCACTGCGCAGTTTGGTCAGGAATCCAAATTCTCCGAAGTTGCCCCACCATTCCAAATCGCCATAGGCAGCTACCGGCTCGGTCATGAATGGGAACTTGCCGTTATCCCATTGGAAGGTTCCAGCATCAACTACTACGCCGCCGAGGGTTGTTCCATGGCCACCCAAGAACTTGGTTGCAGAGTGAATCACAATGTCCGCACCGTGTTCAATTGGCCTAACCAAGTATGGGGAGGCGGTAGTGGAGTCAACAACCAATGGGATTCCATTGCGGTGAGCAACTTCTGCCAAGCCTTCGATATCAGCAATCGCTGTTGAAGGGTTTGCGATCGACTCGGTGAAAATCAGTTTGGTGTTTGGCTTGATTGCGGCTTCAAAATCCTTTGGATTTGAGGAATCGACAAAGGTGCTTTCAATTCCAAAGCGCTTCAAAGTGACAGTAATTTGCGTCACGGTTCCGCCGTAAAGGCGAGAAGAGCTAACAATGTGATCGCCAGCTCCACAAAGGGCTGCGAAGGTTATGAATTCAGCTGACTGCCCGCTTGCGGTTGCAACCGCTCCAATGCCACCTTCAAGGCTTGCAACTCTCTCTTCAAAGGCTGCAACGGTTGGGTTTCCGATTCGAGAGTAAATGTTGCCGTACTTCTCCAATGCAAAAAGATTGGCGGCATCTTTGGTGTCTTCAAACACAAAAGAGGTGGTCTGGTAAATCGGAACAGCTCTAGCTCCGTATACCGGATCTGGCACGCTACCGGCGTGGAGCGCCCTTGTCTTGAACCCGAACTTCTTTTCTGACATGGTCTTCTCCTAGGTGTCTTCTGATTCTAAATCCAACGCAGTGCGCGTTTTTCAACTGTTGCGATAACGACGTCGCTGAGCTTTCCCAAAAGGGCAAGCAAGATGATCGCCATAAACAGGATGTCGGTTCGGGCAGTGTTCTGACTATCCAATAGCAAGAACCCAAGGCCCATAGAGCTTGCTATCAGCTCTGCGGCAACCAGGAACAACCACGCTTGGGCAAGTCCTAGGCGAAGACCTGAGAAGATGACTGGTGATGCGGCAGGAAGCAGCACCTTGGTGATCAGCTTCACTCCCTTTAGCCCGTAGGTTCTTCCAACCTCAATAAGGTTGCGATCTACCGCGGCCAGTCCTGCGGCAACGGTGGTGAAAACTGGAAAGAAGGCGCCAATGGCAACCAGGGTGATTTTGGGCTCTTCGTAGATGCCCATCCAAATAAGTAGTAGCGGAACCCATGCCAAAGAAGGCACAGCTCTGACCGCTCCGATTGTTGGCAACAGAAGTTGACTAACGGTCTTGGATAAACCGACGGCAGAACCCAGTGCTATGCCCAAAACTGCACCGATAGCAAAGCCAGAGAATACTCGCTGGATGCTGATCGAAAGGTGCTGCCAGAGGGTGCCTCTTTCGACCAGCCCTTGAGCCGCCTGCAAAACTTCAATCGGTGGCGGCAATTGACTCGCAGAGAATGTCCCGTTGGTGCTGAGAATCTGCCAGATGACAAGAATCAGAGCCGGCAGCAAAGCACCAATAGCGAGCCTGACCAAGTTCTTGCGAACTTTGGCCTGACGCTGTTGCCTGGTGTTTTGCTGCTCGACTCTGAATTCTGACATGGGTTAGTTGCCCAACTTCTTGGCGATCGAGTCGTTCAAGATGGTTGCAAGTGCCTCATCTGCCGCTGCTTGCGACTTGATAGCGCCCTCAGCCACTAGAACCTTTGAGATGGTTGTCCAAACCGCCAACTGGGTAGCCCCAGGCACGATCGAGACATCGATGTTGGTTCGCTCTAGAAGCACTGTGCTAGCAACGTCCTCATCAAGCTGTGCGTCTCTGGCAAGGATTGCCACGGCACCATTCTGGTTATCGAGAATCCACTGACGAGCCTTTTCGTACTGCTTTAGGACAACCTCAACAAGCTCTGGCTTCTCGGCTAGGAACTTGTCAGTCGCGCTCAAAACGCCCCAGGAAGCAAATGCCGGGTTGTTGTAAATGATCTTGCTTCCAGCAGATTTCTCGCTGGTGGCAGTTAGTGGGTCAAGGCCTGCCCAAGCATCAACATCGCCTGACTCAAGTGCCTTTTGTCCATCGGCGTGAATTAGGTTCACGATCTCAACGTCAGCTGCAGAAAGTCCGACCTCATTTAGAGCCTGCAAAAGGTGGAAGTAAGGGTCGGTTCCAGACGCCGCTGCAATCTTCTTGCCTTTGAGCTCTAGAACGGAGGTGATGTCGCTGTCCTTGCCGACAACAATTGACGCCCAGTTCGGCTGCGAGAAGACACCGACGGTAGTTAACGCAACTCCATTTGCACGAGCAGAAAGTGCGGCCGCTCCGGCAGAGGATCCAATGTTGATTGCCTCAGCGTTTAGGTTTTCGATGGCCTTGCTGGATCCTGCAGACAGAACCCACTCGACGGTGTAGCCATCGGCAGCAAGTTCCTCTTCCAACCAGCCCTGATCCTTAATAACAAGGCTCAGCGGATTCCAGTAGGCGTAATCCAGCACTAGAACCTTGGAGTCGGTTGCTGCTGATTCGGTTGGTGCTGATTCGCCTGCTGCGCAACCAGCTAGCGCGAGAAGCGCGATAGATGCTGCGGAAACAGATTTAACCAGTCGATTTAGTTTCTTTGAGGATGACATTTTGTTTTGTTTTCTTTCTTGATTTACGGATGTATTCCGAACTTGGACAACAGTTCAGTTCTAAGTGGTGCGAGTCCAGGGTGAGAGCGGTCTCTCGGTCTTGGGTGATTGACTTTCACAATTTCATCGATGCCCCGACCTCGCTCAGCCAAAACCACAATGCGGTCGGCCAAGTGAAGTGCCTCATCGATATCGTGGGTCACCAAAACCACTGTTGCTCCGGTCGCGCCAGCGACCTCGAGCAATAGGTCTTGCATCAACAGTCTGGTTAGAGCATCAAGCGCTGCGAAAGGCTCATCCAGCAACAAAACTCCCGGGTGACCAGCAAGCCCTCTTGCAAGGGCAGTTCGCTGAGCCATTCCACCGGAGACTTGTCTCGGGATGTGCTTTTCAAATCCGACTAATCCAACGCTGGCCAAAAGTTCATGAATTTCGCGTTCACTTCTTTTGCCTCTAGCCCCAATTGCGACATTGTCTTTCAAGCTAAGCCAAGGCAAAAGCCTAGGCTCCTGAAAAACAAAACCGCAGCGTGGGTCAACACCCGATACCTGCTGTCCGTCAACTGCCACCTGCCCTTCGCTTGGGCTATCAAGCCCTGCGATTAGACGAAGAAGAGTTGACTTACCGCAGCCGGAAGGTCCAAGAAGAACCAGCACCTCACCGGCATGGATGTTTAGGTTGATGTCTCTTAGGACATCAACTCTTTTGACACCTTTACCGAAGTGCTTGTTGACCTCAGTGATAGTCACAGAGGCGGGAGACACTTTCGGAGCGTCCGGTTGGATTGATTGAGCTATAGCCAATTGGGTTCACCTTTTGATGGCGATTGAGTCGATGGGATTTTGCGAGGCTTCACCCTCGCGGCTTAGTTCACCGTTAGAAACGTTAGAAGCTAAGCGTTTAGAGCATTCGCTCCATGGTCATCATTGACATACCCATAGCAAAGCCAGCGGAGTGCGAGAATCGCAATGCTGGCATTTCTAATCTCCTTGAGATCACAGGTTTAACCAAGACAGTAGTGGAATATTCTGCGAGCTGCAACTTGCTTGCACAAGTGTTACGTTTTTGGTCAAATCGCATTTCCCTAAAAAACTTTCGACCTACTTTTCGTTCTCTGTTCTGGAAAGCCGCTGCGACACGTATACGGGAATCAGGGATAAAACAATGACTACCGTGGCAACTACGTTCACGACAGATGCCTGATTAGGTCTTGCCATCTCCTTTAGTATCCACAGCGGCAAGGTATCGACCCCCGGTGGTGCGGTGAAAATGGTCACCACAACCTCATCAAAGCTCAGTGCAAATGCCAACAGGGCACCGGCGGCGAATGCGGTTCTAAACTGCGGGAAGGTCACCAGTCGGAAGGTGCCCCAGAGGCCTTCACCTAAGTCCATAGA
>JAIYCT010000012.1 GCA_027487865.1 Microbacteriaceae bacterium
ACGAATCATTAAAGACATCCAAAGCCAAACTCTCATCCTCAGGTTGAGGGATTAGCACTTTGACATTTAGGTCTGTTTCATCGCTTAGGCGTTTGATTTGCTTAGCGATCATAATGCCCCAATCATCATGCCCAACTGACCCGACCTGTTGCCCGGATAGTCTAAACTGACAGTGATTGCTTGCTACTGAGGCATAAGTCACTGTTGCGTGCGGCGCAACAAGCTTCACTAAGTCCCAGATAAGGGTGATAGCCAGGTCAACCTGTTGCATTTGACTAATGCTGTTAGTGAATGTCTGCTGCATGTTTGCTTTGTTGTAAAAGCCTTCGATGATGTCACCCATTTCAGCAAGAATCACCTGGTCGTATTTCCCGCGCTTTACTTGTTGCCGGACCGCATCAAAAGCTGAGAAGATGCGCCTTAGTTGGTCAGTGATGTCACCGCGACTATCGGTCTTGCCAAGTTGAAAGTCTGCCAGCATAACAACTAGCGCTTTATTGCTAGGTAAGGATTTTTCCTTACTTTTTTTGATGCCCTGCTTAGCTGTTTTCCAGATAAGCGTTAAATCTCTTTCGGGCTTGCGGAGTCGGAAGTTGAACCTGTAGCTCGTCAACCAAGACTCGTCATACTTCTGCCAGCGTGATGTTCTTGGATTGCCTACAACTTCATAGAGTTCTGGGTCGAAGCCTTGCTCC
The DNA here is from genome assembly GCA_027487865.1 of Microbacteriaceae bacterium. Classification (GTDB taxonomy): domain Bacteria; phylum Actinomycetota; class Actinomycetes; order Actinomycetales; family Microbacteriaceae; genus Aquiluna. The sequence continues at coordinate 696 of JAIYCT010000012.1, forward strand.
AATAAGAACTGCTCAAAGTTAGGCACTTCGCCTGCTGGAATGCCAGGAGTAATTGCAAAGCCGTTTTCCCCATCGAATTCAAGTGCTGGACGAAAGTCTTTAGGCGCTTCAATCTTGCTCGCTGGGTTTAGATTTTCGAGCATGAGCATAACCCTGAGCGATGCCTGGCAATTGCTGTGTCAGACAACGTAATGCCTACGTTACTTAGGGCTTTCTCCAATGTCTTGTGCCCGATGCTGAAATCGCAAAGATTTGACATTAGGATTTCGCGATCTGCTTCGCTTAGTGTTTCCCAGAACGTGCGGACTGCACATGGGAATTTGCGCTTTGGGATTCTTAGTGTTTCTAGCATTAGATTCCTTTCTCTGTGTTGAATCTAAAGTAAAGGTTGAAACTAGGATTCGTGGAGCGACTCGCCGAGGAATTTGTGGAGTGTAATAAGCACTCCTCTAGGCAACCCGTCAGCCTCATAGACCTTGTGAGCTACTATTTCGCAGATCTGAGAGTCATCATTAATAACGCCCGATTTTGTTGCAGCATCCCCAATTGCTCTGATCAGCTTGTCTAGGTCAGGTTTGACATGAGGCAATAGCCTGGTAACAGTTTTGGGCTTTGGCATAAAAAAGATTGCTGTTAGAGATACCGGACCTGACATCGGTTCACACCCGGCATTCGCTTCCTCTAGCTTGTCAGCTACAAAAGTCCTCCAGACCGGAAGATTCTTGTTCGCCTCTACCAGAACACAGCGTCCCCCTTGGTTGTAAGCATTCTTACTGCCTTGGGGTTGCGCCACGCCTGGGACGAATATTTGAATCACTAGAAAGGCATCTCGTCAAATGCAGCCAGGTTAGTTTCCTGCTGAGTCTTGTTGACAGTGTTTTTCAGAACTGCATTCTGCAAGTGATGCTCAACAACTGTTTTCTTCTCACCCTGCTTGTTGGTGTATTCGCCAATCTTTGTGCTCAGCTCTCCGGTGATCTCTACAAAGTCTTCCTCTTGCAAGTTGAATGCCTGAGACTCGCTAAACCAAGCGGTCCAAAGCCTTGAGTAATCTTTTCCGTTGGCGTGGATGTTCTCCCAAACTGAGACGCGCTTGCCCTCCCAGCCGATTGAGCTGACTTCTCCGCCGATTGTAATTAGTGCCATTTCTGTGATCTCTTTCTGTTTTAGTTTTGAACTTTGAAAAATCCTATAGTTATTAATAACTAAAAATAGAGTTATTTAACTTAATATCTATTTATTTATTAATAACTATATAAGGGATGTATAAATTGTTTTTTAGTTGCCTGTTTTTTAGGCGAGGGTTGCCTGTTTTTTAGGCTGCCTAATAATCCTGCAGCGTTTCAATTTCGTCAATTGCTTCTCGAATGCCCAGGGCAATTTGTGGGAACGCTTTTGAGAGCTGTGCTTCCTTTTCCCAAAGCTTCTGAGTCATGCGCTTGATGATGTCAGTCTCAGCATCTCGATACCCGTCCCGATAAGCGATGTCTTCAATGGTGACTTTCCCGCGATCTGGTGCTATCATTTGTTTACCCTTTCGTTGAATGGTTAGAGCTTAGCTCGCCCCTAGTCGGTTTTCTGTGTCCGGCTAGGGGTTTTTACTTTACTTGAGACTTGAAGCCAGGTCAGCAATCTTTTTTAGATCATCAGCGTCTAGCCCTGCACCCTGAGCATCTTTATAAATACCCCTCAGAGCCTCTAGGTTGCCCGCTAATGCCTCTACTGTGGCGAGTGATAGGTAATCCTTGGTTTGAGCAATCGAAGCTCTAGAGACTGCTTTCATCTCCTCGCGACTTGGGCGCACTGCTTTGCCGTCTTTCTTTGGCTGGAAGTTAAGCGTTGCCAATACGCGACCTAAAGCCGAAGTGCTGCAGTTTTCGATAAAGCTCTGCTTGTTGATGTTTGAGCTTCCGCGAGTTTCCTGTGCGAAGTCAATTGCTGCCGGGCGCGGGTCTTCCCTGTCGGTGTAAGCCGAAGCCTTGATAACAATCTCCGTCTCATTAATCAGCACAATTTCAGTGTGCAATCTGCCCAGGGGATACATTGCCCAGAACTTGCTAATCCTGTCTGCAACAGGTTCGTAATTGTCGAGAAACGACATTAGTTTCCTTTCGTAAATGTGAGGTAGGGCTTTCCTGTGCCTCGTTGTGCCAGCCGGACAATTTCTATTCCGCCCCAAGTCCCAACTTTAGTGCCGTCTAGTTCTGCCAGGGCTTGTGATTTGTATTTGTTTAGGTTTTCTTCTGCAGCGTCAAAGATTTGCTTAGCGGCTAGTAGCTCGGTCCCACAATCCAGCTCTTTCACCTGGTCAATAATGTCTCCGGTAAGTTCGCGCACAGTTTCGTAAGTGCTGCCACTTCCGTCATAGTCAGGAGCCACATCTAGCTCTAGAAGCCCTAGGAAGTGCTGTGAAGCCTCTATGCACCCTTGTATGAGTGTTTCATTGTATTCGACTACAAACTGCTTCAAATCGCCTCCTGTGACCGCTACGAGGGTAGCTGGGTTTTTCAGCCCTAAAACATACTGATACCACATTACCTGCATTTGGTAGTGCATTGGGACTTCACTCCAATACTGCGAAGTGTGTTTGATTTCCAGAATGCTTAGGTTGCCCAGCTGATCTTCGATTACCCCGTCAGGGTTAGCCTTGAACACCGGAGCATCAACCTTGGAGAATGTTCCCAAATCGCGATAAACCTTCAAGTTGGGGTTTAGGTCCTGAAATAGCTCAGCAATGCCAGCTTCCAGGTAGTTGCCTAACATCATCCTGGTTGTGGCTTCTTGCTCTTTTAGTTGCCCGGTCTTTTCATAAAACAGGGTTAGGCAGCTCTTCCAAGGGTTTAGTCCGGTGATCGCGCTGATGTCTGTTCCGGTAATTGATTCCCTGCGCCACTTTAGCCAGGTTGCCGAGCCCACCTCAGCTTTGCCAAAGAGTCGTGCGGAGTTGTAGCTCTCAATTTTCTGCGTAATGTTCATGCCCGGATTTTACCAAGCAGGTCTGACGTTTACTTTATGTTGTCTTCTTCATCATCAAATAAATCTGCATCACTGTCATCAATCAAATCATCAAAGTCAAAGTTGCCGTCTTTGGTTACGTTCAAAGCATCTTCAACTGCTTCGCTATCGCTCTTGGCTACTGCAGCCCGGTAAGCGTTAGTGATGTCATTTAGCTCTAGAGTTCCCTTCCAGGCAACAGCTACACCGATAGTTGTCAGGACCACAGCAAAAGCGCTGCCAACACCTATAAGGCTTCCCATTGCCCAATTGCCAGCAACAGCACCGATAGCAGTTCCACCAAAGAAAGTAGCCAGGATAAGTCCTAGTGATCTAACCAGAATTTGCTTTGCGTGTTCTTTCATTTGTTGTCCTTTATGAATTGAATCGGGTCAATCTTCTCGCTTGTTGCACCAAAGACCGATTTGAGCTTAGCGCCGACAGTGAGATGAAGATGACTAGCAGTCGAAGCTGACCCGGTGTTTCCAACGAATCCGATAGTGTCACCCTCTTGAACCTTTGTGCCAACTTCTAATCCCTCGGCTTTTAGATGACAATAACCGACATACCAAAGCTTGCCGTCTTTGCTCATTACTCTTTGGACCGATACATTACCCAGCACCTTAGAGAACTGCTGTAGCACGATTGTGCCCTGGGCGATTGCTGGGATAGGTGTTTTCTCAGGCATAGCCCAATCAACACCACTGTGCGCTTGCATCCCATTGGCTTTGCGATACTCGCTTAGAGTCCCGAATCTTCCGGTGATTTTCTTCCAATCGAATGGGAATCTCATAGCATCCTTAGAACTATTGCAATTATGCCTGCTGTAATAACCGAAGTCATAACGCTCTGGACCAGCGCTCCGCTCCAATGAGCTTTTTCAAGAGATCTAATTCTTTGCTCAAAGTCATCAAGCTTTTTTTCAATGTCTGACACGATTTTTAGAATTAAACTTGTGTTACTCGGCGGTCTGGTTGTCATAGATTACAGCCTCCCAATAAAGTTCAGCCTCGTTCCAGGTGTATTCCAATCCGTCACTAGGGTAAGCAACAGGCGCAACCCATTGACAAGTTTTGTTATCCAGCTTCCAAGATTCAAAAGGCTTAGGTGCAATAAAAGCATCTTTTTTTGCGTCATACTTGTAACCAACACCTGCATAGTTCTTGCGAATCTTGCCGTTGTAGCTAGTGCGCTTGCAAGCCTGCCCGCGAAACTCTGCATACCAGGCTTCTGGGTCCTTGCCCTCAATCAGTTCGGTTTCGTCAATACCTGTTATCACTTCAGTAACAATGTTCTGATCATCTAAGAATGCGTAATGCGCCATTATGCTGCCCAACTTACGTTACCTGTGCCTGCGGTGATTGTCGTTACCTTGTCGCTTCCTACGGTTGCCGTAGTTCCGGTAAGCCCGGCTCCAATTGTTATGGTCGCTGTAGCTGGGTATCGAAGAATAACAACACCTGAACCTCCTGCACCCGAATTACCAGCACTAGCACCACCAGCACCGCCACCACCAAAGTTAGCTGTGCCTGGCGTTCCAGAAAACATACCGCCACCAGCTGCGCGAGTAACAGAACTTCCCGTAATTGTTGAAGCTACTCCAACGCCAGCAGTTGTTGTTGATGCAGCACGTCCAGCACCACCACCAGCACCACCATTTTGAGTCCCGGTTCCGTCAGCACCCGCAAATCCCTGTGCGCTAGTCCCAGCACCGCCAAGTTGCTTTATTACACCACCAAAAGGACCAGCACCGCCACCTGAACCGCCAGAACTACCATTTCCGTCCTGACCAGCTCCAAATCCACCACCGGTAGAGGTTATAGTGCTAAAAACTGAATTTGAACCAGGGCTACCATTTCGCAAAAGAGCGCCATTGATGTAGCTAATTCCAGCTCCGCCAGCGCCTACTGTCACACTGTAATTAGCTCCTATTTCAAGTGTAAGAGATGCCTCAGCAGAGGCTCCACCACCAGAGGATTCACCAACAGCATTGCTTCGATAACCGCCAGCACCGCCACCACCGCCATAAGAATTAGAAGCGTAACCACAGCCACCGCCACCACCACCTGCAATAACCAAGTATTGAACATTTATTCCGCTACCACTAGCAGCAAGAATTCCTAAAGGAATAAGCACGTTTATGCTCCTAGATCTCCGATTAGGCGATACTGACCAGAAGCGACACAAACAACTGATGCAGCTGACTCCTGAGCTGCAGTCTTTAGCTTGCTTCCCTTGCTTTGCAAAGTCACACCTGAGCCTGCTGCAAAGGTTATCTGCCCTGATCCGTCTTGAATAAAGTCAACTCGCTGTCCTGCAGTTAGAACATTTGCGATTGTTACTGTTACTGCTGAGCCTGTCGAAACAACATACTTGTTGTTGTCGCTTGCCTGAATGGTGTAGTTAGCGGAAATATTATTGATGCTTGGAGCATCTGGGACAACAGGTAGCAAGTTAACCCAGGCACTTCCAGACCAATACTGAAAAACGTTAGTTCCGGTTAGGTAAGTAACCTGACCTTCAAGCGGGGTATCAATCGCGCTAGTTCTAGCTGCTGAATCAACAAATACGGCAATAACCTGCGACATAAGATATTGATTGAGTTCGCTACCGCTTAGCGGAAAGCCGTTGACAAAAGTTTTATAGGACATTTTAGTATTCCTTCCAAAG
>JAIYCT010000005.1 GCA_027487865.1 Microbacteriaceae bacterium
CCGCTACTTCTGGCGGTGTCTTTCATCGCCAGCAGGTCTTCCTTCAGACCACCGTGCGCGAGTTGCGCGGTTGGTACTAAGCAAGCCGAAGGGCTTAGCGCTTAGATTCGTTGACCTAGGAAAAAGATAGCAGAGGGGAGTGACAGAAAAAACTTACTGTCGATCTTGAGTTCTTAACGCTTTAGTTTTGTAACTCAACACCAGGCGGCGTTAACATGAAAACCTTTGGTGTTACGCGTTCAATTGTGCCACCTAAGGCAAATGTGATTCCGCTAGCAAAATCAATAATCCTCTTACGTTCTTCTTCACTTGCTTCTGAAAGGTTCATCAAGACAGGCGTGCCTGCCACTAGATGTGTTCCGACGTCACGAGAATCAGCAAAAACAATTGGTGTGCAATTGTAGATCTTGGCAATAGCAGGCGAATCCGCGTCTTTTTCGTTCTCTCCTGATGAACTTAGGGATGGATTTATTGCACCGGTGTATTCAATAACTTTGCCTGGTGAATTCAAAAATGACTCCAAAACAGACTCGACATGAGACTTCCCTAAGTGCTTGGAAAGTCTATTTCTTGCTTTAGGGACCGAAAGCTTGCCGGTTAGATGAAAATCAGACAGCTGCTCGGCATATTCTAGGAAATTCTTCTCATATAAATTGTGAAAAGACTCATCAACCGTTGTTACTTTTCTCCAATGATCTACAAGCTCCTTCAGCCATTGCTCATATTCGCCCTTATTGGTTATTGAAGAACTACCCCACAGTGATTTTGGAGCAGACTTTAGAATGGCTCGGACGCTGCGGGATTGCTTATCAAGGGCACCCTTTGCTGCACGATGCTCCTTGGAAATTTCCCGTAATGAAGATGCCACCCAACAAGCACTATGCCAATTTTCTTTAGTGCCACCAGAGCTCTGGCGGTCTTCCTCTATATTGAAAGCACCCTTCTGAATTACTGACTTACATGTTGAGCACTTGAGGTTCTTATCTGACGTTAACTTAACTTCAACATCGTAAATACCATTCAAAGTTTCACGAACCACAGACAGTGACTTTGCGTTCTTTGCAATCTCGTCCCAATTAGGTATCTGTGAGACATAGTCAGCAGTTCGGCGAAATGCGGTGATCCCCGGACTGGAAGCCGAATTGGCTAACTTCTTAACCAAGCGTGCGTCAGTTTGCTTGTACTGCTGACCAAACCAAGACGAAAGCTGATAAACAATTAGATGGCCTGTATCGCGAACGATTGCATCCTGCAAGCTTTCAATGTAGCCATCTATGCCCTGAGTTAAGGCCCTGGCCATCTGCGATTGCTTGACGCCTTGCCACGCTAAATCGGGCACCAATCGCATCGCTACCGCCGGGGAAGACGCGGGTGCGCCTGCCTGGGACGGCTTCTTAAGTGCCTTTGCGTTGCTTGCCATGGGTAAATCTTAGGCTACTTAGACCAAAAATAGTCCCAATTCCACCCGTTTAGCTTGGAATATGCGCTTGATTGAGCGTGTAGCCAAAAAAATTTATGTTTTGGGCCTAATTCTGGAATAAGTTAGTCCCAAAATAGGTTATCGTTACATCACTGTCAGTGATCGGATGTTTACTCATAGCAATGAAAGGAAAGCAGCACATGTCAGAAAAAGCAGCCCGCCTTCAGAAAAAGAGCGGACAGAGAAAGGTTAAGTACCGTCTTGGTTGTAGCAACAAAACTCGTTTCAAGAGTCTTGAACATGCCAAGAAGGCCAAGGAGCGAATTCGCTACATCTCCGTAATGGAAAGTAGTGATGGAAAACCATCTGACTACCTTCCTGTCCGAGCTTATTTCTGTAGCAACTGTGCTGGCTTCCACCTGACTTCGCGTCCCGATCGTGACGACATCACGATCAGTATGGCGGGCTAATGAACACCTATCGCATGACTGTTACTCACAGTCACAAAGAAGACTGCATCGCAGTCACCATTGAAATCAGCTCCATCGAAGAAGTAATCACTGAAGGCCGATACCTAAAAAGGACAAAGTCCATCAAGTCAACCTTCACTTCGCCTCTCTCGATGTACTCCCAAGAACTAGCAAAAAAACTACTAACAGCTATCTAACAAAGGACATTACACACACATGACAACACCGAACCACGATTCATCAGTAACTCCACTTCGACCAATCGAAGTAAATGCTGACAACTTCGTAATCAAGCAATACAAGGTAAAGGGCAAGCCAGCACAAGTTCTCATCGCAGCAACACTCGAAGGACAGCAACCTGAGAAAGTGCTCGATGACATGCTTCAAATTGGTGCCATTGCATTACAACAATCACATGGAGAGAGCATGGTTCGCCAGATTGAAAATTCCATGGAAAATCTAGCTAAGGTCATTAACATTGAAGCAAACGAGAAGTTCCCAGAGCAGATTAAGTCCAAGACAGATGACTTAATGAAGGATCTTGCAAAGTATTTAGACCCAAAGGTTGTTGGAAGCATCCAACAACAGATTGACAAAGTTCTAACCTCACAGATGGCCGAGCAAACAGCACTATTGCAAAAAGAGCTAAAAGTTCATTACGCAAAGCTGGAAGAAGGATTTAACGGTCTCAATAAGGTGAAGGAAGTCGTTCAGAATTCATCACACAAGGGCATTCCATTCCAGACCGTTGTTGGAAACTTCCTGGATCGTTTTGCAGGAACAGATGATGTTGTTTCCGACCTATCTGCTAGCTCCACAGGCAAAGCAGCACGCGAAGGCAAGGGCAAGTCGGGGGATTACTTGGTTACGCTAAGCAATACATTCGGCACCCCGGCACCCATCGCATTTAGCGTTGAAGCTAAGGCGAGCAAGAAGTCTGAAGCCGAAGCGCTCAAAGAGTTGAATGCCAACATGAAGAACCGTGCCGTAGACGTTGGCGTGATTGTCTTTGAGTCTGAGGAAGATGCACCGACTATGGGTAAGCGCCTTAAGGTTTTCCCAGGCAACCGAATTATGGTCGTCTTGGATGAATCTGAAATTGCCCTGCAATGCGCCTACATATTGGCAAAGCAGCTTGCCTTAGGCATTAAGAAGACCGACGGGGAAGCTATTGATCCCGCTGATGTGGAGCGCTTAGTCAATGAAATCTCTGAGCATCTTAACTTTGACGGGGTACTTAACAAGGAAGCTCGTGCGATCGAGCTGGCCCTAGATCGTCTGATCAAAGGCGCGACAGACGCACGGGATCGCGCCCTCAAGGCCATTACGCGTTTCCAGCGCGACTAAAGCCACCCTCAGTAATTTGTCAGTGACGGTCAGTAACTTCTCCACTAGTCAGAAGCACCATTGTCGGAAGAAAGGAAAAGGTGAGCACAGAAAACAATCCAGATGAAAAAGAGCTATGGGCCAGTATCCCTCGCTCCGAAGGCGTAGATCGCGCCGAACATTTTGTGACACTTAGTCACATGGCATATGAACGCGGTGATTTCAAATCAGCGCTCGCGCTCTGTGAAAGTGCCAGAGAGATTTATGAATCTCACACAGCAGTTGTAGGAACCCAAGCATTACTCCATGTGTACGAGGGAATCACATGGTCACTTCGAAAGCTCGACCGAGAGAAAGAAGCTGCAGAGCTTGCACTGCATGCAGTAGATGTTCTCAAAGAAGATAGTCCAGTTGATGCAACAGATATGTTGCGAGAAGCAGGAAGATTCTTCTTTACGGCAGGTGAGTTTCAGAAGTCATTAGATTGCCACCTGAAAGCAATGCAAGAAGTTGATCCAGATCTATCAGACTGGACAATGGGAATCGACAGTTACAACGTCGGATTTGCATTGATGAGGTTGGAAAGATATCCAGAAGCGATTCCGTACCTGACCAAGGCACGTGAATACTTTAAGAAGGATAAAGAACCTGAAAAGGTTTACTACTGCGATGAGTATCTAGCAGTTTGTTACATAGAACTTAAAAATGGTGTTGAAGCAACAGTACATGCACAAAAAGGCCTGGACTTTGCAATCACAGCACAGAACAGATGTTTAGAAACCTGGGCAAAGTATCGCCTGGGATGCGCCAAAGTCTTACTTGCTGAACTTGATGAAGCAGAAGAACTTTTACATAACGCACTCTCAATCAATGCCAATTCAATTGATACAGACTGGGAACTGACAATTGAGCTGGAGAAAGAGATTGCAAACATCTTGACCACTAAAGGTCGAGTCACAGAAGCTGACGAGATCCGTCGTCGAATTAAGACCCTGGAAGAGACCATCAAGGGTGAGTAAATCCAGAGTCGCCATCACTGCAGGTGCGGTGTTCCTATCCGCCGCACTTGCAGTGAGTTTGTTTTCAGCCCAACCTGAAGCTGATCAAAAAGCCACAATCCAAGAATCAGCGAGCCCAGTCCCTTCCCTTAATCCAGAGCAGGTTTTAACCTGGAATTGCGAGATCCCCGAGCATAAACCTGAAAGCATCTTGATTACCTGTGCAGACGGTGGAATCTATGTAGAAAAGATCAAGTGGAATACCTGGAGCAAAGAGGGTGCGACTGGATCTGGAATCCTCTCGGAAAATCTTTGTGAACCCAGCTGCGCAGAAGGCAAGCGGGTAACAGCTCCAGTAAATCTCATCCTTTCAAATCTGACTGAACAAAATGGAAAGTATTACCTTCGAACCCTAGACATAACTACCTCTGATGGAAAAGACTTCCGTTGGGGGAGAGCAAATAGCTTTCAATGGGATGTTATGGAGTTTGTGGAGATGATGGACAGAGATGGTTTATAACCTGACTAGACAGTTCAAAGAGTTCTGCAGTGACTTGAGAAAAATACTAGACTTTAAAGGGGAGGGATTGAATTGAAACGAATTGCTCAACCTGATCTAACGAGTGAGTCCCAAATTCATTCAACTGGTATTGCACTTATTAATTTGTTTGCTCAAGACCTACTTGCTTTCATCGACGTTGGGCTCAGTAAGGAAAAAGGCACAAAGTGGCTCACAGAATTGCAAATATTAAAAATGAACATTTCGGAATCCAATTACAAGGACCCGTCAGTTCTGCTAAAAGAGATTGTTAATGTTGGGAGCAGCCCTTTACGAGGGCCAATTAGCGCTCTTGTTCCCAAGGCACAGTGGAAAGATTTTTACAATCGCCTATCTGAAGTATTAGGAAGCCGTCACCTCTGGGTACACAATGAAATTCGAACTACAGCAGATGAGCTGAAGTCACTTTGCATCCTGTTACGAAAAGTTTCGTGGATTCTTGAACTTCAAGTTTCTGAGGAGTGCGGTGATCTCTTGTCCTTGTTGGAGCCGGAAGAGGGTTCTACTCAGGAAGAGGTGCAAGCACCTCTAAAGTCTCCATCTGAAATCGTCAGTACTTTTCAGCCTTTGACAGAGAACGAAGATATCCAAGTTGGATTCCCCTTAGCTGGCCCATTCATCTCATATTCGTACACTTTGCATCTGAACGGGAGCATCCGCGATCGGGGGACGGAGAGCCTCCTTGAAGACCTAAAGCCCGACGCGGGAACTTTGGGCGCGCTATTGATTGCTCGCAAACCCTCTGGTGGGCGGTTACGGATTACCGAAGACGGGTTAATTGCAGCCTATTTTGGAGATCATTGGGGGTATCTAGCCCAAGTAGGGGCAAATAATTGGTTCCCGGGGCATTTAAGCTCCTAAAGGGTATGGGTCAAGAAATTAATGGAGCTTTAATTTCTTGACAAGGATTTAAAATTTAGTTACTCTCCGTAACATATTAAAGAGACAAAGTGACTAGGAGTAAGAAATGTCCCAAATCAATCTCGGCACCCAAATGCTAACCGGCTATCAAAAAGAAGACACATTTATTGCCAGTCGAAAATACATGGGTGGGCGACCTGTTTTCCATATGGATATGTCGATAGCGCAGCTAGTAGTTGGGATAGAAGCACCGCCGATAGCTGTGGCTCAGGACGACAACAGAATTGTTGACGAAAATCGAGGCAAACTTTTTCGGGATTATGTGAATGACACTGAAGAGTGGGCAAGTCCTAGTTTACTACTCTGGTGCCCACGAGGAGTCCTTGAGTTTGACCCCCTTACAGAGATCAATAATGTTGTAGACGAAGCGGTTTCAGTCTTTGGCGTTCTTCGAGTACCTAGAAACGCAAGACAATCAATAAGAATCCTCGATGGTCAGCACAGAATTCTTGGATTTCATATGTGGATTGCAAAACTGAATAAGGAATTAGTTGATTCAAAGCTTCACTTATCTGAATCACAACGAGCAGGAAATTCAAAGGTAATTGAAAAAGCCAAGGAGAGAGTTGAAGCTGCAGAGAGCAATCTCGAACGTAGCAATCGAGAGTCCATCGGTATCGATATCCTTATATGTGAATCTGCTCGCGAGGCGCGCCAAATATTTGCTGATATTGCCAATAATGCAAAAGGAATGGTTAAAGCCTTATCCATTGGATTTGATCAGTCTAAAATCGTGAATAGAGTAACGAGCACAATTGCATTAGATAACCCACATCCGTTACTGCAAGACAAAGTGGATTTCAATAAAGATCGTGTGGCTGGTGCAAGTCCATACCTAATTTCAGCAAAAACTTTGGCCGACTCTATTCGCGCACTATCGGTAGGAATCACTGGAAGAGTTAGTCGGGCCCAAGAACTAGCAAGACAAGATGGTGAATTTGAAAGAAGAGCGCGCCACTTCTTTGACGTGATGCAACATGCATTTGATGCGGACTTCAATCTAGACCCTAAGGATTTAAGGCAAAAGAGCCTGCTAGGTAGCGGAACAATTCTTCGGGTACTAGCAGCTGTGTGGTTTGAACTCACGAGTAATATTGACTCGAACGGTAAATCCATTAAACCAAGAATGTCAGCAGAAGATGCTGCTAAGTTTTTCAAGAAGCTAGCGCCGCATATGTCGATCCCGATCGCAAATGGCAATGGTTGGCTAACTACAGGGGTATTTCCAAGTCCTAGTAAAGGAGTTGCCGTGACTGCTCCTGGGTCCAGAAACCAAGAACTCAAAGCACTAACTGTCGAAATCACCAATTGGGCGGTAGATCCGAAGTCTTGGCCTTTCGGGTAGTTACCAAGAATTATCGGATCAGGGAATCGAGGTAGAGCATGATCGGATCAGGGGATGTCTTTCACAACTCCTACTTAGTATGGCCGCACCAACTACTCGCGGAAATTTCCTTGACTGATGTACTTCTCATCGGTGATCCCACTCAAGAACTCGTTGCAAAGGCTCTAGAGAGTGGACTCGAAGTTCGGCATTCTGAACCTTCTCGAGGTAATAACTTACCGAGAGGGACAACGATTTTTCGAGGCAAAGGTGATTGGCACCTTGTAATTTCTACTGTAGGAACTTTACGTGAAGACACGATTTCCAATGAGCGTCAGCAATTCATTGAAGACGATTCTGACCCGCTCATTTACCTAATTGAGCGATTTGGCGGACTATGGAGTGACGCATCAAGAATTGGAGACTCTGCCAAATTTTCGCTTGGAACTTCAGTTCAGTTATTGGCTGATAGAACTGTTGGCAAGGTGGAGCGAGTCCAAGTCATATCTGGTCAAGTCCTTTACTCGGTTTTGACGAATCGCGGTATCACACAAGTGCGCGAACCTGACCTCCAAGAGCTGCAATCTTTACAAGGAGATCCATCTACTTGGCTAAACGCACCTATGTCAGATGCCGAAAATATCGCCCTAACGTTGACAGCAACAAAATTACGGGATCCATTGACTGATGTCATCTATTCATTTCAAACTAGCAGAACATTGTTTAGGCCCTATCAATTTAAGCCAGTACTCAAGATGCTTATGGGCACTAAGCAGAGAATCCTGATAGCTGATGAAGTTGGTTTGGGAAAAACTATTGAGGCTGGACTCATTTGGAGCGAACTTGATTTACGCATGCCAATGGAAAATGTTTTAGTCGTGTGCCCCGCAGCTCTGAAAAAGAAGTGGCAAGATGAGATGTATCGGCGTTTCGACAGGAAACTTGAGGATTTAAACAATGAGCGATTAAGCACATGGTTGGACCAAATTGAATTAGGAAGATCGGAACCACTCAAAGCGATTGCCTCACTGGAGGGACTCAGGTCATCGATCCACTTGGAAAGGTTGGCAAGATTAGCGCCTAGATTTGACTTGATCATTGTGGATGAAGCGCACTACCTGCGAAACAGTCACACTCAAAGTTTTGCTCTTGGCGAGATTATTTCAGATATAGCCGATGCCCTTGTATTTCTATCGGCCACCCCTTTAAACCTTGGAAATAATGACTTGTTTAACCTTTTGAATTTACTTGATAGCTCGCAATTTTTTGATCGAGGTGTTTTTGATGATCAATTAGAACCAAATAAGTATTTAAATGAAATCGCACGTAATTTACTTAATAGAGATCTGGATCCCAGAGAATTGCTCCCATATCTAAAAGCAATAAAAGGAACAGCACTTGGCCACACACTCGTTAAGCGCAGTGACTTTGAAAGTCTCGAGGAGCTTCTTGATCATAAAAGTCTTTCTGCAAATCAAATTTCAAAGGCAAAGCGACATATTGCTGAACTGAATACGTTAGCAAGCGTTTTCACAAGAACCAGAAAAGCTGAAACACCCGAGAAACGCGCCATTCGAACACCGATATCGGTGCAAGTCAATTGGTCGGATGAAGAGCACGAAGCATATTCGTTCATCAGAAAGTGGTTCACGGAGCGTGCTTTGGCAAAAGGGATAAGTCCTGGTTTGGCTCTTCAAATGCCTTTGCGTCAGGCTGCAAGTTGCCTACCTGCAACCTTCGAACTTCTTCAAGATAAATACGGCTTTGCAGTTGAAGAGTATGAAGGATTAGACGCATATGATGGAAACGAATCCGCAGAGTCAATTATAAAATTAATGGATTTTGAATTGAATGTAGTTCCCAAAATTCCTTTAGACACTAAGTATTTAGAATTTGAGAAGGCTCTGCTCAAGGCGCGCAAGAGTGGAATGGCTAAACAAGTCTTGATATTCAGTTTTTTCACACGTACGATCAATTACTTACAACGAGAATTGTCAAAGACTGGCATAAGTGTCAAGGTTATGTATGGTGCGACTCCACCAAAAGAGCGTCAGGATCTCATGTCTTCTTTTCGCAAGGGAGATTTTGATATTTTGATTTGTTCGGAGGTGGGATCAGAAGGTCTGGATTTTGAATTTTGTGACACTCTAGTTAACTACGACGTGCCATGGAATCCGATGAAAGTTGAGCAGCGAATTGGCCGTCTAGATCGATTCGGACAAAAAGCTGACAAGATATTCATATATAACATGCAAATTCCGGGAACTATCGAAGACGACATCTTTATGCGTCTTTACGCAAGAATTGGTGTTTTTGAGCAATCCATCGGTGAGCTAGAGCCGATTTTAAGAGAAGAGTTAGTAACTCTTACCGAGATGGCTCTTAATCCCAAACTTTCAGAAGTGGAACGAGAACGTGAGGTTCATCGCATCAATGTTGCCGTAAAGAGTAAAAAGGGACACCTTGAAGACCTAACCGCGCATCAAAATCTGATCGGTGGTGTTGATGCATTTCTGATTGAGGGATTCGATGAACACACACCTGGTCGGGGAAGATTTCTGGGTGCTCAGGAAATAATCCGAATTGTTGGTCGCTATTTAGCTAAGAAGCAAGGAACTCTGACAGAGATTGGTAATGAAAGATGGCTCGTTACAGGATCTAAAGAAATCTCTAGTGATCTGCGTTTACTGGCAGCGAATCCAGCATTTTTTGGAAAGAATGGGAATGTTTCAATGTCACCTGCCAATTTATCGCGGGAGTTGGATGGCACAGGCCAGGGACTAATCGTGACTTTCTCCCCTGAATTGGCTGCGAATTTCAATGTTGAGTTAATCTCTGTTAGGCATCCGCTTTTGGAGTGCGTAAAGCAAGATTTAGTCGTTTCAGAGAGTTTATTGAACCGCTTCGGTTCCCTTTCTCTTCACGACTTACCTACAGGAAAAGAATTTTTAATTGGCGTGCATCTAGCCAGGGCTCATGGCATACGCCCGCGACTCGAACTCTGGAGCACGTCAGTGGATTTGTCCAACGGTGAACTTATTGATGGTCCAGGGGATTCACTCTTACAGTCACTTGCCGCTAATACCTTTGGACAGGCCTCTACTTCGACCCCACATCATGTCTTGAGCCGAGCGCTAGAAAAGATTGAATATGAAGTTGCAAAAAGGCAATTGAAAGAAAATGATGTGTTGGTTCGGGACAATGAAGCAATTGCATCGGAAAGAGCAAGTGCACAAAGACTAAGCCTTGACCATAAAATTACTGCCGCTCAAAACACCTTATCTAAAGTAATGGCTGCAAATCGTGCACCGGGGATCGTAAGACTTAATGAGTCCCGATTGAACCGTCTCATGGGAGAGCGAGAAAAATTGGACCGTACGCATTCCTCGAAACATGCTTCCTTGGCAATTGAAGCGGTTGCATACGTCATTGCAAGAGGAATTTAATCTAAATTAATTTCCCAGTGCTGAGTAGGCATCGAAGGTGCTTGCCAGAGCGTATTTTCCATGACCAAAGAAGTATCTTTTCGTCCAGTCGTACCCCATCTAACTACAGGCCACTCTCTAATTCTTGACTTGACTTCAAAACCCAATGAATCTCTGATGTATAGCCGACCATCCATATAAAGCTTCATTCGAATACCTAGATTTCGATTAGCCTCCAAAGAAATATGATTATTCTGAGAGCCATTAATTTTAAAGCTTACTTGTTTTCCGCCAACTGAACGAACAAGCAACTTACATTTTCCTGCTGGATCTGTAGGGGGTCTGAAAATAATTTCCTTGCCGATGTCGCTTTTCCCAATACTTATCTCATAAGAGTCATACAGGCTCGTGAATGCCGGAAAAACAATTTCTTCATGCTCTTTTCCATCACTTGTTCGCCAAGACATTACGAAATCGAAGCTCGGTCTATGCACATTCAGATTCGCAAATTCACCTAAATTTGATACACCTTCGACTATTGCTTCGGTGGCCCTCTCTCGTGATATCGCGTATTCAATTTTTGCGTTGGGCATTCTTTTTTGTAATTCGGTTGAAACAATCGGTATCTGGGACATTCCACCAGCAAGAACAACAAAATCAACTTCACTTCCAATTACAGAGATTTCTTCCCGCATAATCGCATTGTTGTCAGCACTTAGGAGCTTCATTTTCGCTTCCCTGAGAGAGTCCTCAGTGCACGCCATTAATCTCTTTAGCTGTGGGGTAAAGACTTCCTCAAGCTGAAGCCGTGTTATAACGATGGAAGGTATTTCGCTAGAAAGCTCCTTGATTTGAAATTCGGTCTCTCGTGACTCAGAAAGTCGCTCCTTTACCGCCTTCGCTTCACGCCTTATCCATGCGCGTAACTCACCAGGATTGATCTGTGACTCAACTACATAACCATGTTGCTCAAGGAGCTCCAATTCAATTCGCTCGGCAAGTAAATCATCTAATTTGTCACCAGCCTCACGCGTTCCGCGGGCTGACATGACTGTGATCTCAGGTCTGTTGTTGGCTGAGTAAATGTCCACAATGGCAACGTCCAGTGTTCCGCCACCCAGATCGAAAATAACCGCCTTGCAATTTTCCATAGCTCCAAAACCTTGCCGGGTTTTGTTCCACCACCACGAAATGGCAGCCGCAATAGGCTCATCCATAATGTGGTCGACATCTATGTTAAATCCTACTTTGTTTGCGATAGTTGCAAGTCGGAGTCGATTAGTGCCAGTCCAAATGGCTGGACAGCTCATTCGAACTAAACCCAATGTGGAGAGGCCATTCTCGCGGCACTTTTCCTTCACGATTTTCAAAATTGTTTCAATGGCTACATCTGGATCTATTTCAATTCCACGGTCAGTCCTTAAGGGATCAGTCTGATCGAAAGTTATAGATGTCTTTGGTGAGCGAATTTGGTCCCTGACATCTGCGACTTCAGCTTCTTCACCCACAATCCAATCTTTACCATCTCGACTCGCGAGAACACTTGGTATCCAAGGGAAAGAAATGCCTATTGGAATCACTTTAGGAGACTCACCTGGCAAAGCCACTAAAGTTGTGGATGTACCAAAATCAATTCCCAGTATAAAATTGTTATCCATTAGGCATCACTCCGATTTAAGTAACATACGTCGGAGTGGCACAGCTTCTTTCCCATCAAACCAAGTAAAACCTGATTTCACAACTAGGCCTTCAGAAATTTCCTCTCCCGTTAAAGACTCGCATATTTGGGAATTCCACCGAATTTTCTGTCCCACACGACCAATCATTTCTATTCCCTGTTCTTCCAAGATGCGCAAGATCTCATTTTGTGCATCACTTGCTAGGGCTCTTTCCATTGTTGGAATTAATCCGCGAAGGGTATCAATCTTGATTTGTCTCTCGATCGCTTCCTGCGCAGCCTTAGACTCCCGTGAATTTTCTAGCCTAGTGACCCTTACTTCATCTAAGTCAGACTTAATTTCTTCATTTACTTTGATTAAAACACTTAACTTTTGACTCAGTTCCTCAGCTCGTTTTTCAGCAACTTGTAAGCTGTCTTTTAAAAACTGTACCTCGCTCTGAAGTACTGGTACGGCACCATCCCTTAAGCTCTCTGCGAGGTAGCCACTTTTCGATATAAGCTGTTTAAACTTCACCTTTATCTCAGAAAGATTAAACCCATACTCAGGATTTGTAAGGTACGGCCATAGATGCAAGAGATCTTCGAGGTCATTGCCCCACTTAATGAAATTCTCAACTGAAG
Source organism: Microbacteriaceae bacterium (assembly GCA_027487865.1). Taxonomy (GTDB): domain Bacteria; phylum Actinomycetota; class Actinomycetes; order Actinomycetales; family Microbacteriaceae; genus Aquiluna. The sequence continues at coordinate 12,746 of JAIYCT010000005.1, forward strand.
GGACAATAATTCTTTTATAGACTCCGATTTTGCTAAAGTTAGGTTCAGGAACAGTCCATGTGAAGAATTCCGCTATCTCCTTAATTGATAAGTCTTCAATAATTTTATTACATAATGCAACTCTAATTCTTTCAGAATCCAAATGACCGAGGAACTGAAAGACAGAACAGACACTAAATCGCCTTAAGGACTCAATATAACGGTTTTGGAAAGTTTCATCCTCTTGATTGAACTCGCTAGTAATGTTTCCGAGTCCGGCTATCAATTTAGTTGGATCAATACTTTGATTTGCAAAAAATGAAATTACTTCCAATTGAATTCTGACTTGAGATTTATTGTAAGTAGAAGTGGCGACTAGTTCATCTGCCAGGTAAATGAACATATGGCGAGGAACTAAGTAGCTCTTTATTGATAACTTTTTAAACCTTTCAAAATCAATAAGTGTTGTCAAAGATTTACTCTTGATGATTCGGAGAGCCTTCTGATTTCGATGATTAGAAAAAGCTGTAAGTGCTAATGATAAATTCTGAGTCTTAGTGAGCACCCGATCTAAGTTTTCAGCCGAAATCGAATCTGATTTAAACTTATCTGTGACGTCAAAATCTGGATTTGAAAGTATTTGGAGAATTTCTGCACCAGTTACCTTTTGGTCATTTGGCAGACTATCGAGATTTACTTGAATATCGATATTGGTTCGTGGCATGCTTAATGCAATTTCGATTAACTCATTGATGTTCAAAGGAGACGTGATGGGCTTGTTATTGACACTTTCTGGTGATAACTCGTTAACTTTCTGAGCGTCATTGGATTTTTTAGAGATTGACTTTTTGGTAAGCATCCTCCCTTCAGAATCCCTCGCGCTTGGCACCTTAGGGGGTTTAGACTCGGTCACGGAAAGATTATGTCTTATTTCTCTTTTCTATGTTTACTTAAAAACAAGCACTAGAAAGGTGATTTTGCAGCTCCTTCCAATAAAACGGGTGCGATCATCGTTCCCTGGAGTACGCCTAATTCTTCGAGGTTCCTGGCAAAGCTGCGGGTATGTATCTACTCTGGAAGCTCGGTTTTCGGGAGAAGGGCGAGTCGGGAAGACTTCATTAGTATCGGGATTCAGACATAAACACCCGACTACTTTGGGACCCTTCTGATTGAAAAGCAGACTCAACTAGAAAAATAGCCTATTGTGATTAAACTCAGGATGAATGGAATGGTGCTGGGATTGTGAATAAGAAGCTCGTTACCCTTGTGCAAAAATGGAAAGCAATTGGGTCGCCAGAGCAAGAAGGTTTTGATTGGTCGACGGGCAAGCACAATTGGGAAAAAGCTTTTCCAATTCACATGAAGTTTATTTCAGAATTGCCAACAGTGATAGATAGAGCTGCCGTTCGCAAAATATGCGGATCAACCAAATATTCGATACTTGAAAAATTCTTATCAGTTATGGTTTGGGGTTATGGCGATCGTGGCTACGGTCCTTACCGTGTCACTCAAATGCTCAATCAGGAGAATGCAGAAGAAATACTGACTCACGTTTTTGAAACCTGTCGACAAGGTGACCCAAAGCTGGCATATGATTTTTTAAGGCTAAATCGACTTCGAATTCTAGGGCCGTCATATGGATCTAAGTTCATGACTTTTTGCACACCCAGAGAAATAGGTGCACCGATCTACGATTCACTAGTAGCTATGTGGATTGAGGAATTTGCCAAGAAAGATTTTTTTGGTGTTCCAACCTCTTCTGAGAATTGGAACCTAAAGACTTATTCGAAATACTGGGATTGGGTAAAGGGCCATTCAGCAGGGCTTGAAGTGTTTCCGGATGAAATTGAGCTAGTACTATTCAGAGATGCCGAAAGCAAGTTTTCAAAGTCGTCAAACTGGTCTGGAAAGTAGATAAGTTTCAAGATATAGTTTTCTAGGTGCTGGTCACCAATTTAAGTCAATCTATGGTGACTGGCAAACTTTACCAAGTTTCGACTTATCAATCATTAATTTAGGAAATCTAGTTGCATTAGATCAAACCTTGCTTTTCGTACAGATTCTCCGTATAAGCCTTTCCAAGATAGATCATCAGTATTCTTGTACCTCGAGTATTCAAAATTCCGGTACTTCTCATTTGTTTTTTTGCCTTGCAAATTGTTTAGAATAGTTTTCCCTAGGGCTTCACCTAGGCCAATTGGAACAGCATTTCCAACTTGCTTGTATTGGTTAAGAATGCTGCCTTCAATCTCCCACTCATCTGGAAATTGCTGTATCCGCTTGTACTCTTCAATTGTGAGTGGTCGATTCTTAGTCGGATGGCCAAGTTCTGTAGCTGGCATTGCTGGATGTGTCACTAATGTAGGCGAGGGTGAATCCCAGGCTAATCTTCTGTAGAAACCGGTTTTACCGCCACCAGAAAGATAACTGGCACCCATAGCTTCTTGCCGAATTTTCTCAGAAGGTAAATGTTTCCAATACTGTCCTGGACCGAGCATCTCAAAATACTTCAATCGTTTCTTCGAAAAGTCGATTCCATGCATTTGATTCTCACGTAAACCCTTGACCGCTTCTCTAAATGTTTTCCAATCGGGCAAACCATATTCCTCTTGATTGGAATGTGTTGGGGTTAAATATGGAACTCGGTCGGTTTCTCTTGAGGCTATCAAGATGACTCGTTCGCGAACTTGGGGAACTCCAAAATTTGCCGAATTGTATAAATTAAACGACACACTGTAACCATATCTATTCAACTGTGTAATCACGTGATTCAAGGCGCTTCCAGGTAGTTCATCTTCAGAATAAGGTTCTGAATTTCTACCTCTTTCAGATAACGGACGATGTTTCAATGCTGCAGAAAGCAATCCTCTGACATTCTCAATTACCGCATACTCAGGCGTAAGTTGATCTATCAGCTTTACATACTTCAAAAAGACATTCCCTCGAGGATCAGTGAATGCTTGCCGCTTTCCCGCTGTAGAAAATGCCTGGCACGGAGGCCCACCAACGATCAAAGTTGGACTTTCTTTAGGGGCTAAGCCCGCAATCTTTCGAATTTCAGCAGCTTTATAATCCAATAAGTCACCGATTACAGGAAGCTCAGGTTTATTTCGTTTAATGGTCATGACTGCTGACTTGTCGATCTCAGAGGCCAAAAGTTGATGGATACCAGTCTTTTCTAGACCCAGATCAAGACCTAAGCAACCACTAAAAAAAGACAAACTGGTTAGATCGTTTTTTCTTTTGGTCATACAAATAGACTACTAGAGGCCAGTGACAAATAATGCTGCTAGTTAGAATTTAACCAATCATGGCCAATTGACTTCCCATACTCAAGAAAATCAGCCTCTGATATAAGGTTTTTGGCTTCCAAATCAGGAAAATTCTCCCAGTCTGTTATAGCTTTCTTCCCCTTTAACCTAGCCCACTTAGGAACATCTCCTCGCCCTTTTGAGCTTGAAGAATTCTCTGTCACATCCTTATTCTTAACTTGCAGTAACTCATGATTTTTCCCTGGAACAATTTTGACGAAATCTACTTTTTCTACAAAATCGCCAGAACACCAAATCCACCCCAATGGTTCGAGTCGCGCAGATAAGTAGTGTTCTAGAA
>JAIYCT010000003.1 GCA_027487865.1 Microbacteriaceae bacterium
GTTGGTGCAGTTTGACCGGAGGAACAAAGTAGAACAGATCCTGCAACGAAGCTAGCTCCAAGTCCTGGCTGGTCATTGGCTAGTAGGTTCGCGGATTGAGTCGCGCCTTGGATGCCGGTGGTGAAATCGTTGGTGGCATTCGGAGGCTGCGGAGCTACCTCGAGGTAGATCTTTGCAGTGGTTACTTGATCCGCATCATCTGCGATTGCGTAGCTCACAGGAGTCGCGGTCCCGGTGAAGGTTGACAGCGGATCAAAGCTAACTACGCCGGTGGTTGGGTTGACCGTATAGGTTCCCTGGTTTGCCACTATCAGAGTTAGAAGCGTGCAACTAGCTGGGACATTTTGTTCATCGGAGCAGAGTCGAACTGATGTTAGATCCAGTGCCCCAGCAGAACTTCTAAAGTCATTGCTGGCAACAGTGATGGTCTGAACCACGTCGTAGCTGCCAGATGAGTAGTCATCCACAGCAAATGGGACGTTGCCCAATACTTCCGGGGTATAGGTGCTGGTTACCGTATTGCCATTAGTGTCAGTGACTTGATAGCTAATTGGGCTAGTGGTTCCAGTGAAGTCCTGAGCAGGCATAAATGACACCACGCCAGTTGAGCTGATTGAGTAGCTACCAACTCCTGAAACAGATATTGATTGTCCAGGTGCAACGGTGCAGTTTGGAGCTACTTCCAAAGGCTGTGGCTTACAGAGTCTGATCGAAGATGCAACCAGCGGGTAGGAGACTCCGGTCGATGAGGACACAACTGTGTCGTTGGTCAACAAGTTCTTAGTCTGAAGTGTGTTGCGGGGGCCGGTGGTCGTGTCGGCAAAAGCGGTTGGCTTAGGAACTTGGTTACAGCTGGCACCGTCAGAGTCATCATTGTCATAGTCGCCTACGTCGTACATAAAAGTAGCTCGCGCACTCTGAGTGTGGGTATCCGCGTTGGCAATCTTGTAGTAAGCACGGGTGCTGGTGTTCTTGATGGAGTTAAACGTCAACTCACCAAAACCGTTGACGTAGATCTCACCGCTGTTGCCGGCGTTTGGAATGCCGTTCGAAACAACCACGGCGGACCAGGTGTAATCCGGGGCCGCATCCTTAGTCACCTTGTAGTAATTGGTGCTGCTGATTAGGTAGAACTTTCCACCAAAGTAAGCCATGTCTGGAGACCAGTATGCGTCGGCACCAGTGATGGTTATGGTTGTTGCAATTTTGCTTGAAACGTTGATGGAGTAGAACAGGGCACCTGAGTCGCGTTTGACCACCAAGTTGCCTGCCTCATCAAAGTCTCCACCGATGACAGTAGATAGGTTGGCGACAGAGACGCCTGCGATTGCACCTTTGTCCTCGATAGAACCATCGCTCTTAATCTTGGCCAGGTTTCCAGCGGTTAGACCGTCTCCGGTTCTGGTTATCACACCGTATAGGAAGCCATCCAGTGGGTTACGACCGATGGCATTTACTGTTCCGGCCGATGCCTTGGTTCCAATCGCATACTTAGTAGGCGGGTTGTTGGTTGGGTCCTGCCTAAATAGCTGACGCTCTGCATAGAAGTAAAGGTTGGCATCACACTGGAACGCGCCGGCAGCAAGGTCGGTTACAACCAGCTTGGCATCGGTGTTTTTGAAAAGACCCGTGGTGGTCACGTTCTGGCCATTGTTGATGTACTCACCAGTTGTCGAGGCAATAACACCAACCGCGTAGGTGCATGATGCAAGGGCAGAGCCCATTTGGAAGTTGGTAACGGAGAACACGTTTGCCACGGCAGAGACTGTGTAGCCAGCCTGGCCGGTTACACAGGTGGTGGTGATGTTGGGCGGATTGGCGAAGGTCACACCTGAGGGCAAGGTGTCTTGGAAACCTAGGCTGCTTTTAGCAGCAGAGTCTGCCTTGGAAACCTTAAAGATCAGAGTCGCTACCTGACCTGGTGCTACAGTCTGCGGCTCAAAATTTTTGGTCAATTCTGGCGTCGATAGATAGAGCGCGTTTACCACTCCAGCTTTCACCGAGCCAGACAATGTCAGCACATTTGATGAGAGCGTGGAAGGCAGCCCTGAGTCGGTTGTGGTTCCGCTGCCACCGGTCACAACCGTTGTGGTGTTGACGCTGTAGGCAGAAGTGTCGCCGAACTCAACTTTGAAGGAACCAAACACCAGGTTAGAAAATGTGTAGTAACCGTTTGCATCGGTTTGCGTCTGAATCGGAGTTCCTCTGAGATTGGCAACTGGCCAACCGGCTGGGTAATTCAGCTGATTGCCGCTGGAATCTTTAAGCGAGACCTGTGCCCCAGCCACTGGATTAGCTCCGACCAGAGCTCTACCGGTTATCGAACCTCCGTCACATTGCGCCAGCAGAGTAGCGCCGATATTGACGGTTTTGGAATCGGGGTCGAGGGTTGTCGTTGTGTTGTTTTGTGCAAACGCCGTTCCGGATGCCGTGACGGTTGTGGTTCTCGGTCCAAGCATCGAGTTGTCGTAGGTTGGCGCAACACAGGCCAAGGCCGCGGTTGGAGTCAGGCAGAGCTGAGGAGATCCTCCGACAGCTGTGACTCTTGCCCTGACCTCACCGAACCCAGTTCGACCGGTGAATGTGACAACAAAGGATGGGGTTTGACCGGTGTCGTTCACTGAGAGTGTTGTGAGGTCCACCACTCCTGAGTTGATAGGCACATTGACCCAACCCGAGACAGAGCTGCCAGCGGAGTTCTTAACCGTGAGGGTGGCTACCGTGTAGGAGAAGGAGGCAGTAAGTGCAAACGACTTCCAGGCTTGCAGCGCATCCGCTGCAGAACAAGCCATTCGAGGCACCGCCGCCCCAGCATCAAACACTGCAGTTGGAGCTGGTAGTGCACAGTTGCCCTGTTGGCCGGTGTAAGCGTCGTAGGTCTGAATGATTCCATCGTGCGAGTTTGACCAGATGCAATAAGGATTCGTTGGGTCAACATTTATCTGGTAGTTGGTGTCCGAAATGCCCGAAGCGGTCCAGTTCGTGCACCAGTTGTCTAGCGCGAAGTCCCAGCAGTAAATCTTTCCAGTACCTGCATTCCAGGCAGAATCTCCCCAGTAGAGCCTGGTTCCGGCCTGGGGCATGTAGGTCGCATAAGCGTCGTAGGTCGATCTATAGGTGGCACGGAGCTTGGTAGTGAAGTTGGAGGTCAGCGAAGACGTTACGTCCGTGCCGCTCGCATCGAAACAGGTTGGGGTCGTATCCAGAGCTACAAAACAGGCAGCAGCAATGTTGCCCTGAATGTCTGGGACCTTAAAGAATCTGGTGGCTTTGGCAGTAATGGTTCTTGCGTTTGTCCAACCTGGGCAGGCTTGCTGAGTGACTGCATCGATGCACACGGCCCTTGCGTTGTTACCCGCAGATCCGAAAATACGTCCACCCCATTCGCCAACCACAGGTCTCCAGCGATTACCCGAGGATGCAACATTTGTGATTCCAGCGAAGGCAACGCTTCCTGAAACCGATGGGTTATTGGCATCAGCACATGCGCCACCAGCCCCGGAGTTCAAACGAATGTCAACGCAGAGCAGGTCACCGGTGGCAGTCTGCCAGGTGTAAAGCTTGCCGCCAACCTGAGCTAGACCACCGGTGCAGTCATAGATGCGGTTTGATGTAGTTCCCGACACACATTCAGCGCCAGGAACGTTTTGGGAGCTACCAGCCGAAATAAATGCGCTCGCCGCACTACCGCCGCACCACTTGTTGGCAAGAGTTAGATCTGCCACTCGGATGCAAGCAAAGCCAACCTGGTTTACACCGCCAGAGGTGTAAACGGTTGGGAACCAAATCTCCTTGTCAACCGAGTCATACCAACCGGTTGATTGCTCATTGGTGTGCATGGTGAAAGCAGGCGCGCTGCCAGAAATGAGCAGGTATGGCCAGGTGCCATTGCACCTCACTCCAGTGCGCTTGTAGCAGTCAATGCTCTGATTAGAACCACCACCATTGTGGTGCCAGACGTTAAAGAGATTGCCGGCATCATCAAAGAACACATCCCAACCATCACCGCTGGAGCCCGTGGTGGTGGGGAATGCACCGGAAGTTGGCTGGGCGGCATTGGCATCGGTAGATGCAATCTGGCGGCCCTGGGCGTCAGGGCCTTCGCTGATCAGGTCGCCCCTGGCCTTGACGTGGGTAACCGCTGCCCAGCCCGCTGGGGTTGTAGGTGGGTTGTAGGTCCAGTTTGTGCCATCGGTTGAGTAGTAGACCACCCAGCCGGCTGGGGCAATGATGTCGGAAACAGAGCTGAGCTTTAGTTCCGAGCCAATGGCCTGCACGATTTCTTGCTCTGTGGTGCCCGGGTCAGAAATAGGGGCGGTGGCGGTGAGGTCAACTTTGCTACCGGGAGCAACTTCAGTTGCAACGGCGTTAGAACCGGGGGTGTAGTCAACCGCCAAAGTCATGGTTGCACCGGCGGCAAGCTGAGAGCTTGCGATAACTATGCCGAGAGCTAGGGCTGGGACTCCAAATAGTCGGAGAATCTTCGAGCGCGCTGAACGCAGTGAATCAACGCTGATCGACATCCCACCCCTCCCATTTGACTACATGGTTGGGATAAGTCTTGTCTTAGCTAATGTCCCGACATTGCTTAGCTTCCTAGGTGGGAACGCAATGGAAAACATCGCACCCTTAGGGGTGGATAAGAAGTGCTGGCTTCCCTTTTGTCCCTATTAGAAACAGATTTTGTGAGTTAGCTGGTTGGCCCGGGAGCCCACTTCTTTGATACTCCAGCAGAGAAAAACATTAGAACTGCCAAAAGGTAAAAGACGCCGCTGACACTCGCGGCTGCAACAGCTCCGGCTATCACGGGAACCACGACCTGTCCAAAGCGATTTGAGGTCAATCGAATCGAGATTGCGAGGCCACGATTATTAGGGCTGGAGATTCTCGACACCCATGCCATGGTTGCCGGTTGGCCTATCCCCATAGCAAAACCTGTGACTGCCAATAGCGCTGCAATGAGATAGAACTCTGTGCTGAGCGCGATACCAATCGAACCAGCCATGGTCAAAACCGATCCGACCACAAGTATGGCCCTGAGGCCAAAACGATCTCGCATCGGTCCTAGGACAAAACGAACCGCCATCGAGAACAGTGCCCTGATAGCCAAGAGCACTCCAACCTCCGCCACTGAGAAGCCAAGGGCTAAGCCAACCAGCGGTAGGTAGATCAGCATGACATCGACAACCGCCGTGGTGGCGCCAGCCACAAAGATTGCTGGCTTGTAGCCGCGCACCGCAAAGACATCAGCGATCGAGCCTTTTGGTGAACCGTCATTTGCGGTGGCAAGTTTTGAGAACAGTGAAATTGTCACCAGAGCACCCAAAACAAATAGCAGTGCAGCGAACCATAGCGCTGGGGCAACCTCTATTTTCAAACCATCTGAGTCGGCTAAGTAACCACCAACGAAAGGACCGATTGCGTGACCGAGTGAGGCGTAGAAGGTCAGCAGTCCAAAGTTGGTTTCATACTTCTTATCCTGGGAGAACTGCGCAATAAGTGTTTGTCCACCGACCATGGCCAAAAGGTGTCCGGTTCCCAAAAGCGGCATCCAGATCATCAGTAGCCAGAGCTGGTCGGCAAAGACCAAGCCAATGGTTGCAACCAGCGTGATTATCGGCCCGAGGAAAGTAGCCCTACCTGCAAAACCAAAGTCGACCCACTTGCCGACTTGAATGGCGAGCAGGAGCGGAGCCAGGGCAAAGGTTGCGCCAATGATTCCAACCAAAGTGGCGTCAGCTCCGAGATTGACAGCTTGATACGTTGCCATCGGTCGAACTACATACACTCCGGCTTGAATCAGGCCGGAGTGTATGAGCACAAGAACCAGCCACCCACTTGGTATCGGTCTTGTGGTTAGCATTTATGCCTGCTGTTTAGATCTAACGAGCCTTAGAACCTGTGGGGCGATCAAGACCAGAGCAAGCAGCGCATATATGCTGACAGTGAAAGGAGTGCTCACTAGAACGCTCCAGTCTCCGGCAGCACTCTGCAACGCTCGACGGAACTCTTGTTCAGCCATGGGTCCAAGAATCACTCCGAGGATCAAAGGCGTGACCGGATAACCAAACTTCCTAAAGAGCAGCCCGATTATTCCAATAACTACCGCTGCCCAAAGATCGAATGCACTGTTATTCAGTACATACGCTCCCACCATCGCAAAAATGACAATGCCTCCGTAGAGATACGGTGCTGGGATATCAAGCAGCTTCGCCCAAAGTCCCACCAAAGGAAGATTGATCACCAATAGCAGCGCATTTCCAATGAAGAGTGATGCGATAAGTGTCCAGACTAATACCGGCTGGTCCGTGAATAGAAGTGGTCCAGGACGAATGTCAAACTGCTGGAACGCGACCAACATAACCGCTGCAGTTGCAGAGGTTGGAAGACCCAGTGCCAGAAGTGGAACCATAGCTCCGGCGGCATTTGCGTTATTAGCAGCCTCCGGTCCAGCTACACCTTCAATGGCTCCGCTACCGAACTCGTTGTGCTTCTTGCGTGCCAAACGCTTTTCCAGCGAGTAGCTCAAGAAGGTTGGAAGCTCAGATCCACCGGCAGGGATAACACCGGTTGGGAAACCAATTGCGGTTCCACGAATCCAGGGCCAGAAGGATCGCTTGAAATCTGACTTTGACATCCAAGCAAGGCCCTTGAACTTGTTCTTCTGAACCCCGCCTAACTTGCCATAGAGCGAGACGTATAGCGCTTCTCCCAAAGCAAAAAGCGATACGACCAAGACAACGGTTTCAATGCCGTCAAATGCCTCTGGGATTCCAAAGGTTAGGCGGGAGGATCCAGTTTGCAGATCCAAGCCAATAAGACCAATCGAAAGTCCAAACGTCAAGGCAATCAGGCCTCGACGCATGGACTGACCAAGCACCGCGCCAACAGTTCCAAACGCCAAGACCATAAGTGCGAAGAAATCCGCAGGGGTCATTCGAATGCCGATCCAGGCAATTGTCGGGGATGCAACAGCCACGATTCCGGTAGCAATCGCACCGGCGACAAACGAACCAATGGCCGCGGTAGCAAGTGCTGCGCTAGCCTTGCCGTTTCGAGCCATCTTGTTGCCCTCGATGGTGGTCATCACAGAGCCAGATTCGCCTGGGGCATTTAGCAGGATCGAGGTTGTTGATCCACCAAACATTGCACCGTAGTAAATAGCGCCAAACATGATTAGGGCCGCAGTTGGATCTACGCCTAGCGCTACCGGCAGCAGCAGCGAAATAGCCAGCGCCGGTCCGATGCCCGGGAGCACACCAACCAGAGTTCCAAGAATTGTTCCCAACAGGGCAAAGCCCAGGTTGACCAAAGTTAGTGAGTTAGCAAATCCAGCTAAGAAGGAGGAGAAATCCATTACCAGCCTCCATCCTCTTCAACGACTACGCCGTTTTCGTCGACGATCTCTTCACCTGGGGCAATTTCGTTCACAGGGTTCAAAATATTTTCAGCTGTGTCAAGCCCGGAAGGTAATTGAAGCTGTAGGCCCTCATTGAAGGCAAAGAATATCGCTAGCGATAAAAGGACCGCTATAACTGCGGTCCGTAAGTTGTGCTTTGCACCAATGGCTTTTGCCACCATGAAGTAGAGCACCGCTCCCATGATTGGGAAGCCAAGAACTGGCATGAGCAGGCTGTAGAGAACAAGAGCGGCGGCCAATAGCCCAAAGGCTTTCCAGTTTGGATCGGATACGGCTACGCCGCCCTCAACACCTTCTGGGGTGCCGCGTTCACCTCTGAGGACCGCGATGATTTGTGAGCCGGAGAGCAGCAAAAGCAGGCCACCGACCATGTAGGCAAAGACCTCTGGGCCGACAAATCCAACCGCGTTGGATTTGGTCATTCCAGCGGTGTCAACTAAAACTACGACCGCAACAACAAAGAGGAAGCTGGTGAAAACCAGCTCCCCCTTTGCTGCAGCTTTGGTGCTTTTTATCACAGACCAAGCGCCTGGTAGATGGTCAGGATTGACTGCTCTTGTCTTACTAGCCATGACTTGTAAGCGTCACCTGCTAGCCAGTTGTTAGCCCAGACGTTGTTCTTCATAACCAACTTCCAAACGGTTCCCTGGCGGGTTACGTCTAGTGCACGGATGACCTGATTGCGAGCTGACAAAGGAGTTCCCTTTGGAAGCATAATTCCACGCCAGTTACCGGCTACAACGTCAACCTTCTGAGACTTCATGGTCTCAGCGTTGATGCCTGGAACCTTGGATGCAGAAGAGATACCTAGGATACGTAGGGTGCCAGCGGCAACCTGGTCCTTGAACTCACCGTAACCAGAAATACCAGCCTTTGAGCTGCCGTTTAGTAGCGCTGCAGTTACCTGAGCACCACCGGAGTAAACAACGTAGTTCAGGTCCTTGATGCTTAGGCCTAGTGCCTCGTAGATCAAGACTGCGGTGTAGTGGTCAATACCACCTAGGTTTCCACCGGCGATAGGCAAGGTTGCCTTCTTCGCCTTGATGTCTGCCACTAGGTCAGCCAGGGTCTTGTATGGCGAGTCCTTAGGAACTACGACAACTTCCCACTCACCCATCATGCGGGCAGCCTCAACTGCGTCGCTGGTGTCAAATGGAACCTTGGTTGAAGCAACTCCACCTACCATTGCGAAACCAGTTACTAGGGCCTTGCCAGACTTGCCCTTCTCGTTAACCAAGAATGCGCTTAGACCAGTGGTACCACCGGCACCAGAGATGTTGCGGAAGGTTGCGTCGGCCAACAGGGTGCCCTCGGAACGCATCGCACGCATTAGCTCACGACCGAAGGTGTCATAGCCACCACCAGCGCCGCCAGCCATGTATAGGTCCATTTCCTTGATGGTTGGGAACTCTGGGTAAGCCCAGATCTTCTTACCCGCGTAAGTACCGCCAACCTCAACCTTGCAAACCAAGTTTGATCCGTCGGCACCCTTCTTTACGGCAACTTCCTTTAGCTTCGCGCACTCAAGACCGTACTTGGCCTGGTGAGCGGGAGTTCCAGCAGCCGATGCTGGAGCTGCTGAAAGGGTTGTGGCAATAAGCGCGAGCGCCGTTGCTGCGACAGCTAATTTCTTCAAAGATTCCTCCTAGTAGTCAAGAGGATCCGACCTGGATCCCCCGCAACGGAGAACAAATGGGAGGGCAGCCTTTGCCAACCCCATTGTTGACCGAAGGCTGAGTCTCTTCCGCCACCTAAGTGACCACTAGTCCCGGGTGATTAGCCGTGATGACGAGACCAATGCGTAGGGAATACTCCCTCAGCGCTTTCACACTATCTCGGTTTGCCGTTAATCTGATGTTTGGTATACCAATTCGTTACATTTGGGAATCTGCCCGAGATTTGGGCTCAAAGAGAATTTAGAAACTTGTGAGCGGAGACGAGAGGATTTGAACCTCCGAGGGGCTTTTAAAACCCCTACCTCATTAGCAGTGAGGCGCACTCGACCGGGCTATGCGACGTCTCCAAGTAGCCGCATTAGCCTACTAGGAATTTGGGCTTTGGGAAAACTAGTTTGAGCAGCTCTTGACCGAGGCGTTGGTGCCCTGCGCCCACTCCGGAAGGGCTTCCTCGCTTGCGGTAGCGCCGGTTCCGGCAGTTGGTTCGGTAGCTGGTGCGGACTCCTCCGCCACAACAGCCCCGGCTCCTGGGTTCGCCTCCTCCAAGACCAAAGGCTCGTCCTGGGCAATGCGATCAAAGAGCAACTGGGCTTGGTCTTGAATAACCGCTACGCGACCCGCATAAGTGCCCTTGAGGCTATAAACCGGGAGTTTGAGGAAGGTGATCTTGTCTAGGTCTACATCGTTCACTTCTCTTGCCATGCCCAAGATCACACCGATCTCGGTGAGGCTGTTGGAAAGTGTCATGTTCTCAAGGGCGGCGGTACCGAGCTTGAGCATGGTGAATGGGTTGGTCAGCGCACCCTCGTCTTTGAGCTTTCTCACCAGTGAGGTTAGGAAAACCTGCTGGTTAGAAATACGAGAGAGGTCAGAGCCATCGCCAACGCCGTGACGGGTTCGCAAGAAGGCCAAAGCCTGCTCGCCAATCAGGGTGTGTTCACCGGCTTCTAGATACAGCTGGGTGTAATCGTCCTTGATAGGTTCGGCAACACAAACAGTTACGCCACCAACGGCCTCGCTCATCGCGATAACGCCCTTGAAGTCGATCATCGCAAGGTAAGGGATCTTTACACCGGTTAGCTTTTGAACAGTAAGCAGCGTGCAGGCGGGGCCACCGGTGTTCATGGTGGCGTTGATCTGAACCATGTCCTTCGCGGAGTACTTCTCGCCGCCCTCAGGGTTTGGGCACTCTGGGACCGAGACCATTAGGTCTCTTGGGAAAGAGAGCGCGACCGCATTTTTGCGGTCTGCAGAAACGTGCAAAAGAATGATTACGTCGGCAAGTGCATTACCTGCTGGGCCATATGAAGTCTTGCCCTGGCCCACGCGAGTATCAGAACCGATTACCAAAACATTGATTGGGCCGTTGATTTCCTCGGCGGTAGGAGGGGCAAAGGTTTCACCATCGGTTGAGTAAACATCGATACCCGAGGCATTGAGCTGACTTACTAGATATACGTAGCCACCACCGACCGCAGCAACGCCTAAACCGGCGACAACAACCATAGAAATTAGGAGTTTGGTGAGCCAACCGCGTCGCCTTAGGCGGCGCTGATCTTCGGGAAAAATGAATTCGGGCTGGGTCACTTGAAAAGTCTAGGGATTAATTGCTGATAGTGGGCTAGGAAAATGGCGGAGGCCGTGGGATTCGAACCCACGAGACATTGCTGTCCACTGGTTTTCAAGACCAGCTCCATCGGCCGCTCGGACAGACCTCCGCGGGCAAGTTTAGTGGTTAATCTAGGAATTTGAGACCCTCAAGTGCCTCTAGCACCTGAGCTACACCGTCTTGATCCACCGCTGCGGTGACCGCAGTGGCCTCGAGCTTTACCTCTTCTGGAGCCTGTCCCATCGCATAGGCGTAACCACCCATTGACCTGGCCCAGCGGAACATCTCGATGTCATTGCGGCCATCGCCCATAACCAAGGTGCGCTCGCCAGGAATCTCATAGTGCTGGCGTAATTGCTCTAGCGCGTGGCCCTTGTCGATGCCCTTTGGTGCGATATCTAACCAAGCGGTGTAGCCAATCGCATAAGAAACCGACTGCAAACCAACCTTGGCCATAAGGCCTAGGAACTGATCGACATCGTGGTCTGGAGAAAGCACAACAACTCGAGAAACCGGGTGCTCTAAAAGTTCTGAAAGCGGGGCTTCGCGATTGTCATCGCCAAGCGCGTAGGAGGGGAAAGGCTTGTGGAATCGGTAGCTGCCATCGGCATGCTCAACGGCGAAGTGTGCGTTTGGTAAGTGCTCGATTAGCTCGGTCAAAACCTCGGATGGATCAAAAGTCTTCACATCGTGCATCGCATAGCCGCGCGGGTGATCATCTTCAAAACGAATGGTGACCGCTCCGTTGGAGCAAACCGAGTGGTTCAGCGATACCCCTAGGTCCTTGATAACCGGATAGGCATTTGCTGCAGCCCTGCCGGTTGCAATCACAACCTCGTGACCAAGAGCGCGAACGCGTGAAACCTGCTCAACTACACGCTTTGAAAGAAAGCCGTCATCGTGCACCAAAGTGCCATCGATGTCGATGCCGATAAGCCAGGGTTCGAAAGCTGCCATGGGTTAGTGCTTAGGCACAATCTTTTCGACGCCACCGAGGTATGGACGAAGTGCCTTAGGAATTACCACCGAACCGTCTTCCTGCTGGTGGTTCTCCAAAATTGCAACCAACCATCTGGTGGTGGCCAAGGTGCCGTTTAGCGTGGCCGCAGTCTTTGGCTTGCCATTTTCATCGCGGTAGCGAGTGTTTAGTCTGCGCGCCTGGAAGGTGGTGCAGTTTGAGGTGGAAGTCAATTCGCGATAAGTGCCCTGGGTAGGAACCCACGCCTCAACGTCATACTTTCTGGCAGCAGAGGAACCTAGGTCACCGGCCGCAACATCAATCACTCGGTAAGGGAGCTCACACTTCTGCAGCATCTGCTCCTGCCACTGCAACAGGCGAGCGTGCTCGGCCTCTGCCTCTTCTGGCTTGCAGTAGCTGAACATCTCGAGTTTGTTGAACTGGTGAACACGCAAGATACCGCGGTTGTCTTTACCGGCTGCTCCGGCTTCACGGCGGTAGCAGGTTGACCAACCGGCATAGCGCATCGGTTCTTCAAGGCTCTCAAGGATCTCATCGCGGTGGTAACCGGCAAGAGCTACTTCGCTGGTTCCGGTGAGATACAAATCATCTGCCGGCAGGTAGTAAATCTCATCGGCGTGCTCACCAAGGAAGCCAGTGCCCTGCATTACCTCTGGCTTGACCAGGGTTGGGGTGATCAAAGCGGTAAAGCCAGCTTCGGATGCTTGCTCTAACGCAAGCTGCATCATCGCAAGCTCAAGGCGAGCTCCCCAGCCCTTTAGAAAGTAGAAGCGTGAGCCTGAGATCTTGACACCGCGCTCGATGTCGATGATGTCTAGAAGCTCACCTAGCTCTGCGTGATCTTTAGGTTCAAAACTAAATGTTGGGATGGTGCCGACCTCTTTGACCAGAACGAAGTTCTCTTCGCCACCGGCCGGCACATTCTCGTTTACGACGTTCTCGATCTTGTAAAGGATCTTGGTCAGCTCTTCGTCCGCAGCATTAGCAGCGGCATCCGCAGCCTTTACGGCAACTGCCATCTCTTGCCCTTGAGCAACAAGTGCTGCCTTCTCTTCCTTTGGAGCGGAGGCTACTAGCTTGCCGTGCTGGTTTTGAGCAGCACGAAGTCTCTCGAATTCAGCGAGCGCCGCACGCTTTTCGAGGTCTAATTTCACTGCCTTATCGACTAGCGATACATCGGCTCCACGCGCCACTTGGGAGGCCCTAATGGCCTCAGGCTGCTCTCTTAAAAGATTGATGTCAATCACGGCCTCAAGCCTACCTTCTATAACGCTTAGGCTTGGGGAGTGCAGAACATGGCGGTAATCTTCCACCCCTCCAAAATTACGAGGGCGAAAATCGAGGCTGCGTTCTCAAAAGCAGGTTTTGTAAACCTGAGCTACTTCCCCTCGGATAACAAAACCGGTGGCTTGAAGGCAACCAAAAAGGCAATCGAGGCTGGCGCCACCCACATAATTGTTGCCGGCGGCGACGGCACGGTCAGAGCATGCGTGCAGGCAGTCTTTGAGGAAGATGCCGCTGTCTCCCTAGGGCTTGTCCCAATTGGCACCGGCAACATCCTGGCAAGAAACCTAAAGCTGCCAATTACCAACTTGGACAAGTGCATTCGCCGAGCGGTGATTGGCGATGTATACGAGATCGATCTTGGAGTTGCCAAGGCAATCAACCAACACGGCGAACTCACTAAGTTCTATTTCACCGGAATTGCCGGCATTGGTATGGACGCCAGGATCATGCAGCGCACCCAAACTGAGCTCAAAAGACGAGTCGGCTGGATTGCCTATATAGAAGGTGGCTTTAGATCACTGCCTTTGAAGTTTGAAAAATTTGAGGTGCTAGTCGATGACTTCTCTCCTAGAACCCTCAAGAGCTACTCGATTCTGATTGGCAATGCCGGTTGGCTTCCCGGCCAAATCTCGATGATGCCGGATGCTCGGTTGGATGACGGCAAGTTAGATGTTGCGGCAATTGGACCGCGAAAGATTTGGGACTGGGTGGACTTCATAGCTCGCGTGACCTGGCAGAACAAAGTTGTAAGGCCATTGGCGCTAGGGCGAAAGTGGATGGACCAAACCGCCAACCTAAAGACGATTGAGAACCTTGGTGGTTCACGCATTCGAGTGAAGCCACATCACCTCAGCCCCCTTCAATTGGATGGCGATGTAATCGGCGAAGTGCTGGAAGTTGACTTCAGCTTGAAACACCGGGTTCTAAAGATTCGACTCTAATGTTCCTCTAGAGGAATGTGGATGTCCGTATGGATTGCAGTTAGCTGGCATTGTTATTGCATGGCAATTGGATTGAAAATTCTCGCCGTTGATGACGAGCCTTTAGTACTTACTCTGCTTAGCGAAACCTTGAGGGCCCAAGGCCATGAGGTGACGACCGCGACCGATGCTGCGACCGCGAAAAAAGCCTGCGATGGTTTTGATCCGGACCTCGCGATTCTCGATGTTGACCTGGGTAGCGGACCTGACGGTTTTGATCTAGCAACCTCGCTAAAACATTCCAGCCCAACCCTTGCAATCCTGTTTCTAACCAACGTTGCCGAGCCGCGATTAGCCGGTAAGTCTGTGAAGAGTTTGCCTGCCGGTTACGGATACCTCTTGAAGTCCAACCTAGGTGATAGCAATTTCCTAAACGCCGCAATCATCGGTGTTGCTCGCGGAGCGGGCAAGCAGTTCAGGGAAAACCTCGAATCCGGCAACACCCTGCACAACCTAAGTCGCTCTCAACTCCAGGTGGTTCAGCTTTTGGCCATGGGTAAGTCAAACGAAGAAATTGCGCAAATCAGGAACACCACTATCCGAGCGGTTCGCTTGATCTTGGTGCGAGCATTTAAGGCGATGGGCATCTCCGAACAGGGTGGTCCTGAGCGTCGAGTTCAGGCTGCAATTCAATACCTAAAGGCCACTGGCTTCTCTAGATGACCTCCGAAGCAATTAGAAGTCCTGCGGCTGTGAACGTGCTGGGTTTTGTTCGGGCCTTTACCGAACACATGGGAAGACTAAATCTTCGATCCCCTTGGATTTGGGGGTCAATTCTCTTTATTCAGGCCTCCAGTATTTTTGCTTATGACCTAGGTTCGCGAGAGGTTGCAAATCCCAATGCGGGGCTATTAATCGCAGCATCATTTATCGGTTACTGGCTTCTATATCCCATTCTGATTGTGATTGTTGACGCTGCTCCAACTAGAGCGCGCTGGGGGTGGGTGAGTCTTGGCTTGCTCATTATGGGAACTAGCCGCGGCTACCTGCTTGAAAATGTATTCACGGTTTCCCCAGCCGAGGCTTGGGATGTTTATCTTCAGCGACTCCCAGGTGACATCACTGTCGCGTTGATTACCTTGATCGCGATGTCGGAGCTTATGTACTCCACCAATCGCCACCTGGCTGCAATGTCAAAGTTGACTCAGTCAAATGAAACCTTGCTCGAGAGTCGAAAAGCAACCAGCTACAAGGCGAGCTCGACAGAGAAGAGCCTTCGCAAAATGGCGCAGAGCGCTCTACTTGGAGAACTAGACAGAATCAAAGATAACCTCTCAAAGGCAAGCCGCAAGGAAGAGATTCGCTTAGTGGCCGACGAGATTCGAGAGTTGATCACCAACCAGGTCCGACCACTTAGCCACAAGCTCAGAGACCGCCTTGATGATTTAACCGTCACCAAAGAGCTCAAGGTGATTCGCAAGCCGCTCAGGTTTGGCAGACCGAACACCGTTCATGCCGTTGAGGACACCCGAGTGGTGGGTACCTATCTTTTGGCAATGCCAAATATTTTGTTCACAATTAATTCGCTCTCCACGCCATTGGTTACGTTGGCAGCCTTTGCAGCCAGCCTGTCAATCATTCCGATCGGCTTGGGTTTGCGAAAGCTGTTCTCGTTAATTCCGCTGCGTTCTCGGTTCTCGAACTGGCTGGCAATGACTGCGATTTTGTTTATCGCCTATTTGCCGCTGCAGCTAACTACCGTCTACTTCATCGACGGTCATCCGGACCTCGTGCAAGTTCGTTCGTCTGGCATTGGGGTGTTCATGTTTGTGGGCGCATCAATCACGCTCTGGCGCGCAATTGAGCGAAGCAGAGATCAGATTGAGGGTGAGTTGTCCGGCTTGAATCTAGAACTCACCCGCAGCGAAACAATCTTTGAGCAGCAAATTTGGTTGGCCCAAAAGAAATGGGCATACCTGGTTCACGGCACCGTCCAGGGTGCACTAACAGTTGCAGCCTCGAGGCTCCAGCTGGCAAACCAAGACAGCCCCGCAGATGTGAAACAGATCCTCAAAGAACTAGACAGGGCAGTAGTTGCGCTAAAGGGAGATTGGTCTCGAGAGCAGCCATTTTCGAAGTTGGTAAAAGAAACTCAAGAAACTTGGTCAGGTGTTCTGAGTATGGAAATGGTCATCGACAAATCCGCCAAGGTACTCCTTGAAAATTCGACCACGGCTCGATGCGCATCCGAAATCATCAAGGAGCTCGCGGGTAATGCCTACCGTCACGGCAAGGCAAAGCACTTATTTGTTTCCCTCGGCAAAAACGCCGACGGTGACCTCTGGCTCAAAGCCAGTAACGACGGAGCTCCATTGACCGCAGAGGTAAACGGCTTGGGTTCGGCTCTGTTTACCGACCTAACGATGACTTGGTCGATTTCTGAGGATGCCCAAGGCGTGAACTTTGAAGCAGTGCTGCCTGGCGTTTATCCCTTGAGCGAGTCCAACCAGTCCTGAGCGGACTGATACGCCTTGTTGGCGTTGTTGCCCTCGTGCACAGATTCGCTCTTATCAGCCCTTGGGTATGAGCCTAGGAAAATGACTTTTGGTGAGAAGCGGTGCAATCCCATTAGCGCTTCGGCAATTGCCTGGTCGTCGATGTGACCCTGGGCGTCGATGTTGAAACGGTAGCGACCAAAACGATCGCCGACTGGGCGAGATTCAATTCGAGATAGGTTCACGCCTCGAGCAGCAAACTGCTCCAGCATTTCAAGTAGCCCGCCCGGGCGGTCATCTGGTAGCTCAACAATCACGCTGGTCTTATCAAAGCCGGTACGCGCAGTTGGCTTAGCGGATCTTCCAACCTCAAGAAAACGAGTTTGTGCATTCTTGTTCTCACCGATGTCACTAGCTAGTGTCACCAACCCATACATCCCGGCTGCTCCCGGAGCGGCAATTGCTGCATCCGCGGTGCTGCCGGAAACTGTGTTCTTAGCCGCCGCTGCGGTTGAAGAGGTTGGGATGTGAGAGTGGTTTGGGATTTTCTCCTGAAGCCACTTCCTCGATTGCGCGTAGGCAACCGGGTGGGTGTAAACAACTTCGATGGAATCCAAGGTGGTTCCCGGCGATGCCATCAAATCGAAGGTCACTGGCACTAGGTACTCACCAAAAATCTGCACGCCAGCAGTACTTGCCAAAGCATCCATAGTGGCGGAAACGCCACCCTCTAGGGAGTTCTCAATTGGGACAACTGCGCGGTCGGCGTTATTGGCTAACACGGCATCAAGTGCCTCACGTACGCTACCCACTGCAATAAAGCTGGCCGCGTCAGCTCCGGTTAGCTGCTTGGCAGCCATCTCGGTGAAGGTGCCGGCAGGGCCTAGGTAGGCAATCTTTAGTGGGTTAGACATGCCTCAAGATTAGGGCAGATAGGCCATAAGCGACAGCAAAGCGATTGTGGTTAGTTGGCCATAGACCCCATAGCGACTCAAGATAGCTATACCTTTTTGTTAGAGACCTAAACGAGGATGCCATGCACGAGCGAGCCGGGAAGCCTGCCAGAGCTTCAGACCTGGTGGACATAGCCAAGCTAACCGCCGCCTACTTTGAGCTAAAACCAGATGTTTCGATCCCGGAACAGAAAGTTGCCTTTGGCACTTCAGGTCATCGCGGTAGTTCATTCAATACCTCTTTCAACGAGCAGCACATCCTGGCCATCACCCAAGCAATCGTCGAATACCGAAGCTCGCAAGGGATAGGCGGACCCATATATAGCGGTCGAGACACACATGCGCTCAGTGGGCCTGCTCAGCAATCTGTTCTTGAAGTTCTGGCCGGAAACGATGTTCTAGCTCTAATTGATTCACACAATGGCTACACCCCAACCCCTGCCGTCTCCGTTGCAATCATCGATCACAACTCTCAGTTGCCTCACGGCAGCGACTGGCAGGCCGATGGCATAGTCATCACCCCAAGTCATAACCCGCCGCAGGACGGCGGCATCAAGTACAACCCACCTCACGGTGGTCCGGCAGACTCTGACGCCACCGGCTGGATTGCCAATCGCGCCAACGAACTTATTCGCAATGGCCTCATTGATGTAAAGCGCAAGGCTCCAAATGCGCATCACTTTGATTTCAGAGAGAACTACGTATCACAACTCGATCAGGTTCTAAAACTCAGCCACATTTCTGAAGCTGGAATTCGAATTGGTGCCGACCCACTAGGTGGCGCATCGGTGGACTACTGGCCGCTTATCGCAGAGCGCTATCGCCTCAACCTAGAAGTTATAAACCCAAAGGTTGACTACCAGTTTGGATTTATGAGCCTGGACTGGGATGGCAAAATCCGCATGGACTGCTCATCTCCATTTGCGATGTCATCGCTTATTGAGAACAAGACCAACTACGACATCTCAACGGGAAATGACGCGGACGCAGATCGCCACGGCATCGTGACCTCGGACTCGGGGCTGATGAACCCCAACCACTTCTTGGTGGCTTCGATTGACTACCTGTTTAGAGCGAGGGATGGCTGGGACGAAGAATCTGCAGTTGGTAAAACCATGGTTTCCTCATCCCTGATAGATCGAGTGGTAGAGGCAGCGGGCAGGAAGCTGCTCGAGGTTCCAGTTGGATTTAAGTGGTTCGTTGCAGGTCTTTCAAATGGATCCTTGGGGTTCGGCGGAGAGGAATCCGCAGGTGCTTCGTTCCTTCGACTAAATGGTCAACCGTGGTCAACCGACAAGGATGGTTTGATCATGTGCCTCTTGGCTGCAGAGATCAAAGCGGTCACCGGTTCAAGTCCTTCAGAGCGTTACGCCGAGATAGCTCAAGAATTTGGTGAGCCCCACTATCGAAGAGTCGATGCCCCTGCCAATCTTTCCCAAAAAGCTTTGCTCGCCAAACTTAGTGGGGACGATGTCACCGCCGATGAGCTGGCAGGAGAGCAGATCATAAAAATCGAAACTGCAGCCAGTTCCGGCGGTGCACTGGGGGGCATCAAGGTCTCAACAAGTAATGCCTGGTTCGCAGCAAGACCTTCGGGTACCGAGGATGTCTACAAAATCTATGGTGAGTCATTCAATGGAGAGCAGCATCTCGAACAGGTGTTGAAGCAGGCTCAGTTGCTTGTGGACGAGGCAGTTTCTTCTAAGTAGAACTCAGCCGGAGCAAAGCCCCAAAAATCTTCCAGAGTCTTCATTCCAGTTTTGGAATACGTTGACGCAAGTTGCACACCGACGTACCTCAGGTGCCATGGTTCATATGTGTATCCGGTGATCGAGGTGGTGTCCTTCTCGTAGCGGATTATGAATCCGTACTTCCAAGAGTTTGCAGCCAACCATTTTCCGCCGGTTGTATCACCAAAGCACTGCATTATGGCGCAGCCCTGTTCGGGAACCGATACGTCTGCTGCTAGCCCGGTTTGGTGTTCGGAGTGCCCGGCCTTTGCCGCTCTAGCCAATGCGCCTTCCAGTCCATACTGACTGGCTTGGGAGTTGAACAACTCCACTTGATATTTATAGGAGCGGAATGCGGAGTTTACGAACAGCTTGCCCGCGCCTTCGGCATTCATTGCTTTGGCTAAATCTTCCAGGGCAGTCGCTGCCTGATCAGCTAGCTGCAAACCACGCGAGTTATCGAGGTCCTTTGAGCTTTCAATGTCCCTTAGGTTCAAAGGCTGGTATTCCAAAGGTTGCAGCGGACGCTGCTTGTTTACTACAACGAGATCTGAGCCACCGAACTTTGTGGCAAGTCTGGTTTGGTGAAATGAAGCCATTGCCAGTTGAGTCTTAGGAACAGCTGCCACCTGACGTTCACTGATCGCTTGCTCCACGAGTTCATGACTTGGCGCAAATGCCCCGGGCTGCAGGACAAAGGAGAGCCCCAGGCCAAGCAGCACAATAGGAGGAACAAACACAAAGAGTGGGTTCCGAACTAGAGGTCTAGACTGTGGCACGAGTACCACCCTAAAACTTGGAGTCCAATTGCCCACTAAATCAAGGCGGGAAGCCGCAAAACAAGCCGCACAATCAGGAGAAATGACTCCGAGGCAGATTTGGCTGGTTTTGATCGGGCTGATGTCGGGTATGTTCCTGGCAGCCTTGGACCAGTCGGTGGTTGGCGCTGCGATGCGCACTATCGCTGATGACCTTGATGGCCTATCTCTTCAGGCTTGGGCTACCACCGCGTACCTGATCACCTCAACGGTGTCGACTCCGATTTATGGCAAGTTGGGCGACCTATTTGGTAGGCGTCCGCTCTTCCTAGTTGCGATTCTGATTTTTGTTATTGGTTCGGTCACCACCGGCTTCGCCACCACCATGTATGAACTTGCAGCCTTTAGAGCACTGCAGGGAATTGGTGCCGGTGGTTTGTTCTCGCTGGCATTGACCATCGTTGCGGACATTGTCCCGCCACGCGAGAGAGCAAAGTACCAGGGTCTATTCCTGGCGGTATTTGGTTCTTCCTCACTACTGGGTCCGGTTGTTGGCGGAACGTTCGCCGGCATCGATCAGATTCTGTGGATCGATGGTTGGCGCTGGGTGTTCCTAATCAACCTTCCGGTTGGAATCATTTCGCTAATCATGGTGACGGTGTTCCTGCATGTCCCTCACACCCCAAAGCAGCAGCGAATTGACTGGTGGGGAGCGGTAACGATCATCTTCGCAACCGTGCCACTGCTACTGGTTGCCGAGCAGGGTCGCGAGTGGGGTTGGGGATCACCGCTTTCGATTGCGATGTATGTGGTTGGTGTTGCCGGAATCATTTCCTTCATCACCATCGAAAAGAGGATGGGCGATTCCGCTCTAATTCCACTGTCGCTATTCAAGAACCAAACCTTTGCTCGAACCCAGATTCTCGGTGTGATTATCGGAGTTGGAATGTTCGGCGGAATGATTGTGCTTCCGCTAATCATCCAGATCATCTATGGCGTTTCACCAACCATGGTTGGTTTCATGATGCTGCCGATGGTCTTTGGAATGATGACCGCTACCATCACCGCCGGTCGCATAACCTCAAAGACTGGCAAGTACAGAATCTTCTTCAACACCGGAACCGCAACGCTAACCATTGGCTACCTATACATGGTGCTTCTACTTAGGGCTGACACTCCACTTTGGCTATTGGCAATCGGCATGGTCTTGATTGGTCTAGGTCTTGGCCAGTTGATGCAGACCACCATGGTTGCCAGCCAGAATGCGGTTGAGGCCAAGGACATTGGCGTGGCAACTTCCTCTGCGACATTCTTTAGACAGATGGGTGGCACCTTCGGTGTTGCAATCTTTATGTCGATTCTGTTCTCGCAAGTAGTGGGCAAGATTCAGGCAGCCTTTGAGACCACTGAGGTGAAGAACGGTTTTGCAGAAGCGCTTCAGGACCCAGATGTTATGGCAAACCAGGCAAATGCTGGAATCTTGGAGGTTCTAAAGTCTGGACCTTCTGGGGCAGAGGGAATCACAAACGACAGCTCTTTCCTAATCGGAGCTGATGATCGCTTGACGCTGCCCTTCCGAATGGGATTCGTTGACAGCTCATTGACAGTGTTCATGCTGGCCGCTGTGTTTATCGCAATCGCATTCATCATCAGCTGGTTCATCAAGGAGATCCCACTGCGTCAAAAGAGTGCCGCTCAGGAGGCAGCTGAAGCTGCCGCGGCGGCGCAGTAAGACCTATACTTTTTACTACACGGGAGTTCGGTAAACCGGACTGAGAGGAAGACTAGCTAGTCTTCGACCGTCGAACCTGATATGGGTAATGCCAGCGCAGGGAGACACCTCAAACCCGTGCCTAACTTATGGAAAGGCACGACATGAAAAAGCTAGTTATCGCAACGATTGCGGCGCTGCTACTAACCGGCTGCGCAGCTGCCCCGGCAGAGAAAATCGAGCTTGTCAGACTTGCAACCCACGACTCGTTCTACATAAGCGATGAGCAAATTGCTGAGTTTGAAGAGTCAACCGGTTACGAGCTCGAGGTCATTGCACTCGGCGACACCGGAAGCCTGACTAACAAACTTGTACTGACTCAAAATGCACCGATTGCCGATGTGGTCTATGGCATCGACAACACTTTTGCCACGGTTGCGCTGGAGAACGACGTGGTTCAAGATCTCAAGCAGGTCAATTACGGTGACGTCTGCTTCAACTACGACATCCAGTGGTTTGAGCAGAACAACATTCAACCTCCAACTAGCTGGCGCGATCTGGGTCAGACCAAATACAGAGACCTGGTAGTGACTCCTAATCCGAACCTCTCCTCCCCTGGAATGGCATTTCTAATCACTACCTACGCTGGTTTTGAGACCAAAGCCGAAGTCTTTGCCTACTGGCGTTCACTGCGTGACAACGGGCTCAAAACTACAAGCAGTTGGACCGACGCGTACTTCACTGATTTCACTCGTTACGGTGGGACTAGGCCAATAGTGCTCAGCTATGCAAGTTCTCCCGCGGCAGAAATCAAAGACGGTAAGCCTCAGTCCAAAGCATTGCTCAAAGAGTGCTTCAGACAATACGAGTACGCAGGCCTTGTTGAGGGTGGGGCAAACTCTCCCGGTGGTCAAGCTCTAATTGACTTCATGCTCGCGCAGAGCTTCCAGGAGTCATTGCCTTGGAACATGTTCGTTTACCCAAACCAAGGGGTTGCAATCCCAGCCGAGTTTGAACAATTTGCGCCGCCGGCTGAAAGTGTTATTGGTGGAGACCTCGACTTTGCAGCTAATCGCGAACGCTGGCTAACAGACTGGTCAGACGTTTTTGACAACTAGCCTCGAGCTGCTTTCAACCACAGCGATCATCGCGGTGGCAAGTTCGTTGTTGTCTGTTGCTTTTGGTATTCCATTTGGAAACTGGCTCAGGTCATTAGGCCAAAAGACTGCCCGCCTTGTTTCCGCAATCACTCTCGTCCCATTTCTACTGCCGCCCTTTTTAGTTGGACTTGCATTCGAAGGGATGTTTGGGGCGGCTGAGATAAATTCCAATTTGGGAATGCTACTAATCATCGCGGCACATGTGTTTATGAACTTTGGCTTCATTGGCAAAGTTTTTGCTGCTACAACCATTGACTCGGAACAGGTCGAGTCTGCGCGACTTGCTGGAGCAAGTGACTGGCAAATCAGACTTCGCATTGAGCTACCCCAACAGCGATCTGGGATTGTCGCCGCAGCGCTTTTGGTAGCGCTTTACTCGGCGACAAGCTTTGGTCTGGTTGTGACCCTGGGAGCAGGCAAGGTCAGAACTCTAGAAACCGAGATTGCAGTTGCTGCTTTGCAGAATCTTGATCTAAACCTGGCTGCGACTCTTGCTGTGCTGCAGACACTGCTCACCATTTCTATGTTCTTGCTTTCGAGAGTGGTCGGTGGGACTCCAACCGCCCTAGACGAAATAGCGCCTTCACTGATTCGGCCCAATCGCTTTGATAAGACACTTGGTGCGTTGCTGAGTGGAGCCGTGCTGATTGCAATCGCAGTAGTTGTTTCGAGAGCCTTGGAGGGCGAGGGACTGGTGCAGAACCTGTCGAACCTCTCCACCAAGGGTGAACGCAATGTTCTGAACATCACTGTTCTAGAGGCCACTGTCAACAGCCTCCGGAATGCTGCGGTGGTGATGCTGGTCTCGGTGCCCATTGCGTACTTGCTTGCACGCCGAAGACGTGCCTCCAGCTGGGTACTGATTCCGATTGGCATTTCACCGGTTGTTGTTGGATTAGCAACTCTGGCATTGGTCGGCTACCTGCCGAGAGTTCTCACGAGTTCATGGGTTTTGCTTCCACTGGTACAAGTGCTGTTCGCACTTCCAGTAGCTTTCCAAATTCTCCGCCCTGCGAGGATGGGCATTGATCCAGAGCTTTTGGAAGCAAGTCGAATCGATGGCGCTAACAAACTTCAAACCATGCGGATGATTGAGCTGCCACTTCTGAAGAAAAGTTTTACTCTCGCTATCACTTTTAGCGCCATGGTTTCCATTGGTGAATTTGGAGCAGCAAGTTTCTTGGCCTTCGGATCTAATGAGACCTTGCCTATTGTGATGTTTAAGTTGCTTGGTCGTCCCGGCACAGAGAATCTTGGAATGGCAATGACGGTTGCCGCAATCTACATTCTTTTAGCGGCATACGTTATTTGGTTGAGTTTGAGACCAACTCGAAAGCAACACCGTTATTTGCCAATCGCTCGGTAATCACCTTGATTGAATCCGGGCTCTGATCAATCGTGATGAACTGTCGTCCTAGCTTTGCCGCAACTGCTGCCGTGGTGCCGGACCCTCCAAAGAAATCCAAGACTAAGTCACCTGGTTTTGAACTTGCCATGATTACCCTGCGGAGAATGCCTTCGGGTTTCTGAGTCGGGTATCCGGTTTTCTCTTTCCCGGTTGGTGACACGATGGTGTGCCACCAGACGTCGGTTGGCAGCTTGCCGCGCTCCGCCTTTTCCTTAGTGACGAGTCCTGGGGCCATGTATGGCTCTCGGTCCACCTCTTGGGAGTTGAAGTAGTAAGTCTTGGGGTTTTTCACATAAACCAGGATGTTGTCGTGCTTGGCTGGCCAGCGTGACTTGGAACGTGCTCCATAGTCGTAGGCCCAGATGATTTCATTTAGAAAACTCTCCCTGCCAAAAAGGGCATCGAGCAAAACTTTGGCGTAGTGAGACTCTCGATAGTCCAGGTGCAGGTAGAGGGTGCCGGTATCAGAAAGTAGTCGCCAGCTCTCTTCAAGTCTTGGCTCTAGAAACGCCCAGTAATCTGCGAACTCGTCGTCATAACTTAGAACCTTGGACACGACCTGCTCGTAGTGTTTTCCCTGAAAACCAACCCGACCCGATTCGCTCACGCGTGAGGTGCGATTGGTGCGAACTTGTTCGCGACCGGTGTTGAAGGGTGGGTCGATGTAGATCAACTGCACAGACTCACTCGGCATCGACTTGAGATGCTCGAGGTTATCCCCCATGATTACTAAGTTGGCAGTCACGAGGGAAAGATTAACAGCATGAGCGCAAAAGTGGTTCACAAGCCAGAAGACAGTCGCTTCGAGATTTACCTCGAGGACGAGCGCGTAGGGCTAATGGACTACGAACAAGTCGACTCTGAGATTCGCCTCACCCACACCGAGGTTGACCCGGTGCACCAGGGAAAAAACCTGGCTGCCATCTTGCTTCGAGAGTCACTGGACACTATTCGTCACGAGAACATGGGCAAGGTTGTCCCGATTTGTTCCTACACCGTGAAGTACATGGAAAAGCACCCTGAGACTCGGGACCTACTGCTCAACCCGATTGAAGATGCAATTGCCGCTTGCCGTTGGCCAGGGGCTAACTCTTAGTCCCAAGTGCTGGGCGCTGGCTCTTTTCCTTTAGGAAGCTGGACGCTGGCTGCCCAATCGATTACCCACTTCGGAAGCTTTGGTTCTTTACCTGGCCAACCGCCGGCTCCGTCCATAACCTCTTTCGGTGTTACAACTCCCCAGCTGCGCTTTAGGAACCTGCCGCGCATGATTGCTCGGGCATAGATCTCACCATTTCTGACAAAGCGTTGCTCCATGAAATAAGCGACCTCATCCCAGCCAATCACTCGGGTTTCAAGATCAAACTTTTGCCACGGCTCTAAAGACTTGCGATAGCTAATAGTTGAGTTCACGACGATCGGATACCAGCCGAGCTTCTGCCACTTCTGCCAGAAGCCGGTTCTAAGACCTTGGTCGTAGCGACCTAGATCCATCAGAGTCAGAAACACGCCATTGTTCATGTGGCGATAGATATCTAGGTCAGTTGGCCAAACGCGAAAAGACGTGGTGGAAACCTCGTCGATTCTCAGCTTTGATCTGCTTCTCCACGTAAGCATTACGTAGAGGATTCGGAACCAGAGTTTCACCAGATCACAACGCGTTTGGCTGGGTCCAGCCAGAGCGCATCAGACTCGGTGGTCTGGTAAGTCTCGTGGAAAAGGTCAAGGTTCTTGACCACCTGGTTCACACGGAATTCTGTCGGGGAGTGCGGGTCGGTAGCCAAGCGCTGGATAGCAATCTCATCGCGAGACTTGCCTCTCCAGCATTGGGACCAAGCCATCAAGAAACGCTCTGCTGCGCTCATGCCATCGATAACCGGTGGCTGTGCGCCGTTCAATGAAATCAGGTAAGCCTTCCAGGCGATGCTAAGGCCGCCGAGGTCTCCGATGTTCTCACCGATGGTGAGCTCACCGTTTACCTTGTGGCTGTCATCTAGATCGGTTGGGCTTAGCTCGCTGTACTGGTCAATTAGAGACTTGGTGCGCTCTTCAAATGCCGCACGGTCTGCCTCAGTCCACCAGGAAACTAGCTTTCCGTCTCCGTCATACTTCGAGCCCTGGTCATCAAAACCGTGGCCAATCTCGTGACCGATAACGCCGCCGATGCCGCCGAAGTTCATCGCGTCATCAACTTCTGGGGAGAAGAACGGTGGCTGCAAGATTGCTGCCGGGAAGACGATCTCGTTTAGGCCCGGATTGTAGTAGGCGTTTACGGTCTGCGGGGTCATGTGCCACTCATCGCGATCGATTGGTGCACCAATCTTGTTGGCGTGGTAGTCAAACTCCCAGCTGGAAACGTTTCTTACGTTGCCCACCAAATCATCACGAGAGATCTGGATTGCTGAGTAGTCCTTCCACTTATCAGGGTAACCAATCTTTGGAGTGAACTTAGATAGCTTCTCCAAGGCCCTGACCTTGGTCTCCTCTGTCATCCAGTCCAGAGCGGTAATGCTCTGGCGGTAAGCCTCGGTTAGGTGACCAACCAAAACTTCCATCTTCTGCTTGGACGATGCTGGGAAGTTCTTCTCAACATAGATTTGTCCAACGGCCTCGCCGAGGCTGCCCTCAACCAAACCAACAGCACGCTTCCAGCGTGGGCGGTTGACTGGCTGGCCGGTTAACTTGGTGCCGTAGAAAGCAAAGCGCTCTTCGACAAATGCAGCGCTTAGGTATGGGGCGTATGAGCGAACTAGAACCCAGCTCAGCCAAAGCTTCCAGGCCTCTAGGTGCTCGTCTGCAAGTAGATCTTCGATGCTTTCAAAGAAGGATGGCATCATCACTACATTCCAATCGAGTAATGAACTCTTCAGTCCTGCACCCGCTAAGTATTCATCCCAGAGAATCTTTTTGTTCAGAGCCTTCAGCCCCGCAAGGTCCTTGAGGTTGTAGGTCTTCTCGGCCTCGCGAGATTCAACGCGGCTCCAGTGGTGCTTTGCAATTTTGGCTTCAAGATCGTAGATGACCTGCGCAGCCTCAATGGCTTCGGTTGCCGACCAACCGGCAAGCATCAGCATGCGAGAAATGTGAGGGACGTATTCGGTGCGAATGTCCTCGTACTTTTCGTCGGTGTAGTACTCCTTGTCAGGAAGGCCAATGCCACCTTGATACATGTGCACTAGGTAGCGCTCTGGGTTACCGGCATCGTTGTCCACGTAGCTGCCCCAAATACCAGGCAGCCCCTCGCGCTCAAAAGCACCGAGCAGGTTGAACAGGTCCTTGCGGTCCGAAATTGCAGAGATGCGGCCCAGTCCGTCCTGCATTGGCTCAGCACCTAGCTTCTCGATTCGATCCTCATCCAAGAAGGATGCGTAAAGGTCCCCGATCTGCTGTGCGACGCCAGGCTTTGGGTTGGCAGCGGCCTCTTCGAGAACCTTTTTGACAGCCAGCTCGGAATCATCGCGCAGGATCATGAAGCTGCCGTAGACAGCTTGATCTTCTGGGATGGGGGTGTTTTCCAGCCACTGACCATTGACGTGCCTAAAGAGGTCGTCCTGCGGGCGGATGTTGTGATTTAGTTCGGCTTTATCAAGCCCAGGCTTCATTGACATGCCCCTAGTCTATGGCGGTTCCGCGGGGCTAAACTTTGAATATGGCTCTGAACAAAATCATTCTTTACTACGGCTTTGCTCCGGTAGCAGACCCCAAGGCGGTAATGCTTTGGCAGAAGGCGCTTTGCGTCTCGCTAAACCTAAAGGGCCGCATTCTGATCTCAGAGCACGGCATCAACGGCACCCTCGGTGGCGACATGGAGGACCTAAAGAAGTACTCCCGCGCCACCAAGGAATATCCAGGCTTTGGCAAGATCGACTTCAAATGGTCAGAGGGCACTGGAAACGATTTCCCAAGACTTAGCGTCAAGGCAAGAAAAGAGCTGGTTGCATTCACAACCCCTGACGAGATTCAGGTCGCCAAATCCGGCGTTGTAAACGGCGGCAAGCACCTAAAGCCACACCAGGTAAACCAGTTGGTTGAAGAGCGCGGCGATGAGGTCGTGTTCTTCGATGGTCGAAACGCATTCGAAGCGAAAATCGGCAAGTTCAAAAATGCCATCGTTCCTGATGTTCAGACCACCCACGACTTCATCTCAGAGCTTGAGAGTGGAAAGTATGACCACCTCAAGGACAAGCCGATCGTGACCTACTGCACCGGTGGCATTCGCTGCGAGATTCTCTCTGCGGTAATGATCAACCGCGGCTTCCAAGAGGTCTACCAAATCGACGGAGGCATCGTTCGCTACGGCGAGAAATTCCGTGACAAGGGCCTTTGGGAAGGTTCGCTCTATGTCTTTGATGGTCGAATGAACATCGACTTCTCAGACGAGGCAAAAACGATCGGTGTTTGCGAGTGCTGCGGTGGTGGAACCAAGGAATTTAGAAACTGCCAAAACCTAGGCTGCAAGGACCTGGTTCTTTTGTGCGATAGCTGCAATGAAGACCCTGCAAACCTAGCCTGCAAGCCAACCCACACCAGAGGTAAAAAGCTTCAAGAAGTTGGCTAGTTTCAGCAACTCAGGTTTTACAAAAAGCGCCAGCGCTTTAGCACCCAGCCAAATTTGATTGATAGCAAACGCACCAAAATAATCAGGCCGCTTCCAATCAAAAGCGTGATGCTGGTTGGAACCGAAAGCGCATCGAGCAGCACCACAACCCAGCCACCGGCAAAGGCGATTACCGCATATGGCTGGTGATCGTGGAAGGCTCTTGGCACTTCGTTCACGAGCACATCTCTAAAGACACCACCGACCACGGCGGTGATGACACCCATGAGGACTGAAACCAAGGGGCTGCTGCCTAGTTCAAGTGCGATGTGAGTTCCACCGGCGGTAAAGATTCCAAGTCCAATGGCGTCTGGAACCAGGATTGCTCGCTCGGTGAGCTCCATGTGGCGAGAGCGGAAGAAAAATGGCATTGCTATTGAGATGCCAATAAGTGCCCAAACCCAAAACTCTTGCTCGACCCAGAAAAAAGTCTTGCGCTCCAAAAGCACATCTCTAAGGGTTCCGCCACCGAATGCGGTCACAAAGGAAACCATCACAACACCAACCAGATCAAAGTGCTTTCTGGCAGCTTCAATAACGCCGGACAGCGCGAATGCGATAACGCCGAGCACCTCGAGGGCAATCACGAATGTGTTGAGGGTCAAGGTATCTCCTGTTGGTGCCGAAGGCTGGAGAAACTAAAAGCCTCGGGGCTTGTAACGAGTTGAGAGATTAGCAGAGAAATAAGCCCGCGGTAAGGGGTGGGTGGGTAGACTTACCCCCACTGCTAAAGATGGTGAGAGCGGGCTAATTGAGCTTTCTAGACAAGGTTGAAAAGCGCATTGAGACGGGCATTGGCTCTGTCTTTGCGCGTTTGAGCAAAGCCGAATTACAGCCTGTAGAACTCACCCAGGCAATTCGCTCAACCATGGATCAGGCTGCTGCCGCGGTTGATAAAGACCGAGTGCTGGTACCGCACATTTATAAGATTCTGATTTCGCCAATCGACCTACCAAGAATTACCCCTGGGATTCTCAGCGCCGTTCAGCTTGAGGTCGCGAAATACGCCGCAAAACAGGGTTACCGACTTGCGAGCAATCTGGAACTGCAGCTCGCTCCTGACCACCACGTGCCTCGCGGTCAGGTCAAGGTTGGTTATGCGGTGCTCAACAAATCTGTCAACTGGGCGCCGGCACTGATTGTTGATGGCAAGCGAATCTCGCTAAAAACCGGTGTGACAACCGTGGGCCGCGAAGATGTGGCAGATATTGCAATTGATGACCGTGGTCTAAGCCGTATCCACTTTGAGATTGCTTGGAACGGTGAGGTCGCTGCAATCAGAGACCGCCAGTCCACCAACGGAACCTTTGTTGATGACACCCGAATCTCGGAGGTCGTGCTTCGATCCGGCAATGTGATCAAGGCTGGACGTAGCGAATTTGAATTCGAACTCAGTGCGAATGCGCAGGTGGATGGATGAGTGAACTAGCGCTTTTTTTGGTTCGAATCGGCTTTGTTGCAGTGCTCTGGATCTTTATCCTCAGCCTGCTGTCGGTTATTCGCGCTGACCTTTACGGCCGCCGCGTAATAAGCAAGATTGCCAGGCAGAATGCCCCGGCTCTTGCTGGCGGTGGTTCGGTAGCCGGATCGGTTGCCAGCCTTGGCATTGAAGATGGTGAGGTCTTTGACCCAACCCAGATTGCAATGCTCACCGGAAGAACCGCTGGAACCTCGATCGACATCGCGGGTAAGCGAGAGCTTCTAATCGGTAGAGGCGCAACCTGTGATGTTGTGATCTCGGATGAGTTTGCTTCGAACATGCACTCCAAGTTGGTTTTGGTTGGTGAAGACTGGGTGCTGCAGGATCTGAATTCAACCAATGGCACCTACCTAGACGGCAGAAAAGTAACCACCCCGGCAACCATTGGCCAGGGTGCAACCATTCGAATCGGCACCACTACCTTCGAGTTGAGGTAATTAGCGGTGGCGGTTAAATCCATCTCCTATGCGGCTAGCGATATTGGCAAGCACCGCAGTTCAAATCAGGACTCTGGTTATGCCGGTTACCAACTGTTCTTTGTGGCCGATGGCATGGGTGGCCATGCCGGAGGAGACATAGCTTCCGCTATTTCCTCACAGCGCATTGCGCTGACCGATGCTCGCTACGAGAGCGCCGAGGAAGCAATTGAATCGATTCGAACCGGAATCCTAGAAGCCAACGGCATGCTGGCTGCGACAGTGTCAGAACACCCAGAGCTTGAAGGCATGGGAACCACATTCTCTGGAATGCTGCTGCACGGCTCTCAAATCATTACCGCTCACATAGGTGACTCGAGAATCTACCGAGCTCGAGATGGCGAAGTCACTCAAATCACCGCAGATCACACCTTCGTTCAAAAGCTTGTTGACCTTGGTCGAATCACCCCTGAGGAAGCCCTGGTTCACCCACGTCGTAGCGTATTGATGCGCGTTTTGGGAGATGTCTCCGGAGAGCCAGAGATCGACATTGCCCTGCACGATGCACTGCCCGGGGATCGCTGGTTGATCTGCAGTGATGGGCTATGCGGTGTGGTGCCAGAGAACGTGATGGATCGCATCCTCACCTCAAGAATTCCGACCGAAGAGGTAGCTGAGCTTTTGGTTGGCGAGGCACTGGAGTTTGGTGCTCCGGACAACGTCACAGTCGTGATTGTCGATCTGGTTCGTCCTGCCACCAATTTGGAATTTGAACCCGGTGCTCACTTCGTGGGTTCTGCAGCTAAAGAGGTAGTAATCGAAGAGCGCAAGGGTGGCAAGATCCTGCGACTGTTCTCACCTCGCAGCTTGCTCGACCTACTCCAAGCCCCAGAAGATCCAACTCAGTACGCACCTGAGTCTGAGGAGCTTTTGAACAAGATCCTCTCGGAGACCAGGCGCAAGATCCGTTGGCGCTCATTCCGCATTGTTGCCAGCTGGCTCTTGGTGGCTGGCTTGCTTGCCGGCATGGGTGCAGTTGCCTACCAATACACCCAGACTCGCTACTACGTCGATGTTTACCAGGGGCAGGTCACTATCTTCCAGGGCATCCGCGAGTCCCTAGGTCCATGGAAATTCTCCAAGCCCTATCTGGTGAGCGAGATTCAATTAGATGAACTTGCCCCCTTCCAGCAAACCCTGATCGAACGCTCCATTTCTGCTGAATCCCTTGAGGATGCCCAGCGCATCATCGCCCAGTTGCGGGAGATTAATCGATGAGTAACGTCTCCCTAACGACGGCGATTCCGATGCTGCTTAAGGCAGTGCCGAGGTCAAGAAACTTTGAAGCGGTTTTGCTGTTCTGGGTGGCGGGTATTAATGCCTTCGCACTGGCGCAGGTGCAGCTAGCGGTATTGCAGAAGATGAGCTGGGACATGCTTTTCTACTGGGCCCCTCCTGCGATCGCAGCCGCTCTTGTGCACTACATCCTTCGTAAGCACGCGGTTGGTGCTGATGGTCTAATGCTGCCTTTGGCCTACCTGCTAAATGGTTTGGGCATCGCAATGATTTACCGACTGGACCTTGCCGAGATTGGCAGGGGCGGCATTGAGATCTATGCCGATCGCCAAGTTTGGTTGACCTGCTTTGCGATGATCGTGGCTGCCGTTGTGGTGAGACTGGTTCCAAACCACCTGGTGCTCAGGCGCTATCCATACCTCGCCGGTGCAATGGCGGTATTCCTATTGATGTTGCCGGCGGCACCTGTGATTGGCAAGACCATCAATGGTGCAACGCTTTGGGTTGGAGTTGGAGAGCTCTCATTCCAGCCCGGTGAGGTTGCAAAGATTTTGCTGGCGATCTTCTTTGCCGGCTACCTGGTTTCTAAAAAGGACACCCTGAGTGAAATTGGTTCGCGCCTTCTGTTTATGAAGGTCCCAAGAGCTAAGGACCTGGGTCCAATCCTGTTGTTCTGGGCCGCATCACTTGGCGTGCTGGTTTTGCAGCGCGATCTTGGAACCTCAATTTTGTACTTTGGTTTGTTCTTGGTGATGATCTACACCGCCACCGGCAGGGCCTTCTACGTTGGTGCGGGGCTAACCATGATGGTTACCGGTGCCCTGGTTGCATCGAGAGTTTTTGACTACGTCGGCAGAAGGTTCGACGCCTGGTTAGATCCGTTTGCGGCAGAGAACTACAACGCTGCCGGCGGCAGCTACCAGCTGGTGCAGGCACTTTTTGGCATGGCGAATGGCGATGTGATTGGAACTGGTTTGGGTGGCGGTTTCCCGCAGCTAATCCCGCTGGCGGAATCTGACTTCATCCTCGCCGCAATGGGAGAAGAGCTCGGACTTGCAGGGTTATTTGCGATCCTCGCGGTTTACCTGCTCTTGGTTTACCGAGGCTTGCGCATTTCCAATAGCCACCCGGATGACTTCTCGAGACTCTTGGCAATTGGCCTCAGCTTTGTGATTGGACTGCAGCTTTTCGTGGTGGCATCCGGTGTGATGGGCCTATTGCCAATGACCGGCCTCACCACTCCATTTATGGCCGCCGGTGGCTCATCACTGGTTGCGAACTGGGTAATCATCGCGCTGCTACTTAGAATCTCCGACTCGTCATTGAAGCGAGTGGGTGCATGAACAAACAGATCAGAAGGGTGGGCCTAGCGCTAACCGCGATGTTCCTTGCGCTTTTTGCGATGGCAAGTTCGATCCAGGTGCTCAGAAGTTCTGACCTCTATAAGGACAGCCGCAACGTTCGTGCTTCCTATGAAACCTATAAGACTCAGCGCGGAGACATTTTGGTTGACGGGGTGCCGGTGGTTGAGAGCATTCCGGTGAACGACGCATATCGCTTCAACCGTGAATATGCCTCCGTGCTCTACAGCCCGGTGATTGGTTACTTCTCGCTTTTCTCCGGTGCCGATGGCATCGAACGCTCAATGAATAGCTATCTCTCTGGGCAGTCTTCGGCACAGTTTTTTGAGCAGATCAACGCGCTACTGGATGGCAAGCCGGTAACCGGAGCTGCCGTTGAGCTAACCATTGACCCAGACGTTCAGCGTGCTGCCTGGGATGCGCTCGGAAACCGTAAGGGTGCCGTGGTGGCCATTGAGCCTTCCACCGGTCGAATTCTGGCCATGGTTTCAAAGCCCACCTTTGATGCCAACATGCTGGCTGCCCACCTATACGGTCCGGTCACCGATGCCTACACGACCTACAGCGAAGACGAAGATAAGCCGCTTATCAACCGCGCTATCGCCGGCGATCTCTATCACCCGGGCTCGACCTTCAAGCTGGTGGTAGCAGCCGCAGCTTTGGAATCTGGCCAGTACACCGTAACCAGTGAGTTTGAAAATCTGCAGCGCTATCGACTGCCAAGAACCTTCAGCTTTGTTGAAAATAGCTCCGGTTCCACCTGTGGCAAGGGTGAGACCGTCACCTTGGAAACCGCACTCATCAAATCCTGCAACGTGCCGTTCGCGATGTTGGCTGTGGCACTTGGTGAGCAGCGCATTCGCGCTCAGGCCGAACTTATGGGCTTTGGCAGCGCGCTGGATATCCCACTCTCGGTCACCCCGAGCATCTACCCGGAGAACCTTGAAGACTCCCAGGTTGCACTCACCGGGTTTGGACAGTTCGATGTTCGAGTCACCCCGCTGCAGATGGCAATGGTCTCGGCATCCATTGCCAATCAGGGTGTGCTGATGAGCCCGCAGCTGATTGATTTGGTGGTTGCCTCAAACCTAAACGTGCTTAGCCAGCCGGAGCCGGTGGTGCTCTCCTCGCCGATGTCGAAGCTAACCGCCGGGTTCCTTACCCGCATGATGGTTGACTCGGTGAACTCTGGTGCCGCTACCCGTGCCCAGATCGAAGGTGTTGCGGTAGCCGGTAAGACCGGAACCGCAGAGAACGGCATCAACGACCCTTACACCCTTTGGTTCACCGGCTTTGCCCCTGCTGAAGCCCCAAGAGTTGCGGTTGCGGTAGTCATTGAAGACGGCGGCGGTGCAGGGCAAAGCGGCACCGGAAACCAACTTGCTGCTCCGATTGCACGCCTGGTAATTGAGGCGGTGCTAAAGAAATGAAGCCCTCGGTAGGACAGCTCTACGGTGATCGTTACCGCCTTCAACTTCGTATTGCCATCGGTGGCATGGGTGAGGTTTGGCAAGCTGAAGATGAGCTAATTTTGCGTCAGGTCGCCATCAAGATCCTCAAAGAGGAGTACCTCGGCGACCCACTATTCCTGGAGCGCTTCCGCACCGAGGCTAAGAGTGCTGCTCTGGTTGAGCACGAGGGCATTGCAAACATCTTTGACTACGGTGAGGACTCGGGCAGTGCCTTCCTGGTTATGGAGCTGGTGCCAGGTGAATCACTCTCGAGGCTCCTAGAGCGCGAGAAGAAACTCTCCGAGGAAAAGGTTTTGGAC
The DNA here is from genome assembly GCA_027487865.1 of Microbacteriaceae bacterium. Classification (GTDB taxonomy): domain Bacteria; phylum Actinomycetota; class Actinomycetes; order Actinomycetales; family Microbacteriaceae; genus Aquiluna. The sequence goes on from JAIYCT010000003.1 coordinate 35,025, forward strand.
ATTATTGCCCAGACCTCCAGAGCGCTTGGTGCTGCACACTCCCGCGGCTTAGTTCACAGAGATATCAAGCCCGGCAATCTGTTGATTACCCCGGATGGCAAGGTGAAAATAACCGACTTTGGTATTGCTCGCGTTGGCGACCAGGTGCCGCTTACCAAGACCGGCCAGGTCATGGGAACCGTCCAGTACCTAGCTCCCGAGCAGGCAACCGGTAAGACTTCGACACCTGCTACCGACCTTTACTCACTCGGAGTGGTTGCCTATGAGGCACTTGCCGGAAAGCGTCCATTTACCGGCGAAAACCAGATGGCTATCGCGATGGCACACATCAATGAAATGCCTCCGGCGCTGCCGGAAACCATTGATCCACGGGTTCAGAACCTTGTGCTGAGCTGTCTTGCAAAGAAGCCCTCCCAGCGTCCGGAGTCGGCAACCTCATTGGCAATTCGTGCCGAGGCACTGCTTCGTGAGAAGCGCAAGCCAGGATTTAGAGCCAGCACCTCGACTGAGACCAGCTACATCGAGCAAAGCATCACCGAGGTAATTCCAACCGACACCGCACCGCTACCGCGAGCGCCGATTGTCTGGCCCTGGCTTGCCACCGTTGGGCTACTGGGCATAACCGCGATTGTGGTGATTGTTGCGATCCTTTCGGATCCAAACACCGAGAACATGCCGACTCAGACTCCAACCAGCACCGAGCAAACCACTCCATCCGAGAGTGCGACTGTGAGTGAGGTGGCAACCGAGTCACCAGAGGCAACCAGTGAGCTGATTCTTAGATCCGACATCATCGGTGAGAACCTCAGCATCGTTACCGCTCGCCTGGCGGAATTGGGCATGCGGGTAAACGCAATTCCAGGCATGGAGGTTGAGGCCGGTAGCTCACAGGCGAGAACCGTCTATGCAGTTTCTCCAACCGGAAACATAACAATCGGCAGTGTTATCGACGTTACCTATTACGTGGAGAAGGTCGAGGAGTCACCGGTTGTGATTCCAGAACCGGGAACCACAGAGTCTTCGACTGTCTCGGATCCGGCACCCGCGCCTACCGAGGAGGGTTCGCAAGGGTAACAAGACTGTGACCGAGTCCTGCCAGGGACTTCGGCTTAGAAAAACTAAACTGTGGCGAGGTAGAAAGAGCTATTTTGACTGAGAACGAAAGACTGATTGCCGGCCGTTACCGGATGGGGCAGTTAGTGGGCCGTGGCGGCATGGCCGAGGTTTACGAGGGTTACGACACTCGCCTCGGACGCACTGTCGCAATCAAACTTCTCAAGTCAGACCTTGCCAACGACGCCAGTTTTGAATCTAAGTTCCGCCAGGAGGCACAGGCCTCTGCTCGCATGGCACACCCGACCATTGTTAGGGTCTACGACGCCGGCGAAGAAGAGACGACGGACGAGAACGGCAATCCTCGCAAAACCCCATACATCATCATGGAACTGGTTCGCGGTCGCCTACTTCGGGAATTGATTCACGAAGGTGGCGTAGCCCCGGAGCAGGCAGTTCGCTACATCGGCGGTATCTTGACCGCCCTTGAGGTTTCCCACCGCGCCGGCGTTGTTCACCGTGACATCAAGCCAGCGAACGTGATGATCGGCGATGGTGACTCGGTCAAGGTGATGGACTTTGGCATCGCCAGGGCGATTTCCGATAACTCAGCCACCCAAGCTGCCACCGCGGGAATCATTGGCACCGCACAGTATTTCTCCCCGGAGCAAGCTCGCGGCGAAGCGGTAGATGGTCGCACCGACCTTTACTCAACCGGCGTGATTCTCTATGAGCTACTTGCCGGCCGCCCACCATTTACGGGCGAGAGCGCTGTATCGGTTGCCTACCAGCACGTTTCTGAGGCGGTTGTGCCACCAAGTCAATTCAACCCAAGAGTCAGCGAAGAACTTGACCAGGTCGTCCTGCGAGCGATGGCAAAGGATCGTGCCGATCGTTTCCAGAGTGCAGAAGAATTCCGCGAGCACCTTTTAGCTGCTGCCAATGGTCAAAGCGCCCCTATCCCGGTTGTCCCAGCGGTCGTGGCAGCACCTGAAACCGAGCTTTTGGTATCACCAACCACCGTTCTTACATCAAGCACCGATGGGCTTGACCTGATCGACGGTTTTGAAACCGTGCCAAGTCAAACCGTACAGACAGTTACTACCACCAAGATAAACGCTGGTGTGCTGTGGGGTCTTGGAACCGGTGTGCTGGTTATTTTGGTGGGGCTACTGTTCTGGGTCATGAACCTAGGCGGAGCGGGAACGACAATCATCCCGGGCTCCGGCATCACGGTTTCTAGCGTTGAGGGTTCGCTCTACGATGACGCTGCTGCCACCTTGGCGGCCCAAGACCTATTGGTGCTCCGGGTTTACGAGAAGAGCGACACTATTCCAGAGGGCGTCGTTATTCGCCAGGAGCCTGCCGCAGGAACTCAGGTTTCTGCCAATACTCCGGTCACGCTCTACGTCTCCAGCGGTGCCACCGAGGTGATGGTCCCGAGTTTGGTTGGCCAAACCGAGGCATCGGCGGTGGCCATGATCGAGGCTCAAGGATTGACGGTTGGCACTATTACGGTCGTTTCCAGCGCCAATATCCCAGAGGGCACCGTTATTGCCTCTGACCCGGTAGCTAACTCCAAGTTGCCACTTGGTTCGATCGTGAACCTGGTGCTCTCGGATGGAACCGTGCAGATTCCAGATGTTAGAAACCTAGATGTGGTGGAGGCGAGGAACATCCTCACCGCCCCAACCATTGGCTACACGGTTTCGATTGAGACCCTGGATGGCCCAACCTGTGCCGGTCAGATCGGAAACATCGTGCTAGACCAGTCAGTTCCTGCCGGTCAAGCTCCGCAAATGCAGAGCATCATCTTGTATGTGGAGTGCATCGTTGACCCGGTGATAGATCCAGGAACTGGAAACTAGTTAGTTTCAATCCTTGGGCTAAGTGACTTAGCTTTTTGGATCGCATCGGTCTCGCCTAAAGTCGCAAGCCAATTGGCAAGCATTTGATACCCGCCCTCGGTCATAACCGATTCCGGGTGAAACTGGACGCCGTAAATTGGCTTAGAAACATGCTGCAGGCTCATAATCACACCGGAATCGGTGTGACCGGTGATCTTTAGATCGGCCGGAACGGTTTTTGATACCACCGCAAGCGAGTGGTAGCGGGTGGCATTGAATCCCTGAGGCAAACCTTTGAAAATAGTGCTGTCCTGGTGATTGATCTTGGAGATCTTGCCGTGCATCAATTCCGGTGCGCTTTTGACCGTTGCCCCCATGGCCTCGGCAATCGCCTGGTGACCCAGGCAGACGCCAAACACCGGGTAGTTGGTCTCCAAAGCGAACTTTACGGTCGGGATAGAAAGGCCAGCATCAGCGGGGGTTCCCGGTCCCGGAGAGATTAGAACCGCATCGAATCTGGCCAATAGTGCTGGTAATTCGGCTTCGGTGACAGCATCGTTTCGAACGACCTCGGTCTGAGCCCCAAGCTGCTGCAAATAGCCATTGAGCGTGTAGACAAAACTGTCGTAGTTGTCGAGCACCAAAATCCGGACCATAGTCCCAATAGCCTAACTTGAGTCAGCGAGAAGCGTTTCGAGGTTATAAACTTCTGGCATGCCTGAATCAACTTCACGTCGTAAGCCAGCTCCGAAGAAGGAAGCTGTTCGTCCAGCCATCGTTAGCGATGAGCAGGAAGAAAACCCAACCTGGTACAAGATCACCATGTTCGGCCTCATGGTCGTGGGTTTGGTCTGGATTCTAATTTTCTACATTTCAAGCGCGCAGTATCCGCTTGGTAGCGCAACTTTCCTTGACCTGAGCAACTGGAACATCTTGATCGGTTTCGGCATCGCCATGATTGGCTTTGTTATGACCACCAAGTGGAAGTAACTAGATCCACTCCTGAATGCGCCACAGCGTAAGCACCACTAGCGCTGCGATCACCAAAACCACACCCAGCACTTGGGCGACCTTCTGATTTGGACGCCTAGTTCCGGCATACACCGAGGCAATTGCCAAACCGGTGACCAAGCCCCCTAGGTGACCCTCCCAGGAGATCCCCGAGACAAAGAAGCCCATCGAGAAGTTGATGGCGATAAGTAAGAAAATCTGGGTTGGATTTCCGCCAATTGAGCGGATCACTACAAAGAACGCACCCATTAGGCCAAACAGTGCTCCCGATGCACCAACCACCGGGGTTTGTGGGTCGGAGAGCAGCAATACCGCAACCGATCCTCCAAAGATCGAGATCAAATACAGCGCCAAAAAGCGCAGTTTCCCAAGCATTGGCTCAAGCTGCTGCCCAAAGATCCAGATGGCATAGGAGTTCAAAAGAATATGCCAGGGGCTGTTCCAGTCGTGGACAAAGCCCGATGTAATCATGCGCCAAGGTTCCCAAGGCGTAAACAGTGGCGCGTAGAAAAACTGATTGGTGAATAGATACCCCAGCGGGGATATCTGTCCCAGCCAAATCAAGACATTGATAACCAGCAAAAGGCTGGTTATCGGAGCTTTTCTAGCTGCTAGGCGAAAGGCCAATTAGACCTTTTCGATGGTGATGGACTGGATAACCACGTCGTCCAGCGGACGGTCGCGACCGTCGGTGGCAACCATTCCAATCTTGTCCACTACCTTGCGGCTGTCCTCGTCTACCACATCACCGAATACGGTGTGCTTGCCGTGCAACCAGGTGGTTGGGGCAACGGTGATAAAGAACTGTGAACCGTTGGTGCCAGGACCTGCGTTTGCCATTGCTAGCTTGTATGGCTCCTGGAAAGTAAGTTCTGAGTGAATCTCATCGCCGAACTGGTAGCCAGGTCCGCCCATGCCGGTGCCGGTTGGGTCGCCACCTTGAAGCATGAAGCCCTCGATCACGCGGTGGAAGATTACGCCGTCATAAAGCGGCTTTCCGGTGTGGGTCTCGCCGGTGCGTGGGTCTTTCCACTCAATGGCGCCGGTGGCTAGGCCTTCGAAGTTGGCCACGGTCTTTGGGGCGTGTAGACCGAATAGGTTTACCTTGATTACGCCGTGGTTGGTGTGCAGAGATGCTACTGAAGTGTGAGAAGTCATTAGACAATTCTGCCATGTGAGAAGCGCATAACCAGCTAAGTTGGAAACTATGAGCAATGTCGCCATCATCACCGGAGCCGGCTCAGGCTTTGGCCTAGGTCTCGCAAAGGAGCTAACCCAAAGAGGTTGGATTGTCTATGCCACCGACCGAGATTCGGTAGCCCTTGAAAAAGCCAAAGAGTTTGGTGCCACTGCCAGGCGCATGGATGTCACTAACCGCGCAGATGTTGATGCCGTGGTGAAAGAAGCAATCGCCGATCACGGTCGAATCGACCTGATGGTCGCTAATGCCGGCTACGGCAACTTCTCCTCGGTTGAAGAAACCACTCCTGAGGAAGTTAGAAGAATCTTCGAGGTCAACGTCTTTGGCGTTGAGAACTCAATCCGCGCGGTGCTGCCCCAAATGCGTAAGCAGCGTTCTGGCCGAATCATCATGACCACCTCGGTGGTGGGGCATGTTTCGCTCGCTGGATTGGGCTGGTATGCCGCCACCAAGCACGCCGTCAAGGCGGTTGCAAATGCGCTTCGTCAGGAAACCCGTTGGCTTGGCATCCGCGTCAGCACGGTGGAACCGGGAACCTCAAAGACCAACTTTGGTGCGGTCGCCTTTGGGCTACTGGAGTCTGGTCGTGCGGTTGGAGATTACGACCGGGTGATGGCTGGCCTCAATAAATGGCTCGGTGGTCTTTACCGCATCTCCCCGGGACCAAATAAGACCATAAAGACGATGGCAAGAGCTGCTACCGCTCGCTGGCCAAGGGCGCACTATCCGGTTTCCTGGGATGTTCGAGCCCTAAAGCTGGTCTTCTACATAATGCCTAGAAGCTGGCTAGACGGGTTCGTGCTGTGGCTAGCAAAACACTAGGTAGAAGAATCGGCGCACTTATTGTCGCCGCACTGTTTTTGACCTCAGGCGTGCTCCACCTGGTAAACCCTTCAGCATTCGTTTGGCTAATGCCACCGTGGTTGCCGCTGCAAACCGAACTTATTGTGATTTCCGGAGTGATGGAGCTAGCCGCAGCGATTGGTTTGATCTTCAAACAGCGCTGGGCTCCGCTACTCACAATCCTGACGCTCTTGGCGGTGTGGCCAGCAAACTGGTGGTTTGCGATCGACAGTCTTACTACCAACCCAGACATTGCACTAATTGCCTGGTTGCGATTGCCGCTTCAGCTACCGCTTTTGTGGTTCGCCTGGAAAGCTCCGGTCACCAAACCCACCCGGTAGCTTGAAGCCGGCTGCTCTGTTGGGTCTTGTAGCCGGGGGCATTTCCTTTTAGTAGTGATGTTTGCAGGCCATAACGATTACGGACTCTGGCGTCACTCGATACACCAATCGGTGCTCCAAAGTGATCCTGCGAGACCAGATCTCCTCCGCAAAACCGCGTAATTGCTCTGGTTTACCAATGCCGGATCTTGGATTTCTTAGGGCATCATCCAAAAGCTTGTTTATCCGCACCAAGGTCTTGCGATCGTTTGACAGCCACCACAAATACTCTTCCCAGGCAGCTGGGTCAAAGGCAAGCTGCACTACTCGCCCTTGGCCAGTGCATGAAGCTCGGCCATGGTGACGACCTTGTAGTCACCCTTTCTGGAGCGTTCGAGGCTCTCGAGCAGCGCCTTGGCATTGGCTGGCGAGGAAAACAGGTGGTGGAATTCCCTAAGGCTGCGAAGCTCAGCTTCGTTCACCAGCACTACTGAGCCGGATCGGGTTGTTATTTCTATGCCGCCGGTCTCATCGGCAAGCACGGCCTTGACGTGCTGAAAGAGGTTTTGCCGAAATGCGGTCAGCGAGATAGCCATGGGGTTTCCTAACGTACGTGATTATGTACGCATATTAGCTTTGAAGTGAATTGCTGGCTAGGGCTTTACCTATTCTGTGGACAACTGCTTTCTTGCTAGCATTCCTAAGGCACAAGGCAAAGGTGAGTTCTTGCACATAGCGATCTTTATGGATCAGCATCCGATGAGCCTGGGTGGGGTACAGACCTCGGTCAGGCTGCAGCGCAAGTTCTTGGCACGCGCAGGGGTTGAGGTAACCGTCTTCGCACCAAAGTCCGCCAATGCGCTGCCGGATGACGACACCATCGTCTTGCCTTCCAGAAGACTCAGCCCGGATGGCGAATACTCCGCGGTGTGGGATATGGAAGAGGCCTACGAGGTTGCCGAAGCAGTTTTTGCTCAGCAGAAGTTTGACCTAATCCACCTGCAGGGCGACTTTGCCGCTGCCGCTATTTCACTTGCTCTTGCCAAAAAGCACAATATTCCGCTGATCCACCATGCCCACACCAACATCGACGTGGTGCTGGAGCGAATCATCGGTAAGCGCCTGAACGCCAGATTGTTTAACCTCGCCGCCAAGAAATACTGCGCGGTCTCCGGTCAGCCAAAACAGCCCGCAAAAGATGGCTGGGAGTACATGGCTATCACCTATCCCCACGCCGACCTGGTTATGGCGCCAAGTTCTCACTTTGCAAAAACCATCGAGGAGCACGGAATTGCCCACAATGTCACCGTGATGCTCAACGGAGTTGACGATGACTCGGTGTCAGGGCTCAAACGCCAAACCGAAAGCCCCAACAAGCCAATTAGATTCATCTGGGCCGGACGATTTCTCAGAGAGAAGCGGCTTTTGCAGACCATTCGGGCGTTCAAAAGGGCAAACCTGGATGCCGAGCTGGTTATCTACGGCACCGGAGCGCTCGAAACTCCGGCCAAGAGCCTGGTTAGAACCCTGAGACTTGGTCACAAAGTCACCTTCTACGGTCGCGTGGATCGCGAAGAGATGCTGCAGGCATTTGCCGATGCAGACGTGGTGTTGCAAACCTCGATCGGCTTTGAAACCCAGGGCATGACGGTCTTTGAGGCAGCAGCCTTTGGCACCCCAGCGCTTTGCTGCGATAGACGTGTTGCGGGAGAGCTAAAACCCGGCCACTGGTGGGTAACCGGAGATGAAAGCATCGAGGCGTTAGCTATCAGCATGAAAGAAGCTTTTGCGGACGTGGCTTCGGGAAACAACCACCGCGGTGACGGTGAGGACAACTCTTGGCTGCTGCAGTCAAAGCTCACCGAGCGCATGCTCGAAATCTACAAAGAGCAGATCAGGCTGAAGTCTTCTTCTTAAACCAATCCAGTGGTGCTCGCAGCAGCTTTAAGCGCTTGGGTGTTCTGCCCAAAGGTTCCAATTCCGCAAAAGGCTCGCGACTCTTGGTGGTTAGCAGCACCAGCAATACCCAGCTAATTTCAATTAGCAACCTGGATTCAGTCAAAGACTGAGCAGCGATTACCAAGAAGCCAAAAAGTGGGAACAGATAAAGCGGGTTGGTGTGGCGAACGGCCACTGCCCAAAGCCGGTTGAAACCCTGCATCATCAACCAGACCAGGAGCACCAAACCGGCGATGCCCAACTGCAACCAAATATCCAAAAATGCGTTGTGGGCCTGATACATCGGGACCTTGTTGATCACAATCAAGCCCTCAAAGGGTTCTACTCCCGGCACCCAGTAGCTGATCCACCCCCAGCCCTCAAGCGGCTTTTCCCAAATCAGATTCAAAACCTCGCCCCAGATGTAGAACCTGCCTGAGGCATCAGGGGAGCGACCGAGTAGGTCAAACAGCTCTGTCCGATAGATCAAACCGAATACTGCAACGGCAACTAGAGCCCAGATGCCGTAGCCGTAGATTCTGTGACGCGTCGCTCGATCTCTACCCTCAGAGAAAATTGCAATCAGCGCGGCAAATGCAATTAGCGCAATCGCCAATGTCATTCCAGCACTCTTGGCAAAAGCGGCCAGCAGTACCGCCAGGATCAAGGAGCTCAGCGGCAGGCTGCGCTTTTTGTGGGTAACGATGTATTCGACTAAGAACACCATGATGCCCAACACCGCGGTGAAGGCCAGCAGGTTGGCATTGCCCATGATGCCCTGGATGCGGTCACCGTCAAAGAGATTGCCCTGCGACCAAAGATAAGAAGCCGAAGGCGGCTCGTTGCCCTCGTAGTTTGGAAATATTGGCTTGATAGGTCCAAACACCGCGGCAACCAGCTCGAAAAGCAGTGACGCCCCTAAAACAAATCTCAAGGTATTGGCAAAGATGTTTAGTAGCTGCCGCCAACCGAATTGATTGGCTAGAAACAGTGCAAAGATCGAGGTTCCAATTTGAGCTGCCAGGGCAATCCCGGTAAATCCGCGGTATTGGCTCCAAATCAAACTCAATGCCATCAATGCCAGCAGCAACGCTAATGGCACTGGGACTCGCAGCAGCGTCTTGCCCGGCTTTCCAGCCAGCAAAGCAATCAGGGCGATAACTGCCCCAACTCCAACGATTACAGCCCAGCCGCCCCAACCAACGCTGTAGCGGACGGCATCACCGGCCATGAGAATAAACAGGCCCGGGTAGGCAAGCAAAATGCCAAGTCGGTAGCGCTTAGCCCGGCCATCGAATGGAATTCGAATCGGCTGAGTAATAGGAATCGACGAGGTGATTGCTGCCTCCTTTGGCTCCTAAACAATACCTCTAGTGGCTAAGGCCCGCTTTTTCATAGAGTCGCTTCATCCAGCGCGGTGCCCACCAGTTCAGCGAACCAAACAGGCGCATTAGTGCCGGCACCAGCAGAGCTCTCACCACGGTGGCATCCAACAGAATTGCAATCGCAATACCAAAACCAAGCATCTTCATTATGGAAACCCCCGAGGATGCGAATGCTCCGAAGGTAACCGCCAAAATAAATGCCGCAGCCGTGATGATTCGCCCGGACCGCTGCAAGCCATAAGCCACTGAGTTCACTGTGTTCAGGCCGGCGTCATGCTGCTCCTTGATGCGAGAGAGCAAGAAGAGCTCGTAGTCCATCGATAGTCCAAAGGCCACCACACCGATCATTACCACCGAGGATGTGTCTATGGTTCCGGTCACCGAATACTCACCCAGCAACCACTGCAGATGGCCATTTTGGAAGATCCAGGAGACCAGTCCCAAAGTCGCACCCAAAGACAGCACATTCAGCAAGATGGCCTTGATCGGAAGTATCACGCTGCCGGTAAACAGGAATAGCAAAATCATGGTGCTGATGAATATCCACAGCGCAGCGATAGGCAGTGCGCCTTCGATGCCCTGCTGACTGTCGGTGTAGTAAGCAGACGAACCACCAACCAATACCTGATCTAGATCAGATCCCAAGGCTCTGATTTCAACGGTCTTGTCATAACCGGCTGGGCTTCTGGGCTCCACGTCCGAGATAGCAACGATGTGAGTCCAGTCGGTAACGGCGTCGCTTGGCATGACGTTTACGCGGACAATGTCTTCAACTTCAGACAGGTCCTGGACATAGCGCTCAATCGCTTCATCCGTGCCCTGAACCATGATCTCAACCGGGCTAGATTCTCTGCCCTCGAAGCGCTCTCTGAGCAGGTTCGAAGCAATCTGGGCAGGCGAATCCGCAGGCAACACTCGGTCGTCCACCTGGCCGAAGGAGGTATTTGAGGAGAGCGAGAACAGCGAGGCTAAGAACAGTAGCGATACGAACAGCACCGGCAGCGGCCTGCGCATGGTGAAGCGCGCGAGCTTCTCCCAGCCACCGGTTTCCTTCGGTGCCAGATCGCGCTTGATGATGCGAAGGCTGTTGACCTTGTCGCCCATCAAATTCAGGAGCGCTGGAACCGCGAGCGCCGCACCAATAATTGCAATCATCACGACGGTAAAGCCCGCTAACGCGAAGGACTGCAGGAAGTACTGCGGGAAAAATCCCATCGAAAGCATCACAACGGCAACCGTCAGTCCCGAGAACAAAACGGTCTTGCCCGCCGATGCCACGGTGTTGATGACCGATTCAGAAACCGGGTTTCCGGCTGCCCGTTCCTCTCGGAAACGGTTCACCACCAAAAGGCTGTAGTCGATGCCAAGACCAAGGCCTAGACCGGTGATTAGATTCAGGGCGAAGATTGAAACATCGGTGAACTGACTGGCGACATAGATCACAAAGAACGATCCGACAATTGCTAGACCTCCCACCATCAGAGGAAGTGAAGCGGCAGTAACCGAACCAAACACCAACACCAGCAGGAGCAGGACAACCGGAATCGCAATGGTCTCGGCACGAATTAGGTCCTGCTCAATCGTGTGGTTGATCTCTTTGGTGATGGCTTCAAAGCCGGCAAAGTGAACCTGGGCGCCTTGATAATCGCCGGTGTAGGTGTCAACCAGCTCCGCAACGATTGGGGCGTGTGGCACAGCGTTATCTAGGTCAACCAAGATGTAGATCAACTTGCCATCGGTGGAGACCAAGGTTGGTGGCATGCCCAAGGTGTAGTAATTCAGAACCTCTTCGACGCCTTCGATATCGGCAAACTTGTTTGAAAGCTCCTCAACCAGAGCAAAGTTCTCAAAACTGCCATCAGCCTTTTGGGTGTCTGCGCGGGTTTCAAGATCAACTAAGACCACAACCTCGGCAGGGTCCTGGTCAAACTCGTCTCGCAGAATGTCGGAGACCTTGGAGGAGTCGGAATTTGGGTTGTCGTAACCGCCACCTTTTAGGTTGCCAAAGGCCTGGAATCCCCAAACGCTGGATAGGACAATTAGGCCCACAAATCCAAATAGAAACAGCTTTGAGTGAGAAACGATGGCTTGGCCAAGACGATGCATTTATAACCTTTGTTGAGTTCCAAAGTTATACATTCGCATAATTAGTGAAATGATTCCTGAATGGTCAGAAAACTCCAAGCTCGCTCAATAGCTTTCTTTGTCATTTCAGGCATTGGCCTGATCACCGCGTGGGTATTCAATGGCCTTGCGGTCATGAACAACCAGGACTATCTCAAGGCCTGGTTTGGCACCGCGGTGGACCTGGTGCTTTCAACCGATCTGTTGGTTGTTGCTGTGGCCGCGGCCATCTTCATGATCTACGAGGGTCAGCGCTTAGGCATGAAGCGAGTCTGGCTCTACATCGCTCTGAGCGGTATCACCGCGATGGCCTTTACTTTCCCGCTGTTTCTAGCGATGCGCGATCGCAAGCTAATCGAGCAGCGCTTAGCAGGCGGCACTCTTGAGCGCTTTGATTTTGATGGCCACCGGGTCGAGGTTTGGGTGCCAAAAGACCTAAACCCAAAAACTCCACTGTTGGTAATCCACGATGGTCGCAATATTTTTGATGAGCAGGATTCATCCACCGGTAAAACCTGGGAGGTAATCCCTGCGCTTCGCGATGAGGTTAGAAGCCCGGCACCAATAGTGGTTGCGGTCTGGGGGCAAAGCGGAGACACCAGAATCAGAGAGCTTTCCCCGGAAAAGATTGTTTGTGACGACTTAGAGTTTTTCTGGCGTCACATGCCCGAGTCTTACCGAGCAACCGGCACCGAACCATTCGGTGATGCTTACGTTTCGCTACTGGCCGACGCGATTGTCCCGTTTGTTCTCGAGCGCTACGAAGTCGAGCACTCGATTGACCGCACCGCCGTTATGGGTGCGAGCATGGGCGGTTTGATCTCGATGTATGCGCTTGGGCAAAGACCAGATGTGTTTGGCACTGCTATTTGTTTCTCGACCCACTGGATATTTGGTGAGGATCGAATGGTAAACGGCTTGGTGGCGCAGCTGCCAGCACCGGGAGAACACAGGGTTTGGACCGACAGCGGCACCATCGAGGTGGATCAGTACTACCCGCCATTTCACAAACTGGCAGAGCAGAAGCTAATTGAGAAGGGCTATGTCCCAGGAGACCAGCTAGTCACCAACATCTACCCAAACACCGGTCACCACGAGAGTTACTGGGCTAGAAGGGTGGCAGATGCTCTGAACTGGTGGTTACGCTCTGGCCCCCGGACATAAACCGAATCACGTCGTGATCCACCATCACATCGGCCATGGTTATGGCTCTTGTGAGGTAAAGACCTTCTAGCGCGCGAACTCTGGAGAGAGCGACGTAGGTTTGACCAGGGGAAAACGCCCCGCGACCCATGTCAATCTGCACCTCGTCGTAGGTTTGACCTTGAGACTTGTGGATTGTCACCGCCCAAGCCAAACGCAGTGGAATTTGCTTGAACTCGGCCAAGGTAATAGGAACCAAGGTCTCTTTTAGCTTTCCAGATGCCTCATCAAACTCTTCCTCGACCTCGTAGCGTATCTTTTCCCAGGTGGCTGGGCCAACATCAAACTGCTCGCCATCAACTTCGACGACCACAATGCCTGACTTTGGTAGATCAACCACGTGCCCGATGGTGCCGTTGACCCAGCGCTTGATGGTGCCACCGGTGGGTGCCTTCATCATCGAGGAGTCATCGTTTTTGATAAACATCACCTGAGCCCCGACCTTGAGCTGCAGATCGGTCTCTGCCGGCAGCGTTCTGCCAAAGATCTTGGCGGCATCATCGGTATAGCTAGCGCGGAAGTTCTTTGGTTCCTCGGCAATAAGGCTCATGCGCTGGGCGTTTACTTGGTTAACGGTGGCGTTGATAGTGGCCAGCTTGATCACATCGGCGTGTGGCGGGAACCTGTTTCCGGCCTGGTTTATGCGATTGAGCATCTCCTGGGTGACGGATCCATCTCTAATCGCATTGAGAATCTCTTTGAACTCGGCATCTGGCTGCCGAAAGATCTCACCGAGCTCAAAGCGCTCTAGGTCTGAGTTTCTCCAGACGTGAGCATCAAAGAACCAACCGGATTGGTAGTTCTCGGCCATGTATGCCCGCTCACTGGGGTCCTGCGGGGGCACTGGAGCCAGTTGGTAAGGATCACCGAACATCACAAGCTGAGCGCCACCAAAGGGCACACTGCGCTTTCCACGGGCAATTCGCAAGGCCCGGTCAATTGCATCCATCATGTCTGCCGAGACCATAGACACCTCGTCGATGACCAGCATGTCTAAAGCCTTTAGCACGTCCCTGGTGCGGCGATTCAGGTGCTTACCGATGTCAACCTCACCCAATACCCCAAATGGGAAGGTGAATAGCGAGTGGATTGTCACGCCACCAACGTTTAGCGCTGCAACTCCGGTTGGCGCGCAAACCGCAAAGCGCTTCTCGGAGTTGGCGGTTAGGTGAGAGAGCAGGGTCGATTTACCGGTTCCGGCGCGGCCGGTTACAAAGACGTGGGCATCGGTTTGCTCAATGTATTCAAATAGCGACTGCTGTTCGCCGGATAGCTCAATGATCATCGGCGTTTGTCCTGTTTCTTTGCTCGCTCTTCGAGCATCTTGTTGTAATCCTCAACATCTTGGTTGCCACCGCGGTCAGATGCTCGATCTAGCCTGCGACGCTCTCGAACATCGCTCTGGTACCACTGGTAGACGACCAAGAGGGTAATGATCAGGGTTGGAATCTCTCCCACGCCCCAGGCAAAAGCTCCTCCAACCGCTTGATCGGCAAGTGGGTCATCGCCCCAGGTTCGACCCATCGAGCCAAACCAGTCGGCAAGCAAAAGACTCTTCTCGTTCATAAGGCCTAAGCCAAAGAAGGCGTGGAAAGCCATGGTTCCGATTAGCAGCATCAGCTTCACCGGGAAAGGTGGCTTGTGTGGCTGGGGGTCAACCCCCATTAGCGACTGAACAAACAGGTAACCGGTAATCAAAAAGTGCACGATCATCCACTGGTGCCCAAGGTGTTGCTCGGTTGCCCACCTAAATAGCGGTGTGTAGTAGAACATCACTAGAGACAAGGCGAAGTTGAGACCTGCAAACACCGGGTGGGAAATCAACCAGGCGTATGGGGTGTGTACTGCCCAAAGCGCCCACTCCCGCAAACCTCTAGAGCCGTCGGTTCTAGGGGCTTGTGCTCTTGAAAGCAGTGTCACCGGAGCACCGGGCACCAGTAGCACCGGAATCAGCATGCTCAAGATCATGTGACCGACCATGTGAACCGAGAACAGATACTCCTGATAGGCATTTGGCGCTCCATTGGTGACATAAAGAAGCACCAACATACCTGCCACCCATGACAGAGTTCTCGCTACCGGCCACTTATCGCCTCGACTGTGCAGAATTCGAACGCCATTTAGATAAAGCGCAATTGCAGTGAGCGAAACCGTAAGCCACAGGATGTCAAAATCCCAGACCGTAACCCAGGCAAGGTCGGTCAGTTCTGGCGGTAGCAAATCCCCGGTCAGAATCTGAGCCGGAGTTAGCGCCTCGAACTGCTTTGGGTTTATTGGAGGAGCAGTCCTGGCAAGTGCGGTGGCAAGGCCAAGTGCAATTCCCATAACTGCAACCTCAATACCGGCAACCCGGATAAAGCCCTTGGATCCGCTTTCGATGCTTCGAATCAAGCGAAGCCTGTGCCAAGCGCCAAAGAGGCCAAGCAAAACCAAAATAACGGCCTTGGCAATCAACAGCAGTCCGTAGCTAGTGAGCAGGTCCGCAGGTTGGTAGAGCCTTATGAATCCGCCGGTCAGGCCAGAGATGGCAACAAAGATGAAGGCGAAGAGTGCCAGGGTTGAGTAGCGCTTGATTAGTGCCAAGCGCTTTTGTTCGTCATCAAAGTAGATCGAATAGAGCGCAACCAAGCCACCGACCCAGACCGAGATGCCGACCAGGTGCATAAGCATCGAGTTCACCGCAACCGCGTGACCGATGTCACTTGAGGCGTGACCTGATTCGGCAAGCGGGTAAAGCCCAGCAATCGCAATGGCCGCGTTGACCGCGATCATCCGACCCGAGGGGAACATGATGGTGCTCAGGCTGACAACAAAGGCGAAGCCCAGGTTCCAAGCCAGCAGTGTTCCGAGCTCGATCTCGCTGGCGAATAGCCACAACCCCTGTGAGAACTCAGGTCCGTAGCTGATGGTGATGCCAGCTGCAGAGAGGTAGGTCATCACAAAGTACATTGCTGCGGACAGCAGCCAGATAGCCGCCGACCAAGAGGCCAACGGTTGAAGCCTGCGCTGCTGTTCGGGATTGGCTGCAAAGGCGGAGAAGACTAGGGAGCCGATGGTGATTGCCATGCTGAAGTTCATGATCAGCTTCACAATGGGTGTGCCCCAACGAACCACGGCACCCGGATCCGTGAATTGACCTGGCAGAGCGCTCTGGGTCAGGACGACCGCAATCAACAATGTAATTACAGCGGTCAGGGAGGCTGCGGCAAGAACTTGCAAAGATCTGCGGGCAATACTCGTTGATTTATCGCTCACCTGACAACCCTAAACCTTGAGAATAGGAAAGCGGCGCCGGGTAAACCCGAGCGCCGCCTTCGAAGGTTTTTGCTAATTACTTAACTGCAGCCTTTAGCTTGCTACCTGCAGATACCTTTACGGTGTTTGCGGCAGCGATCTGGATGGTTGCACCAGTCTGAGGGTTGCGGCCAGCGCGCGCTGCACGGCGACCCTTGTCAACGCTTAGGTAACCAGGAATGGTGACCTTGTCACCCTTCTTGATTGATGCACCAATGGTCTCAAACATTGCGTCGATAACGCGGCCTACGGCTGCCTGAGACTCACCAGTGTGCTTTGCAACTGCTGCTACGAGCTCGCTCTTGTTCATAATGTCCTCCTGGACGTTGTGGGACAGGATTGTCGGATTCAACCTAATGCCCTAAATCCCTTGTCATTGCTTATGTCTCGGCGTGTTGCATGCCAGCAATTAGCGACTTTTCCCCGAAAACTCGGGGAATTGGCGATTCGAATCCGTCTCTTGGACTACTCAAACCCAAAAAGTGATGCCTTCTTTGCCCTGCATAAGTTTCAAACCAAGGTCGTAGAAACACTAAACCCGCCCTCAAAAGGCAACTGGGCCTCGGGGCGGGTCTAGTAAGAAACTAATTACCAGCTGGACTTGGTGATACCAGGTAGTTCACCCTTGTGAGCCATGTCACGGAAACGAACACGGCTGATTCCAAACTTGGAAAGCACACCACGTGGGCGACCGTCAACTAGGTCACGGCTGCGAACGCGCACTGGGCTTGCGTCCTTAGGCAGCTTCTGCAGACCCAAACGGGCTGCTTCCTTCTGCTCAGCGGTGGAAGTTGGGTCAACCAAAGCCTTCTTTAGAGCTAGACGCTGTTCTGCGTAGCGCTCAACGATTACTTTGCGCTGCTCGTTCTTAGCGATCTTCGACTTCTTAGCCATTTTTAGCGCTCCTCGCGGAATTCAACGTGCTTGCGCACTACTGGGTCGTACTTCTTCAGAACGATACGGTCTGGGTCGTTGCGACGGTTCTTCTTGGTCACGTAAGTGAAACCAGTGCCGGCGGTTGACTTCAGCTTGATGATTGGACGGATGTCCTTGTCCTTGGCCATCTGTATCTTCCTAGATCTTCTCGCCGCGAGCTAGTAGCTCAGCGATTACGGACTCAATGCCACGAACATCAATTACCTTGATTCCGCGGGCAGAAACATTCAGGGTCACCTTGCGTCCCATGGATGCGACAAAGTAGGTCTTCTTCTGGATGTTCGGGTCAAAGCGACGCTTGGTCTTGTTCTGAGCGTGCGAAACCTTGTTACCGAACTGTGGACCAGTTTCAGTGACCTGGCAGTAGGCTGCCATTTCTCCTCCTAGGGGCGTGTTTACCCGAAGCTTATGTTGGGGTTTGTTAGGGCCTGAGCCCGTACAACCCCCCAAGTTTAGGAGAAATAGGGGCAGGAAAGCAAGTCTTGATTTACAAAAATCAATCCGCCACGCCACATTGAGCGCAAATCCCAAACAGTTCGATGCTGTGACTTACGTCTTTGAAGCCGTGGGACAGGGCAAGTTGGCTAGCTGCCGCCTCAAATCCCGCCAATTCAAATTCCTCAGCTTTGCCGCATTCCCGGCAAATCAAGTGGTGGTGATGGTCGGTTCCGCAGTTGCGGTATTTATTTTCGCCATCTGCAGCGGCCAAAGAATCGGCTTCTCCGAGTAAAACCAGATCCGTAAGAGCGCGATAAACGGTAGTGAGTCCAATCTTTTGGCCCTGCTGAGCCAAAGCCTGGTAGAGCTCCTGGGCAGAGACAAAGCCAGATGCGGAAGCAAGTGCTTCGCGAACCGCGGTCTTCTGCCAAGTTGAGCGCTTCTGGGTCACTTGGTCACCGCCAATTTCTTGCCAACAGCCTCTACCAAGCGGGCTATTAGGTAAATCAAGAAGGAAATCGTGGTCACGTATGGGCTGATCGGGAGCGAGGAGCCAAGCGCCAGCAAGATGCCACCGATCATGCTGACCGCCGCGAACACCACACTCAAAATCGGCACCCAGAGCTGACTGCTGCTCAATCGAAGCGCCGCTGCCGCCGGCGTTACCAGCAAGGCAAGCACCAAAAGTGCTCCAACCACCTGAACCGCAGCAGCAACCGCGAGCCCAAGCAGCATCACAAAGCCAATTCCCAGTGCCTTGACCGGCACGCCTCTAGCCATTGCTACCTCGGGATCAAGCGAGGCAAAGCTCAATGGTCGCCAGATCACGAGCATCGAAACCACAACCAATGCCGCAATACCAACCATCGCAAACAGCTTCGGGTCGTCAACCGCGACAATCTGCCCGGTTAGCAGACCGAACTTGTTGGCCGCCCTTCCCGGATAGAGCGATAGCGCAAGGATGCCAAGACCGAGGCCGAAGGGCATCAGGACCGCGACTATGGAGTTGCGGTCTTTGGCTCGATCGCCCAAAAAGGCGATGATGCCGGCGGCTATCAATGAGCCAAAGATCGACCCAAAGACCACATCAAACCCGATAAGTAGCGCAATTGCAGCTCCCGCAAAGGAAAGCTCTGCGATGCCGTGAACGGCAAAGGAGAGCTCACGGTTCATAACAAAAACACCGACCAGACCACCAATTAACGCGAGCAAGACTCCGGCAATCAAGGAGTTGGTGACCAGTGGCAAAAGCCTGTCGTAGTCCGAGAAGTTGATGATGTCGCTGAAATCCACTACAACCACTCCTCAGTCTCGTGATGGGCGTGATCGTGGGCTCCAAGCACGACAACGCGGCCCTGGTTGCGCACCACGTCAATCTCGGTGCCGTAGAGCTCACTTAGGACATCGGACTGCAGCACTTCGTCCGCGGTGCCAATCGAATAGCGACCCTGGGCTAGGTAGAGCACTCGGTCCACAAAGTCGATGATCGGGTTCACATCGTGGGTGACAAACAAAACCGCAGCACCGAATCGCTCGCTCTGCTGGTGAACCAGCTCGCTAACCACCTGCTGGTGGTGCAGATCCAGGGCGCTGAGCGGTTCGTCGGCGAGAATCAGCTTTGGGTGCGAGATGACAGCCTGGGCAACCCTGACGCGCTGCATCTCGCCACCGGAAAGTTCGCCGATTGGCGTTTGGGCCAGGTGAGCGGCATCAACCTGAGCTAATGCCTCAAGGGCTAAGGCCTTTTTCTTGGCTGATGGCAGAGGTAATCCGAAGCTGTGGCCATCAAGACCAAATCGAACAGCGTCCACCACCTTCAGAGGCAGGCCAGAATCGATGGCTCTGTGCTGTGGGACATAGCCGATCTGGGTGTTACCGTGCCGAGAAGGTTTACCCAAGAACTCAATCGAGCCGGAGCTAAGCGCCTGCTGGCCCAAGATGCTCTTGAGCAACATCGACTTTCCCGAACCGTTTGCCCCAATTACCGCAACAAACTCACCGGGTTGGATATCAAGGTTCAGGTCGTGCCAAATAACCCGCTGGTCAAAGGACAGCGAGGCGTTTCGAACCTGAAGCAGTGCCACTAGTAAACGGCCTCTTGGACCTGGTCTAAGACCTGATTCATCCAGTCGAAGTAGTTCATGCCAGCTTCTGGAATCAGCTCGCTTAGCTGCACAACTGGAACACCCTCGGCTTCGGCAAGCTTTCTCAGACGCTCTGAGACCTGGTCTTCGACCTGAGCGTTCGTGATCAAGATTGCAACCAGGTTGTTCTTGATTAGGGTCTCGGTTTTAGCGAGCGCCGCAGGTGGGACCTCAGTCTCCTCCTCGATGGCGTCCGCAAGTGCTTCCGGGGTTAGGTTCTCAAACCCAGCGTGCTCAAGCATTAGGTTTCCAACACCTTCGGTGGCAACAACGCCAAGACCTAGCGAGTGACCGGCAAGGCCCTCTAGGCGAATCTTTAGGTTGTCCAGCTCAATCTTGAAGGTGTCAAAGTTCTTATTCACATCGGTAAACGACTCGGGTCTGATATCAGTCAGCGCGGCAACAAAGTTCTGCGAGAACTCACCTACCGAGTCAAAGTCATACCAAACGTGCTCATTGTCATGAGTGTGGGCGTGGGTCTCGCTCTCTCCGGTCGACTCAGCCACGGGAACGGCCATCTGAACGATCTTGGCTTCGTCTGCAGCCTGAATCAGGGTGGTCATGAAATCGTCATAACCTCCGCCATTCATGACAATGACCTCAGCGTCGTTCACCGCCAGCTGGTCGCGAGCAGATGCTTCGTAAGAGTGTGGGTCCTGCATTGGGTCATCGAGGATCACGGTGACCTCTACCCAGTCGCCACCAAGCTGCTTGGCGATATCTCCCCAAACATTTGTGCTGGCGAGCACCTTCACGACACCGGTCGGACCGGTTCTAGTGATCTCTGGAGAGGATGAACTGCTATTGGTGGCTCCCGGGTTGAAAATGCCCGGTGCGATCACGAAAACGGCCAAAAGCCCTGCCGCTGCTGCGGCGACGATGCCAAAAATCCATTTCTTCATACTTTGACAATACGCTTATTGAAAATGAATGTCAATTGCGATTAGTCAAGTAGCAGAGCTGGTTCCTCGATAACGCTTGCTACGTCCTGAACAAACCTCGATGCCACGTCGCCATCCACCACGCGGTGGTCGAAAGTAGCTCCTATGGTGGTTACCTGGCGGATCACAATCTCATCTTCGACAACCCAAGGCTTTTTGCGAATCGAACCGAGGGCAACAATGCCCACCTCGCCCGGGTTCAAGATCGGTGTGCCGGTGTCAACACCGAAGACGCCGATGTTTGTGATGGTTATGGTGCCATCTCGCATGTCCTCAGGGGTGGTCTTACCATCGCGAGCGGTAACCGCTAGCTGCTCAATGGCTTGAGCAAGCTCAATCATGCTCATGTTGTCAGCGTCTTTGATGTTTGGAACCATCAAGCCCCTCGGAGTAGCTGCTGCAATACCGAGGTTCACGAAGTTGTGAACGATGATTTCCTCATCGGTCCAGGTCGAGTTCACCATGCGGTTGCGTCGAACCGCCCAGATCATGGCCTTCGCCATGATCAATAGCGGAGTCACCTTGATGCCCGCGAAATCAACCGAGTTCTTGAGGCGCTTGACGTATTCCATGGTTCTGGTGGCGTCAACATCCACGAAGATGCTCACGTGAGGGGCGGTAAATGCGCTCTTCACCATGGCACTTGCGATTGCCTTGCGAACACCCTTGACCGGGATGCGCTCTTCGCGCTCCGAAGGTGCCTGTGGGGTGGTTAGGTTTTTGAAAACCGAGGCCTGGGATGCCGAGCCAACTACATCTTCGCGAGTGATCTCGCCGTGCACACCGGTGCCGGTGACACTTGCTAGCTCAACGCCTAATTCTTTGGCCAACTTGCGGATCGGTGGCTTTGCCATCACGTTATCACTGGCTGCCATTGAGCTGACCATCGAGACTGGAATCGCCGTGGTTACTGGAGACACAGCAGCAATTGCCCTGCGGCGACGGGACTTTGAGTCGCCAGCATCGCCATAACCGACCAGGGTCGGAAGTTTGTACTCGGCGCCGGTGTCGGATTCCTTCTCCGCAGCCCCTGCTGGTGCATCAGGCTCACTCAGGGTTGGGATTGGGCTTGAACCCAAGACCCTAACCGCGATGATTGGGTTACCAACCTCAACCGTCTCGCCCTCCTGGGCAAAAAGTTCGGTCACTTCACCGGCAAAAGGGCAGGGAAGCTCAACGATTGACTTGGCGGTCTCAATCTCGCAGATGGTCTGGTTTACGGTGACGTGATCGCCAACCGCAACCTTCCAGGAGACGATCTCTGCCTCGGTTAAACCTTCACCAACATCTGGCAGTGGGAACTTCGCGATAGTCATCATGCCTCCTAGTAAGCCAAAGACCTGTCGATGGCCTCCAGAATGCGGTCAGCATCTGGCAAATAGGCCTCTTCCAGCTTGGCTGGCGGATACGGGGTGTCAAAACCACCAACGCGCAATACCGGAGCCTCTAGCGAATAGAAGCAGTTTTCGGCAATGCGGGCGGCGATTTCGCTCGAAAGGCTGACGTTGGTCGGAGCTTCGTGAACCATCACTACGCGACCGGTCTTGTTTGCAGAGGCAAAAAGCGTTGGGTAATCAATTGGCGAGAGCGATCTGAGGTCAATAACCTCGATGCTGATGCCCTCTTCGGCCCCAAGCTCTGCTGCCTGCAGCGCGGTGGTGACCATCGGGCCATAGGCCAACAGCGTCACATCGGTGCCTTCGCGCATCAACCTTGCCGAGTGCAGCGGCATTGGCGCAATATCTAGGTTTACCGGGCCTTTTTGCCAGTAGCGACGCTTTGGCTCAAAGATGATTACCGGGTCCGGGCTCTTGATTGCCTCTTGAATCATCCAGTACGCATCGTTTGGGTTGGACGGGGTAACAATTCTCAAGCCCGGGGTGTGGGCAAAGTAAGCCTCTGGGGATTCGGAGTGGTGCTCGACCGCTCCAATGCCACCGCCGTAAGGAATGCGGATTACCACCGGCATCTGCAAAAAGCCCTCGGAGCGCGAGGTCAGCTTTGCCAGCTGAGTGGTGATCTGGTTGAAAGCTGGGAAAACAAAGCCATCAAACTGAATCTCAGTCACCGGGCGATAGCCGCGCATCGCCAAACCAATTGCAGTTCCAACGATTCCAGACTCGGCAATTGGGGTGTTGAAGACTCTGGAGTCGCCAAACTCTTTGTGTAGGCCTTCGGTGACGCGGAATACCCCACCGAGCTGGGCAACGTCTTCTCCGAACATCAAGACCTTTGGGTCATCCTGCATGGCCTTTTGCAAACCGGCATTCAGGGCCTTTGCAATAGCCATTTCCTTATAGCTACTCATGCGAACCCATCGATTCCTCGTAGGCCTTTAGCCAAGCGCGCTGCTGAACGATGTCGGGGTGTGATTCTGAGTAAACAAAGTCAAAGATGTTCTCAAGCGGTGGGGTCGTCAGCGCAAAGGTCTGCTCGCGGATATCAGCCGCTAGCTCGTCTCCAGCCTGCTTTACGTCTTCAAAGAACGAGTCTTCGATTCCCTGGCGGCGCAGGAAGGTCTCAAAGCGCGCGATTGGATCACGGGCCTTCCAGTATTCAACCTCGGACTCATCGCGGTACTTGGAAGGGTCGTCGCTGGTGGTGTGGGCACCGATTCGGTAGGTCAAAGCCTCGATCAGGTATGGGCCAGCTCCCTCGCGAGCCTCGTCCATGTGGAGCTTGGTGGCGGCATAGCAAGCCAAAACATCGTTTCCATCTACTCGCATGCCCGGGACTCCAAAGCCGGAACCGCGCATGTAGAGCGGGACCTTGGTCACCTGCTCAACCGGAGATGAGATCGCCCACTGGTTGTTTTGGACAAAGAAAACAATTGGCGCCTCGTAAACGGCCGCAAACAGTAGCGATTCTGAGACATCACCCTCGGCGGTCGCACCATCTCCAAAGTAAGAAATCACAGCTAGATCGGAATCTTTGTCCCCGGTTCCAACTCGGCCATCAAACTTCACGCCCATGGCATAGCCAACCGCGTGCAGTACCTGAGCACCAAGCACAATCGAATACAGGTGGTACCTGGTTTCCTCAGGGTTCCAACCGCCGTGGTTCACACCGCGCATCATCTTGAGGATTGACATCAGCTCAACACCGTGGGTAATTGCTACGCCGTGTTCACGATAGGAGGGGAAAATGTGGTCGTTTGGTCCAACCGCGTAGCCGGATCCAATCTGAGCACCCTCCTGGCCAATAGCCGGAACCCAAAGACCTAGCTGGCCCTGGCGCTGCAGTGCAATTGCCTCGATGTCAAAGCGGCGGATGCGAGCCATGTCGCGATAGAAGGTTTTTAGCTGGTCTTCGCCCAGCGAATCAATGATTTCCCCATACTTGGCGTACTGTGCCGGCACGCCGTAGGTGCCGTCCGGAGCAAGCAATTGCATCATCGGAGTGGAATTGTCTGGGGTCACAGAACCTAATTTAGCCCGATACTGAGAGAATTGATTCATGTTGCGCTTTCTTATTAGCACCATTGTCAATGCAGTTGGTCTCTGGGTCGCCACCCTGGTGGTCCCACAAGTCAAACTCACCCCCTACGGCGGAGATGGGCTTTGGGAGACAATCGGCTCATTTGTGGTCATCGGAGCAATCTTTGGCTTGGTAAACGCCATCATCGCTCCGGTTATCAAGGTGTTGGCCTTCCCGCTCTACATCCTGACCTTTGGTTTGATTGCATTTGTGATCAACGGAGCCCTGCTGTTGATGGTTGCTTGGTTCTCAACCCTGCTCGGTGCCAATGTCTTCTCAATCGAAGGCTTCACCGCAGAAGGACTGTCGATTGCATCTCTAGGCTGGGCAATCCTGGCTGCGATTGTGATGTCGATTGCAAGCTTCCTAACTCGCTCGGTCCTCAAGCTTCTGAAGATCAAGTGATTTGAATACCCGCTTTGCCCTGTAAGTAGGGCAAAATGGGCTGGTGAGCAAACTTTCGGTTCAACCACTTTCTCCGCTTGATGGCCGCTACCGCACCCAGGTCGGTGACCTCGGCAATTACCTCAGCGAGGCTGGGCTCAACAAAGCCAGAATCCAAGTCGAAATCGAATGGCTAATCTGGCTGGCCGAGAAGGACTTGCTGGGCACCAACACTTCACTCAGCGCAAGCGAAAAGACCGCACTCAGAGCTCTCGCCCAAGACTTTAGCGATGCCGATGTTGAGGCGATTGCCAAGATTGAGGCCACCACCAAGCACGATGTCAAAGCCATCGAATACTTCATTCGCGATGCGCTTGAGCGCATGGGCCGCCTAGACCTTGCAGAACTTGTCCACTTCGCCTGCACCTCAGAAGACATCAACAATCTCTCCTACGCAATTACCGTCAAGGAAGCGCTAAACAACGTCTGGCTTCCAAGAGCAATCAAGCTAGTTAGCAAGCTTGAGGGCATTGCCCAGGATCTCAAAACCGTCCCAATGCTGTCTAGAACCCACGGCCAGCCAGCCACCCCAACCACCATGGGTAAAGAGATTGCGGTCTTTGTCTACCGACTAGCTCGTCAGCTCAATCGCATCTCTGACCAGCAATACTTAGGCAAATTCTCCGGAGCAACCGGCACCTTCGCCGCTCACGTGGCAGCAGCGCCAACTGTGAACTGGCCAGCCGAGTCAAAAGCCTTTGTTGAACACCTGGGACTTATTTGGAACCCACTAACCACCCAGATCGAATCACACGACTGGCAGGCAGAGCTTTACTCGGCAGTGAGCCACTTCAACCGCATTTTGCACAACCTGGCCACCGACATCTGGACCTACATCTCGCTGAACTACTTCAAGCAGATCCCAGTCGCAGGTGCTACCGGGTCCTCGACCATGCCCCACAAGGTGAACCCGATACGCTTCGAGAACGCCGAAGCCAACTTGGAGCTGGCCAACGCGATCTTGGATTCGCTGGCTCACACCCTCGTAACCTCAAGATTGCAGCGCGATCTAACCGACTCAAGCGCTCAGCGCAACATTGGTGTTGGGTTTGGTCACTCACTTTTGGCAATCGACAACCTCACCCGCGGCCTAGATGAACTAGCAATCAACGAGTCGGTGCTGCTGGCGGATCTTCTAGACAACTGGGAGGTTTTGGGCGAGGCGATTCAGACCGCAATCAGGGCTGATGTTGCCAGAGGTCTCTCAAAGATTTCTGATCCTTACGCACTTCTAAAGGAACTAACCCGAGGCAAGCGCATTTCTGAAGCGGATCTTTTGAGCTTTATTGACGGTTTAGACATTCCGTCTGAAACCAAGGATCGCCTCAAGGCACTAAAGCCAAATACCTACGTCGGTTTGGCTAGCGAACTAACCGAATACCTGAAGTAACTAGCGAAGTTTCGGGCGATTTGGGTCCTGGTCGTCTGGCTTAAAGCTCAGATCCAGGGTGGCAACGATAACAATTACCACGATGAAGGTCACTAGCCCCCAGACAATGCCGGTCTCAACGAACCTAGTGCCGAAGTAGACCAAGATGCCGGTAAATAGACCAGCCACGATGGACACGGTCATATAGGTTTTTAGGTTTGTAAAACGCTTCACCTGTAAAGCCTACTTGCCCTTTGGTGAGGCAGCAGCAATTCCCCAGTGCACACCATCAAGCGCAAGGTATGCGCCAAAGAAGCCAACTGCACTCACGGCATCAAGCGGTACGCCGAGGAAAAGGGCTCCCAGCACAAGCGCAAAGATTGAGCTCAGGAGGTGATCCCTGCCGATCAGAGCCCGAAAGCCGAACCTTCGAGCCTGGTAAAGCCCAAAGGCTCCGGAGATCAAACCCCAGGTGGCGGTAAGTGCCAAAAAGGCCTCTAAAAGTCCCTGCCCGGACTGGGCAGCAAGAAAAGCAAAGATTCCAATTAGGGTGGCAAGGGTTGCCATTGGAAGTTCCTGCAGCGCACCCTCGGTCCTGCGGCCAAAAGCCAATGCCGCAGAGCTAAGCCCAACAATCAGGCCGTAGGCGGCAAGGGTGTAAAGCCCCACCTCAGGAGAGTGTGACTGGCTGAAGGTGATGAAGACTCCAGCGCCGAAGCTTACGGCTGCTTTTATAGCTGGTTGGATTTGCACAGGCCTAGCTTGGCATATTTACAAAGCGGGAGTACTGGCCGTGGAATGCAACCACAACGGTTCCGGTAGGTCCGTTTCGCTGCTTAGCCAAGATGAGGTCGGCTTCTCCTGCTCGCGGGTGATCCTTTTCGTAGATGCCCTCGCGGTGCAAAAGCACTACGACGTCGGCATCCTGCTCCAAAGATCCAGACTCACGAAGGTGGGAAAGTTCAGGCTTTTTATCTTTTGCCTGCTCTGCCTGACGGTTCAGCTGGCTTAGCGCAACTACCGGCAAACCGAGCTCCTTGGCCAAAAGCTTGAGAGCTCTGGAGAACTCCGAGACCTCCTGCTGACGAGACTCAACCTTTTTACCGCTGGACATCAGCTGGATGTAGTCAATCACCACAAGTTTTAGGTCAACCTGTTGGGCCAGGCGGCGGCACTTGGCTCGAATTTCGACCAGCGACATGTTTGGGCTGTCATCGATAAACAGCGGGGCGTCGTTGATTCGTCCTCGGACCGCTGCCAAGCGGGTCCAATCGGCGTCGGTAACCGTTCCCTTACGCATCGACTGCAGATAGATGGAGGATTCGGCGCTCATCAAACGCATAGCGATATCAGAACGTCCCATTTCCAGAGAGAAGAAAATTGTGGCTTGGTTGTGCTTTACGGCCGCGTTTCTGGCAAGGTCAAGCGCAAAGGTCGACTTTCCAACCGCAGGACGGGCAGCGACAATGATCAACTGTCCCGCGTGCAGACCATGGGTGTAGGCGTCTAGGTCGGTAAATCCAGTTGGAACACCGGTTAGTTCACCGCCACGCTTTTGGGCACCCTCGATTTCCTGAATAGCAGCCTCGAGAGAGTCACTCAGTGGAACGTAATCCTCTCTTGAAGACTGACTGGAAACCTTGTAGATCTCAGCCTGGGCCTGGTTTACCAAGTCCTCAACTTCACCTTGGCTCTCGTAGCCCGCCTGAGCAATGCGAGTGCCGGCCTCAATTAGGCGGCGAAGGATTGCTTTGTCGGCAACAATTTTGGCGTAGTAGCCGGCATTAGCAGCGGTCGGAACGTAGCCGGTCAGCGAGTGCAGGTAGTCCGCACCACCAGCCTTGACCAGATTTCCCTGCTTATTCAGCTCGTCCGTCACGGCGATTACGTCGGTTGGTTCGCCGCGCCCAAACAGGTTCAAAACAGCGTTGAAGATTAGTTCGTGCTTTGGGGCATAGAAATCGACGCCTGAAACCGCCTCAAAGACCTCGGCTACCGCTTCTTGGCTCAGCAACATGCCACCGAGAGTGGATTGCTCAGCATCTAGGTTGTGCGGAACGACCCTTGGATCGGCCGACGGGACCGGTGCCAACATCGACATAAAAACCTCCAGATTTAGCTAAGCCTTGTATAGCTTGGGGTACCGACAGTTAAGATTCAAACCAGGCTGTGGATAACTGTGGATAACTCTGTGGAAACACGCCGAAGAATACTGTGGAAAACTCCGTCTTGCCTGTGGATAACTGTGGATAACTTTCCCAAATCCCTCTTTTTATAAGGGTTGAACCTGTGCACAATTTAAAGTGGAAAACTCTAAACCTCAACCTAAAGGTTGTGGATAACTATGTGTTTTTCTCTGTAAAAAATGGAAACGGCCCGGGGTTACCGGGCCGTTTTGTTAATCTTTTGGTTACTTAGCAGCAACCACCTGAAGCTTCACGTTCGCAACTAGGTCGCTAGTTACGCGAACAGTGGCCTCGTACTCGCCCACGGTGGAAATCTTCGAGGAGATTTCTACCTTGCGCTTGTCGATGGCACCAATGCCCAGTGCAACAACTGCGTCTACAACATCTTGGGTCTTGACCGCACCGAAGATGCGACCATTCGCGCCAGCCTTGACGCTGATGCGGATTGCCTTCTCCTCGAGCTTGGTCTTGATGGCCTTTGCCTCTTCAACAGAAGCAAACTCGCGAGCCTGGCGAGCAGCGCGGATCTGAGTGATCTGCTTCTCTCCGCCCTTGGTCCAAACAACTGCTAGGCCGTTTGGAATTAGGAAGTTACGTGCGTAACCTGCCTTTACGTCTACTACATCGCCTGCGGAACCGAGTCCGGAGACCTCATTGGTCAAAATTAGCTTCGACATGGGGATTCTCCTTAGCGCCCAGCACCGGAGTATGGCAATAGTGCCATCTCGCGTGCATTCTTAATCGCGGTTGCGATCTTGCGCTGGTCCTGCACCGTTGCACCGGTGATACGACGAGCACGGATCTTGCCGCGGTCGGATACGAACTTACGAAGGGTAGCGACGTCTTTGTAGTCGATAACCTCGATTTTGATGGTCTTGGCCGGGGCAAGTTTCGCAAACTTAGAGTTCATGCGAGCCTTGCGGCGGTCAGCTCCTTTTCCTGCCATTTTCTTCTCCTTGGAATTCTTTAGAACGGTGCTTCGTCAACTGCTGGGTCTGCTGGGTTGGCCCAAGCGTCGGCGCCAGATGCTGGGGCCTTGGTCTCGCCCCATGGGGACTCGACTGCTGGAGCGCCACCTTCGCGAGCGCGGCGAGTGATGGATGCGGTTGCATAGCGCAGAGATGGACCGATTTCATCGATCTCTAGCTCGAGCGATGCACGAGCCTCTCCCTGAGCGGTCTGGTAAGCAGAAGGTGCCTTTAGGCGACCGGTAACAACTACACGAGTTCCCTTGGTGATGGACTGTGCGATGTTTTCTGCTGCCTCACGCCAAGCGGTGCAACGAACCCATACGGTTTCGCCGTCAACCCATTCGTTGGTTGAGCGGTTTAGGGTGCGGGGAGTTGAGCCAACGCGGACAGATACAACTGCCACGCCGCCCTGGGTGTAGCGAAGTTCCGGGTCATCGGCAAGATTGCCAACGATGGTAACGCTAACCTCGCCCGCCATTAGTTGCTCCTAGGACCCGATGGGCGCTTGCCGCCTGGGCGACCGCCACGTGGAGCACGAGCTGGCTTGTCCTCCGGCACGAACTCAATTGGGTTGATGCTGAAAATCGCATCTTCTAGGCGAAGCACCTTGGTGCGAAGCACTGACTCAGAAATTCTTAGCAAGCGGTCAAATTCGCTGACTGCTGCTGGGCTCGAGGTTACGTTGACAACAACGTAAATGCCCTCTGAGTGCTTCTGAATTTGGTATGTCATTCGACGACGTCCCCAAATATCAACCTTGTCCACGGTGCCACCATTGCTGGTGATTGCCAATAGGAATTTGTCGATAGTTGCGGTTACTGTGCGGTCGTCAAGCTGAGGGTCCAAAATGACCATCACCTCGTAGTTATGCATAGTTCACCCACCTCCTTCGGTCTAGAGCGGCCATGGTCTTTCCATGGCAGGAGGGTATTTGCATGTTCGTTGCTTAGAGCAACCTGAGAAGCCTACCTTTGTTGCCACCAGGTAAGCAAGCGTTTTTTGGCTTCTTCCTGGCCGATTTCGCCCTCGTCTAGGCGGATTTCCAAAAGGAATGAGTAGGCCTCGCCGACTTCGCGGCCGGGCTTGATGTTTAAAATCTCCATGATTTGTGCGCCGTCAAGCTCAGGGCGCATTGAGTCAAGCTCTTCCTGTTCGGCCAAAACCGCAATTCGCTGCTCAAGATCGTCGTAGGCGTGAGACAGCCGATCGGCCTTGCGCTGGTTTCTGGTTGTGACATCCGCACGGGTAAGTGCGTGCAGCCTAAGTAGCTGCTGTTCGGAATCCCTCACGTAGCGACGAACTGCGCTATCGCTCCACTGCTGGTCGGAATAACCAAAGAATCTCAGGTGCAATTCGACCAGCTTCGAAACTGCCTTGATGGTGTCATTGTCAAAGCGCAGCGCGGTCAAACGCTTCTTCGCAAGCTTTCCACCCACCACATCGTGGTGGTGGAAGGAAACCGCTCCTCCGGTTTCGAGCTTTCTGGTCGCGGGCTTTCCGATATCGTGCAGTAGCGCTGCCAAACGAAGAACCAGGTCCTTGTTTAGGCCGTAGTCCTTCTCGTAGTCGATTGCCTGCTGCACCACGGTCAGGGTGTGCTGGTAGACGTCTTTGTGGTGGTGGTGCTCATCCAATTCCAAGCGCAATGCAGGTAGTTCCGGCAAAACATAACCAGCGATTCCGCTATCAACTAGGGCCTCAAGCCCCGGTCTTGGGTTTTCGGAAAGCAACAGCTTGGTTAGTTCGTCCCTGACTCGCTCGGCGGAAATGATCTCCATGCGCTCACTCATTTGAACCATTGCCTCAAAGGTTTCGGGCTCAATCTCAAACCCGAGCTGGGAGGTGAAGCGAGCAGCACGCATCATTCGCAATGGGTCGTCTGAGAAGGAGATCTCGGGCTTTGAGGGGGTGCGCAAAGTAGCTCCAAGCAGGTCTTTGAGGCCCTGATGGGGATCTACAAAAGTTCTGGAGGGAAGCCTTAGCGCCATCGCATTGACCGTGAAGTCTCGACGAATCAGGTCGTCTTCGAGGTTGTCGCCAAATGCCACGGTTGGTTTACGGGATTCAGGGTCGTAGGAATCCGCTCGATAGGTCGTGATTTCAACCTGTTCGCCATCGATTTGGGCGGCAATGGTGCCAAACTCGCGGCCAATGTCCCAGGTCGCCGATGCAATTGGCTTTATCAGCTTGAGAATCTGGTCGGGGTTGGCACTTGTGGTGAAGTCCAGATCCGGGGCAATCCTGCCCAAAATGGCGTCCCTAACCGGCCCACCAACCAGCGCCAATTCAAAGCCGGCAGCCTCAAACAGTGCACCAACTCGATCCAGCAGTGGATTTTGGGTGTTCTGCTGGAGGTTTTTTAGCGCCTCGGCAACGGGTTGCATCGCAACTAGCTTGCCATAGCCTGCAAGTAGAGTTGGGGCATGAAAATCATCCGGCCTTTCACCGTTTCTGAGGTGTCCGCTGGCGGCTTGGTGATTTCGGAATCGAACCCGAGCTTGATTGCCCTGATTTCGCACCGCAATCGCGGTGGTGGCCTCGACTGGGTGATCCCAAAAGGCCACGTTGAACTCGGCGAAAACTACCTGCAGACCGCGGTACGCGAGATTCGCGAAGAGACTGGGATCGAATCTAAGGTTCTCGAGAAGATTGGCGAGATCAGCTACAGCTTTAAAATCGGACCAAAGCACATCAAAAAGACCGTTCACCACTACCTGCTGCAGCAAATCGGTGGCGAGCTAAACGCCTTCAATGACCCAACCGGCGAGGTTATGGATGTGCAATGGTTTGAAGTTGGCAGACTTGATGAGGTTTTAGCCCACGATAATGAGCGCAAGATAGCCCAGCGAGCCTTGGAGATCCTAAATTGAAGCGGACACTGACACTGTTGCTTGTGGCCATCGCCATGGTCTTTGGGCCTCTGGCACAAGCCAGCGATGTCTTTATTGTTCCCGGCAGCCAGGTCAACCTTGTTGCGCGTGACGGCCGAATTCCAATCACGATTCAAAACGACGGTTCCGAGTCTGCAACCGTAATCGTTCACGGCAAGTCCTCCTCTTTCCGACTTGAGGTTTTGAAGGGGAGTGAAATCACGATTCCTGCCGGCAGTAGCCAGCAGGCCGAGGTTGACGTTCGTGCCGTTGCCAATGGTCCGGTGGAGCTTGAGATTTGGCTTGAGCAAAACGGGGTTGAGGTTGGTAAGCGCGAACTAGTTCAAGTAAACGTGAACTACGACATCGAGCTGTTTTTGCTGGTGAGCTTTGCGTTTGCGATGTTTGCCCTGATTCTGATCGGTAGCTATCGAACCGTGAGGAAACTGCGCCGGAGACGTAATGGCTGAGCAATCGGTCGCTAGAAGTTCGGTAATCATGGCCTCCGGCACCATCGTGTCGAGAATCCTAGGTTTTGTCAGAGCGGTTTTGATTGCGGCTGCAATTGGTGTTACCACCGATGCTGCCGACGCCTTTGGAGTCGCCAACCAGCTTCCCAACAACGTTTACGCCATCATCGTTGGCGGTGTCTTGAATGCGGTTTTAGTCCCGCAGTTGGTTAGAGCTCGCAGCCAGGCCGATGGCGGTAAGGGCTATGTAGATCGCTTTGTGACCCTGGCAATTACGGTTTTCTTCATCGTCACGGTGCTCTTCACCATGGCTGCTCCACTGTTGGTGCAGCTCTACACCTCTGGTTGGGACAAGGATCAGCTAGCGCTCGCCACGGCTTTTGCCTACTGGTGTTTGCCGCAGCTGTTCTTCTACGGCCTTTACTCGATCTTGGGTGAGGTGCTGAATTCCAGGAGTGAGTTCGGGCCATTTATGTGGGCACCGGTGCTCAACAACGTGGTCTCAATCGCAGGACTGGTCTGTTTCATCCTGATCTTTGGCTCTGACCCGAGTGGAGAGCGGGCGGTAAGTCTGTGGGGAGCCGATCAAATCTCGCTGCTGGCTGGAAGTGCGACATTGGGCGTGGCCTCTCAGGCATTGATTCTGTTTGCAAGCTGGAAGAAGATCGGGCTCTCGCTAAACCTGAACTTCAAATTCCGAGGTTTTGGACTGCGTCCCGCACTAAAGGCCGCCTCATGGTCACTTGCCATGGTCTTGGTTACCCAAATTGGTGGTTTGGTGCAGACCGCGGTGGCCTCGACCGCTGTCGCCGGTCGAAATGAAGGCCTAGCGGTGGCTTCGGTTGCGGCTGCCGCGATTGCCTGGTTGATCTTTATGCTCCCGCACTCGGTGGTGACTGTTTCTATTGCCACCGCCTACTTCACCCGAATGTCTCAGCACGCAGCGAATGACAAATTGGACGAGTTCGTAAAGGATTTGACCACTGGTTTGCGCGTTATTGCGCTGGTCAGCGTTATTTCGACCGCAACGCTGATGATGCTCGCCTACTCGATTGCCCGCGTCTTTGTTGGTGAATACCCGGCCACCCTGGCCCTTGGCAACGTAATCGTCGCGCTGATGGTTGGTTTGGTGCCATTTAGCGTGGTTTACATGATTCAGCGCGCATTCTTCGCGCTGGAGGACACCAAGTCGCCTTTTATCTTCACCACGATTCAAATTGCGATTCACATCACCGGATCGCTAACCCTGGGTGCCCTGGTTGAAAAGCAGTGGTTGGTGGTATCGATTTCCATCCTTACCGCCTGCTCAATCTTGGTGCAGGGCCTGGTTGGCTACCTCATGCTTCGCAAGCGAATCGGCGGCATGGGTGAGGCATCCTTCGTTAGATCACTCGCTGGTTTTGTTTTGGCAGCTATTCCCGCGGTCGCGGTGGGCTACGGTTTGATGTCCTGGCTTGGTGGCATTACAGCGGGAAGTTTCACGCTGAAAAGTGTGTTCACAGCTGTGATAACCAGCGCTTTGGTGGGTGGTGCGATGGTGGTTTGCTTCCTAGCAACGCTATGGATTTTCCGGGTTCCGGAATTACGCGAGCTACAAAAGCAGTTGAAAGTTAGGTTTAGTAGAGGTTAATTCGCTCAAAAAGCGGGTAGATTGATAAAGATAGATAGTTATCTATCTAAGAGGAAATAGAGAAAATAATGCGCGAAGTAATCATCATCGGATCCGGCCCTGCCGGCTACACGGCGGCCATCTATGCGGCCAGAGCGCAGCTAAACCCGCTGGTAATTGCATCTAGCGTTGAGCCAGGTGGCGAACTGATGAAGACCACCGAGGTCGAGAACTACCCGGGATTCCCTGAGGGGCTGATGGGTCCTGACCTAATGGCGAACTTCCAGGCCCAGGCCGAGCGCTTTGGTGCTGAAATTTTGTTTGACGATGTCATCGAGGTTGACCTAAAGGGCGACATCAAGATCGTAAAGACCGGCATGGGCCAGACCTATGAGGCAAAGACTGTCATCATCTCCACCGGTGCCGCCTACCGCGAACTTGGCCTTCCAAACGAGAAGGCACTTTCTGGCCACGGAGTGTCATGGTGTGCGACTTGCGACGGCTTCTTCTTCCGCGAGAAAACCATCGCTGTTGTTGGTGGTGGCGACTCGGCCATGGAGGAAGCAAACTTCCTGACTAAGTTCGCCTCAAAGGTTTACATAATCCACCGCAGAGACACCCTAAAGGCCTCCAAGATCATGCAGCAGCGCTCTTTTGACAACCCAAAGATCGAGTTCATCTGGAACTCAGGCGTTGTTGAGCTAAAGGGCGATGGCAAATTGGAAGCCGTTGTGCTCGAGGACACTCGAAATGGCGAGCGCACCGAAATGGCTCTGGATGGCCTGTTTATCGCAATTGGAAATGACCCGAGGGTTTCTTTGGTTGAGAACCAGGTAGAGCTAACTGAAGACCGTTTCATTCGAGTTGATGGCCGCAGCTCCAAGACCACCCTGCCGGGAGTCTTTGCAGCCGGAGATGTTATTGACCCGACCTATCGCCAGGCCATTACGGCAGCTGGTTCGGGTTGTGTAGCGGCACTGGATGCCGAGCACTACCTAGCTAATCACTAAGGAGTTTCACGTGAAACCAATCGATGCAACCGTTGCAAGCTTTGAGCAGGACGTACTGCAGTCCGAGCTTCCGGTAATTGTTGACTTTTGGGCGGAGTGGTGCGGTCCATGCCGCATGATCGGTCCGATTCTGGAGGAAATGGCCACCGAGTATCACGACAAGATCAAGATCGTGAAGGTCAACGTCGATAACGAGGGCCAGCTGGCGATGGACTACAAAGTGACCGGTATTCCGCTACTTGGCGTTTTCCACAAGGGTGAGATGGTGAAGCAGTTGGTTGGTGCCAGACCAAAGGCAGCTCTAGTCTCTGAGCTCAGCGAGTACTTAGGATAATCGCCAACCTTTTGGCCCTGAAGGGCTTATAGAAGTAAGCTATTCCCTAAATCCCCGGGAGCCCTAATTGTCCAATACGCGCGCAGGAACTGTCTCTAACTTTGACACCTGGAAGCATGCGTATGCGGCGCGCGCGGCAAACCTCTCCGTTTCTGAGGTAAGAGCCCTCTTTGCTGTGGTCTCAAGGCCTGAAGTTGTCTCCCTTGCAGGTGGCATGCCGGATGTATCTGCCCTAGATGGCGAACTTATTGAGCAGGCTTTCCGATCCCTGATGTCCAATCGCCGCAACTACGCCCTGCAGTATGGCGGCGGCCAGGGTGACCTGAGGCTGCGCGAGCAAATCCAAGAAATCATGGCCCTTGAGGGCATTCAAGGCTCGGTTGAGAATCTGATGATTACCACCGGTAGCCAGCACGCGCTTGAACTGTTGGCGGATCTCTTCCTCGACCAGGGAGACGCCGTGTTGGTAGAAGCACCAAGCTACGTGGGTGCCGTGGGTATTTTTCGCCACAAAGAGGCTCATATCGAGCACGTCTTCACCGACGACGACGGAATATCCCCGGTAGCCCTTGCCGAGGCGGCTGACCGCCTGATCGAACAGGGCCGCAAGGTCAAGCTTTTGTATTTAGTTCCAAACTTTGCCAACCCATCTGGCGTCACCCTTACCGCTGAGCGTCGTGCCCAGGTATTGCAGGTTTGCCGCGAGCGTGGGATCTTGATTGTTGAGGACAACCCCTACGGATTGCTCTACTTTGACCAGAAGCCGCCAGAAGCCTTGCGCGCGATGGACTCTGAGGGAGTGGTCTACCTGGGCAGCTTCTCAAAAATCCTCTCTCCTGGACTCAGGGTCGGTTATGTCCTTGCACCGCCTGCGATTCGCGAAAAATTGATTTTGGCCAATGAGTCCGCAATTCTTTCGCCTGCCACCTTCGCTCAGATGATGGTTAGCGAGTACCTCTCACTGTCCGACTGGCAGGGCCAAATCGACACCTACCGCAAGCTCTACGCGAGCAAACGCGATGCCGCCCTCGAGGCACTGGCCCAGTATTTGCCAAGAGTGCAGACAACTCGCCCTCAGGGCGGTTTCTTCCTGTGGCTGACCCTCCCTGAGGGTCTAAACAGCAAGGAAATGCTGCCATTGGCGGTAGACGAGCTGGTTGCCTATACCCCCGGAACCGCCTTCTACGGCGACGGGCGTGGTGCCAACAACATCCGAATTTGCTTCAGTCACCCAACGGCTGAGAATGTAAAGGTCGGAATCCAACGTCTTTCCAACGTCGTGAATCCTCAGCTAGACCGACTCGTCACTCTCCA
This sequence comes from Microbacteriaceae bacterium, assembly GCA_027487865.1. GTDB lineage: Bacteria > Actinomycetota > Actinomycetes > Actinomycetales > Microbacteriaceae > Aquiluna. Next base: position 71,757 of record JAIYCT010000003.1, read on the forward strand.
GGCGAAGCACTAGGCCTGAGGCCTTAGTTCTTGCCTTGAATTCGATCTGAGATTCTTCTCAGGTCCGCTATGTTTCCGAACTCGATTATTAGCTTGCCCTTCTTGCGACCAAGCTGAATCTTTACAACGGTGTCCAAAGCGTTGCCCATTTCCTCGGCCATTTCTTTGAGCATGTCGGACTTGCCGCCGGGGATGATCTTGCCTCGAGTTGGCTTTACTTTGACATTTGAAACTAGCTCCTCGAGGCTTCGAACCGAGAGGCCTTCACGAACTGTTTTCTCTGCAAATGCCGTCATGGTCAAATCATCAGGCGCTCCCAAAAGAGCTCTCGCGTGACCGGCCGAAAGTACTCCGGCGGCGACCTTTGACTGAACGGTCAGAGGCAGCTTCAGTAGACGCAGGGTGTTGGTGATTTGAGGTCTTGAGCGACCAAGCTTGTCGGCCAACTGATCCTGGGTCGAACCAAAGTCTTCAAGCAGCTGCTTGTAGGCGGAAGCTTCTTCCAGCGGGTTGAGGTTGGCGCGGTGCAGGTTCTCCAAAAGTGCGTCCCTGAGCATGTTCTCATCAGCGGTTTCGCGAACGATGGCCGGGATCTTCGTCAGTCCGGCTTCCTTCGAAGCCCTGAGACGACGCTCACCCATAATCAACTCGTAGCCGGAGCCCTTTGAGCGAACCACGATTGGCTGTAGCACGCCGAATTCCTTGATCGAGTGCACAAGCTCTGCAAATGCCTCGGCCTCAAAGACCGACCTGGGCTGCTGTGGGTTCGGAACGATCTCGTTTGGGTCGAGTTCCATAAACCGAGCACCTGGCACCTCGATTAGCGGAATGGCAGATGTGTTGGTGAAGAACACGTCAACCGCATCTCGATCACCACCTGGAATCAGCGAGCCGATGCCTCTACCTAGTCCACCTTTGCGTTCTGGGCGCTTTTCTTCACTCATTTGACTACTCCTCGCTGAGCTAGTTCGATTGCAGCTTCCTGATAGGCCAGGGAGCCCGAATTCTTAGGGTCATAACTGATTGCCGTCTGACCGAAGCTTGGAGCCTCAGAGAGCCTCACAGAGCGTGGAATAGTCGCATTCAGGGTCTGCTTAGGGAAATACTTGCGAACTTCCGCGGCAACATCGGTGGAAAGGTTGGTTCGGTTGTCAAACATGGTCAACAAGATCCCGCCAACGATTAGGTCTGGGTTCAGATTTGCCCGAATACGTTCAATGTTTGCCATCAACTGAGTTACGCCCTCAAGCGCGTAGTACTCGCACTGGATAGGAACCAACACCTCTCCTGCGGCAACTAAGGCATTTACCGTCAAAAGACCCAGCGATGGAGGGGAGTCGATGAAGACAAAGTGAATCGGGTGTTCAAAGTCCGCAAGAAACTGGTTCAGGCTATCCAAAAGGATGCGCTCACGATTCGGGACCGAAACCATGTCGATTTCAGCTCCGGCAAGGTTGATGGTTGCGGGTAGGCAGAAGAGGTTGTGGTGCTCTGGGCTTTGCTTTACGGCATCGATCATCGGAACACCCTGGACCAACACCTCATAGCTACCGGTGACTGAGTTGTGGTGCTCTACGCCGAGAGCTGTTGATGCGTTGCCCTGTGGGTCAAGATCAACCACCAAAACTCCCAGGCCTTTGCGAGCCAGCGAAGCCGCAAGGTTTACGGCCGATGTGGTTTTTCCAACACCACCTTTTTGGTTAGAGATAGTGATGATTCTGGTCTTTGAAGGTGGGGTCAGAGTCACTTCCGCAACACGACGAGCACGCTCGTTATTCTGCGTCATCTCCCGCAATAACGGGGTGTTTTGGATGTTTTCCATGCTCAATGATCTTCTGATGTTTCACGTGAAACATGTTCAATGTTTGCAGTGTCCAAACCTTGCCAACCGGTTGGTTCCGCAGAGGTTTCCTTGCGGTCGTTTGGGTAACCCAAACCCTCGCGAACAGTCGCTTGAGTTTCGGCAGTGGCCTCTGCAGGATGATTTAGCATTTGACTCCAATCATTGCAGAATAATGCGAACCACAGTCGCGGTCTCAGGAGCTTTCCCCAAGCCGAGGGTCATAATCTCTGGCTCTCCAAAGCCAAGTCTTTGTAGTCTCGGTTTTGCTTCGGCAATCTCTGCCGGCGCTCTGGATCCCTTGAGGGCAAGGACTGTTTTTAGCTTTGACCCCCTGGTGAGCGGAGTAAGAAGCTTCAGGAGCTTGTCCAAAGCTGCGACCGCGCGAGCGGTGACGATGTCGAAGTCAGTTCTAGATACTTCCTCAGCACGGGCGCGAATGACGTCAACATTCTTGATGCCAAGGTCATTCACCACGGACAAAAGCCAGTTTGCCCTTCGCTCCATGGGCTCTATAAGTGTGAAATGGGCTTTCGGTTGGGCAATAGCCATCGGAATGCCCGGGAGTCCAGCTCCGGAGCCCACATCCGCAACCAAGGAACCGTCCGGAACCAACTCGGACAGCAAAGCGCTATTAATTACGTGACGTGACCAGATTTTTGGAAGTTCCCTCGGTCCCAAAAGCCCAAAGGTCTCGGAGTCTGCAGCCAAACGCTGGGTATAAGCCCTTGCCAGATCAATGCCAGAGCCGAAGATACCTGCAGCTGCAGCCGGTTCCTGCTCAATGTCGAGTTCGTCTGACATCTAAATCCTCCGATGTTTCACGTGAAACATTAAGGCTTGGATACGACGATGTGGCGATCCTTGCCCTGGCCCTCAGACTCTGAAACGTAGCCAGCTTCGCTGACCATGTCGTGGACCAGCTTGCGGTCGTAAGAGCTCATTGGCTTTAGGTGTTGTGGCTTGTCGGACTCTTCTAGCTTCGCGATGGTGCGCTCAACCAGAGTCTCTAGCTGCTTGGTCTTTACCGCACGGGATCCGCCAATGTCTAGGATCAAGCGGCTCATTGAGCCGGTCTTGGCCTGAACTACTAGGCGGGTGATCTCCTGAAGTGCCTCAACGGTGGTTGGTTCGGAGATCTTGCCTAGGTTTGACTCACCCTCGCTGGTGACCGAGATGTAGACGCGGTCCTGGCGGAATTCGATCTCAAGGTCACCGTCAAGATCTGCGGTGTCTAGAAATTCTTCGATGAAGTCAGCGGCGATTTCGCCTTCCTGCTCCAGCTCTTGTTCTCTGCTCATTATTTCTTCTTCTTCTTTGCACGATTTTTGCCAACCGGCTGTTGACGCTGCGTTGGCTGCTCAACTTCCGCCTCAGGAGTGGATTCCTCAAGTTTGATTTTGCCCTTTTTTACTAGGCGTGCCTCGCGCTCCTTGTGGGCAATAGATCCAGGAGTAGGCATGTTGCGAATGACCAGGAACTGTTGTCCCATGGTCCAGAAGTTTGAAACCAACCAGTAGGTCATAACTCCGAGTGGGAAGCTCACACCCGAGATTAGGAACACGAAAGGTAATACATAAAGCAAGATCTTCTGGGTCTGCATGAACTGGCTGTTCTGCACGTCAGGGTTCTGGTTCTTGGTCATGATCTGCTTCTGGGTGATGAACTGAGAAGCGGTCATCGCAACAATCATGATTCCGGCGATGATCTTGACGTTGATTAGATCCGAACCGAAGAAGGTGTCAGAAAGCTTGGCGCCGAATATCTCGGCCTGGGAGAACGAAATTGCCATTTCCTGAGTTAGCAGGCCAACACCTGGCTTGTTGTTTCCGGCATCGTTTAGAACGAAGAACAATCCGGTGAAGATTGGCATCTGCAGCAATAGCGGCAGGCAGGAGGAAAGCGGGTTCGATCCGGTGCGCTTATAAAGGTCCATCTGCTCACGAGCCATGCGCTCACGAGAATCGCGATCGGTCTTGCCCTTGTACTTGTCCTGGAGCTTCTTCAGCTCTGGCTGAACCAACATCATGTTGCGCTGGCTCTTGATTTGCTTCACAAAGACAGGGATCAAAGCTGCTCTAACAACAAGAACTAGGCCGACTACGGCCAACACCCACGAGGTGCCAGATGTGGACTGCAAACCCATTGCAGTAAATAGGGTGTGGAAACTAACGAGCACTAGCTCGACGAGCCACTTAATCGGCCACAGTAGATCCACTATTACCTCTTCTTATTGTGGGAGTTGGAACTTACAAATCCTAGCTTGCCAATGGCTATCCAGCTCGGTCCAGATTTGACATCATCAATACCACCGGCAGACCATGGGTTGCAGCGCACAATCCTCCAGAACGTAAGCCCAGATCCACGCAGCACACCGTGCTGCTGCAAGGAGGCCAAACCATAGGTTGAGCAGCTTGGGTGGTAGCGACAAACATCACCGTATAAGGGGGAGATGATTTTGCGCCAAATCAAGATTAAACCAATGATCAGATTCCGCGGCAAGAGGAACGCAAACCACAGCACTTTCAAGACTTCACCTTTGCAAAAGCTGCCTGGACCGCCTGAGCCAACACGACATAATCACAATCAAGAGCAGAGGCTCGCATGCGGAAAACCGCGTCAATTGGCTGTTCTAGACCGGCAAGCTCGGCCCTAATGGCTGAAGTAATGCGTCTTTTGATTTTGTTTCGCTGAACGGCTCCGCCGACTACGCGACCGGTGATTACAGCAAATCGCGAAGTTTCGGCTGGCAAAAAGTGAAGGGTGAAAAAGTTAGAAGAGTGACGCTGTCCTCGTTTGACGACATCGCGAATCTCATCGCCTGACCTGAGGCGACTACTCCGCGCTAGCAGAGTAGATCCTTATGCGCTCAGCTCGACGCGGCCCTTGCGGCGACGGGCTGCAAGAATGGCGCGTCCAGCGCGAGTACGCATGCGTAGACGGAAACCGTGGGTCTTTGCACGACGACGGTTGTTCGGCTGAAAGGTACGCTTGCTCACTTGAAATCTCCCTGGAACTGTTGGGCCAATTGCCCAAGATAACCTCAGTACTTTACGGCATAGCTCCGGGCTTAGTCAAGAGTCAACGAAAGTGTTTGAGGATTTTGATTCTGGATACCATGGTTGTTAGAAATATCAGCGAGCGACACGCCGATTGGATTTGATTTTGGGCGAGAAATACCGCTTGAATGTTGCACATTACAAATCTGGGAACATTCAATGAGTTTTCCACAGAAATCAAAGACTTTTCCACAGGCCATTTGGTTTGTGCAAAAATCTGTGGATAACTTTCATTAGGAGCTTGACATGGCGGACGAGCAGCTGGCCACAATGTGGCAGTCGTTGGTCAATAAGGTCGCCAACGACGAGCGAGTTACCCCGCACCTCAAAGGCCATCTGGAACTTGCTGTTCCAAAGGGCGTTCTAGAGGACACCCTTTACATAGAGGTTCCCAACGAAATCACCCGAGCCATGCTTCAGCAGCGGCTGAAGGATCAGCTGCTCGAAGCGATGCAAGAAATGGCGGAATTTGGCGGACCTTCATCCTTTGTGGTCATCACCAATCAAGATCTTCAGAGCTCAATTCGCCCGGAAATCATGGTCGAGCCTGAGCCAACACCAATTCAGCGTGAGCAAACTTACGTTCCACTGGTAAGCACCAATGAATCAAGGCTGAACCCTAAGTACAACTTCGAGAACTTTGTTACCGGTGGGTCGAACCGGTTTGCTCACGCGGCCGCTTTCGCGGTTGCAGAGGCCCCGGCGGAGGCCTATAACCCGCTGTTTATCTACGGCTCGAGTGGGCTGGGTAAGACTCACCTGCTGCACGCGATTGGTCACTACGCCATTCACCTAAAGCCAAGGACCAAGGTTCGCTATGTGTCGAGCGAAGAATTCACCAACGACTTCATCAATGCCATCCAAAACAACAAAACCTCTGAGTTTCAGGCTCAATACCGCGATGTAGACATTCTTCTGGTCGATGACATCCAGTTCCTTTCCGGCAAAGACCAAACCCAGGAAGCCTTCTTCCACACCTTTAACACCCTTCACGACCACAACAAGCAGGTGGTTATTACCTCGGATCTAAGACCTAAGCAGTTGGCTGGGTTCGAGGAGCGCATGCTTTCGCGCTTCGAGTGGGGACTAACCACAGATATTCAGGCACCGGAGTTCGAAACTCGTGTTGCAATTTTGCGTAAGAAGGCTGCCCTGGAGCGGATTTCGATTCCAGACAACGTCGTTGAATACATGGCCGCCCGAATCTCCTCCAACATTCGAGAGCTAGAGGGAACCCTGATTCGCGTTACCGCCTTCGCCAACCTAAACCGCCAGGCAATTGACATGGATCTGGTTCAGCTAGTTCTAAAAGACAGCTATGCGGTCGCTGACGGCACCAACATCTCGGCCCTATCTATCATTACCGCAACCGCCAACTACTACAAGATTTCGCCAGATGACATCACGGGTTCCGGCAGACAGCAGGCAGTGGCGCTGGCAAGACAGATCGCCATGCACATCTGCCGCGAGCTCACAGACATGTCGCTGCCAAAAATTGGGGCTCACTTTGGAAACCGCGACCACACGACGGTTATGTATGCCACCAAGAAGATCTCTGCTCAAATGCGCGAGCGTCGCTACATCTACAACCAGGTCTCTGAAATCATCCAAAAGATTAAAGACGAGAATAAATAGTTTTCAAATTAGCTGTGGATAACTAACCCAGTTGAGTGTTGGTAACTGCAGAAATGCTGTGAATCAAAACCTATAAACACAAAGAGTTGAAGTTTTTACTAACAGACCGGCTAGTTATCCACAGAGTTATCCACACCTGTGTAAACAAGTTACACCGTTGTAGTTTCCTTGTAATTACAGAGGAGTTGAGAGTTATCAACAGTTTCAACAGACGTTGTTATTACGAATAAAGGATATTAAATATTTTGGTTTATTACTAAAGCATCACCAGGTTTGGTTATTCGCTCAGTTGTGACAAGATAAAACTCCATAAAGAGGATTAATTCATGAAATTTCAAGCAGATCGCGAAGTTCTAGGCGAGGCGATTTCTTTCGTAGTGAGACTTATGTCCCCAAAGCCTCAACTGCCTCAACTATCCGGTGTGATGATCACCGCAGGCAACAACGAAGTTGTTCTTAGCATTTTTGACTATGAGGTTTCTGCAAAAGTAACCATCGCTGCAGCAGTTGACGCGCCTGGAAAGGTCTTGGTCCAGGGCCGCCTACTTGCAGAAATTGTTTCCAAGCTCCCAGGTGAAACAGTTTCCCTTGCCCTACAAGAGTCCAGGCTTCAGCTAACTAGCGCTTCTAGCAAGTTCACCCTTTCCTCAATGTCAGCTTCTGATTACCCAGAGATCCCTGCGATGCCTTCAGCAACCGGAACGGTGGCCGCAAGCGACTTCTCGCACGCCGTTTCTCAGGTTGCTGTTGCGGCCTCAAGGGAAGAGGTCACTCCGGTTTTGACCGCAGTAATGATCACAGCTTCCGCGAAAGAACTGACAATGGTTGCTACCGATCGCTTCCGCGTAGCTGTAAAAAACCTGCCCTGGAACGGCAAGGCTGTTGAAAAAGAGTTATTGATTCCGGCCAGGGTCCTTCAGGAAATTGCCAAGACCTTCTCCCACGATGGTGACTTGTCGATCGCCTTCGGCGAAGGTGAAAAAGAAGTTGTCGGCTTTTCTGCTGGCAACAAGTCAGTATCGACCGCGACCATCAAAGGCAAGTACCCACCGGTGCTGCAGCTTTTCCCAAGCGAGATCACCAACTTTGCAGTTATGAACACCCACGACCTACTGGACGCCACCAAACGTGTTGCTCTAGTCGTAGATCGCGAAAAGCCACTGCGCTACAAATTCACCGCCACCGAAGCGACCCTGGAGTCCATCGGCAGTGATGTTGCAGAGGCAAGTGAACAGGTGGCCTGTTCACTAACCGGCGAAGAAACCATCGTTTCGCTGCGCCCACAGTTCCTATCCGATGCCCTAAATGGAATCGAAAACGAGAACGTTCGGGTTGGCTTTACGACAAACCCATCGAACCCGAACAAGCCGGGGCCGGTTTTGCTCTCCGCGGCTGATTCCAAGCAGGCTAACTCCGACTTTAAGTACCTGTTGCAGCCAAACCTCCTGGTTTCCTAAGCACTTAGGCGATCCAGCGTGTGGATTTCCTCGTTACAGCTTGAAAATTTTCGCAACTATCGCCAACTTTCGGTAAGTTTCGAACCCGGGATAAATTTGCTCATCGGTGAAAACGGCGCCGGCAAAACCAATCTTGTTGAGGCCTGCGTATACCTTTCAACCTTGGAATCACATCGAGTATCCGGTTACACCGCCCTTATTGGCTCGGAAGGCGCAAGCTCGCAGCTGTCTCTAAAGGCCAAGAACGATGGCCGCGAGATTGCTGTGGCCGCTGAACTGAATAGGGATAAGCCAAATCGGTATTTTCTTAACTCCCACCAGGTGAAGCGAACCTCAGATTTAGTCGGCGTCTCAAAAGTGGTGGTTTTTGCCCCGGAAGACCTTGACCTGGTGCGCCGGGACCCCCAGGATCGCCGAAAGTTCCTAGATGAATCGATGATTCAACTCAAGCCGCGTCTGGCTGGAGTAAAGGCCGATTACGAGCGGGTTCTAAAGCAAAAAGCGGCACTTCTAAAATCTGCCAGGCAAGTATCCAGCCCCGACCTAACAACCCTGGACATCTGGGACGATCAATTGGTCGCCCTGGGCACCGAGATCATCTTTCACCGTCAGGAGCTAATCTCAAAAATTTTTCCGCTCCTGCAGGACTTCTATCACCAGCTCAGCGGCCAGCCAGAGTCCTTGGAAATGATTTTGAAGACGTCGGTGGCCGGTGGCGAGGAGGAAGACGAGTTCCAGTCGCTATCGAGCTGGGATAAGCAGGAGATCCAAGACGCCTTTTACCAGCGCCTTACAGAACTACGACCAAAAGAGCTAGAGCGCGGGGTCAGCCTCGTCGGTCCCCACCGCGATGAGCTCACAATATTGAAATCTGGCCTACTGGCAAGAAACCACGCATCTCAAGGCGAAGCCTGGTCGCTGGCACTCGGTCTGAAACTAGCGATGGCGCAGCTTTTGCGCTTGGACTCGCAGTCAGGCGATCCGGTGCTGATTCTTGATGATGTCTTTGCAGTATTGGACGCTGGACGCCGGCAGCGCCTGGTCGAATTTGTGATCAACAACGAACAGGTATTGATTACCTCAGCGGATCAAGAAGCTGTCCCAGACCTACTTGTTGCCAAGCGATTAGAAGTGGTCGGAGGTGAGGTGGTTGGCTAAGTTGAATTTCGAGGTTATCGACACCTTTTTCCGCCAGTACCTGCTTGGTACCACCGGCATAAAGTCGCGCGATCAAAAGCGCAGGGAAGAGAATCAAAAACGTGGTTCTCAGCCATTTGACTCAGGTAGAGACCCAATCAAAGCCAGCGCGTCACTCGAGCAGCTCTTTGGCGAATTCAACTGGACCAGCCAACTTGCGCAGGCAACGCTTTTCACCGAGTGGAACAAGGTGGTAGGTGAGGACAGTGCGGAAGCCTCTTACCCAGAGGATCTCAAGAACGAAGTGCTTTCGGTTCGCTGTCGATCAACGGCTTGGGCCACTCAGCTAAGGCTTTTAGCACCGCAAATTTTGGAGAAAATCAACCAGCAGCATCCAGATGTTTTAGTCAGTGAAATCAGGTTCATTGGACCGACCGCACCGAGTTGGAAAAAAGGCTCCAGATCGGTCCCTGGCAGGGGTCCTCGCGACACTTACGGGTAAGTCGCATATCCCAGCTTTTGTCTGGGTGTAAGGGTAGAATCTAAGGGTTAGCTCACCCGAATTTAAGTCGGTCCAAAGGGTCCGCAGTTCATAGGTTCTAACCCAAGAGGAAGTAACTGAATATGTCAGAAACAAAACCAAATTATGATGCCGGTGCCATCCAAGTCCTAGAGGGACTTGAAGCAGTGCGTAAACGCCCAGGAATGTATATCGGTTCTACCGGTCCTAGAGGCTTGCACCACCTGGTCTATGAAATCGTTGACAACTCCGTAGATGAAGCGCTCGCTGGCTACTGCGACAACATCGACGTTTTAATCACAAAAGACGGCCACATCAAGGTGAGCGACAACGGCCGCGGTATTCCGGTCGACATGCACCCTATCGAGAAGAAGCCAGCTGTTGAGGTTGTGCTCACCGTGCTACACGCCGGTGGAAAATTCGGCGGCGGCGGGTACGCAGTTTCCGGTGGTCTACACGGTGTTGGTGCATCGGTGGTAAACGCACTATCAACCAAGCTTTTTGTTGAGGTTCACCGCGAGGGCTTTATTTGGCGCCAGAGCTACTCGATCGGTGTCCCAGACGCCCCACTAGCCAAGGGCGAAAAGACCGACCGCACCGGAACCACCATTGAGTTTGTACCAAGCGCTGAAATCTTTGAGACCGTGGTCTACGACTACGAAACCTTGCGCCAGCGCTTCCAGCAGATGTGTTTCCTAAACAAGGGACTTCGCATTTCCCTAAAGGACGAGCGCGATGGTCAGAACGACACCTACTGCTACGAGCGCGGACTAACCGACTACGTCGAGTACCTAAACTCTGCGAAAAAGGTCGAGGTCGTGCACGATGAGGTCATCTCAATCGAGACCGAGAACGACGAAAAGACCATGTCGGTTGAGATCGCCATGCAGTGGACCACCGGCTACAACGAGGGTGTTCACACCTATGCAAACACCATAAACACCCACGAGGGTGGTACCCACGAAGAGGGTTTCCGAACCGCACTCACGACGCTTTTGAATAAGTACGGCCGCGAGAAGGGCCTGCTCAAGGAAAAAGACGAGAACCTAACCGGTGACGATGTCCGCGAAGGCCTTACCGCTGTTATCTCGGTGAAGCTCACCGAGCCTCAGTTTGAGGGCCAGACCAAGACCAAGCTCGGTAATACCGAAGCCAAGGCTTTTGTGCAGCGCGTGGTTACCGATCAGCTCGGCGACTGGTTTGAGCGAAACCCAAACCAGGCCAAGGAAGTTGTTCGTAAGGCAATCCAAGCATCGAGCGCTCGCCTGGCTGCGAGAAAAGCTCGCGAAGCGACTCGTCGCAAGGGTCTTTTGGAATCTGGCGGCATGCCGGGAAAGCTTCGTGACTGCTCTTCCCGCAGCCCAGAGCTCTCCGAGATCTACATCGTGGAGGGTGACTCGGCAGGTGGTTCCGCGGTTCGCGGTCGTGACCCAGAGACCCAGGCAATCCTTCCGCTTCGCGGAAAGATCCTAAATGTCGAGAAGGCAAGACTCGATAAAGCACTAGCCAACACCGAGGTTCAGGCCCTGATCACCGCATTTGGTACTGGAATCGGCGAGGACTTCGATGTTTCGAAGATCCGCTACCACAAGTGCATCTTGATGGCCGACGCCGATGTGGACGGTCAGCACATCCGCACGCTGCTGTTGACCCTGCTGTTCCGCTACATGCGCCCACTGATTGAACACGGCTACGTCTACATGGCGCAACCACCGCTGTTCCGCATCAAGTGGTCAAACGCCGATCACCAATATGTCTACACCGACGCCGAACGTGACGCTCAGCTAGCCGCTGGCGCTGCAGCCGGTAAGAAGATCCCGAAGGAAAACGCAATCCAGCGCTACAAGGGTCTTGGTGAGATGGACTATGACGAGCTTTGGGACACCACAATGAACCCAGCCACCAGAACCTTGCTTCAGGTGACCCTCGATGACGCAGCCCTTGCCGATGAGGTGTTCAGCACCTTGATGGGTGAAGATGTGGAATCCAGACGTAACTTCATTCAGCGCAACGCCAAAGACGTTCGCTTCTTGGACATTTAGGACTAGAGGTATAAAAATGACTGAAAACCAGATGGACAAGATCGAGCAGGTAGACCTCCAGGTCGAAATGCAGCGTAGCTACCTTGACTACGCAATGAGCGTTATCGTCGGTCGCGCACTCCCGGATGTTCGCGATGGCCTAAAGCCAGTGCACCGCCGCGTGCTTTACGCGATGTACGACGGTGGCTACCGCCCAGACAAGCAGTTCTCCAAGTGTTCCCGTGTTGTCGGTGACGTAATGGGCCAGTTTCACCCGCACGGTGACACCGCTATTTACGACACCCTGGTGCGCTTGGTTCAGGACTGGAACCTGCGTTACCCATTGGTTTCTGGCCAGGGTAACTTCGGATCCCCAGGAAATGACCCAGCTGCTGCTCCTCGTTACACCGAGTGCAAGATGGCACCGCTTGCGATGGAGATGGTTAGAGATATCGACGAGGACACCGTTGATTTCCAGGATAACTACGACGGTAGAACCCAAGAACCCACTATTTTGCCTTCCAGGTTCCCAAACCTATTGGTGAACGGATCCATCGGTATCGCCGTTGGTATGGCTACCAACATCCCGCCGCACAACCTGCGCGAGATCTCGCAGGCTGCCCAATTTGTTCTAAAGAACCCAAACGTGGTTGGCGAAGAGCTAATTGAAGAGCTAATCAAGCTGGTCAAGGGACCTGACTTCCCAACCGGAGCGCAGATTCTTGGTCGTCGCGGAATCGAAGACGCCTACCGCACCGGTCGCGGTTCAATCACCATGCGAGCGGTAGTAAACGTTGAAGAACTGCACAACCGCACTTGCCTAGTGGTTACCGAGCTTCCCTACCAGGTAAACCCGGACAACCTAGCGCTCAAGATTGCAGAGTTGGTCAAGGAAGGCAAGCTAACCGGCGTCGCTGATATCCGCGATGAGACCTCTGGTCGCACCGGTCAGCGCTTGGTGATTGTTCTCAAGAAGGATGCGGTCGCAAGAGTTGTTCTAAACAACCTCTACAAGTACACCCAGCTGCAGGAAAACTTCGGTGCCAACATGTTGGCACTGGTTGATGGCGTGCCTCGCACCCTGTCAATCGATGGCTTTATCACCAACTGGGTGGCCCACCAGGTTGAGGTTATTGTTCGTCGCACCAAGTTCCGGCTGCGTAAGGCCGAAGAGCGTGCCCACATTCTGCGCGGTTACCTAAAGGCGCTAGACGCCCTTGACGAGGTAATCGCTCTGATTCGTAAGAGCTCCACCGTCGACGATGCACGAGATGGCCTGATCAAGCTTTTGGACATCGACGAACTGCAGGCCAGGGCCATCCTGAACATGCAGCTTAGACAGCTAGCAGCTCTTGAGCGCCAAAAGATTATCGATGAGGCTGCAGAGCTTGAGCGCCAGATCACCGAGTTCCAGCGAATTATTGCTGACGAGGATGTCCAGCGCCAGATCATCTCCGATGAGCTAGAAGAAGTTGTTTCACGATACGGCGACGAGCGTCGCTCCGAGATTCTGCTTGGCTTCGACGGTGATGTTTCGATGGAAGACCTAATTCCTCAAGAGGAAATGGTTGTGACCCTAACCGCAGGTGGCTACATCAAGCGCACCAGGAGCGACAACTACCGCGTGCAGCACCGCGGTGGCAAGGGCGTAAAGGGTGCCAGCCTGCGTGCCGACGATGTGGTGCAGAACTTCATCGTTTCAACCACGCACCACTGGTTGATGTTCTTTACCAACACCGGTCGCGTATTCCGCTCCAAGGTCTACGAGATTCAGGAATCTGGTCGCGATGCCAAGGGTCAGCACGTAGCTAACCTTCTGGCACTGCAGCCAGAAGAGCGAATCGTTGAGGTTTTGGACCTGAAGGACTACCAGCAGGCGCCTTATTTGGTACTTGCAACCCGTGCGGGACTGGTCAAGAAGACCGCGCTCGAGACCTACGACACCGCTAGAACCGGTGGGATCATCGCGATCAAGCTCCGCGAAGGCGATGAGCTAGTGAACGCCATGCTGGTAAGCGATGACAATGACTTGCTTTTGGTATCTCGCAAGGGCATGTCGATCAGGTTCTCCGCTTCCAGTGATCAGCTAAGGCCGATGGGCCGTGACACCTCAGGTGTGATGGGTATGAGCTTTAGAAAGGGCGATGAGCTACTAAGCGCAACCGTGATTGGTGAGGCGGGCTTTGTATTCGTGGTTACCGAGGGTGGTTACGCAAAGCGCACCAGCGCGGATCAGTACCGCATCCAAAACCGCGGTGGCTTGGGAATCAAGGTTGCCAAGCTAGACGAAAAGCGTGGTGACCTGGTCGGCGCGCTAATTGTTGACGAAGTGGATGAGGTTTTGGTTGTGCTTGCCTCCGGCAAGGTAATTAGGACCAATGCTGCCGAGGTTCCCGCCAAGGGCCGCGACACCATGGGCGTGGTGTTTGCTCGCTTCGAGGAGTCTGACTCGGTTTTGTCGCTAGCGCGCAACACGGAGCGTAATCTAGAGACCAACGATTTAGTCGATGTTGAAGGAGAGCCAGATGGCGAAGCTGTTCAAGCGGAGTAGTGCTCCAAAGGAGCCGGTAAAGCAGGTACGCCTAAAGCTTCGCTCCATCGATGTTATGTCCGCCGTAAAGGTTGGCTTTTTGGTTTCGATTGCTCTTGCAATCTCAACCATCGTTGGCGCGATTCTGCTCTGGGCAGTACTTGCAAGCTCCGGAGTCTTTTCTTCGGTCGGCGGCCTACTTTCCAGCATCTTTGGTGAGGGCAGCAGCTTCAGCCTTGAGAGCGAATTCTCATTTGCGAATGTGGTTGGAACCGCAGCCACGATTTCACTTTTGAACATCGTCTTCGCGACAGCGCTATCGGCAATCTGGGCGGTTCTTTTCAACATTATTTCCAGGATTGTTGGCGGAGTTTCGGTCACTTTCACCAACAACTAGAAAATCCGGTTTGGCATCTAGGCCATTTTTTAGTAATGTTGTGACGTTCTACGGGCCTATAGCTCAGGTGGTTAGAGCGCTTCACTGATAATGAAGAGGTCGGAGGTTCAAGTCCTCCTAGGCCCACCAGGAAGCTTCTCCCGCAAGAGATGGCTTCCAACGTAGGATGCACCAAGATCCAATCCGGATCACTCCGGGGACTTAGCTCAGTTGGTAGAGCACCTGCTTTGCAAGCAGGGGGTCAGGGGTTCGACCCCCCTAGTCTCCACAAGAAAATCCCCCTCCTAACGGAGGGGGATTTCTTTTTTGACTAAATCCAGCTGTTCAGGTTTCTGCTATTTCTTTAGAGTTGCAGCCTTGGTGGCAATGGACTCTGCCACTTTCGCTAAGAAGATAGCGAATACCAGTGCCACGACAATGCCTGAGCTGATAGCTAGCTCAATTACCGCTCGGTCAAAGTCCTCCTGGGTCTTTTCCGACAGCGTCATGTAGGCGCCGACGGTAAGAATGTGTCTAACGGCAGCAATGATGCCGATGATCAAAAAGTTCTGAAGCTGAAAGACACCATCGGTGTAGCGGGCGATTACGGTTCGCAAGATCTCCAAAATGATGATGATGAACAAGACGTCGTTGATTGCCTGGATCATTCCACTTGGGAAGAAGGGTGAGGTGGTGAAGACACGAATAACGGAGTAAATAAGAGCCGCCACAGCGATGCCGAAGAGGAAAATACCCAGCACCACGTGGAAGACATCCTCCATGCGCTCAACTAGGCGATGAGGAACCAGACTCTGCTTCTCTACTTCAATTTCATTTCTCATCTACTAGAGAATTCCAACAATCGAGATTTTCTTCCATTTATTTATCTCGATTTGCTCACAACAAAACCATTTGCTAGCTGGTTGGTTCAGGAATAACCGGCATGCTTTCGGTCACAGGGTCTGGGCTCTTTCCGCTCCTGAGGGCGATGTAGATCAGAACGCTGGCAACCAACACAATCAACCCACAGCCCATTACTGTCCAGCGAATACCAACATGCTCCGCAAACCAGCCAATAACTGGGGAACCAATTGGAGTTCCACCCATAAAGATCAAGAGGTAGATGCCCATGACTCGGCCGCGAAGTGTTGGTTCGCAGTTGGTTTGAACAAAAGAGTTAGCCGAGATCAGTGTCATAAGCGCCATGCCACCAACCAACGGCAGGATCAACGCGAAGGTTCCGTAGGTTGGCATCCAGGCTGTAACCATAAGTAGCGCGCCAAAGATCATTCCGAAAAACATCACGAACTTGGGAACCCTGAGGTTCTCGAACCTAGCAGAGATCAGCACTCCGGTGAAGGAACCAATTGCCAAGACGCTACCGAGGATTCCAAATTCGGCCGGACCCTTACCAAACTCTTGGGTGGCCATAACAGCCATAAAAATCTGGAAGTTCAAACCGAAGGTTGTGGCAAAGAAGACCGCCAACATCACCAGGAAGATGTCCCTTTGCCCGAGCACATACTGCACCGCTTGCTTGAGCTTGGCTGAGCTATTTGGCTTCACCGAGATAAACAGCAAGTCTTTACGCATCATCCCTAGCGCAATAATGACCGCGACATAGGTAAGCGAGTTGACTAGGAACGAGACGCCGGTTCCAAAAAGCACAATCAAGAATCCAGATGCTGCGGGGCCAATCAATCTTCCAGCATTGAAGTTCGCCGAGTTCAGGCTGATTGCGCTTGGAATGTCCTGGTGCCCAACAAGCTCTGAGTTAAAGGCGGTGCGAACTGGAGCATCAAGAGCGGAGAAGACTCCCACCGTGAAGGCGAGAACGGCAACGTGCCAGATCTCCACCACTCCGCTAATGACCAAAAGACCCATGGTCAATGACCCAAGACCCGCACCAATGTTGGTGATTATCAAAAGTGTGCGCTTATCAAAGCGGTCTGCGAGAACGCCGCCGTAAAGGCTAAGTAGTAGCGAAGGCAAAAACTGCAGGGCGGTTATCAAACCAAGGAGTTGCGCAGATCCGGTTAACTCTAGAACTAGCCAGTCTTGGGCAATTCGCTGGGCCCAGGTGCCGACGTTTGAAAGCACGCTGGCGGGAAACAAAACCCGATAGTTGCGGTGCTTGAAAGCTCTAAGTGCGCTTTCTCTGGCCATTGGGTAAGACTACCAACGGATCTTGTATTGGGCCTTCGAAACCGGGGTTATCCAATACGCTAGGCAGGTGTCTCGTCGAGGGTTAGTACTGTTCCTGCTTACAGGCGTTTTCTGGGGACTCCCTTACTTCTTTATCGCTATCGCGCTAGATAGCTTTTCAACCCCAACAATTGTTTTTGCCAGAACCTTTATTGGCGCATTGGTATTGGTGCCATACGCCATCATGACCGGTGCCGCTAAGAAGGTCCTCAAGGCCTGGCCTTACGTTTTGCTCTTCGCTGCACTCGAGATGGTTGGCCCCTGGTTCCTAATTACCGAGGCTGAGAAGTATATTTCGTCCGGCCTTGCCGGATTATTGATTTCCACCGTTCCGTTTTTTGCCGTGGCAATCCTGGCCTTGGTTTTCAAGGATCGCACCGCGCTTAGGCCGATTCCACTGGCTGGAATGGTCATCGGTTTCGCAGGAGTCATTGCACTGGTTGGAATTGACTCGTTCCTAGGTCACGCAGAGCCACTGTGGATTGGCGCGGTTGTTTTGGCGGCAGTCGGATATGCCATTGCACCGATCATGGCAAATAACAAGATGACCGATGTCCCAACCAGCGGTGTCATTGGATTCAGCATGGCAATTGTTGCTGCAATTTATGCCATTCCAGCTGCCTTTGAGATTCCGGCCGAGATTGCCGCTCAGCCACCAATTGAGGGCTGGATCGCACTATTGGTATTAGGTCTAATCTGCTCGGCGCTCGCCTTCGTCCTCTTCTTCGAGCTGATTCGCGAGATTGGCCCTGTAAAGGCCAGCCTGATTACCTATGTCAACACCGCGGTCGCATTGCTACTTGGAACCTTGTTCCTATCCGAACCAGTTACACCCGGGCTGTTGATTGGTATCCCAATGATCACCCTGGGGCTTTATTTGTCAGCGAAAAAGTAGCGATTGTTGACACACTAGGTAGTTATGGAATCACTAGCTGCTTTAGTCGCCGGAATCTTTATCGCTCAGATAGCAATCTCGATCCTCAACATTGTGCTGGCCATCCTCTATCGCCGAGGAAAGATAAAGCGCTGGATCGCTATTTTGGCGAATGCCGTTACCGGCATTCTTGCGCTGTGGGGGATTGCAACGGTGTGGGTTATGGGCGTAGCACCCTCGGTGTCCGTGTTGATCTCCTCGATTTTGATCACCTGGCCAAGAAAAAACCGGGCCGAGTAACCCCGGCCCGATCTCTAAACCCATTTAGACAAGTGGCAGATATGCCCAAAGCAGCGCAGCTGCCAAAGACACAAGCAATAGCCGCATGTTCATCTTGAAGGTGTACTTACCCTCGCCACGCTTCGCGTGAAGGATGATTGCACCAACCATCGTGAGTGCAAGACCCACTGCAGCAGCAACCGCGAACCAGATAGCCCAGGTGTAACCCAAGAAGTAACCAACAGGGGCAATAACCAATCCGGCAGCACCTACTAACTCAAGCCATGCGATTAGGCGAACGGTCCAAAACGGAATCTTCTCAACCCAGCCGAAACCTGCGCCAAGCAGGGTCTCTTTGGTGCTGAAGGCCTTGAACTTGCCTGCTTTGTAGAAGGCAAATGCTGTGTAGAGGCTTGCCGCTGCGGCAAGAACGATGATCAAAATATTCATTATTTCCTAATTCTGTCTAGTCCCTCTAGACAAACATTGTCCACCATACCTGAATTTTTCCTTGATAGGCTTTTCTTCATGGAAATCACGGCAGAGTGCGAGCGTAAAGCTGGGGCTTGGCGCGTTCGAGTTCCTGCGCTGGACAACCTGCTGATCTCCACCAAGCGCCTAGATATAGCCACCGAGCAGATCAAAGACCTGGTCCATGAATACCAAGGCGTTGATCGCTGCGACGTAATCGTCAAGGTGGAGGCTTCGATGCCGGGGATTATGTGCGATCTAGAGACCGCGCACACCAAGATGCGTGAATCACAGCGACTGCAAGAAGAGGCATCCAAAGAGATCCGCGACGTGGTTTCTAGACTCCGCGATGAGGGCCTGAGCATGCGAGACATCGGTGTCTTACTGCAGATTTCGCCACAGCGTGTGGCTCAACTTACTGAATCCCCCTAGTGAATGGAGAACTGAAATAATGCATAAATTCTTTGCCGCACTAATCCTGATCGCCACACTGCCAATTGCAGGCTGCACGATTGTTTTGAATGACACTGGTCAAAATTCCGGCTCAATGATGGGTGCAAACTCGGATTATTCGAACGCAGACTTGATGTTTGCCCAGATGATGATCCCTCACCACCAGCAAGCAGTTGACATGGGTGAGATTGCAGCTACTAGGGCATCTAGCCCAGAGGTATTGGCTCTTGCAATGCAGATTGCGGAAGAGCAAGAACCTGAAATCGCACTAATGGATTCTTGGCTTACCGGATCTGGTGCGGGGGGTCACATGAACCACAACATGGGCATGGACGGCATGCTCACTGACGCAGAACTCGAATCCCTAAAAGCTGCCCAAGGTCCAGAGTTTGATCGATTGTTTTTGGAGGGCATGATTGCTCACCACGAGGGTGCCATTTCCATGGCCGAGGATGTTGTTGATTCCAAAAACCCTGAGGTGGCAGAGCTTGCCGCCTCGATCATCAAGTCTCAGACCGAGCAGATTCAATACATGAAAGACCTGCTGGGAAACTAACTTTCCTGAGGGAAGGGCTAAACCAACCTGCCGCAGGCGATAACCTTTTGGCATGTTGCTTTCAGATCGGGATATTCGCGCGCAAATCGAGGCTGGCCGAATTGGTCTAGAGCCTTTGAACATGGAGCTAATCCAGCCATCAAGCATGGATGTTCGACTAGATCGCTTCTTTAGACTTTTTGACAATCACAAGTACCCGTTTATCGACCCACGCGAGCAGCAGGATGACCTGACCCGCTTTGTTGAGGTCGATAAGGACGAGGCTTTCATTTTGCACCCGGGTGAATTTGTCTTGGGTTCGACCTTTGAATTTGTATCGCTACCGAATGACATCGCTGCTCGCCTGGAGGGCAAGAGCTCGCTTGGTCGACTTGGTCTTCTGACCCACTCAACCGCCGGCTTTGTTGACCC
Organism: Microbacteriaceae bacterium; assembly: GCA_027487865.1. Classification (GTDB taxonomy): domain Bacteria; phylum Actinomycetota; class Actinomycetes; order Actinomycetales; family Microbacteriaceae; genus Aquiluna. The sequence continues at coordinate 91,581 of JAIYCT010000003.1, forward strand.
TGGTTTCCAGGGGCACGTCACCTTGGAGCTTTCTAACACCGCAACCCTGCCAATCAAGCTTTGGCCAGGCATGAAGATTGGTCAGCTTTGCTTCTTCCAGCTCTCCTCTGAGAGCGAGAACCCATACGGTAGCTCGAAGTATGGCTCTCGATACCAAGGTCAGCGCGGGCCAACCGCTTCTCGCAGCCACCTAAACTTCCAAATCACAGACGTGGGCAACAAACCGCTATAGAACTGAGTTGGCTAGCTTCGCTAGCCAGCCCTATTGGTTCATCGCTTTTCTCAAAGACTCAATTTGTCCTTGCGGCAACCCACTGATGAAAGTACTCAGTACCAAATCCGGGTTCCCGGTTTTCTCGAGAGCTGCGAGCATCACCGAAGCGGTGTTCTGCTCGCGAGAGCTGGTTGATTTGAATAGGAAGGTGCGGCCAGAGGCCTGTTCGCGACCTACCAAGCCCTTATCGCCGAGTCTCGAGAGCACGGTCAATACCGTTGTGATCGCAAGATCATCGTCGCCCAAAAGCGCAAGAATCTGCTGAGAGGTTAGACCCTCTGGGCGATCCCACAGGCAGCCGAGAATCTCGGATTCCAGCTCACCCTGCTTGCGCTTGCTTTTCATGGCGTGATTCTACAAGGTGTAGAGATTGACTGAAGGTCTGAACTAGCTCTTTGGGGAGAGAACTGGTTTGACCGTCAGGAGCAGAATCGCTCCAACTACCAAAATGGCCATCAAACCCAGGATTCCCCAGATCGGCGAGAAGGATGCGACAAAGAACGTCCAGGCTGCTGGAGCTAAGAAGCTAACCGCACGACCGGTGGTGGCGTAGAGGCCAAAGGCCTCGCCCTGTCGGTCATCGTTGGACAAGCGAGACATGATTGTGCGAGAGGCTGCTTGTGCAGGGCCTACGAAGGTGCAGAGGAAAAGACCAAAGCCAAAGAAGGCAATTGTTCCTGCGCTGGCGAAGGTAAATACACCAAGGCCGCCAAGCATCACACCAACTAGCGAGATAAGGACAACGGTTCTGGATCCAATGCGGTCCTCAAGAAACGCTCCGATGAAGGCTCCAAAACCAGCAACCACGTTGGCTGCGATGCCAAACAGGATGATCTCGGTAAGGCCAAGACCAAAAGCTAGGCCACCAAGAACCGCTCCGTATGCGAAGACTCCGTTTAGCCCATCGCGATAAACCGCCGAAGAGATTAGGAACTTGAGTAGGTTCGGGTTTTCCTTGCTCATCTTCGCGAGCGAGCTGAAAAGCTTTGAGTAGGCGGTGAAGATCGATTCCTTCTCGGTGCCAGCGATCGGTTTTGCCTCCGGAACATTCAGCATTAGAGGAATCGAGAAGATCAATACCCAAAGCATGCTGATAATCATCACGACTCTGACCGAGAGCGCATCGGTGTCCGGAATACCCATTAGTTCGGCACCACCGAACTGAATGATCCAGAGCGCCATAACTAGAAGGACAATGCCTCCCATGTAACCAAGGCCCCAGCCAAACTGGCTCACGCGACCGCGGTCCTTCGGCTTTGCAACCTCGTTCAGCATTGAGTTGTAGTTGACGGTTGCGAATTCGAAGAAGATTCCACCAACGGCCAAAAGTGTTAGCCCAAAGAAGAAAAAGTCATTGCTCGGCTGAACGAAGAACATCAATCCGATGGTTCCTGCAAACAACCAGGTGTTGATCATCAGCCACATCTTCTTGCGACCGGAGGTATCGGCTCTGCGGCCAACAATCGGTGCAATTAGGGCAATCAAAACACCGGCGATGATGCCCGAGATTCCCAACCAGGTGCCGGTGTACTGGTCAGCTTCTTCCGGAGACATTCCTGTTGGTGCGAATGCACTGTCGGTGATGTAGCGACCGAAGATAAAGGAGGTGACAACGGTCGGGAAGGACTGAGATGCCCAGTCCCACATTGCCCAGGAAAGAGTGCCCTTTGGTTTTGTTGATGCAACGCTGCGATCTGTCATGTTCGCCACAATACTCCGCATAACGACCGATTTTTCAACCAACACGTGAATTGTTAGATGGAGAGTTTGAGAGCCCTGCCACCCAAGTCCACAGCTAGCCGATTGCAAAGTTGAGTCACTCACACTCAACTCTCAGGAATAGTTGCTTGACATTTGTGTTGTCTATATGGAAACTTGAGTCTATGTGGCTCAACTTGAGCAACACAGGCTTTAGACAAAGGAGAACAGAATGGGTAGAGCAGTAGGAATCGACCTAGGAACCACCAACAGCGCGGTGACCGTGCTCGAGGCTGGAGAGCCAAAGGTAATTGCAAATGCAGAAGGCTTCAGAACCACCCCTTCGGTGGTGGCCTTTACAAAGGATGGCAACATCCTGGTTGGCGAGACCGCCAAGCGTCAGAACGTAACGAACGTTGACCGCACCGTATCCTCCGTAAAGCGTCACATGGGCACCACTTGGAAGTTCAAGGTTGACGACAAGGAATACACCCCGCAGGAAATCTCTGCGCGTATCTTGATGAAGCTAAAGCGCGACGCCGAGACCTATCTTGGTGAGAGCGTGACCGACGCGGTTATTACCGTTCCGGCTTACTTCAACGATGCTGAGCGTCAGGCAACCAAGGAGGCCGGCGAGATCGCAGGCCTAAACGTACTTCGTATCATCAACGAGCCAACCGCAGCAGCACTTGCATACGGCCTAGACAAGGGTAAGGAAGACGAGCTAATCCTCGTATTCGACCTCGGTGGTGGAACCTTCGACGTATCTCTTCTTGAGGTCGGCAAGGACGATGACTTCTCAACCATTCAGGTTCGCTCAACCTCAGGTGATAACCGCTTAGGTGGAGACGACTGGGACCAGAGACTTGTTGACCACCTGGTTAAGAAGTTCAAGGAGACCACCGGCGTTGATGTCACAAGCGACAAGATAGCACTGCAGCGTCTAAAGGAAGCTTCCGAGCAGGCCAAGAAGGAGCTAAGCCAGTCGCTATCGACTCAGGTTCAGTTGCCATACCTATCTTTGACCGAGTCGGGACCTGCCAACTTAGACGAGACCATCACCCGTGCTCAGTTTGAGTCGCTAACTCAGGACCTACTGGAGCGCACCCGCAAGCCATTCCAGGATGTAATCAAGGAAGCCGGCGTCAAGGTAGGCGACATTGCCCACGTTGTAATGGTTGGTGGATCGACCCGTATGCCTGCAGTTTCCGAGCTAGTTAAGAGCTTGCTTGGTGGCCAGGAGCCTAATAAGGGTGTAAACCCTGACGAAGTGGTGTCGGTTGGTGCTGCATTGCAGGCCGGTGTCATCAAGGGTGAGCGCAAGGACGTGCTTTTGATTGACGTTACCCCGCTGTCGCTAGGTATTGAGACCAAGGGTGGCATCATGACCAAGCTGATCGAGCGCAACACTGCCATTCCGACCAAGCGAAGCGAAACCTTCACTACCGCGGATGACAACCAGCCTTCGGTTTCGATTCAGGTGTTCCAGGGTGAGCGCGATTTCACCAGGGACAACAAATCGCTTGGAAACTTCGAGCTAACCGGCATTGCCCCGGCACCACGCGGTATCCCACAGATCGAGGTCACCTTCGACATCGATGCCAACGGTATTGTGCACGTTTCCGCTAAGGACAAGGGCACTGGCAAGGAGCAGTCCATGACCATCACCGGTGGTTCTTCGCTTTCAACCGAAGACATCGAGCGCATGGTTAAGGATGCCGAGGAGCACGCAGCCGAGGACAAGAAGCGTCGCGAAGAGGCCGAGACTCGCAACCAGGCCGAGCAGCTTGCCTACTCGACCGAGAAGCTAATCAAGGACAACGACGACAAGTTGCCTGAGGAAGTAAAGACCGAGGTTCAGGCCGACGTCGATGCCCTCAAGTCAGCACTTGCCGGTGACGACATCGAAGCGGTCAAGAGCGCTCAGGAGAAGCTAATGACCTCACAGCAGAAGCTAGGCGAGGCAATCTATGCCGCGCAGCCTGCTGAGGGCGAAGCTGCTCCAGAGGCTTCCACCGAAGACGTTGTTGACGCCGAGGTTGTTGAGGACGAGGACGACAAGGACAAGAAGTAATGTCCGAGGAGAACCTTCACTCTGAAGACAAAGCTCCTAACGAGGGCGATCAGGCCGAGGAAATGACTGAGGAGGGCTCACCAGTTGAGCCCGAATCAGCCTCCTCGGAGACAGACCCAATCGACCGCGAACTCGAGATCTTCCAGGATCTTCAGCGACTGCAGGCAGATTTTGTGAACTACCGAGCGCGCGTTGAGCGTGACAGAGGCGCAGAGCGCCAGGCGGCAATCGCCGAGGCTATCCGCGCATTCCTGCCGGCCCTTGACGATCTAACCCGCGCACAACTGCACGGCGATCTGCAAGACGGCACCCCAATGGCTGCGGTTGCAACCAAGCTAAAGAATGCCGGCGACAAGTTTGGACTGGTGTCTTTTGGTGCGAAGGGCGACAAGTTCGACCCTGAGCTTCACGATGCACTGGTGCAGACACCTAACGCGGGCGTCTCTCAGGCAGAAGTTGCCGATGTAATTGAACTTGGCTACCGAATCGGCGAGCGCATGCTGCGCCCGGCGAAGGTAGCAGTATTCGTTCCTGCGGAGTAGGTGAACTAAATGGCATCTCAAGACTGGGTAGAGAAGGATTTCTACAAGATCCTTGGCGTTGCCAAGGACGTTCCCGAGGCGGAGCTCAAGAAGGTTTATCGCAAACTTGCCAAGGCTAATCACCCCGATCTACACCCGGGTGATGCCAAGGCCGAAGCCAGATTCAAAGACATTTCTGAGGCTTACGACGTGCTCTCCGATAAGGAGCAGCGCAAAGAGTATGACGCGATTCGTGCAATGGGCGGCGGCGCTCGCTTCCAGCAGGGCCCAGGTTCTTCCGGAGGCTTCGAGGATGTTTTTAGCAACATCTTTGGCGGCGGCGGCGGATTTCCGCAGGGCGGGTTTGGCGGCTTCGGTGGTTTTGGTGGACCGCAGCGCGGTCAAGACCTAACCACCAGCTCAACTATTGACTTCATCGACTCGATCAAGGGCACCACGCTCAAGATCAATGTCGGTAGCGAGACTGTGACGCTAAAGGTTCCAGCCGGTATCCAGGATGGGCAGAAGCTAAAGCTTTCGGGCAAGGGCCAATCCTCACCAAATGGTGGCCCGAAGGGCGACCTGGTTGTCAGCATCAAGGTGAAGACCCACCCGGTCTTCTCTCGCGATGGGGACAACGTTAGAGTCTCGGTGCCGGTAACAATTGCCGAGGCAATCCTGGGAGCAACCATTCAGGTTCCGCTTTTGGGCGAAGCACCGGTAAAGCTAAAGGTTGCACCAGGAACTCCGAATGGCCGCACCCTGAGAGTAAAGGGTAAGGGAGTACAGCGCCCCGGCAAAGAAGGCGACCTCTTGGCAACCGTCGAGATTGCTGTTCCTTCACACGTGAATGAGAAAGCTAAGGCGCTAATCGAGCAATTTGATAAAGAATTGCCTGAGGAAGATCCAAGAGCAGATCTAATTCAACGAGCCGGAACGCTCTAGGGACAAAAGGGGTGAGCATGGAACTGAACGAGAACACCCCGCTGTTTGTCATTTCGGTCGCGGCCGAGCTTTCCAACATGCATCCGCAGACCCTTAGGCAGTATGACCGCATGGGCTTGGTCTCTCCAACCAGAACCCTGGGTCAGTCCCGCCGCTACACAATGACCGATGTCGCAAAACTTCGAGAGATTTCAAGGCTTTCCCAGGAGGGGGTATCGCTTGAGGGAATTAGGCGAGTACTCGAATTAGTCACCGAAAATCAAGATTTGAAAAACCGGGTTAGAGACCTAGAGGTTGAGCTTGCGAATCAAGTGATGAACCAGCCCGGCAAGCGCGTGTTTGCAGCCGGAGATCAAGGTGTTGTCAGCCTCAGTCCCGGGCAGCGTCCAGAACGCAGCGGCTCTGTTGTGCTGTGGCGCAGGACCCGCTAGAAACCAAGATATTCCCTTTGCGGAACGGGCTGGACTGTTACTTACTTGAGATTGGCTCGCTCACTAAACTTCCAGCTATGTCGACTAACGAGCCAAACCGTTCATACGGGCAGGGTGCACAGGGTGAAATTGCTCCAGCAACAAAGAGCAAGATCGGTATCTGGGCTCGCCTGAGATACAACTTCGATAACTCAATTGCAAAGGCCGGCACCTTCGTGCTTTACGTCTTGCTGTTGATGATGGTGATTGCCCTTGTGATGGTTGGCGTCAAGTCAACGCTTTTGGCAATGCCAGCGCTTACCCAAGCGGCAGACCCTGAGAACCTCAGTTTCTTCGATCTGTTCTGGGCCTCGTTTACCAAGATTCTTTCGCTAGGTGGCGAACCAACCTGGGCAGACCGCATTATCGCGGTGCTTTACTGGGTAACCACAACAGCCCTGACCGCAAGCGTCATCGGTTACGTGGTTGGAGCGATTCAGCGCACGTTTGCTCGTCTGCGCAAGGGTCGCAGCCCAATAGTTGATGCAAACCACACCCTGATTTTGGGTTGGTCCAGCCGAATCTTCCCAATCCTGCAGGAACTGGCGATTGCGAACGAAAACGTTCGCAAGCCGGTAGTTGTCATCTTTGCTCCACACGACCGTGAGTTCATGGAGGACGAGATTGAATCTCGCACCGAGAACCTGGGCAAGCTAAAGATTGTTACCCGCAGCGGTGAACCATCTAACCCAATTGACCTAAAGCGCACCAACATCTCGAATGCCAAGTCCGTGATCATCTTGGATGCCGACGAAACTGGCGATGCGAATGTGGTTTCGACTGTGCTTGCGGTCAAGGCCGTGAACTCGAACCCAAACCTAAGGATTGTTGCAGAGATAGATGACCGCGACACCGCAGAGGCAATTTCGGTTGCAACCCAGGGCCAGGTGCTTTCGGTTCGCTCCCACGAGGTAATTGCACGAGTCACCGCGCAGGCATCCCGCCAGCCTGGACTTTCGACTGTGATCCTGGACCTTTTGGACTTCTCCGGCGACGAGATCTACTTCAGTGAGATCCCTGCTCTTGAGGGCAAGACCTACGCTGATGCACTTTTGAGCTTCAACGCCGCATCCGTTATCGGACTGGTAGATGCAAAGGGTCAGACCCACCTAAACCCGAAGCACACCACAAAGATCGCTAAGGGCAGCAGGATCATTGCGATTGCTCAGGACGATGACAAGGTCACCTACACCGGCACCCGCGAGGAGCTAGTCAAAAAAGCCGCCAAGATTGCAGTTCCAACTGCCAAGCCAGAACACCTGCTGGTTATCGGCTGGTCCGAGATGGGCCGCTCGGTAATCAACGAGCTAGCTGCATTTTTACCAAAGGGCTCGACCGTCCACATTCTCGCTCGTAAGAGCTTGGTGGCCGAGGACCAGCTAAAGAGCCTGGATTTTGGAACCAACATCAAGGTCACCACCGCTTCGGTCACAGGTGACATCGACGACCTAACCGCAGCCGCGAGTGCAAGGCACTACGACGAGGTAATCGTGCTTGGCTACCGCAACGCAATCAGCGAGGCTGAAGCAGATGCTCAGACCATGCTCACCATGCTGCAGATGAACCGTTTGTTTGAGGCTCCAAATAATGGTGTTGAGCCAACTCGCCTAGTGGCCGAAATTCTCGATGGTCGAAAGGCAGAGATCGCTCGTGTTGCTGCGGTTGATGACCTGGTGGTTAGCGACAACCTAGCCGCACTGCTAATTGCACAGGTTTCCGAGAACCCAGCACTTGCTCCGGTATTTGAAGACCTATTTGACGCCGATGGCGCATCAATCAGCGTCCGCGACATCGCCCTCTATTCACCGGTGGGCAAGGAGGTTAGCTACGCGCAGTTGGTTGCTAACGCTCGAGCCAAGGGTGAATCAGCGATCGGCTTCCGCTCAGCAGTCAAGAGCGCTGGCGATGCAGCGGCAGGGGTTGCGCTAAACCCAAGCAAGGAAGCGATGTTCACCCCTAAAAAGGGTGACTCCTTGATCGTGGTAGCTGACGCCATTCGCTAATGCTTGAGGAAATTCGCAAAGACATACGTTCCTTTGCACGCCCGGCTCACGCAATTGACCTGGCTTGGTTCTATAAAACCGGACCCGGTGAGTATGGCGAGGGAGATAAGTTCCTGGGCGTCAAAGTTCCCGAAACCAGGGCCATTGCCCGTGAATACAAAAACGCCAGCTGGGAAACAATCCGAGAGCTTTCTAAAGGCGAGTATCACGAGGACCGCCTTTGCGCGGTTGTGATTCTGACTACCCAGTACGAAAAGGCCAAAGACAAAGACTTACGTACTGACCTATTCGAGAAATACCTCAGTCTTTACGATTCGGGCTGTATCAACAGCTGGGACCTGGTTGACGTATCGGCCAATCGCTTCGGCAGAGAACTAATTGATGACCCAAAGGCCATTGAGTTTTTGCTCAAGCGCGCTAAGTCCAAAAACCTTTGGATTCAACGCAGTGCTGTGATTCTCACCTTCCCGATGATTGCGCAGTTTGATATGGCCCCAACTTTGGCTATCTGCGAAGAGTTGCTCGATCACCCGCACGATCTAATCCACAAAGCCGTTGGTTGGTCACTTCGCGAAGTTGGCAAAAAAGATTTGCGCGCGTTGCGCGATTTTCTAGAGCAGCATTCCGCGACCATGCCTAGAACCGCACTTAGATATGCGATTGAGAAGCTCTCCGAGAAAGATCGTCAGGACTGGCTTAGTCGGAAAGCTCAAGCACAACAGGAACGTGGTCGCTAGGACCCTCGCCCTTGCGCTCATCGCGCTCGATGGATGCCCCAACAACCTTTTCGGTGAGGGATTCAGAGGTTAGGCAGAAGTCAATTCGCATGCCGTTGTTCTTTGGGAAGCAAAGATCTTTGTAATCCCAGTAGGTGTATTGGCCGGGGACTAGTTCGCGAACAGTATCGACAAGACCAATTTGCTCAAAGGCTTCAAAGGCCTGGCGCTCCGGTTCTGAGATGTGAGTTTCGAACATCGAAAGGTCGTAAACATCACTATCCAATGGCGCGATATTGAAATCGCCCATTAGGCAAAGGTCCAAGTCGGGGCTTGCTTCGAGCTGCTCAGCGGTATTGGCAACCAAGCGATCTAGAAACTCCAACTTGTATTCCATGTGTGGGTCTTCAAGACCACGGCCGTGGGGAACGTAGAGCGACCAAATTCTCACGCCATTGAAAGTTGCACCTATTGCCCTGGCCTCAACGACATCTTTGAACTGAGGCTGGTCGGTGAATGAGAACTCGATGTCCTCAGGTTCCAAATCTGCGCGGTAGGCGAATGCAACGCCATTCCACTGGTTTAGACCGTGGGCTACGACCTTGTAACCAATGGCCTCAAAGTCGGCATAGGGAAACTGCTCCGGCTTGCACTTAATCTCCTGCATGCCAAGCACATCAATTTGGGTGCGCTCCAAAAACTGAGTCACTCTTGGGCTTCGAGCTCGAACAGAGTTGACATTCCAGGTTGCGATTTTCACCTCACAACTCTAACCAGCAAACCTTGCTAGCCTTGGCACATGACCTTCACCGCTCCGGATAAGCCACGACTTGTTGAACTTATAAAAGAGCTCGCAATCGTTCACGGCAAGGTGACACTTTCCTCTGGCATTGAGGCCGACTACTACGTAGACCTTCGCCGAGCCACCCTGCACCACGAGGCTTCGCCTTTGATTGGCAAGGTCATGCTCAAGCTTTTGGATGACAACGGATTTGGTGATGTTGATGCAGCCGGTGGTCTGACCATGGGTGCAGACCCGGTGGCAAATGCTTTGCTGCACCAGGCTGCAGCTCAGGGTCGCACACTCGATGCCTTTGTAGTTCGAAAGCAGGCCAAGGCACACGGCATGGGCCGCCAGGTTGAGGGCCCAAGCGTTGTTGGTAAGCGGGTTGTGGTTTTGGAAGACACTTCAACCACCGGTGGGTCACCACTTACTGCAGCCGAGGCCCTTAAGGCAGCCGGTGCGAATGTGGTGGCGGTGGCAACAGTTGTGGATCGCGACACCGGAGCACGCCAGGCGATTGAAGCCGCGGGCTTTGCCTATTTGACCGCGATTACCCTAGAAGACCTAGGTCTAAATTAGATCTGCCACCGAGTTCAAAATCTCAGTTGGTCTAAACGGATACTTGGCAATTTCAGTATCGTCCGAGATTCCGGTCATCACCAAGATGGTGTGAAGGCCAGCTTCAATACCCGCAACAATGTCGGTGTCCATGCGGTCACCGATCATCGCGGTGTCCTCGGAGTGGACATTGATCTTGTTCATTGCGCTTCTAAACATCATCGGGTTCGGCTTACCAACGATGTACGGGGCCTTGCCGGTGGCAGCTGTTATCAAAGCCGCCACCGAACCGGTGGCGGGAAGCGGGCCATCGGCGGAAGGCCCGGTGACATCTGGGTTGGTGGCGATGAATCTTGCACCCTTACCAATTAGGCGAACCGCCTTGGTCAGTGCCTCAAAACTTAGGTTTCTGGTTTCGCCCAAGACCACGTAATCCGGGTCGACCTCGGTCATCACGTAGCCGATTTCGTGCATCGCGGTGGTGAGACCAACTTCGCCAATCACAAATGCGGTGCCGTGCGGTTTTTGGGACTTTACAAAATCTGCCGTGGCAAGTGCTGAGGTGTAGATGCGCTCCTCAGGAACGTCCAGGCCTCCGGATTGCAGCCTGGCTGCCAAATCTCTCGGGGTGAAAGCAGAGTTATTTGTCAACACCAAAAACTCGGTGCCATCGTCCTGCCACTTTTTGATCAGCTCAACAGCGCCAGGAATAGGCATTCCCTCGTGCCAAAGCACGCCATCCATGTCGGTTAGCCAGTTTTTTACTCTTGAACGCCCAGTCATAGCTCAAGCCTAGCTTTAGGCTTAGCCCAGTGAATGAAGAAAAAGAAAACGCCACTGGAACCCATGAACAATCCACCTGGGGAGTAGGGCCATACTCGGGAGATCCAACCAAGGACCCAAACTATTCAAAGTTTGACCCAGAGCTTTTGGCCAATGGCGACACCAGAAACGTGATTGATGTCTATCGCTACTGGTCAATGGAGGCGATTGTTGCCGACTTGGACACCAAGCGTCACGGCTATCACGTTGCCATCGAGAACTGGCAGCACGATCTAAACATTGGTTCGATCGTGAGAACCGCAAATGCCTTTATGGCAAAAGAAGTCCACATTATCGGTAATCGCCGCTGGAACCGTCGCGGTGCAATGGTTACCGACCGCTACCAGCACGTCACCCACCGCCCAGACGTTGAGAGCCTTATTGAGTGGGCAAAGACTGCAAGCTCAACCGGCGGAAAGCTTCCAATCATTGCAATCGACAATGTTCCGGGCTGCAAGCAGATTGAAAATGTGCAACTTCCAAAAGAGTGCGTATTCCTATTTGGCCAGGAAGGCCCGGGGCTATCGCAGGCAGCGCTTGATGGTGCGGACATGGTGTTGGAGATTGTGCAGTTTGGTTCCACCAGATCAATCAATGCATCGGCAGCTGCTGCAATAACCATGCACTCTTGGGTGATGCAGCACGTTTTTAGTTAGAATTGTGTCAGGGCCATTCGCCCTGAGATCCCCAAGACGGAAGGGGTAAAGCCATGCCCGCAGTAGTCCTAGTCGGAGCCCAGTGGGGCGACGAAGGTAAGGGTAAAGCAACCGACCTACTCGGTGACCGCGTCGATTACGTGGTTCGCTACCAAGGTGGTAACAACGCTGGCCACACCGTGGTTATTGGCGACAAGAAATTTGCACTGCACCTATTGCCTTCCGGAATTCTTACCCCAGAGTGCACCCCGGTTATCGGTAACGGTGTCGTGGTTGACCTAGAGGTACTTTTCCGTGAGATCGATGGCCTAAACGATCGAGGTGTAAACACCTCCAAGCTTCTAATCTCAGCTAACGCTCACGTCATCACCCCTTACCACGTCACCGTGGACAAGGTGACTGAGCGCTTCTTGGGTAAGCGTGCCATCGGCACCACCGGTCGCGGCATTGGCCCTACCTACGGCGACAAGATGGGTCGCCTAGGAATTCGAATTCAGGACCTATTCGACCCAAGCATTTTGCTGCAGAAGGTCGAGGGAGCACTGCTTCAGAAGAATGACCTATTGGTAAAGATCTACAACCGTGCAGCGGTTAGACCTCAAGAGGTTGTTGACCACCTGCTTTCTTACGCAGAGCGTCTAAAGCCAATGGTGGCTGACACCTCGCTGATTTTGAACAACGCGCTTGCCGATGGCAAGACTGTTTTGCTTGAGGGTGGCCAGGGAACGCTTTTGGATGTTGACCACGGAACCTATCCGTTTGTGACTTCCTCAAACCCAACCGCAGGTGGAGCAACCACCGGAAGCGGTATTGGCCCAACCAAGATCACCGGTGTCATTGGAATCCTCAAGGCCTACACCACCCGCGTTGGCTCAGGACCATTTCCTACCGAGCTGTTTGATGAGTGGGGCGAGTTTCTGCGTAAGACCGGTGGCGAGGTTGGTGTTACCACCGGCCGTAACCGTCGCTGCGGTTGGTTCGATGCACCCATCGCCAGATACGCAACACGTATCAATGGTCTAACCGACATCTTCCTCACCAAACTCGATGTGCTTACCGGCATCAAGGAGATCCCAGTTTGTGTTGCCTACGATGTCGACGGCTTAAGGGTCGAAGAGGTCCCGGTTTCCCAGACTGACTTCCACCACGCTAAGCCGATCTACCAAATGTTCCCAGGCTGGGACGAGGACATCACCGGCTGCAAGACCTTCGAGTCGCTGCCAAAAAACGCCCAGGACTACGTCCTAGCGCTTGAAAAAATGAGCGGCACTCGCATCTCTGCAATCGGTGTTGGACAGGATCGCAACGCAACCATCGTCCGCCACGACATGCTTGGCTAGTTAGAGAACATCTAATGGCCGCAAACGGTAAGCCCGAAGATCTAGATGCAATTCCATATCCGGATGAGGCATTTAACTCATGGGGCGCGGCTGCGGTTGGAATCGACCCGTTAGCAGCCAGCTTCACCTCGGTGCCATACCAGCCGGTAAGACCTCACGTTCCGTTCTATCGCTTTGTCTCTTACCCAGACATTCTCGACTTGCGCAAAGCCGGCTATGAGATGGAGCGCTTTGTCCCACTGTTTGATCAGCTGGAGGATGTTCGCTATCGCGATGCGCTGGCACTTTCTGCGATGCTGCACCACCCGAACCCAGCGCTGCCTTGGAACCCAAGACGTGCGAAGGAAATCGAGCTTGATGTAAGAAGCCAATTACACGAACACGGCCTTGGTGAGATTCCAACACTTCTCCGAAGGTTCTTGGGCAAGGCTTTCCCGAATGACACCGTTAGTTATTTGACGGTTGATCTGACCCATGTCTTTTATTGGGCATGTGTTGCAGAGCTAGCCGACGATTTGGTTTGGCGTAATCCAAACTTGGGCTGGAAGGCTGAATACCTAAGGTTTCCGGTTCGAACCCTGGGTTAGCAAAAAGGAATCAGAATCCTTTTCAGGGCTGGAAGATCAGGTTCTGCCCAGTCCAATTTTGAAAGTTCGCTCTCTGGCACCCAGCGCAATTCCGAGTGATCGGTTGAGTGGGTTGGTTTATCTCCCTGCAGGTCACAGACAAAGGTGACTAGGTCGATATCCCCCGTGGTGGTGCGATCAAACATTCGCCGAACCACAATTTCGACACCTAATTCTTCTTGAATTTCACGAACGATCGCGTCTTCTAAAGGTTCATTGGCTTCGGGCTTGCCGCCGGGAAACTCCCACTTATTGGCAGCGGCTTTCCAATCACCACGTTTAGCGCAGAGGTAATTGTGTTCAGAGTCCTGAATGATTGCGGCGACGACCAAAGTTGTCATATTGAAAGACTAGCTCTGGTGTTGTGAACTACTTAGGTAGGTTCGCCTCAATCAGCTCGACGATCTTCGCGTCGTCAGGAAGCATGTTTGGGCGGAAGCGGTGGATCTCGCCGTTTGGTAGCACTAGGTACTTTTCGAAATTCCAAAGAACCGGACCTGCAAGACCCATTGCGTCCTTGGTCTTTACCAATTGCTTGTAGAGCTCGTGGCGCTTACGACCGTTGACGTCTGCCTTCTGAGTCATTGGGAAAGTTACTCCCCAGGTTGCCGAGCAATACTCACCAATCGAGTCGTTGTCCTTCAGTTCCTGCATGAAAGAGCCCGATGGGACACCCAGCACACTGAAGCCGCGGTCCTGGTATTTCTTCTGCAGCTGCTCGAGCTGCTCATACTGCGGGGAGAGACCGCAGCGTGAGGCGACATTCACGATTAGTAAGAGCTGACCCTTGAACTCAGAGAGGTTTCTAGGTTGGCCATTCAGCATGGTCAGTGGCACGTCGTAATTAAGCATGGTTTTGATAACCCCTTACGGGGTAAATAAATTTCAGGCCTAGAATCAAGGCGAGGACAATCACGTTCCCCCACCGCTAGTTCACAGTCCGAAATGTTTTATCCCCGAAGAATAGGTAAAGATGCCAAGCACTCGCTCTCTCGTTACTAACAGCCCAGGCGCAAAGTTTGAAAAGGGAGAGCTGCCACTTAGGGAACTAACCCCCGAGATGGTCGCCGTGAAGATTCTTTTCTCCGGTATTTGCCACTCCGATATCCACCAGGCAAGAGATGAGTGGTTCGAGGGCATTTTCCCAATGGTCCCGGGGCACGAAATCGTTGGTGAGGTAACCGCTGTTGGCTCTGCCGTTACCAAGTTTGCGGTTGGCGAGCGAGTCGGTGTTGGCACATTTGTGGACTCTTGCCGCACCTGCGAATACTGCAAGTTGGGCATGCAGAACTACTGCCTAACCGGCAACGTCCAGACCTACAACGGCCGTCACTATGACCAGACTCCAACCTATGGCGGCTATGCCCAGGACATCGTGGTCGATCAGAACTATGTGCTAAAAGTTTCTACAAAAATCGATGCTGCAGGCGCGGCACCTTTGTTGTGTGCCGGCGTCACTCTTTGGTCACCGCTCAAGCACTGGAAAGTAGGACCGGGCAAGCGGGTTGCAATCCTGGGGCTTGGTGGCCTGGGCCACATGGGCGTGAAGTTTGCAGCAGCAATGGGAGCAGAGACCTACGTGCTTGGACACTCGCCAGCCAAGGCCGCTGATGCCATTGAATTCGATGCTAAGGCATACGTCTTGACCACGGATGCGATTGAAAACCACAAGAACTTCTTCGATGTGATTATCAACACCACCAGTGCTGACCTAGATCTCGATGGCCTACTTGGCACCCTGCGAGTTGGCGGTTCAATTGTGAGCGTTGGACTTCCAGGCAGAAACCAGAGCTACAACCCATTCAGCTTGGTTACCGGACTGAAGTCAATCGCCGGTGCAAACACCGGAAACATTGCCGACACCCAGGAAATGCTGGACTTCTGCGCCGAGCACAACATCGTTTCTAACATCGAGTTGGTAGATGCTAGCGATGCATCCGCTGTCGATGCGGCATACGAGCGCGTGGTGGATAGCGATGTTCGCTACCGCTTTGTAATTGACGCCAGCACCATCTAATTAGGAGCACTAATGAAGCAGCACAAACTAGGTAATCGTCAGGTTTCTGCAATCGGCGTCGGTTGCATGAATGTTTCTTGGATTTGGTCAAATGGAGCTGCGCTTGATCCGGTGCGCCGCCAAGAGTCTGCCATTCCAGCGATCCACGCGGCGCTTGATGCCGGTGTGACGCTCTTGGACACCGCAGATATCTATGCCCCTACCTGGGATGCTTTTGGTCACAACGAGATCTTCGTTGCCGAGGCACTTAGAACCTGGTCCGGCACCAAGGAGCAAAAGGACAAGGTTGTTGTCGCAACCAAGGCTGGAATCTCTCGCCAGCCTGGTGAGCGCTGGGGCCGAAACGGAAGCCTGGACTACCTGCTGCGTGCAGCCGAAGCATCCGCTGGACGTTTGGGTGTTGAAAAGATTGATCTTTGGCAGCACCACCGCCTAGACCCAGAGATCGTATTCGAGACCCAGGTCGCAAATATCTTGGCCCTAAAAGAGCGCGGCATCGTTGACCAGATCGGTGTCTCGAACTATGACGCCAAGCAGCTTGAGATTGCCATCAAGATTGCCGGTGGTCCAGATGATGGCGGCATCGTTTCTATCCAGAACGAGTTCTCACCGCGCTACCGCTACGACCTAGATGTGCTTGCAGTTTGCGAGAAGTATGGCGTTGCCTATTTGCCCTGGTCACCACTTGGCGGCATGAACAACAAAAAAGCCATCACCGATTCCGATGCCTTTGAAGAGGTTGCCAACAAGCACAACGTCTCAAAGTATGCAATTGCTTTGGCCTGGGAAATCAAGACCTCACCGAGCGTGATTCCAATCCCGGGAGCGACCAGAACCGAGAGCATCCTGGACTGCATTACCGCGCTTGATGTGACACTCAGTGATGAAGACTTCGAATACCTAAATGCAAACCTGCCGCAGCAGGCGGAGTATTCAAGCGAATTGGTGCCTAAGCCAGCTCACCGCTAGCCAAAGATGTCCTTAGCCTCCCTAAGATTTAGATCGTGAGGCTAAATCGGGGGTCCCTTTCCATCATTGGTGGACTGGTAGTGATTATTTGGTTTGCATCGCTCTTTGGTTCTTCGGATGAGCCAGTCGAACAGGTTACATCGGCAATTCCGACTCAGACCGTGACAAGAACTCCGACTCCAACTGCTACACCAACACTTTCCCCAATCACCGAATCGCCTAAACCCACCGAGACCAAAAAGCCGACCACCAAACCCGCCACCGAACTAACAGACCTGCAGGTTTTGATTCCAGAGCTGGTTGTTGCTGCCGAGCAGGGTGCGGGATATGACCGTGACCTCTTTAGGCACTGGATCGATGCCGATGGCGATGGCTGCAACACCAGAAGAGAGGTGTTGATTGCCGAGGCTAAGGTCAAGCCCACTGTTTCCGGTGACTGCGACCTGTTTGGAGGTGAGTGGTACTCGGTCTATGACCAGGTGACAACCACTGATCCTTCTAGTTTTGATGTCGATCACTTCATACCGCTCAAAGAGGCATGGGACTCTGGAGCGCATGCCTGGAGTTCGGAAAAGCGTAAAGAATTTGCCAATGACCTAGGTTTTGGCGGAAGTCTTATTGCAGTCACGGCATCGTCTAACAGGTCAAAGTCAGATCGAGATCCATACGACTGGTTGCCGGTAAACACCGGCTATCGCTGCAGCTATGTCACCAACTGGGTGAAGGTAAAAATCCGCTGGGGCTTGAGTGTTGATAGTTCAGAACTTGCCATGATCAAAGAATTCGGCAAGACCTGTAAGTAGTAACTACTTCAAGCTGGAATCGAAGAAGCCAACCAATGCGGTTGCGTAGCGATCGGTTTCTGAAAGCATGCCCTCGGTGTGGTCGGCACCCTCGAAAGTCTCAAGGGTGATGTTCGAACCAACCGACTTGGCGTAGTCATAGAAGTCCACCGAAGACTGATACTTCAAACGCTGGTCAGCATCTCCGTGAAGGATCAGCATTGGCCTTGCGCCAGCCTTTTCGATCGAATCCTTGACTGAAGTCTCAGAGAGATTCACTCCGTGCAGCACAATTGCAGCACCCTGGGCAAACTGCCAAAGGAAAGCTGGGAGACCTTGGTATTCCAACTCTTGAGTAGCAGCAGCATTGAAGTCAAAGATGGTCCCCTCCATCGCAAAAGCAGACACCAGGTCAGTCTTTGCTGGAAGTAGCGAGGTTGCAATCGCACCTCCGGAAACACCAAACATTCCAAGTGAGGTTGCTGGAATTCCCTTTTCGGTGTTCAACCACTTGGCTACCTCCGCGAAGTCTGACGACTCCTGCTGGCCAGCGGAGTGACGACCATCGGTGCAGGTTGATTCTCCTGCGTCGCGCTGGTCAACTAGCAGTACGTTGTAGCCACCTTTAACCAACATCGCTGTCGGCAGAAGGGTGTTGAAGTCCTGCTTGCTGGTGCCGATTCCGTGGGTGACAATTACGGTCTTTTTGGTCTCATCAAAATTAGGTGCGATCCACCAGGCTGCAAGTTCAATGCCCTCTGCAACTGGGATTCTTAGCTCTTCATAGGCGACGTCCGTAAGCCACCAGTCACTGAGGTCGTAATCGACCCACTTGTTCCAACCCTCACCGGGGAACGGGCCGTTGTCTACTCCTGCGGTGTAGAACTCTGCTGGGGTGTGATTGATGTCATCTGCATTGACTGCGCACTCGACTTTGGTGCCGGTTTGATAGACGTAGTCACCTACCGCTAGCCCACCTCCTGCAACTAGTAGAACTAGACCGGAAGCAACGACTGTAATCACCCTTGATTTACGCATCCCACAAGGTTAGTGGCGAATCTAATTGTCCGACAGCGGTTTTTGCCGACCAGACAATTCACCGGACTATTTATTGCGATGCCTTGAAAATTGGGCACGGGTTCAGTTATCGACCCTGATCGACTTTGTAGACCAGAATTGAGGCAACAAAAGATTGATAGGGGAAGTTATGTTTTGTCAGGGATGCGGTACTGAGTTTGCACCGGGTGCAACTTTCTGTTCACAGTGCGGACGACCAAAGCCGGGTAGCACTCAAGAGGCCGCCCCGCAGCAAATGCCAGCCACGCAGTATCAAGTGACCCAGGTGCCGCAGACCTCAGGTCTCGCGGTTGGAGCTCTGGTTGCTGCGATATTCATCCCTATCTTGGGGCTAATTCTTGGCTATGTCGCTCGCAATGACATCCGCTCTGCTAACCCTCCGAAGGGTGGAGACGGCGTGGCAACAGCGGCGATCGTGATCGGTTGGATTTTCACGATTCTTGGTTTCTTCTCGTTGATTTTCTTTATCTTCTTCTGGGCCGAATTCATGCCACTGTTCTTGGACTCCTATTCCGAGTATTAGGCCCTGTTTTCGAAGGAAAACATTTACCTTGCCCTATCGCCAATTGGCTTGATTGGTGTTACTTTGAACCTTGGGTGATGGGTACTCGTTGTTCCCGTCGAGCGGGGTAAAAATGAGCAAGGCTTTTTCACGGGTTCTTTCGGTCACAATTGCCACACTGCTGATGCTTTTAGGTCAGGGCACTGTTGCGATGGCCGCTAATGAACAGACATTCCAAGGCGAAGAAATCATCGCCAACCAGCTGATTGTTCAGCTGGAAAAGGATGCCCCGGCTCCTCAAGAAGTCTTTAGCTCGGGATCAGTCCTTGGCTACACAGCCATTGGAATGGAGGGTGCCGGCACCTACTTGGTGAAGGTAAACCCATTCGACTCGCTCGCCACCAACCTTTCTCGTATTCAAGCATTCGACGGAGTCGGATTTGCAGAGCCGAACTACGAGGTTGAACTTGATAACACCAGCAATGACACTAGGTATGTAGATGGCAGCATGTGGGGGCTTTACGGTGCCACCAGTGCCTCAACCTCAAGCCCAACCAGTTCGAACGGCGTAAACGCAGCTGGAGCATGGGCCAAGGGCTACACCGGATCTCGCGCGGTATACGTTGCGGTTATCGACTCCGGCATCAACGTTTCTCACCCTGACCTTGCAGCGAATATTTGGACCAATGCTCAAGAGACCCCGGGCGATGGCATCGACAACGATGCCAACGGCTTTATCGATGACATCAACGGTTATGACTTTCTGAACAACGATGCAACCGTCTATGACGCCGGCGAACACCCACACGGAACTCACGTAGCGGGAACCGTTGGCGCAGTTGGTGGCAATGGAACTGGTGTCACTGGTGTCGCCTGGCAGGTGAGCCTGATCTCGGCCAAGATCGTGAACGCTAGCGGTCAGGCAGCTATCGCAGATGCAATTGAGGCAATTGATTACATCACCATGCTTCGCATGAAAAAGGGTCTAGATATCATTGCGAGCAATAACTCTTGGGGTGGCACTGCCTACTCACGCTCGCTTGAAAACGCCATCAAACGTGGTGGCGATGTTGGAATCATCTTCGTGGCGGCAGCTGGAAACGATGCCACAGATCTTGGAACCACCGCTCAATACCCAGCCGCCTATGACTGCACCACCCCACACCGCCCATTTGACTGTGTGGTTTCGGTTGCTGCAATTGACCAGGCCGGCTTACTTGCAAGCTACTCAAACTTCTCTTCGACCAAGGTTGACCTAGCGGCCCCTGGATCGAACATTCTTTCCACTTCGGGTGATGGCTACGCAACCCTGAGCGGTACTTCGATGGCAACGCCTCACGTCACTGGAGCAATCGCGCTCTGTCTTGCTGCCTACCGCGGCACCACCGCTGAGCAAGCGATTGCAAAACTGAAATCAACCACCACCGCGATGGGAACTCTAACCGGCAAGGTTTCAAGCGGCGGACGACTAAATGTTGCGGCATTTGTTGACTCATGTGTTTCTGAGACAACCGCGCTCTCCGGTGCGGTTTCAAACACCAAGCTTTCAGCTTTGTACACCGACCGCGTGCGAGTCGACTGGGATGACACTGTTGCCGGCGACTACGAGCAAGAACTTCAGATCTCGGTCGGACCAAACGGCTGTGCCGGACCATTCACCCACTTCGGTTACATCGGTCCTGGACTTACTGCCCTTCCGGTATTCAATCTTCAGGAAGCCCAGTTCTACTGCTTCCAGGTTCGCGGTATTCGCGATGCCACAACCACCACGTGGAACAAGTCCAACGTGGCAATCACCTGGACCAGCAACTTGCCATACATCACCGGAAAGGTGACCCTGGCAGATGGTGTTACCCCGGTTGCAAAGATGCCGGTTAAGTGGCTGGCTTCTGGTGCATACGCAGGCCTAGATAACTCAAATGCCCTGGTTGGTTACACCAACCTCGCAGGTGAGTATGTGCTTCAGGTTCCTAATGGCACCGAGGGTGAGCTATTCCTAAACACCTCACGCTGGGCCAACAGAGGTCTTGACACCATTCCTCCAACCCCTTGGGGCATGGAGGCCGGCGGCAAGCTGACCATTACCCAGGACACCGTGGTCGATATCAAGGTGCCGAGCATCAAGACCACGACCGTCACTGTCGTTCAGCACGGCACTAACCAGCCGGTTGTTGGTGGCAAGGTGCAGTTTGTTGGAGACACCAAGGGCTGTGTTACTGGAAGCTACACTCCATTTGCATCTGCGATTACCCCACGCTGTCTATCCTGGCCAGCCGGCTATGCCCACTCAGGTCCGGTGACCGATGCCCAGGGCAAGGTGACGCTAGCAATTTTGGATACCACTCACGTGGCTAATTCCAACTATGAGTTCATGGTCATCGATCCGCAGAACGCTGCAAAGAGCACAACCTTTAACCTCACCCCTACCTCGAGTGCGACTGTCACCGTGGTTATGAACCCACCGGTTGTTTTCTCCGGCAAGGTGTTCATGGCTGATGGCACAACCCCGGTCTCGGGAGCGGTTGTGAACTGGCTAAACGATGGTCAGTACGCCGGCCTGGAGAACTCCAATGCTTTGAAAGCAACTACCAACAGCAGCGGTCAGTACTCACTTTCAGTGCCTGCCGGAACCCTTGGTCGTTTGTTTGTCAGCACTAGCCGCTCACCAAAGAATGTATCTCCAACATCCCCACAGCTTCCTTGGGGACTTGAAGCTGGCGGTATGACCAGCTCGTCAGTGAGCAAAGAGATTAACCTCGTGATGCCAGCTCAGAACAATGTCACCGTGAATGTCACAAACGGTTCGACTGGAGTATCTATGTCTGGGGCGATCTTGGAGTTTGTTGGCTACACCAAGACTTGTGTAACCGGTAGCTACACGCCTTTCGCTGGTGCTACTAACGCTGCCTGTAGCACTTGGCCTGGTGGCTACGCCCACTCAGCTCCTCGAGCTAACTCGTCAGGTGTTGTGAAGATCGCAATCTTTGCTCAGCAGCACTTGACATCAGGCACTGCCAAGCACGATTTCTTGGTGCGCGATGCAAATGACACCTCAAGAACCACAAACCTGAGCGTCACAACCACTACCGACACCACTTTGAATGTCGTAATGAACCAGCCGGTGACTGTCACCGGAAAGGTCTTCCTAGCTGATGGCACAACTCCGGTAGCGGGAGCTCCGGTCAAGTGGCTAAACGATGGTCAATACGCAGGTCTGGATAACGAGAACGCAATCACCGCGACCACCAATGCCAGCGGTGAATACTCGCTAACGGTTCCCAATGGAATCTTGGGTCGACTCTTCGTAAACACTTCTCGCAGAGCTAACAGCGCGACACCAACCTCTCCGGTTATCCCTTGGGGTCTAGAAGCCGGTGGAAACACCACCTTTACCCAGTCAAGAGCGGTGAACATCGTGCTGCCGGCTCAGAACCTGATTAAGTTCCAGGTCAAGGAGTGGGCTTCAAACACCGCCGTTGCCGGCGCGTTTGTTGAGTTCTCCGGCTACACCAAGGCCTGCAAGTCGGCAAGCTACACACCATTCCCTGGTGCAACCGCTCCGATCTGTACCACCTGGCCTGGTGGCTACCCGCACTCTGAGCCATTGACCAATGCCAGTGGTGAAGTGACGGTTGCGGTGTTTGCGGCCTCGATTATGAACGACAACAACTACACCTGGAACATCACCCACCCGATCGACTCAGCTCGAGTCGCACAGGTGAGTTTTGTGGCATCGCAGAGCGCAACCATTGCGGTTGTCATGCCAGGAACTCCAAGCCAGCCTGAGCAGCCTTCCGCGACCGCACTAACCAATGAGGTCCGCTTGAACTGGACCGAACCTTGGAACGGTGGAGCGTTTATTGACTACTACAAGGTCTGGGTATCGCTATCCGCCTCAGGTCCATTCACCTTGGTATCTAGTGGTGGTTGTGCTGGAAACGTAGCTCCTGATCTTCGTAGCTGTGTGGTTACCAACCTGACCCCGGGAGTTACCTACTACTTCGCGATCATCGCCCACAACGTGATTGGTTACAGCCAGCTTTCAATGGCAGTTTCCTCAACACCAAAGGCAGCGATCTCAAGCTTCACAAGTTCCCCAACCCCAACCATCACGGGCTCTGCCCAAATCGGGCAGTTCCTGATTGCCGAGCCAGGTGCCTGGGATTCAGGAACTGCCTTTGATTTCGAGTGGCTAAAGGATGGCAGTGCAATTGCAGGTGCTGTTGGCTCTAGCTACTTGATCAAGGCATCTGATGCCGGTAAGGCCATCACGGTCAAGGTCACCGGTCGAAAGACCGGTTTCCAGAGCGTGACCAAGAACTCCACCGCAACCACGCCAACCTGGCCAACCGGTGCACGTCTGATTGCAATTACCGGCTCGCCGGTGATTGGCCAGCTACTGGTTGCGCAACGATCAACCCTGGTCAGTGCCGGAGATGTTGGCTACCAGTGGCTAAGAGAAGGCCAGGCAATTAGTGGTGCGACTACTGAGACCTATGAGCCAACCCTTGCGGATGTCGGTCAAGCCATCTCGGTGCAGCTAACTGGAACAGTGCTAAGTGCGGCACCTGCCGATGCAAGGATCGCAACCGTGAAGATCGCATCGCTGGTATCCGAAGTTGTCGTGGCAACCGGACCTGGATTGCTTGTGGCTGCTCCACCGATCCCAATTGCAATTCCAACCGTTACGCCACCGGTTCCAACTCAGAGCGCTGCGGCTCCGTATGCGCAGAGCTACCTACCTGCATTTATCGGCAAGGCCTTCAACCTAACCGCAGCCCAGAAGGCAGCGGTCAAGGAGATCCTCAAGGGCAGTACCGCGAGCAAGTTCCTTTGCACCGCAATCAGACTGACCAACGGGCCTGCATCACAGAACGTCTTGTTCCTAAAGAGGGCAAAGGCTGTTTGTGACTATGCCAAGACTCAAAGGCCAGCACTCTCAACCTGGTTCCAGTCAAAACCGACCAAGGTCAACAGCTTCGCCGGCAAGGTATTGGTGGGGCTGAGGGGCTAAAGAGGATAGGTGTTCAACAACCTAGTTGTTGAACACTTGGCCCTGGCCGTTCAGTTGGTAGTAGCGGACGTAGTCAATCTTCATTTGGGCTGTGGTCCAGCCGTCGTAAGCGTCTGAGAAACCACCCGCAGGTGAGATGGCGTTGTTCAGAATGATGAAGAACGGGTGGTTGAACGCCCAGGATCCACTTTGATTCAGTGTGCTGCTGGTCTCTTCCAAGATCTTTACTCCGTCGACATAAATCGCTAGGTAGTTTTCCAGCCAGTGGACTTTGTAGACGTGATAGGCGTTCGCGTAGTTGCCACCACTTGCCTCACCGTATTCGTAAGCGTCGTTACCACCGTTAGACCAGTGGATTGCGCCGGCAACTCTGGATCCAGACTTGCCCTCCATGATGTCAATCTCACCTGATGCTGGCCAGCCCACCGAAGTGATGTTGGTGCCCAACATCCAAAACGCTGGCCAGTTGGCACCACCGATTGGGTTTTGAATCCTTGCCTCAATCACGCCATACATGAAGGAGACCTTGCCCTGGGTGTCAAATCTTCCGCTGGTGAATGGACAGGTTCCAGACCATGCCAAACAGCTTCCAACTGAGGCTGGAGTAGTTACCCGCCTAGATGTAATAACCGCATTGCCCTGACCATCCAGCTGGTTCGCATCGGGGATGAACTGCTGCTGCTCATTGTTGTGGCAAGTGCCACCACCGTTAGCAGAAGAGTGCCCACAGGTTCTCGATGTCCACCTAGAGCCATCAAGTGCTCCGGTGCCATCAAAGTTTTCCTCCCAGAGCAGGCTGCCCTGAGTGAAAGCGGGTGCGGAAGATCCCGGCACTGTTGTCTGCGTGGCGGTTACCGCTGGGAATGAGACCTGATCGAAGTAATAGGTTGCACCACCGGTAGTGCTGCCAAAGGCATAGAAGATTACGGCCTTTCGGTATTGAATGTCCGTGCTGTAAGCCGGTGAGCCGCCTCTAGGGCTATCAAAGTTGAAACTGAGGGTCTGCCAACCCACCGATCCGGCTGTCACCATGGTTTCCACGTAGCGGCTGGAGTTTGCTGCATCCTCAAGCTTTAGGAGCACCGGCTGGTTTGCAGCCGGGGAGTAGAAGTTGAGAGTGACGGTCTTACTAGTTGCGCTAATCAGGTTCACGCCACTGGCAGCGGTGTAGAAAACAGTTCCAGCAAAGCTCTCCGCGCCGCGGACCACCTTGACAGCTTTTGTTGAGCCACCGGTTCCGCCGCCAGGATGTGCATCGACGCCTGCGACATCGCCACCAAAACCAATAAGTTCTGCTCCACCCTCAAAATCCAAAGTGATCGGCGTGCTGGTTAGCGTTGTGACAGTGGTGCTTGGGGTCCCCGATTGATTTGAAACAGCACTAGAACCACCGGCGTAGCCGCCAACGATAGTGCCCACGGAAACTGGCGGGGTTGGCGGAGGAGTTGTGCCGCCGGTGCCAGGAGAGCTGGTTACCGGCGCAGGTGGAGAAGTGGGCTGCCCAGTGTTTGGTGAGACGCTGGGTGAGAGGGTGGGTGAAATGGTCGGAGAGCTAGTTACCGGAAGGCTAGGCGAAACTGTCGGAGAAACCGTTGGTGACTTTGTTGCCTGCACGGTTGGAGCCTGATACTTCGAAAGCGCTTTGATAGCGCGGCAATTCTTCAGAGCAGGGTCGCTGGCATCCTTGACGCATTTATTGCTTCCGGCGCCACCGTCAACATAGTCAATGCCCGGTCCACCGTAAATCTGGTCGTGGCCAGCACCTGCTGAAATGCGGTCATTGCCCTTGCCGCCATCGATGACATCATTGCCCGAGGAACCATAAATCAGGTCATTGCCGCCGAGACCGCAGATCACATCCGATGCGTAGGTACCAACTAAAACGTCGTCCTTTTGAGTGCCGATAATGGTGCACTTAGCGCCGGTAATAGCAAGCTCTGCCGCACTTACATTGAGCGGGCCTGAGATGGTGGCCAAAATCAGCGTGAGCGGCAGTAAGAAACCTGCCAGTGGTTTTCTCATTTGCGAGTTACTGTGCCCACACCATTGATGGAGTAGTACCGAATGTAGTCCACGCTCATCTTGACGCCGTCGATGCTGTCGTCGAGCTGGCCGCCATCAAAGTCGCCGCCCATGGCTACGTTCAGGATCAAGAAGAAGTCTTGGTTGAAGACGTAAGTGCCCGCCTTAACGCTCTTGTTGGTAAGGGTGTGAACCAGCTTTCCATCCACAAACCAGGAGATCTTGTTGGCTGCCCACTCAATCGCATAGACGTGATAGTCATCAGACAGCGGAGTGCCGTAGCGCTTTGAACCAGTCTTGCTGGCAGCTCCCGAGTACCCAGGGCCGTGAGCACTAACAATTGCTAGGTCAGGTTCGCGACCACGAAGTTCGATGATGTCGATCTCACCGCACTTGGGCCAGCTCTTTGCCTTGATGTTGCTTCCCAGCATCCAGAAAGCCGGCCAAACACCAGTGCCCGCGGGAAGCTTCATTCTGGCTTCCATGCGGCCGTATTTAAAGCGAATCTTGCCCTCGGTCTTGATGCGACCCGAGAAATACTGGCAATCTCCAAAGCAGTTGTATGGCAGCTCATCTTCGGCAACCGGCGGAATCTTGGTGACACTAATCTCAAGCTGGCCGTTTCCATTGGTCTTCACGGCATCTTCGGTGTACCACTGAAGCTCCTTGTTGCCCCAGCCACCACCTCCGAGGTCGTAGTCAAAGAATTTTGAGCTCGGTGCAGTTCCAGCCACCTCATTGAACTCCTGAGACCAGAGCAGTTTCTTTACCGTGGGTGCAGCAGCTACCGGATTCGAGAGGGTTATCAGCGAGAGCGCGATAACCGAGATGGTGGCAACAAATCTCTTCATTAGTACTTGGTCACCTTCCCGACACCGTCTAGCGAGTAGGCACGAATGTAATCAATAGTCATGGCTCCGCTTTTTAGGTCAGGGTCGATCTCTCCGGTGAAGATGCCTCCAACGGCAACGTTCAGGACCAGGTAGTACTCCTTGTTGAAGACCCACTCTTTAGCTCCGACATCCGCCTTGTTCAGGGTGAAGAAAACCTTGTCATTGACCAGCCACTTGATCTGGTCCGGCTTCCACTCAATCGCATAGACGTGGTAGGTGGAGTGGTTCAAACTCTTGAGCGTCGTTAGCTCACCAATGCCGTCGCCACCTGAGTAACCAGGTCCGTGCACAGTGCCAAAAGACAACTTTGGAGAGACGCCTTTGGCCTCAACAATGTCAATTTCACCGCAGGCTGGCCAAGGGTTTGACTTGATATCGGTGCCGAGCATCCAGAATGCTGGCCACATTCCAACACCCTTTGGCATCTTGATTCTGGCCTCAATGCGGCCATACATAAAGCTCACCTTGTCCAAGGTGTGGATCTTGCCGCTGGTCCACTCGCAGGCGGTGCCGTAGTAGCAAAGGTAAGGGTTGGTCGAAGAGGTTTTGCCATTCGCAGGCACCGACATCTTCTTGGCATTTACCACCAGCGCGCCTTTGCCGTCGTGCTTTATAGCATCCTGGATGTAATACTCGCGCTCGCCATTTCCCCAACCTGGGATACCAGCCTCGGTGCCATCACCGATGTCGTGAGTCCAAAAAGTTTTTGATACTGGCGTGCCGGCCTTGGAGTTGAACTCTTGAGACCAGAGCAACTTCTTGGTCTGGGCAGGGGCTGCGGGCATTTGCACTCCTAGGGTCAGAACTAGCGAGAAAGCCAAACTGAGCGGAATAGCTTTACCAAACTTCATGCGCCAAATCCTTTGAATCACGCGGTCAACGGGCGGTCAGCGCACACTGAAACCGATTTGTCTGTTCAACCTATCAGCTGGAAATGATGGCCACCAGATGTTTAAATATTTATCACCGGTTGCGTATAACGCTTAAATAACGAAATCGGTTTCACGCCAGCTTAACTTGATAAATAGGCGGTTCTGGTGGTCTAATTTTCCGCATCGCGAAATCGGTTTCATGACTGTTTCTCGATAGCAAAGGTATTGACCGCTGCGGTGGTTGCGCACACAACCACCGCAGCGGAATACCAAAACTTTCACTCAAAGGAGACAGATCGTGGCTCGCAATTCCAACTTCGTGAAGGCTGTGACCGTAGTCAGCAGCTTGGCTCTGACCCTGGGGATAGTCTCACCAGTCCAGGCAGCCGACAAGACCGTCGTCAACATCTGGTCCTTCGGAGACGTTATCCGTCCAGAATTTGCGACCGCCTATGAGAAATTGAACCCAGATATTGACTTGGTGATCAAAAAGTCAGACCTTGACCCACACCACAACTCACTAACCACCGCGATGTTGGCGAAGAACACCCCGGACATCGCGGCCATCGAGGTTTCCTACTCCGGTTACTTCCGCTCCTACCCAAAGTACTTCCTCGACCTAAAGACTGTTGGCGCTTCTGAGATGGAGCCGGACTTCCTGGACTGGCGCTGGGACCAGGGCGTTGGCGATGACGGTCGAGTGATCGGTATCCCAACCGATGTGGGTGGCGCGGCTATTGCTTACCGCACCGATTTGTTCAAGGCTGCGGGTCTACCAACCGACCCTGTCAAGGTTTCCGCGCTGTGGCCAACCTGGGACAAGTTCATGGAAACCGGCAAGAACTACAAGGCAAAGACCAAGAAGTCTTTCATCGACTCCTCCGGAACCATTTACGCAGCGGTTTTGAACCAGGGTCAGGAAAAGTACTACGACCGCACCGGCAAGCTGGTTTACTCCACCAACAGGCAGGTTCGCAATGCTTTCGATACTTCCGCCAAGGCTCTTGCAGCCGGCATCGGTAGCAACATTTCTCAGTTCACCTCCGACTGGAACACCGGTTTGAACAAGGGCTCCTTCGCAACCGTTATTGCTCCAGCCTGGATGCTCGCCTACATCAAGAACCTTGCGCCTTCGACCAAGGGCAAGTGGAATGTGGCGGATCTTCCTGGCGGCGGTGGCAACATCGGCGGTAGCCAGCTCTCGATCCCAGCTTCGGCAAAGCACCCTAAAGAGGCCATGGCATTTATCAAGTGGTACCTCTCTCCTGAGATGCAGCTAAAGGTCTTCAAGGACTACGGCCTATTCCCGTCGGCAAAGGTGCTTTACGATGACGCAACCGTCTTGGGATACAAGGACCCGTTCTTCAACAACGCTCCAATTGGCTCGATTTACGCCAAGGGTGCACTGGCTCTAAAGCCAATCTTCGAAGGCCGCAAGCAGCGTCAGATCGACAACATCTTCGGTCAGGCACTCTCGAGGGTTGCCCTCAAGAAGCAGACTGCCGCGGCAGCTTGGCAGCAGGCCCTGAACGAGATTAAGAAGACAGTCGGTTAGTTCAAATGTCCAATACCCGGAGGTCACCAAACCCTTACCGCTCGAAGCCAGTGAATGCTTCGAGGGGTAAGGGCATCAAAAAGCATGAATCAAAGTGGGCGTATCTATTTATTTCGCCTTTCTTTGTGATGTTTTTGATCTTCGGTTTGGCACCGGTAATTTTCTCGACCTACATCGCCTTTTTTAACTGGGACCCATTGGGCGATGCCATCTTCATTGGCTTTGACAACTTCACCTTCTTGATGACAGATGACAGATTCTGGCTAGCCACCGGTAACACCTTTAGCATTTGGCTGTTCTCGACGATTCCCCAGATGATTCTGGCTATCTTCCTGGCGAGCATTTTGCGTAATCCGAGGTTGAAAGCCCCTACCTTCTGGCGCACGCTGCTGCTAATTCCAAACATCACCTCGGTGTTGGCAGTAGCAATTGTCTTTGGTCAGCTATTTGGCCGCGACTTTGGAATGTTCAACATCATCATCGGTGCCTTTGGTTACCCACACATCGACTTTGTTGCCGAGACCATCCCTGGCCACATCGCGATTGCGACCATGATCACCTGGCGCTGGGTTGGCTACAACGCACTGATCTTTTTGGCAGCGATGCTCGCCATCCCGAATGAGCTTTATGAATCCGCAGAGCTTGATGGCGCGACCAAGTGGCAAACCTTCCGCTATGTGACTCTCCCTGGTTTGAGAAACACCATCACCTTCGTGGTTGTGGTTGGAACCATCGGTGGTCTGCAGGTATTCGCAGAGCCTTTGACCCTGAGTGGAAACTTCAACGGTGGTGACTCCCGTCAGTTCTCTACCCTGACCCTGTTCTTGTTCGAGCAGATGTTCCTCGAGCAAAAATACGGTTACGCAGCGGCAGTTGGTATTGCCATCACGGTGATTGTGCTGATCATCTCGCTTATCAACTTCCTGATCACTCGCAGGATTGCAAGTGAGGACTCCAAATGACGACCTTCGCACTTCCAAAGCTTCGACTGACTAAGCAGTCCAAAAACAAGCGCAACAAGCTTTCATGGTTTAGCTACGGAATGCTCTACTTCATCGGGTTCATCTCGCTGTTCCCGTTCTACTGGATGTTTGTGGTGGCATCGAGCGGCTCCGAAGAGATCGCAAAGATTCCACCTTCGCTAGTTCCAGGACCTCGCTTCCTAGAGGTTATGAACGACGTCTACGCAGCCGTGCCTTTCAACCAAGCGCTCTGGAACACCCTGATTGTTGGAACCGCTGTCGCGGTGGCACAGGTGTTCTTCTCGGCTCTTGCCGGATTCGCTTTCGCGAAACTGAACTTCAAGGGTCGCAAGTCCTTGATTCTGGTAATCATCGGCACCATGATGCTGCCGTCTCAGCTCGGCATTATTCCGATGTTCATCCTGATGGGCAACCTCGGCTGGATTGACACTCTCTACGCACTGATCGTGCCGGCTTTGGTTACCGCCTTTGGCGTGTTCTGGATGCGACAGATTATTGACGCTCAGGTTCCTAATGAGCTACTCGAGGCGGCAAGCCTGGATGGTGCGGGAGTCATGAAGACCTTCACCACCGTGGTGTTCCCGGTAATCAGACCGAGCGCTTTCGTGCTCGGGCTGTTCTCCTTCTTGGGATCTTGGAACGACTTCCTTTGGCCGTTATTGGTATTGCAGAGTCCAGAGAATTTCACCGTTCAGGTGGCAATTAACCAGTTGAAGGGCAGTTACGCGCTCGACTACGCGTTGAACATGGGTGGTGCCTTTATGGCCACCGCGCCACTGCTATTGCTTTTCATCTTTGTCGGAAAGCGTTTGGTCGGCGGAGTTATGGATGGAGCGGTGAAGGGATGAGTAAGTTCCCGCAAGATTTCAAGTGGGGGGTTGCAACCTCTAGCTATCAGATTGAGGGCGCGACCAATGTTGATGGCCGCGGCGAGAGCATCTGGGACAGATTCTGTGCCACCGAAGGCAAAGTTGCCAACGGCGAGAACGGTGACATCGCTTGCGATCACTACAACCTTTTTGCCGAGGATGTTGCCCTTATGAAATCGTTGGGTGTTAGCACCTACCGCTTCTCACTGGCATGGCCACGCCTGTTTCCAAATGGCGACAAGCAGCGCGAACAGCGCGGTTTTGATTTCTACAACCGCCTAATCGACGAGCTAATTGCGAACGACATCACTCCGGTAATCACCCTCTACCACTGGGATCTACCGCAGACCCTTGAGGACAAGGGCGGCTGGGCCAATCGTGAGATCGTTTACGATTTTGCCTTCTACGCCGGCGAAGCGGTGCAGGCATTCTCGGACCGAGTCAAAGAGTGGATCACCATTAACGAACCATGGTGTGTTTCTTGGCTGGGCTACATGATTGGCGTTCACGCACCAGGGGTAAAGAATCTTGATTCAGCGCTCGCTGCCGCGCACCACACTGCACTGGCTCACGCTGAGGCGACTCGCGTCATGAAGGCGATTGATCCAACAATCAAAACCGGTATCGCGCTTAATATGACCACCTACCGCATTGAAGATGAGAGTGATCCAGAGCTTGCTGAGCTAGGCGACCTTATGGACGCTCAACTCAATCGCTGGTGGATTGATGCATTCCTAAACGGCCGCTACCCAAAGAGCATTGCCGAGTTCCACAAAGAGCGTTTGGCAAAGATTGTGCAACCGGGCGATCTAGAGAAGCTCAAGGTCCAGACCGATTACCTCGCGGTGAACTACTACTCAGACTCCTTCATCGGACTTCCTCGCGAAAGCGATGGCCCAATGTCTGATGGCGGATTGTTCCCTTTCCCACACCGCAGCAATGGCACTCCTCCAGAGCCATATACCGACATGGGCTGGCCGATCACTCCGGTCGGGTTGGAAGACTTGCTGGTGAGGATCTCGGAAGATTGGCCGGAGATCGCGGAAATTGTGATTTCCGAAAACGGTGCCGCTTACGACGATGAGCCAAATGCAGCGGGCGACGTTGAGGATCACAGAAGAATCGACTACCTCGCTAGTCACATCGATGCGGCGTCCAGGGCAATCGATCGAGGTGCTCCGCTTACCGGATATTATGCCTGGTCATTAATGGACAATTTTGAATGGGCAGAGGGCTACTCAAAGCGCTTTGGCATCATTCACGTTGATTTCACAACCCTCAAGCGCACCATCAAAAACAGCGGTAAAACTTATGCGGCTATCATTGCCGCGAACAGGTTAGAAGCGAACTCGGGGGTCAAATAATCTAATGCCGGTCACTTCACCAACAACTTTCAGAACCACCTACGCGGAGATCGCGGCAAAGGCTGGAGTCAGCCGCGCCACGGTATCCAGGGTTCTAAATGGTGATGACCGCGTCCACTCCGATCGAGCTCAGGCTGTAATCGAAGCCGCTAACAAACTTGGCTACCGCACCAATCGTGCTGCCAGGGCACTATCCACCGGTCGCACCGGGCAGATTGCAGTGGTAATTGATGATTCCCCAGCTGTTCTCACCGACCCATTCTGGGGAGTGGTTCTTGCCGGTATCTCCAGGGTTTTGATCGTCCATGACATCCACTCGGTGTTGATGATTTCCCCGCTGGAGTCGGAAGACAGCCCTATCGCCCACTACCTAGAGGGGGGCGATGTCGATGGCGCAATTTTCCTAACCGTCCACCAGGAGCACGTGGTTCAAAGCCTCGTGAAAAAAGGCCTACCGGTGGTCGTTATAGGAACTCCAATAGATCTCAAGTCGGAGATTGTTTATGTCGATACCGATAACCGCCTGGGTGCAGAACTTGCGACCAAGCACCTGCTCTCAAGCGGTTGCAAGAAGGTCGCAACCATCACCGGTGACATTTCAGCAGTCGCAGGAATTGACCGCCTAGAGGGTTACCACGCAGCACACCTCAGCCTAGGCATCGAGGTGAACGAGGATTTGATTGCTCACGGCGACTGGTCCTTCGAAAACGCCAAGACGCTAACCTTGCGCCTACTTGCCAGAAACCCAGATATCGATGGCATCTTTGCCGCGAATGACACCATGGCTCTTGGAGTTATGGCGGCAATTCACGAGCGAGGCCGAATGGTTCCCGATCACGTTGCAGTTGTTGGTTTTGACGACAACCTGATGGCTCAAACCCATCGCCCAGGACTCACCACAATCCGTCAGGACATCGTGGGCCTAGGGGCCGCAGCTGCGGAATCTATGTTGTCGATACTGCAGGGTGAAACCCCGGCTCCAAAGATTTTGCCGACCGAACTTATTTTGCGAGAATCTGCTTAGTCAAAAAGAATAAAAAGAGTGTGTGCGCACTCGCCAATATGGACAGCGTCGAAAGGTAATTATGCGCACTCAGAATCGTCTCATCGCAGCTGCCGCCGCGATGGCCATGCTTGTAACTCTGCTTGGACCTGCCGGTCCATCCACTGCAGTCAACTGGGTGACCTCGCTTGCCTGGGGCAACCTTCACGTGAAGAAGCAGCCCGGGGTCTTTGAACGTTTTACTCGTGAGTTCAACGAAAAGGAGCAGCTACTTGCAGACTCCGAGACCCAGCACAACCAAGCCTGGATTCGTACCGACCAGACCAGCGTCACTGTGCAGTACGTTGGCACACCAGCTAACGCTGGCCAGCAGGTTAAGTTTGTGGTCGACAGCGACATCGCTTACACAGACAACATCCCGGGCGATGAGAATATCGGCACCGTTGATGCAACCGGTATCGCAGAGCTTGTAATCACTCCAACCAAAGCGGCTGTCGAAGATGACTCGATTCGAGTAGATCTAACCAACGGCACCACAACCGTTGGAACCATGCTTTTGCTTTTCAAGAACCCAGGCTTCTACCCGGTGGTCAAGCTGCTTGGCACCTCAACCGGTCCGGAAGCGGCCTGTGACTATAAGTACGACTGTCAGGGATCGGATCTTTGGGAGGCAACCTACGAGTGGAGCGTATTCAAGCGCGGCTGGTTGCCCGAGTATGCCCAGGTTTACGCAAAGTCTTACCTCTACGGTTCAACCATTGCGCTGAAGTATCGCGTCTTTGATATCTGGGGCACCCCGCAGGCAAAGCGCGACGTGAACCTGCTGGTCGACACCGCCTGCAGCGTCTGCAAGTGGGCCAAGTTCACCGACAAGAAGGTCACCGACTCCAGGGGTTACGTTTCGTTCTCAATCAAGAACCTCAACACCAAGGCTCAGGTTTTGGGCTACAAGTCGGTCAACCCAGACACCAAAGAACCAGGTGCTGGCTTCTTGCCATTCAGCATGCACACCACAACCAATGAGCTAGAAGAGTCGGTTGACTACTACTGGCCACAAATTGTGCCGGATCTTTCAATTCGCCCAACTGCAGTTTCGATGCTGGTTCGAACCAGAGGTAACCAACCTGCTGACACCGACGGTAACGTCGTCGTCGGCACCGAGGAGAACCCTGCTCTAAAGCTTGACCCAGCAAACCTCTCAACCGACGACAACGTTGTGGTGAAGCTTGCAATCAGCTACCTAAGGAACGCGCAGGCAAACGCCATGTATTCGCCAGATATCAAGGTGACTGCAACCAACGGTGGAGTAGCAGTTTTGGTTACCCCATCCAACAAGTTGGAGACTATTGCTTCGACCAAGGTGGGCAAGAATGCGCTGACCTTTGGCTACAACAGCTCGAATAAGCGCCGCGACGCCGAGATTGTTTTGATCGGAACCAAGGTGGGAAAGACCACCTGGACCTTCACCATCGGTGGCGTAAAGCGAACTGTCACACAGACCTACAAGAAGTAGAACCTGCAATCGGTTTCTAAGGCCAGATACTGCGGTATTTGGCCTTAGATAACGGTTGTATAAATTCGGTGTGAAATCGGTTTCATAATCTCAAACACCGAATTAGTCTTTGCTCACAAATAAATACATCCATCATCTCGACGAGTGTGCGACCGCGAGACCCGGTGAATCGACGTGAGAACTGTGTGCGCAACTTCTTCTCTCGGTCACCTTTCAGCCCCTGCTTGAAAGGAACTATCTTCATGAAGCTTAAAAATTCGAAGTTAGCATCGATGCTAACTTCCGCAGTGCTTCTAGCTACATCTCTAGTGACATTCGCTGCGGCTCCTGCCAGTGCAGACGCCCCTGCTCCAGCAATTTTGTTCGACTACGAGTCAAACGAGATAGGCATGAACGGCTGGAGCAACGTGCTCGGCTACACCTCTGCCAACGACAACTCCGCCTGGGGTAACTACGTCTCTGCTGCCGATCAGGCTGGTGGGTCGTCCTATGGAACCAAGATGGTCAAGGGCCAAAAGGGTAACGCCGTCTCCAACACTGCGATTGGAAGTATTGCCAACGGCTCGAGCTTGATTTCCTCCACCACTCGTATAGTCACGATGAGGCTCTATGCCCCAGAGGCTGGTAAAACCGTTCAACTGCAGCTAACCAAGAACGACTACTCAGCTGCTCAGAACGCAACTGCATCGCAAGTGACCTCTGTCGGATGGCAGACTCTAAGCTTTGAGTTCTCAGCAGGGATTGACTTCACCCAGTCTTTCAATAGGGCGAATGTCTCCTACGACATCGCCTCAAATGTTGGTGGCAGCACCAGCGCAAACTACATGTATTTCTACGATGACGTTTCCTTTAACGGAGCACCTCTTGCTCCACCAACCTTGTTTAACTATGAGTCAAACGAGGTAGGCATGAACGGTTGGGGCAACGTGCTCGGCTACACCTCCGCTGGTGATAACACTGCCTGGGGTAACTACGTAAACGCTGCTGACCAGGCAGGTGGTTCAGCAACTGGAACCAAGATGGTAAAGGGACAAAAGGGAAACGCATCCTCTAACACCGCCATTGGCGCAGATGCAATCTCTGCTAGCTCTAGCTTGATCTCCTACCAGAACCGCTCAGTCACAATGAACTTCTACGCACCAGCAGCCGGCAAGACTGTTGTGCTCGGTGTTCAGACTGTTGACTACTCAGCTACCCTGACCACCTCCGCCACCGCAACTACAACTGCTGGTTGGCAGACCCTAACCTTCACCTTCCCAACCAGTGCAAACTACGCGGTGGAGTGGAGAAGGGCTTGGGTCGCCTATGAGCCAGAGCGAACCACTGGTGGCGGAAACGCAACAGAGAACGTTTACTTCTACGACGATGTAGCGTTCAACGGCGCAACCCCTGCTGGACTAACAGTTCAGAACTCGGGCGTCACTTTGGTCACCACCTTGTCCCAGGCTGTCCAGTACACCTTCGAGACGAAGTCTTCAGTCTGGGAGACATTCGGAGGTGCAACTGGTGACTTGGTAGCTACTCCAGCGGGTGCTAACGCACCTTCGGGAACCAACAGCGGATACGTCACCGAGTCCCCAAGCGTAGAGACTTGGACTGGCTTGACTGTCGATGTGCGGAGCGCCACAGAGGTTATCTCTGCAACTAGCAAGATCGTCCAGCTCAGGGTTAAGGCTCCTACTGCCACGACAAGTGTCCTCCTGAAATTAGAGGCACCGGGCAATGCATCAAATGGCAGCACTCCAAATCTGTACGTCGAAAAGAGCGCTACCGCTGGAACCACCAGCTGGCAGGTTCTAACCTTCGACTTCACCTCGCCTTCGGCAGGTACCTACACCGAAGGTTCTAACTACACCAAGATTGTGCTGTTCTTCAACTTGGGAACCGCTGATCCAAGCGCACAAACGTTCTACTTCGATGACCTAGCGTTTACCCCTAGTGCGGTAACGGCAGCTGCTGCTGCGCCTAGAACTGGTGAGAACAAGAACAACTACCCACACATTCGTTTGGACAAGTCGTTCTTGGACACCAACCTGGATGCAACCTGGTGGGATGGCGTTTGGCAGTACCGCGACGAGGACACCAGAGCGTACCTAAAGTACATTCCAGTTCGAAGCACCTTCAAGCTCTCCTACACCGTCACCGACGCAGATGACAAGCCAATGGCTAACGCCCTGGTAACTCTGATCGTGAATGCGAACTACTCATGTGCGAAGACCTTCTTCATGTATGAGAACTCGCTTATCGGTCCAGACGACTGTGCCGGCAACGGTGAAACCCAGTTGCCTGCAAAGCGCACCGACGCCGACGGTAAGGTCACCTTCGTGTTGACCAACACCAACGCCGAGGGTGAGAAGATGCCTACCAACCTAAATGGTGCACCAAACGGTAAGGAGCTCGGAACCAACATCAAGCCTCACCTAGTTGGAGCAACCAAGGAAGGTATCGACATGCTGTTCGCTCACTTCGTTGAGCAGTCAGATGCCGCAAAGGTACTCACTACTGCCACCCAGACTGTCAAGACTGGCGTGCCTCACCTTGCTAACTTCCAGTTCCTTGATGAAGCCGGTAAGCCAATGGCAAACCAGTTGGCTGAGTACTACATCAACGGACCGGATTCCAAGCAGGACTGGGTGCTAACCGATGCTCAGGGCCGTGTGCAGATCCCAGTTCCAAACTCGACTAACGCAGAGGGAACCTCAGCGGTAGGCGTGTCTGTGAAGCGAACTGGACGTCTGCCACTAACTGCCACCTCTATGGTCAACTGGGTACCGGGTGCCATGAAGGTGACTATGGCTCCAAGCAGCAATTCCGTTGAGGTGAAGATCGCAAACGCTACCAACCAGAGCGTCAAGATCGTCGTCAACGGTAAGTCCTACGAAAGGACCCCAACTGCGGGTCTAGTGACCTACAAGTTCCCAGCAACAGTGGGCAAGGCGGTCATTCGAGTCACCATTGGCAAGAAGCTCCACGTCAAGGGTGTGATTGTAAGAAAGTAGCCCTAGGGCAAAAGCAAAGAGCGGGTGGTCATAACGACCACCCGCTCTTTTGCATTTAAGGTGAGCAGGGAGTCAGGTGGAACCTCCCCAAAAACCCAAGACGTCCGACACTTCTATCTTTTCTTGGAAAGCTGAGCCGCCTGGTTCCGGATGCCATCAATTACATCCTGAGCGTGGGTTCTTGCTGCTTCTGGCCCTTCTTTGAAAAGCTCAATACAAACAGACGCCATGATTCCAGGTGTGATGCCGTTTTGGCTATCGCCTGCGATGGCAGAAACTCTTGGGCGGTTGCTGACTGCAATGTCCGCGACAAATCCGTTGTCGCCGGTTGAGAAGTTGATCAGTTTGTCAAACTCCCATTCACGGGCATGGTTAGGACCTGCGAACAAGATTCTCTGGTTGGTGAAGATCACAGTACCCACGTCAAGCACGGTCTGTTCCTCTGGGTTAGGAGTAAGCGAACCTCGACTGCCGCCCAGCGTCACGCCGATGTTGTTGGTGGCACGAAGAATGACACCGGCATTGCCACTTTGGAAGCTAGAACCGGTGCCCTTGTATTCGCGAAGCTGAACCTCGCCACGTTCGTAGATTGCCTTTTCGCCCTTTTGCAATGCTAGGTAGGTATCAATACCCTCAAACTTGCTACTTATCGCCTCTAGCTCATCTGCGACCCTAACCATGTAGCCGATGTTTTTCTCTCGCTTGTATTGTCGAATTAGGTACCAGGCAATTGCGATTGCGCCAATGACTATAAAGACAACCCACCAGGCCTCAGGGTTTTGCTGAAGGTAATTGCCAGACGATACGAAAACGAAAATCAGAACAAGAGCTCCAGCGATAAAACCGCACATGGCTAGTTCTCCTCAATCTCAATCGGCAGCTTCACATCAAGCAGCAGCTGATAGGTATCACCGTACTTCAGTCGCGTAAGCCTCGCATCACAGGTGACTGCGCCGCCTGCGAGCCTGATGGCTTCGGCCAGGTCCTGTTGATCAGCAACCGACAAGATTCCCACGTGAGCGCCACTTAGCTCAACCTCAACGGCGTCGGGGTTTTCAAAGACATCAATCTTTAGAAGTGCTGCAACGCCAGGCTCACCCTTTTGCATGATGTCTAGGTACTGAGTGAATGACTCAAGTGCAAAGCGGTCACCGGTAGAGGTGTCTGCCACAAGGGTGTAACTGCCATCACCCACTAGGTTCGGCAGGCTTCGCATGTATTTCTCGTAATCTGCCTGCTCACCAGCATGTTGCTGCTGAGAGTCGCGAAGGGCAGTGCGGTAATCGCCCTCTAGTTCAGTTCTCTTGTCTTTGTAGTTGCGGTAAGCAGCAAAAGCCAACTGCCCCAGCATCAAACTAACAAATGCACCAACTGATCTCTTTGCCATGGCTCCCCCTCTGAAAAGACTATTCAACATTGCTGGCTTTCAGCTTCCCGTAGGCATCCGACAATAAAGATGTCAGAGGCACTCTTTAGTTTCTATTCGGGACGAGCGGGAACCTTCGCCGTGGGTTGAAATCGCCTTCTCTTCTCAAAAAATGTCCTTCGTGACAAGTAGGCTCGAAGCGAATTCAAAATTGGGGTGCAAGTTGAAGCTAAATTCCACGAAGCAGATCACCTGGAACGTAGAAACCCAGGGGCAGGGCGTGAAGGGGCGCGAGATTCATTTCGGTCACGGTCCACAGCCAATTCAAGTAGCCGTGGCCGAAGCCCCTAGCGAGCCAACCCGCGCAGTTCTAAAGACCCTTTTTGCAGAGCGTAAAGGCAATCTAAACACCCTCATCGTTGTCGTTGTTCACGGCGACCAGGCAAGTTTTTTCGGCCCGGATGCTGACACAGAAGTTATGCGTCAAAAGGCCTCTACGACGGAGGCTATCCTCAATTCGATTCTCGATCAGCCCAGTGAAGTTCTGGCTTACCAGCGAGCCACTTCTATATGGCGATCCAAGCAGACGACCGATCTTGTTGGCTTCACAAACAATGGTCTTTTCGCCAGTCACTACATTCGAAGCAGCGTGAACCATCACCCAAAGTGGAAGGCCACCCAAGAGGCGTCTCTAAAGATACAAAATTTGAGAGGTTTAGAGCTCATCACCGCATTGGGCTTTGAGGTCACTTCTCGCCCGTCAAACACCATTGTTCTCAGTGCCAAAGGCCAAGAACACCGGGCGGTCGCGATCCTGCTGGATCACTCGGAGAGCTTCGAGTCAAAAAGTACAAGACTCCAGGCGTCGCCCGTCGAGTGGAGCTTGGCCATTGCCGCAGAGCAGGGCGCTCCTTGGGTTATCGCAATCAAGGACTCTCAGATTCGCCTTTACCCAGCTAAAGACGGCGTCGGAGTAGGGCAGAAGAGCCAGGCGGAGACCTATTTTGAAATAGACCTGCTCACAATCGATCACGACAAGACCGGACTACTTAATTTGATTTTCTCTGCCGAGGCACTTGCCGAGGATGGAACCGCAGATGATTTGCTTGCCAACAGCCGCAAGTTCGCATCAGAACTAGGAGTTCGACTCAGGGAGCGGGTATACGAGTCCGTTGTTCCGCTGCTTGCGACCGAAGTTGCTAATCAACTCCGCTCTAAGGGTCACCAACTTGACTCCAAGGGTCTCCAGATGTCTTATGAGCTAACCTTGCGCATTTTGTTCCGTCTTTTGTTCCAGGCTTACGCCGAGGACAGAGGCCTTCTTCCTGCGGGTAGAAATGAAAACTTCGACAAGAACAGCATGAAGCATTGGGCTCAGTACCTTCGCGATAGGGATGTGGATGCCCCCTATGGCGACGCTTCAACAATCTGGTTCGACCTGATTCAAGTTTGGGATGCAATCGACCAGGGCAATCCAGACATGCAGATCCCTGCCTACAACGGAGGTCTATTTGGCTCAAGCCCGGAACTCCACCCAGAAGGTGCCTTAATCAGGACCCTGTCTATTCCAGATCGTGTTCTAGCCCCAGCCCTTAGAGCGTTAGTCATCGATGACAACACCGAAGACGGTGTTGCAGGCGCTGTTGACTTTAGATCGTTGAGCGTTCGTGAATTCGGAACGATTTACGAAGGCCTTCTTGAAAGCTCTCTCTCGGTTGCGGACCAGGACCTGACGGTTGACTCTAAGGGCGCATGGGTGCCGGCAAAACCAGGCGATCAAGTGCTCGCAGCAGCAAATGAGGTTTACTTCCACTCAGCATCCGGCGAGCGCAAGGCAACTGGCTCCTACTACACACCGTCATTTATTGTGGACCACCTAATCGAGCGTTCCGTAGAGCCGGCGCTTAACAAACATTTGGCCCGAGTAAAGAGCCTGATAAACACTGGCGATCAGGCCGGTGCATACAAGCTTTTCTTTGATTTCCGAGTCGCAGACTTGGCTATGGGCTCTGCGCACTTCCTGGTCGCAGCCATCGATAAGATCGAAACTGGCATGAGGTCGTTCTTGATCCAGCCCGGGAACCACATAGAAGGCGTAACCGCTGAGTTGATCCGACTCGAGGCTGCGGCCAGAGAGTCCCTAGGTAAAGACGAAGCTGCCTATGCTGAGATTGAGCGCCACAGCTTGCTAAGGCGGCAAATTGCACGACGTTGCATCTACGGCTTAGATATCAATTCAATGGCTGTGGAACTGTCGAGGCTGGCTATTTGGATCCACACTTTTGTGCCTGGATTACCAATGTCGAGCCTCGAGCACAATTTGGTTTGCGCAAACAGCCTTACCGGAATCGGGTCTGTTGACGAGGGCTTAAACGCCCTAATTCCTGAGCGAGCCAAGGGGCACTCGACGTTATTCGACGACATCGTAGAGCAATCCCTAACTCAAGCTAAGGAGCTCCTAGAGGATGTCGCGAAAGCGGATGAAGCTGATAAAAAGCAGGCTATAAAGGCTGCTGAAGTGGCGAAGAAAGCTCGTGTTGCAGCAGCAAAGTCAAAGTTGATTTTCGACCTTGCTATCGCGAATAGAAACGGGATCATCTCAATTGGTGCAGCACTTTCGGATACCGCCCTGGAGGAGCTACGCGCAAATCCGGGAGTCCAAGAGTTTGTTGAAGCAGTCCAACCAGCGCACATGCCATACCTATTTCCAGAGGTTTTCTTGAGAGACGAACCTGGATTTGACGCACTTGTTGGCAATCCCCCATGGGAGGAGCTTGTTTATGAGGAGATAAAGTTTTGGCTGGCAAGGTTCCCAGGGCTCAAAGGAAATCCAGTGTCGGTACAACGAAATCTAATGACCGAATACAGAAATCAACGAAATGACCTTTACGCCCAAATGATAAGTGAGCGTAGCAGTTCCGAGTTCATGCGTAAGGCTATTTCTTCGGGCCCGTTTCCGGGAATGGAAACCGGTCACGCTGATTTATACAAAGCTTTCGCCTGGAGGTTTTTCGAGTTACTTCGAAGCGGTGGCTTCTGTTCATTGGTTCTACCCCGTTCCGCCCTCGCAGCAAAGGGGTTGGAGCTTTGGAGGCGAACCGTTGCTGAAAGGGGCAGGTTCTCCGAAGTGGTTACCCTATCGAATAAAAAGGGATGGGTCTTCAAGGGGGTGCATGAACGCTATTCTTTCGCTCTCCTGAGTCTTCAAATGGGAGTAAAGGGGGACATGGAGCTGGCTGGTCCAATCAGCTCTCCAGAAGGCTTCAAAGCACTCAAGGAGTACGCCAACACGTTCAGGAGTGAAGACGTTCTGTCTTGGAATGAGGCAGCTAGTTTCCCAAATTTGCAGAGCAAAGTTGCTGCAGAGATTTTTTCGAAAATGCGCTTGCAGCCGAGCATCAGAGCTTCAGCAAGGAGCGATTTGAGATTCGTACCGGTCCAAGGAGACCTAAATCAGACTTCCGGAGCCTCTCTCTACTTTGCGGATGATCATTCGTCAGGTGACATGCCCGTGGTCAAGGGATCAACGTTTAACATTTGGTCTCCGCAGGATGGTGATTTTGCAGGATCTGCTAACTCAGACACAGTTATTCCCGCGTTGCGATCGAAGTTCAGGCGAAAGTTGCCCTTGGCGCATGGCTACCCCTCTAATCCAGAGTGGCTTCCAATACTTAGCCCCAGGATCGCGTTCAGAGATATAACCAACCCAACTAACTCCAGAACCATGATTGTCTGCATGCAGCCTGCAGGAATGATCCTCCTAAATTCCGCACCCTATCTCATCAACCTAAATGGTGATGCACTGGCCGAAGCTTATCTTTTGGGCGTTCTTAGCTCCCTGCCGTTTGACTGGTACTCACGTTGCTTCGTTGAGCTGCACATGAATTTCTTCATTTTCAACTCTCTTCCAGTACCGAAATTCGATCCGGACAACGCGGTTTGTCGTCGGGTTGCCCAAATCGCAGCTTTGCTTGCATCAGAGGACAAGCGCCTAGGAGGCTGGTTTGATTCAGCGTTGTCGATAAGCGAATCACGCTTTGAGAGTTCGAACTTCGAACAGCTAACTGCCGAGCTCGACGGCTTGGTCTCAGCGCTCTACGAATTGACATCCGACCAACTGACCTACATTTTTGACCATTTCCAACTCGGGTGGTCTGATTCGGGCCGTCTCGGAATCGCCCTTCAGGCCCTCAAGGAGACGAGAAAGTGACTAACTATCAACCAACTTTCGCAACTAATCGCCCAGGAAAAGGTGAGTCCGTTGAGGCTGAGGTCAATCGCCTCTTCAGATTTCTTCGAGAAAACCTCAAATCCACGCCAGAGGTTGCCATTGCGACTGCCTACATTAATCCTGCGGGATTCAACCTCTTAGCCGACGAGTTGGAGAAGGCTCCTCGCATTCGATTGCTACTTGGCGCAGAGCCAGACCAGCAATTGATTCAAGCCAAAGTGCAAGCTGAAAAGGGTGTTGAGAAAAGACTCGCTGATGCAACTCTGTCTCATGAGGAGTGGCTAA
This sequence comes from Microbacteriaceae bacterium, assembly GCA_027487865.1. Classification (GTDB taxonomy): domain Bacteria; phylum Actinomycetota; class Actinomycetes; order Actinomycetales; family Microbacteriaceae; genus Aquiluna. The sequence continues at coordinate 135,384 of JAIYCT010000003.1, forward strand.
GGCGTGAACGAGACCTTACTGGATTCACGTTGGAGTCGCTGGCAGATGCAGAGCGCATGGTGGCCTGGCTACGTGAGGTTGACCCTGAAGGGAAGGCAAAGGTTGAGGTCAGACGCTTCACAAAAGGCTTCCTGCACGGCAAGGCTTACATTTCTTCTGCTCCTGGCATGGACGGGGTGCTTGCTGGATCCAGCAACATGACCTATGCCGGACTCAAGCTGAATGCTGAATTGAATCTTGGCTATCCGGCTGGAGATCAGCAAAACGGCAAGAAGGTTGTTGAGTGGTTTGAGGAGTATTGGGCACAGTCTGAGGACTACGACCTTGCTGGGGTTTACGAGGCCATTTGGGCACCGCATTCCCCTTGGGATGTGTTCTTGAGAATGCTGCTGGAGCTGTATGGTTCGGTCTTGGACGAGGAGCGTCCAACAGCTGGCACATTCGACCTAGCTAGCTTCCAGTTAGATGGCATCGCGCGAATGAAGCGACTCTTGGAGACCAATGGCGGCGTGATAGTTGCAGATGAAGTTGGTCTTGGTAAGACCTTCCTTGCTGGTGAAGTTATTAGAGACGCGACAGATGAGCACAGACAACGGGTCCTAATCATTTGCCCTGCTGCCCTGAAGAGCAGCATGTGGGAGCCATTCCTGAGTAAATATGGGTTCCGACTAACAGATGTAATGTCCTATGCAGAAGTCCGAATCAAGATGGAGCCCGACCACCCTGAACACAGGGCATTTGTGAACCAAGTTCGCGACTACGCGATGATCGTGGTTGATGAGGCTCACAATCTCCGTAACTCGGGAGCAGATCAATCTAAGGCGATTGATCGAGTGATTCTCGAGGGGAAGTATCCAAAGAAGGTTGTTCTGCTGACTGCAACCCCGGTCAACAATTCCCTTACGGATTTAGACACCCTCGTGCGTTACTTCATTCGCGATGACGCCCGTTTTGCAAACTTGGACATACCGAGCATCCGCAAGTACATTCGCCGCGCTCAGGACATGGATCCAGAGAACCTGTCTCCTGAACACCTATTCCAGCTAATGGATCAGGTGGCTGTCAGGCGCACAAGGAAGTTCGTGAAGGAGTTCTATCCAAACGATTCCATTAAGAATCCAAAGGGTGAATTGGTTCCGATCAAGTTCCCAACTCCAAGGGTTCGGAGAATCGACTACGACCTAAACGATGCCGCAGAGGCTTTAGTTTCTGCGGTCTTAACTGCCCTGACAATTGATGAAAAAGATGACTTGTTTTCTGCTTACACATCGGCCAAGGCGGACCCAGATCGACTGATGCTCGCTAGGTACACTCCTAGCCGTTATCTAAGAACTTCCGGCGGTGTGGAGAGAATTCAAATTCAAAACGCTGGGCTATTGCGCAGCGCTTTACTCAAGAGACTTGAGAGCTCCGCTAGGGCTTTGAGTTTCACGATCCAGACCTTGATCTCCTCCCACAGCAAGTTCATTCAGGCCATTGAAGCTGGCTACGTGCTCGAAGGAGAAGCACTTCGCGAATGGGTTTCTTCAGACTCAGACGATCTGGAAGAGGCTCTTGCAGAGCTAGACGAGAAGGCTTTGCAAAAAGCACGTCCTGTAGCGGACTACTTCATCGACGCCCTCCTTGCCGATGCTAAGTCAGATTTGGAGTTACTGACTTCGCTATCTAAGTTGGCAGACACTGCGCTGCTTCTGGAAGACCCTAAGTTCGTTGCCCTCGCTCAACAGCTAGAGAACCTCGCTAAGCAGTCGAGGAAGCCACATCCATCAGGAGTGAGCCAAGGCGACCGTCGTAAGGTGATCGTTTTCTCCACATACTCGGACACTGTTATTGATGTGCACGAGAGGTTGGAGAAGCTAATGACCCTTCAGCCAGAAGGGGCGATCGTTGACTACAAGGGAAGGATCGCCGAACCGCAATTTGGTTCTTATAAGTCTGTCCATAAGGCTGGTAAATCTGGTGGTGTCGATCAAGGGGGACGCGCCAACGTTATCGAGGGCTTCTCACCTAAAACCGCAAGTCGATTCAACGATGCGGGAGAGCCAACTGGTGAAGATAACTACGACATTCTGGTAACCACAGACGTCCTCGCGGAAGGTGTTAACCTCCAACAGTCTGGTCAGATCATTAACTATGACCTGCCGTGGAACCCCATGAGGATCGTTCAGCGTCATGGACGTGTTGATCGCCTCTTTAGCGAGCATGATGAAGTGCATCTAGGATTGTTTTTCCCCGCAAAGCACCTAGATGAAATGCTGGGACTTCAGAAGACTTTGGAGCGTAAGCTCGCTCAAGCTGAGGCGGCTATCGGTGCTGCCAACGTGCTGCCAGACCGCGATGGATCTTTGGATGTGATCTACCATGATCCGGCAAACATCGAGCGCGAGTTTGAAGATCTTCTTGATCGCGGAGGAGTCGGATCGGCCATTTCGGGAGAAGAGTTCCGAAGGAGGCTTTTCAAGGAACTCAATGACTTCAAACTTCTAAGAGACCAAGTTAGCCACCTTCCTTACGGGGCTGGCAGCGGATTTGTAAATCCTCGAGCTAAGAGCAACGGTTATGTATTCTGCGTGAAAATCGCCGGACACCCAGACCCCTGGTTTAGGTTCGTAAAAACTAATCAAGATTGGTCAATTTCCGAACTCGATGGCAAGCCGATGATTCAAGACGAGCATTTGTTCAGTTTGACGATGGCTGACCCAAGGTCCAAAGACTTACCAAGAGAGGTATCCGACGCGGCATTCGCCGGAGCCTTCCCTGCTTGGCAGGTCGCCCAGGCGTCAGTGCATGAGACATGGAAAAAGCTGACGGATCCTATCAACCTCCAAGCAGAACCCCCTAAGGCCTTCCAGGATGCTGCGAGTTTTGTTCGGCAAAAAGGCGGGGAACTTGGGCCAGAGCTGCAAGCGCTAACGATCATGAGATTGCGGAGCGTACCAAGTCGCAGGGTCTCAAACGGAATGCGAGCACTTTTGAACCAGGGCCTGAGTGATTCAGATTTGCTTTCCGAAATCGTTAAACTGCTGGACTTTGAAGGAGTACAGCCCGCGCCTGAGCCAAAGCCGCTGCCGGAAGTAAACCTTTCCGAGGTGAGGCTAATCGCATGGATGGCTGTCGCGAAAGAGGATGCGGTCAGAATTCAAGAGATGGGGTCGCAATAGTCTGAGAGGCAAAGTACCAGACTGCAGACGAACGCACTAGAAGAACTAGTTACTCCGCGCAGTAAATAGTCTGATCCCCAAAACCAATAAACAATGCATCTAGCGTCTGCACCATGGCATCGCCATCGCTGTCTGCGATGTTCTGGTTTAGGTAACTGGCAAGAGCGCTAATGCTGGCAGCCCACTGGGCCTTCTCGCCCTTAGAACCTTCGGACGCAGCGGTTAGATCTGCTGCAGCCTTAGTGAATACCTCACTTGCGGATTCTGGGGTGGCCTCTGGGTCGTCAAAGGTGAACATCATTGAGTCAATTGCCCCACCAATTAGGTCACAGCTTTCGGCATCGGTCATTGAAGGACCTGTTGCACAGCCGGCAAGTAGTGCAAGAGAAGACAGTGCTGCGATGTATTTGATGTTCATAGCGACCTTAGTTAGATAGGGGTAATGCTAGCGAGATAGGGCTTTGGTGACTAGCCAAATAGTTCAGGCAGGGTGTTAGCCCAACCCTTGCGAACCTCGTTCAGTTCAAAGCTTGCTAGGTCCTTGATCTCGATTGATCCAGAAGCTTTGTCGGTAACACCAATTCGCAGCACCGAAACTCCACGTGCTTCGCAGAGTGCTTGGAACTTGACGTCATCCTCACGACCAACGCTCACAATCACTCGAGCCTGAGACTCGGAGAACAGCGCTGCGGTTAGGTCTAGGTTGTCGCGCTCAAGAACTTCATCGAGCCAGATTCTTGCTCCAACGTTAAAGCGCAATGCGGCTTCAACAATGGCGATTGCAATCCCACCCTCGGAGATATCGTGGGCTGCTTCGATCATGCCCTGGATAGCTGCACCGTGAATAAGGTCAGCAAGCTTCCTCTCGCTTGCTAGGTCAACAACCGGTGGCTTACCACCAAGGTGCTGGTGGATGGTCTCAGCCCAGGCTGAGCCATCTAGCTCATCTTTGGTGGCTCCTAGCAGGTAGATGTTGTTGCCATCGTCTTGCCAACCGGAAGGTATGCGTCTTGCAACGTTGTCGATAACACCTAGAACTCCAACCACCGGGGTTGGGTAGATGGCAACGTCACCGGTTTGGTTATAGAACGAAACGTTTCCACCGGTGACCGGGATGCCTAGCTCCATGCAGGCATCCGCTAGACCTGCGGTGGCCTCTTTGAACTGCCACATAACCTCTGGGTTCTCCGGGCTTCCAAAGTTCAGGCAGTTGGTTACTGCCTTTGGCTTTGCTCCGGTTACTGCGACATTTCTGTATGCCTCAGCGAGTGCTAGCTGTGCTCCGTGATATGGATCTAGCTGGCAGTACTTGCCATTAGCGTCGGTTGCCAGGGTGATGCCGAGGCCGGTTTCTTCGCTGACGCGAATCATGCCGGCATCATCTGGCATAGAGAGTGCTGTATTACCCATGACGTAGCGGTCATACTGCGCGGTGATCCAAGACTTGTCAGCCTGGTTAGGGCTGGTTACGATCGCCAAGATTTGCTTTGCAAGCTCTGTAGGTTCTTTTGCCCTTGGGAGAGAGCTTGAGCTGTTGACGTTAAGTGCGTCTTGATACTTTGGGTACTCGACTGGGCGGTGGTAGACAGGTCCGTCGTGAGCCACGGTTCTTGGTGGCACGTTAACGATCTCTTGCTCGCCCCAGTTGATGTACAGGCGGTCTTCGTCGATTACCTCACCGAGTACTGAGTACTCCACTTCCCACTTGGTAACAATCTCTTCGAAAGCCAATAGGTCCTTGGTTGGAACAATCGCCATCATGCGCTCTTGAGACTCACTCATCAGAATCTCTTCTGGGGTTAGCGAGTCATCTCTTAGTAGCACGTTCTGAAGCTGAACCTTCATGCCCTTGCCTCCGTTGGAGGCAAGCTCTGAGGTGGCGCAGGAAATACCTGCTCCACCTAGGTCTTGAATACCTGCAACTACGCCTGCGTAGAAAAGCTCAAGGCAGCACTCGATTAGTACCTTCTCGGCAAATGGGTCACCAACCTGAACCGCTGGGCGCTTGGTGGGTCCGGTTGAGTCAAAGGTTTCTGAGGCTAGAACGCTAACGCCACCAATACCATCGCCACCGGTCCTGGCGCCAAACAGGATTACTAGGTCGCCTGGGTTTGATGCCTTAGCAAGCTTTAGGTCTTCGTGCTTCATGACGCCAACGGCTAGTGCGTTGACTAGTGGGTTGCCCTGGTAGACCTTGTCAAAGACAGTCTCGCCGCCAATGTTTGGAAGGCCTAGGCAGTTGCCGTAGAAAGAGATGCCTGAGGTGACACCGTGAACCACACGTGCGGTGTCAGGGTCACTCGGTGCACCAAAACGTAGCTGGTCCATAACTGCAATTGGTCTTGCACCCATGGTCAAGATGTCGCGGACGATACCGCCGACGCCGGTTGCTGCGCCCTGGAAAGGTTCGATGTAGCTTGGGTGGTTGTGGCTCTCCACCTTGAAGGTGACAGCTAGGCCTTCGCCGATGTCGACCACACCTGCGTTTTCACCCATGCCGACCATGAGGTCTTTTTTCATCTCAGGGGTGACCTTCTCGCCAAACTGGCGAAGGTAGATCTTGGAGGACTTGTAGCTGCAGTGCTCGGACCACATAACCGAATACATCGCAAGCTCTGAGGAGGTTGGACGTCTGCCGAGAATGGTTTTGATCTCTTGGTACTCGTCTTGCTTGAGGCCGAGTTCTTTCCAAGGTTGTTCTTTATCTTTTGCGATTGCGTCTGAGACGGTGTCGACGATGGTAGGTCTTTTACTCATCAGCTATTCACCAGAGCCTTCAAAACCGACTGGAAGAACCTAAGTCCATCAACACCTGATCTGGTAGCGATGTCGGTGTCAGGTCCAAAGCCAGCTTCGGTGGCGTGCTCTGGGTGAGGCATAAGTCCAACCACATTGCCACGCTCATTGGTAAGACCTGCAATGTCATTCATTGAGCCATTTGGGTTTACGTCTAGGTAGCGGAAGACTACGCGGTTCTCGGCTTCCAGCATCTTTAGGGTCTCAGCACTTGCGATGTAGCCACCCTCTGCGTTTTTGAGCGGAATGGTGATTTCTTCATCCTGCTCGAACAGGTTGGTCCAGGCGGTGCTCGTGTTCTCAACCCTGATGCGTTGGTCTCTGCAAATAAAGTGCTGGTGTTCGTTGCGAATCAATCCACCTGGTAGCAGGCGAGATTCAACAAGGATCTGGAAGCCATTGCAAATGCCTAGAACAGGTAGTCCTTGGGCAGCAAGTCTTACTACCTCTTGGGTTGCAGGGGCTTGAGCGGCAATTGCTCCGCAACGTAGGTAGTCACCGTAGGAGAACCCTCCCGGCAGTACTACGGCGTCAACCTTTTTAATGTCGCTGTCTGCGTGCCAAAGTGGAACCGGTGTTCCACCGGCTAGTCGAATAGCGCGCTGTGCATCCCGGTCATCCAATGTTCCCGGGTACGTGATTACGCCAATCTTCATTAGTCCTCTTTGGTGATTGCAACGACGTCTTCAATGACGTCGTTGGAGAGGAAAGAGGCTGCGACGCTCTTAGCGTCATCTAGGTCTGATTGAGTAATTGGGCGATCGAAGTGCAGCTCGATGCGCTTACCAATTCTTACGTTCACGATGTCGTTGTGGCCTGAGCGCTTTAGTGCGTTTGCTACTGCCTTGCCTGGAGGGTCAAGTAGATCTTGCTTTGGCATGATCTCAACAATGATTTTTGGCACTTTTCCCCTTCGGTTGGCAGGAGGTCCTGTTTCGGGATGGATATTTGGCTCGCGACACTGCGGAATGTCAATAGTTTACTGGGCTGACAGACGCTTCCGCACAGCCACTCGGGAAGCGAAGTTATCCACATTTAGAGCAGCTCAATGACCGCTCACCTTGGTCCTTGCTAGCTTTGAAGTTCAAAACTAAATCTAGTCAAAATGACTAGTTTGTTGTAGCATTTGAGAATGGCAGGAACAATGAGCGTTACCGAGGCAAAGGCCGTACTCTCACTTTTGGTTGAGGATGCAATCCGAGGTGAAGAGACAATAATCACAAAGTACGGTAAGCCGGTAGCAAAGATCGTGCCCATTGAGAAACCAAAAATCATCTTCGGCCTCCTCGAGGGAAAGCTTGAAGGCTGGGATGACGTTGATTTTGACGACAACTCCCACATGGATGAGGCTTGGGATAGCTGGCGTAAAAAGCTCGAGAGGCTTGGCGAGTGAGGCTTCTTCTCGATACCAACGTTTTGACCTGGATACACCAAAAGCCCAATCGCATTGGCAAGGCAACTAAATCCAAACTCTCTACCGCTCACACCATTTACTTTTCCCCGCTGAGTGTCTTTGAGTGGTCTCAGAAGGATGACGACCTTCAGGTCAACACCAAGAAATTGGTTGAGGCAACTAGGTCTCTGGACTTCTTAGAACTTCCGCTAACCGTTGAAGCAGTTTTGGAAGCGAATCGTTTTGGCTCACTTCGACAAAGTGATCCATTGGACCTGCTTCTACTTGCCCAGGCAGCATCCGAACGCATGGAGTTTCTCACCTCGGATATGAGGATTTTGAGTTTGGGATTTGATTTTGTTTCGGACTCAACGCTTTAGCGCGAGTTCCTGCTTGAATATCCGGCCACAGTCTCCAGTACCAACAGCGCAGCTAGCCTGACGGTTCGACCATCTTCGCTATCTTTCGAGGCGTCGATTTCGGTGATATCGATTCCTCGAACTAGCTCATGGCTTGCCAGGATTCTGGTTGCTTGGCGCAACTCAAAAGCAGACAGTCCGCCAGGGGCTGCTGCCGGGCAGGCAGGAACTACGCTTCGGTCACAAACATCGACATCTAAGTCAACGTGAATCGCGCCTTCGGCGCTACCGGCAACAGTCAGGGCGATGTTGCAGGCTTCTTTGATGCCGATCTCGGCAACCATCTCTCTTGAGATAACTGTTATTCCGAGATCGCTTGCTAGCTGGGCGTAGCTTGCGGAGTTTGAGAAGTCGTTAATGCCAATCTGCACGATTCGCTTTGGGTCCAGGCCGGCTTCGATGAGCCTTCTGACTGGAGAGCCATTAGAAATGCCATCTCTTAGGTCGTGGTGGGCATCGAGAGTGATTAGTCCTGCCGCTGCTAGGTCATCACCAAAAACACCTAGACCAACCGCATAGGTAATTGAGTTATCGCCTCCAAGGGCAATGGTTAGTTTATTGCCTGCTGCCTGGATTGCTTTTGTGGTCTTGGCTTCGTTGTTGTCTGGGTCTTCGATTGCACCTAGGTCCTCGATGCTGAGGCTAGAGAGGTCTTTACCGGTTGAGTAGCTGTAGGTGCTGTATCGAAGCAGTGCTTCGCGAATCGCTTTTGGAGTCAGGTGAGCATTGGTTGGAGAGATTGAAGTCTTGGATGCTGGAACGTCTATTAGCCCGATTGGGGAGCTTGCGCTCCCAATAAGGGATGCAGCTCTTGGCCACTTTGCATCTTCAGCCATTGTGACCAAACTTTCTCGATAGATCGTTTGCGGATGCGATTAGCACCTGCGCTAATTGAGACAACTGTAGCTTTTCTAGCTCTCTTGATTGCAAGGTGATTGCCAATCCGGCGATTGGATGACCTAGGTGATCGACAATGGCAACTCCCACCGAGGCGTATCCCATTGTTACCTCGTCCACCTCTAGGGCAAAGCCCTGATCCTTCTCCTGCGCTAAGAGCTGCTTTAGCTCAATCAGGCTCTTAGGTCCAAGGTTTGTGCGGGTGGCGAGCTCTCTTCCCCTAAATGAAGCGGAGAGCTGCTTTTGATCTAGTCGGGCAAGCATTGCTCTGCCCGATGCAGTTAGGTGGGCAGGGAGTCTCACCCCAACATCGGTTACCAGCTTGAGAGACTTAGCCGGACGCTGCTCCAAAAGGTAAAGCACATCTGAGCCATCTAGCACCCCAAGGTGCCCAACCACCGGAGTTTTTGCGGCGAACTCCGAAACCAATTTTGTAATGACTGGCTTCGCCAGTCTTTCAAGTGGTTCATGGCGTTGGTATGCACTACCCAGCTCCCAGGCGGCTAGCCCCAGACCCCAGCGCTTTTCCTTTTCGAAGTGGATGGCAAAGCCTTGGTTTTTGAGCACTTCGAGTAGCTGGTAGCAGGAGGAACGCGGGATTCCGATGCGTTTTGCGAGCCTTGCTGCGGTGGCAGGCTGACCGATATCGGCCATGGTGCGAAGCAGATTGAGAGTGCGTTCGGCGGCTGGGATTTTGCTCACTCTAAAAGTATGTCTGAAATACCAGACACATCTTTGTTTTGAACATTGTTTGTTACCTGAGTTAGTTGTGAACTTTAGTTATGAATGCAATGGCGCGTACTCTCAAGGCAGCAACCGGATCTACTTTGACCGCTCAGGGTTGGCAGCAAGAGGCAGCAATTCGAATGCTGCACAACAACCTTGACCCTTCGGTGGCCGAACACCCAGAAGAACTAATCGTTTACGGCGGTAACGGTAAGGCCGCTCGAAACTGGGAAAGTTTCGATGCTTTGGTAAAGACCCTCACCCACCTCAAGAACGACGAGACCATGCTGGTGCAGTCGGGCAAGCCGGTTGGCGTATTCCAGACCCACGAGTGGGCACCTCGCGTATTGCTTGCAAACTCTAATTTGGTTGGCGATTGGGCCAACTGGCCAGAATTCCGCAGGTTAGAAAAGCTTGGCCTCACTATGTATGGCCAGATGACTGCTGGTTCTTGGATCTACATCGGAACCCAGGGCATTTTGCAGGGAACCTACGAGACCTTTGCCGCAGTTGCCCAAAAGCGCTTTGGTGGCACCTTGGCTGGAACCCTTACTTTGACCGGTGGTTGCGGTGGCATGGGTGGAGCTCAGCCTCTTGCCGTCACCATGAATGAGGGCACATGTTTGATCGTTGACATCGACGAGTCTCGCTTGCGCAAGCGCATCGAGACTCGCTACTTGGACGAGATTGCCGACAGTTTGGATGACGCAATCGAGCGCGTAGTTCGCTACAAGAACCAGCGCAAGGCAATCTCGGTTGGTGTGGTTGGGAATGCCGCGACCATCTTCGCGGAACTTCTAAAGCGCGATGTGCCAATCGATATCGTTACCGACCAGACCTCGGCTCACGACCCGATGTATTACATCCCTGAGGGGATTGATCTTGCGGATGCGCGCGACTATGCGCTTGCAAACCCGAAGGACTTTACTGACCGGGCTAAGGCTTCTATGGCTAAGCACGTTGAGGCGATGGTTGGGTTTATGGCCAAGGGTGCTGAGGTCTTTGACTACGGCAACTCTATTCGCGATGAGGCTCGTCAGGGTGGATACCAAGACGCCTTCAAGTTCCCGGGCTTTATCCCTGCCTATATCCGCCCACTTTTCTGTGAGGGTAAGGGTCCATTTAGGTGGGTCGCACTCTCGGGTGACAAGAAAGACATCTACCGCACCGACCAGGCGATTCTGGAGCTGTTCCCAGAGAACGAGCACCTACACCGCTGGATAAAGATGGCTCAGGAGCGCGTTGAGTTCCAGGGACTGCCTGCTCGTATTTGCTGGCTTGGCTATGGCGAGCGCGACAAGGCTGGCGCGGTCTTCAACGATCTAGTGAAAAAAGGTGAGGTTTCCGCTCCGATTGTTATCGGTCGCGATCACCTTGACTGCGGCAGCGTGGCGTCGCCATACCGCGAGTCCGAGGCGATGCTCGATGGCTCAGACGCCATTGCAGACTGGCCGCTACTAAACGCAATGATCAACATTGCCTCTGGAGCATCCTGGGTTTCCATTCACCACGGTGGTGGTGTTGGCATGGGTCGCTCTATTCACGCAGGTCAGGTCTCGGTTGCCGATGGCACCGAGTTGGCAGCTCAGAAGTTGCAGCGCGTTTTGACCAATGACCCTGGTATGGGAGTTATTCGTCACAGCGATGCCGGATACCCAGAAGCCCAGGCAGTTGCTCGCGCCAAGCACGTGCACGTTCCAATGCTGGACACCGAATAGTGACTACAACCCTCTTCACCAAAATCGGCTCGCTGGTACTGCCAGCGGCCGAAGTTGGCGTTTTGGAGACAATGTCGAACGCTGCTTTTGTGGTCGAAGATGGGCTAATCACCTGGGTAGGGCATGCTGATGCAGCACCAAGCTGTGACTCGGTGGTTGATGTTGCAGGTCTTTGTGTGATTCCTGGCTTTGTTGATAGCCATGCGCATTTGATGTTTGCCGGCAGTCGAGAGCAAGAGTTTGAAGCCCGCATGGCAGGTGTTTCTTACTCGGCCGGTGGTATCAAAACCACGGTTGCAAAAACTCGTGCTGCATCTGATTCAGAGCTGCGCGCCAACGCTCAAAAATTGATCTCCGAGTTTTACCAATCCGGCGTCACGCACTTTGAAATCAAGAGTGGTTACGGGTTGGATGTTGAAACCGAGGTTCGCTCGCTAAAGATTGCTCGCGAGTTCACCGAAGACACCACTTTTTTGGGTGCTCACGTCGTCCCTGCGGATCAAGACCCAAATAAATACATCGAGTTAGTCTCGACCACCATGCTGGACGCAGTGCAGCCTTATGCCAAGTGGATAGATGTTTTCTGCGACAGAGGTGCGTTTACTTTGGCTCAGACCCGCAAGGTTCTAGAAGCAGGCATCGCTAAGGGACTTCTGCCTAGATTGCACGCCAACCAACTGGAAAATCTTGGGGCTATTGCTTTAGCCGTGGAGCTGGATTGCGCATCGGTTGATCACTGCACGCACCTGAGCGAAAATGACATTGAGCTTTTGGCAGGCAGCAACACCGTTGCGACGCTTTTGCCAGGTGCTGAGTTCTCAACTAGAAGCACCTACCCAGATGCCAAGAAGCTTTTTGCAGCGGGAGTGACCGTTGCACTTGCCACCGACTGCAACCCGGGCTCTAGCTTCACGACCTCTATGCCTTTCTGTATTGCGGTTGCGGTGAGAGACATGGGTTTCACTATCGATCAGGCGGTTTGGTCTGCGACCAGAGGCGGCGCTCTAGCGCTGCGCGATTCATCGCGCGGAACATTGGCGGTTGGTTCGCGTGCGGACTTTGCAGTCCTCGATGCACCAAATCACTTGTTCCTGGCCTATCGCCCAGGGGTGCAATTAGTTGCGAGCACATACGTTGCTGGCAAAAAGGTTTACGGAAGGTAAGTCATGGAAAAAGTAGTTCTCTCCACCTCTGGATTGACCGCAAGCGATGTGATTGCGGTTGCAAGACACAATGCGCAGATTGAGATCAGTGCCGAGTCGCTGGCAGCCATGGCCGAGACCCGGGAGCACATCGAACGTCTTGCAGTATCCGAAGAGCCGGTCTACGGCATCTCAACTGGCTTTGGAGCACTTGCCCAGCGTCACATTCCAATGGCGGATCGCGTTCAGTTGCAGAAGTCTTTGATTCGCTCCCACGCAGCCGGCATGGGTGAGCCGGTTGAGCGTGAAGTGGTTAGAGCGTTGATGTTTTTGCGTCTAAAGACCATGTGTTCTGGCCAGACCGGAGTCAGGCCAGTTGTTGCTCAGACTTACGCTCAGATTTTGAATGCCGGCATTACCCCTCGAGTTTTAGAGTTTGGTTCGCTTGGTTGCTCGGGTGATCTTGCTCCACTGGCTCACTGCGCAATGGTGCTGATGGGCGAGGGAAGGGCCACTGGCAAAGATGGCGTTGAGCGTCCGGTTGCACAGTTGCTCGCAGAAGCGGGTATTTCCCCGGTTGAGCTTCGCGAAAAAGAAGGACTCGCTCTAATCAATGGCACCGATGGCATGCTCGGCATGCTGCTTCTTGCAATCCACGACCTCGATATCCTGTTGGATCAGGCCGACGTAATTGCGGCGATAAGCGTCGAGGGCCAAATGGGAACCGACCAGGTATTCCGCTCAGCCCTGCACGAAGACCTAAGACCTCACCCTGGTCAAGCCCAGAGTGCAAGCAACATGTTCAATGCCTTACAGGGCAGCGAAATCGTCGCATCTCACCGTCACGGCGATGGCGTTGTGCAGGATGCCTATTCGCTGCGCTGCGCCCCACAGGTCGCCGGAGCAGTGCGTGACACCATCTCACACGCTCGGCTGGTTGCCCATCGCGAACTAGCTGCGATTATTGATAACCCAGTTGTGCTAAAAAACGGTGAGGTCACCTCGAACGGCAATTTCCACGGTGCCCCGGTTGCCTATGTCTTGGACTTCTTGGCAATCGCGGTTGCTGACCTGAGTTCAATTTCTGAGCGTCGCACCGACAGGTTCCTCGATGTCTCCAGAAATCGAAAGCTGCCGGCATTTTTGGCTTTTGATCCAGGTGTGGACTCGGGCTTGATGATCGCCCAGTACACCCAGGCTGCACTGGTTAGCGAGAACAAGCGCTTGGCTGTTCCTGCCAGCGTCGATTCGATCCCATCCTCAGCTATGCAGGAGGACCACGTTTCTATGGGTTGGCATGCGGCGAGAAAGCTTCGCAAGGCAGTCGATAACACTCGTATGGTCCTGGCAATCGAGTTGGTGGCAGCAGCGCGCGGTGTCGAACTTCGCGCACCACTAAAGCCAGCGCCAGTTACCGGTGAGCTAATTGCGATCCTGAGGGAACAGGTCCCAGGATTTGGCCCAGATCGCGATCTAAGTATTGAGCTTGAGGCTGCTAACAAACTTTTGATGCCTCGCTAACATCCTTCAAAAAGTCTGAGTTATCAACAGATTTGTTCTGGGCAAAGTGGTATCAACTTGATACCATTACGTTATGGCTATGACTATTAGATTGACTGAAGCACAGGATGAAGTGCTCACAAACATCGCTGAACAGCTAGGTTGCTCCAAGCAGCAAGCTGTAATTACCGCCATCGAAGCATTTGATGCGAAAGCCCACAGGCAGAAGCAGCTCAAAGAGATCATGGACATTGTCCTGGTAAGGGACAAGGAGTTGCTCGATCGCTTGGCTGACGCGTGACGCACTATCTCGAACTTGAGGATGCCCTTCAGCAAATAGCGGTTGCGGGCTTCTATGTGAAAGACCTGGGTCTTCTTAACTCGGCACTAGCGAGACCAAAAACCAGGCTATTCGCCGAAGACGCCTACCCAACGCTGGAGCTCAAGGCAGCGGCCATGGTTCACTCCATCATTAAAAATCATGCGATGGTTGATGGAAACAAACGCACCTCTTGGTTCATGCTGTCGTCTTTCCTCTACATCAACGGCTATTTCATAGCGATGAATGCCGATCAAGGTATGGAATTCACGTTAGGAATTGCAACCGACAAGTTGACACTTGCTGAAGCGGCGGAAATGATCCGCAAACACATGGTAGAAGTCGGCTAGTTCTTAGCGAAGCTTTCTATAGGTGGGCAGGTGCAGGTTAGGTTCCTGTCACCAAATGCTCCATCAATGCGTCTAACCGGAGGCCAGTACTTGCTCTTGCGCTGTGAGTCTGTTGGGAAGACTGCCAACTCGCGAGAGTAAGGGTGGTTCCACTCTGAAACCAGGTGGTTCGCGGTGTGGGGCGCATTTACCAACGGGTTGTCATCGTGTGGCCAGACGCCATCCTGAACCTGCTGAGCTTCCGCGCGAATTGCGAGCATGGCTGAGATAAAGCGATCTAGCTCTTCCTTTGGCTCAGACTCGGTTGGCTCAATCATGAGGGTTCCAGATACTGGGAAGCTCATGGTTGGTGCGTGGAAGCCATAGTCAATCAAACGCTTTGCAATGTCATCGTTTCCGATGCCGGCGTCCTTCTGAAGCGGACGGATGTCGATGATTGCTTCGTGAGCAACTAGGCCGTGCTTGCCGGTGTAGAGCAGCGGGAAGGCGTTGGAGAGCTTCTTTGCCACGTAGTTGGCGCTAAGCACTGCAACTGCGGTAGCGGAGCGAAGCCCATCGGTACCCATCATCTGGATGTATGCCCAGGAGATTGGCAAGATGCTTGGAGAACCAAATGGTGCTGCCGATACCGGGCCATAGCCAGTTAGCGGAATCTGGGCCATTGAGTGTCCAGGTAGGAATGCACTCAGGTGTGAGCGAGCAACTACTGGACCAACACCTGGACCGCCACCACCGTGAGGGATGCAGAAGGTCTTGTGTAGGTTCAGGTGCGAAACATCGCCACCAAAGTCACCGAACTTGGCAAAGCCGACCACCGCGTTGGTGTTGGCACCATCGATGTAGACCTGACCACCGGCTGCGTGAACTAGGTCGCAGATCTCAACCACTGCTTCTTCGTAAACACCGTGGGTGGAAGGATAGGTAATCATCAGTGCGGAGAGCTTGTCTCCGGTGGCTGCGATCTTGGCCTTTAGGTCAGCGGCGTCAACGTTGCCGTCTTCGTCACACTCAACAACCACTACCTCCATGCCGGCGAGCACGGCGCTCGCTGCATTGGTGCCGTGGGCTGAGGACGGAATTAGGCAGACGTTGCGCTGGAAGTCAGAGCGAGAGCGGTGGTAGCCGCGAATCGCTAGCAATCCAGCAAGTTCTCCCTGGCTACCGGCGTTTGGTTGCAGTGAAACTGCTTCGTATCCCGTGATGTCGCTTAGCCAGCTAGTTAGTTCGCCAATTAGCTCCATGTAGCCCTTGGTGTCCTCGGCTGGGGCAAATGGGTGCAGGTTGGCAAATTCTGGCCAGGTGACCGCTTCCATCTCGGTTACTGAGTTGAGCTTCATGGTGCAGGAGCCCAGCGGAATCATGCCTCGATCAAGTGCGTAGTCAAAGTCGGCAAGCTTCTTTAGGTAGCGAAGCATTGCGGTCTCTGAGTGGTACGTGTTGAAAACCGGGTGCTGCAGGTATTCACTGGTGCGGTGATTGCGCAGCTTGTCGGATGCGTCAGTCGCTTTCGGAGCTCGTGCCCCAAAGGCGGCAGCTAGGTCGCTCAAGTGATTCCAGCTGGTGCTCTCGTCAATCGAGATACCCAGGGTCGAGTCATCAACTAGCAGCAGGGTTAGGTCCTTGGATCTTGCTGCATTGAAGATCTTGTTTGCATCGACGTCTTGAACTCTGATGGTGTCGAAGAAGTTCTTGTGTTGAATCTCGAGGCCGGACTCCTCCAAAACCTTTGCCAATGCAGTTGCCTTGGAGTGAATCTCCAGAGCAATGGCCTTTAGGTTTTTTGGACCGTGGTAAACCGTATACATTCCTGCGATTACGGCAAGAAGAACCTGAGCGGTGCAAATGTTGCTGGTGGCCTTCTCGCGGCGGATGTGCTGCTCACGAGTTTGCAAAGTTAGGCGGTAGGCAGGTGCACCTTCGGCATCGACCGAGACACCAACCAGACGACCAGGCATGGTGCGCTCAAGCTTGTCGCGAACCGCTAGGTAACCGGCGTGAGGTCCGCCAAAGCCCATTGGGACTCCAAAGCGCTGGGTGGTGCCACAAACCACATCGGCACCCTTTTCTCCCGGAGGAGTTAGCAGGGTTAGTGCCATTAGGTCTGCGGTTGCAATTGCCAAGCCACCGAATTCGTGAACCTTCGCAAATAGGTTTTCAAAGTCAATGATTCGTCCCGATGCTCCCGGGTACTGGATAACCGCTCCAAAGCACTCTTGGTCAAGCTCTTGTGGGTTTGCTGCATCAAAGTAGCGAATCACAATTCCCATTGGGTCAGCACGGTGCTCTAGCAGCTGCTTGGTTTGTGGGAAGAGATCGGAATCTGCAAAGAAGATATTGGACTGTGAGTCTGCGCTTCTTCTTGCGATCATCATTGCCTCGACCACAGCGGTTGATTCATCCAACATCGAAGCGTTGGCAGTCTTCATGCCGGTGAGGTCGGTGACCATGGTCTGGAAGTTGATTATGGCTTCGAGTCTGCCCTGGCTAATTTCAGGCTGGTATGGAGTGTAGGCGGTGTACCAGCTTGGGTTTTCTAAAACATTGCGCTTGATAACACCCGGGGTTCTGGTGCCGTAGTAGCCAAGACCGATGAAGGTTTGCGTGATGCGGTTCTTACCGGCGATCTCGTGCAGTCTGGCAAGGGCATCGTCTTCGCTAATTGGTGCGGGCAGGGTGCTTCCACCGCGGAACTTAATTGCCTCCGGCAGGGCTTTTTCCATTAGGTCCGAAAGCGAGCTTGCGCCGACATAGTCCAGCATTTCCTGCTGGGCTTGAAGATCAGGTCCGATGTGGCGGAACTGGAAATCGTGGTGCTTTTCTAGCAACTATTACTCCCCGGTTAGCTGGCCGTATTCGGCAGCGGTTAGTAGCTCTGGCAATTGGGTGTACTTGATCTTGATTAGCCAACCAGCACCGTATGGGTCCTGGTTGATTGCCTCTGGGGCGTTGCCCAGGGCAGAGTTTGACTCGATGACCTCACCGTCCATTGGCGCGTATAGCTCGCCCACCGACTTGGTGGACTCGATCTCGCCACAAATCTTCATGTAGCTGGTTGAGCTACCTGGCTTTGGTAGATCGACGTAAACAATTTCACCAAGCGCATCGGCTGCGTACTGGGTGATGCCCACGGTTGCGACATCGCCGTCTACAAGCACCCACTCGTGCTCTTTGGTGTACTGAAGGTTCTCTGGATTTGCCATTTTTATCTCTCTGCCTTGTAGAACGGTAGCTTGACGATTTCATAGGGGACTCGGGTGCCGCGAACATCGGCCTCGAGCTTGCTGCCGGGGGTTAGATCTAAATCTGCTTTTAGGTACGCCATTGCGATTGGGTAGCCAAGGGTGGGGGAAAGAACTCCTGAGGTGATCTTGCCTATTGAAGTTTCGCCGCCCGGTAGGAAGATTTCGTAGTCCGCTCTAGCTGCTCGCTTACCTTCGCCCTTGAGACCAAAGAGCTTGGTCTCAAGCTTTTGGCCTGAGACCTTCAGCAACTCGGTCTTTGAGTTGAACTCGCCCTTATCAAAAGCCACGATTCTGCCGAGGTTCGCCTCAAAGGGAGTCAGGGTTCTATTCAGCTCATGACCGTAGAGCGGCATTCCGGCCTCAAGACGCAAGGTGTCGCGAGCTGCCAGGCCGCAGGGCAATAGGTCTTTCCCACCGGTAGCCAAGAGCTTGCGCCAAATCGAAGCTGATTCCAGAACCGGGATATAGATTTCGAAACCGTCTTCGCCGGTGTAGCCGGTGCGGGCTAGTAAAACCGGAACTCCGGCAAGGTTGGCTTTTGCGATCGAGTAATACTTCAATTCGGTTAGGTCGGTATCGACCAGCTTGCCCAAAATGTCTTTTGCCTTTGGTCCCTGGATTGCAACCAGTGCCCAGTCTTCGGTCTCGTCGAAGATGTCAACCTTGAAGCCGTAGTCGGCCATATCTTGCATCGCAACCAAAACCGCATGGCGGTTTGAAGCATTGGCAACAATCAGGTAATCCTCGGGGTCCATCTTGTAGACGATGAGGTCATCGATGATGCCTCCGTCTTTCGCGCAGATAATCGTGTACTTGGCTTGGCCAATCGAAAGCTTAGAAATATCCGACACCAAAATGCTGTCCAGGAACTTGGTTGCCTCAGCGCCAACAACGTGAAGTTCACCCATGTGAGAGATGTCAAAAAGGCCCGCGCTGTTTCGCACTGCGTGGTGCTCATCGAGGTCCGAGCCATAGCGAACCGGCATGTTCCAGCCACCGAAATCGGTAAAGGTTGCACCCAGGGAAACATGCTCGTCATTAAGCGGTGTTGTTAGCACTACACAAGTCTATTACCAACTAAAGAGCGGTCAGTCTCCCACGCAGCTCTTGGTACTTAGATGCCGTAGTTGAGACTATATCGTTAGGTAATTCAGGTGGAACACCCACCTGATTCCAGTTCGCCGAAAGCCAGTTTCTCACAATCTGCTTATCAAAACTTTGGTCGCGAATGCCCTGCTCCCATGCATCCTTATCCCAGTACCGAGATGAGTCCGGAGTCAGCACCTCATCGCCCAGGGTGAGCTGGTTGGATCCCGGGTCATTGCCAAATTCGAATTTGGTGTCCGCGAGTATTAGCCCAGCCTTTTCGCAAAGTTGAGACGCTTCAATAAAGATGCGAATCGACTCGTCTCTCAGGCGCTCGGCTATTTCTTTCCCGACCAGCTCAACGCTCTGGGCAAAGGTGATGTTCTCATCGTGCTCACCCTGCTCGGCTTTGAATGCCGGGGTGTAGATCGGGTGGGGTAGTCGATCTCCAAATTCCAAACCTGCCGGCAGTTCGATGCCGCAGACGCTGCCGGTTTGCTGGTATTCCTTCCAACCGGAGCCGGAGAGGTAGCCACGAACCACGCACTCGATTGGATACATATCCAACTTCTTGGCGATCATGGCTCGACCGGTGACTTCTTGTGGAACCGCAAGGTCGCTGGAACGGTGATTGTTTATCTCTAGCCGGTCAAACCACCAGTTGGTCATCGCAGTCAGGTTCTCACCCTTGCCCGGGATCTCAGGGGAGAGCACGTGGTCGAAGGCACTTACTCGGTCGGAGGCGACAATCAAAACCAGGTGAGAAAAGTCTGAATCTGTAGGGACGTAGAGATCGCGAACCTTGCCGGTGTAGACGTGCTGAAACCCCTGCACTAGTTCACAACCTTGAGCGCGATGTCATGCCTAAAGTGTCCACCCTGCAATTGAATTCGAGACATTCCCTCGTAGGCCAAAGTTCTTGCCTCCTGGAATGTCGCACCCGAGGCAACCACCGACAGCACGCGTCCGGTGGCACTTGCCTTGCAGACCTCTACGCCGTCAATCTCCTCAGCACTGGCAATCCCCGTTACCTCGCGAACCGGTGCGCTAGTGACCGGATATCCTTCGGATGCCAGCACCACTGTGACTGCGCAGTCGCTCGAGAAGGTGGCCTCTGGCCCAATATCCAATTTGCCGGTTGCGCTTCGCATCAATAGGTCAGCCAGGTCGTTGTTCAATCTCTTGAGCACGACCTGGGTTTCTGGGTCTCCAAAACGAGCATTGAACTCGATGACTTTTACTCCGCGTGAGGTGATGATTAGTCCGCAATACAGCAGCCCCACAAACTCGGTTCCGCGTCGATAAAGCTCATCAATCGTTGGCTGAGCGACTCGGTGGGTGATCTCTTCGACAAATCCTTCGGGTAGCCAAGGAAGTGGTGAGTAGGCACCCATGCCCCCGGTGTTTGGACCTTCGTCATTATCGAATGCTCGCTTGTAATCCTGGGCGGGGCTAAGCGGCATGACGTGCTTGCCGTCTGAGAGGAAGAAAAGTGAAACCTCTTGGCCATCTAGAAACTCTTCAACCAGAACGCCATCGTCGATGAACTTCTTGGCGTGCTCCAAAGCCTCTTCGCGATTTGAGGTGACGATTACGCCCTTGCCTGCGGCAAGTCCATCGGCCTTCACTACATATGGAGCACCAAGTTGTGCCATCGCGCTTTCGACCTGAGACATGGTTGAGCACTCATAGGCCATACCGGTTGGGATATCGGCTGCGGCCATGATCTCTTTGGCAAACTGCTTGCTGCCCTCGAGCGCTGCTGCCTCTTGGGATGGTCCAAATACTGCGATGCCCTGCGCGCGAAGTGCATCGGCAACTCCGGCAACCAGAGGTGCTTCCGGACCAATAACTACTAAATCAACTGCTTCTTCCAAGGCGAGCTTTACAACCTCTAGTCGGTCGGTTGCCACAATTTCGGGCTTTACCTCAACCTCTTGGGCGATGCCTTCGTTTCCAGGGGCACAAACAATTTGTTCGCGCTCGGTGCCGGTGCGCAGCAGGGCCTTTACTATGGCGTGCTCTCTGGCACCAGAACCAATCACGAGGATCTTCACATGCGCGAGTTTACCCTGCTAGCTATTGGGTACTTGGCCCAACAACCTAGACTTAGCAAGTGGAGAACAAACAGGTAAAGCCAAGGACCGAAGGCTGGACTCAGCGCAAAGACGCCGAGGGCAAGCCGCTTCTGCAATTTGCCGAGGTAAAGCGTGGCAAGCCACCGGTTCACTTAGCTGATCTTTCGATTGCTGATCGCACCGAGCGCATCAAAGAACTAGGCATTCCAGGCTTTAGAGCCAAGCAGATTTCCACCCACTACTTCACGCACTACTCATCCGATCCCGAGACCATGACAGACCTTCCAAAAGAAGGTCGTGCTGAGTTGGTTCAGAAGGTATTGCCGCCACTACTAACCCAGGTCAAAAGACTGCAGACCGATAAGGGCGACACCGTCAAGTTCCTATGGAGACTCTTCGATGGAGCATTGGTGGAATCGGTTTTGATGCGCTATCCAAACCGCATCACACTTTGCATTTCCTCTCAAGCCGGTTGCGGTATGAACTGTCCGTTTTGCGCAACCGGACAGGCGGGTCTCACCAGAAACATGTCTGCCGCAGAGATTGTCGACCAAATTGTGCAGGCAAACCGAGCGATTCGCGCAGGCGAACTCGGACCTAATCGTCACGAGGATGAGCGCGTAAACAACATCGTCTTTATGGGTATGGGTGAACCGCTTGCCAACTACTCAAAACTTATGGACTCAATCCGCACCATGGTTGAGCCTCAGCCAAATGGTCTTGGTATGAGCGCAAGACAAATCACGGTTTCAACCGTTGGTTTGGTGCCGGGAATTGTGAAGTTGGCCGAGGAGGATCTGCCACTGACCTTTGCACTTTCGCTGCACGCGCCAGATGACCAGCTGCGCGATGAGCTAATTCCGGTGAACTCGAAGTGGAAAGTCGATGAGGCACTTGATGCTGCAAAGGCCTACTACGACAAGACCGGTCGCCGAGTTTCTATTGAGTATGCGCTAATCCACAACATGAATGACCACGACTGGCGAGCACAACTTTTGGCCGACAAACTAAACGATCGCGGCAAGGGCTGGGTTCACGTAAACCCGATTCCACTAAACCCGACCCCGGGCTCAGTCTGGACATCCTCCACCAAGGAGCAGATCAACTCGTTTATCGACATCTTGGATAGAAACGGCATCCCCACCACGCTGCGCGATACCCGCGGCAAGGAAATCGACGGGGCTTGCGGCCAGCTGGCTGCAGCCAACTAGCGCTTTTTGTCTAGACCCCCTAGACTGAAACCATGAACGTCTCGGAATTGCAATTTGGATTAGACACCTTTGGAGATATGTCACTTGATGACCAAGGTCATCCAGTCTCCGCCGGTCAGGTAATTCGCGATGTGGTCGAGCAAGCCAAGCTTGCCGAAGAAGTAGGTCTAAACAGTTTCAACATCGGCGAACACCACCGTGATGACTATGCGGTTTCAGCACCCGACACCATCTTGGCCGGCATCGCAACCGTGACCAGCAAGATCAAGCTCGGCACCGGAGTTACTGTTTTGTCTTCCGATGACCCGGTTCGCGTCTACCAGCGCTTTGCCACCATCGACGCTTTATCAAATGGTCGTGCCGAAATCACCGCGGGACGCGGTTCGTTTATTGAGTCTTTCCCGCTATTTGGTTATGAGCTTGCAAACTACGGCGATCTATTCGAAGAGAAGCTAGAGCTACTGGTTGAACTTCTAAAGGAGAAGCCGGTCACCTGGTCGGGAACAATGCGCGCAGCGCTTGAAAACCAAGAGGTGTTCCCAAAGACCGAGCGCGGTGCGATTCCACTTCGCGTTGGTGTTGGTGGCTCACCCGATTCAGTTGTGCGAGCCGCTCGCTTGGGAATCCCGATGGCGCTTGCCATCATCGGTGGCGACCCAGCGAGATTCGCTCCCTACTCGAACCTCTATAGAGAACAGCTTGCGAAGTTTGGTCACGCTGAGCTTCCAGTTTCGATTCATTCGCCTGGCTTTATTGCAGATACCGATAGCGATGCGGTCGAGACCCAGTGGCCACACTACGAAACTGCATTCGGTCGAATTGGCAGAGAGCGCGGTTGGGGTCCAACCACCAAGATGCACTTCATCTCCGAGGTGAATGGCGGTTCGATGTATGTCGGTTCTCCGGAGAAGGTTGCCAAGAAGATTGCCTATGCGCTTGAGAGCGTGGGGGCCACCAGGTTTGACCTGAAATACGCCAATGGGCCAATGCCGCACTCGAAGTTGATGAAGGCAATCGAGCTATACGGAACCAAAGTTGTTCCGATGGTTCGGGAGCTTTTGGCTTCCTAAGCCGTTACGTAAACCGACTCATATCCGCGCAACACAAAGGTGGGCCTGCGCTCAGGTTCTCTTGCAAGTTTGATATTTGGATAAGCCTTCATGAGCATCGGCAGCGATGTCGTCATCTCCATCCGAGCCAAGGGTGCTCCAATGCAGAAGTGAATGCCGGCACCAAAACCAATGTGTGGGTTTGGGTCACGGGTTAGATCTAGCTGGTGCGCATTCTCAAAGACGCTCTCATCGCGGTTAGCACTACCAAGTAGTGCGCCGATCTTTTGACCCTTGCGTATCTCGACCCCGCCCACTTCGGTGTCTTGAGTAGCGGTCCTATCAAAGAGGTGCAGTGGGGCATCAAAGCGCAAGAACTCGTCAATGGCAGTTGCGGAATGCTGATCCGGTGCCTGTCGCAATAGCGCCATTTGGTCCTCTTGCCCCAGGGCCGCAACAAAGCCATTGCCAAAGCCATTCACGCTAGCTTCGTGCCCGGCATTTAGCAGCAATACACAGGTGGCAATTAGCTCGTGAGCGTTTAGTTTTTCGCCGTCCTCTTCAACAAGTGCAAGCTCGGTAATCAAATCTGTGCCTGGATTCCTCTTGCGCTCAACCATTAGCCCTTGGACATAGTCTGCGAATTCAGCCGAGGCCTGCATCGCATCTTGCTCGTCCGCCTCAGTCGGCGCTACCTCATACATCTTCACAATGGCTTGGGACCAGGGTCGAAGCAGGTGCTCATCCTCGTCGGGGAAACCAAGCATGGAAGCAATTACCTTCACCGGTAGTGGTTCTGCAAAATCTGCAATCACATCAAATTCGCCGGTTTTTTCAACCTTTAGCTTGATCTCATCCAAAAGCTTTTGAGTGATGCGCTCGACATCTGGGCGCATGCTTTCGATCTTCTTTGGGTTGAATGCCTTCATCACCAGCGAGCGCAATCTCGTGTGTTTTGGTGGCTCAGAATCCAAAATCGAATCGGCATGCAGCCAGTTGAAGGTGTCCCATTCGTTTTGTGGCTCTCTGGGTTCAAAGATTCTTCCGAGCGAGCGATTGCGCAAAACTGCACTCGAGTCAGCATGGGTAGCTGCTAGAAAAAGCTGCAGACCTTCGTGCCAGATCGGCTTGCCAACTTTTCTTAGCTCTGCAAGCTGTGGGTATGGGTCAACGACAAAGTCTGGGTCTTGAAAGTCGATCATTTGTTTTTAAGTTTGATATCGCTAATTGGCAGGCGGTCAGCATTGAAGCCATTCACCTTGTGATCGCTTGGGTAACCAAGGGCAATACCGCAAAGTAGCTTGTAACCCTCCGGCACCTCAAACTCTTTTCGGACGGCATCTGCCCAAACTGCGCTTGCACCCTGTGCGCAGGTGCCAAGACCGTGGGCATGAGCCGAGAGCATCAGGTTCTGCATAAACAATCCCGCATCTGAAACCGAGTACTCGCCCAATCCAGAGTGAGTGAAGATAAAGAATGAAACCGGAGCACCAAAGAACTCGTAGTTTCTTGCCCACTGAGCCTGGCGGGCTTTTTGGTCCTTGCGATCGATTCCCAAAAGCGCGTAAAGCTCAGCACCAACACGAGCGCTTCTTGGCTGCAGCACCTTTGGGTAGACCCGATTCACCTTGTAGTCGCTAGTGGGAAGACCGTAGCGGGTAACAAAGAGTTTGGCCTTAGCCAAAAATCCGCCGCCCAGAGCCTTTGAAGCCTGCTCCCACCTAGCCAAAAATTCTTTTGAGATTCGGTCTCTGACTTCGCCCTGCGCAGTTGCCACCAAATATGGCCGGGTATTTGACCAGGAAGGTGCGGTCATCGCATCGGTGAGGAGCGTATCGATTAGCTCCTGTGGGACAGGTGTTGGGAGGAAATCACGGGTTGTTCGCCTAGATGCGACGAAGTCGCTAAAGGATTCTGCGTTGAATTTAGGCACCTTAGAAATCTACGCTAAAAACCAAGACTTATCTTGCTCTCAGCCAGCTCTTTAGCGGTTCCCGTGAAGAAGAATTCGAGGTAGATCGGACCCTTTGCCTTTAGTTCCAACCAGATCTTCATGCCCTCGCGAAGGTTTCCCGCAGGGCTATAAACCTTGGCCCAAACCTCACGTTTTCCAACGAGTTGCCCGTGGTTCAAAACTTGAATTTTGATTGTGGTGCCAAATTCAGATTCAGCAACATCCGTGATGCCCAAAACCTCAAGACCGGCGAGTTCGGAAACGGAGGTCGCATCTTCGAGTGGATAGAAGTTGACCTCGCCAAATTGCAGTTGCGAAACAGCTGTTCTGGTGGCTTCGGTCGCGAGGGTGAAGCTCAGTGGAATTAGCGAGAGCAAGGCCAAAAAGGTGCCCAAAAGCATTGTGACGCGTTGACCGTTTGGGGTCGTGAGCCAGGGCCGCTTCAAGCTATCTCCGAATCAAATTACTTGGTTATGAATCTACCCAAGAAACCGCAGTAGCCTTATCCGGTGCTCAAAATTCACCCAGAAGTCCTAAATGGCCTGCAGAACAATTTGCCGGTGGTTGCCCTTGAATCAACCATCATTTCTCACGGTCTACCTCGTCCAAGAAACCACCAGGCGGCACTGGACTTCGAGCAGATTTTGCGCGATAAAGGGGTTGTCCCTGCCACCATCGCGGTGATCGATGGCATTCCAAACATCGGTTTGGATGACGCTGCGCTAGATGTAATTGCAAATCAGGACATCGCAAAAGCTTCGGTTCGTGACCTGCCGATTTTGGCAGCCAAGGGCCTCTCGGGAGCTACCACTGTGGCTGCCACCGCATTCCTTGCCGCTCAAGCTGGCATTCGAGTATTTGCCACCGGAGGACTTGGCGGCGTCCACCGCGGAGCGCAGGACAGCTTCGACGAATCGGCTGACCTAACTGTGGTCTCTCAGGTTCCGGTAACCGTTGTAAGCGCTGGTGTGAAGAGCGTCTTGGACATCGCAGCTACCCTGGAGCGACTAGAGACCTTGAGCGTTCCAGTGATTGGTTACGGCACCAAAATCTTCCCAAGCTTCTGGCTTCGCGAGTCCGACTTCACCTTGGAATACCAGGCAGATGACGCCAATGAGGTTGCGCTAATCATGGCCGCTCGCGGAGACCAGGGCGGCATCGTGGTTGCCAACCCAGTTCCAGCTCACCAGGCTTGGGAGCGCGTCGAGCATGATCGAGTGCTTGCTATCGCATTTGAAGCCGCGGCAAAGGCCGGCGTTACCGGCAAGGCAGTTACCCCGTTCTTGTTGCAGTACATCGTTCAGGCATCTGGCGGAGTATCACTTGAGGTGAACCTAAATCTTGCTAAGAACAACGTTTCGGTGGCGGCAGATATCGCTACCGCTTGGTGCAGGCTGCAGGGCTAATGCCTAAGGTTTTGGTGGTTGGTGATGTCATGGACGACATCTTGGTTCTCCCTAAGGGAGAGATTCGTCTGGACACCGATACCGATAGCCAGATCCAGCAGCAGCCCGGCGGTTCGGCCGCAAACTTTGCCTGCTGGCTAGCCAGCCTTGGAGTCGAAACCCACTTCGTGGGAAGAGTTGGTGCTGAAGACTTCGAACGTCACTCGCAGATTTTGCGAAAGTACAAAGTAGTTCCGCACCTGCAGGTGGATAACGAACTGCAAACCGGTCGCATTGTGGTTTTGGTGCAGGGGCAACAGCGCAGTTTTCTCACTGACCGCGGAGCCAACAAAAACCTCGATCTATCCGCTATTCCAGATGAGCTATTTGGCGATGCGCTATACCTTTCCGGCTACACGGTTTTTGACCAGTCGGTTGAGGTGATGCAGGGCCTAATCAAACGAGCCAAGGCCTATGGTTTTGTTGCCTGCGACCCCGGCAGCGCCGGCTACATCGCAGACCACTCGGTTCACACTTTCTTGGCTGCGATTCAAGGGGTAGATCTGCTTTTGCCTTCCTTGGAGGAGGGCCGAGTGCTGTCTGCTGAGTCAAGACCTGAGATTGTCGCAGCCCTGCTGGGTGAGTGGTTCCCTCAGGTCACACTCACCTTGGGTGCAGAAGGTGTTCAGTTGCAGTCGGCCGAAACCAATGAGCACATTCCAGCCTTTGCTGCCGATGAAATCGATGTCACCGGAGCCGGAGATGCTTTTGCCGCGAAGCTAATTGCTGAGTTACTCGGTGGCAAGGACTTGAATGCGGCAGCCCAAGCTGCGGTTAGGTTTGCCGCCAAGGCGGTTACCAAACTAGGTGGTAGGCCTTAGTGACCCTTTGGGTGCCAGACGGTTTTGACTTCCATCAGGTTCGTAATGTGGTTCAGCGATCCCTTGGATCCGAGACGTGCAAAATCACCCTTGCGAATAACCCGCTTTAGGTTCTGGGCTGCCTGAATCTCGAGCTCCACGAAGTTGCTGGTTCCCACAAGGTCAATTGCATTGACATCCTGGTGAGAGGCAAGCCACGGAGCAATCTCTGCTTCTTTACCGGTCAACACATTTACAACGCCACCCGGTAGATCGCTGGTGGCAAGCACCTCGGTCAGAGTGATTGCTGGAAGCGGTAGTGACTCACTCGAAACAACAACGATGGCATTGCCCGAGACAATCGCCGGGGCGATGGTGTTTACCAGACCCAAAAGTGCGCTGTCTTGAGGGGCAAAGGCAGCGACAACGCCGGTTGCCTGCAGGGTTGAAATGTTGAAGAACGGACCTGCCACCGGGTTCATGTTTCCCGCAACAGCATCAATCTTGTCGGTCCATCCTGCGTGCCAAACCCAAGAATCGATTGCGGCATCAAACTCTTGGTTGGCCTGTCGATCGCTCTTGCCGGTTAGGGCTCTAATCTCGGCAACAAACTGCTCGCGACGACCCTCGAGCATCTCGGCGATGCGATAGAGAACCTGACCGCGGTTGTATGCAGTTGCCCCAGCCCAACCGGACTGAGCAGCGCGAGCTGCAACCACGGCATCCCTGGCATCCTTGCGGGAGGCCATTGCAACGTTCGCTAGGAACTCGCCCTTGGAATCTGCAACTGGGTATACGCGACCGGATTCAGATCTTGGGAACTTGCCACCGATAAAGAGCTTGTATGTCTTTCTAACGTCTAAACGCATCAGTAACCACCCTTCAGATAAGCGGCCAATCCTTGCTTGCCGCCCTCCCTGCCGTAGCCGGACTCCTTGAAGCCACCAAATGGGCTGGTTGGGTCAAACTGGTTGAAGGTGTTCGCCCAAACCACGCCAGCGTTTAGCTGGTCGGCAAGTTTCAGGATCCTCGAACCCTTTTCGGTCCAAATGCCGGCACTCAGACCAAACTCGGTGTTGTTGGCCTTGGTTACAGCTTCTTGCGGGGTGCGGAAGGTCATAACCGAAAGCACCGGTCCAAAGATCTCCTCGCGAGCCACAGTGTTAGCAGGGCTAACGCCAAGCATCAGGGTAGGTGCGAAGTAGAAACCGTTCTTTGGAATTACACAGGCTGGAGACCAGCGCTCTGCGCCTTCTTTCTCACCCTGCTTCACAAGCGCTTCGATCTTCTTTAGCTGAGCCTTTGAGTTGATTGCACCGATGTCGGTGTTCTTGTCCATCGGGTCGCCAAGTCTTAGTGACTCCATGCGGCGCTGCAGCTTCTTTAGAAGTTCGTCTTGGATTGATTCCTGCACCAAAAGTCTGGAACCTGCGCAGCAGACGTGACCCTGGTTGAAGAAGATGCCGTTGATGATTCCCTCAACCGCTTGGTCAAGTGGGGCATCATCAAAGACGATGTTGGCGGCCTTGCCGCCTAGCTCCAAGGTGACCTTCTTGTTAGTTCCGGCAACCTGGCGGGCGATGATTCGACCAACCTCGGTTGAGCCGGTGAAGGCAACCTTGTTGACATCTTTGTGGCCAACGAGTGCTGCTCCGGTGTCACCAAAGCCGGTAACGATATTCACTACGCCATCTGGCAGCTCTGCCTGCTGGCAGATCTCAGCAAACAACAAGGCGGTTAGCGGTGTGGTTTCGGCAGGCTTTAGTACAACGGTGTTTCCGGCGGCAAGCGCTGGGGCGATCTTCCAGGCCAGCATCATCAACGGGAAGTTCCATGGGATGACCTGAGCTGCTACTCCGAGAGCCTGCGGGTTTGGGCCAAGACCCGCATAGTCAAGCTTGTCCGCCCAACCGGCGTAGTAGAAGAACCAGGCTGCCACCAAAGGGATGTCCACGTCGCGGGTTTCCTTGATTGGCTTGCCATTGTTCAAAGTCTCGGCAACCGCTAGCTCGCGAGCTCGCTCCTGAATGATTCTGGCGATGCGGTAGAGGTACTTGCCGCGCTCAGCGCCAGGAAGTTTTGACCAAACTTTTTCGTATGCGTGCCTGGCGGCCTTCACGGCGAGGTCGACATCCTTCTCGGTGCCGTATGTGATATCTGCGAGCACTTTTTCGTTGGCCGGGTTGATGGTCTGGTAGGTCTTGCCTGGCTTTTGGAACTTGCCGTCAATAAAGTGACCGTAGCTGTCCTTGAAGTTCACAAGTGCTTGTGACTCTGGTGCTGGTGCGTATTCGAACATCATTTTCCTTAGTCCACGCTCACATAATCTGGGCCGGAGTAGTTACCGGTCTTTAGTTTCTGACGCTGCATCAAAACATCGTTTAGCAAACTCGATGCACCGAATCTAAACAGGTCTGGGTTTAGCCACTGCTCGCCAGCGGTTTCTTTCACGACCACCAAATACTTGATGGCGTCTTTTGCGGTTCTAATGCCACCGGCTGGCTTTACGCCAATAAGAACACCGTGCTCGTCATACCAATCGCGAACCGCCTGCAGCATCAGCATGGTGATAGGAATCGTCGCGTTAACCGTGACCTTGCCGGTTGAGGTCTTAATGAAATCTCCACCAGCCAACATCGCAAGGTAGCTTGCTCTGCGGATGTTGTCGTAGGTCTGCAATTCTCCGGTTTCCAAGATCACCTTTAGGTGAGCGTAGGAACCATCGCTTCGCTTGCAGGCCTCTTTGACTGCCTGAATCTGCTTATAAACCTCTAGGTAGTTGCCGCTTAGGAATGCACCGCGGTCGATGACCATGTCAATCTCGTCTGCGCCAGCCTTGACCGCATCCTTGGTATCGAGCAGCTTCACAGCGACGCTTGCGCGTCCAGACGGAAAAGCAGTGGCAACGGCGGCGACATAGATCCCGCTATTGCCAAGGGCCTTTTTCGCATGCTTGACCATGTCACCGTAAACACAAATTGCGGCAGGCCTTGGGCAATCTAAATCGGTTGGGTCTGGTGTCAGTGCCTTTAGGCAAAGGCTCTTCACGCGCTCCGGGGTGTCCATGCCTTCCAAGGTGGTGAGATCCATCATCTTGATGGCGGAATCTAGTGCCCATGCTTTGGAGGAGGTCTTTATTGAACGGGTACCAAGGGAAGCGGCTCTAGCCTCAAGGCCAACCTTGTCAACGCCAGGCAGCGAGTGCAGCCAGCGCTTAAGGCTTTGATTTGTGATCCGAGAACCGACGATGGCTTCCGGGCTATGTGGCTGCAAGATAACTCCTTGAAATCTCCAGCAAGCCTACCTCTTAGTTAGGAATTTCACCCCGGTGAGATCTTCGCTGGTGCGCCAAAGCGCTGCCATTGCCTGAGCATCGTGAGAGCGCTTAGAACCCTTGATTTTCTTTGGCTTGCCCCAAAGCTCGAGGTTTGGACCGATGAAGTCGCCGCCATGAATATCGCTGCCGAGGGATGCGCAAATCTGGCTCTGTGCGCCTTGCTTTGCCGTTTGTGCGAACGGGTCCAGCACGTGAGGAAAGTTTTCCTGCAGTCCGGTTACTGCCCAGCCAGGGTGCGCTGCTATAGATTTAATTTGACCGCCTTCGGCGGTAATGCGGTTGTGCAGCTCACGTGCAAACCAAAGGCATGCCAATTTCGAATCGGCATAACGCTGCCAGCGGTTGTAGCTCGTTTCATCTGCTCCGCGAACAGTCTCGATGTTTGAACTATCGAAGTTACCCCTGCGGTGGACCACCGAGCTAAGGGATATCACGCGCGGATCTGCGGCGCGATTTAGCTGCTCCCAAAGCCCTGCGGTCAGCACAAAGTGTCCTAGGTGATTGGTCGCCATCTGGATTTCGATGCCATGTTTGGAAAGCTTGAAATCTGGACCCATAAGTCCAGCATTGTTCATCAAAACATCTACCGGCCTGGAGATTGAAGCGGCAAAAGTTTTGACCTGGTCGAAGTCGGAAACATCAAGCACCTTGGCGGTTAGCGAGACTTGTGGGTTGTTAGCTTGAGTGTCTCCAGCGGCAGCAAGAAGTCGCTTTTCACCTCTTGCCAGAAGTATTAGATCGAAGCCCTTGGCGGCTAGCGCTTTGGCAGATTCAAGACCGAGTCCGGAGCTTGCTCCGGTGATAATCGCAAGTGGTTTCACAGCCAAAAGCTACCACTGCGGTTGGCTAAACTTGAGGGGATCACATCGAGGTGTCCATGCAAACCAGCACGAAGCTGACATTGAAGCTGGGCATACCTCAAATCATTACCTGGGGATCCGGCTTCTACCTCCCGGCAATCCTCGCGGTTCCAATCTCCAAAGAGCTAGGCATCCCAACCGGAACTTTCTTTTGGGCGTTCACCATTTCACTCTTGGTTTCAGGGCTGATAGGTCCGCGGATTGGCAAGGCGATTGACCGTCTTGGTGGGCGTCGGGTTTTGCCAGTCGGCAACCTGGCTTTCGCTCTCGGGCTTTCAATGCTTGCCTTGAGCACAGAACCGGTCTTGCTTTTTGTGGCCTGGATTTTCATGGGCATTGGGTCAGCAATGGGTAACTACGACTCGGCTTTTGCAACGGCGGTATCGTTCCTGGGAACTGAAGCCAACAGGGTCATTGCCGGCATAACCGTGTTTGCCGGTTTCTCATCGACAATTTCCTGGCCGCTGACATCTTTATTGAACGACAACTTCAGTTGGCAAACGGCGGTTTGGTTCTGGGTTTTGATGCACCTTTTGGTGGCAATGCCAATTCACCTTTCGATTCCAAGGGTCGAACGCAAAGTGGTGGCTGATGCCACTGGGCCGATTCGCAAGATCATCAAAAACCGATTCCGGTTTGACCCGCTGCTTGTGGTCTTTGCGCTGATGTTCGCACTTGAGGGCTTCATTGTTTCCAGCGTGAACAGCACGCTGCCATTCATGTTGGGTGAGCTTGGCGCAGATGCGCAGTTGGCGATCTTTGCGGCTGCCATTTTGGGACCTTCGCAGGTGGCTGCCAGATTGCTTTTGGTTGGGCTTGATCGCTACCTAACACCAATGCGGGTGGCGGCTTTATCGATTCTGGTTCACCCGGCGGGTGTGATTTTGCTTTTGGTTTTTGGGGCTAATGCGATTTTGCCGTTTGTGATTTTGCACGGTATTGGCGTTGGCCTAAACCCATTTATCCGAGGCTCGCTGCCGCTACTTTTCTTTGGTTCTGAGAGCTATGGCCAGCGCCAGGGTTACGTGATGATGCTCAGCAAAATTGTTTCGGCGCTGAGCCCGACCTTGCTTACTTTGATGTTGCTGGCAAATCCGCAAATGGCAATCACTGCAACCATGTCGATGGGCACTGCGGCAATGGCACTACTTATCTTGCTGGCATTTATGCGCAGGGCTCGAAAGCAAACTAGCGTGCTAGTAAAGCCTGCGGATTAGCGGTTTCGACCCAAGTTCCTAGCCCTGGCCAAGCACCCCAGCCATCATCAAGAGAGAAGTGACCTGCGCCTAGCACCTCAATGGTTTCAATCCTCAATTGCTGA
Source organism: Microbacteriaceae bacterium (assembly GCA_027487865.1). Lineage (GTDB taxonomy): Bacteria > Actinomycetota > Actinomycetes > Actinomycetales > Microbacteriaceae > Aquiluna. Next base: position 168,188 of record JAIYCT010000003.1, read on the forward strand.
TAGAAATCTGTGCCATTTGGCTGCCAGCGATCTTTGTCACTCGCTACCGCTGTGACGCTAGCCGCCCACTTGTTCATCTGAGGCCCTAGGGCCGGGTTTCTAAACTCCAGTGGCTCACTCTCAATGCCGGTGGTTTCCGAGGTCATAACCGGGTCTGGGATTGCCACCAGTAGTGCTCGGTCAAATGGCTTGGTGAATAAATCTGTGAGTGCGCCATAGAGAAAATTAATGGTTCCAAGGGAATGGGCAATCACTATCTTTTCGCCGCCTTCAACCTCATCCATCATGTTGGACTCTTGCCTAAGCAAATCCTGCCATTCCGCAGGGCTTGGCGTTTCTGGAGCGGGAAACTGCGGATACCAAACTTGGTGACCCTGATTGCGCAGCGCCGCTGCCGTCAGGCGCATCCAGTGACCTTCGGGGCGACGGTTGGTCCAACCGTGGAGCAGTAAGACCCGCGACATTAGTTAGCCCATTGGGTCGGCGATGCCGACATAAACGGTCTCTAGGTATTCCTCGATGCCCTCGAGAGAACCTTCGCGACCAAGACCAGACTGCTTCACGCCACCAAATGGACCGGCTGGGTTCGATACCAAACCGGTGTTTAGTCCAAACATGCCTGTCTCTAAGCGCTCAGCGAGTCTCAGACCACGGTTTAGATCCTTGGTGAAGGCATAGGCAACCAGACCGTATTCGGTGTTATTGGCCATTTCAACGGCTTCGTCTTCGGTGTTGAAGGTGCAAATCGGCGCTACCGGACCAAAGATTTCATTGCGAAGAATCTCACAGCTTGCTGGCACGGCCTTGAGAACTGTTGGTGGGTAGAAGTAGCCCTCACCATCTGGAATAACTCCACCGGTCATTAGCTGTGCACCCTTAGAGGTGGCATCAGTTACGAGTGCGTGAATCGAGTTTCTAGCCTTCTCGTCAATTACCGGACCGATGTTAGTGCCCTCTGCGACTCCTCTTGCGACCTTGAGGGCAGCAAACTTTGCACTCAGCTTTTGTGCAAATTCGTCTGCAACAGACTCGTGAACTAGGAATCTATTGGCTGCGGTGCAGGCCTCGCCCATGTTGCGAAGCTTTGCCTGCATCGCGCCTTCAACTGCCTTGTCGACATCAGCGTCTTCGAAAACCAAGAACGGTGCATTGCCGCCAAGTTCCATCGAGGTGCGAAGCACCTGGTCGGCAGAATCCTTAATCAGCATCTTGCCGATTGGTGTTGACCCGGTGAAAGAGAGCTTGCGAAGGCGGGCGTCTTTAATAATCGGTCCGGTGACCTCGGAGACTCTAGAGGTCTGGATGACGTTCACCACACCGGCTGGAACTCCAACCTCCTGCAGCACCTTGGCGAATAGCAAAGAGGTCAGCGGGGTTAGGGCGGCTGGCTTGAGGATCGAGGTGCAACCGGCTGCGATTGCTGGACCAATCTTTCTGGTGGCCATGGCCAGCGGGAAGTTCCACGGGGTAATCAAAAGTGCAGGTCCAACAGGCTTTTTTAGAACCATCAAACGGTTTTTGCCATCAGGAGCGGTTTGGTAGCGACCGTTTACGCGGACTGCTTCTTCGGAGAACCAGCGCAAAAATTCAGAACCGTAAGCGACCTCGCCCTTGGCTTCTAGAAATGGCTTACCCATTTCAAGCGACATCAAAATTGCAAAGTCATCGCTCATTGCGGTGATCTTCTCGAATGCTGCGCGAAGCAGCTCAGCCCTTACGCGAGGTGCGGTGGCGGCCCAAGACTTTTGGGTGTCGTGGGCTGCTGCCATGGCGTCTTGGCCATCTTGGTAGGAGGCATCGGCAATGGTCTTGAGTAGCTTGCCCGTAGCAGGGTCAAAGACATCGAAGGTCTTGCCATCGGAGGCATCACGCCAAACTCCGTTGATGTAGAGACCGGTTGGAACTAGATCGAGAACGCGCTTCTCGTCGGCAGAGGTAATCAATTAGCCACTCCTTTGTGTACTGCTATATCTTGCCACTTCAGGCGTTGTGAATTCACCACAACCGAGACCGAGCTAAATGCCATGGCGGCTCCCGCGAGCATCGGGTTCAATAGCCCGAGGGCTGCAACCGGAATCAAGATCAGGTTGTAGCCAAAGGCCCAACCGAGGTTTTGCAGGATGTTGCGATGGGTGCGTTTGGCAAGCGAGAGGGCGTAGGCAACGTTTAGCGGATTGTCATCCAAGATTGTGATTGCACTAGCGGCCTGGGCCGCGTGAGCACCAGAACCCATGGCAATGCCAATGTCTGCACGAGCAAGCGCGGCAACATCGTTGATGCCATCGCCAACCATCGCGGTTACCTGGTCTTCACTGTGAAGAAGTTCTAGTTTTTGCTCTGGGGTTACACCACCGCGGAACCTCTCGATTCCAAGCTGCTTGGCGATTACCTCGACGCGAGCGGGGTGGTCACCGGAGAGTAGCTCCACCGCGATGCCCATCTCGGTCAGCGCGGAAACAGCTTCTTGGGCTCCTTCGCGGACCTGGTCGCTGAGTTCAATTAAGCCGTGTGCCCAACCTTCCCAAGCAACGACAACCAAGGTGTTGGGTCCGGCGTTAGATAAAGCCTCATCCAGCTCCTGTTGGTTTTCATACCGGCCTGGTCGTTCAACGCTCACGAGCTTGCCCTCGACCAAACCGGTAAGCCCAACACCGGCCTGCTCACTAACCTCGGTCGCGATGAATTGGCTGCTGAGTTTGCTAATTGCCTTAGCCACCGGGTGGTTTGAACCCTGTTCGACTGCTGCTGCATAAGCCAGCATGGTGGCGCTACCTACGCCACCTAGCCCACGGGAGTTCACAACTCGAAGCTGACCATCGGTGAGCGTTCCAGTTTTGTCAAAAATCACGCGTTTCACGCGAGACGCCAACCGAAGCGCATCTGGGTTTCTAATCACCAAAGACTTCTTAGTTCCCAATCCGGTGGCAACCGTAAGGCTCATTGGAACCGCAATGCCAAGAGCACAAGGGCAGGCAATCACCAAGACCGCAACAGCTGCCGACACCGCAAAGTCGGTGCTGGCTCCAAGCAGGCTCCATACCGCGAAGGTGGCTGCAGCAATGACGATAACGCTCGGCACAAAGATGCTGGAAATGCGATCCGCCAAAGAACCAAGTTGAGTCTTTTGAGCGGTCGCCTCGCGAACCAGGTCTGCAATTCGAGACAGCCGAGAAACACTCGCGCTTCCAGTTGCTTCAAGCTCAATCTGGCCATCAAGCGATGTGGCACCAGCGGAGAGCTCACCACCCTGGGTAATTGCCACCGGAAGGCTTTCTCCGGTCAGAGTTGAAAGGTCTATCAGTGCATTCGCAGAGAGCAACTTGCCATCGACCGGGATCCGCTCACCGGCGTTTACAAATACCTTGTCGCCATGTCGCACTTCTTGAGATGCGACCGTCAAGCGCTCGCCATCACGTTCGATGTTTGCGGTTTCTGGGATGGCTGCAAGTAGTGCTCTAACCGCATCGGTCGCGCTTCTTCTAGCGCGGACTTCGATGTAGCGGCCAATTAGTACAACCGCTGGCACGACAGCGCTGACCTCGAAGTAGTTGTGCGGGTGGCCATCGAGAGTTAGGTAGACGCTGTATCCGTATGCCACTAGCGACCCAAGCGACACCAGGGTGTCCATGGTGGAATCGAGATGTCTTAGGTTCTTGAGCGCAGCTTTGTGGAAGGGGTATGCCACATAAACAATCACGACGGTGGCCAAAGCCCAGACCAGGTACTGGGAACCGGTGAATGCGAACCATGGCACCATGCCAAACAGCATGGTTAGCCCCGCAAAGATTGAACCGACCCAGAGTCTTGGTTTTAGGTTTTGAAGTTCTGACCTACCAGATCCGACTTTGTACCCGGCGGATTCAACGGCTTGAGAAAGCTCGGCCTGAGTTACTTCCGGACTTAGTTGAAGGTGAGCCTTTTCGGTGGCGAAGTCGACGTAGGCAGTTACTCCAGAGAGCTTGTTGAGATTCTTTTCAACCCGCCTAGCGCAAGCCGTGCAGGTCATCCCCTCAATTTCAAGCTCTTGAAGATTAGTTTTAGGCATCTAGAGGGGTGAATTCCTTGGCGGTGTAACCGGCGGCGGTAATTGCCTCGGAGAGCTGGTCATTGGAAAGACCGCTCTGCTCAACGGTGGCAATGCCCTTGGCGTGATCTGCCTGCACAGTTGCAACTCCAGCAAGGCCACTGAGTTCCTTGGTGATGGTCATGGCGCAGTGACCGCAGGTCATGCCCTCAATCTGAATCTCGATCTTGCTCAATTTGCCTCCTCTATTTGCTGCTTCTGCTACCAGGACAACCCATGAAGGTTGCTTGAAAATTTCACGCCACTAAGCGTTGAACAGGTTGGCTATTTGGGCCCAACGCTCTCGGTTCAGTGAATACCAAACCCAGGTTCCGCGGCGCTCGCCGCTGATTAGACCCGCTTCGGCGAGCTTTTTTAGGTGGTGGCTAATGGTTGGCTGGGTGAGATCCAGTGGTTCGGTTAGGTTGCAGACGCAGGACTCTTGGTTTTCACTGGCGGCAATCATCGCCAAGATCTGAAGCCTGGTTGGATCTGCAACTGCCTTAAGTGCGGCTGCCATTGACTCCGCGGTCGTGCGAGCAAGCGGCTCTGTGCCGGCCTTTGGAAGGCAGTCCAGTAGCTGCAATGGAATTCTGGTCACCACTTGTTTACCTGTCTGTATAGATACTTATCTATAATGACAACCAGTCGGCTAAATAGTTAGGTATCTAAGTGAAGTTTACGCTAGCGCAGCGCCTGTCTGCCGAATTCTTAGGGACCGCAGGCATTGTCGCGGTGGTTATTGGAGCCGGCCACATGGCAGCACAGCTGGCAGCAGTTCCTTCTGTTGACCTCGTGATGAATGCATTGGCAACCGCAGGTGTGCTTTTCGTGCTCATCTCACTCTTTGCCCAAGTCTCCGGATCTCACTTCAACCCTGTGGTGACGATGGTTTTCTGGATTCGCAAGGAAATCGCAAGCGCTGATGCCGCAGGCTATGTGGTCGCTCAAATTGCCGGGGCAATTTCTGGAGCACTGCTGGCGAATCTAATGTTTGGCGAGGCAGTTTTCACTCAAAGCCCGAACATCAGATCAGGCCTGGGTATCCATGTCGCAGAGGTAGTTGCAAGCTTTGGCCTATTGCTGGTAATTCTTCTGCTGATCCAACAGGGCAAGAACAACCTGGTTCCGGTTGCGGTCCCGCTTTGGATCTTGGCCGGTTACTTTTTTACCTCATCAACCTCTTTCGCTAACCCAGCGGTGACAATCGGTCGTGGCTTCTCTGACGCCGGAAGCTCGATTGCCTGGGAGTCAGTTCCAATGTTCATAGTTACTCAAGTGCTTGGAGCGCTCCTTGCTCTAGGCGTAGCAACTTTTTTCAAATCAAAGACCGAAGGGTAGAAACATGTCCACTCCAATTGCCTCAGTAATGTTCGTTTGCGTCCACAACGCAGGTCGCAGCCAGATGGCTGCTTCCTACCTTCAGCACCTAGCTGGTGACCGAGTCGAGGTTCGCTCTTCCGGAACTGCGCCTGCCGACACCGTGAACCCGGCGGTGGTTGAGGCAATGCTCGAAGAGGGCATCGACATCTCGGGCAACACTCCAAAGATTCTCACCGACGAGGCTGTTTTGGCCTCTGACTACGTGATCACCATGGGTTGCGGCGACAAGTGCCCGTTCTACCCAGGTAAGACCTACCTGGACTGGAAGCTTGCAGACCCAGCCGGTCAAGGTGTCGACTTTGTGCGACCAATTCGCGATGAGATCCGCGGCATGGTGGAAGATCTGATTTCTCAGATCGATGCCAAGTTTGGTAACTAGCCGTTCAATTGACATTCACCTTGTGAACAGCTAGCTGAAAGCTGGGGGCGTTATTTTCGCCCCATGCTGAAGCGCGTCGCCATTGTCACCGAGTCATTTTTGCCTCAGATTAATGGCGTCACCAACTCCGTTGTGAGAGTTCTAGAGACTCTGAAGCAAAACGAAATTGAAGCGATGGTCATCGCTCCTTCCTCGCAATCTCCTAAGCACCTAGGTTTTGACGTTCACACCACAGCCGCCATCTCGGTGCTGCAGTTCCCGGTTGCGATGCCAGGACCTGGAATCTCGAAGCTGCTTGAGGATTTTGCTCCAGATGTGATTCACGTCGCCGCCCCATTTATGATCGGCGCTCAGGCTATTGCCTGGGGGCAGAGAAACAATGTGCCAACGGTCGCGATCTATCAAACCGATGTTGCAGGTTACCTAGAGCGCTACAACCTAGCTTTTGCAAAGCCAATTCTGGAGAAAATCGTCGGCGGCATTCACTTTGGCGCGACTTTGAATTTGGCTCCAACCAAGGAGACCGCCGAGTACCTGCGTCAGATCGGTGGCGGCAAGGTAGAAGTTTGGGGGCGTGGGGTCGACCTAGACCTATTCAGCCCTAAAAATGTGGGCGATGCCGAGACCCAGATCATTAGGTCTCGCATCGCACCACCTCACCACAGGGTAATTGGCTTTGTGGGGAGGTTGGCCGCGGAGAAGCAGGTCAATCGCATGATTGAACTGATGGATCTGCCAAACACCAGTTTTGTGATCGTGGGCGATGGTCCGGAGCGTGCGAAGCTGGAAGAACTGTTTAGGGGCAAGCCGGTGCTATTCACCGGAGCGCTAAGCGGTTTGGAATTGGCAAGGACCTACGCTGCGATGGATATTTTTGTTCACTTTGGAACCGAGGAGACCTTCGGCCAGACCATCCAGGAGGCGCAGGCCACTGGACTTGCGGTGGTGGCACCAAACATGGGTGGTCCTAGACACCTTATTGAACACAAGAAATCCGGCATGCTGGCTGACCCATTTGTGCCAAACGGATACCGAAACTTGGTTGCTCAGCTCTTGGCGAGCGAGAGGCTTCGTCAGGAGATTGCCTTGGGGGCAGCAAGAAGCGTTGAGGGCCGTTCCTGGGCCGCCAACAACGCTAAACTCTTGCAGTACTACCAAGACGCCCTGACTGCTTCTGGCGCGCTAAGACTGGAGCGAATTGAACTGGCTTGACGCCCAACAGATAATTAACGCCTTTGGCGACTACGTGGCCTTGGCCGTCACCCTGATCATCTTTTTAGAGACAGCTTTCATCCTTACCTCGTTCTTACCTGGCGATTCGCTACTGTTTTTGACTGGCCTGGCCCTTGCCACCAGCACCTCCTGGCTTCCGGACTGGGTGGGATTCATCCTGATTTGGCTGGCAGCTTTTGTCGGCACCCAGGTCGGTTATTGGATCGGTTACAAAATCGGCCCGCCACTGTTTGAGCAGAACCGCAATTTCATCCTCAACGAGAAGGTGCTGGCCCGCACCCACGAGTTCTTTGAGAAATACGGCGCTCGCGCCGTGGTGCTGGCTCGTTTCGTGCCAATCCTTAGAGCTTTGATTCCTATGCTGGCCGGTATCTCCCGGATGGATCTCAAGCGCTTCACGCAGCTAAACCTGATTGGCGCAACCGTCTGGGTTGGCGTTTTCATGCTTGCTGGTTACTGGTTGGGTCAGATCCCATACGTCAAGGAAAACCTTGAGACCACGGTTATCTTGATCATCATCTTTACGTCGCTACTTTTGCCTGTTGAGCTGTTGCGAGATCGAATCTCAAAGGGCATTAAATCAAAGCGTTCTAACGGATAGTCATTTCCCAGTTGGGGTGTTTTACCCTTGGGCTGTATGGGCTGAGCGCACTGTGCTTAGGCTGCATGCCATCTCCGGAGGTAACACCCTTGAGCTTGCGGTCGAAAAACGGCAGTACGTCTCTTGTGACCCACTTTGCGGTCTCCACCAGTCCACGAGACACCGCTGTCAGCTCTGGGTTTACGTATCGGTAATTTAGGTCTAGCAGAGCAGCCGCATCATTGGCGACTCGGATGTGGCCCTGACCGGAGAAGTGGACCATGTCCTCGGCCCAGTAGGCCAAGTTCTCAAAATCTTGAATACCAAAGACATCGAGCATCGGAATTTCAAACTCGTCCGCAACGGTTTCGATCAGGGTGGAGAAAAGCTCAGCCTTTTGCCTCATCGGCTTGAAAAGCTTCAGGTGAATTGGGTTGATGGTGTTTGCCAACATAACATCGCAACCGGCTGCTAGCAGCTGGTGGACCCCGTCGCGCAGGCTATCGCGCAGCTGTGGCAGTGAGCTCGGGCGGGTCATGATGTCATTCGAACCTGCCATCACGGTGACCAGGTCCGGCTGCAGGTAGAGCGCTTGCGGCAACTGACCCTGAATGATCTTCTGCAGCTTGGCCCCCCTGAGGGCAAGATTTGCGTATTGAAACTCAAAACCTGAGTCGGCGGCCTCTTGGGCCAGAAGACCTGCCAAGCGGTCGGTCCAGCCGTTGTGGTGGCGAGAGTTTTTGAAGGTGAAGTCACCAAGTCCTTCGGAGAGCGAGTCTCCGATTGCAACGTATGAGCGGTAAGGCTTTCCAATCACGAATTCATCAAATGATGCCTAATCGAACAAAAGGCAAACCAACGGTGACGTGTTTGGTTCGGATTGGTGAATTAGCTGACCCAAGTTGACAAAGCCGGCAAAAGTATGCAAAATTCTTCCAATGTCTACTCGAGCCTTTTCCAGCGCGTTGGTTACCAACGCAATGATGTGTTGCTCGATGTGTATGTGCCTTTCGTGCCGCTAATCGAAAAATCTATTTCGATTCCCCTTCGGCACCAGCACCCCAACAAACGCACGTGATTCGTGCACTCAAAATCGCACACACATCGACGAAGGATTAGAACAAATGACCCAGCTACTAACCAACCAGGAAACCGAAGCTAAGGGCTTCGCGCTATACGTCGGAATCTCAGAATCCGAGGCTCAGGCTGCCGGATACTCGCTAGCCGAGATTGCCACCAAGCTGCGCGAAACAATCGCAGAGCTGTTGCCAGAAAAGGCAAGCGAAACCTATGCAACTTTGGCTATTGCGCCTGTCACTGCAACCGGTCGCAACCTAGACATCACCCGCATTGCACTCAAGGAGCCAAAGGCGACTTCGATCAAGTCGGGCAAGCACGAAGAAGCAAAGGCAGCCAAGGGATTGGTGGTTGACCTAACCCGTCGTCGCCTCTTTGTCGATGGTCAGAACGCAAACCTCACCTGCAAGGAGTTTGAACTTCTCGCATTCTTGATCGAGAACACCGGCAGGACAGTATCTCGCCAGGAGATCGCAGGAATCTCAGACCGTTGCGGAGAAGCGACTCCAAACGCTCGAACCATCGATGTTCACGTTCGTAGGTTGCGCGGCAAGATTGCCGGTTACGAGGATGTGGTTCGCACCGCCAGGGGCCAGGGCTACCGCTTCGATAGGCACCCAGACGTGCTTATCGAACAGCTCTAGACTGAGCTAATGCAAGATTTCCACCAGGCGGTTGCTGCCATAACCAAGCAGGTAGTTAGCCTGGTGGATAAAAATCCAGCGCCAATCATTTTGATTGACGGTAGAGCAGCCAGCGGTAAATCCCACCTGGCTGCACAGCTCAAAAACGTTCTGTTCAAGGAACTTGAGCAAGCCCCTCGGCTTATCCATATGGATGATCTTTATCCAGGCTGGGAGGGCTTGCAGATCGGTTCCTTCTACCTAAACCAGCAGATCCTGCAGCCACTAAGCGCAGGCAAGGCCGCGCACTGGCAACTGTGGGATTGGCAAAAAGGAGAACGCGGTAGGACCGATGAACCGGGTAACGGCTGGCGCGAATTCTCCGGGGGAACTCCACTGATTGTTGAGGGCTGCGGCGCAATCTCCCGTGTCTCCAGCGAGCTAGCCGACTTTCGGGTTTGGATCGAAGCACCAAAAGAGATTCGTCATGCTCGCTGGCTGGAGCGCGATGGTGAAAAGTTCAACGACTTTTGGCACATTTGGGCAGCCCAGGAAGATGAGTTTTACCAGCAGGAAAAATCTCAGCAGCTGGCTGATCTGGTAATTGAAAACTAGCTGTTGCGGTTGAGGCGCCAGGTTCTAACACCGGCGATGATGCTCAGGCCAATTACGACCAAGGCGATGATGTAAACAAAAGACCTCACCCACTCAATTGAGTAGGTGAAGTAACCGGCAACCGTAAGGCCCGTTCCCCAAAGCACCGCTCCAACAAAATTGGCGGAGAAGAATTTGTAGTAGTTCATTTTGCCAATGCCCGCTAGCGCTGGAATTATCACTCTGGCCCAGGGGATAAATCGGGCAACCACCACCGACCACCAGCCATAGCTTTGGTAGAACTGCTCGGAGCGAACAATCGCCTTTTTGAGCCAGCTACCTTTTCGCTTGTCGAGGTATGGCCTGCCGTAGTGTCGCCCCAGGGTGTAGCCCACTTGGTCACCGAGCCAGGCTGCGATGCCGACACCAATTGCCATGACGTAAATGTTTATCGAGTCTGTGTGAGCGGCTGCAATTAGTCCTGCTGCAAATACCAGTGAGTCACCGGTGATAAAGGGTATGAATGCGCCTATAAACAAGCCGGTCCCTGCGAATACCAGACCGAATACCGCAAGGTAAAAAAGCACCGGACCAATCACATCGAACCAGCCAACGATATCGTCGGTAACAGAGGCACGAATATTGATTAGATTCACCCGACAAGTTTACCCGCCTATCCGCAATGGCCTAATCGGGCCAAATCGCCTGAGTAAACTTGGGGGAATGCATATCGGTATGAAAATCTCCTCCCTGTTTTTGCTTAGTGCTTTGGTGCTAACCGGCTGCTCAGCAGCCCCTGAAGTAAGCCCCAGTGCATCACCAACCATCACCGAGGAACCGGCTCCAGAGCCGGTTTACCTGACTGCCCCATTGACTGGTGTGCAGTATTTGGAGGGCACCAATCAGTTCCTAGCGCTACCTGCAGTCTCCGCGAAGATCGACAACACCTACGCCGGTCGTCCACAGCTTGCGCTGAATGATGCCGACATTGTCTACGTCACTCGCGTCGAAGGTGGCATGACCAGGCTGGTGCCGGTTTGGCACTCCCGCATGCCAGAGAACATTGGACCGGTGCGATCGGTTCGTCCGGTAGATGCCAGCATCATCGATCAGTACGGCGGCGTATTTGTTTACTCCGGTGGTCAGAGCCCATTCAAGAACGCGGCTCGGGACACCGGCTTGGTGATGAGCGATGAGGACACCGAGAACGGCAATGACACCTACTTCCGCGAGCCTTCGAGAAACGCTCCGTGGAACCTGTTCTTCCGCGCTCAGAAATTGCAGTCAATCCATGTCGAGCAACCAGCCCCAACTCAGTCTCTAGTCTTTGATGCCTCACCAAGTGCTGTTGAACTAGGCGAAGCGGTGACCGAGATTGACGTGAAGTACACCTCACTGCGCTCGACCTGGAAGCCTGGCACCGCAGCTCTGCCATGGACTGCGACCTCGGAGCCAGTTTGGATGCGCTGGATGGACAAGACCGAACACCTGCAAGAAGGTGGCGAGCAGGTAATCGCGAAGAACGTGATCGTGATGGAGGTTGAGCATGACCTCAGCTTTATCGACCCTAAGTACGGCGCAATCCCTAAGGCCAAGATCAACGACAACACCGGCGTTGCCCACATATTTAGCGATGGCTTCTACCTAAAGGCTGTTTGGACCAAGGCCGGTAACGACCAGCCGATTCTCTACACCCTAGAAACCGGTGAACCGGTAAAACTTGCAATTGGTAACACCTGGGTTGAAATGATGGATCTTCCGCGCTCGAAGCTAACCATCACCAAGCCTGAGGTTGTAGAAGAGACCGAGTAGTTTGTGCGCGGAGTGAAAAAGGAAAACCTTCCCGAGAAACTCTGCCTACGCTGCCAAAAGCCAATGGTCTGGCGCAAAAAGTGGGAAAAAACTTGGGACGAAGTGAAGTACTGCTCAGAAAAGTGCCGTCGCACTAAAGATCAGTAGCAAACTCTTTCAGCCAGGACCGAAGGTCCTTACCAATGTCATCGCGATCGATACCGATCTTTAGGGTCGCCTTTATAAAGTCGAGCTTGTCACCGGTGTCATAGCGTCTTCCGGTGAAGACCACACCACGAACTCCGCCTGCAACTTCTGGGTGCGCAGCCGCATACTGCAGAGCATCGGTGAGCTGGATCTCGCCACCTCGACCCGGGTCAGTCTTCTCTAAGATGTCGAAGATTTCTGGGCGAAGCACATACCGTCCAATGACGGCAAGGTTCGATGGGGCTTCCTCGGCGGCTGGCTTTTCAACCAAGCCGTTGACCTGAACGACATCTGACTGGTTTGTGGCATCAGCCGATGCGCAACCGTAGAGGTGAATCTGATCCTTTGGAACAACCATCAGTGCGATGACGTTATCGCCGGTCTGCTCGTGAACCTCAAGCATGCGAGGCAGGATTGGGTCGCGATTGTCAATCACGTCATCACCCAATAGCACCGCAAAGCTGTGCTCGCCTACGTGGGACTTAGCTCGCAAGACTGCGTGACCTAGACCGCGTGGATCGCCCTGGCGGGTGTAGTGAATATCTGCCAGTTGAGAGGACTCCTGAACCGCGAAAAGCTTTTTCTCGTCGCCCTTTTTAGCCAAAACCTGCTCAAGTTCGGCAACCCGGTCGAAGTGGTTTTCGAGCGCGTTCTTGTTGCGACCGGTGATCATCAACAGATCAATTAGTCCGGCCTCTACGGCTTCCTCAACCACGTACTGGATGACTGGCTTGTCGACGATCGGCAGCATCTCTTTTGGCATGGCCTTGGTGGCTGGCAAAAAACGAGTTCCCAGGCCTGCTACTGGAATAACGGCCTTGCTGACTTGAAAGCGGGGATTAGACATGTTACAAGCCTAGGGGGATAACTCGAACTAGTCACTTAGGGCTAGTCCCACAACTCAGTGGTTGCGAACTTCTAGCGGCCCAATACAAAAAGCAGCAGGTTCTTTAGTGACCCAAGCTCTCTGAAGCGCCTGAGACCAAAAGGCAATCTCACAAATGGTGCTAGTGCTCCAAAGACTCTCGTAAAGATGATGGCCCTTGCCCTGCGGTCCTGAGCGCTGCCCCATCTGGAGCCGGAGGATTCGGTTGGGTGTTGAGCCAAAGTAATTGGAGCAAAAACTGCCTTGCCACCGGCTTTGATTAGGTCAACCACAAAGATGTACTCATCACCGAGGTAATTCTTTGCCCCGGCCCCAAAATCCTCATCAAACCGAACTCCAAGCCTGCGGATATCAGAAACTCGAATGATCATCTCGTAGGTGGCGGCTCTTGCGGAGTTGAAGCTTCCGAGTGTTTCGATAGTTGTCGGGTAGCGCTTTCTTAGCGCTCCAGTTTCATCGGTTGCTTGCCCAAGCATTAGCGAGACATCTGGATGTGAATCTAGGTATTCAATTGCCTGGCGAAGCCCAAATGCGTCAAAGGTTATGTCGTCATCGCTGAAGATCAGGTACTCACCAAGGGCTAGATCAATTGCCTTGTTGCGGCTCTTTGCAACGCCTTTGCTAATTAGCTCATGGTGGCGGAAGTCTTTGCGGGTCGATAGCTCTTTGAACCTTTGACCTTGCCAATCGATTTGGTTTGGGTTCTGCACCACCAGCAAGGTTTCCCACTCTGGATTGCTTGGGGGTTCGACCAGGGTCGCGACGCGCTCAGCGAGGGTCGAATAACCCAGGGTCAGCTTGGGGCTCATTAGAAGCTGTTGGCCTTGGCTCTGGCAAAGCGCATTAGGGATGAGGAAACCGAGCTAAAGGTGGTGTTCTGGATTCGAAGCGCGAGGAACAGCACGATGGCATTTGAAAGTGAGACCCAACCCTCAAGGCTGAACCAGATCAAAACTGCAAGCAGCACCACGACACCAAAAGATGCCATCAGGGTTGCAAACTCGGCCTGCTGAATTCTTGAACCCAAGCGCTCTGCGGGGGTAACGGTCTTCTTGGCACGCTTTTTCTCTACGAACCCGCGCTGCTTCTTGAGCTGACGCTTGAATATCACGCCCATTAGCTGCAGCACTAGGACGATGAGCAACAGGTTTAGCAGCCCAAAGTTTGGTGAGAGCACAATTAGCATCGAGGCAATCACAAACATCTGGGTTATGAAGGAAAGCGCATTTACAAGCTCAAGCCCCATTGCCCACTCCCAAGATTCCTTGGTCGAGCTCTTCTCTCTGGTGTCAGCGCCAAATGCCTTATCGAAGAACTTCACGCGGTAGGTCTTCTGCATGTAGTTCGCGATTCTGGTGGAGACAAACAAAACCGCAAACAAAAGCAGCTGCAAGATAATCTCGGTGATCGGTCTGGAGTTGCCGGCGATAACCAAGTCTGTGAAGAGCTTCGCTACCAACAGCTCTGTCACAGGGATCATGGCTGCAATTAGAACCAGCAGCATTAGTTGCCAGCGATGGCGCTTGGTTGGAACCAAGAGCTTGGTGGCGGCGAACAGCTGGGTAAAGATTGTGCGCAAGGCTACTTCTTCCCAAACCTTTGCAGGGCTTGGCGAATGTGGTCTTCGACCTCATCCTTCTTCGCCTCGGATACTCTGATGTCTTTAATTAGCGCATCGAGGTTTTCTTTTCTTAGGTCAAGGCCAATAACCTGCGGGTTCATAACCTCAACCCCGGCACCCAGGGCGTAGTCCTCGTACTTTATTCCAGAACCGTGAACATTTTCTTCGTAACCGGCAAAAGTCACCAGTCCACATGGAATGCCATAGGACTGGCAGGTGATCATCACGTGCATGGCGGAGGTGACCACCTTGTCATACTTTGCAAGCTCTCCCACGAACTCTTTAATTGTTTCCGGCTTTGACATCAGGACCGAAAGCTCGTCCATGTTTGCTGGAAGCTGCATAGGAATAGAGGTGTGAGAGAAGTGACGCACGAAAGCGATGCGACCGTTGGTCTTCCCCCTCTTCACAGGGATGATTCGGCTGATTGCAAGACCTGGGTCACCAAAGGCGGTAACGGTAGGGCCGCCAGATTCCTTTAGCACACGAGCGGTTATTGGTCCGCGGACCGATACGTAGTCGGCCTTGGTGTTTAGCTCAAGGTCGTCGGTAGAGATACCGGTTCCCAAAACCACCGAGTTGGATTTGATGAATCTTCCAATCGAACCAAGCGCGATGATGTGCTTTTTGCCAGCAGGCTTCACAGGTGACTGCAGGGTAATTGCGGCATCGGTGTAGTGCGAGACGATTAGTGGGCTGAGCCAGTCACCAAAGTTTCCAGGGAACGGCTTTGACCACCAGGCCAGCTTGATCTTCTTCTCAGACTCTTTTGCGGAGTAGCTCAAGAAAGCTTCGGCAGCGTGAATCATCGACTCTTCACCAAAGGAGGCGATGTACTTATTGTCGAACTCGGCTTTAGCCGTTACAAACAGCACGCCATCGCCCTTGATACCGCCACCAAGCATCTCACCCATCATGCGGGAGCGCTCTGGGTCGATGCTCTTGGCTTTGCCCGAGGTTAGAAGACCGGTTAGGCCGCTTGAATCCGCAATCCGACGAAGCGGCTTCTTGATGGAATCTGGCAGTGCCTTTTCAATCTTCTTGGCCTGCTTCAGAAGCTTCTTCGTGGTGGACTGCTTAGATCCACCGCCGTGTTGGACAACCTTGTCCTTGAAATCGGCAACATTGCCGGAAGAGCCAAACTGGAAAAATGCATCGCGTGAACCAGGTTCGACCAGCTTGCGATCACGAACGATTGCGGTTGAAGGAATCATCTGGAAGGTGATCTTGCGGGCATTGGCTCGCCATGCCTCTTCCAAGAAGTAGTCGTCGGTTGCCTTTAGCACTGCACGCTGCTCTAGGTCATAGGCATCGTCAACAATCTTGCGACCCTGGACTGTGGCGTTTACGCCCCAGAAGCTCGGCTCCCAGAATCTGGTGCGGTTGTGGTAACCGATCTGAAGCGGAGAACCAAAGCTGCGCTGGAAGCCAATGAAGTCCGCGGTGGTGTTGGTGATGTAATCCGGGAGGTGAGTGATGCGGCAGTCAACATCGATCCAGAACACCATCTTGTCCGGGTGCTTATGGCAGATGTCGCGGATAAAGCCAATCTTGCGGCGGGTGACATCGGCCCAGTCCTCACCGGGACGCTTTTGAATTTCTAAAAGCTCGTGGCCAATGCCCAAAGATTCGAGTTGCTCCCTGAGCTCTCGGGCATGACCCCCGTAATACTCGTCCTGGGTATAGAAGCTGCAGATCACTACGTCGCGGTTACTCACGCCCAAAATCTACCAGCTAGGTTGTTTTATTACCCCGAAATAGCCCCCACCAAAAACCTGTGCCCCAGGCATAGTGCATGGTAGGTAGCACAACCAGCAGCCAAAGCTTCTGGCGCTCGGTGATCACTTTGGCGCTTCCAGCCAAGATCGCAATAGCTATTAGATAGATCCAAAGCGGGAACCAGAACAGTGTGCCAAGCACCAGTAGTGGCGGAATCCAGTAGCGCACCGAAGAACCGGCTGGGTTCTCTCGCGTCAGCGCTCCGCGCCAAACACCGGTCTTGAAAAACTGCTTGGCAAGTGACTCCCAGTCACTTCTGGGGTAGTAGCTCACCTGAAGCCTTGGATCAAACCAGACAATCAGCCCCGCTTTCCTCAGTCTTTGGTTTAGCTCCCAGTCCTGCCCACGAACCCAGGCTTCAGAGAAGCCACCAACCTGCTCGATGGCAGCTTTTCTAAAGACGCCCAGGTAAACAGTGTCGGCGGGACCCGCCTCACCGCCAACATGGAAAGAGCCACCGCCGAGACCAACTTTGTTGTTATAGCCGTAGGCAACTGCCGACTGGAAATCGTTCTTGCCCTTGGCAACCATCATTCCGCCGACATTGGCTGCGCCAGTTTCATTCAAAAGCTTTACCGCAAGAGCTGCGTAACCTTCGGAGAGTTCGGAGTGGGCATCGACTCGAAGGATGACCTCGTACTTAGCCTTTGCAATCGCAAGATTTAGCGAGATAGAGGTAAGGCCGGGAGAGTGAACCAATTGCAATTTGGCACCGTATTTGCGCTTCAGCTTCTGCGCTACCTCGTCGGTCTTGTCCTTGGATGGACCAAGCGCCACAACTAATTCCATCTCACCGGGCACCACCTGGCTAAAAACAGACTCAACAGCGGTGGCTAGGTAGGCCTCTTCGTTCAGCACCGGCATCACGAAGCTGATGTTTTTTAGAGCCTTAGCCATTGTGGACGTTTCTACCAAGCGCAATTACGCGCCAGCCGGTCGCCTGCCACTTGGCTACATCCAAAACATTTCGACCATCGATGATGGTCTTAGTTGCGACAACCCTGCCAAATTCGACCGGGTCAATCTCGCGATACTGCTTCCACTCTGTGCCAAGAATTACTAGGTCTGCACCGGTGGCGGCTTTGAGTAAATCTTCTTCGCGATACAGCTCAGGGCAGCGGGTGGCAAGCGGGGTTAGCGACACCGGATCGTGCACGGTCACCTTTGCACCATGGGCAGTTAGTCGCTGAGAGATCTCCAGGGCAGGAGAGTCTCTTAGATCATCACTGTCCGGCTTGAAGGAGATGCCAAGCATGGTGACTGCTTTGCCAGTTAGTGATCCAAGTTCTGATTTGGCAAGTTCGACAACTTTGTCACGCCTACGCAGATTCACAGCGTCGACATCTTTTAGGAAGTCAACGGCAGAACCAACACCCAGCTCTTCAGCTCTTGCCACAAAGCCACGAATGTCCTTCGGAAGGCAACCGCCACCAAAGCCAATGCCCGTTCTTAGGAACTTGTTTCCAATGCGCTCGTCATAACCAATCGCCCTGGCAAGAGCCACCGCGTCCGCCCCAGAGACCTCAGCAACCTCGGCCATGGCATTGATAAAGCTGATCTTGGTTGCCAAAAACGCGTTAGCGGCAACCTTCACTAACTCAGCGGTTGGGACATCGAGCTCCAGGAACGGAGTGCCGGTGGCAAGGATTCGTGCGTAGACCTCTCGCAGCACATCTACCGAGTGCTGACTCCAGGTGCCAACCACAATGCGGTCAGGCTTTAGTGAGTCCTCTAGGGCGGTGCCTTCCCTTAGGAACTCCGGGTTCCAAGCCAGGTGAACATCAAAGCCGGCAATCTCAGTCATCGCAGTCTTGAGCGTTGCAGCGGTTCCAACCGGAACGGTGGACTTTCCTGCAACCACCGCGGTTGGCTTGATCCATCTCGCAAGCTCTTTGGCTGCGGCAATTACATAAGTGGTGTCGGCAGCATCGCTACCTTTGGTTTGCGGAGTGCCAACGCAGATGAAGTGGAGGTCGGCGCTCGCTGAATTCTCATTGTGCTCGTGCTGGAATGTGAGTTTTCCACTCGAGATTGCCTTTGGCAAAGCAGCATCTAGGCCTGGCTCGTGGAATGGCAATATGCCGGCTGCGAGCGATTCAAGTTTCTTGGAATCTGGCTCAATACCTATGACTTCGTGGCCCAATTCAGCCATGGCAACAGCGTGTGTTGCACCCAGATATCCAAGACCAATAACAGTTACCTTCACAAGCCCAGAGTTTATCTGTCAAACCTAAACTCGCTGGGACCGTAACGCCTATTGACAGCCTGCGTATATTGGAGGTGATGGCACACGAACCGAACGAAGATCTTTATCAAGAAGATCCACTCGAGCAGCTCTTGGATCAAGAGACTGACGAGGAGTTTGGCCTGCCTGAATTTAAAGAGCACTTTGCTGACTCTTTGACCCCTGCCGTCCTAAAAGACTGGACCGCGCAAGACTTCGCGAGCATCTATGTTCGCTTCCGCCCACACCTTGAGCGTCACGCTCGTCGCTTCCTAACCAACCGCTCCCAGGTTGAAGAGGTTGTCCAGGATGCCTTCCTATATCTAATGACCACGCTTCCGGAGCTGGACTCCGAGGTTGGCGTACTGCGCTTTTTGAAGTGGAAGACCAGGCTTCTGGCCCTGGACGTGATTCGTGCCAACTCCAGAGCTAGCTTTGCTCCTATTGATGACCAGCCAGAGTTTGCAGCGAACCTGCCTGAGATGAGCGACTCGCTTCAGCAGGCAGACGATGCAGCCATCGTGAGCTTGGCACTTGCAAAGCTTCAACCGCGTCAGCGCGAAGCCTTGATTGCCACCTTGTATGAGGAGAAGAGCGCTGAGGTTGTAGCCGCTCAGATGAACCTCTCCGACAACGCCTTCCGTCAGCTGTTGTTCCGCGCTCGATCTGCCTTCAAGAAGGCTTTGGTCGGAGAAGCGGAAACCGCAGGCAAGACGGTTTCACAGATTCTTTCCATCGCAGCCCGCAAGGCAGCTGCCGAAAGCGGCAAGTACATCTCGGCTGCCGGTGCATTCCTACTAGTTCTAGCAATCGCGATTGGCGTGGTTCCGAACCTCTCCAACGATGTTGTGAGCGAACAGGTTGCTCTGCCAGAACCAACCATCACCTCACCTGAAAACCCTGTGGCTGAGACCGAGACCGGAGTTCTACCAACTGAAGAGCCAGGTCCAGGTGCTGAGGTAGTCGAGACTCAAGATCTCGCAGTGGCGACAAACACTCAGTTGAATATCGCTCCTGCAAGCAACATCACTCCAAAGCCAAGACCTGCGCCAACCGCCGAAGCGGTTGCTCAGAAGCAGGCTGAGAATGCAATGCGCAACGCATTGAGCGTGACCACTGTGAAGATGCTTAGCCGCGAAGGTCAGGTAAGTGCTGACGCAACAGTCAGCAACGCGAACCAGGGAACCGTCACGCTGGCTGGCTCAAACGGCCTGAAGGCAATCATTTCCTACGACCTAGCCAGCACCCGCGGTGTTAGCGGTGCTTGGATCTCATTTGATGTTTCTGGAACCACCTTCGTGGCTGGTACCAAGGTGGATCACGCTGAGAAGACCGTGAACTCAGATGGCTCAGTAACCCTTACCTACCTCGCCACCGACCTGTTGGTTGGCGACACTTCTGGAACCTACGGTTACCTAGCAATTGGCGACACCAAAGTCTCCTCAGCGGCCGTAAAAGTGGTTGTAACACTCACTTCTGATGGCGCACTTCTCTCCTCAAGTCTGAATTTCATCCCTCGTAGCTAAAAACCTTCAAGTTCTTATTTAAAGAAACTTGCGTTTCGAGCGTAATGTCTGGACAACAAGTCCGTTACCCTTAACTAGAGAGTTTGTATCCTCCTGCTTGGTTGGTGGTTGCACGCTCTCAAACCAGGCGCTCCATATGGGTTCCTGGAAACCAAGAAGAAAGAGAACGAATGTTCAAGAACACGACTCGTAGGGGTCTTGCGATTGGCGCGGCTATTGCCATTGCCTTCTCTGGTCTGGTGACTTCACCAGCTCAGGCTGCAGGCGAGGTAGTACTAGCTCCATCTGCTGGAACCTCATACAACACGTTCGTGACTGAGGACTTCACACTGCAGGCATCTTTGGCCCCAGGCCAGAACTCCGCTCAGGCGCAGCAGTTGAAGTACAAGATCGACAAGGCAGCTGGAGCAACCGTTTCTTACGGTGTTTCAACTTCCGCATCAGTCACCACTGCATCCGGCACCCTTAACGCTGCTTCTACCTCTGTGGTAGTTGCTGCTGACGGCGCTGGCCCTCTAACCCAGAACTTCGTGAAGCTAGCCGTAACCGGCGCATCTTCCGCAAGCTCTTCGGTCACCGTTACCGTTACCGCGTTCGTTGACGCAAACAACAACAGCACCCTGGACACTGGCGAATTCGCTACTGCTCAGACTGTTAGCTTCAAGAAGTACTCTGAAGTTGCAGCCGTTGTTGCTTTGACCCAGCCGAACGAGGGTGACACCACCCTTAAGGGAACCGCTTCTCTAACTGACATCAACACCAACCAGGTTCAGAAGACTGTTACCTTCGTTGCGTCAATTGGTGGAACTGCAACTAACTCCGCAACTCTTGCATCAGGCGTCTACAGCACCGCTGTTTCAGCACTTGCTGCTGCAGCGACTGTTTCTGCAGTTGTAAAGGTTGGCGTTGACCAGGTTGGTGCTGCTTCTGCGACACTAACCGTAACTGCTGCAGCCGTTAAGAACGTAACTGCTTCTGCAGTTGCTGGTGATAACGCACTTAACTCTGCTGCTGGTGCAGTTGACGCTCGTGTTGACAGCGCTTTCGTAGTCAAGGCAACCGCCCTAAACGGCCTAACCTCGACCGCATCTGGCGTTGCTGCTGCGGCTGTAACTGTGAAGGTAACCACCTCGGCTACCCTTACCTCGACTCAGTCGATCACCCTAAACGGAACCGTATACACCGACTCTGCCAAGCTACCTACTGCTCTTGCAGTAACTGCTGACGCTACCGGTGTTGCATCCGTAAACGTAGCTACCGCAGGTCTTGCTTCTGGCGCGACCGTTAACTTCAGCTTCGTTTCTCAGAACAAGACCGCAGACATGCTAGTGGCAACACTTAAGGCTGCTGCTTACACCGTCAAGTCTGTTGGAGTGAACAACTTCCGCACTGTCGCAACCTCGAGCGCATTCGCGATCGACTACACCGTTGCTGACCAGTTCAAGGTTGCTCTTCCTGCAGGTCACCGACTAGTAGTTGCTTACGACGGCACCACCAAGTACGTACCTGTAACTGGCGGAGCTGCTAAGGCTGAGTTCACCTCAACCGCTTCGGCGACTACCTTGAACGTAACCAACACTGACCTAGAGAAGCAGAACACCACGACCCTTAACTGGTCAACCGTGTCTGCAACCACTGCGTCTGCTGTTGCGGTCAAGTCGACCACCGTTGCAGCTAAGTTCGACACTGCACCTACCCACTCGACTCCTGTGATTGCACGCGCAACCACCAGCAACACTGCTGGTTACACAAACAGTGTCACCATCAACGGTAAGGTCAACCACGCTGGTCAGTCTGTATCAGTTACCTCGACCGGAGTTCAGTTCTCAACTGCTGCTCAGGACGCGAAGGCTGTTGCAAACACCATCACTACTCTTGCTGATGGCGATGGCTGGTGGACTGTTTCTGCTTACGTAGTAAAGGCTGGCGCTGCCACCTTCACCTACGCAGCTGGAACTGCTACCGCTTCAACCACCGTGACTGCTGCTGCCGCTCTAGGTAACCAGGGAACCGTTCTAACTATCGTCTCTGTTGACACCATCTTGCCTGGCAAGACCTTGGTTGCAACCGTGAAGCTAGTTGACGAGCACGGTAACGCTGTTGCTGCAGACGATGATGCAACTGAGTCCTTCTCGGTAACCGTTACTGGTCTAGGTTTCGTTGGAGCAATTCCAACCAAGCTAAACGCCAGCGGTGAGGCTACCGTTGCTGTTCTACTAGGTTCTGCGGACGAGGGCAGCGTTGTTATCACCGCTACCTACGACCAGGACGGCGCTGGAACTGCTAAGGCAGCTGTCACCACCACCAAGACCGTTGCAGTAGCTCCTGCTATTGCTTCTGAGGTCAACGCAGTCGTTGGTTCATTCAACGGCCGTTGGGCAGTACGTGTTGAGAACGCTAAGGGCTCAGCTGTATCCATCAAGGTTGGTGGCAAGTGGTACAAGGCAACTGCAACCAGCGACAACTACGTGTTCTCTCGTAAGAGCAAGGTTGGCGCTACCGTACTTGTAAAGGTATGGGTTGCAGGCGACCTACAGAACGAGCAGACCATTACTGTTAAGTAATAATCTGTAAACCAAGAACCCCCTGGCTTGCCAGGGGGTTCTTCATTTAAGTTTTCTACTTAGATCGCTAGTCGATCAATGATTCCGAGATGCTTTGCCCGTTTTCCAGCTTCACTTCTGGCGTGAACTCCTAATGCGCGATAGATCTTCACCGTCTCTTGTCGGATAGTGGATTCGGAGAGAATCAGATCCTGGGCAATTTGACTATTGGTTTTGCCTTCAGCCATGAGTCTTAGGACATTCAGTTGCCTCTCGGTGAGGCTCTCCGGACTAGGCGCAGCTGTGCCTGCTGAACCACTTTTGCCGATCGAACCTGAATTGACTCCGAGAGAATCTAGCCAGATACCGGTCACTTTTGAAACCACCGACAGCGCCTGGGGAGACAATGCATCCATTTGAGCACCAGCCGAGAGTGTTAGACAAAGAATCCCAATTGGATCCGAGCCCTTGGTGAGCGGAATGCAGTATGCCTCTACATCAGATCCATCTATGGCTCGTGCGGCTGTGTTGTGCAATTTGCCTGACCTTGCCGCTGTGCCAAATGGGTGCTCATCCCATACCGAAACGCCGCTCACCGGAAGTCCCTTGCCGTAGCTACCGACCAGTTGGAAATGCGCCTGTTGGTCGATAGAGAAGATACTTGCACCAGTTGTTGACTCGTTGGTCAGATCCGAATGCACAAGTTTTCGACAGAGGTCTGTGGCTGATGAGGCGCTAGCCAAAAGGCTGCTCAACTCATCTATGAAAAGCACATCTTGTTTCATGATTCCCCCCGGAACTCTTCGAACATGTTCTACCTTTGCACGGACATTAGTAACGTGCACACAGAGGAATGTCCCCCCTATAGGTGTTGTCCAGACAACACTTTCGCATGTCCGGTTTGACTGCCTGTGCCCTTAGTAACGAGACGACCACCCCTCTGGTTACCTAACTATGTAAGAGTGGGATATCTCCTGCTTGGTTGGTGGTAACACGCTCTTACAACCCCTTTGGACCAATGTTTTTAGGGAAAACCAAGAAAGAAAGAAAACTCATGCAAAGAAATTCAAACCGCAAAGGTTTGGCTCTAGGCGCGGCTTTATCGCTTCTGGTCTCTTTGTTTGCAACCGTTCCTGCAGCTAACGCTGCAACTGACGGCGCGAACATCGGTGCTTACCCAGTAGCGGGAACCACGTTTGCAGGAACTGTTGTAGAAGACTTCCCAGTCTTCGTGCAGCTAAAACCTGGCCAGACCAACGCAGCCTTCGACTCAAACAACCTTGTTTTCAAGGTTGAGAAGACTGCTGGCACCAACATGGACGTCCGCGTTAGCGCAAGCGGAACTGCTGTAAACGCAGCAACCTGGACCTCCGTATCTCCAACCGTGGGGGCCACTGAGCCTCTAATTCAGGCTGGGTCTGCTAGCGCAACCGTCAGCGGTGTCGTGAATGCTTCGGGTGTTGCACACCTGAACTTCAAGGCTTCCTCCGCATCTGGCGTTGCTAGCTGGAGCGCAGTTACTTTGAAGGTGACCGCATGGATTGACAACCAGGGTGGCGTAAAGAATGACGCCGTCGACTCTGACGAGTGGTTCACCACTTTCAGCGTTACTCTGGCAACTCCGGCCGGGATCACTTCAACCCTTACTGCAACTGAGCCTTCTGAGGGTGGTCGTTACTACACCGTCAGCGGTACCGTAACTGGCCTGAACCTAGAGAACCTAGACGGAAAATTCTTCCTGGCAGCGTCCTCGTCTGCGGCTCTTTACGACACCAATGCAAACAGCCTTTCTGACTCCTCAGTTGTTACTTCGAGTGCATTGACTGGAACCGCTGTGGCTCTAAGGGCGGGCGTTGTTTCAACTTCGTTCAACGTTTACTCGGTTCCAGCTAAGGCATCATTCAGTGCTGCTCTTCGCTACCAGCCAACTGGCAACACTGACACCATTTACGCCGGTTACCTACTGGGTTCTGTTGTGACTGCTGGTGCAAGTGCTGCTACCATCACGACTTTGGTTACCACCGTCGTGAAGTCAGACCACGCAACTTCGTCCAACCAGACTGTTCCAGTTCGTCCAAACCAGACTTACACCGTAAGGGTGCATGCTGCAACGAACTCGACCAGCGTGAGCGGTGTAGTTGTGACTGTTGCTCTCTCTGGAGCTACTTTGGATTCAGTGAACAAGCTGATTAGCGTAAATGGCGGAGCTGCAACTTCCAGCTACCCAACCAAGCTTTCAGTCACCACTGGAACTGATGGCTACGCAAGCTTCACCGTTGCTACCACCGGATTCGCTGCAAACGACACCCTTGTCGTTAACGCGTCTTCTGGTAACACAGCTGCTAGCGCTCTAACTATGACTGCTACTGCCGTAACCTACGCGATCTCAAACGACTACTCGGTCTACGCAACCGCACCTGGTGCTGCTGTTAAGATCGGATACGCCGTGAAGGACCAGTGGGGCGTTGCTCTTGCAGCTACCAACTACCGTATTCAGGTAACTCGCGGAGGAACTGGCTTTGCTTACGCAACTACAGTTTCTGAGGTTGCTGTTGCAGCCGGTGTAGCGACTTTCGAATTCACTCCTTCACCTGCAACCAAGACTGGTTCTGCAGTTGTATCGGCAGTGCTTCAGAAGTCCGACTCCGCGTTGAACTCATGGGTATCTGGTGGTTCTGCAGCAGGTGACGTCACCGTAACAGTGACTGACGTTACCTCTGTGTTTAGCGTTTCACCTGCGGCAAGCGTGGCAGCTAGCGTTAGCTACTTCCCAAGCACTGTTAGCTGGAAGACCGTGACTGGTACCGTAAAGAACGTTGGTGCCATGATCGATATTTCCGGTGATGGACTTGTGTTCCGCGCTGCTTCTGGCAAGTCAACCGCTTCGGGCAAGCTAACCGTTGGTTCAGCTGCAGATGGCACCTACACCTTCGATGTTGCATCCTTGAAGGTTGGAAAGTACACCATCAGCCAGAAGGTTGGCGCAACCACTGCTAACACCATCCTTGTTGTTGACCCGGTTGCTGCTGACTCTGGAAAGTCGATTACATTCGACAAAACGGCTCTTGTTGCCGGTGAGACTGCAAAGATCACTGGAACCCTAGTTGACTCAAACGGCAACGGTGTTAACACCTCTGGTTCAGCAGACGTTGTTGTTTCATGGGCTGGCTTGGGTCTTCCATTCGGCACCGGAACTCTAGAGACTGACGCAGATGGTAAGTTCTCCATCAACGTTTTGGTTCTAGCAACCGAGGTTGGAACCGGAACCATTACCGCTACCTACCGTCCAGCTGGTGACGCTGCTTCAACCAAGAACGTGACCGTAGCTCAGGTGCTGAACATTGGCACCCCTGCTGCTGAAGTTAACGTTGTCGTTGGTTCATTCAACGGCCGTTGGGCAGTACGTGTTGAGAACGCTAAGGGCTCAGCCGTAACCGTCAAGGTTGGTGGCAAGTGGTACAAGACAACTGCATCAGGTGACAACTTTGTGTTCTCTCGTAAGAGCAAGGTTGGCGCTAACGTACTTGTAAAGGTATGGGTTGCAGGCGACCTACAGAACGAGCAGACCGTTACTGTTAAGTAATAAGCTGTAAACCGAAATCCCCCCTGGCTTGCCAGGGGGGATTTCCATTTAAGTAGAGGCCCATTCTTGTAGGCTTGGGGCGTATGGAAAGAGGTCATCCTTGAAGAAAGCACTCATCATTGGCATTACCGGCCAGGACGGCTCATATCTCGCTGAGTTGCTACTTGAAAAGGGATATGAAGTACACGGGCTAATTAGACGTGCTTCTACTTTCAACACCTCAAGAATCGATCACTTATACCGAGACCGCCATGAGGCTGGAAAAAACCTGACGTTGCACTACGGCGACCTTTCCGATGGGTCTCGCTTGGTCTCGCTTATTGCCGAACTAAGGCCTCATGAGATTTATAACCTGGGCGCGCAGTCGCATGTTCGAGTCTCGTTCGACGAACCTGAGTACACGGGTGACATTACGGGTGTCGGCACTACTCGAGTGTTGGAAGCTGTGCGCTTGGTTTCGCCTGAGTCCCGCTTTTACCAAGCGTCGTCTTCGGAGATGTTTGGAGCGACTCCACCCCCACAAAATGAAGACACTCCGTTCTACCCTCGATCTCCTTACGGTGCAGCGAAGGTCTACTCGTATTGGATGACTAAGAACTACCGCGAGGCGTATGACCTTTTTGCGGTCAATGGCATTCTCTTCAATCATGAATCTCCAAGACGTGGCGAGACTTTTGTTACTAGAAAAATCACTCGTGCTGCAGCGCGTATCAAGGCAGGGCAGCAGAGCAAGCTCTACCTGGGTAACTTGGACTCGGTGCGCGACTGGGGATATACCCCCGAATACGTCGAGGGGATGTGGCGAATGCTTCAGCATGACAAGCCAATGGATTACGTCCTTGCAACAGGCTATGCAGCCACGATCCGCGACTTCTTGACGCACTCCTTTGAGGCATTAGATCTCAACTGGGAAGAGTTTGTTGAATTCGACCCTAGGTACTTGCGACCTACTGAAGTTGATGCGCTAATTGGTGATGCCTCTCTGGCAGAGCGAGAGCTTGGCTGGAAAGCCAAGACCACGACTCCGGATTTGGCAAGAATCATGGTTGAGGCAGATGTCAAAGCCCTGCACCATGAGGGCAGCCACTGGATCGATACACCTAAGTTTGTCTAATGGCACTATTTGATCTAGACCGCGCCGCGCCTTTCTATGTTGCCGGCCATAGGGGGATGGTTGGGTCAGCAATCTTCCGACACCTCGAGGCAAAAGGCTTCACGAATGTTTTCGGTCGGACCTCAAGTGAGCTTGACCTTCGGGACCGCTCTGCTGTCTTTGCCTTTTTTGCAGAGACAAAGCCAAAGAATGTTGTTTTAGCAGCCGCCAAGGTTGGTGGGATTCTTGCCAATGACACCTACCCTGCCGACTTCCTAAGCGAGAATCTGCAAATACAGGTCAATGTCATGGACGCAGCTCTTGAGCAAGACGTAGAGCGCTTACTGTTTATGGGGTCAAGTTGCATTTATCCCAAATTTGCACCGCAGCCCATTCGAGAAGATTCATTGATGACCGGGCATCTCGAGTCCACAAATGATGCATACGCCGTCGCAAAAATCGCAGGCATAACGCAGGTGCAGGCGATTAGACGTCAGCACAACAAAAAATGGATCTCCGCGATGCCCACCAATCTTTATGGCCCAGGAGACAATTACTCCGAAAAAGGATCGCATGTATTGCCAGCAATGATCCGCAGGTATGAAACTGCGCGACTTGAAGGACAAGAGGAGATCATCAACTGGGGTTCGGGTCAGCCATTGCGCGAATTCCTCTACGTCGACGATCTTGCCGAAGCAAGCCTGTTCCTATTGGAAAACTACGATGGCCCGAGCCAAGTGAACGTAGGCGTTGGTGAAGATCTGACAATCAAAGAACTTGCCCAGATCGTTGCTGAAGAAGTTGGTTACCAGGGAACAACCGAATGGGACACTTCAAAGCCCGATGGCACACCTCGCAAGCTGCTCGATGTGAGCTTGATCAATGACCTTGGCTGGAAGGCCAAGACTTCGCTGCGCGAAGGAATCCTTCTGGCGATAGCCGACTTTAGAAGCAGAAGCTAGTTAGCTGCGGTTCCGTACAGGCGATCGCCAGCATCACCAAGACCTGGAACGATGTAGCCGATCTCGTTTAGCTTCTCATCGAGGGCGCCGAGAACGACATGTACGTTGCGGCCAGGCCACTTGTTGCCTAGATGCTGCTTTACGTTCTCGACTCCCTCAGGAGCCCCAATGAGGCATACACAGGTGACGCTCGATGCTCCGCGCTCGAATACGTAGTCAATGGAATCGTTTAGCGTTCCACCGGTGGCAAGCATTGGGTCAATGATGTAGACCTGTCGATCTGCCAAGTCGTCCGGCAGACGGTTTGCGTAGGTGTATGGCTGGAGAGTTTCTTCATCACGCTTGATCCCTAGGAAGCCAACCTCTGCACTTGGCAGTAGCTTGGTCATGCCCTCGAGCATGCCTAGACCTGCTCGCAATACAGGCACGATTAGAGGTCTCGGCTTGGAGAGCTTCTCGCCCTCGGTGATTGCCAGTGGAGTCTTGATCTTCACCTTGGTGATGCGCACATCTCTAGTGGCCTCATAGGCCAAGAGTGTGACCAGCTCTTCAACGAGCAAGCGGAAGATTGGGCTTGGGGTTGATTCATCCCTGAGGATGCTGATCTTGTGCTTAATCAAAGGGTGGTCGGCTACAGACAATCGCATAAGCTCAAGCCTATGGATTTCGAGCACTTTATGCACATCGCCCTGCAGACTGCATCGCAGTCTGGCGATGAGGTGCCGGTAGGCGCTGTATTGGTTAGTGCTACTGGTGAAGTCCTTGCGACCGCACACAACCTGCGTGAAGCGAAGTCTGATCCAACCTCCCATGCCGAGATTGAGGTCATTCGCAAGGCGGCTTCGGATTTGAGCGATTGGCGTTTAGAGAACACCACACTGTTTGTGACCCTGGAGCCATGTGTGATGTGTGCTGGTGCGATTGTTGCTGCTCGAATTCCACGAGTGGTCTTTGGTGCTTGGGATGAGCGCGTTGGTGCTGCAGGCTCGATCTATGACGTGCTGAGAGACTCCAGATTGGGTAAGCCGGTAGAGGTTATTCCTGGAGTCTTGGAGGAAGAGTGCTCGGCTTTGTTGAAGTCGTTCTTTGAGGCCAAACGTTCGTAGTGTGCGACAAGGGCCCTGTTTGCTAAGCTATCGGGCGGTGACGTGTCCGAGCGGCCGAAGGTGCAACTCTCGAAAAGTTGTGTGGGTGAAAGTCCACCGTGGGTTCAAATCCCACCGTCACCGCCATTGGTGAGAGCAATAGCTTTCACCTTTTTATTTTCAGAATCGAATGTGATGGCAGAGCTCGATCTCTCTAGCGAACTAGCAGGACTTGAAGAAGTTCTAGCCTCGGTTCTTGCTGTCACTCGTCCGGCCGAAGTTGCTGCCGAGATCGCCTCCTTGGAGAAAGAAGCTGCCAACCCAGATATCTGGAATGACCAGGAGACCGCGCAGCGCGTAACCAGCCAGCTCTCTCGCTTGAAATCCAAAAAGCAAAAACTAGACGATGTTGCAGCTCGTCTTGATGACCTCAAAGTTTTGATTGAAATGGCAAATACCGAAGACGATGCGGGAACCAAGCTGGAAGCTAGGGGAGAGCTCAAGGCGATCGCCACCATGGTGGACTCGCTAGAGGTTGAGACGCTTCTAAATGGTGAGTACGACCCTCGCGGAGCCATTGTGACTATTCGATCGGGTGCCGGTGGCGATGATGCCACCGACTTTGCCGAGATGCTGATGCGCATGTATTTGCGCTACTGCGAGAAGCAGCAATACAAGACCACGGTTTTGGATATTTCTTACGCCGAAGGTGCTGGAATCAAGAGTGCCGTTTTTGAGGTCGATGCTCCATTTGCCTACGGGCAGCTTTCGGTGGAGTCCGGCACACATCGCCTGGTTCGCATGAGCCCTTTTAACGCAGCCGGTAAAAGGCAGACTTCTTTTGCAGCTGTTGAAGTAGTTCCCTTGATTGAGACAACAGACGTGGTGGATATTCCAGAGAATGACATTCGCATCGATGTCTTTAGGTCATCTGGACCCGGTGGCCAGTCGGTGAACACCACCGACTCGGCAGTAAGAATCACACACCTTCCGTCCGGCATTGTGGTTTCTTGTCAGAACGAAAAGAGCCAGCTGCAAAACAAGGCGGCAGCGCTGAGGGTTTTGCAATCTCGCCTGCTACTTGTGAAGAAGCAAGAAGAAGATGCCAAGAAGAAAGAGCTTGCCGGAGATGTGAAAGCAAGCTGGGGTGAGCAGATGCGCTCGTATGTTCTAGCCCCATATCAGATGGTGAAGGACCTTAGAAATAACTACGAGGTCAATAACCCGGATGCTGTTTTTGATGGCGAGATCGAAGGCTTTATCTCTGCCGGTCTTCGCTGGCGAGCGAATCCAGACAAATAGCCATTTCCAGTCGTGGCAGGCTGGCACATGTCTTAGCTCGGCTTAGGCTTTGAGGGACATGATCCGCTTAGAAAATGCAACCAAGACCTATAAGGGCGCAGACGCTCCTGCGCTGGATTCGGTGTCGCTGGATATCCAGCGCGGTGAATTTGTCTTTTTGGTTGGGACCTCAGGTTCTGGTAAATCCACAATGCTTCGATTGATGCTTCGCGAAGAGCGCGTTGATCAGGGTGAGGTGCTTGTCCTGGGAGAAAACCTAAACCAGCTCTCTGCAAGCAAGGTCGCCCAGTTTCGCCGCAAGCTAGGCGTGGTGTTTCAAGACTTCAGACTTTTGCCAAACAAGACTGTTTATCAGAACGTCGCTTTCGCATTGCAGGTAATTGGCAGACCAAAAGCATTTATTGAGACCGCGGTGCCAGATGTATTGGAGCTGGTTGGCCTTAGCCAAAAAGCAGACCGACTGCCCTCTGCGCTCTCCGGTGGCGAGCAGCAGCGAGTTGCGATTGCCAGGGCACTGGTAAACCGCCCAGAGGTATTGCTGGCCGATGAGCCAACCGGAAACTTAGACCCTGCAACCTCCAATGAGATCATGACGCTGCTTGATCGCATCAACCTCTCTGGCACCACAGTGGTCATGGCAACCCACGATCGCGGGATTGTGGACCGCATGCAAAAGCGTGTGGTTGAAATCAAAGCCGGTCACATCATTCGCGATGCAAAGACTGCTTCCTATAGAGAAATCCCATCGGATTCGATGCCGATCATCCCGGATAGCCCTGCGGATATTGACTTTGGCGGCCAGGCATGAAGTTAGGTTTCATCCTCTCCGAAATGTGGGCGGGTATTCGCAGCAACATCTCGATGATCGTCTCGATCATTTTGGTTTCTTTTGTGTCTCTCACCTTCGTTGCCGTCACTCTTTTGCTGCAGCTGCAAGTTGGCGAGATGAAAACCTATTGGTATGACAGAGCACAGGTGGCGATCTACCTCTGCAGCGATTACTCACCAGAGGAAGCCTGTCCAGCCGGTGGCGCGACAGACGCTCAAAAGGCAGCGATTGAAGAGCAGCTAGCGGGCGAGACTCTGACCCCTTATGTCGATACCTACTATTTCGAGAACCAAGATGCCGCTTACGAGAAATTCGTGGAGCAGTTCGCAGACTCACAAGCCGCGCAATACATCACGGCAGATCAGCTAAATGAAGCTTTCTGGGTAAACCTCAAAGACCCGACCCAGTCAGAACTGATCCTGGAGAGTTTCTCCGGCCTGGATGGTGTTGAGGAAATCAAGGACCAGCGCAGCTACCTCGATGAGATCTTCAACTTCCTAAACGCCGGTAGCTTGCTAGCCGCCGGAGTTGCGTCGGTGATGCTTCTTAGCGCAACACTTTTGATTGCCACCACTATCCGTCTGAGTGCTCACTCCAGAAGACGCGAGATCTCGATCATGAGATTGGTTGGAGCATCGCGCTTTTCGATTCAGCTGCCGTTTGTGCTGGAGGGTTTGCTAGCTGCGGTTTTGGGTGCGCTACTTGCGACTTCGGTCACAGTGGCCATCACGCACTACTTTGTGACCGGCTACCTAGCTAAGCAGCTGGCATTTACGTCCTTCTTTACTGTGGCGGATTCGCTTATGATTACTCCCTACCTACTAGGTATCGGCGCCACTCTTGCGATCATCTCTTCAAGTGTGTCTATCCACCGTTACCTCAAGGCCTAATCAAGGGAAACACCATGCCAAGGGAACGTGGGCAAAAAGTTATTGCTCAGAACCGTAAGGCCCGACACGATTACCACATCGAGGACGTGTACGAGGCCGGCATTGTGCTAACCGGAACCGAAGTCAAATCCCTGAGAGCAGGCAGAGCCTCGCTAATTGACGGCTTTGCCTCGGTGGAGCGTGGCGAGGTCTGGCTTGAGAATGTGCATATCCCTGAGTTCTTCGAGGGATCTTGGACGAATCACTTCACCAGGCGTAAGCGCAAGCTGCTGCTCAACCGTCAGGAAATCGGCAAGCTTGCCGGCAAGGTTCGCGAGTCCGGTTACACGCTGGTGCCTCTGAGCATGTACTTCAAAGATGGTTACGCCAAGGTCGAAATCGCACTGGCTAAGGGTAAAAAGGACTACGACAAGCGCCAGACTCTCAAAGAGCACGACGCCAAGCGCGAGATGAACCAAGCGGTTCGAGAGCAAAAGACCCGAAACTTTTAGAGCTTGATTTGTAAGGAATATTCCTTACAATTGAGTAATGGCAAACATCGAATCCAAGGCAAAGCTGACCAGCAAGGGCCAGGTAACAATTCCAATCGCAGCGCGTAAAGCGCTGGATTTGCAAGAAGGCGATTCCATTGCTTTCCGAGTGCTCGATGGTGGCAAGGTCGAGATGTTCAAAGAGACCTCCGTTTCTTCTGACGATGCAGTGGTTGCTGCCTACCTAACCTTCTTAGAGCAAGACCTCATCGCTAACCCTGGAAAGCTTGCTCCTTTTGTCAGACCTTCCGGTGTAGACGCGCTGGTTGCTGGAGTTGACCTTGAGGGCTGGTTCGATTCGGAAACCAAGGCTTGAAGCTTGGCGAGTATCACGGCTGGTTGGTTCTAGCGCATCCCCACTTCGAGGATCAATACTCAAAGTGGTACAACCAAGTTGTCGAGCTCAAGCGCAGGAATCCTGAGGGCTACCTCCAGGCCGAGCAAACAAAACGCTTTGCAGCCTTGGACAGGCTGGCCTTTGAGCTGATTCCCTTGAATCCAAATGACTCCAAGTATCTTTTGGGAAATACCTTGGGGGCAGCTAATCGAAGTTGGCGACGGGCCAAATTTGGTGGGCAATACCGGTTATTTTTCCGATTTGACTCGGTCAACAAGATCATCATCTTGGGCTGGGTGAACTTCTCGGACAGCTTGCGGGCCTATGGGGCTAAGGACGATGCGTATTTGGTGTTCTCCAAGCTCTTGGCCAAAGGTTCGCCCCCTAAGAATTGGGACCAGCTTTTGGAGCAGAGTCTTTAGAGTCACATTTTCGTAAAGTTTCTGCGCAAATTTAAGTTGCGGTGCATAATTCGCACCCCTTAGGATAGAGGTTTGCATCCCTAACCTCTGCCGAACCTCATATTGTGGTTGTTTGGCGCGTAGCAAATTGTGGCTCGCTGTGTCTAGGAACGTGAATTTCCCGCCTACAACATCAATTCCCTAGGGGTTATTACTTTGGCTGCTGCGAAAAACGCTAAGAACCTAAAGTCCGCAAAGAACTCTCGCTCCGCACTAAGACCAACTTTTGCGAAGCACCCAGACCCGATCGAGATCCCAGATCTACTCTCACTTCAGACAGAGAGCTTTGACTGGTTGGTTGGCGCACCTGCATGGCGTGAAATCGCCGGAGCAGATGCTCGCACCGGTCTAGACGAGGTCTTCGAGGAGATCAGCCCAATCGAGGACAGCTCGAACGCTGCCCAGGATGCCAAGATGGGCCTATCTTTCTCCGAGCCAATGTTGTTCGACCCGCCTTACACCCCAGACGAGTGCAAGGAAAAGGGCAAGAGCTTTACCCAGCCGCTATACATCAAGGCTGAGTTCACCAACTACCTAACCGGTGAGATCAAGAGCCAGACCGTCTTCATGGGTGACTTCCCTGTGATGACCGGCAAGGGCACCTTCATCATCAACGGAACCGAGCGTGTTGTGGTTTCACAGCTAGTTCGCTCCCCAGGTGTTTACTTCTCGGTGTCCACCAACACCACCGGTAACTTGGACGTCAAGAACAACAAGGCTCAGATCATCCCGAGCCGTGGTTCTTACCTAGAGTTCCTAACCGAGTGGGTAAAGGACGAGCGTAAGCCGGCCGCCCGCTTCGGCCAGCCAATTTTGCAGGTCCAGGTTGACCGCAAGACCAAGGTCTCCGCAACCATCTTCCTAAAGGCACTTGGTATGTCTAAGGAAGAGATCCGCGCAGAGTTCTCTGACCTAAAGTCTTCGGTTGAGGCCAGCCCACTAAACCTACGTTTCGATGAGGACATCATCGAGCGCACCTTGGAGTATGACGAGTCCAAGGTTTTCGCATCCCCAATCCTGTCCAAGGAAGACGCGCTTCGCGAGGTCTACCGCAAGGTTCGCGGCGAGACCGCAGGTAGCGAAGTTGCAGAGGCTTGGTTGCGTTCCACCTACTTCGAGCACAAGCGTTACAACCTGGCTCGCGTTGGCCGTCACAAGCTAAACCGCAAGCTCACCATCGAGCAGGGTGCAGACATCACCACCTTGACCCTGGCTGACATCGTGGCGACCTTGAAGTACCTGTTGCTATTCGACATCACCTTGGCAAACGGCGTGCAGGCAACTGCTCAGACCGTTGAGTTCGGTATCAAGATGAACGGCAAGAAGGTCAACCTTATTGTCCGTCCAGACGACATCGATGACTTCTCTAACCGTCGTATCCGCTCGGTAGGCGAGCTAATTCAGAACCAGGTTCGAATTGGTCTTTCCCGTATGGAGCGCGTGGTTCGCGAGCGTATGTCGACTCAGGACATTGAGGCAATCACTCCTCAGACCCTGATCAACCTGCGTCCGGTTGTTTCTGCCATCAAGGAATTCTTCGGTGCAAGCCAGCTTTCCCAGTTCATGGACCAGAACAACCCGCTCGCAGGACTTGCTCACAAGCGTCGTCTATCCGCACTTGGACCTGGCGGTATCGCTCGTGAGCGTGCCCAGATGGAGGTACGTGACGTACACCCATCGCATTACGGCCGCATGTGTCCGGTTGAGACTCCAGAAGGCCCGAACATTGGTCTAATTGGATCGCTAACCGCATTCAGCCGAATCAACACCTTTGGTTTCATCGAGACCCCTTACCGCATCGTTAAGGGCGGCAAGGTCACCTCGAAGATTGAGTACCTAGACGCAGCAAGCGAAGACGGCAAGGTCATCGCAGCGGCTGAGACTCCTTTGAAGGAAGACGGTTCGCTAGTTGGTCCTCGTGCATTCGTTCGCTTCCGCGGCGACATGGTTGAGGTTCCAGCCGAGGATGTTGACTACATCGACATTTCCCCTCGTCAGCTAGCTTCGGTTTCCACCTCGCTAATTCCATTCCTTGAGCACGACGACTCGTCTCGTGCACTTATGGGTGCAAACATGCAGCGTCAGGCAGTTCCACTGCTACGCGCTCAGAGCCCATATGTTGGAACCGGTATGGAGCGCATCGCGGCTATCGACTCCGGTGCTGTGGTAATCGCAGACAACGCCGGTGTAATCGAGGAGATCGACGCAGACACCATCACCGTGATGAACGATGACGGCACTCGCTCTTCCTACTTCCTACGCAAGTTCGACCGCTCTAACCAGGGCACCGCAATCAACCAGCGTGCAATCGTTGAGGTTGGTCAGCGCGTTGAGCTTGGTGAGGTGCTAGCCGATGGTCCTTCGACCGAGAACGGTGAGCTAGCGCTTGGTAAGAACCTGTTGGTTGCATTCATGCCTTGGGAGGGTTACAACTTCGAGGACGCAATCATTCTTTCTCAGGAGATCGTGAAGCACGATGTGCTTTCTTCGATCCACATCGAGGAGTATGAGGTTGACGCTCGCGACACCAAGCTAGGTGCCGAAGAGATCACCGCCGACCTACCGAATGTTTCTCCAGAGGCGATTGCTCAGCTAGACGAGAGCGGAATCATCCGCATCGGTGCTGAGGTTCGCCCGGGAGACATCTTGGTTGGAAAGGTTACCCCTAAGGGTGAGACCGAGCTTTCTGCAGAAGAGCGTCTACTGCGCGCAATCTTCAACGAGAAGAGCCGCGAAGTTCGCGACACCTCTTTGAAGGTGCCACACGGTGAGCAGGGAACCATCATTGGCGTCAAGGTATTTGACTCCGAAGCTGGCGACGAGCTAGGTGCTGGCGTCAACAAGCGCGTAGTTGTCTACATCGCTCAGAAGCGCAAGATTACCGAGGGTGACAAGCTTGCTGGTCGCCACGGTAACAAGGGTGTTATCGCCAAGATCCTGCCGGTTGAGGACATGCCATTCATGGAGGACGGAACTCCAGTTGACATCGTGCTGAACCCGCTAGGTATCCCGGGTCGTATGAACTTCGGTCAGGTACTTGAGTCTCACCTAGGTTGGGCTTGCCGCCAGGGTTGGGATGTCAAGGGCGTTGCCAAGTGGGCAGACAACATGGCCAAGGAGCTTTACGCAGCTGAGCCAGGAACCAAGGTTGCTACCCCGGTATTCGACGGTGCTACCAAGGACCAGGTTGCTGGCATCTTGGACCACACCACTCCAGGAGCAAATGGCAAGCGTCTAATCGACCGCTCCGGTAAGGCCCGTCTATTCGACGGCCGTTCCGGTGAGCCATATCCTGAGCCAATCGCAGTCGGTGTGAAGTACATGCTGAAGCTGCACCACCTTGTTGATGACAAGATTCACGCCCGTTCCACCGGCCCTTACTCCATGATTACTCAGCAGCCACTTGGTGGTAAGGCTCAGTTCGGTGGACAGCGCTTTGGTGAGATGGAGGTGTGGGCACTTCAGGCTTATGGAGCAGCACACACCCTGCAGGAATTGCTAACCATCAAGTCTGACGACATTGCTGGCCGCGTTCGCACCTACGAGGCAATCGTTAAGGGTGAGAACATTCAGGCTCCTGGTATTCCAGAGTCCTTCCGCGTGCTAGCCAAGGAAATGCAGTCCCTTGGTCTAAACGTCGAGGTTCTAGATGGCGAGGGTCGCGTAGTTGTTCTAAAGGACGAAGAGTTCGAGAACGACCGTGCCGCTGAGGAGCTGGGCATCAACCTGTCTCGCAACGAGAACTCCGCAGCCGATATCGACTACAACACTTTCCAGTAACCGCTCAAGAATTCTGAATAAGGAACTAACGAAATGTCAGTAAAAGTAGAGAACTTTAGTGCCCTTCGCGTGGGTCTTGCGACCAGCGAGGACATCCGTTCGTGGTCATCTGGTGAGGTAAAGAAGCCGGAGACCATCAACTACCGCACCCTAAAGCCAGAGAAGGACGGCCTCTTCTGCGAGAAGATCTTCGGTCCTACCAAGGACTGGGAGTGCTCTTGTGGAAAGTACAAGCGCGTCCGCTTCAAGGGAATCGTCTGTGAGCGCTGTGGCGTTGAGGTGACCAAGTCATCTGTTCGTCGTGAGCGCATGGGTCACGTTGAGCTTGCCGCTCCTGTTACTCACATCTGGTACTTCAAGGGTGTTCCTTCTCGCCTGGGCTACTTGCTCAACATGGCCCCAAAGGACCTAGAGAAGATCATTTACTTTGCCGCTTACCGCGTCATGGAGATTGACCACGAGCTAAAGACTGCAGAGTACGACCTAGTTCGCGAGGAGTACGTATCTCGTATTCGTTCGCTAGTTGATGGTCGCGACGAGGAGTTCGAGGCTGCCGCAGGTAGCGAGCTTGCAGAACTTCGCGAGCTTGGCCTAGAGCTTCAGGTTTCCAACAAGTTCTGGGAGACCCCACGCTGGGTTGAGAAGCAGTTCGCTAAGAGTGTTGAGCAGCTAATCATCACCGAGGAGAAGGACGCTGAAGCGTTCTGGTCTGCTCGTGCCCTAGGTGCTGAGACCGACGAGGAGCAGGACGACGCAGTTGTTCGCACCTCTGACGAGACCAAGAAGATCAAGAAGCTCATGGCGGACTTCAAGAAGAAGACCGACAAGATCGTTCGTGAGTACGCTCGCCTGGAGCGCCCATCCAACCTCCACAAGGAGCAGTTGGCATGGCGGATGTTCCTCAAGGCTGAGGTTGGCCAGCTACTTCCTAACGACGTAGTGTTTGACCACTTCGACTACTACTTCTCGGACTACATCATCACCGAGATCGGTGCCGAGGCTGTGCTTCAGGTGCTTGCAGCATTCGACCTAGAGTCTGCAGCTGCAGAACTACGTGCGGAGATTGCAACCACAAAGGGCTCAAAGCAGACTCAGGCAATCAAGCGCCTAAAGGTTGTAAACAGCTTCCTATCCTCAGGAACTCCTCCAACCTCGATGGTGCTTTCGGTGCTTCCAGTATTGCCTCCGGAGATCCGCCCAATGGTTCAACTAGACGGTGGTCGCTTTGCAACCTCCGACCTAAACGACCTTTACCGCAGGGTGATCAACCGCAACAACCGTCTAAAGCGATTTGTTGACCTGGGCGCTGTTCCTAAGACCATTTTGAACAACGAGAAGCGCATGCTTCAGGAGGCTGTTGACGCACTGTTTGACAACGGTCGCCGTGGTCGTGCGGTAACCGGTACCGGTAACCGTGCACTGAAGTCACTCTCTGACCTACTAAAGGGTAAGCAGGGTCGTTTCCGCCAGAACCTATTGGGTAAGCGCGTTGACTACTCGGGTCGTTCTGTAATCGTGGTTGGTCCTCAGCTGAAGCTGCACCAGACCGGTCTGCCTAAGCTGATGGCACTTGAGCTATTCAAGCCATTTGTTATGAAGCGCCTGGTTGACCTAGGTCTTGCTCAGAACATCAAGAGCGCTAAGCGCATGGTTGAGCGTTCTCGCCCACAGGTTTGGGGTGTTCTAGAAGAAGTTATCCGTGAGCGTCCGGTGCTACTAAACCGTGCACCTACCCTGCACCGTCTAGGAATCCAGGCATTCGAGCCGGTACTGGTTGAGGGCAAGGCCATTCAGCTTCACCCACTTGTATGTACTGCGTTCAACGCCGACTTCGACGGTGACCAAATGGCTGTTCACCTTCCGCTATCGGTAGAGGCTCAGGCTGAGGCTCGAATCTTGATGCTGGCTTCTAACAACATTCTGAAGCCATCGGACGGTCGTCCGGTTGCTACTCCTACCCAGGACATGATCATTGGTCTATTCCACCTAACCGCTTTGGTTGAGGGTGGAATTGGTGAGGGCCGCGCCTTCACCTCGATGGCTGAGGCTCAGATGGCGTTTGACCTACACCAGCTAGATCTAGGTGCCAAGGTTCGTATCCGCCTCGAGGGTGAACTAAAGGAGACCACTTTCGGTCGCGCTCTGTTCAACGAGACCCTGCCGGCTGCCTACCCATACGTGGAGCAGCAGGTTGGTAAGAAGCAGTTGGGCCAGATCGTTTCCGACATGGTTGAGCTGTTCTCTCGCACCGAGGTCGCTCAGGCACTGGACAAGCTAA
Organism: Microbacteriaceae bacterium; assembly: GCA_027487865.1. Classification (GTDB taxonomy): domain Bacteria; phylum Actinomycetota; class Actinomycetes; order Actinomycetales; family Microbacteriaceae; genus Aquiluna. The sequence continues at coordinate 207,827 of JAIYCT010000003.1, forward strand.
AGGATGCCGGTTTCTACTGGGCAACCCGCTCCGGTGTATCGATGGCAATCTCGGATGCAAACTTCGACCCTAAGGGTGAGTTTGACAAGGAGCGCGCATCTCGAATCCTCAAGGCCGAGAAGCTACACACCAAGATTCAGGAAGCGTTTGACAACGGTCTAAAGACCGACCTTGAGCGTCGTGACGAACTAGGTGCTTTGTGGTTCAAGGAGACCAACGAGATGCAGGAGCTACTGCAGAAGGCAATCCCTACCGACAACGCCATCTACAAGATGGTTACCTCGGGAGCTCGTGGTAACTGGCTGCAGATTCGTTCGATCATGGGTATGCGTGGACCGGTTGCAACATCCTCCGGTGACTTCGCTCCGATGCCGGTAAAGGGTAACTACCTACTGGGTCTAACCCCGCACGAGTACTTCATTAACGCCACCGGTGCCCGTAAGGGTAACGCTGACACCGCGATGAAGACCGCTGCTGCTGGTTACCTAACCCGCCGCCTAGTTGACGTCGCTCAGGATGTCATCATCCAGATCGATGACTGTGGCACCAGCCGCGGTCTAGACAAGGACCTGCTAGACGACGACCAGGTAGAGCTGTCTATCGTGGGCCGTACCAACTTGGTTGACGTAAAGGTTGGCAAGGACGTACTGGTCAAGGCCGGCGTGAACATCGACCACTCAACTGCTCGCAGACTAAAGGAAGCTGGCGTTGAGACCATCACCGTTCGCTCCGTACTTACCTGTGAGGCTGAGGCCGGTATCTGTGCTCAGTGCTACGGAGTATCGCTTGCTACCAACCAGAAGGTAACTGTCGGTGAGGCTATCGGTATCATCGCGGCACAGTCGATTGGTGAGCCTGGAACTCAGCTGACCATGCGTACCTTCCACACCGGTGGTGCAGCATCGAACGCTAAGAAGCAGACCATTTTGAAGTCGATCGGTGGACAGAAGGTTCGTGTAGAGCGTCTGATCTCCTACGACATCACCCAGGGTCTAAACGGTGTTACTGACCTGCTTGAGGCCCGCGTTGGTTGGCGTCAGGCTGGCAAGGTTGCCGTTATGGCCTTCTGGAACGGCCAAGTTGACATCGTAGAGAAGGTATCGGCTACCGGTGCTAAGAGCTACGAAGTTTACGTTCGTCCACAGGGTGAGGCAGCGGAGAAGGAAGCAGAGTCATTGGCTCTGCAGTACAGCTTCTCTCGCACCGCATCGAAGACCTTCAAGAAGCTAAGCCCATACCTACCTATCACCACCGTCAGCAACATCGGCGACCTAGTGGTCGAAAAGGGACAGGTCGTTGAGGCCGGAGACTACATCGTGGACGGAACTCCAATTCCTCACGAGGTGCTAATGATCAAGGGTGCCCGTGAGGCAGCTGCCGAGATCATTCGCGGTGTTCAGGCCATCTACGGCTCACAGGGTGTGCCACTGCACGACAAGCACCTTGAGGTGATTGTTCGTCAGATGCTGAACAAGGTAACCGTTATCGACTCTGGTGACACCGAAATGTTGCCGGGTGAGGTAATCGACCGTCAGCGCTTTGCAGCTCAGAACCGCGCAGCAGTTGCCCAGGGTCTACGCCCAGCATCTGCTCGTCAGGAAGTTATGGGTATGACCCGTGCATCACTTGCTGCTCAGTCATGGCTGTCGGCTGCATCGTTCCAGGAAACCACCCGAGTGCTAACTCAGGCGGCCCTAGATCGTCGCGAAGACCGCCTTGTTGGTCTAAAGGAGAACGTCATCATCGGAAAGCTGATCCCAGCTGGTACCGGTCTAAACGCTCACCGCGACTTCGAGGTAGACGGAACCGAAGAGGCAAAGGCCGAGCGTTACCCAAACCGCATCTGGTCAGATGCTTCGTTTGATGACGCAGATCTAGGCTCTCAGGAGCTCAGCCTCTCGCTAGCAGACCCTTTCTCACTGGATGAGAACAACCACAACTAAAAAACCATTTGACCCGCCTCGGCGACTATGAGTATGCTTGGCAAGGTTCGTGAGAAGTCACGAATCAGGCCCAGAACCTCGTGTGATTGAGGCGGGGTCAAAAATCTTCGGAAACAGTGCGGAATCCCGCGCGCCGAAGAAAGCCTAAATAAGGAGAAATAGTGCCAACAATTCAGCAGTTGGTCCGCAAGGGTAGGAGCCCGAAGGTCACTAAGACCAAGGCACCTGCATTGAAGGCAAACCCGCAGCAGCGCGGTGTGTGCACCCGTGTGTACACCACCACCCCTAAGAAGCCAAACTCTGCGCTTCGTAAGGTAGCTCGTGTGAAGCTTTCTAACGGCACCGAAGTGACCGCCTACATCCCAGGCGAGGGTCACAACCTACAGGAGCACTCGATGGTGCTCGTGCGCGGTGGCCGTGTTAAGGACTTGCCAGGTGTTCGCTACAAGATCATTCGTGGCGCACTAGACACCCAGGCAGTAAAGAACCGTAAGCAGGCTCGTAGCCAATACGGTGCAAAGAAGGGTAAGTAATCTAAATGCCACGTAAAGGCCCAGTCTCTAAGCGTCCAGTCGTATCTGACCCGGTTTACGGCTCCCCAGTTGTATCGCAGCTGGTAAACAAGATTTTGCTACACGGCAAGAAGTCTCTTGCCGAGTCGATCGTTTACGGTGCTCTTGAGGGCACCAACCGCAAGACCGGTGACGACCCAGTAGTAATCCTTAAGAAGGCTCTGGACAACATCCGTCCAACCGTTGAGGTTCGCTCCCGCCGTGTTGGTGGTTCGACCTACCAGGTTCCAGTTGAGGTAAAGAGCCACCGCGCTAACACCTTGGCTATGCGCTGGTTGGTTAGCTACGCAAAGTCACGTCGCGAGAAGACCATGACCGAGCGTCTAATGAACGAGCTTCTTGATGCTTCCAACGGCCTAGGTGCTGCTGTGAAGCGTCGTGAGGACACTCACAAGATGGCAGAGTCCAACAAGGCATTCGCACACTACCGCTGGTAAGCCAGCAAACATCCGCCAGAGCTGTTTACCCAGCGTTTTTTTGGCGGATGTACTCATTAACCAGATAAATCAACTCAAACTTCGGAGGCAACCGTGGCACAAGACGTGCTCACCGACCTGAACAAGGTTCGCAACATCGGCATCATGGCTCACATCGACGCCGGTAAGACAACTACAACTGAGCGAATCCTGTTCTACACCGGCATTACTCACAAGATCGGTGAGGTGCACGACGGTGCCGCCACCATGGACTGGATGGAGCAGGAGCAGGAGCGCGGTATCACCATTACCTCGGCTGCTACCACCTGTTTTTGGAACAACAACCAGATCAACATCATTGACACCCCGGGACACGTGGACTTCACCGTTGAGGTAGAGCGTTCGCTTCGTGTTCTCGACGGTGCAGTTGCAGTATTTGATGGCAAGGAAGGTGTTGAGCCTCAGTCTGAGACCGTTTGGCGCCAGGCTGACAAGTACGACGTTCCTCGTATCTGCTTTGTCAACAAGATGGACAAGATGGGTGCGGACTTCTACTTCACCGTAAAGACCATTGTTGACCGTCTAGGTGCAAAGCCACTGGTTATCCAGCTTCCAATCGGCGCTGAGAGCGACTTCCAGGGTGTTATCGACCTAGTTGAGATGCGCGCGCTGACCTGGCGTGGAGACGTTGAGATGGGTGCGAAGTACGAGATCGAAGCTATTCCTGCTGACATGCAGGCTAAGGCTGATGAGTACCGCGCTCAGATCATTGAGGCAGTTGCTGACACCTCTGAGGCTCTAATGGAGAAGTACTTCGCAGGCGAAGAACTAACCGTTGCTGAGATCAAGGCCGGTATCCGTCACCTAACCGTCAACTCGATCATGTACCCAATTCTTTGTGGCTCTGCCTTCAAGAACAAGGGTGTACAGCCAATGCTTGACGCTGTTATTGACTACCTACCTTCACCGCTAGATGTTCCAGCTACCGAAGGTGGTGACCCTCGCGACGAGGAGAACCGCATTTCTCGTAAGCCTGACGTCAAGGAGCCTTTTGCTGCCTTGGCGTTCAAGGTTATGACCCACCCATTCTTTGGTCGCCTAACCTACATCCGCGTTTACTCCGGTCACGCAGAGTCAGGTACCCAGGTCATCAACTCAACTAAGGGCCGCAAGGAGCGCATCGGAAAGCTATTCCAGATGCACGCCAACAAGGAAAACCCAGTTGACTCGGTAACCGCAGGCCACATCTACGCTGCGATCGGCCTAAAGGACACCACCACCGGTGACACCCTTTGTGACCCAGATCACCAGATCGTTCTAGAGACCATGACTTTCCCAGAGCCAGTGATCTCGGTTGCAATTGAGCCGAAGACCAAGGGTGACCAGGAGAAGCTAGGTCTAGCTATCCAGAAGCTTGCAGAAGAAGACCCAACCTTCCGCGTTGAGCACGACCACGAGACCGGCCAGACAGTTATCTCCGGTATGGGCGAACTTCACCTTGACATCTTGGTTGACCGTATGCGTCGCGAGTTCAAGGTTGAGGCAAACGTAGGTAAGCCACAGGTTGCATACCGCGAGACCATTCGTCGTACCGTGGACAAGCACGACTACACCCACAAGAAGCAGACCGGTGGTTCTGGTCAGTTCGCTAAGGTGCAGATCAAGCTTGAGCCAATGGAGGTCGAGGGCGACAAGACCTACGAGTTCGTAGATGCCGTTACCGGTGGTCGCGTTCCTCGAGAGTACATCCCATCGGTTGACGCAGGTATGCGTGATGCAATGCAGTCCGGTGTTTTGGCTGGTTACCCAGTAGTAGGCGTCAAGGCGACCCTGCTAGATGGTGCCTACCACGACGTTGACTCTTCCGAAATGGCATTTAAGCTTGCAGGTTCGATGGTCTTCAAGGAGGCCGCTCGTCTTGCTAACCCAGTTCTGCTCGAGCCGTTGATGGCCGTCGAAGTACGTACCCCTGAGGAATACATGGGTGACGTTATCGGTGACCTAAACTCCAGGCGCGGGCAGATCCAGTCCATGGACGACGCCAGTGGCGTGAAGGTTGTCCGTGCTCTGGTTCCACTATCCGAAATGTTCGGTTATGTTGGTGACCTTCGTTCCAAGACCTCTGGACGCGCGGTGTACTCGATGACATTCGAGACCTACGCCGAGGTTCCAAGGAACGTCGCTGACGAGATCGTTCAGAAAGCAAAGGGCGAGTAGTCATTACTCGCAACTTTCACTAAGATAGAAAGTCTGTAAACCCCAAATCAGAGTCGACCTGGTGGTCGATGATTTACTACGGATCCATCAGGAGGACCCAAAATGGCTAAGGCGAAATTCGAGCGCACCAAGCCGCACGTCAACATCGGAACCATTGGTCACGTTGACCACGGTAAGACGACTCTGACTGCGGCTATCACCAAAGTACTTCACGACAAGTACCCAACCCTGAACGCTTCTTACGCGTTCGACCAGATTGACAACTCCCCAGAGGAGAAGCAGCGCGGTATTACCATCAACATCTCTCACGTTGAGTACCAGACTGAGAAGCGCCACTACGCACACGTAGACGCTCCAGGTCACGCTGACTACATCAAGAACATGATCACCGGTGCGGCACAGATGGACGGTGCGATCCTTGTGGTTGCAGCGACCGACGGCCCAATGCCTCAGACCAAGGAGCACGTGCTTCTTGCTCGCCAGGTTGGCGTTCCTTACATCGTTGTGGCTCTAAACAAGTCCGACATGGTTGACGACGCTGAGATCCTTGAGCTAGTAGAGGTTGAGGTTCGCGAACTTCTATCCATGTACGAGTTCGACGGCGACAACGCACCTGTTGTTCAGGTTTCCGCACTAAAGGCACTTGAGGGTGACGCTAAGTGGGGCGAGACTGTTCTAGCTCTTATGGATGCAGTTGACAACAACGTTCCTGAGCCTGTTCGTGACACCGATAAGGCATTCCTTATGCCTGTTGAAGACGTTTTCACCATCACTGGTCGTGGAACCGTTATCACCGGCAAGATCGAGCGTGGCCAGATCAAGGTGAACGAAGAAGTTGAGATCGTTGGAATCCGCGACAAGCAGAAGACCACCGTTACCGGTATCGAGATGTTCCGCAAGCTTTTGGACTACGCAGAAGCCGGTGAGAACGTAGGTCTACTACTACGTGGAACCAAGCGTGAAGACGTAGAGCGCGGCCAGGTTGTTGTAAAGCCTGGTTCGGTTACTCCTCACACCAACTTTGACGCCAACGTCTACATCCTTTCCAAGGATGAGGGTGGCCGTCACAACCCGTTCTACGCAAACTACCGTCCACAGTTCTACATCCGTACCACTGACGTAACCGGTGTTATCACCCTGCCAGCTGGTACCGAGATGGTTATGCCTGGTGACACCACCAACATGACCGTTGACCTAATTCAGCCGATTGCGCTTGAAGAGGGACAGCGTTTCGCTATCCGTGAGGGTGGCCGCACTGTAGGTGCTGGTACCGTCACCAAGATCAACAAGTAATTCTGTAAAGAATTAGTCAAAACCCCCTCGGTTCTCCGAGGGGGTTTTGCTTTGCCTGTTTGAGCGAAAGACCTGCCAAAAGAATCAGCCCCACCCAAATTGCTTTGAGTGGGGCTGATAGCAGTGCTGCTATTAGGAGAGCATGTCCTTGGTTAGTTCGTTCTTCTCGCTCTTGTTGATTAGAGCCCATACATAACCGATTACTCCGGCGATGAAAGGTAGTAGAACAAGGAACCAGCCAAGACCGTTGAGCTGCCATGCGCTCTCAGGCAGGGATGGGTCAACACCCTCTGGCGCGGTGCCAGCGAGCAGGTTGAAGCGGCTCATCAATAGGTAGAGCGCTAGTAGCAACAGAATTGCCGAGGCTACAGGTGCGATGGTTGACTTCCAAAGGTTCTCGCCACCGTTCTGCTTGAAGAAGCGCACAACTGCCACGGAGACCAGGACCTCAACAATCAAAAGGCTGATAACCGTAACTGCGCTCATCCAGAAGAACAAGTTGAGAACTGGGTCCAGACCGGCAATTGCGAAGATGATCATGACAGCTGCGGCGAGAACCGAGGTTGCAATTACACCATTCGATGGAGCACCAGCAGCGTTGGTCTTTCCGAAGCTAGCCGGTAGAACACCGCCACGACCCATTGCAAAGAAGTAGCGAGCGCTGGCGTTCTGGAATGCCAATAGACCGGCAAACAAGCTGGTGATTACCAACCAACCCATAACAGTGGTCATCCATGGGCCAACGTATTGGTTAGCCAGCGAGAAGAGCACAGCGGCTGGGTCGGCTAGTGGGACGCCATCGATTGCTGAACGAGCAATAACCTCATCAAAAATCTTGGAGGCTCCCATACCGGTGACCATCGCGAATGAGGTGAATGCGAATACCACGGTGATTAGTCCGATAGCCCAGTAGGTTGCCTTAGGCACTGAGCGCTTAGGGTCAATCGACTCTTCACCGTAGATTGCGGTTGCCTCAAAACCAATGTATGAAGCAACAGCAAAGGCTAAAGCGATACCGGCACCACCGGCAAAGCCACCAGCGAGAATCTGATCAGGTGAGAAGGAAGCTCCGAAGTTTAGGCCCTCTGGTCCGCCATCAATCAAAATCACGGCTGCGGTAATCAGTAGTGCAGTCAGCTCGATTACAAGCAAGACTCCAAGAACCTTGGCGCCGATGTCGACACTGAGTAGTGAAAGTCCAGTTACTAGCGCCCAGGCAATCAAAGACCATACATACCAGGGAAGTTCAATCCCCATGGCACCCATTTGGCCAGCCAGTACGCCACCGAAGAAGCCATAGATAGCCAGCTGAATGGTTATGTACGAGACGATGGATACAAAGGCGGAGGCAACACCTGCGTTAGCACCAAGACCTCTGCCCACGTAGGCGAAGAAGGCGCCTGTATTTGTGACCCGACTGCTCATGGCGGCGTAGCCGACACTGAACAACATCAGGATTAAGCCAACTGCTAGGTAAGCACCTGGAGCAGCAGCTCCGTTGCCTGCGAGCATTGCCACTGGAACCGCACCGGTCATTCCCACAAGAGGGGCGGAGGCGGCTACTACGAAGAAGACAATACCTAAAACACCAAGTTTTCCGGATTTAAGTGACCCGGCCGATCCGTTTTTCTGCGACATAAATTCTCCTCATTGAGTTTTAGTCGTTTTGACACAAACGACTACGTTCTACATTGGCGCAAATCAAGCCGAATGTGTGAAGGATTTAGGCACTTGAGAAAGTTCTAAATCAAATCGTTATAAAGCGATGAATAGGAAAATCGTTTGAAAGCAAATGATTGCTATTCTTGACTACATGACCGAACTAAGTGGGTTTCTCGCCCCAAAGACGCCTTCAGGCAAAAGTGCAATTATTCCTCACATGCCGTGGTTCTACTCTGGAACCCTGCTGACCGTTGAGTATTTGACAGATCCTAAGAATGTCCGAGCAATCCTCCCCCCAGAGCTTGAGTTGGCAGAGGAAGAGCCAGGAGCAGTCGCATTGATTTGGGCGGATTGGCAGTCATGCAGCACCGATAAGGAAGAGCTACTCGATCCAGTGAGATCACAGTACATGGAAGCCTTCGTGGTTGTTCGGTGCAAGTTCGAAGGGGTCACCTACTCAAGGTGTGTGGCGATCTGGGTTTCTAAGGACTTCGCAATTGCCAGAGGTTGGTTCCAGGGTTACCCAAAGAAGTTGGGTTCAATTCACGCGACTCGCGTTTACAACCGTGGGCAAGCGACCCCGAGGCTAGAAGCCGGGGCCAAGTTTGGAGCAAGCATCGCAGCCAACGACCACAGATTGGCAGAGGCAGTGGTCACACTTCGTGCGAAGTCGGAGCACAACGGATTTGTAAATGGACACAAGATGCTGCACAGTCGTTGGATGCCGTCAATCACACCTGGACTGGGAAACTCCATGGATCAGCTGATCACCATGGGTGGCGTCGACGCTGATCTGGGAACTCCTTGGGTTGGCGATGCAGAGCTCAATCTTTTCGATTCACGTTGGGACGAGCTCGGTTCGATTCTTCCGGTTCAGGAAATTCTCGGGGGCTATTTCCGTGAGGTTGGAGTGACCTTCAACGGCGGCACCCTAGTCAAGGACTTCTCGAACCCCAACATCTAAATCCAACTGACCTTAGCCCTCAAGGTCTGAGGACGGTGACTTTGGTTTAGAAGTCCTCCATGTATTCGCGGATTTCCCATTCGCTCACGGTGCGACCGTGGAGTTGTCCGACTTCTGAGTTGTAGCGTTCGAGCTCATCTCGCTTCAGGGTCAGGAAAATCTCAATAAGGCTGTCCGAAATCAGACCGCGAAGTTCGTTGTCTTGTTCAAGTGCCTCTAACGCATCGGTAAAGGTGGTTGGCAGCACCGGAGCACCTTCGTTTTCGTAAGCCATTCCCTCTGCAGGCTCTGGGCACTCAAGCTTGTTGAGAATACCCAGTAGTCCAGCACCCAGAATTCCAGCGATCATTAGATACGGATTAGCTGCGCCGTCTCCAACGCGCACCTCAAGGCGCGTTCCACTGCCACGCTCAGGAGGTATTCTCACCATGCAGCTGCGGTTGTCATAACCCCAGTTGGCGCGGAATGGAGCCAGGGTGTCCGGTCCGAGACGCTTGAAGGCGTTGATCGATGGGTTGGTCAAAGCGGTTAGGCCGGAAGCGTGCGCGGTGATACCGGCGATTAGGCGCTGGGCCACCTCAGAGAGCTCACCACTGCCGTTATCCATCAAGTTCTTGCCGTTGGCGTCAACCACCGAGAAGTGAAGGTGGAAACCACTACCGCCCTCATCGCTCCATGGCTTACCCATAAAGGTGGCGTGCTGACCGGTGCGGTGCACGATGTCTTTGATTGCGGCCTTGAACATCAAGGTACGGTCTGCAGCGTCTAGCGCGTCAGAGTGCCAAATGTTGATTTCGTACTGACCTGGGCTGAATTCGTGGTTACCGGCGTAAACACCAATATCCATCTGGTCCAGCATTCGCATCAGGTGAAGGAATGTGCCGTGAGGGTCCACCAGCGATCCGGTGGTGTAAGCCCTGCCGGTGCGGTCCAGCGATCGCTTGAAACCACCTTCCGGGGTTCGATCAGCGATGTAGAACTCGAGCTCGGGGCCAACAATCGGGCGCAAACCCAGCTCTTGGTATTTGGCGATAATCAACTGTAGAGCTGTGCGCGGTGAGAAGAGGTTCGGGTTACCGTTTGGTTCGCGTGCGTCCATAATGACGTAGGCCACCCCCGGCTCCCAGGGCATGGGCGTGATGGTCTCGGGTTCGATACGCCCGACTAGGTCCTGAAGTCCGTCGCTGAGGATGTTTGCTGCATCCAGCACACCACCCTGAGTATTGGTGTTCCAAATTCCCTGACAAAACGTCGGTCCACCATGGGCGGAACGATCTATGTTGCTTACCAGCAGGTCTTTGGAGCGAGGGATTCCCAGCACGTCCGAATACATAACTCGCAGAACGTCGATGCCGCGCTGGCGTAGGGACTCTTTCAGTGCGCCTAAGTCGAGAGCCAATGTAACTCCTTTGTCACTTTTTGGACCAACCAAACTGTCGTTTGGGAACAAACGACAGAATAGTATCTGAATCTACCCAATTGCAGATTAGAGCGCAAAAGTTATCTTTGCGTGATTTAGGAGGAGTTCCATGAGGGCACTGTTTATTCAGCATGACCATGTGAGCCCAACTGGCCCGGTTTCTCAGCGCTTGCGCCACCATGGATTTGAGATTGAAGAGCGAACTGTTGTGCCTGAGCAGCTGTTCAGCACGCCAAACCAGGCCAGCTTTCAGTTCCCTGACCTTGATGATTACGACCTCATCATCCCACTGGGTGCTCCCTGGGGCGCCTGGGACGATGCCTGCATCGGAAACTGGCTGCAGCCGGAGCTCGACTGGGTTCGCACTGCTGTAACGCAAAACAAGCCGGTGTTGGGCATTTGCTTTGGCGGCCAGCTAATAGCTAGGTCAATGGGGGGTAGCGTTGCGCGCGGCCCACAGTGTGAGATTGGGTGGAAGACGATCTGGAGCGAGGCTCCGGAAATTGTGTCTAATGGTCCATGGTTCCAATTTCACTACGACCGCTGGCAGCTGCCCGAAGGTGCAGTTGAAATCGCTAGGAATCCGATTGCCTCACAGGCCTTTGTCATCAACAAATCCCTAGCGATACAGTTTCACCCTGAGATTAACGCAGCGGGCCTGCAGGACTGGTTGGCCTGGGGCGGGGATAAGAAGGTGGTTGAGGATGGACAAGATCCGGATATCATGATGCGTCAAACTTTGGCCGAAGAGGCCGAGGCCGAAAAGCGCACCTTCGCGTTGGTCGACGGATTCCTAAAGCACGTCGCCAAACTAATTTAGCGAGAACTAATCTCGACCTGCATGCGCTTGATTCCATGCACAAAATTTGACCTCAAGAAGTCGATTTCGCCGACCCGCTTGGCAGAGGAAATTCGGCCAATTAGATCTTCAAACATGACCCTTAGTTCAATTCTTGCTAGCGCATTGCCGAGGCACATGTGAGGGCCACCGCGACCAAAGGTCATGTGCTCGTTTGGATTTCTGAGCACATCCATCACATCTGCATTGTCAAAGACAGCTGCGTCTCGGTTTCCGGATGCGAACCACGTAACGACCTTGTCGCCAGCTTTAATCAATTGACCATTGAGCTCAACGTCCTTGGTCGCGGTCCTTCTGAAGTGATAGACCGGGCTGGCAAAGCGTAAGAATTCCTCCACTGCCCAAGGGATTAGCTCTGGGTTCTCCTGGAGCAACTCAAGTTGCGATGGGTTTTGCAGCAGGTTGTTGAAGGTGTGGCTGATGGTGTGACGAGTGGTCTCGTTACCGGCAACCACCAGCAGCAAGAAATTGGTGTGGAAGTCGCGCTCAGTCAACGGCACGCCATCACTCATCGGGTTGTTTACCAGCACCGAAACTAGATCCGTGCCATCTTTACCTGCGCGTTCCCGCGCCAATTCATCGCCATACGCGAATAGCTCAAGAGCTGCCGGTGAGCGGAAGGGAATCAGGCGGTACTGTTCGCTGTCCGGATCGCTTATCAAGACATCCGCGTGCTCTGGGTCGTCGAAACCAATCATGCGGTTTCCCCAGTCAATTAGCTTGCCGGTATCAGACTCTGGAACATCGAGCAGCTTCGCCAGCACCTGAATTGGGAAGTCCGCCGCCACTTCGGTAACAAAATCGAAAGTGCCCTTGGCCAGAGCATTGTCTAGGGTGGTGGCCGTCAAGCCCCTAAGGAAGGTCTCGTAAACCGACACCGCCTGCGGAGTGAACTGTCCTTGCAGCAGTCTTCGAAGCGCACGGTGCCGAGAACCATCAGTCTCCAACAGTGAGCGTCGGGCTTGCTCTTGCTCAGCATCTACTTCCTCAAGATTTGTGAATCGCTCAGAAGTGAAGGTCTCGGAGTCTCGCAGGACTTTGACGATGTCGTGGTACCTGGTTACCGCCCAAAAGCCACTGTTGGGCGCTTCTTCCTCACACCAGTGAATCGGGGATTTCTCCCGAAGCTCTCTAAAGGCTGCCCAGGGTGCGCCCTGGGAAAAAAGGTCTAGATCTGCGAGGTTGATACTCGACGCTGAGCTCATCAGGAATCCTTAGGTCGTTTGGATGCTAACAATAATGACTCTAGCTAACTTAAGGTGCTTGGGGCTAGCGGCTTTACAATAGTGATACAAACTTTGAGAATTTAGGGGCCATGGCCGGGATTCACACCATCGCAGAAACCGAGCGCCAAGTCAGCCTCGTGTTGGGCTCTAAAGCCCTCGATTTCGAATCAATGGCGGTAGTGGCGAACATTTTCCGTGCCTCGAATAATCTTCGCAACCACCTAGAGCGCTCGGTGCTGCAGGCACACAATCTTTCTTGGACTGGCTTTGTGGTGCTTTGGGTGGTTTGGATCTGGGGGCCGGTTGAGACTCGTGAGGTTGCGCGCGAAAGCGGCATTTCGAAGGGAACGCTAACCGGCGTCATGAAGACTTTAGAAGGTAGGGGTTACCTGGTGCGAGACCGCGGAAAAACCGACGGTCGCTTGGTCGATGTCAGCCTGACCAAAGCCGGCAGTGCTCTCATGGATAGCCTGTTTCCGCAGTTCAACCAAGAAGAAGCCCAGGTTGCCAGTGTGCTCAGTAGCCAGGAGAAGGCCGATATTTCAAGGCTGCTGCGACTGATCGCTAGCCACACCGCTAAAGCTTGAAAGTACTCGCTTCGTGGACGAAGCGCTTGAGCATCCCTAGCTGCCCCGCCTCGGAATCGTAGTTGTCCTCTGGGTGCCACTGCACCCCGTAAGCCCAACCCGCAGATGGGTATCGAACCGCCTCTAAGTAGCCGTCGGTGGACTTGCCGAGCACCTCAATACCATCCCCTAGGCGAGCAATAGCTTGGTGGTGATAACACGAAGTCTTTAGCGGACCTGGCTCTAGGCCAAGCTGCACCACTGATTCATCGAAGTTGATTTCTGAGATGTGGTGCCGGTGGTGCTTGGTCATGTCTTGAATCAGCGAGCCACCTAAGGCAACGTTGGTCACCTGAAAGCCCCGGCAGATAGCGAAATAGGGCATGGCCTTTTCTAGCGCGAAACGAGCGAGTGAAAAGTCCACTTCGTCTTGAAGTTCATCAATGCCGTAGAGCTCATCGTTGTTTGGCTCTTCGCCATAACGCAACGGATTGATATCTGAACCCCCTGGCATCAGCACTCCGGAGAAACCAGCTAGGACCGTGCTCCAGTCGGAATCCTTGGTCGGCAACAGTGTGATGGGTTCGCCGCCAGCGGCGTGAACCGCTTCGAGAAGTCTTCGAGCATTCACCAAGCCTGCGTAGCGGGTGACTGACGTCGACTCGGCAAATCGGCCAAGAATTGCGATCCGGGGTCTGAAATCCATCGTTCTTCCTAAATTGTTATAAAGATTCACGGGGCCTGGCCAATTGGATGTTCTAGTCTAAATCATTAGTGTCCAAATGATTTAAGGGAGACCCCGTGAGTAAAGCTCATGTTTTCGGTGTTGACATTGATACGAGACACTTTATTGGTGGAAATCGCATTGCGTCCGCAGAAACCTACACCGACCTTTCACCGATTGATATGTCGGAATTGGGGCAAATCTCTCGAGGCGGAAAGCAAGAGATCGACCTAGCGGTGCAGGCAGCAAAAGCCGCCTTCCCAGCATGGGCAGCGCTCGGCCCGGAGGGCAGAGGCAAACTGCTGTTCAGACTTGCGGACCTAATTGAAGAAAATGTCGAGCTTTTGGCCAACGTCGAGACGTTAGACAATGGCTCGCTGCTTCGGTCTCATCGCCGAGGAGTCATGCCTAGAGCTGCCATGAACATTCGCTTCTTTGCCGACTGGGCAATGAATCAGCTCAGCCACCCCGACTTCGAGACCCGCGGCCACACCAACAAGATTTCTTGGGACCCTTCGGGAGTTGCGGCACTGATTACCCCGTGGAACGCCCCGCTGATGCTGGCGACTTGGAAGATCGGACCTGCTTTGGCTGCAGGAGACACCGTGGTGCTAAAACCGGCTGAGTGGACTCCGCTCAGCGCCAGCTTGTTCGCCGACCTCACAATCGAAGCTGGAATCCCTGCTGGAGTATTTAACGTGGTCTTTGGTTTTGGCAGCGAGGCAGGCGCAGCTCTCACAGCTCACAAGGACATCGCACGAATCTCATTCACCGGATCTGTGCCGACAGCAAAAATCATCGCCCACGCTGCTGCCGATAACCTCACCCCGGTGAGTTTTGAGCTCGGCGGAAAGAGCCCACTGCTGGTTTTCGAAGACGCCGACTTGGAGCTTGCAGCTCAGCTAGCAGTTGAACAGTATGACAATGCCGGTCAGGTTTGCCTCTCGGGAACGCGCATCCTGGTGCACGAGTCGGTGGCTGCTCCGTTCGCCGAGAAGTTCAAGGAACGCGCGCTAAAGATTAAGCAGGGTGACCCTCGTGATGAAGACACCGACATCGGACCACAAATTCACCCCGTTCACTTCGATCGAATCAAGGGCTTTGTGAACCGGGCAAAAGAATCTGGAGCTTCCATCGTGATGGGAGGCTCGGAAAACCAGGAGCTGGGTGGTTTGTATTTCAAGCCGACTTTGGTTATGAATCCTGATCCGTTAAGTGAAATTGTGACCAGCGAAGTCTTTGGTCCGGTGCTTTGCATGCAGACTTTCTCCACTGACCAGGAGGCTTTGGCAATGGCTAATGGCACCGAGTTTGGGCTTGCCGCCGTTGTGGTCTCGGGCAATCGGGAGCACGCCGAACAAATCACCAAGAACCTGGTGGCTGGAACAATTTGGGTTAACTGCTTCTTTGTTCGAGACCTACGCGCGCCATTTGGCGGCTCGAAGAAGTCTGGAATCGGTCGCGATGGCGGAACCTGGTCATTCGACTTTTACGCTGATGTGAAGAACACTGTTTACTCACCAAATGGATGGAAGGAATAGAAATGGGTCAAGTACTTGGCGCAGGCCTACTCGCGCACGTGCCCACGATTATGCTCCCCGAGGCGGTTCGAAAAGACCTGAACGAGGGCAAGGAGCTAAGTCTGGTTCCGGGGCTAAAGCAGCTTCGTAAAGACGTCTTTGAGACTCTCGACTACGACACGGTGATTGTTCTGGATAGCCACTGGGCCACAACTGTCGAGTTCGTTGTCACCTCAGCCGCTGAGCGCTCAGGACTATTTACCTCCGAAGAGCTACCCAGAGGCATGACGCAGGTCCCCTACTCATTCAAGGGAGATCCGGAGCTGGCTCAGTTGATCGCCGGCAAGGCAGAGAAGAACGGAACCTGGATTACTCCAATTTCGGATCCGCACCTTCCAATCTTCTACGCCACTATCAACCTCTGGCACTACCTTGGTCGCGGCCTAGATGACAAGCGCTGGATCAGTGTTTCGGTCTGCCAGACCGGAACCTCGGAAGACTTCCTTCGGGCCGGCCGCGCCATTGGTGAGGCTATTGCGGAGTCCGACCGAAAGGTCCTGATTCTTGCGTCAGGTGCGCTATCCCACACCTTCCACAAGCTGCGCGATTTGCGCAAGCACGAAGCCAGTGATCCAAAGCACATCTACACCCCAGAGGCTTATGCGTATGACCTGCAGGTGCTCGATTGGATGAAGGCTGGAAACCACGGCGCAATTTTGGATGACTTCGGTACCTTCAAGAAGTACAAGCCAGAGGCAGGCTTCTTCCACTACCTTGCAATGGCCGGAGCGCTAGGGGAAGAGGAGCTGACCGCCAAGGGTGTCATGTACAGCGAGTACGAAAACTCGATTGGCACGGGCCAGGTTCACGTCTGGTTCCCCCAGCCCGAAGCCGGTTTCCCAAGCGCTAAAAATTTGGTGCTATCTCGTGATTGAAACTAGAAGAATCCTGCTGGATGGCTTTCCCGTCGAAGTTCTGCGACAGGGTGAAGAACTGATTGCGCCGGACGGTCGATCCGTCGCGATTGAGGACGCGATTCATCTCGCTCCCGCAGAGCCAACAAAAATCATTGCGGTGCATCTCAACTACGATTCCCGAACCCAAGAGTTCATGACCAAGTTGCCTTCTGCTCCAACCTATTTCCACAAGCCAATCACCGCGCTGAACTCACACCAAGGTGCAGTAGTCCGCCCGGAGGGATGTAAGTGGTTGAACTACGAGGGTGAAATCGTGATTGTGATCGGAAAAACCTGTCGCAACATTTCACCAGCCGAAGCTGGCGAATACATCGCGGGCTACACCGTTGGCAATGACTATGGGCTGCACGACTTCCGCGACACGGATGCCGGCTCAATGCTCCGCGTCAAGGGCTCGGACACTTTGGCGCCGGTTGGCCCAGGCTTGGTTCGGGATTGGGACTTCCGCAATAAGTACATCCGAACCTATGTCAACGGTGTTCTGAAGCAGGACGACAACACCGACAACATGGAGTGGGATATGCACTACCTGGTTGCCGACATTGCCAGAACCATCACCTTGGTTCCAGGCGACATGCTTTTCAGCGGCACCCCCGCCAACTCCAGACCGGTTCAACCGGGTGATGTTGTTGAGGTCGAAGTAGAGGGACTCGGCCGACTTACAAACCACATCGTTGTTGGTCCAACGCCAATCAGGACCGACGTCGGAGCGCAGCCCACCGAGAGCGAAGAGGTTATCTCCACAGCCATGGGTGGGGACTGGGAGTTCAGAGGAATTAGAACCCCTTCCAAAGACCTTTATCCATCGACCGTCGAGGAGAAAAAATGATCAAAATCAACGTGGACATGAATAAGTGCCAGCACTATGGACAGTGTGTTTTTGAGGCACCGAACATTTTCAAGCTGAACGAAGACGACAAGCTTGAGTACGTTGCAACGGCAGACGATTCTGAGTTGGGAAACATCGAAGCAGCAATTGATGTTTGCCCAATGCAGGCGATCTTCATCGTCGATTAGTTCACGACCGTGTCCGAAGGAGTAGTCGTCGTTGGTGCCTCTATGGGTGGCCTGCGATTGGCAGAAAGCCTGCGGCGATTCGGATATACGGGACCAGTAAGAATCTTCGGCAACGAGGGCCATCCACCATATAACAGACCTCCGCTTTCCAAAGATCTGCTCTCAGCCGCGGAGATTGACTTTGCTGAGGTGGCATTTCCGCAACGTTCAGCTACCGCTGATGTTGAGTGGAACCTATCTGCTGAGGTAGTTGCGGCTGACCTAACCAGCCAACACATCACCATCAGCGGGGGAAAGCAAGTTTCCTTCGAACACCTCATTATTGCGACCGGGCTAAGGTCTAAACGACTGGGATTTGAATCCTTCCCAGGCGATCGTCATGCATTGCGCAGCTTCGAGGATGCCAAGGCATTGCGCTCAAAGCTTGGAGTTGGAAGAAAGATTGTGATTATCGGGTCTGGCTTTATTGCCTGTGAGGTGGCTGCTACCGCAACCAAGTTAGGCTGCGAAGTCCACATAGTTTCGCCTTCAAAATCCCCAATGGATCGAGCACTCGGAGAAAAGCTTTCAGCAGTCGTCAAACTCAGGCTAGAAGCACAAGGGATTACTTTCCACATGCAGGCAACCGTTATAGAACTAATTGGCTCAAATCGGCTTGAAGCTGTGGCCTTGAGTGATGGCAGCACTGTCCGCTGCGACACCTTGGTCGAAGCAATTGGCTCAGAGGCAAACTGCGAGTGGCTGGCCGGCAACGACCTTGACATAACAGATGGCCTGCTTTGCGACGGGTCCCTGCGAGCAGTTCGGGCCTCCGGCGGATCATGGCCAAATGTTTTTGGCGTTGGGGATGTGGCTAGATTTCCAAATCCGATCTTTGACGCAACTCCGCGCCGCATTGAGCACTGGAATATCCCAACCGAGTCAGCCAAATTTGTTGGACAGCAAATTGCCGCTAGCTATAACTCGATCGAAGCGACTGTCGAAGTCTTCCGACCACTGCCCTCTTTTTGGAGCGATCAGTTTGACATGCACATTTTCGGACTGGGCATGTCATACCTTGCCGACGCATCTAAGTTGGTGCACGGAGACATTTCAGGGGACTGCGTTTTTGAATTCACCCGAGAAGGTGTTTTAGTTGGAGTTGTCGGTATTGGACATCGATCCGTGGTCCAAAATTACAGATCAGCACTGGAAAGGTAGAGCCACATGAGCAACTCATTTTTTGATCTAGACATTTCTTTTGAGGACGACCCAGCACCGGACCTGTCGAAGATTCCGGTCGCAAAGCTGCGAGCTGCAATCGAAGAGTTGCCGGAAGCTCTCAAGGTTGTGGCGCAGGGAATCTTGCTCGAGAAGCGCACCATGTCAGATGTCTCCCAAGCGCTTGGCATTCGTCAGGGTGAACTGGTGACCCGGCTACACAGGGCACAGCTTGCCATCGGCATGGCACTGATGAATTCGCCGAGAGGATAAGTTAGTGACCATTCTGCAGAACTTCGTGGATGGCGAATATGTGCAGTCACACGCGGCTGAGGCTTTGGACGTCGTTGAACCGGCAACCGGCATTACATATGCCCAAGCTCCAATTTCTACCGCTGCCGAAGTACATGCGGCCTTTAAGAGCGCAGCGCGCGCCTTTGAGGTCTGGGGACAATCCACTCCAGGTGAGCGTCAGCTTGCACTGCTAAAAATCGCAGATGCCATTGAGGCTAGATCGGAAGAGATTGTTTCGGTTGAGTCGCGCGACACCGGAAAGCCTCTTGCGGCAGTCAGGGGCGAAACCCGTGCAATTCTGAATCAGATCAGATTCTTCGCTGGAGCAGCCAGGAGCCTAGAGGGCAGAGCTGCCGGTGAGTATCTTCGGAATCACACCTCTTTTATTCGCAGGGAGCCAATTGGCGTAATCGGCCAAATCGCGCCTTGGAACTACCCGCTGGTAATGGCAACCTGGAAGTTCGCACCGGCACTCGCGGCTGGAAACACGGTTGTTCTCAAGCCCAGCGATACCACCCCCGCCGTGACATTGCTACTTGCAGAAATCGCCGCTGAGTTTCTGCCGACCGGCACTTTCAATGTTGTTTTGGGAGACCGCTCCACTGGCCAAGCCTTGGTGGAGGATGCCATCCCACAGATGATTGCTATTACTGGTTCGGTCGGTGCGGGAATGCAGGTTGCCAAGACCGCTGCCTTGGACCTCAAGCGAGTTCACTTGGAACTCGGCGGTAAAGCCCCGGTAGTCATTTTTGAAGATGCCGACTTGGAGAAAGCGGCAAACTCTCTGGTTGAAGCCGCTTTCTACAACGGTGGGCAAGACTGCACAGCGGCAACACGGTTCTTGGTGCATGAGTCGGTGGTTGCAGATTTCACTGAGTTGTTTAAGTTGGCCATCAAGAAATCCGCCAAGGTCGGAACACCTGAGCAAGACGGCATTCTTTTCGGTGCGATCAACAACGCGGCCCAACTCGAAAGAGTCAGAGGTTTTGTCAACCGGCTCCCCGATCATGCTCGCTTGGAACTTGGCGGAGACGATCCAATTCGAAATGGCGGTTACTTCCACTCCGCCACCCTGCTCACCGGCCTGCGACAGACCGACGAACATATTCAAGATGAAATCTTTGGCCCAGTCGTTACCGTGCAGTCCTTCAAGGATGAGGCTCAAGCCCTGACCTTTGCCAATGATGTGAAGTACGGATTGGCCGCTTCGGTTTGGACCAAGGATCACGCTAGGGCGATGAGAATGTCAAAGCACTTGAGTTTTGGAGCGGTTTGGATCAACACCCATGGACCGCTGACCCCGGAGATGCCGCACGGTGGCTATCGTCACTCCGGCTACGGCAAGGACCTGTCAATTTACGGCTTTGAGGATTACACCCGAATCAAGCACGTCATGTCCGCTATAGATTGATGCTCTTCGCAACCTCTTCAAGCACTTCGAATAAATCGTCGACATCTTCACGTGTGGTGCGGAAGTTTGTGAAGCAGGGTCTCAACCAGGTTTCGCCATCGATTTGCGCCTCCGACAGGAAGAAGCGCCCGTCTTGAACTACGGCTTCGGTGAGCAACTGATTCAGTTTTGAAGTTTTTGCTGAATCTGCATGCTGTAGTTGGATTGGCACCACCGAGAGCTGTGGTCGGTTATCCAGCACTCTAAAGTTTCCCCTGCTGGATGCAATCGAGTAGCAGTACTGAGCTAGATCAAGGTTGCTCTCCAGTGCAGCCCTGAAGCCTTCTGCCCCAAAGGCGGCAAGCGCCATCCAAAGTTTTAGTGCACGCAAGGGTCGTGAATACTCCAGGGTGAGATCGACAGGATTTGCGGCCTGGGTGTCGTGCGGCATGTATGCCTCATCGTGACCAAACGTGCTCTGCAGGACTGAGAGGTCTTGTACTAAAAGCACGCTGCAAGCCTTGGGCACAAACATCCACTTGTGGGCATCGATGGTTACCGAGTGCGCTCGGTCGATTCCGGCAAACAGCGCTGCTCCGGTCAGGGTTCCAGCTGCCGGTGCACCATAGGCACCGTCCACGTGCAGCCAAACTCCAAACTCGTCTGCCAAGTCTGCAATCTGACTCATTGGATCGACCGCACCAGTCAACGTGGTGCCGGCGGTGGCGATGATTGCCATTGGCGTGAAGCCGTCTGCTAAGTCTTGCTGGATTTGAGCCCGCAGTAAGTCAGTTCTCATCCTTCTGTTGCCATCGACTCCAATGGCTCGCATCGAGTTTGAGCCAAGCCCTAAAAGCTCAACAGCCCTAGTGTTGGAGTAGTGGGACTCCACCGAGCAATACACAGTCAACTTCTTGGAGTTACCTAGCTTGCGGGCATCGGGATCAACTCGCTGTCTAGCGGCCGCAAGTGCGGTCAGGTTGCTAACGGTTCCGCCGCTGGTAAAGAGCCCTTCGGCGTTATGAAAACCAACGAATTGCCCCAGCCAGCGAGCGGTTTGCTGCTCTAGCAGCGAGGCTGCCTTGGAGTCGATGGCAAGGTTGAAGTCATAGGAAGCTGCCAGAAAATCGGCCACCGCTCCAATCTCCAAGCCCGAAGAGCCGATGTAGGCAAGGAAGCGCGGCCGGGACTGGGCAAGGGACTGGTCGAGAACCTTGGAGGCGACCTCCAGAGTGATTCTGTCTCCCCAACCGGTTTCGGGAAGCTGGGTGGATAACACCGATTTGGTTTCGGCTGTCAGTTCTGGCTCAGTTGGCCTAGGGTGATCAATTTCGGACCAGGTTTGGCTGATTCTGCGCTTGACATCATCTAGCAGTAACTCTCGAGCCCCATTGTTCAAGCGTTCTTCGAATCGCATATTTGGAAGTCTATGTGAAGCCGACCAAACACCGACCTATTCGACTCGGTGCCAAGCACGAGAAGCTGTCAGAAGTTCTCGGCGGTGCGAGGAAGGCTAATAGTAACGCGTGCTCCACCAAGGTCAGATGCCCCAAGTGCGACACTTCCGCGGTGGTTTTCTACCACCTCGTAAATCATCGATAGCCCCAAGCCAGTGCTACCGGTCTTCTGGCTATCTCCCTTTCGAAAGCGAACCGGCTTGGCATCGTCGCCGAGGATTCCCTCTGGGAAACCCGAGCCACCATCTTCAAAGGACAACTGGACAGTTGCTGCTTCCTGATACAGGCGAACCGAAACTTTTGAGCCAGTTGGGACATGGGCCTGAATGTTCCCGATCAGATTCGAAATCAGTCGCTCGATTTGCTCGGGGTTGCCCTGAATTAAAACCGACTCTGGAATGTCAATCTCCAGGACGTGACCAGAATCCAGGTTGGCTAGGTCCTCTAGCGCTTCTTTGACCAAAACTGCTAGATCGATTGGGGTATCGAGCCTTGCCTCGCTACCCCTGATCTCCGCTAGCTGCAGCAGGTCGTCGATGATCCTCTGCATTCTTATCGACTGCTTGAGGGCTTTTTCTGCGCTCAGTCTTACGTCCTCAGAGACATTAGGCTGAGACAGAATGTCTAGGTAACCGCGAACCACTGTCAAAGGGGTTTTGAGCTCGTGGGAGGCATCGGAGAGGAACTTCTGTAGCGCCTTCTCGTTGCCATCGAGCGATTGAATCATTTTGGATAGCGAGTCGGTAAGGGTGTGGACCTCCCAACTGCCCTGCGGATCCTTTAGCTTTCGCTCACCACCGAGTGCGATTGTCTTTGCCTGACGAATGATTTGGTTCAGCGATGAGATGTCCCGCTTGAGGATCAGGTGGGTAACCAAGGTCGCAAGCAGGATTACGAGCAGAGTAATAAGGGCCAGTGGGGCGATTGTGGCTTGGGCTCCGGCGTAGGCGGCGTCGGTGGAGACTGCCAGAGTGATTGATTCGCTTTCTGCAAGAACCAGCTCTTGGGTCACCTGATTACCAGCACCTATTAGGCCGGCATTCTCCTGGAGGTAGGTCTCAATGCCAAACCCATCTGTGTAGAGCGCAGTCAGTTCGCGAGTTGAGCCCTCAAAGAGCGCAGTGGAGACCGGGTCTTCGGAATCCAAAATCAATTGAGCAAGTTGGTCAAGACTCTGCTCGCTCTGCCTGATGTTTTGATCCAGGCTCATTAGTACCGAAACGCTGGAGACTGAAACTGAAGCTAGTCCGATCAGGATTCCAACCGAAGCCGTGACCTTGGTTTGTAGTTTCACTTTGCATCTTCAATCTTGAAGCCAAAGCCTCGAACGGTCTTGATGCCTTGGAATGATTCGGTGTGCAGCTTTTTTCTCAGGTATGAGATGTAGGTGTCGACCACATTGGTTTGATCCGCAAATCCCATGCTCCAGATATCCTCCAGCAACTGCTGCTTTGAAAGCACATGTCCCTTGGATTCCATAAGGGCGACTAGGAGTTTGAATTCGGTTGGAGAGAGAGTGACTTCTTTGCCATCGAGCTTCACAACAAACTCGTTGACCTCAACCTCAATTGGACCAACAGTTAGAGTTTTGCCCTCTGGCTTGTGCCCACTTGCCCGGCGCAGGATGGCTGCGACCCTGAGGGCTAATTCCTCAATACCAAATGGCTTGGCTATGAAGTCATCTGCACCCAAGCGAAACCCGGTGCTTAGGTGAGGGCGGTCTTTGCTCGCGGTTAGCAATACAAAGGGAGTGCTGTCGCCTTTGAGGCGCAAGCTCTCAAGTAGTTGAAAGCCATCGAGTTTTGGCATGTTGATATCCGAAACAATTAGGTCCACCGAATTGGAGCGAAGCAGATTTATGGCTTCCAGGCCATCACTTGCGGAAAGCGTTCGGTAGCCGGCCAGCGATAGGGCATCACCGATCATCTCCCGAACCGGAGCTTCGTCATCTACAACAAGAATCAAACTGGACACAGCTTCATGTTAGAGCGGCTTTGGACTCGGTTGGAATTCCACTAGCAACCCAAGTGAATCTCACATGAAGTTCACACAATCGCTATCGAGACTTATCTCACTGGCTTAGAGAGAGATAGCAAATGAAAGCAACAAACGCCAAGCAGGTCATAGTTCTTCTGACCGCTTTGACCCTCGGATTCGTTGGAGCACCAGCTCAGGCTGCTGAACCAACCGTCACCGAAGCTGCTGGAGGCGCCGCAGCTGGCAACTCCTCCAGTAGCAGCAGCACCGTCGCACCTCGCGACGCCGCAGCTATTGCCGCATTCAGAGCCTCGATGGTTGACTTTAGGGCCGCCATGGTTACCTACCGCTCGTCGATGGAAAACTTCAAGGTCCAGATCGAGGCTTATAAGCTCGCAATGGAAGAGATCAAGCCTGCACTTGTGGCATACAACACCGCAAGGAAAACCATCGGACAGACCTTTGCCGCTTCGATGACCGTCTCTGCCACCGCCTACAAGGCTGTGCGCAGTAACCCAAGTGCCAGCCCTGAGGCCAAGCTTGCGGCAAAAACCACCTTTGAGGCAGCCAAGACTGCAGCTGTTACTGCCCGCCAGGCAGCAATCACTGCCCTCGGTGCCGCCCCTGTAAAGCCAGCGAAGCCGGAGAAACCAACTATGCCAGTCAGGCCGGTTCGCCCATAACCCTTCCTCCTTTTGGGTTAGGAAAGATCCCCCGTGTGATGCGGGGGATCTTTTTTTGCCACTTTTAACTTGCACTCACCCTTTGCAATGTGGCAGACTTGCGGGGTTCATGAGTATTCATGCCTTTTTGGTGTGAACCACTGTTGGCAATGTGCACAGGAAACTGGGCCGGCCGCAGCTAATGACAAAAAACTTATCTGAGATCTTTTCTCTGGTAATCGCGAGTTCATTCTTGCGACACGCCCGAGTCAAGGTGTCGGACCGGGTCCTAGAAATAGGGCGTTGACAGAAGAACAGTGCATCAGCATCACGGCAGTCAATAAGGTTCGCAATCTTGCGAATTGAATTGGCTCCAAAAACATGTGGCTCGAAAGAGACACCTGACCCAATGGAAGGCAGTCATTATGGCGGCTAACAAGATTCGCATTCGACTGAAGTCGTATGATCACGAGATCATCGACTCCTCGGCGAGCAAGATCGTCGACACAGTCACCCGCGCCGGTGCCAAGGTAGTAGGCCCAGTTCCACTACCGACCGAGAAGAACATTGTGACGGTTATTCGTTCGCCACATAAGTACAAGGACAGCCGTGAGCACTTTGAGATGCGTACCCACAAGCGTCTCATTGACATCATCGACCCGACTCCAAAGGCCGTTGATTCGCTGATGCGCCTGGACCTACCAGCAGATGTCAACATCGAGATCAAGCTTTAAGGATTTAGAAATGACTACAGAGACTAGGACCGTAAAGGGTCTGCTGGGCACCAAGCTTGGTATGACTCAAGCATGGGATGCGAACAACAAGCTTGTTCCCATCACCGTTGTTGAGGCTGGCGAAAACGTCATCACTCAAATCAAGAATTTAGACGCCGACGGCTACGAAGCAATTCAGATTGCATACGGCGCGATCGACCCACGTAAGACCGACAAGCCAACCACAGGCCACTTCGCCAAGGCTGGTTCTACCCCACGTCGCTTCCTTGCAGAAATCCGCACCGCAGACACCACTAACTATGCAGTTGGTCAGGCTATCGGCGTGGACATCTTCGAGGTAGGCACCAAGGTTGACGTTGTTGGAACTTCAAAGGGTAAGGGCTTTGCCGGTGTTATGAAGCGCCACGGCTTCTCCGGTATTCACTCTTCCCACGGTGCTCACAAGAACCACCGTAAGCCTGGTTCCATCGGTGCCGGTACTACCCCTGCAAAGGTCATCAAGGGCAAGAAGATGCCTGGCCGCATGGGACACGACCGCGTAACCACCCTGAACCTCACCCTGCACGGAGTTGACCTTGAGCGCGGCTTGCTGCTTATCAAGGGTGCCGTGCCTGGTCCCAAGGGCCAGTTGGTGTTCGTTCGTAACGCCGTGAAGGAGAGCAACTAATGTCTACCGTTGACGTAATTGACGTTAAGGGCAAGAAGTCTGGCTCTGTCGACCTGCCTGGTGCACTGTTCGATGTTCAGACCAATGTTCCGCTAATCCACCAGGTTGTAGTTGCTCAGTTGGCAGCTGCTCGGCAGGGAACCCAGTCTGCGCTTCGCCGCGGCGAGGTATCTGGTTCTGGCAAGAAGCCTTTCAAGCAGAAGGGTACCGGCCGCGCCCGTCAGGGTTCGGTTCGTATGCCTCAGCACCGCGGTGGTGGCGTGATCCACGCTCCAAAGCCTCGTGACTACTCACAGCGCACCCCAAAGAAGATGATTGTTGCCGCACTTCGCGGAGCACTATCTGACCGCGCTCGCAATGGCCGCGTTCACGTTATTGACCAGTTTGCTCTTGGAGAGCAGCCATCGACCAAGGCAGCTGCAAGCTTCTTGGCTCAGGTTGCAACCAGCAAGAACATCTTGGTTGTGCTGGACCGCTCAGACGAGTTGTCCTACAAGTCGCTGCGTAACCTGCAGACCGTCCACGTGCTAGCTGTTGACCAGCTAAACGCTTACGACGTGCTGCACTCAGACGACATCATTTTCACCGCCAGCGCCCTAACTCAGTTCGTTGAGGCTGCTGCAGGAAGCCAGGAGGCTAGCGAATGAGCACCCTAAACAAGGACCCACGCGACGTCATCATCAAGCCAATCATCTCTGAGAAGAGCTATTCGCTGATTGACCAGGGCAAGTACACCTTCGAGGTGGACCCTCGCTCGAACAAGACCGAGATCAAGCAGGCTGTTGAGCACATTTTCAATGTGAAGGTTGACACCATCAACACTCTGAACCGCCAGGGCAAGACCCGCAAAACCCGCTTCGGACTAGGTAAGCGCAAGGACACCAAGCGTGCCATTGTGACCCTGAAGTCGGGCTCCATCGACATCTTTACCTACATCGGCTAAGGGAGAGACAAATGGCAATCCGTAAATACAAGCCAACGACTCCAGGTCGTCGTGGTTCATCTGTTGCAGACTTTGCAGAGATCACCCGCTCGACTCCTGAGAAGTCGTTGCTAAAGCCGCTACCTAAGACTGGTGGACGTAACGCAGCTGGCCGCATAACCACCCGTCACATCGGTGGTGGCCACAAGCGTCAGTACCGCGTGATCGACTTCCGTCGTCACGACAAGGATGGTGTACCTGCAAAGGTTGCACACATCGAGTACGACCCAAACCGTACCGCTCGCATCGCACTGATTCACTACATCGATGGCACCAAGCGCTACATCATCGCCCCTAACAAGCTAAAGCAGGGCGACGCTATCGAGCAGGGACCAAACGCAGACATCAAGCCAGGTAACAACCTGCCGCTTCGCAACATCCCAGTGGGTACCGTTATCCACGCGATTGAGTTGAAGCCAGGCGGCGGTGCCAAGATGGCTCGATCTGCTGGTGCTTCAGTTCGTCTAGTTGCTAAGGACGGCCCTAACGCTCAGCTTCGTCTACCTTCCGGTGAAATCCGCAACGTAGATGCAAACTGCCGCGCAACCATCGGTGAAGTTGGAAACGCAGAGCAGTCCAACATCAACTGGGGTAAGGCTGGCCGCATGCGCTGGAAGGGCGTTCGCCCAACCGTCCGTGGTGTTGTTATGAACCCGGTTGACCACCCACACGGTGGTGGTGAGGGTAAGACCTCCGGTGGTCGTCACCCAGTTACCCCTTGGGGTCAGAAGGAAGGCCGCACTCGTAAGCCAAACCTTCCATCTGACAAGCAAATCGTTCGTCGTCGTTACGTCGGCAAGAAGTAGGAGATCTCTATATGCCACGCAGTTTGAAGAAGGGCCCCTTCGTCGACGAGCACCTAATGAAGAAGGTGCGCGTACAGAACGAGGCCAGTACCAAGAACGTGATCAAGACCTGGTCTCGCCGCTCGATGATTGTTCCAGCCATGCTGGGGCACACCATCGCGGTGCACGACGGTCGCAAGCACATTCCAGTTTTCGTCACCGAGACCATGGTTGGTCACAAGCTTGGCGAATTCGCACCTACCCGCACCTTCCGTGGACACGTGAAGGACGACAAGAAGGGTCGCCGCGGCTAAGCCGGGGCGCCTAGAGAGTAAAGGAGAAAACGATGGAAGCAATCGCCAAAGTGCGTAACATCCGCGTGACCCCAATGAAGGCTCGCCGTGTCGTCAACTTGATCCGCGGCAAGCAGGCCACTGAGGCCCTGGGTATTTTGAAGTTTGCCCCACAGGCAGCATCCGAGCCGATTTACAAGCTCGTTGCAGCAGCGGTGGCTAACGCCAAGGTAAAGGGCGAGAAGGCCGGCACCATTGTGGACGAGGACGACCTAGTCGTTTCGGCAGCTTTCGTGGACGATGGCGTAACGCTAAAGCGTTTCCGCCCACGTGCACAGGGACGTGCATTCAAGATCAACAAGAGAACCAGCCACATCACCGTGGTTGTTGCAACTCCTGACGAGCTGCAGAAGAAGGCAGGTAAGTAATGGGCCAGAAAGTCAATCCCTACGGCTTCCGCCTAGGAATCACCACCGAGCACCGCTCTCGCTGGTTCACTGACTCCACCAAGAAGGGTCAGCGCTACGCCGACTACGTGATCGAGGACACCAAGATCCGTGCTTTCTTGCAGGAGAAGCTGGACCGCGCAGGTATCTCTCGCATCGAGCTTGAGCGTACCCGTGACCGTGTTCGCGTTGACATCTTTGCCGCTCGCCCAGGTCTAGTTATCGGTCGCCGTGGCGCCGAGGCAGAGACTCTACGCAGCGACCTAGAGAAGCTAACCGGCAAGCAGGTGTTGCTAAACATCCTCGAGGTGAAGAACCCAGAGGCTGACTCACAGCTTGTTGCACAGGGTATTGCAGAGCAGCTTGCTGCTCGTGTGGCTTTCCGCCGCGCAATGCGTAAGGGCATCCAGGGTGCACTTAGAAGCGGTGCAAAGGGTATTCGTATCCAGTGCTCCGGCCGTCTAGGTGGCGCTGAAATGTCGCGCAGCGAGTTCTACCGTGAAGGCCGTGTGCCACTGCACACCCTTCGCTCGAACATCGACTACGGCTTCTACGAGGCTAAGACTACCTTTGGTCGCATCGGTGTGAAGGTTTGGATCTACAAGGGTGACCTAACCGCTAGGGAGCTTGCAGCAGTGCAGGCAAACCAGCGCGGACCTCGCCCAGCGGGTGCTGGCCGTCGCGGCCCACGCCCTGACGCTGCACCAGTCGCAGCAGGAAGTGAAGGCTAATAATGCTGATTCCTCGCAAAGTAAAGCACCGCAAGCAGCACAGCCCGAAGCGCTCCGGTCACGCGACCGGTGGCACCAAGGTGTCGTTCGGTGAGTACGGTATCCAGGCACTAACCCCTGCTTACCTGACCAACCGTCAGATCGAAGCTGCACGTATTGCTATGACTCGTCACATCAAGCGTGGTGGAAAGGTTTGGATCAACGTATTCCCAGACCGTTCTCTAACCAAGAAGCCAGCGGAAACCCGCATGGGTTCCGGTAAGGGTTCACCGGAGTGGTGGGTAGTAAACGTAAAGCCAGGCCGCGTGCTCTTTGAGCTAGCCGGCGTATCCGAGGAAATTGCTCGTGAAGCAATGACCCGTGCGATCCACAAGCTTCCGCTGAAGGCTCGCATCATCAAGCGTGAAGAAGGTGACGCATAATGATCGGTTCAAAGAACCTCACCCCTGAGGACCTAGACAAGGTCGAAGACTCCCTGCTAGTTGAGGAACTGCGCAAGGCGAAGGAAGAACTATTCAACCTACGCTTCCAGTCCGCAACCGGACAGCTGGATGCTCACGGTCGTCTAAAGGCCGTCAAGCGTGACATCGCACGTATTTACACCGTGCTGCGTGAGCGTGAGCTCGGCATTCGTGCCGTGCCAGTTGCTGCCCCAGCACCTAAGACCACTAAGAAGGCAGCGGCTGAGAAGCCAGTTGCTGAGAAGCCTGCCGAGGAGGCATAAAGATGGCCGACGAGACCAAGCCAGCAGCTAAGGCTGCACCAAAGGCCGCTGCCAAGGCAGCTCCAAAAGCCGCTCCAAAGGCCGCCGCACCGAAGGCTGTAAAGCCAAAGGTTGCAAAGCCAAAGGTTGCAAAGGCTCCTAAGGAAATCAAGGAAGTCGAGCGCGGTTACCGCAAGTCACGTCGTGGCTATGTTGTCTCCGACAAGATGGACAAGACCATCGTTGTAATGGTTGAAGACCGCAAGAAGCACCCGCTATACGGAAAAGTTATGCGCGTGTCGACCAAGGTCAAGGCTCACGACGAGAACAACACTGCAGGTATCGGCGACCTCGTGCTAATCAGCGAGACCCGTCCACTATCTGCCACCAAGAACTGGCGCCTAGTCGAGATCCTCGAGAAGGCCAAGTAACAAAAACCCTAGGGCTAACGGTCGGAATCGTTATCCGTAAAACAAGGAGAAAAAAGTGCTTCAGCAAGAATCCAGACTCAAGGTTGCCGATAACACCGGCGCCAAAGAGCTGCTGACCATTCGCGTATTGGGCGGCTCACTCCGTCGCTACGCAGGTCTTGGTGACATCATCGTTGCCACTGTCAAGGACGCAATCCCAGGCGGAAACGTCAAGAAGGGTGATGTCGTAAAGGCAGTTGTCGTTCGTACCGTGAAGGAGACCCGTCGTGCAGATGGTTCCTACATCAAGTTCGACGAGAACGCAGCCGTAATCATCAAGAACGATGGCGAGCCACGCGGAACCCGTATTTTCGGACCAATTGGTCGTGAGCTTCGCGAGAAGAAGTTCATGAAGATCATCTCGTTGGCACCGGAGGTTATTTAATCATGGCGAACATCAAAAAGGGCGACCTGGTTCAGGTCATCACCGGCAAGAAGCAGGACCGCGGCGGCGACCGTGGCAAGCAGGGCCACGTGCTATCGGTACTAGTTGAGCAGAATCGCGTAATCGTCGAGGGCGTCAACGTAGTGACCAAGCACACCAAGGCTGGTCAGACCGACAAGGGTTCCAAGACCGGTGGCATCATCACCCAGGAATCTCCAATTCACATTTCTAACGTTGCTCTAGTTGACCCAAGCACCAAGAAGCCAACCAAGGTTGGCTACAAGCTTGTAACTGCCAAGGATGGCAAGGTCACCAAGACTCGTGTTGCTCGCAAGACTGGGAAGGACATCTAATGGCTACCGCAACCAAGAAGGCTGCTGCCGCAGGTAAGGCTCTTCCTCGCCTAAAGGCTCAGTACCGCAAGGAAATCATTCCTGCGCTAACCGCAGAGTTCAGCTTCCAGAACCCAATGCAGGTTCCAGGCCTCACCAAGATTGTTGTAAACATGGGTGTTGGTGCTGCTGCTAAGGACGGCAAGCTAATCGAAGGTGCAATCCGTGATTTGACCGCAATCACCGGTCAGAAGCCACAGGTTAACATCGCGAAGAAGTCAATCGCACAGTTCAAGTTGCGCGAGGGCCAGCCAATTGGTGCTCACGTTACCTTGCGCGGCGACAGAATGTGGGAGTTCCTAGACCGCCTACTATCGCTATCGCTTCCTCGTATCCGCGACTTCCGCGGTCTATCGGACAAGCAGTTCGATGGCCGTGGCAACTACACCTTTGGTCTATCCGAGCAGTCAATGTTCCACGAAATTGACCAGGACAAGATCGACCACGTTCGTGGTATGGACATCACTGTCGTTACCACCGCAAAGACCGACGATGAAGGCCGCGCACTGCTAAAGGCGCTCGGCTTCCCATTCAAGGCATAATCCACCCCAATTGAGAAAGGTCCCCGAGCTTGTAAAGCGCTGGGAAACCACCTCGAGAAAGAAGACACATAAATGACAATGACAGACCCGGTAGCAGATTTTCTGACCCGGCTGCGCAACGCGAACAACGCACACCACGATTCGCTGAGCCTCCCATATTCAAAGCTCAAGGGAAACATCGCCCAAATCCTAAAGTCCGAGGGTTACATCGCGGACTACAAGGTTGAGGACGCCAAGGTCGGTAAGACCATGACTGTTGACCTAAAGTTCGGCCCAAACCGCGAGTCCAGCATCACCGGAATCAAGCGTGTTTCTAAGCCTGGTCTTCGCGTTTACGCAAAGTCCACCGAGCTACCAAGAGTCCTCGGCGGCCTAGGTATTGCAATCCTGTCCACTTCATCCGGTCTGCTAACTGACCGTCAGGCTGCAAAGAAGGGAGTAGGCGGAGAAGTCATCGCCTACGTCTGGTAATCACCTATGTCACGTATTGGAAAAATGCCAATCCCGCTTCCAGCGGGCGTAACCGTAACCATTAACGGTCAAGATGTCTTGGTAAAGGGACCTAAGGGTGAACTATCCCTAACCGTCGTCGAACCAATCAAGGTACTGCTTGAAGACAACACCGTAATCGTTTCCCGTCCAGACGATGAGGCTAAGTCCAAGTCACTGCACGGTCTAACCCGTACTTTGATCGCGAACGACGTTCACGGCGTTTCGACTGGATTCTCTAAGGCACTAGACATCGTTGGTACCGGTTACCGCGCTGCTGCTAAGGGTTCGAATATCGAACTTGCTTTGGGATTCAGCCACCCGGTTGTCGTTACCCCACCGGCAGGTATCACCCTGACCGTTGAGGGAAACACCAAGATCATCGTCTCCGGAACCTCAAAGCAGGCAGTTGGAGAAGTTGCCGCAAACATTCGCAAGCTACGTAAGCCTGAGCCATACAAGGGCAAGGGTGTTCGCTACGAAGGCGAGAAGGTACGTCGCAAGGCTGGAAAGGCTGGTAAGTAAGAATGGCTATTAAGTCAAAGTCAGCTGCCCGTGACAAGCGTCACGGCCGCCTGCGCAAGAAGATTGAGGGCACTGAGTCTCGTCCTCGCCTGGTCGTAACTCGTTCGGCACGTCACGTGTTCGTCCAGGTTGTCGATGACTCCAAGGGCCACACCCTAGCTTCGGCTTCCACCATGGAAGTTGAGCTACGTAAGGCTGACGGCACCAAGACCGACAAGGCGACTGAGGTTGGCAAGCTAATTGCTGAGCGCGCTAAGAAGGCCGGTGTCACCGAGGTGGTATTCGACCGTGGCGGTAACCGCTACGCAGGTCGCGTTGCAGCAATTGCTGCCGCAGCCCGCGAGTCAGGATTGACACTGTGAGCGAAGAGAAGAAGGAAATGGACGTGGCAGAAGCTACCGTGGTCGTAGAGGCCACAACCGTTGATCCAAACGAGCGCGAGCAGCGTCGCGGTTCACGTGAGCGTGGACCAAAGACCGAGCGTCGTGACCGTGAGGACACCAAGAGCCCATTCTTGGAGCGTGTTGTAACCATCAACCGTGTATCCAAGGTGGTCAAGGGTGGTCGTCGCTTCGCATTCACCGCACTAGTTGTGGTTGGCGATGGCGAGGGTCTAGTTGGTGTTGGCTACGGCAAGGCTAAGGAAGTTCCTGCAGCTATTGCCAAGGGTGTTGAGGACGCGAAGAAGAACTTCTTCCGCATCCCACGCGCTGGCTCCACCATTCCTCACCCGGTTCAGGGCGAGGCAGCCGCAGGTGTAGTTCTACTTCGTCCAGCCGCTGAGGGTACCGGTGTTATCGCCGGTGGTCCAGTTCGTGCGGTTCTGGAGTGCGCCGGTGTTCACGACGTACTTTCCAAGTCATTGGGATCGTCAAACACCCTAAACATCGTTCACGCCACCGTGGCAGCACTAAAGCAGCTCGAAGAGCCGCAGGCAGTTGCTGACCGTCGTGGCAAGTCATTGGCAGAGGTAGCTCCGGCTCGCCTACTACCAGCTAAGACTGAGAAGGCAGGTGCCAAATAATGGCAAAGCGTCTGAAGGTTACCCAAGTAAAGAGTTCAAACGGTGGCAAGCAGAACCAGCGCGATTCACTTCGCACCCTGGGTCTGAAGCGCATCGGTGACATCATCGTGAAGGAAGACAACAAGTCTGTTCGCGGTCTGGTGATGACCGTTGCCCACCTCGTCAAGGTTGAGGAGATCGACTAATGGCTGAAGAGAAGAAGCCAGCCGCTAAGGCTGCTGCAAAGCCTGCAGCGAAGACCACCGCAGCAAAGCCAGCCGCAGCAAAGGCAGCCCCTAAGGCTGCTGCTGCCAAAGCTCCAGCCGCTAAGGCCGCAGCCCCAAAGGCTGCAGCTCCTAAGGCTGCTGCTGAAAAGCCAGTTGCTGAGAAGGTTGCTGCCCCAAAGGCCGCAGCGAAGCCAGCTGCAAAGAAGACTGAGGAGAAGGCTGAGAGAAGCCAGATCCTGAAGCTTCACCACCTTCGCCCTGCAAAGGGTGCCAAGAAGGAGAAGACTCGTAAGGGTCTTGGTGAGGGTTCAAAGGGTAAGACCGCAGGTCGCGGTACCAAGGGAACCGGTGCTCGCACCACTACCCGTTTGGGCTTCGAAGGTGGTGGCGTTAACCTCGTTATGCGCACCCCGAAGCTTCGCGGCTTCAAGAACCCATTCCGCGTTGAGTACCAGGTGGTAAACCTAGACAAGCTGTCTGAGCTTTACCCGAAGGGTGGCGCCGTGACCGTAACCGACCTAGTAGCTAAGGGTGCAGTCCGCAAGGGCGAGCCTGTAAAGGTGCTTGGAAACGGCGATGTCTCGGTTAAGCTTGTGGTCACTGTTGACAAGGTTTCTGCGTCAGCAAAGACCAAGATTGAAGCTGCCGGCGGCAGCATCAGCGCCTAAGAAGATTCGCTAGGAGAGGTTCACCATGTTTCAGGCCATTGCACGCGCATTCCGCACCCCGGATTTGCGCAACAAGCTTGCATTTACCCTGGGCATGGTGGCCATCTTCCGCTTAGGTTCCTTCATCCCGGCACCAAACGTTGACTACACCAACGTCCAGCAGTGTTTGGCTCAGAGCCAGTCCACCTCAGGTCTTTACGAATTGGTAAACCTGTTCTCCGGTGGAGCGCTGCTACAGCTTTCGATCTTTGCACTCGGCATCATGCCTTACATCACCGCATCGATCATCACCCAGTTGCTTCGCGTGGTAATTCCGCGCTTTGAGACCCTTTACAAAGAGGGTCCTCAGGGTCAGGCGAAGCTAACCCAGTACACCCGCTACCTAACCATCGCGCTTGGTCTATTGCAGGCCACCACCCTGATTGCGGTTGCCCGCCAGGGAGCGCTATTCGGTGCGGACTGTACGCTTCCGATTTTGGTAAACACCGATGCGCTTTCGATCACCCTGATGGTGATGGTTATGACCGCCGGTACCGGTTTGATCATGTGGATTGGTGAGCTAATCACCGAGCGCGGTGTCGGTAACGGTATGTCGCTCTTGATCTTCACCTCGATCGCATCGACCTTCCCTGCCAGCTTGCTTCAGATCCTGCAGACCCGCTCCATCGAAATCTTCGTGATTGTTATGGCGGTTGGTTTCGTAGTGGTCGCACTGGTTGTGCTAGTTGAGCAGTCCCAGCGTCGTATTCCGGTTCAGTACGCCAAGCGTATGGTTGGCCGCAAGGAATACGGTGGCCAGGCCACCTACATCCCGGTCAAGGTAAACACCGCCGGTGTTATCCCGGTTATCTTCGCTTCCTCAATGCTTTACCTACCGGCTCTGCTAGCTCAGTTCAGCCAGCCAGACCCAACCACCGGTCAGGTAGCTCCTTGGGTTACCTTCATCTCGACTTACCTAACCTCAGGTTCGAACCCGCTATACATGGCGGTCTACTTCGCGCTGATTGTTGGCTTTACCTACTTCTACGTAGCGATCACCCTGAACCCTGAGGAGATCAGCGACAACATGAAGAAGTACGGTGGATTTATCCCTGGTATTCGTGCCGGTCGTCCGACCACCGAGTACCTCGAGTACGTAATCAGCCGCATCACCTTCCCGGGTGCTATATACCTAGGTTTGATCGCGTTGATTCCGCTAGTTGCGTTCACCGCAATTGGAACCAACCAGAACTTCCCATTCGGTGGTACCTCAATCTTGATCATCGTTGGTGTTGGTCTGGAAACCGTCAAGCAGATCAACGCTCAGATGCAGCAGCGTAACTACGAGGGTCTACTGAAGTGACGCGTCTCCTACTAATCGGCCCCCCAGGTGCCGGTAAGGGAACCCAAGCCGCACTTTTGTCACAGCACTTTGGCATTCCCGCAATCTCAACCGGAGACATCTTTCGCTACAACGTGAAGAACCAGACTCCGCTTGGTGTTGAAGCCAAAGGATTTATGGACCGCGGCGAGTATGTGCCAGATTCACTGACCAACTCCTTGGTTCGCGATCGACTTTCGCACGATGATGCGCTCGGCGGTTTTTTGCTTGATGGCTACCCTCGCACCATTGACCAGGTTCACGAGCTAGACAGCATTCTCTCCGATGCCGGTAAGCGACTAGATGTTGTCGTGCAGCTAACCGCCGACAGCGAAGAGTTGGTTCGCCGCCTTGCTCACCGAGCTGAGGTTGAGGGCCGTGCAGATGACACCCCGGATGTTATTCGTCGTCGCCTTGAGGTTTACGAGTCTCAGACCGCACCACTTATCGATGTCTATGCCGCTCGCGGCCTGGTTGCCATGATCGATGGCCTAGGTGAGATTGCAGATGTAACCGCACGCATCGTTGAGGCACTTGATGCTCGCG
Organism: Microbacteriaceae bacterium; assembly: GCA_027487865.1. GTDB lineage: Bacteria > Actinomycetota > Actinomycetes > Actinomycetales > Microbacteriaceae > Aquiluna. The sequence goes on from JAIYCT010000003.1 coordinate 244,131, forward strand.
GGCTAACCAAAGATGCGTAAAAAGTACGAAATCAAAACCAATGATCAAATCCGCAAAATGCGGGTTGCTGGTCTATTGACGGCAAAGGCTTTAGAGAACGTTCGCGCTGCAATTCGCCCGGGTGTCACAACCTTGGAGCTTGATCAAATCGCGGAGAAAACGATTCGCGATGGCGGTGGACGCCCTAATTTCCAATTGGTCCCCGGTTACCACCACACCATTTGCGCGAGCGTGAATTCTGAGGTTGTGCACGGAATTCCTTCCAACCGGGTTCTCGAAGCTGGAGACCTTGTCTCGATTGACTGCGGTGCTGAGGTTGATGGCTGGAATGGCGATAGCGCCTTCTCAATGGTGGTTCCAGGTTTGGACAGCGACCTAACCAAGCAGCGTCAGCTGCAGTCCGATGTCTGCGAAGGCTCCCTTTGGGCCGGTATCGCTGCACTGGCAGGGGCTAAGCGCCTCAATGAGGTTGGCGTTGCAATTGAGCATTACATCGCCCAGCGGGGCAAGTGGGGGATTCTAGAGCAGTACGTAGGTCACGGCATTGGTCGCTCAATGCACGAAGACCCAGCCGTTTTCAACTACGCGGTCCGCGATGCTGGCCCGAAGGTTGAACCTGGCCTATGTGTTGCCATCGAGCCAATGATCACCTCTGGAGATCAAAAGACCTTTATTCACGAGGACGACTGGACCGTAGTAACCAAAGACAGCGGTGATGGCGCGCACTGGGAGCACTCGATTGCGGTGCACTCGAAGGGTATTTGGGTGCTGACTGCACCCGATGGTGGTGTCGAGGGCCTTAAGAGCTTTGGGATTACGCCAATTTCTTTGGATTAGCCACTAGCATTCGCCCCAATTTCCCCCTAGGATTGGTCCTCGGCGTTTCTAACGTGAAATCATTCTGAATTTTGAGCGGTTTTGCGTGTTTGTGACGCTACCAAAAGTAGTGAATAAGTGAGTGCATGGCCAACAAAGACGGCGTCATCGAGATCGAGGGATCGGTTGTTGAAGCTCTACCGAACGCAATGTTTCGTGTGGAGTTAACCAACGGACACATAGTCCTCGCCCACATCTCGGGCAAAATGCGTCAGCACTACATCCGCATTCTCCCCGGAGACCGCGTGATCGTAGAGCTGTCCACGTACGACCTGACTCGCGGCCGCATCATTTACCGCTACAAGTAGAAAGTAAGAGCATGAAGGTTAACCCGAGCGTTAAGAAGATCTGCGACAAGTGCAAGGTGATTCGTCGTCACGGCAACGTGATGGTTATTTGCGAAAACCCTCGTCACAAGCAGCGCCAGGGCTAATTGCCCTAACCCACAACTAAATACTCAAGGAATCACCAAGCGTAAAGCTAACCCCCGGAAAGAAGGCCGGGGCCCGATCCGCCAGATCGAGATGGTGATGCCGAAGACCTTCTTTCAAACAGGAGAAAATCCAAATGGCACGTATTGCTGGAGTAGATATCCCTCGCGACAAGCGCGTGGTTATCTCCCTTACCTACATTTACGGCGTTGGCCGTACTCGCTCAAGCGAGATTCTAAAGACCACCAAGATCGACGAGTCGGTTCGCGTCAAGGACCTAACCGACGACCAGTTGATTGCACTTCGCGACGAGATCGAGAAGAACTACAAGGTTGAGGGTGACCTGCGACGCGACGTTGCAGCGGACATCCGCCGCAAGGTTGAAATCGGTTCCTATGAGGGAATTCGCCACCGCAAGGGACTTCCGGTCCGCGGACAGCGCACCAAGACAAACGCTCGTACTCGCAAGGGTCCAAAGCGTACTGTCGCCGGTAAGAAGAAGGCAGCCCGCTAAAAGCGGCCGAAGGATTTAGGAGATAAAAAATGGCAGCACCTAAGGCATCCGCAGCGGCCCGCAAGCCACGTCGCAAGGATAAGAAGAACATCCCAACCGGTCAGGCGCACATCCGCTCGACCTTCAACAACACCATCATCACCATCACCGACCCAACCGGAGCAGTTATCTCTTGGTCGTCTTCTGGTGACGTGGGCTTCAAGGGTTCTCGTAAGTCAACCCCGTTCGCCGCACAGATGGCAGCCGAGTCTGCAGCCCGCAAGGCGCAGGAGCACGGTCTAAAGAAGGTTGACGTGTTCGTCAAGGGCCCAGGCTCTGGTCGTGAGACTGCAATTCGTTCGCTTCAGGCCGCAGGCCTAGAGGTTGGCTCAATTTCCGATGTGACCCCACAGGCTCACAACGGTTGCCGCCCTCCAAAGCGTCGTCGCGTCTAACTAAAGCTTTTTCGGATTCACCAGCACAACAAAAGACTCAAAGCATTCAGCTAAGCCACTGAGTGTAAAGACGAGTATCAAATAGCGGATACTCAGATGAAAGGAACCAAATAGTGCTAATTGCACAGCGTCCAACTCTTCACGAAGAAGTACTAGGTCCTAACCGTTCACGTTTCATCCTGGATCCATTGGAGCCAGGATTTGGTTACACACTTGGAAACTCACTACGCCGCACCCTGCTCTCTTCGATTCCAGGTGCAGCAGTGACCAACATCCGTATTCAGGGCGTTAGCCACGAGTTCTCCACCATCCCAGGTGTCAAGGAAGACGTTGTTGAGGTAATCCTCAACATCAAGAACCTTGTGGTTTCCTCCGAGCACGACGCTCCAGTTGTTGCTCACCTCACCAAGAGTGCTGCCGGTCCTGTTACCGCAGCTGACATCCAGGTTCCTGCTGGTGTTGAGGTGCACAACCCAGAGCTACTAATCGGAACCTTAAACGCCAAGGGCAAGCTAGAGATCGAGTTCGTTATCGAGCGCGGTCGTGGCTATGTTCAGGCTTCCCAGAACCGCAACGCAGATGCTGAGGCTGGCGTAATCCCAGTTGACTCCATCTACAGCCCGGTTCTAAAGGTTTCCTACCGCGTTGAGGCAACTCGTGCGGGTGAGTTCACCAACTTCGACAAGCTAATTGTTGACGTTGAGACCAAGCCTTCGGTTGAGCCTCGCGATGCAGTTGCATCTGCTGGTTCCACCCTGGTTGAGCTATTTGGCCTAGCCAAGGAGCTAAACGCCGAGGCCGAGGGTATCGAGATTGGACCAGCACCGGTTGAGGTTGCAGCTTCTAACGAGCTATCAACTCCAATCGAGGACCTGGACCTAACCGTTCGTTCTTACAACTGCCTAAAGCGCGAGGGCATCAACACCGTTTCAGAGCTAATCGCTCTGAGCGAAGACCAGTTGATGAACATTCGCAACTTTGGTTCCAAGTCTGTTGACGAGGTTCGCGAGAAGCTTGCTTCTCTTGGCCTTCGCTTCAAGGACGCAGTTCCAGGATTCGACAGCGCCTACTTCGGTGGCGGCTTCGACGACGACCAGATCTAAACGCTTAGAAACTCAAGGAGAAAGAAATGCCAACCCCAACTAAGGGCCCACGCCTCGGAGGCGGTCCAGCCCACGAGCGTCTGATGCTCAACAACATGGCAACCTCGCTGTTCAAGCACAAGCGCATTGTGACAACTGAGACCAAGGCCAAGCGCCTTCGTCCAATTGCCGAGCGCCTAGTGTCTTTCGCCAAGCGCGGTGACCTACACGCCCGTCGCCGCGTAATGCAGCAGATCCTAGACAAGGGTGTCGTTCACGAGCTATTCGTTGAAATTGCACCGCTAGTGGCAGACCGCCAGGGCGGCTACACCCGCATCACCAAGCTTGGCTACCGTAAGGGCGACAACGCTCCTATGGCAGTTATTGAGCTAGTGCTAGAGGCTGTAAACCCAAAGCCAAAGTCCAACAAGGTCAAGCTAACTAACAACATCGTCACCACCGCAGCAGCAGCTGTTGTGGCAGACGAGGTTGTCGAGGAAGCTACAGCTGAGGCCGAGACCCCAGCCGTAGAGACCGAGGCGCCAGCAGCCGTAGAGACCGAATCGGCTGCCGCAGAGGTAGTCGAAGAGGCCCCAGCAGAGGCAGAGGCTCCAGCCGCAGAGGTTGAAGCACCTGCAGCAGAGGTAGTCGAAGAGGCCCCTGCAGCAGAGGCTGAGGCACCTGCCGCAGAGGCAGACGCAACCACCGCTGAATAAGGAATTGCAAATGAGTGAACCCGCTGGTCTTGCTAGCGGGTTTTCTCGTTTCCGGGTTGACTTCGCCTACGACGGCACTGACTTTAACGGTTGGGCAAAACAGCCAAGGCTTCGAACCGTCCAGGGCGATTTGCTAAAGGTGCTGGAGCAGATTTTCGGTCCAACCGAAAACGATTTTGGGATGCGTATCGCAGGTCGCACCGATGCCGGTGTCCACGCAGATCACCAGGTTTGCCACTTTGACCTCTCACCTGAGCAGAAAAAGCGCCTGGGAAGAACCCCGCTTAGCGCAAGAAGACTAAACAACCTGCTTCCAGCGGACATTGCGATTCACAGCATCGCGCCTGCTGCCGATGGCTTTGATGCAAGATTCTCGGCGATTGGTCGCAGCTACAAGTATTTGATTACCGACGGAGCTTGCAAGCCAAATCCAAAGCGCGCGAGATATGCCTTGAGCGTGAAAAAAGAGCTCGATGTCGATTTGATGCAGCAGGGCACCAAATTATTGTTAGGTCTTCGGGATTTTGGGGCCTTTTGCAAACCTCGCGAGGGTGCAACCACTATTCGAGACCTGCGAACCCTGAGTGTCACAAGACTTCCGGATAACGCTATCGAAGTCTTTTTGGAAGCGGATGCTTTCTGCCACAACATGGTCAGGGCCATCGTCGGATCCTTGATAGCAGTGGGGGAAAAGCGCCATAGCCTGGCTGATCTCAAAGCCATGCAGGAGTCCAAGGTTCGAGGGGCAAAAGTCAAGGTAATCGCCCCTAGGGGGCTAACTTTGGACGCAATTTCTTACCCAAGCGATGAGAAATTGGGCGAACAGGCTCAGCGCGCCAGAAGAAGGCGCACTGCAGAGGAAATATCTGTTTGACCTAAGGCTAATTAGTCCCCTAGAATTAGCCCTTGGTTCGGCTCTGCCGAAAGGGTTTGAAACCGCGATACTGATGCGGAATCACACATAAGAAACTAAGAGGTAATTTAGCGTGCGTACTTATTCGCCAAAGGCCAGCGAGCTGTCCCACGAGTGGTTCATCATTGACGCCACAGACGTGGTTTTGGGTCGCCTAGCTTCTCACGCCGCAGTTTTGCTGCGCGGAAAGCACAAGCCAACCTTTGCTGCTCACATGGACAATGGTGACTTCGTCATCATCATCAACGCAGAGAAGGTTGCACTAACCGGTTCTAAGTTGGCCCAGAAGAAGGCTTACCGTCACTCTGGTTACCCAGGTGGTCTAACCGCTACCACTTACTCTGAGCTTTTGGAGAAGAACCCAGAGCGCGCAGTTGAGAAGGCGATCCGCGGCATGTTGCCAAAGAACACCCTTGGCGACCAGCAGCTCTCCAAGCTAAAGGTTTATAAGGGCGCTGTCCACCCACACGTTGCACAGCAGCCAAAGCCATTCGTCATTGACCAGATTGCCCAGTAAGGAATACCAATTGGCTGAGAAGATCGTCGCAGAAGTTGCAGAAGAGGCAGTAGTAGAGACCTCTTACACCACCGAGAGTGCTCCTGAGAAGCCTGTGCGCTCTCGTGGCAACCTGACTCAGAATGGCGCTGGCACTGGCCGTCGCAAGGAGGCAGTTGCTCGCGTTCGCCTAATCCCAGGTACCGGCACGATCACCGTAAACGGTCGCACCCTAGAGGACTACTTCCCAAACAAGCTGCACCAGCAGCTAATCACCGACCCATTCAAGGTGCTAGAGCTACAGGGCGCATACGACGTCATCTCTCGCATCGATGGTGGCGGTATTGCTGGTCAGGCTGGAGCCCTTCGTCTAGGCATCTCTCGTGCACTGAACGAGATTGACACCGACAACAACCGCGCTGCTTTGAAGAAGGCTGGCTTCCTCCGCCGTGACTCTCGAATCATTGAGAGCAAGAAGGCCGGTTTGAAGAAGGCCCGCAAAGCTTCTCAGTTCTCAAAGCGCTAAAGATACGCTTCTGCCATGGGCAGGCTATTTGGCACTGACGGTGTTCGCGGAACCGCGAACAAAGAAATCACGGCAGAATTCACCCTACGTTTGGCGCAGGCTGCTGCCTTGGTTTTGGGTGCAGACGCCAGAAAGCGCGGCGATCGCCCAAGAGCCGTTATTGCCCACGACCCAAGAATTTCAAGTGACTTTATTTCAGCTGCCGTCGCAGCAGGACTAGCCTCATCCGGCGTTGACGTCTTTGACGCGGGAGTAGTTCCAACCCCGGCAGCGGCTTATCTAACAGCAGACATTGGTGCCGATTTTGGTGTCATGATTTCGGCCAGTCACAACTCTGCACCGGACAACGGAATTAAGTTCTTTGCTCGCGGTGGTCACAAGTTGGCAGATGCCACCGAAGACAAAATTGCCGAAGCCATGGGTCAGGCCCTGACCCCAATCGGATCTGAAGTTGGTCGAGTGACCAGGTTCTCAGACGCCGAAGACCGCTACATCATTCACCTGCTTGGCACGCTACCGAATCGCCTTGACGGCTTGAAGATTGTGCTGGACTGCGCTCACGGTGCAGCGAGCGCTATATCTCCGCAGATTTTCTCCGATGCCGGAGCCAAGGTAATCGTTATCGGCGCCGATCCGGATGGTAACAACATCAACTCTGGATACGGCTCCACCCACCTCTCCGCGCTGCAGGCTGCAGTTATCAGCCACAAGGCTGACCTAGGTATCGCTCACGATGGTGATGCTGATCGCTGCCTAGCGGTTGACCACACCGGCGCAATTGTGGATGGCGATCACCTGATGACCATTTTGGCTTTGGCACTTCGCGAAACCGGAAGCCTCGCTAGAAACACCCTGGTCACCACGGTCATGTCTAACCTGGGCCTAAAGGTTGCAATGCGTGGCGCTGGAATCGATATCGTCGAGACCAATGTTGGCGATCGCTACGTTCTCGAGGCAATGCGCGAGGGCGGCTACTCACTAGGTGGCGAGCAGTCCGGGCACGTGATATTTGCGCAATACGCAACCACCGGCGATGGCGTGCTAACCGGATTGCACATCGCGGCCAAGGTTGCATCCTCTGGGCAATCCCTGCGTGAGCTAGCTGCAGTTATGCCTAATTTCCCACAGGTTTTGATCAATGTCCCAGGGGTAGACAAGACCAAGTTGAGCACCGACGAAGAGCTAAAGCAGTTGGTTGCAGCCGCAGAGGCTGAGCTTGGTGACAACGGACGAGTGCTACTTCGTGCATCTGGCACGGAGTCCTTGGTTCGCGTGATGGTGGAGGCTCAAGATCAGGGCACCGCGCAGAGCTGGGCCGAGAGAATCGCGCTTGCTGTTGAGCGCAGGCTCGGGCTTTAGTGCGCACCCACCAGCTCCGTCGCTACAAAATTGCGGACGGCAAACTTCCTGAATTCGCCAGTTGGCTAAATAGCACCTTGATTCCAGTCCGGGAAGGTTTTGGCTTCCGAGTCGAATTTCAGTTAATTGATCGTGAGGCTAGCGAGTTTATTTGGTGCGTATCGCTTGATGGTGATGAAGAGAACTTCTTGAAAATCCAAGAGCAATACAACGAATCACCTCAGCGTGCTAAAGCGGTAGAAACCCTGCCAAAGTGCATCGATTCGATGCAGATTAGTTTTGTTGAAGCGCTATATCTTCCTAAGTAATACCTGCTGGACGCGGTGTTCATCGCCCTTTTGCATCACTAACTTCGCGCGTGATCTAGTTGGCTCAATGTTCTCGCGCAAATTCGGGAGGTTAATGTCCTCCCAAAAACCCTTTGCTCGCTCGGTTGCCTCATCCAGGTTTAACTCTTTGGTTAGCTGGTGAAAGTAGGAGCGTGGGTTGGTAAAGGCGCTGGTCCAAAGCTGCAAAAAGCGCGACAGGTACCACTTCTCAATGGTCTTAGGATTCGCATCGATGTAGATCGTGAAATCAAAGAAATCACTAAGCGCCAACTCCTGGCCGATTGCCGGTGGCTGCAAAACATTTAGACCCTCGAGAATCAAAACATCCGGTGTTCTTACCTCTTCAAACTCACCTTCGACAATGTCGTATGACAGGTGGGAGTAAACCGGCGCGGTTACGCTCTCGACTCCGGATTTCACATCGCTTACAAACTTTAGAAGACGCTTGCGGTCGTAGCTCTCCGGGAAACCTTTGCGATCCAAAATCCCTCGCCGTTCAAGCTCAGCATTTGGATATAGGAAGCCGTCGGTGGTTACCAGTTCAACGCTTGGGGTTCCCTCCCAGCGCGACATGAGCTCCTTTAGGAGCCTTGCGACTGTGGATTTACCAACCGCTACCGAACCTGCGATGCCAATAATGAAGGGAGTTTTAGCGGATCTCTCGCCCATAAAATCTGATGCTGCGGAGTGAAGTTTTTGTGTTTGGTTGGCGTGCAGTGAGAGCAGGTGGGAAACCGGTAGGTAAACCTCTTCCACTTCCTTCATGTCCAGAAAATCGCCGAGGCTCTTGAGGTTTGTAAGCTCTTTTTCGGTGAGCGGCAACTGAGTATTTTTGCCAAGTTCAGCCCAGTCTGCTCGCTCAATTGCGAGGTATGGAGAAAGCTCCCCAAGGACCTGTGCTGCGCTCATAATTGGCTATTCTGCCGTAGATTAGTGGTCATGTGTGGAATCGTCGGTTATGTAGGGCCGGGGTCAACACTCGATGTACTTCTTGGAGGCCTCAAGCGCCTTGAATATCGAGGCTATGACTCTGCTGGTATTTCTGTAATTGACCCAGATTTGGGTCTGCAGACGCGTAAGCGCGCTGGCAAGTTGCAGGTATTGGTTGACTACCTAAATGAGTCGCCGCTGGAAGATGCACACATCGGTATCGGCCACACTCGTTGGGCGACTCACGGGGCTCCTACCGATGGCAATGCCCACCCGCACCTTGGTGGCGATGGCCTAAAGCTTTCCCTTATTCACAACGGAATCATCGAAAACTTCTCCGAGCTAAAGGCTGAGCTTTTGGCCCAGGGTGTGAATTTTTCCTCTGAGACCGACTCTGAGGTAGCAGCTCACTTGGTGGCGCGCGCATATGACGAAACCAAGGATCTGAAAGCGGCATTTGTTTCGGTGGTAAACCGACTGCACGGCGCTTTCACACTGCTCTGCATCCACGAGGATTACCAGGACCTGATCCTTGCCGCTCGCAGAAACTCTCCGCTGGTTATTGGATTGGGCGATAACGAAAACTTCCTCGGTAGCGATGTCGCAGCTTTTGTTGAACACACCAAGCGCGCTGTCTCGGTAGGTCAGGACCAGATCGTTGAACTCAGAAGCGACTCGGTAAAGATTTCGACTTTCCATGGTGAGAGCGTTGAGTTAGACGAATTCACTGTCGATTGGGATGCCACCAGCGCATCTAAGGGCGGTTGGCCATCGTTTATGGCCAAAGAGATTGCCGACCAACCGCAGGCGGTTGGCGACACCCTGATGGGGCGTTTGGATTCTGATGGCCGAGTAAAGCTCGATGAATTTGCGGGGCTGGAAAAACTCTCCGAGGTAACTCGCATCATCATCACCGCCTGCGGCACCGCCGCCTATGCCGGTGAAGTGGCTAAGTACGCAATTGAGAAGTGGGCCAAGATTCCAGTGAGCGTTGAGCTAGCTCACGAATTCAGATACCGCGATCCAGTCATTGATGAAAACACTTTGATTTTGGCAATTAGCCAGTCCGGCGAAACCATGGACACTCTGATGGCAATTCGCTACGCCAAGGAGCAGGGTGCCAAAGTTCTAAGCATCTGCAACACCCAGGGTGCAACTCTCGCGCGTGAATCTGATGCAACCATCTACACCCACGCAGGTCCTGAGGTTGCCGTAGCATCCACCAAGGCCTTCACGGCGCAGATCACTGCTGGCTTGCTAGTTGCACTTTCACTTGGCTGGTTGCGAAAGGCGCTGCCGGAAGCACAACTTACAGACCTGGGCAAAGAACTTCTAAAACTTCCACGTCAGGTCAAGAACGTGCTCGAGTCACTAGATCGCATGCGCAACCTGGGTCGCGAGTACTCCCATGCCAAATCGGTGCTTTTCTTGGGCCGCAACGTTGGCTACCCAATTGCAATGGAGGGTGCGCTAAAGCTCAAGGAGCTGGCCTATATCCATGCCGAGGGTTTTGCAGCCGGAGAACTCAAGCACGGTCCAATTGCGCTTATCGAAGCTGGCCAGCCAGTGATTGTTGTGGTGCCATCGCCAAAGGGCGAAGACTCTCTGCACCCGAAGGTGATCTCGAATATCCAGGAGATTAAAGCTAGAGGCGCAAAGGTGATTGCAATCGCCGAGGCTGGCGATCAGCTAGTCGCTCAGTTTGCCGATGAAGTGTTTAGCATCCCTGCCTCTCACCCGATGATGGCAGCTGTGCTCTCAGTGATTCCTTTGCAGACCTTCGCGCTCGAACTTGCTTCAGCCAAGGGTCTGGATGTTGACCAGCCAAGAAACTTGGCAAAGAGCGTTACGGTCGAATAAGTGATCTACGGGGTCGGCACTGACCTTTGCTCAGTGGTGCGCATTGCCGATTCGTTGGCGCGGACTCCTAATCTCAAGGAGCGTCTGTTTCACCCAAACGAGTATTCACTTGCCAATGCATCCCTGGCTGCCAGGTTTGCTGCCAAAGAGGCCCTTGCCAAAGCAATCGGTGACCCAAAACTTTTGAGCTGGTCTGAAATTGAGATCGTGAAAGATGATTTGGGTAAACCAAGCATTCAACTGCATGGTCTTACTAAGCAGCGAGTGGAAACTCTAGGCATTACAGCCATCCAGCTTTCACTAACGCATGAGCAAGAACTTGCGTCTGCCTTTGTTGTGTTGGAGGCTAACTAGATGCGCGAAATTCAAGTCGACCTAGCCAAGATTCAGAACAACTATCGAACGCTCAAGGCACTTGTTGCGCCCAGTGAGGTTATGGCTGTTGTAAAGGCCAACGGCTATGGTCACGGCATGCACGAGGTTGCGCAAGCTCTCGAAGACATCGCAGTCGATGCACTCGGGGTTGCTGACTTAGACGAGGCAATCGCGCTGCGCGCAGCAGGTATCAAGTCTCGCTTGATGTGCTGGATCCTCAGTGCTGACGATGATTTTCAAATGGCTGCCGAGCAGAACATTGAGCTGGGAATATCGAACTTCGTAGTTTTGGAAGCGGCGCTTGCAGCCAATGTCAAAACCATCCACATTAAGGTTGACACCGGTCTGGGGCGTGCTGGTTTTGCCAAGACTCAGTGGGCTGAGGTCTTTGAGAAACTCTCCGGCAAGACCATCGGCCTGTTCTCTCACCTGGCCAACACCTCGGAGGAGGAAGACCTAGGGCAGGAGCAGCTGTTTTTGGAAGCGGAAACTCTGGCACTGGCTTCCGGAGTCAAGATATCGCAGCGTCATTTGGCCGCAACCGCAGGAGCGCTTAGCTACCCGAGTATGAGATACGAAATGGTGCGCGCTGGCATTGGGATTTACGGTCTTAACCCATGGGAAGACCGCGAATACTCGCAGTATCAGCTGCAACCTGCAATGCGAGCTGTGTCTGAGGTGGTAAATCTAAAGCGAGTGCCGGCTGGGCAGGGCGTTTCCTACGGATACCGTTATCGCACCGCTCAAGAAACCAATTTGGCGCTGGTGCCATTTGGCTATTCCGAAGGAATGCCAAGAATTGCAGTTGGAGCAAAGGTTCTAATTGCGGGCAAGCAGTTTGAGGTTTCAGGCAGGGTGGCGATGGATCAGTTCGTGGTCGATATTGGCGACCACGAGGTGCCCCTTGGCAGCGAGGTTGTCATCTTTGGAGATCCTGCGAAGGGTGAGCCATCGGCTGAAGACCTAGGTGCATCCGCCGGCACAATCAACTATGAGATTGTTACTCGGATTGGCGGAAGAGCAAAGAGGGTTTACCTCTAGGTATGGAATTTAGAATCCAAGACCCAGATCACATGCACCTGCTTGGACTAGCAATAGCCAAAGCTCTTCGTGCCGGTGATTTGCTGTTGCTAAATGGCCCTTTGGGTGCTGGTAAAACAACCCTGACCCGAGGAATCGGGGAGGGCCTTGGGGCTCAAGGAACCGTGCAGTCGCCAACCTTTGTTTTGGCAAGAACTCACAGAACTGCGGTTGGACCAAAGCTGGTTCACGTTGATGCCTACCGCTTGAATTCAGCGGTTGAGCTGGATGATCTGGATATCGATTTTGCTAATTCAATTGTTGTGGTCGAATGGGCTAGGGACTACGTCGATGGCATTGCTGACCACTTTTTGCAGGTCGACATAAATCGTGAGTCCGAGGATGAATCTCGCCTGGTGAACATTTCCGGAGTGGGCAAGCGTTGGGAAGGGGTGGAAATTGCTATTAGCAATTGATACCTCGGCTGGCACATCGACTGCAGTCTTCGACGGGGAGAAACTTCTAGGTTTTGTCGAACACGACGACCCGTTTGGTCACGCTGAAAACATCGGCAACGCGATTGCAGAGGTTATGGCGAACGCTGGCATCACAGCCAGCGAAGTAACTGCGGTCGCGATTGGTCGGGGACCAGCTCCCTATACCGGACTTCGAGTTGGAATGGCGGCCGGGGCCTCCTTTGCCATGGCACTGGGCATTCCACTGCATTCGATCATGAACCTAGATGCAGTCGCACTTTCCCACGGGCAAGCCAAGATTTTGGTGTCCTCTGATGCCAAACGTAAAGAGCTTTTTGTCGCTACCTACGACCAAGGCAAACGAGTCTTTGGGCCGGCCGTGCTTAAGCCCGAAGAGCTTGGCAAATTTGGAGGCTTTGCTCAGGTCGAAGGCAAATGCAATGCGGAGCTAGTTGGAAGGTATGCACTCTGGGCCCAGGCGTCCGGCATCGATCTCAGCGACTCGTCAGCTCTTTATTTGAGATCACCAGATGTCGCCCCGTCAGCTGGAAAGCGGGTGACTGGCTAATGGAGTTTTTGCAACTTGGCAAAGAGCACCTCACGACCGTGATGGATTTAGAGCAAAAACTATTTCCCGATGACGCGTGGTCCTCGGCCAGCATGGCTGCCGAGCTTGACGCTAGTCACACCTATTACCTAGGGATCTTTGATACTGAATTAATCGGTTATGCCGGGCTCTCAACACCTGATGGTTCCTTTAGTTCCGATATCCAAACCATTGGCATCGCCGCAGACAAGCGTGGCCAAGGGCTTGGTCGCAAGCTCATGCAGCACCTGATCGAAAAGGCTGGGCAGCTCGGTTCTGAGCAGCTGATGCTCGAGGTCAGGGCAGACAATCAAGCGGCGATCGCGCTTTACCTAGATTTAGGTTTTGTTCAGATTGATCTTCGAAAGCGTTACTACCAACCTGCCGGAGTTGACGCACTGATCATGCGCCTTGCGATCAGGCAGCCAATCGTGCTCGGCATCGAATCCACCTGCGATGAAACCGGAGTTGGCATTGTGCAGGGAAACCGACTGCTGGCTAACGCACTTCACAGCTCAATGGATGAGCACTCCAAATATGGTGGCGTGGTTCCAGAGGTTGCCGCGAGAGCGCACCTTGAGGCCATTAGACCAACGCTAGAAAAAGCCCTCGCAGAGGCCAAGCTTTCCATGACCGATATCGATGCAATTGCGGTTGCCAATGGTCCAGGGTTAGCCGGCGCACTGATGGTTGGAATCGGTGCAGCCAAGGGCCTTGCCTTAGCCCACAACAAGCCGCTCTATGCCGTAAATCACCTGGTCGGACATGTCGGCGCAGATGTTCTAGAGCGTGGTGCGGTTGAGCTACCAACCATCGCGCTACTGGTATCCGGCGGGCACACCTCCCTGCTTCTGGTTAGACAGCTACTCAACGACGTTGAGCTTTTGGGGGAGACCATCGACGATGCTGCCGGGGAGGCATTCGACAAAGTGGCTAGGGTATTGGGTTTGCCATATCCGGGAGGTCCGCAAATCGATAAGTTGGCTGCCGTTGGGACTGCAAACATTCGTTTCCCAAGGGGACTTACCCTTCCAAAGGATATGGAGAAGCATCGCTATGACTTCTCGTTCTCGGGTCTCAAGACTGCGGTCGCAAGACATGTCGAGAAGGCTCAGGATGCCGGGGAAGAGTTCTCTAAGGCAGATGTGGCGGCCAGCTTCCGTGAGGCCGTGGTTGATGTGCTACTCACCAAGGCGATCAACGCCTGCAAAGACTTTGGGGTGAATCGACTGCTCTTGGGTGGCGGCGTTGTGGCGAATGCCAGGCTTCGCGAAGAAGCACAAAAGCGCTGTGACGCCAACGGCATCGAACTTCGAATTCCAAGATTCCAGCTCTGCACCGATAACGGTGCAATGATCGCAGCCCTTGGTTCGCAGCTGGTAATGGCCGGCCGTGAACCATCTGGAATGGGCTTTGGTTCTGAATCCACGCTCGAAGTCACCCAGGTTCAGACTCCCTAGAAGCTCCCAGCTTCCCCCCAGCGTTCTATCACAATGACCTGCCAGTCTTTGGCTCTACCAACCAAAGGAAATAGATGGCAGAAAAGAAATCAGAACCTCAGGCAGTTGCCGAGGAAGTTGTTGCTGCAGCGCCGGCAGGGAACAAGAAGTTTGACTGGGCGTCGCTCAACACCCTTTCAGTCGTCTCACTGGCAAGCGCAGTTAGCGTTGTGGGTGCGCTGGTAGCGGTAATCACCGGTCACATCGCTCTCAAGCAAATCAAGCAAACCGCAGAGGCTGGTCGAGCATTGGCGCTAACCGGAGTTGTACTCGGTTACATCCACCTAGCCGGCTGGATTCTTTTCGGAATCCTCGGGGTAATTGCCCAGGTGTTCCTATTCTCGGGTGGATTCGGACTCGATCACATGGGTCCAGATTTCTATGAATTCGAGCGTGGAATGGGCGGCATGCACTTCGGTGACCGCTAAACGCGAATCGGTTGAACGATAAGAGCTCGACGGGCGTCGCCTACCTTGGTGAGAATCAAGGAGGCGGCGCCTTCTCCCTTTAACTTAAGTTTTGGACGCAGTTGCTCGGGTGTGATATCGACCCCGCGTTTTTTGATTTCAAGCTTTCCAATTCCTCTTGCGGCAAGGGCTTTGCGAATTGCTCCCTCATCGAGCGGCAGGTTCTCGACCAGTTCGTAGGCCTTTAGCCAAGGTGATTGAGTCAAGTTGTCGCTAGTGAGATATGCAATCCCATCTGAAACCGTTGTCAGGTTTTGCTGGTTGGCAAATTCGCCCATCAGCTGGGAACGGATCAGCGAGTTGTCCGGCTCGTAGAGGAATTGCCCTAATTCAGCGGTTTCGGCCCGCTCCTGGCCCGCTCCTTCAAAGAGGTAGCGCTTACCATCTCGCATCATTAGAGCAGAGCGCCCAACCCTTGCGCTTAGCCCTTCGAACCAAAGGGATAGCTCGACTAGATCACCCTGGTGTGAGACCCATTGAGCTTCAACACCGTCGGGAATTAGATCCAGTGGGAATGCCGGCCCAAGTTTTATGCCCTTGGGCTTAGGTTGCGCATAGCACCAATCCAAATCCGGGCTGAAATCAGCTGGTGAGAGCGTGATGTGCTTGGCGGCTTTTCGCTCCAGGTCACGTCTTGCCGGATCAAGCCAGAGGGCATCAAAACCTGAGGTGTCGAATGTTGTGGCATCTGCCACCACCACCTTGGCATCGGGGAAAGCCGCCAGGTTGTAGGCGGCCAAGGCTGCCGTGTCAGAATCTTGCTCGACGGCGGTAACAGACAGCCCTAGCGCCGCAAAGGCCAATGAGTCGGCGCCAATGCCGGAACCTAAGTCCGCGATGTTGGTGAAGCCGTTTTCTTTGAACCTCTCGGCATGCATTGCTGCAACCTGCAGCCTTGTGGCCTGCTCTAATCCCGCCTCGGTGAAGAGCAGGTTCTTTGCAAAGTCTCCAAATTTTGTCTTTGCTCTGGTTCTTAGCCTGGCCTGGGTGATGACCTCGGTGACCAATAGTGCCGGATGGCCGGCTTTTCGAAGTTTGGTGATGATTGAGAGCACATCGGCTTTGGAATCAATCTCGCCAACCTCGTCCAAAAGGCGCAGTGCCTCGGCGGTCAGCAGATGATTCATGGTTCAAGGCTATCGGTCCTGCTACTAGCACTCACCTTGACTGAGTGCTAATTTCGCCGTAAAGTTTTATTAGCACTCAAACACCGAGTCTGCTAAATCACAAATCTTAAGAAAAGAAGAGGTCAAAGTGTCGGTTTCTATCAAGCCACTCGAAGATCGCATTGTTGTTCAGCCAATTGAGGCAGAGCAGGTAACCGCATCCGGTCTGGTTATTCCAGACACCGCAAAGGAGAAGCCTCAGGAGGCTGAGGTTGTCGCGGTAGGTCCAGGTCGCTTCAGCGACGAGGGTGACCGCATCCCAGTTGACGTAAAGGTCGGTGACCGCGTTATCTTCTCGAAGTACGGCGGCACCGAGCTAAAGTACGACGGCAAGGAGTACCTAGTACTTTCTGCCCGCGACGTACTAGCGATCATCGAGCGCTAAATCATTTAGAGGACGACCCAGGGAAACCTGGGTCGTTTTCGTTTAACCCTTAGGCTTTGGGGGTGAAGACACGTTCGAGCCACTCCACCGGTTTGCTGCTGGGCGTAAGCGCATATCTGATCTGGGGATCATTCCCGCTGATTATTACCGCAACTAACTTTGCCAACCCGCTCGAGGTAGTGGTTTGGCGAGTGGTTTTTGGATTCCTGTTCGCAGCCGTGGTGCTCACAGTAATCCGCGGTTGGGGAAAGATTGTCGAGCTTCTGAAATCTCCCAAGAAACTCAAGTGGCTGGCAGTCGCCTCAATTTTTATCTTCATCAACTGGGAGACTTACGTGGTTGCGGTTGCAACCGGAAACACCATTGAGTCTTCGCTTGGCTACTTCATAAACCCACTGATCACGATCTTGTTCGCAGTGGTGTTTTTAGGAGAGCGTCTTAGGACCCCGCAGTGGATCGCGCTTGCGATTGGCTTGGTTGCGGTTGCAGTCTTGACCTTGGACTATGGCCGACCACCTTGGATTGCATTGATC
This sequence comes from Microbacteriaceae bacterium, assembly GCA_027487865.1. GTDB lineage: Bacteria > Actinomycetota > Actinomycetes > Actinomycetales > Microbacteriaceae > Aquiluna. Next base: position 261,104 of record JAIYCT010000003.1, read on the forward strand.
TTGGCTTTCAGTTTTGCAATTTACTCGCTATCGAAAAACAAGGTTGGCGGCAAGATTCAAGCCACTCAGTCCTTCGCCCTGGAGTCTTTGCTGGTCATTCCAATTGCCCTTGCCCAGCTGGCGTTCGTTGCATCCAGTGAGCACATCACGCTTTTGGATTCTCCGAGCAACGCATTTGTGCTGATCGGCTTTGGAATCCTCACCGCGGTGCCGCTGATCTTGTTTGGTGCCGCAGCATCGAGGATTCCACTGTCCACAATTGGCTTTATCCAATACATGACTCCGGTGCTGCAATTTCTAACCGCCTTCTTTATTTTGGGCGAGCCAATGCCCGCGGTTCGTTGGGTTGGCTTTGGTTTGGTTTGGCTTTCACTTGCGGTGCTCACCTTTGACGCGATCCGGAACAAGCGCCGTGCGATGCCTGTAATTGACCAGGGCTAGCTGAAACCTAATTGTTACGCACTGCTCACTTGGCGGAACATTCAACCAATTTCGAAGAGGGACTTGTCCGATTGCTTCTGATTTAGAAGCAAATTCAACACTAATCTACGGAATTCGATTAGTTAGTGCTCGCGGGCTCGTCTTTTCCGTAGCTTTTGCTACTTGATATCGGGCAATTTCAGTATGCTTTTGCCTAGCAGTGTGAGCGTTTGCCCACACTTGCCCTCTAATTGCTATTCAAGGAGCAAGAATGACTGAAATCAACATCAAGTCACGCTTGGCCCTCAAGACCGCTTCGGTACTAGGTGTATTTGCACTTAGCGCAGCGGCTTTGGCGGGTTGTGCGGCGACTTCCACTGAGACTGAAGCCACCGAGTCGGAGACTAGCGCAGCTGCTACCACCACTCCTGGCGGTTGTGAGCTTGGCCCAGAGCAGGAAGGCGACCTAACTCTAAAGTTAGGAACCGCTCTACCTCTTACCGGTAACCTCGCATTCCTAGGACCACCTGAAGAGGCTGGTGTTGCACTAGCTATCAAGGACATCAACGAGGCCGGCAAGGGCATCACCATCGAGGCCACCTTGGGTGACTCTGGTGACACCGACAACAAGGCATACGACACCGAGATCCCACGTCTGCTAAACGCAGGTGTTGAGGCTGTTGTTGGTGCTGCATCGTCCGGTACCTCCCTACAGTTCATCGACCGTTTGGTTGCAGAGTGTGTGATTCAGTTCTCCCCTGCAAACACTTCGGCTGCACTAACCACCTACGAGGACAAGGGTCTGTACTTCCGTACCGCTCCATCTGACGTCCTTCAGGGTGAGGTGCTAGGTAACCTAATCGCAGAAGACGGACACCAGAAGATCTCGATGATCGTTCTGAACGACTCCTACGGAACCGGTCTAGCTGAGTTCGTAACCGCAGCATTCACTGCTGCTGGTGGCGAGGTTCTAGCTGCACCTACCTACAACACTGGTGACACCAACTTCAGCAGCCAGATTGCAGAAGCACTTGCTGGTGGACCAGACGCTATCGTTCTGATCACCTTCGACGAGGTTCGTACCATCGTTCCTGAGCTAGTAGCTCAGTTCCCTGGTAACAAGCTTTACTTCGTTGACGGTAACCTAACCAACTACTCCCCTGAGAAGGACGGCTTCCCAGCCGGTACCCTCGAGGGCGCTAAGGGTACCTACCCAGGTGTAAACGAGTCCAAGATTGGTGACTTCATCAAGCGCATGGACGAGAACTGGCAGGCAGAGGGCAACGCTCCTCTAGAGCTAAACGCCTACGGTCCTGAGTCCTACGACGCAGTTGTTCTTCTAGCTCTTGCAGCTCTTGAGGCACGTAGCACCGAAGGTGCAAACATGTCCGTGAAGCTACAGGAAGTTTCCGGTGGATCCGGTAACGGCCAGAAGTGCACCAGCTTCGCCGAGTGTGCTGACATCATCAACGCCGGCGGAACCGCCGACTACGATGGCCCATCGGGCAACGTTACCTTCAACGAGTTGGGTGACCCAACCGACGGTAACATCCTGATTCAGCAGTTCGACGGAAACAACGTTCCAGTCACCATCCGTGGCTAGTAACTAGTTACCAAAAAGAACCCCCCGGCCATTGGCCGGGGGGTTCTTTGCTTAAGTTCTATTTCTTGCGGGTGAAGAAGTCCAAGACAGCGCCTAAAGAAATGCCAACCGCTAAAGACATTGCGACATTATTGATGGCAACACCAACAGCGACACCTACGCCAGCCCCAACGGCCAGCCAGAGACCAGGAGATGGCTTCTTAGGCACCCAGAGTTCCGAGGTAGAGGCCAATGACCTGTGGGTCATTTAGAAGCTCACGGCCGGTTCCTACGACTGCATCCTTGCCCTGATCCAATACATAGGCACGGTCAGCGATCTGCAGGCAGCGGCGGGCGTTCTGCTCAACCATGATGCAGGTCACGCCAGCCTTGTTGATCTCGGAGACTCGAAGGAATGCCTCGTCCTGGCGGACTGGAGACAAACCTGCCGAAGGCTCATCGAGCAAAAGAACAGCAGGGTTCATCATTAGCGCGCGACCCATGGCAACCATCTGGCGCTCACCACCTGAAAGCGAACCAGCACGCTGCTTTAGACGCTTACCAAGCTCCTCAAAAATCGAAACTACGAACTCCAAGCGCTCGTTGTATTTCGAAGGCTCCTGGAAGATGCCCATCTGCAGGTTTTCTTCAATGGTTAGGGAGGGGAAGACGTTGTTGCTCTGCGGGATAAAGCCCACACCCTTTGAAACCAGCTGGTTTGGCTTGAGACCGGTGATGTTCTCACCGTTTAGGGTGATCGATCCCTCACGAACCTTTACCAAACCAAAGATTGCCTTCAGCAGGGTGGACTTACCGGCACCGTTAGGGCCGATGATTCCGATTAGCTCACCCTTGTCGGCATAGAGGTTCGTGCTGTTGAGGATGTTTACACCCGGTAGGTAACCGGCTACTAGATCTTTAACTTCTACAACGCGAGTCATTTACTTGCCTTCCTCGCTGATGACTTTGATGCGACCGGTAACAACACCGAGGTCGGTGTCCTGGTGGGCACCGAGGTAGGCATCGATAACTGCCTGTTCCTTCATAACGGTGTCTGGGGCACCTTCTGCCACGACCTTACCTTCTGCCATTACGACCACCCAGTCGGCGATGTGGCGAACCATGTGCATATCGTGCTCAACGAAGAGCACGGTCATGCCCTCCTTTTTGAGGTTGAGCACGTGCTCAAGAAGTGACTGGGTCAAAGCAGGGTTCACACCTGCCATTGGCTCATCCAACATAACTAACACCGGATCGGTCATTAGGGCACGAGCCATTTCTAGAAGCTTGCGCTGACCACCGGATAGTGATGCTGCGAAGTCGTCCTTCTTGGCATCCAGCTTGAATCGCCTGAGCAGCTCCATGGCCTTGACCTCAAGCTCGTTGTCTTGCTTGCGCCAAAGGAATGGGAATAGCGAGTTCAACAGCTTCTCACCGGTCTGGTTCTTAGCCCCGAGCTTCATGTTCTCAAGCACGGTCAATAGGCTCAGCGCTTTGGTGAGTTGGAAGGTTCTAACCTGACCCATCTTGGCGACTTTGAAAGATGAAATGCCAGCCAACTGCTTGCCCTCAAAAGACCAGGCACCAGTGTCAGGGTTGTCGAAACCGGTTAGCAGGTTGAACAGGGTGGTCTTACCGGCACCGTTAGGGCCGATCAGTGCGGTGATTGCCCCGCGAGGAATCTCCAGGTGCTCGACATCTACCGCGGTTAGTCCGCCGAAGCTCTTCTTCACGCTGTCGATGACCAGAATCGGGTCAACCTTCTTCACTCCTGGAGCTGCAACTCCGATGTGTAGTCCGGTTGACTTCTGGCTCTCTGAATTACTTGACAAAGGTCATCTCCCTCTTGTCTCCGAAAATACCCTGCGGACGGTAGATCACAATCAGCATCAAACCGATACCAACCAGCACGTAGCGCAAGGTGGCTGCCTGGATACCAGATACCGGCAGGATGCCGGACTCTGCCAAGGCAGGCAAGATGTTGGTCAGGAAGGCCTGCAGCACCCAGAAGATGATCGAACCCAGAACCGGACCAAAGATTGTTGCAGCGCCTCCAAGAAGCAGTGCAGTCCAAAGGAAGAAGGTCAACGAGGTTACATAGACACCAGGCGATACGTTGGTGCTGGTTGCCAGCACGATGCCACCGAGGGCGCCGAAGATACCACCGATGATTAGCGCCTGCATCTTGTATGCAAAGACGTTCTTACCCAAAGCGCGAACCGCATCCTCATCCTCGCGGATGCCCTTTACCACGCGGCCCCAAGGGGAGCGCATCAGAGCCCAAAGCAACAAGGTTGCGACAGCGAGCACCATTAGACCAAATACCAGCATCCACAGGGTCTGCTCGTTGTAGGTCCATGGACCCCAGCCGTAGTCTCCGGGCGGGAATGGGTTTGCGTCAGCAAAGCCACCGGAGTTGTTGTAACCGAATAGGCCGTCGGCGCTTCCGGTAACCGGCTCAAAAGCTGTGGTTAGGAACAAAAGACGCAGAATTTCAGCTGCCGCGATGGTCACGATGGCCAGGTAGTCACCGCGAAGTCGCAGGGTTGGAATACCCATGATGAGCGCGAACACCACGGAAGCGGCAACACCCATAATCATGCCGGCCCACCAAGGTAGTCCGAAGGTGAGCACGCTGATCGCGTATCCGTAAGCACCTACGGCCATAAAGCCCGCGATACCAAAGTTCAACAATCCGGCAAAACCGAAGTGCATAGCCAGACCCAGGGTTGCCAGAGCAAACGCCAAAATGGTTGGAGTTAGTAGGCCCGCGAGGGTGTTATTGAGAATTGATCCCCAGTCCATGGTCGACCTCCTAACCTATCCGCTGTTTTTTGCCGAGCAAACCTTGAGGCCTGAACAGCAAGATTCCGATGAGAACTACCAGTGCACCGACGTACTTGAGGTCGGCAGGGATAAACAGCGAGCTGGTTTCAACCAGGATGCCAACCACTAGCGAACCGATTAGCGCTCCGAATGCAGTGCCAAGTCCACCCAAGGTGACGGCTGCGAAAATCAATAGCAAAATCTGGGCACCCATGTCCCACTTGATACCCGGGCGGAAGTAAGCCCAAAGCACACCTGCAAGACCTGCGAGTGCTCCAGAGATGATCCAAACTGTGCGAATCACCTTGTCGACGTCAATACCCGAAGCTGCAGCTAGATCTGGATTGTCGGAGATAGCTCGGGTCGCCTTACCGGTCTTGGTCTTCAGGAGCCACCAAGCAAATCCCATGATCACAACAATCGAGATAGCCATGGAAACCAAGTCGGTCATCGAAAGCGCAACTGAACCAAATAGTGGAACCATGGTGGAGTCTGCACCAGGAAGCTGTTCGGTGCCACCACCTACGAAGTACTGGAACAGGTAGCGAGCGGTCAGCGATAGACCAATGGACACAATCATCAGCTGAACCAGCGCAAGGCCGCGCTTTCTCAAAGGTTTCCAGAGCCCGGCGTCCAGCGCCCAGCCCATCGCACCGGAGAGCAATACTGCAGCTGGGATTGCCACCCACATTGGAAGCTGAAGTCCCGCGCCCAAAACCAACGCTGCAACCGCACCGAAGGTAACCATTTCGGAGTGTGCAAAGTTTGAAAGACCGGTGGTGCCGAAGACCAGAGACAGACCAACTGCAGCAAGACCAAGCATTAGGCCGAAGTTCAGACCGTAGATCAGACGTGCAACGACCTGATCGAACATGGATACGGTGACGCGAGTTCCCTCGCCGATAAAGAAGTTTGCAACCAGCGGGCTGGTCTTGCCAAGTACGACGTCCTTGGTTGCGCCACCCTCACCGGTAACTGCGATGCCCTCAGGCAGAGTCTCCTGGTCCAGAGTGACCTTGTAGGTATCGCCTTCGACTCCAGGAACACCGATGTACCACTTGCCATCAGCTCCGGTAACGGTTTCGGCGTTGTAGCCACCGCCCTCAACAATCATGCGGACGCCACCAAGTGGCTCACCCTCCAGCTTTACGTTTCCGGTAATACCGCGCTCTAGATCTTCACCAACGCTGTCGGCGCTCGCAGGGGTTGCACCTAGGCCAAAACCCAGAACCATAGCGATAAGAAGCAGTAAAAGGGATGAGAGCAATCGCTTGGGATTGCTGGCAGAGAGGAATTGCACCTGTCCTCCAAATCGTAATGAGCTACTTTGCCCAGAAGCCCCGTTGGGGACTCTCAAAAACATTAGCAAAGTAAACCTAGTGGCATTCCGCTCAGGCCATAAATCTTTGGTTTCAAAAAGTTTTCATTGCTTCGAAAATGCACCTTATTAATAGGAGTGATTGCTTGGCTAGAATTAGGAAACGAATCCACCACAAGTAGAGGATTGCCAATTGGAGCTTCCAGACCCATTTTCCCTAGTCGGACTCACCTATGACGACGTCCTGCTGCTTCCTGGGCAATCAGATGTGATGCCATCCGGGGTAAGCACCCAGACTCAGGTTTCTCGCAACATCTCTATCAACGTCCCGCTTATCTCCTCAGCCATGGACACTGTGACCGAGGCCAGGATGGCAATTTCAATGGCCAGACAGGGCGGCTTGGGCATTCTGCACCGCAACCTCTCGATTGACGATCAGGTAACTCAGGTTGACCTGGTGAAAAGAAGTGAGGCCGGAATGGTCTCCCACCCGGTCACCACCACCGCCTATGCCACCATCCAGGAAGTCGATGACCTCTGCGGCAAATACCGAGTATCAGGCCTTCCGGTAATTGATGAAGATGGCAAGTTGGTCGGAATTGTGACCAACAGAGATATGCGTTTTGTGCTTGAGGTGCAGCGCACCACAACTTTGGTAAAAGACGTCATGACCCCAATGCCGCTAATTGTTGGCAAGGTTGGAATCAACCCTGATGAGGCAATGGCAATGTTGGCCCAGCACCGCATCGAGAAGTTGCCGCTGATTGACGACGATCTAAAACTTCGCGGGCTAATCACCGTAAAGGACTTTGACAAGAGCGAGAAGTATCCAAACGCATCCAAGGATGGCGCTGGGCGACTACTAGTTGGCGCAGCGATTGGTGTTGGCCCAGACTCCTGGGAGCGCGCAATGGCGCTGGTTGAAACCGGTGTGGATATGTTGATTGTTGATACCGCACACGGTCACAACACTGCCGTGTTGGACATGATTCGCAAGCTCAAGAGCGAACCGGTGGCAAAGTACACCGACATCGTCGGAGGTAACGTTGCAACCCGCGAGGGAGCGCAGGCGCTAGTCGACGCAGGTGCCGATGGCGTCAAGGTCGGTGTTGGTCCAGGTTCAATTTGCACCACTCGTGTTGTTGCTGGAGTTGGTGTTCCTCAGGTGACTGCTGTTTATTTGGCGTCGCTCGCGGCAAAGCCTGCGGGTATCCCTGTTATCGCTGACGGTGGATTGCAGTACTCGGGAGATATTGCAAAGGCACTGGTTGCCGGAGCAAACTCCGTAATGCTCGGATCACTTTTGGCTGGCACCGACGAAGCGCCAGGAGATATCACTTTCGTAGGCGGCAAGCAGTACAAGACCTATCGCGGCATGGGATCCCTAGGGGCTATGCAGTCCCGCGGATTGGCAAAGTCTTACTCCAAGGACCGCTACTTCCAGGACGATGTGCTTCGCGAGGACAAACTGGTTCCTGAGGGCATCGAAGGCCGAGTGCCTTACCGTGGATCGGTTGCGTCGGTTGTTCACCAGCTGGTGGGTGGCTTGCGCGCGTCAATGGGTTATGTCGGTGCGGGAACCATTCCAGAGCTACAACAGCGCGGCAAGTTTGTTCGAATCACGGCTGCGGGATTGCGTGAATCGCACCCGCACGATGTTCAGATGACCATCGAAGCCCCTAACTACGGCACTCGCTAGGAGGCCCGGATGAATCAGGTTGAAATTGGTCGCGGCAAGGATGCCCGCAGGGCATTTTCTTTCGACGACATCGCGGTAGTGCCGACTCGCCGAACTCGCGACCCGGAGGACGTATCTACCACCTGGGCGATCGATGCTTACAAGTTCGATCTTCCGGTTGTGGCAGCCCCAATGGACTCGGCGATGAGCCCGGCCACCGCAATTGCTCTTGGCAAGCTAGGTGGTCTCGGTGTTTTGGATCTTGAGGGACTTTGGACTCGCTACGAAGACCCAACTCAGCAGCTTGAGGAAATTGCGAACGCGAAAGAGGCAGATGCCACGGCAGTGCTTCAGCGCATCTATGCCCAGCCAATTCAGCCGGAGCTAATCACCGCTCGCCTGGCAGAGATTCGCGCAGCCGGCGTCACCGTGGCCGGAGCGCTATCTCCGCAGCGCACTCAGGAGTTCTCGAGTGTCGTGCTCAAGGCCGGTGTTGAGATGTTCGTGATTCGCGGAAACACAGTTTCTGCAGAGCACGTCTCCAAGAATCAGGAACCGCTGAACCTTAAAGAGTTCATCTACAAACTAGATGTTCCTGTCATGGTCGGTGGCGCTGCAAGCTACAAGGCTGCGCTGCACCTAATGCGCACCGGCGCAGCCGGTGTGCTAGTTGGTTTTGGTGGCGGTGCTGCCTCATCAACCCGCAAGATTTTGGGCATTCACGCTCCAATGGCAACCGCGGTTGCTGATGTTGCAGCTGCCCGCCGTGACTACATGGACGAATCAGGTGGTCGCTATGTTCACGTCATCGCAGATGGTGGCCTTGGCACCTCTGGAGATATCGTGAAGGCAATTGCCTGTGGTGCGGATGCCGTGATGCTTGGAACCGTTTTGGCGCGATCGGCTGAGGCACCTGGTCACGGTTGGCACTGGGGTCAAGAAGCAGTTAGCGAGAAGCTACCGAGGGGCAACCGCGTCTGGGTTGGCTCACATGCTCCGATGGAAAACATTTTGCTTGGACCTGCCGATAACGCCGAGGGCACCAGCAACCTAATTGGAGCACTTCGCCGCTCGATGGCAAGCACTGGATATTCCGATCTAAAGGAGTTCCAGCGCGTGGACGTCGTAGTCAACCAGTACCAGTAAATGAGACAGCCCAGTTTTTGGGAGGTTGCCCGCAGACCCAAGTGGATCGCGGGATTACTAATCGCAATGCTGACCGCAGCGGCATTCGCTTTTGCAATGCAGTGGCAACTCTCTCGCACCTTCAACACGGTCGGAGTGAGCGTCGAGGAGGCCGCTGCTCGACCACTGGCGGATTTGATTGCACCAAATACACCGATTGATAAACCGGTCTATGACCGGCTTGCCACCTTCACGGCGACAATCGATCCGCAAAACTCCCACATCATCGGTGGCCGCTTGCAACTTGAGCCAGATGGTTCGACCAGAGACGGTTATTGGCTAATCACTAACTCCTTGGTTGACGATGCATCGCTAACCCTTGCAGTTGGCTTCTCGGAAGACCTGGCTGCGGCGCAAGCTGCCCAGCAGAAACTTGAGAGCATCGAGATTTCCGCAGTGGGATATATCGAACCGAGTGAACCGGTCAAAAGATCAAGCGATGCCGATTTTGATTCGGTGGCGCTTGGCCAGCTGATCAATGTTTACTCTCAAACCCCTATTGCCTCTTACCCGGCATATGTGATTTTGCAGTCCGGAATTGAGAGCGATCTCGAACCAATTACTATCGGGATTAGGCAGCAGGAAATTGAGATTAACTGGCTCACTGCGTTTTACGCGGTGGAGTGGGCATTTTTCGCACTAGCTGCTTTTTACCTCTGGTGGCGTCTAGTGATGGATCAACGTGCCAGGGAAGCTAATGATCAAGGTTTGCAAGCCCCGAATTAGCGGGGTAAATCTTGTTATTCTCGAAGGTAACCAGGAGGTAAGTCGCACCGATGATCACCACGACCGTAATCATTGAGGACCCAATCGGCTTGCACGCAAGACCAGCGGGTCAAATCGTGAAGCTGGTCAAGGAATCCGGACTTACCGTTCACATGGGCAAGGCAGGCCAGGAGCTGGTAATGGCAAACTCACCGCTTCGCATGATGGCACTCAAGGCCAAAACCGGAGAGCAGTTAGTTATCGAGGTAGACACCGACGACCAGGGTGTCGCAGACGCACTGTTTGCCCAGATTCAAGATTTCCTAAAGGGCTAGTGGTGGCGCTAGCTTCCGGAACAATCCTCACGGGCTTAGGTGTTGGCCTGAATTCCGTTCGTGGCGAAGTCTTTTGGGTAAAACCGCAGGCAACACTTCCGGGACCTGCCAAACATGCTGGCGATGTAGCAGCTGAAAAAGCAACCCTCAGGGGAGCAATTCACCACGTTGCCGCATACCTTGATGAGCAGTCTTTAGGAGCTGGTGAAACCAGCGCAGAAATTTTCGAAGCTCTGAAAATGCTTTTAGAAGACGAGGGCTTATTTGAAAGCGCGATTGCCGAAATTGAATCCGGTTGGAATGCTGCCACCGCATTTATTGTCGCGGTTGATTCACTGGACGAAGCTTTTGCCGGCGATGCCGCCCTGGAGGAGCGCTTAGCCGACCTAAAGGGCTTAGCTCGACGAGTTGCCGCTCATATCTCGGGCATTCACATGGGGCTAGATCTTCCAACCACCGGATCTTACGTAATTGTCGGAGATGACTTTTCTCCTGCCGATACCGCTTGGTTCACCGATGCTGTTGTCGGTCTTGTGACCCTTAGGGGTGGACCAACCTCTCACACCGCAATCATCTGTCGCTCAAAGTCAATCCCAGCGCTAGTCTGCTGCCCCCAGGCGGTTGACCTTGTCGACGGCACGCAAGTTTTGGTGGATCCGGTTGGCGACCGCGTGGTTGTCGGCGGCGATGCCTCGATGGCAACCAAGGCAATTAGCTTTGTGGCAAAGAGCTTGGACCCGATCATTCCGGTGCGGGCAAATATCGGTTCGCTAGAAGACTCGATCCAGGCAGCCACCACCGCTGCCAACGGCGTAGGGCTATTTCGCACCGAGCTGCTCTATCTATCCGAGACCACCATGCCATCGGTTGCGAAGCAGGCAAAGTCCTATACAGAAATTCTTAGGGCAGCACCCGAGGGACCGATTGTGGTTCGCACCGTCGATGCCGGTAGCGATAAGCCCGTGCCATTTTTAGATTTGCCTCACGGAGATAACCCAGCTAGTGATCTTCGTGGTTTCCAAATAAGTAAAGCTCACCGTCAGTTCCTAATCGATCAGCTGGAGTCGATAGAGGTGGCTCGCAAAGAAACCGGCCGCGAAGTTTGGGTCATGGCTCCGATGATTGCCACCGCATCGGAGGCAATTGAGTTTGCGCAGCTTGCCAGAAGCGCCGGTGAATACAAAGTCGGCATCATGGTCGAAACCCCCTCCATTGCCATGTCGATTGCAGATTTAGCCGGCAAGCTCGATTTCATTTCGGTTGGCACCAACGACCTATCGCAATACCTGTTTGCTGCCGACCGCATGAATGCAGGTCAGGGCGCACTACTGAATCCATGGCAACCGGAGTTGGTGCGATTGCTGAAGGCCATCGCGAGCGAGTCGGAGAAGGCCGGAATCACCTCCGGCGTTTGCGGTGAAGCGGCATCTGACCCAGCTTTCGCTATTGTCTTGGCTGGTTTGGGTTTCAATTCGGTATCGGCGTCAAGTAGTCAAGTCGGTGCGGTTAGATCTGCGCTTTCCGCGGTTACTTTGGAGCAGGCGCATCAGGTTGCCCAGGTCGCACTTGCAGCCACTACTGCCGATCAGTGCAAGTCTGCTGTTCTGGATGCATTAGCCTCTCTTGCCTAAAGTAAACTTCTTTTATGACAGGCCCTGCCGCTTCCCAAATTGAGCAAGTAAAAAAGGTTCTAAAGCTTTTTACTGCATCCAGCTACATCACTGGCATTTTTCTCTTGCTTTTGATGATTACCTGGGGAATCCGTCGCCTGCCTTTTCTAGGTTTTGACCTATGGCTTTTGGGCCCAAACGGATTTATCACCTTCGAGCAGTACGGCATTGAGGGTGAGGGGTTGCCGGAGGTAGGGGTAAACCTAACGGTTGCAATCCTTATCGTTCACGGCTGGTTATATGTGCTGTATCTGTTTGCCGATTTCAGACTCTGGACTTTGATGCGCTGGTCGTTCTTTAGGTTCTTGATCATTGCTGCCGGTGGCGTTGTGCCACTGCTTAGCTTTTTCACCGAGTCCTACTACGCCAAGCTAGCCCGCAAGCAACTCAGCGAAATTGAAGGTCAAAAATGAAGCCGGTGCTAGTTGTTGATTTCGGTGCTCAGTACGCACAGTTGATTGCAAGACGAGTTCGCGAAGCGAATGTCTATTCCGAGATCGTGCACCACAACATCACCGCGAGTGAGGTGGCTGCCAAGAACCCGGCAGCAATTATTCTCTCCGGTGGTCCATCGAGTGTTTACGAGGAGAACTCCCCTCAGCTAGATCCAGCGATTCTCAAACTAGGCATTCCGGTGCTGGGAATTTGCTACGGCTTCCAGGTCCTAGCCCAGGCTCTTGGCGGTCGGGTGGATAAGACCGGAAAGCGCGAGTATGGCGCGACTCAGCTAAACCTAAACAGTTCAGGTGTCTTGCTCGGCAACCAGCCAATGCAGCAAATCTGCTGGATGAGCCACGGTGACCAGGTGATGGTTGCACCGGAGGGCTTTGATGTTTTGGCATCCACCGACACAACTCCGGTTGCAGCTTTTGAATCAAAGGCGCAGCAAATCTATGGCGTGCAGTGGCACCCGGAGGTCAAGCACTCCGAGCAGGGTCAGAACGTCCTCACCAACTTCCTCTACCAAGGTGCTGGCATTGAGCCGACCTGGAATTCCGGCAATGTGATCGCAGAGCAAATCGAAAAGATTCGCGCTCAGGTTGGAGACGCCAGAGTAATTTGCGGTCTATCCGGTGGAGTCGACTCAGCGGTTGCCGCAGCGCTAGTTCACAAGGCAGTTGGCGATCAACTAACCGCGGTGTTTGTGGATCACGGGCTATTGCGCAAGGGTGAGCGCGAGCAGGTGGAGCGCGACTACGTAGCTGCCACTGGAATTCGTCTGATCACCGTAGATGCCGAGGAGAAGTTTCTGTCGGCGCTCGCCGGTGTAGCCGACCCAGAAACCAAGCGCAAGATTATTGGTCGCGAATTCATTCGCACCTTCGAAGAGGCAGAGCGCAAGCTAATCGCCGAAGCGGCTGCAGATTCTCGCCCGATCAAGTTCTTGGTCCAGGGCACGCTCTACCCAGATGTTGTTGAATCCGGTGGTGGCGCAACCGCTGGCATCAAGTCTCACCACAACGTTGGAGGCCTTCCAGAAGACCTGCAGTTTGAACTGGTGGAACCGCTTCGCACGCTGTTTAAAGATGAGGTGCGAGCAATCGGTGCCGAGCTTGGCCTCCCGCACGAGATAGTTCAGCGCCAACCATTCCCAGGTCCTGGTCTCGGTATTCGCATCGTTGGCGAGGTAACCAAGCAGCGCCTAGAGCTCTTGCGCGAGGCAGATGCCATTGTTCGCGAGGAACTAAGCGCAGCCGGCAAGGACCTAGAGATTTGGCAGTGCCCAGTTGTCCTGCTCGCAGATGTTCGCTCAGTCGGTGTGCAAGGCGATGGCCGAAGCTACGGTCACCCGATCGTGCTTCGTCCGGTTTCTTCTGAGGATGCGATGACGGCTGACTGGTCCAGATTGTCCTATGACCTGCTAGCTAAGATTTCCAACCGAATCACCAATGAGGTTGCGGATGTCAACCGCGTGGTTTTGGACATCACCTCAAAGCCACCTGGAACTATCGAATGGGAGTAAGTGTTTTTGGTCACCGCGGTGCCTGCGGTTACCTTCCGGAAAACACCATGCCCTCCCTTGAACTGGGCTTCGAGTTAGGTTCAGACGCCATTGAGTTTGATGTGGTGCTAACCAAGGACTCAGTGCCGGTGATTCTGCACGATATCGATCTCACCAAAACCACCAATGTCGCCTCTCACCCAGACCTTTCAACTTCGGTTGATGAACTGACCTTGCTAGAGCTAAAGCAGTTGCGAGTGATGGAAAGATACCCCGAGCAAAGGACTGAGTCTGCAAAGTACAGCGGACAGTTTGAGATTCCGACGCTGAATGAACTGCTGGCCAATCCAGCATTTGACGGCAAGCACCTGATTCTCGAACTCAAAGACGGCAAGCAACTGTTAGCTCGAAACCTGGATCTGGTGGCATCAGTCGCACAAGAACTAGCAACATCAGATTGGCAAGAGCGCGATATCAAGCTCACTGTCGAGAGCTTCGAGTTTTCAATTCTGAGAAATGCAAAGGACACCTTCGGCGCAGGAATCGACTTCGTCTTTCTATCTGCACCGGCAACCTTGCCGGCTGGAAGAACTTCTCTGGAAGACGATTTGCTCGAGGAGATTGCATCCGAGTTTGATGGAGTGTCAGTCACCATCGAGATGCTTTGGGAAAATGATTTTGTGGCCCGAGCAAAGGCGCTTGGGTTGACGCTGTTCACCTACACCGCTCGAGTTGAAACCCCACAGGGTGATCTGGAGAGCTGGTTTGAGAAGTTGGTGCTAAGCGGAGTAGATGGAATCTTTGCAGACCAGCCAGACCGGCTAATCCAAACCGTCAGTCGGCTAACCTAAGCTACCTCAGATGCCATTAGACCTCTTCGAACAAAATGACCCAGACGCCCTGCTTGCGGGGTTGAATCCGCAGCAGCGCGAGGCTGTCGAATACCGCGGCCGGGCACTTTTGATCGTTGCTGGTGCGGGCAGTGGTAAAACCAGGGTGCTTACCCACCGCATCGCACATTTCCTTGCGCAGAAGGAACTTTGGCCATCGCAAATCTTGGCCATCACCTTTACAAATAAGGCTGCATCCGAGATGCGTGAACGGGTCGAAGCGCTTATTGGTGCATCAAGCGAAGGTATGTGGATCAAGACCTTCCACTCGGCTTGCCTCCAGATTCTTCGTCGCGAGGCAGATCGGCTTGGGCACGATTCAAACTTCACGGTTTATGACACCGGTGATACCCGAGCGCTTTTGAAGCGATTACTTCGTGAGGCAGGGGCTGAGGATGCGGATATCAAACCGCAGCAGGCGGCCGCAATCATATCCAATTCCAAAAACGAACTAAAAGATGCCGAGGATTTTGCTCGCAATGCGGATCGCTCAAACCCGAAAGAGCGAATCGTTGCCGAGGTTTTCCAAGCCTATGAGCGAGAGCTCCTTCGCAATAATGCCTTTGACTTTGATGACCTAATTTCTGAAACCGTTGGCTTGCTTCGCGCTCACCCTGAGGTGAGAGCTCGTTACCAAAAACGATTCCGACACCTACTTGTCGACGAGTATCAAGACACCAACCACGCGCAGTATGCGTTGATTCGAGAGTTCACCAGGCCGCTACCGGATGACTACGCAAACTTTGATGAGCGCACCGGCGAAGTCTTGCAGCCAGCTCAGCTGACCGTGGTTGGTGACTCGGATCAGTCGATCTACGCTTTCCGCGGCGCAGACATTAGAAACATCACCGAGTTTGAGCGCGACTTCCCTGGAGCACAAACCATCTTGCTGGAGCAGAACTATCGCTCTACACAAAACATTCTCTCCGGAGCGAATGCTGTTATTTCACAGAACCCTTATCGTCCCGCTAAGAACCTCTGGACCGACCAGGGTAGTGGCGAACTAATTTCAATCTTTACTGGTTTTGATGAGCGCAATGAAGCGGCCTATGTGGTTGACCAGATCAAGAAACTGCACGCCGAGGGCACCAACTACAGAGACATATCAGTTCTCTACCGCACCAATGCACTGACACCTTCTTTGGAAGCCGAGCTCAAAAGCCAGCTGATTCCTTATGCCGTTATTGGTGGCTTGAAGTTCTTCGAGCGCAGAGAAATCAAAGACGCGCTTGCCTACCTCACCGTGATTTCCAATGCGCGAAATGATGAGGCTGCCAGAAGAGTTCTGAACATTCCTGCCCGAGGCATCGGCGACAAGACCGAACTCAAGATCGCACAGTTTGCTAGAGAAAACGACATGTCATTCAGGCAAGCGCTCTCCTTTGCAAACCAACTCGGTCTTGGGCCAAAACTGACATTGACGATTGAGGGTTTTGGTGAACTTCTCAACGAACTCGATGCGCTATCCGCGACCGAAGGTCCTGCCGAGGTGCTAAAACTCGTACTTGAGCGAAGCGGCTACCGCTCATCGCTTGAGGGATCGCGCGATCCACAGGATGAAGCCAGGGTAGAAAACCTGGATGCGCTCCTAGGTCAACTTTTTGACTGGCAGGCAAACAATCCAGAGGGCACTCTTGCCGATTACCTCGCTGAGGTAACTCTCGCGGCAGCTGCCGATGAGATCGAAGATGAGTCGGGAAGCATTTCACTAATGACCCTGCACACTGCCAAGGGTCTGGAGTATCAGGTGGTGTTCCTGATTGGTCTTGAGCAGGGAACCTTGCCTCACGTTAGATCTTTTGATGAACCCGGTGGTCTGCAAGAAGAGCGCAGGTTGATGTATGTCGGTATGACCAGAGCCAAGCAAAAGCTCTACATCTCGCACGCACTGCAGCGCACCTTGTTTGGCAACACCGCTTCCTTTATCCCCTCTAGCTTTCTGAGCGATATTCCGAGCGAGCTTTGCGAGCAGGTCGGAGCAGAGCGTCGTGAACTTCGCACACCAGGCACGCAACCGGTTCGCTCGAGTTGGCAGGGAGCGGTCAATACCCCGGCAGCGATTAGAGATAACAAAGGCCTAGAACTTGCGGTTGGGGATTCAGTGCAGCACGACAGCTTTGGCAAGGGTCGAGTTATCGCGGTGGCAGGCAATCCACCAAAGCAAACAGCCGAAGTTCGCTTCGAGTCCGGAGTAACCAAGCGATTGCTTGTGAAAATGGCACCAATTACCAAGCTCTAGGGATATTGGGCCAGCCTGATTCACTAGACTTGACCTTGTTGTCCGCTGACTCTAGAAACGGAAATACCCTTGGATTTATTTGAATATCAAGCGCGCGATCTTTTCGAGAAATACGGTGTTCCAGTTCTCGCAGGTCGCATCGCAGACACCCCTGAAGAAGCTGAAGCGGCCGCAAAGGCTATCGGCGGAACCGTTGTTGTAAAGGCTCAGGTCAAGACCGGTGGTCGAGGCAAAGCCGGCGGTGTCAAGGTCGCTCACTCCCCAGCTGAGGCTCGCGAAAAGGCTGAGGCAATTTTGGGTCTAGACATCAAGGGTCACGTTGTAAAGCGCGTGATGATTGCCCAGGGTGCATCGATTGACAAAGAGTTCTACTTCTCAGTTCTGCTCGACAGATCAAACCGCACCTTCCTATCGCTATGCAGCGTTGAGGGCGGCATGGAGATCGAGCAGCTAGCCGTTGAGCGCCCAGAGGCACTGGCAAAGATCCCGGTATCTGCGGTTCACGGTATCGACAAGGCCAAGGCGGTTGAGATTGCAACCGCTGCTAAGTTCCCAGCCGAACTAATCGATGCAGTTTCTGATGTGTTCGTAAAGCTTTACGACGTATTCAAAAAAGAAGACGCCACTTTGGTCGAGGTCAACCCACTGGTTCTAACCACCGGTGGAGAGATCGTTGCCCTTGACGGCAAGGTCACTTTCGACGACAACGCCGAGTTCCGTCACGAGCGCGAGGAAATGGAGCGCGACCAGCTTGATCCTCTCGAGGCTAAGGCCAAGGAGATGGACCTCAACTACGTCAAGCTCGATGGCGAAGTTGGAATCATCGGTAACGGTGCTGGATTGGTGATGAGCACCCTGGACGTAGTCGCCTACGCCGGTGAGCGTCACGGCAATGTGAAGCCAGCTAACTTCCTAGACATCGGTGGCGGTGCCTCTGCTGAGGTAATGGCTGCAGGTCTGGACGTTATCTTGAACGACCCTCAGGTTCGCAGCGTGTTTGTAAACGTCTTCGGCGGTATCACCGCCTGTGACGCTGTTGCCAATGGAATCGTTGGTGCGCTAAACACCCTGGGTGCCCGCGCCAGCAAGCCACTGGTTGTTCGACTAGACGGCAACAACGTTGAAGAGGGTCGCCGTATTCTCTCCGAGTTCAACCACCCGCTGGTATCGCTAGCGGACACCATGGATGGCGGAGCCGATAAGGCCGCTCAGTTGGCAAACAAGTAAGGCTTTAGAAATGGCAATTTACCTAGACAAAAACTCAAAGATTATCGTCCAGGGCATGACCGGTGCCGAGGGCATGAAGCACACCACCCGCATGCTTGCAGGTGGCTCGAACATCGTCGGTGGCGTGAACCCACGCAAGGCCGGCGAGAGCGTCGATATTGCTGGCAAGTCACTTCCGGTATTCGGATCGGTCAAGGAAGCTATGGCTGCCACCGGTGCAAATGTTTCGGTTATCTTCGTTCCTCCCGCCTTCGCAAAGGCTGCAATCATCGAGGCTATTGACGCCGAGATCGCGCTTGCGGTTGCAATCACCGAGGGCATCCCAGTTCACGACAGCGCAGAGGCCTGGGCATACAACGTTGAGAAGGGTAAGAAGACCCGTCTAATTGGACCTAACTGCCCCGGAATCATTTCCCCTGAGCAGTCCAACGCAGGTATTACCCCTTCGAACATTGCTGGTAAGGGCCCAATCGGTTTGGTATCGAAGTCCGGAACCCTGACCTACCAGATGATGTTCGAACTTCGCGACATCGGATTCTCAACGGCTATCGGTATTGGCGGAGACCCAGTTATTGGAACCACTCACATCGATGCACTTGAGGCATTCCAGAACGATCCTGAGACCAAGGCAATTGTGCTTATCGGTGAGATCGGTGGCGACTCTGAGGAGAAGGCTGCCGACTACATCTCAAAGCACGTCACCAAGCCAGTGGTTGCATACGTAGCCGGCTTCACCGCTCCTGAGGGCAAGACCATGGGTCACGCCGGTGCAATTGTTTCTGGCTCGGCCGGAACGGCTCAGGCCAAGCAGGAAGCATTTGAGGCTGTCGGCGTGAAGGTTGGCAAGACCCCATCCGAGACCGCTGCGCTTATGCGCGAGATTATCTCCAAGCTCTAAAGGTGAATCGGGGGCTTAGCTTCGCAATTTCAGCGCTGCAAGCGCTGATTATTGCGGCTGTCACGATTGGTTTAGTGATTGCCCCACTCACCTTGGCCTGGTTCATCGAAGGCGACGGATCTGTTGACTGGATGGTGGCATTTCGCGTTGCAGCGTATGCTTTTTTGTTAGCCTGCGGTGTTCCGCTGCAATTCAATGCCGGTGAGATTCTGGGGATTGCGGTCCCCGCGTTCACAATGTCGACCTTGCCACTTGGTCTTACTGTACTGATGGCGGTTTTGATTATTCGCATCGGTCACCGTCTCTCAGCTGCCAGTTCAATCTGGCCGGCATGGGTTGGCGGTGCGGTGGCATTTGGTGGCATTGGACTTGCGGTTTCGATGTTGAGCACCAACGAAGCAGTCGTGGTGGCCGAATGGGCACCGTTTATCTCCCCAGCATTCTTCTTCGGTGGAATTCTGTTTCTGGCATCGGTGCTTGGACCGCGCTACGAACTTTTCGAAGGCGCTAACCCAACTGAGGCAAAAGAGCGCATCTGGGTTAGAAACCAAGCCAAAGCAATTTTCTCCAAGCTGCACTGGGCCTTGGCATCGGTGTTGTCTCCAGCCTCCAGGGTTGGTCTCGGCGTGATTGCGGCACTGCTTTTGGTTAGCTCCGCCATGATTGCTCTTGCACTGGGCTTTGGTTGGATTGAAGTTGTTCGTCTATACGAAGCAATGCGAGTTAGCGTTCTAGGCGGTGTGATGTTGACAATCGGGCAGCTGGCAATCCTTCCAAACCTGATTGTCTATGGCATGAGCTGGATAGCTGGTCCTGGGTTTTCAATCGGAGTTGGATCTTCTGTCTCGGCACTGGGAACTCAGCTTGGGCCAATGCCGGCCCTGCCGGTATTCGTCGCCATCCCGACCGCCGGTTTTGACCGTGCGATTTTGTTTGCACTGATTCCAATCGTGGTTGCCTTTGTTGGAACGCTCTTGGCCCGTCGCTACGCCGATCAGATGCGTTGGGAGTATGCAACTCGGTTCTCGGCGGCTGCAGCTTTCGCTTTTATGGCGGCACTCATCGCTTCACTGACCGCATTTGCAATCGCCCTTTTGGCTTCTGGAAGTTTTGGACCCGGCAGATTTAGTGAAGTGGGTATTAACCCTCTGCTTTTTGCTGGAGTGTTGTTCCTAGAGGTATTGATTCCAAGTTTTGTGGCTGGTTTAGTTGTCATCAAGCCATACAGCGATCATCAAGAGCGCGGAAAGTAGGAGTCAGATGCTTTCGATTGTGGTCTTGATTTCGGGTTCGGGCTCAAACCTTCGGGCTCTTTTGGAAGCCTGTGACAACCCGTTGTTTCCGGCCAAGATTTTGGCGGTCGGAGCAGATAACCCAGCAGCCGGATTGGCCCACGCCGAGCAGTTTGGTGTCCCAACCTTTGTGGTTGAACCCGGGCTTTTTGATTCTCGAGTGACGTGGGCCGAGGTATTGCTTCGCAACCTTGAGTACCACAAGCCGGACCTTGTTGTCCTAGCCGGCTTTATGAAGGTGCTGCCTGCGGGTTTTGTCGCCGCACTGAGCCCAAACATCATCAACCTGCACCCATCGCTGTTGCCTGCCTTCCCAGGCGCTCACGCGGTCCGTGACGCCCTTAGCGCTGGGGCCGACGCAACTGGTGCAACGGTTCACATCGTTGACGCAGGAGTCGACACCGGGCCGATCCTCGCACAGCAAGAAATTGCAATTCCTGCAGGAATCTCGGAGCCTGACCTGCATGAGCAGATCAAGACCATCGAGCGTTCATTGATTGTGGAAGTTGTGTCCCAGATTGCCGAGGGCAAGCTCAACCTCTCAGAAAGGTCTAGTTGATGGCTACTAATACTGACGGTCGAAACTACAAAGAGCGTGACCAGGTAAAGATTCGCAGGGCACTTATTTCTGTCTCTGACAAGACCGATCTTATCGAGCTCGCAAAAGGACTCAGCGAACAAGGCGTTCAGTTGGTCTCCACCGGTTCCACCGCCAAGCAGATTGCCGAAGCGGGCTTAGCGGTCAAAGAAGTTTCAGAGGTCACTGGTTTCCCGGAGTCGCTAGATGGTCGAGTGAAGACCCTGCACCCAAAAATCCACGGTGGAATTTTGGCGGATCTCAGACTGGATGAGCATGCTCAGGAGCTTGCCAAGCTAGATATCGAAGCCTTTGAGTTGGTGGTTGTAAACCTCTACCCGTTTGTCCAAACCGTTGCAGCCGGAGCAACCGGGGACGCTGCCGTTGAGCAGATTGACATCGGTGGTCCGGCGATGGTGCGAGCCGCAGCTAAGAACCACGCCAATGTCGCAATTGTCGTGAACCCAGCCAATTACTCAAAAGTTTTAGAGGCCAACGCAAATGGTGGAACTTCTCTTGCCCTGCGCAGAGAGTTGGCTCAAGCAGCCTTTAGTCACACCGCGCAATACGACAGCGCGGTGGCAAATTGGATGCTTGGCGAAATCAAGGGTGATGAGAATTCAGATTTCACCCACCAGGTCAACTTCGGGTTTGATCTAAAGAACGTGCTTCGCTACGGCGAGAACTCGCACCAGAAGGCAGCTTTGTATTCTGCGAATGCAGGGCAGGCAGGCGTAGCACAGGCGAAGCTGCTCGGCGGCAAAGAGATGTCTTACAACAACTACGTTGATGTCGATGCAGCGCTGCGCGCAGCCTACGATTTCACAGCGCCTGCGGTTGCGATCATCAAGCACGCAAACCCCTGCGGTATTGCAGTGGCGCAAGAAGGCAGTGCGGATGCCATCGCCTCCGCGCATGCCAGAGCTCATGAAACTGACCCGGTCTCTGCATTCGGTGGTGTGATTGCCGCTAACCGAGTTGTGACCGAGAAGATGGCGCTGCAGGTTGCGGAGATCTTTACCGAGGTGATTGCAGCACCGGGTTATGAACCGGCTGCGCTTGAAGTTTTGAGTAAGAAAAAGAATTTGCGCATCTTGGAACTTGAGGCTGGCTATCTAAGACCTGCCCGAGAGATCAGGCAGGTATCCGGAGGCGCATTGATTCAGGAATCTGATGGCTTTGAGAATCTTGACACCTCGAAGTGGCAGTTAGTTACCGGTGAGCCTGCCGATAAAGAACTCATGGCTGATTTGGAATTTGCCTGGCGAGCATCTCGAGCGGTGAAGTCAAATGCAATTTTGCTTGCAAAGTCACTGGCCGCAGTTGGCATTGGCATGGGCCAGGTCAACCGAGTGGATTCCTGCCGCTTGGCCGTATCGAGAGCCGGGGACCGGGTTGTCGGTTCGGTTGCCGCATCGGATGCGTTCTTCCCGTTCGCAGATGGACTGCAGGTGTTACTTGATGCCGGTGTTAAGGCCGTGGTTCAGCCCGGTGGTAGCGTCCGCGATGAAGAGGTAATTGAGGCAGCCAAGGCTGCCGGTGTCACCATGTACTTCACCGCGGAACGCCACTTTTACCACTAGTTAGAGACAACCTCGCGTAGTCGACCGGTTGCTACGTCAAACACGAAGCCACGGACCGAGTCCTTGTGAGGAATAAACGGGCTCTGCTTGATGCGGTTGATGGACTGCTTCACATCGGTGTCAAGGTCACTGAATGCTTCTGCTGCCCAGGCTGGCTTTACGCCAAGCTCCTCGTGGATGCTGGCCTTGAAGCCATCATCGGTGAAAGTAAGCATGCCGCAGTCGGTGTGGTGAATCAGGATGATCTCCTTGGTTCCCAAAAGACGCTGCGAGATTGCAAGAGATCGGATTTCATCCTCTGTAACAACGCCACCAGCGTTGCGAATTACGTGAGACTCGCCCTCCTGGATACCCAGGGCTGCGTAGACGTTGATGCGGGCATCCATGCAGGCCAAAACCGCAATGTGCTTGGCTGGAGGAAGTGGCAGCGGGCCGCTGAACTGGCTGGCGTAGATTTCATTGTTCTTTAGGTACTGGTCTGTTACAGACATCGCTCTCCTTGTTTTGGTTTGTAGCAGATTAGGTCACGTTTTTGAGGACTAATGATTTGTTGATTTTTGTTACTGCTATCCTGAAGGGCTGCCCTAAAGGCAGTGGAAGAGATAAATGCAACCCGAACTAAGTACGTTCAAAACGCTGTGGCGATTGGTGCCATTTGCTAAAAAGGCCCTACCCAGAATTATCTTGGGCATGGTGGCCGCAATTGGCGCTCACATGTTTGCACTCTCTATCCCGCAGTTTTTGCAAAATCTCGTCAACTCCTTGGTCGCCGGCGGCATCGATGCCCTAATTCCAGCGGTTGTTTTGATTTTGGCGCTGGGAGTTGCCGAAGCGCTATTTGTGCTACTTCGTCGCTGGTTAGTGCTGACCCCGGGCACATTCGTTGAAGCCGATATGCGAAATGCCCTTTACGCAAAACTTCAAGACCTACCGGTTGCCTTCCACGATCGCTGGCCATCTGGTCAGTTACTCTCCAGGGCAGTTCGCGACCTGAGCATGATCAGGCGTTGGTTGAGTTTTGGTTTGGTGCTTTTGGTTGCCAACTTGCTTACTTTGATTGTTGGACTGGTAATTCTTTTTAGCTTCAACTTCTGGCTGGGGTTGATCTTCTTTATTGCATCCCTGCCGATTGTCGTTATTGGTTTCCGATTCGAGAAATCCTTTGGCGAAGTGGCTCGCCTCTCTCAGGATCAGTCTGGAGACCTAGCAACCCGAGTCGAGCAGGCTGTGCACGGCGTGAGGGTTCTGAAGGCGTTTGGTCGCGGAGGATTTGCGGCAGACCAGTTTGCCACCGATGCCAAGGCTCTATTGGGAACTGAAATCAGAAAGGCCAAGGCGGTTGCAAATATTTGGCTGTATTTGATCTTGCTTCCGGAATTTGCACTTGGACTTTCGCTATTTGCCGGTGTGCTCTTGGTTGCCGACGGTCAGATCACCGTTGGAACACTGGTGGCTTTTGTTGCCACCGCGATGGTCCTTCGCTGGCCAACCGAGTCTTTGGGATTCCTTTTGGGCTTTACCCTCGAGGCAAAGTCTGCGGTAACCAGATTCTTTGAGGTAATCGACGAGCCGGATCTGATTTCTGATCCTGAAAAGCCTAAAACCGTCGCCGACCCTCGGGGCCTACTGGAATTCAAGGACGTCAGCTTCCGCTATCCAGATACGGCAGCGGATCAGCCAGATCTAATCTCTAACTTCAGCCTCAGGCTAGAGCCCGGTCAATCGGTTGCACTTATTGGGCTAACCGGTTGCGGCAAGACCACACTGACTGCGTTGAGCACCAGACTCTATGAGGTCACCGGTGGTTCCGTCGAGATCGATGGCGTCGACATTAGAGATATGACCCGCGGCGAGCTTCGAACCCTGATTGCAATGGCTTTCGAGGATGCAACTTTGTTCTCGTCCTCGGTTCGCGACAATGTTTTGCTTGGAAATCCAACCCAGAGCGAAGAGGATCTCAAGCAAGCACTTGAGATCGCTCAAGCACAATTTGTTTATGACCTGCCAGATGGCCTAGACACCAAGATCGGCGAAGAAGGACTGTCGCTCTCCGGTGGTCAGCGCCAACGTCTAGCGCTTGCCAGAGCTGTTGCCGCTAAGCCAAGAATCCTGGTTCTCGATGACCCGCTGTCTGCACTTGATGTTGATACCGAAGCCATGGTTGAGGACGCCCTGCGCCATGTTTTGACCACCACCACCGCTTTGATTGTTGCTCACCGTCCATCGACTGTGATGCTGGCGGACAAGGTAGCGCTGATGCACGAGGGCAAGGTCGTCGCCTTCGGAACCCACCAGGAACTTTTGAAAACCTCCGATCACTACAGGTACGTAATCAGCTCGCTGGATGCGGCAGAAAAGGCCAGGGAGGTGAACCTATGAGCATGCGCGGAACCAACGATGAGGAGAAAACCGACCTCACGAAAGAAGAGTCTCGATTTGTAAGAGCACGCTCTAGGGATCTACTCGGTTCGCTGCTTCTGCCTATTCGAGCCCGAGTAATTGCAGCGGTCTTTTTGGTAGTTATCTCTACCGCCCTGAGAGTTTCTGGCCCGGCGCTGATTGCGTTTGGTATCGACAGCGCTCTGCCTAAGGCCTTGGTCGGGGACTACACGCCAATCTCGCTGACAGTGTTTGTCTACCTCTCGGCAGCTGCCTTGACCGCGACACTGACCTACTTCTTCCTAATGGTTACCGCGCGCGCATCGCAGGCAATGTTGTTCGACCTTCGAAACCGAGTATTTGTTCACACCCAGAAACTCTCCGTCGAATTCCACGAGCGCTACACCGCAGGCCGAGTTATCGCCCGCCAAACCTCGGACCTTGAATCGATTGGCGAATTGCTATCGGGTGGCCTGAGCGAACTTGTGGTTGGCGGCATGTTTATGCTCTTCACCGCAGGTGCGCTGTTCTTGCTCGATCCAGAGAGCTTCCTAATCTTGCTGGTTGCACTGATTCCGCTTGCGGTGCTGACCCGCTGGTTCCAGCTTGGAACCAATAAGGGCTATCGCCAGCAGCGAGTAGCCTCCTCTCGATTGATCCAGTACTTCGTTGAGACCATGACCGGTATTCGCGCGGTGAAGGCTTTCCGCAAGGAGAAGGCAAACGAGAACCACTTCGGTGGGCTGGTTGAGGACTATCGCGGACACAACGCCAGACTGATCCAGCTGTTTGGTATCTACGACCCGGGTCTGATCTTCATCGGAAACGTCACGGTGGCCGCAATCTTGCTCTTCGGTGGATTCCGAGTGCTCGAGGGCTCTTTGGGTATCGGTGTTCTGACCGCGGCAATCTTGTATTCCAGAAGGTTCTTTGACCCGATGGAAGAAATCGCAATGTTCTATAACTCCTACCAATCTGCAGCTTCTGCACTGGAGAAGATTTCCGGTGTGCTTCAGGAGGAACCAACGGTTCCGGAACCTGAAAAGCCGGTTGTCCTCAAGGACGTCAAGGGCGAGGTTGCTTTCTCGGATGTGGAATTCAAATATGCCACTGGTTCAACGGTGCTGCATCCATTTAGCCTGACAATCCCCGCCGGTCAGACCGTGGCGCTGGTTGGCACCACCGGTGCCGGTAAGTCGACACTCGCCAAACTCATCGCGCGTTTCTATGACCCTTCATCAGGATCGGTGAGCCTTGACGGAGTAAATCTTCGAGACATTTCAAATGCGGCTCTTAGACACGAAGTTGTCATGGTGACCCAGGAGGCCTACCTGTTCTCAGGATCGGTTGCCGAGAACATCCAGCTTGGTAAGCCGGATGCCTCAATCGAAGAGGTCATTGCCGCAGCTAAAGCAGTAGGTGCTCACGAGTTCATCCTCTCGCTTCCCGATGGCTATCAGACCGATGTGAATAAGCGAGGTGGCAGAGTTTCCTCTGGTCAGCGCCAGTTGATTTCCTTCGCAAGGGCGTTTTTGGCAAACCCAGCAGTCTTGATTTTGGATGAGGCAACCAGCTCGCTGGATATTCCATCTGAGCGCTTGGTTCAGCAGGGCCTAAAGACCCTGCTTCACAACCGCACCGCAGTGATTATTGCTCACCGCCTATCAACCGTTTCAATCGCTCAGCGAGTGCTGGTAATGGAGCACGGTCGAGTGATCGAGGATGGCAGCCCAGAGCAGCTATCTCAATCCGGCGGGAAGTTCGCGGCCCTCTACAAGGCCTGGCGAGACTCGCTGGTTTAGCGCTTTATCAGCGCAATGGCTTGGTTTGCCGCTAGATCAGTTTTCACAATTCCTCCAGAGATCTCAATCTCCTTGCCGGATATGAAATCTAGGTACGTGCCGTCGGCAAGGAGTGTTGTGATTTCCACTCCGCTTTGATCGACGGTGGTGACATTCACTGCAAAGAAGCCGATATCACCGCGTTCAAAACTCAAAACCGAATCACTGGCCTGCGGGTTGGTGAGCTTCTCACCTGAGGTTTCATCGCGGAACTGAATCATTCCGTTGACCGAGTTCATGCGGTGTTGACACAGCCAGGTCCCAGCCTCGTGATTAGTGAAGTAGATGGCACTGGATTGAGCGCATTTAGCATCCAGCATCCGACCGTTCCTATCCTTTGGAGCCCAGTCGTAGCTATCGAATGCAAACGAGCTGTAGAGCATTGGCTGTCCATAGTCCAACGCCAGCATCAAGGCGGTTGCCGCCTCAAACTGAGCGGGCTGGCTGTAGTTCAGGGCCTGACCATTGCGCTCGGTGTCGTGGTTGGAAACCATCACCACAGTTTGGTTTGAAGGCGTAACCCAAGGTGACTCGGTTGAAGTGTCAGGCAAAAAAGCAACCTGCTGGGTGAAAATCGAGGCTAGCTGGTAGGCAAGATCAAACCCGAAGATATCCCCAATGCCGAGGTAATCGGTTGGCTCGGCTCCCGGGGTGCCCGGAACTACCTCTTGGATGTATTTGATTGTCGCTGGAAGTTTCGCCTTGATGGCTTCCATATCTGCCAGGGCAATGTGCTTGGCAGCATCGATGCGGAAGCCGGTGACACCAAGATCGACAAGTGATTGCAAATACCCAACAATCTTGGCTCGAACACTCTCGCCTTCGGTGCGCAGGTCGGCAAGGTTTAGTAGCTCACACTCCTGCACCTGGTCAACACTCGTCCAGTCGGCAATTTGACTATCCAGGGTCTGAGTGCAGGCGTGGAAATCGTCTCTGGTGTAAAGGTCGCCATACTCATATTTGGCATACTCGGTTCCGGCAGTGCCAACACCTTCGCTGCTACCGGTCATGTGGTTGATTACCGCGTCAACATAAATCTCGACGTTGTTATCGCCGCAGGTCTTTACCATTGCTTCAAACTCGCTCTTAGTTCCCAGTTGCGACTCAAGCTGGTAGCTCACAGCTTGGTAGCCAACCCACCACTGCTCACCCTGAATGTGCTCTTGAGGCGGGGAGACCAAAACCCAGTCAACACCTGCGTCTCCGAGGTACTCACACTCCTGGGCAATGGAATTAAAGTTCCACAAAAACATCTGCACGCCAACCTGGTCCTCGAACCGGTCAGAGTCGGCATTTGGGCTGCAACCAGCAAGCGCTAAAACGCTAATCAGAGCGATGGTGAGTTGCTTCAAACTAAATCTCATGGGGCCATGCTAACCGATAGGCTTACACAGGCTAATTCGCGCACATGGCGCAGGTTTATCAGGAGAAAAATTGAGCAAAATTAAGGTGATTGGCAAGGTCGTTGAGCTTGACGGCGACGAGATGACTCGCATCATTTGGCAGGACATCAAGGACCACCTAATCCTTCCGTTTCTAGACGTCGATCTTGAGTACTACGACCTGTCGGTTGAGAACCGCGACGCTACCGACGACCAGGTGACCATCGATGCAGCGCACGCTATTCGCGAGCACGGTGTTGGCGTTAAGTGCGCAACCATCACCCCGGATGAGGCACGCGTTACCGAGTTCAAGCTAAAGAAGATGTGGAAGAGCCCTAACGGCACCATCCGTAACATCCTCGACGGCGTTGTTTTCCGCGAGCCAATCATCATCTCGAACGTGCCACGTTTGGTGCCGGGCTGGACCAAGCCAATCATCATTGGCCGTCACGCTCACGGTGACCAGTACAAGGCAACTGACTTCAAGGTTCCGGGCAAGGGCCGCGTAACCATCACCTGGACCCCGGCCGATGGTTCGGAACCACAGACCATGACCGTTGCGGACTACCCAGAAAACGGTGGCGTTGCAATGGGTATGTACAACTACATGGACTCAATCCGTGACTTTGCTCGAGCATCGTTCAACTACGGTCTGTCTCGCAACTACCCGGTTTACCTCTCCACCAAGAACACCATCTTGAAGGCATACGACGGCGCGTTCAAAGACGCTTTCGAAGAGGTCTTTCAGGCTGAGTACGCAGCCAAGTTTGAGGCAGCCGGCATTACCTACGAGCACCGCTTAATCGACGACATGGTCGCGGCTGCGCTCAAGTGGGAGGGTGGCTACGTCTGGGCCTGCAAGAACTACGACGGTGACGTGCAGTCTGACACCGTGGCTCAGGGCTTTGGCTCGCTCGGTCTTATGACTTCGGTGCTAACTACCCCAGATGGCAAGACCGCATTGGCAGAGGCTGCCCACGGCACAGTGACTCGTCACTACCGCCAGTGGCAGAAGGGCGAGAAGACCTCGACCAACCCAATCGCGTCGATCTTTGCCTGGACCAGAGGTCTTATGCACCGAGCCAAGCTAGACGGCACCCCTGAGGTTCACGAATTTGCCGAAACCCTAGAGGACGTCATCATCAAGACTGTTGAGGCCGGTCACATGACCAAGGACCTTGCAGCTTTGGTTGGCAAGCAGCAGGCTTGGCAGACCACCGAGGAGTTTATGGCTACCTTGGCTCAGAACCTAAAGGCCAGAATCGGTTAATCGATAAGGCTGTGGAAAACCCCCTGCAAGAAATTGCTGGGGGTTTTACTTTTCTGCCATGGCTAATCAAATACGAATCTTGCTGGTATCCGCACTGATTGGACTCACTGCATTGCCAGCCGGTGCAACTGGAGACCGAGCACCAGAGGTGATGGGCTCATTCGCAGAGCAGGTGTCACTCAAAAAGACGCGATTTATCTTGATGTTCGATACCCCAATAGAAAACCTAACCGGTGATGACTTTCGAATAACCGCTGGCTGCAGCTTCGGCTACCTAGAGGTTCAAGATGCCACCGCACAGGTTGAGCTTCTGGATTGCCCTTCGGGATTGGTAGAACTGGTGTTACTGGCTAACACAGTCGGATCAAGCGCTCTAGGACCATCGCAGAACCACGTGGTCGGCATCGAAATCGTTGCCACAGTTCCAAGCGTGCCAACTCCGACACCAAGCCCAACTCCACCACCCACCTCGAGTCCAGAACCAACTCCACCACCAATCCCCACCCCACCCCCAATCTCGAATCCAGAACCAGCTCCAAATCCAGAACCAGTCCCGGTTCCACCACCTATAACTGAGTTGCCAACAACCTCGTCTGAGGTTCAGCAGTCGTCGAGCCCATCGGTTTCGGATTCGGCAGTGGCGACTGTTTCTGAATCGGTAGCCGTCGAATGGGATACGGAGCTAGTTGTGGTGACAGTCACTCCGCCTGCCAGTAGCGAACCAGAAGAGACTGCTTTGAACCAAGAATCTTTAATTGCCGCCATTCAAGAAGAGGACGATAAACAACAGGAGGTATCCCTGAAGCCGGTCGAGGTGCCTTCCGAGGAAGTGGTCATCGAGGCGGTCGCGGGAGAAGAGCTCGATTTTGATGAGTCCAGGGGTTCGCAATGGGCCTGGATTATTGGTTTGGGGTCGCTGACCCTTCTTGCAATCGGATTGGTCAGGCGATTTAGCGGAAGATAATGGTGCGCTGGCCATCCAGAAGGACACGGTGCTCAGCAAACCACTTGACCGCCTGAGTCAAGGTCTTTGACTCAGCATCCTGACCAATCTCAACCAGGTGCTGCTTGGAATCGGAGTGCTCAACGCGAGTGACGTTTTGTTCGATGATTGGACCTTCATCCAGATCTTCGGTCACAAAGTGAGCGGTCGCTCCAATTAGCTTCACGCCGCGGGCATGAGCCTGGGCGTAAGGGTTTGCACCCTTGAAGCCAGGTAGGAAGCTGTGGTGAATGTTGATGATTCGGCCGGCAAAGTCCTTGCAGAACTCAGGGGAGAGGATTTGCATGTAGCGGGCTAAAACAATTAGCTCGATGCCCTGCTCGGCAATCAACTGCCGCAGGTGATTCTCGAAGTTCGTTTTCTCCTGTGGGCTCTCTACTTTCAAGCTATCGAATTCGATGCCGTAAAAATCAGCAAGGTGCCCAAGCTCCGGGTGGTTACCCACGATCCTTGGAATCTCAATCGGCAATAGCCCTGCGCGCTGGCGGTAGAGCAGGTCGTTGAGAGTGTGTGAGGCCTTGGAGACTAAAACCAAAGTCTTCATTTTGCGATCTACGTGATCTAGAACATAGGTCATGTCGAATCGGGTAGCGATTTCCTCGAATTGCTTGCCAAATGCTTCTTTGGTGGTCTCCGCCTCGATCTGCAGGCGCATGAAGAATCGGCCGGTGTCTAGCGAGGTGTACTGCTGGCTCTCGGTGATATTGCCACCGATCTCAACCACCGCTCCGGAAATTGCATGCACGATACCTTTTTTATCAGGGCATACAAACGTCAGTACCCAGTGTTCTTTTGAGATAGCCATCCCTCAATCCTATTGACTGAATAGCCAAAGAATGGGCCTAGCGGGCTGGTAAACTCTCGCCATGTCCACTCAACCAGCCAGCTTTAGTTCACCGCTTTCCGAGACCGATCCGGAAATTGCTGCCGTCTTGGAGCAAGAACTGGATCGTCAGCGCCACACCCTTGAGATGATCGCCAGCGAGAACTTTGTGTCTCGCGGAATTCTGGAGGCACAGGGTTCTGTGCTGACAAATAAGTACGCCGAAGGCTACCCAGGCAAGCGCTACTACGGTGGTTGCGAGACTGTGGACATCGCTGAGGAGCTGGCTCGCAATCGCGCCAAGGAGCTCTTTGGAGCTGAACACGCAAACGTCCAGCCACACTCCGGTGCCACCGCAAATGCTGCGGTAATGATGGCTCTCGCTAACCCAGGCGAGAAGATTTTAGGTTTGTCGCTGGCTCACGGTGGT
The DNA here is from genome assembly GCA_027487865.1 of Microbacteriaceae bacterium. Taxonomy (GTDB): domain Bacteria; phylum Actinomycetota; class Actinomycetes; order Actinomycetales; family Microbacteriaceae; genus Aquiluna. The sequence continues at coordinate 292,599 of JAIYCT010000003.1, forward strand.
CACCTAACCCACGGTATGAAGCTAAATTTCTCGGGCAAGATGTATGAGCCTCACGCCTATGAGCTTGACCCAAACACCTATTTGATTGACATGGACCATGTTCGCGAGCGAGCACTTGAAGTTCGACCAAAGGTGCTAATCGCAGGTTGGTCGGCTTACTCCCGCCACTTGGATTTCGCAGCATTCCGCTCGATTGCGGATGAGGTTGGCGCAAAGCTTTGGGTAGATATGGCTCACTTTGCAGGTTTGGTAGCAGCCGGTGTTCACCCAAGCCCAGTTCCTTATGCTGACGTGATTTCCTCGACCGTTCACAAGACCTTGGCTGGACCTCGCTCCGGAATGATTTTGTGCAAGGAAGAACTTGCCAAGAAGATTGACTCCTCGGTCTTCCCAGGCCAGCAGGGTGGTCCACTTATGCACGTGATTGCTGCCAAGGCAGTTGCCTACAAGGCAGCGATGCAGCCAGATTTCATCGATCGCCAAAAGCGCACCATCGAAGGTGCTCAGATCATCGCAGAGCGTTTGGTTCAGCCGGACGTAGTTGCAGCTGGTGTCTCGGTTCTGACCGGCGGCACAGATGTGCACTTAGTTCTCGTTGACCTTCGCAATGCTCCAATCACTGGCCAGGACGCAGAGAACATTCTGCACGAGGCCGGTATCACAGTGAACAAGAACTCAGTGCCATTTGACCCACGCCCACCAATGGTTACCTCCGGTATCCGCATCGGAACTCCAGCCCTTGCCACCCGTGGCTTTGGTGCCGAGGAGTTCACCGAGGTGGGAGACATCATTGCAAACGCGCTAAAGCCAGGCGCTGATCTTGCAGCACTGCGTGCCCGCGTTCACAAGCTCACTGAAAGCATCCCGCTTTACTCAAATCTCGAAAACTGGTAAGTCCTTGACTGCAATCGTGCTCGATGGCCTGGCTACCGCCAAGGCAATCAAAGCCGAACTCGCAGTCGAGGTCGCCAAGCTTCACCAAGCCGGAATCACTCCTGGACTCGGAACGCTTTTAGTTGGAGATGATCCTGGGTCGCACACCTACGTTGGTGGTAAGCACCGCGACTGCGTTGAAATTGGCATGCATTCGGTTCGCATCGACCTTCCCGCCTCGGCTTCCCTTAGCGATATCAAAGCTGCGGTTAGAGACCTAAATGACTCAAAAGAAGTCACCGGCTACATCGTTCAGCTTCCACTTCCCAAAGGCATTGATTCAAATTCGATTTTGGAGTTGATGGATCCTTCGAAAGATGCAGACGGTCTTCACCCAATCAACCTAGGTCGGTTGGTGATGAACGTCTCGGGAGAGATGACTTCGCCACTACCCTGCACCCCTAGCGGAATCGTCGAGCTCATTCGTCGCTACCAGGTGCCAACCTCAGGTGCCGAGGTTGCAATTATCGGGCGAGGTCTAACCGTCGGAAGACCACTTGGCTTGCTTATGACTCGCAAGGGCATCGACTCAACCGTCACCATACTTCACAGCGCGAGCAAGGACATCCCTGAAGCTGTTCGCCGCGCGGACATCGTGGTCGCAGCCCTTGGTCAGCCTCACTTTGTAAAGCCAGAGTGGATCAAGCCTGGCGCTGCTGTTCTTGACGTTGGCATCACCAGAACCGTTGCTGGACTAACCGGAGATGTTGATCCAAGGGTTGCCGAAGTTGCTGGTTGGGTATCGCCAAATCCTGGCGGCGTGGGTCCTATGACTAGAGCGATGCTGCTAAAAAACGTAGTTTTAGCCGCTCAAAACTGAGAGCGAATGGCCCAGAGGTCTGGAAAAACCGGGTTGAACAGCGTGCTCGCTAGATAACCTGCACCGCTTGAGCCACCGCTTCCCATCTTGCGACCAATGGTTCGCTCCACCATCTTCACGTGACGGTAGCGCCACTCTTGAAGTCCCTCATCAAAATCAACCAGTGCTTCCGAGATCATCGATGCCTCCGGGTCTGATCTGTGAAGCTCAATCAAAACCCGCTGCACGTCCACATTCGGCTCCCACGCAGTTGCGACATCGCGCTTTAGAGCACTTTCTGGCAGCGCCATTCGAGAGTGGAAATAGTGCAGTGCTGAATCCCAAAGCGAAGGTCGAAGCATTGCTGCCTCCACCCTGGCACGAGCCTCAGACCCGGGAATTAGGTGTTCTGCCATTCCCATGCCGCTACTCTTGTCGGCATTAGCTCCGGCATGGTCACGACGACCCAAGACCGCCTCTAACTCTCGGAATTGAGCAGACTGAAAACCCGAGGCACTTGAAAGCCGGGCGCGGAAAGAGTTGAACTGAAGCGGAGTCATGGTCTCGAGAATGTCGAGTTGAGAAACACATGTCTTCATGATGGTTCTCACCCGACCCAGTAGTCCAAGAGATCGATGCGTATCTCCAGCTTCCAGAGATTTCTGGGCGGCGGAAACTTCGTGCAGGATCTGCTTGAACCAAAGCTCGTAAACCTGGTGAATGGTTATGAACAGAAGCTCATCGTGCTCAGGGCCATCGCTGAGCGGCTGCTGGAGGGTAAGTAGTTCGTCAACCTTGAGGTAGGAGATGTAACTTACGTGCTTATCGTGGGTCATGTGACTCGGTTCCCATCTAGCTGGACATTTTTGTAATCCCCAGATGCCACAAGATCGCGAAGTCTCTCAAAGCCATCGAATACCTCGGTGTAGCTGGTGGCAAGCGGTGAGATTGCCAACCTGATTGCTCCCGGTTCGCGGTAGTCCGGAATCACGTTCTTAAGCTTTCGAAGTGCAACCGCTATTTGCTTGGCATCTTGGTGAATCACGATGATGTGCCCACCACGCTTTTTGGAATCGCGTGGAGTACCCAGGGTGAAGCCAAGCGGTGCCAACCAGGCATCAAATAGCTCAATCATCAAATCGGTGCCCTTGGCAGCTTTGTCTTGAATTCTCGCTATGCCGGCTTCAGCGATCATCTCAAACGCAACTTCAACACCGCGGATTCCAATGATGCTTGGGCTTGCAATTTGGAAGCCGCGAATACCTTCGGCCTTTTCATAAAAAGGACCCATTTCAAACTGTCGATCGTTAGAGAACCAACCCTGAATCGGTATACGCAACTGATCCTGCAGTTCTTTACGGATAAACATCCAACCCGGAGAGCCAGGGCCGGAGTTTCCGTATTTGTAGGTGCAGCCAACCGCTAGATCGACACCGTTGGCATCGAACTGGAGGTCAATCGCACCGGCCGCGTGAGAGCAGTCCCAGATCACCAGCGCTCCGTGCTTACGAGCGACATCGGTAATTCCCTTGATGTCGGGCCTACCACCGGAGCGGTACTGGATCGCCTGCAGCGTCACAAAGGCAACATCACTGGTTAGGTGCTTTTCAAGCTCCTGAGGGCTAATTAGTTCGCAGTCGTGTTCGACATCAACGGCGCCTGGACCACCAAGGCCATCGTTATTCAAGGTAATTAGGTTCAGTCCCAATTGCTCTGCGATGCCAGCCAAGATGTAGCGATCGGTTGGGAAATTGGCTGAGTCGATGATTACGGTTTTGCGACCCGGTCGAGCTTTGAGCGCTGCCATGCAGAGCTGGTAGAAGTTCACACTGGTGGTGTCACAGACCAGGGTTTGGCCATCGGTGGTACCCAGCACACTTTTGGCCAATAGGTTTCCCGCCGGCTGTGCCTGGTCAATCCAGTGACTCCAGCCATCGACCAATTCCGGCCCCCACTCATTGAGTAGGAAGTGGTTTATGACCTCAACAGTTTTCTTCGGAAGCCGCCCAAGGGAGTTGCCATCCAGGTAGCAAAGGTTTGGGTCGGTTATGACAAATTGGTCTTTGTAATGTGCCAGTGGGTCGGCAAGATCTAGCTTTTCTGCAAAGCTTCGTTGCGTTGCCGAGGACTGGCTTTGGGCCGCACTCATGGCCTAACTCTACAACTAGACCAGTAGCTGGTGCTTGGCCAGCTCGGCGTATAACGGAGTGGACTTCACAAGCTCAGAGTGGGTTCCTGAACCAACCACCTTGCCGCGCTCTAGGACAATTATTTGGTCGCTGTCGACAACTGTTGAAAGCCTGTGAGCAATCACAATCAGGGTTCGGTTCTTAGCAACCGCATCAATCGCTTCTCGCATGCGCTGCTCGTTTGGTCCATCAAGAGCACTGGTGGATTCATCGAGCAAGAGAATTGGGGGAGCAGCCAGCAGCGCTCTTGCGATTGCAAGTCTTTGACGCTCTCCTCCAGAGAGCATGATGCCGTTCTCACCAACTTCGGCATCAAGGCCCGAATCATCGCGGTTTAGCACCTCGGTGAGATTGACCATAGCCAGCACCTGGCGAAGGTCCTCATCGGTGGCTTCGGCTCGACCCAAGAGTAAGTTCTCTCGAATTGATCCGGCCAGCACCGGAGCATCCTGCTCTACATATCCAATCTGGGAGCGCAGCGTGTCCATCGACATCTCTTTTACATTCTGCCCATCCAGCAGAATCTCGCCCGTGGTTGGTTCGTAGAACCGTTCTATTAGAGAGAAGATGGTTGATTTTCCAGCACCCGATGGTCCAACTAAAGCAACTCTCGTGCCTCTAGGAATCTGGAACGAGACGTTTTCCAAAATGGATTTCGATTCTTCGTCCTCGCCGGCTTCATAGTGGAAACCGATCTGGGCAAACTCCACAGCATTATCGCCCTGGCGAACTAGATCACCTTGTCCCTGATCTTCTTCGTCAATGACCATGATCTCTTGGATTCGAGCCAGGGCACCGAGGGCGCTCATCACTGACGAGTAGGCACCGAAGGCAGAGATGAGAGGGCCAACCATAAAGAAAAGCAAGATTACGAAGGTGACCAGGCTGGAGATTGAGGTTGCTCCGGTGGCAACGCGAAGGCCACCAAGTCCAAGCACCACGATGAATGCGGTGTTGAATGCGATCTGCGCAATAGGTGCAACTATCGCACTTAGTTTTGCAATCTTGACGCCCTGGTCGTAGGCGGCAATCGCATCCTTGTCGATCGCCTGTGCCTCTCTGGTTTCGGCGCGGGCGGCTCTAATGGTTCGGATTGCCCCCAAAGCTCGCTCGACCGATGCGCTCATGGCACCGACCTTTTGCTGGGCCTTGGTGGTTGCACTGCGGAGCTTGCGTCCAGTGGTTGCGATTGCGGCAACCGCCACAAAAACCACCAACAGCGTAGAACCCAATAGCACCGGGTCAATAAATGCCATCACGATAATCGCGCCAAAGAACTGCAGCATCCCACCGACCGCGTCCACCAAGCCCTGGGTCAGCACCGACTTTAGAAGTGTTGAGTCAGCACCAACTCGCGAGACTAGATCTCCGATTCGACGACGGTCATATTCCTTTATTGGAAGGCGAAGCAGTCTGGAAACAAGCTTTCTCCTGGTGCCAAGCACCACGCCCTCGCCGGTTCGATAGAGCAGGAAGAACTGAAAACCATTGATCAGGGCAGCGCTTACCAAAAGCACCACGATGCCAATGGCCAAATTTGTGAATTCCTTACCCTCTTCAACCGCAGAGATAACCTGACCCATCAAAAGCGGCTGGCCGAGCGAGAGTAGCGAGGTGAAAATCGACAGAACCAGGGCAACAATAAGTGCCTTTTTGTGGTCCAAGAGATAGGGAGTGAGGTCGCTGAGTTTTGCTCTTGGACCCTTGTATTCTCTGGACCTTGGGTTCTCGGTCGGGTCGCGGTAATCGCTCAAGTTACGCCTCTAGTCTGATCATTGGATCACCAAAGATTGCCTCGTTGAGCAGGTAATTCAGCTCGGGAAGAGCAAGCGCCCTGGTGTACGAGGTGTTCAGTGTGAACCTCTCATAATCTAACCCTTCGATAACCTCAAAAACCCTGGCATCAGAAACTGCGAGGAACATCAAAGTGGTATTTGCGACCTTTGCGAAATCTCGGTAGATCTTGCCGCAGCCAAAACCAAAGACCCTGATGGCCAAATCCGCATCCTGTGGCGAGCACTTTCGTATCAGGCCACGATCTTCGACTTTTACCTTTGGCCTGCGCTCTGCGCGCTTTTCCCAAATTTGAAAACAGGTCCGAAGGTCATTGCTTGTGCCAATTTGTTCACCGGTGTCGGTCACGTAGTTCACGGCAACATCTTGATCAGAGATTAAGTGAAAGCGGCAATCGAGTCGATTCTGCACCGACCACTTTCGCCAGGACCTGGGAACCAAAAAGGCTATGTAGTCGCTTTGCTCGGCGGCGTGATTAAAAAACGGGATCGAGAGCGAGTTGTTTCGGCCAAAAGGAGGATTAGAGACGGTAACCAGATTTTGGCCTTTTGGCTTGTAAGTGAGAAAGTCTGCTTCTTGAACCGCTTCGTGCTTGGGGTAAAGATCTACTGCTTCAATGCTTTTGGCTCCAAGTCGCCTCAGTGCTTCAATGAATGCGCCATTGCCACCGGCAGGCTCTAAAAAGCTGTTGTCAATGCCAGTAATTGCAACAAGCTGAGAGCTGAGCTCAAAGGCCAGGTCCTTGGGGGTGTAGTACTGCTCCACCCCTGTCTTTCGACGATTACCCAGCTTATCCATGTGAGAAAGATATCAATATTCTCAAAATTTAGACTTGTGTGGTTATTGAGTCCCGAGTGGGCAGCACTTTGATAACCTATAACGCTGCCCTGATTTGGGCCTGAATTGGAGACAAAGTTGTCAAAAAGTGTTGAGCGCGAAGCTGTAATCCGCGCTCGTTCTCTAACTAAGAAATACAAAGATTTTGTGGCTGTTGATGGTATCGACTTTGATGTCTACCGCGGAGAGTCCTTCGGACTTTTAGGGCCCAACGGTGCCGGTAAGTCCACCACCATGAAGATGATCACCTCGGTCTCGCAGCGCACCTCGGGTGAGCTCACGATTTTAGGCAAAGAGCCAAACAACCAGGGCCCAGAGATTCGTGCGCACCTCGGTGTTGTGCCGCAAAAAGACATGCTGGACCGCGAGCTGAAGGTCTGGGAAAACCTGGTTACCTACGGCCGCTACTTCGGTCTGCCACGCAAGTGGCTAAAGACCAAAGTCGAAGAGCTATTGGAGTTTGCGCAGCTAACCGAAAAGCGCAACGAAAAGGCTGACGACCTATCCGGCGGCATGCAGCGACGCTTGGCTATCGCCCGCGGCTTGATCAACGAGCCAGAGATTTTGCTGCTTGACGAGCCAACCACCGGCCTGGACCCACAGGCCAGACACATTCTTTGGGACCGGCTATTCCGCCTCAAGGAACAGGGCGTTACCTTGGTGCTGACCACCCACTACATGGATGAGGCAGAGCAACTTTGCGACCGCATCATTGTTATGGATAAGGGAAAGATCATGGCGGAGGGTTCACCTGCCGAGTTGATTCGCAAATACTCTTCAAAGGAAGTCGTTGAGCTTCGTTTCGGAACCGACAAGAACGAAGGCGTTGCCAAGCAACTTGAGGGCAAGAGTGAACGCATTGAGTTGTTGCCAGATCGCATTCTGCTTTACACGGATAAGGGCGAGGCGCTGCTCACCTCAATTCTCGACTCCGGTCTGCACCCGGTCACCTCTTTAGTCCGCAGGTCTTCGCTCGAGGATGTTTTCTTGCGTCTAACCGGTAGGACGTTGGTCGACTAATGTCACTGGAATTCAAGCCCGGTAGCGCGGTAGATCCAAAGCGCGCGGTTCGCTTTGGCGCTTGGCGAGTAGCCGAGTACCGCTTCTACGCGATGAGTAAGTGGATGACCTCGGTCATAGTCTTCGGCTTTGGTAACCCGATTTTGTACTTGATCTCAGTGGGCCTTGGTGTTGGTGCATTGGTTGATGCCAACACTGGTGGTGGCGGCATCTTGGGTGTCCCATACATTCAGTTCGTAGCCCCAGCGCTTTTGGCATCAGCCGCAATTCAGGGTGTGATGGACGAGGTTACCTTCCCGACCATGGATGGTTTTGTTTGGGACAAAGTTTTCTTTGCGATCAATGCGACGAGCGTTTCCGCGACGCAAATTGCCAATGGGGTAATGATTGTTGCGCTGGGTAGAGGGCTGTTCACGACCGTGTTGTATTTGGGAGTGCTGTTAGCCTTCGGGGCTGTTCCGCTCACCAGCGTCCTTCCGCTGCTGTTCACTTCAATGCTCGCAGGCTGGGGTTGGGCGTCTGTCATGCTTGCGATTACCGCCAGACTCGAGCGCGATGATGGTTACTTTGCAATCATTGGTCGCTTCGTGATCGCCCCGATGTTCCTTTTCTCCGGAACCTTCTACCCGCTTGAGCAAATGCCACTTTTCTTGCAGCCGTTGGGTTGGATCTCGCCACTTTGGCACTCGGTTCAGCTAGGCCGCCACCTTTCATACGGCATGGAGCTGGCCGATGGCATGCTTCTGGTCCACTTGGCATATTTGGCAATCATGGGCATGGTCGGCATGCGCTTTGTGTATCCGAAGTTCAAGGAGCGGTTGTCTCGATGATCACTCAAGCTTTGATTACGCAGGCTGTTGCCATTGCCGAGAAACGTGCCAAGCGACCAGGTGCTTCGGTTTACTCAGGTCGCGCGATAACCATGATTGAACGATCGCTCTACGCAGCTAAGAGCTCGAACTGGTTGATTATCATCTCCGGCTTTGTGGAACCGGTGCTCTATTTGATGGCCTTTGGTTTTGGTATCGGGCAGCTAATTGGAGATATTCAGGATGGCAGCGGAAACCCGGTCAGCTACGCGGCTTATATTGCGCCAGCGCTACTGGCAACCAGTGCCATGAACGGTGCGCTTTATGACGCCACCTGGAATGTATTTTTCAAGATGCACTTCAGCAAGGTTTACCAGGTAATGCTGTCCAGCTCCCTGGGTCCGATGGATGTTGCCCTGGGTGAGATTTCTTGGGCCCTGATTCGTGGCGCTACCTACTCGGTGGGCTTCATGGCGATTGCTTGGCCACTGGGGCTCGTAACCAGCGCCTGGGGTCTGCTTGCGATTCCAGCTGCGACGCTGATTGCTTTTGGCTTTGCATCAATTGGCATGGCGATTACCTCATATATGAAGAACTTCCAGCAGATGAACTGGGTGAACTTCTTCCTATTGCCAATGTTCTTATTCTCAGGAACGTTCTTCCCGGTCAGCGTCTATCCAGAGTGGATTCAGGTAATTGTGAAGGCACTTCCACTTTGCCAGGGCGTGGACCTAGTTCGTTCGTTGATGCTTGGGATTATCGATATCAGCGTGCTTGGACACATCGCATACTTTGTGGTGATGATTGTGCTCGGCTTGAGCTTCACAACCGTGAGGCTCAAGGCTCTGTTTATGCGGTAGTTCGCCGCACTCGCGAATTATTGAGAAAGTGCGACTAACGCAGGTTTGCCATGGTCAAAGCAGCCTGAACAGCTTCCTTGCCCTTGTCTTCCTTGGAGCCTTCTAGACCAGCTCTTGCGAGTGCTTCGCTTTCGTTGTTCACGGTTAGCAGTCCAAACCCAATCGGGACGTTGTAGTCCAACTGAACTCTCGTGAGACCTTCGGTGGCGGAGTTGCAAACAAAATCAAAGTGCGGGGTTTCGCCCTGGATTACTACCCCGAGGGCAATGATCGCTTTAGCACCGCTTTCGGCCGCCCACTTCGCAGCCAATGGCAATTCGAATGCGCCCGGAACCGTTTGCTGGATTACCTTTGTGGCACCGGATGCCTCAAGCTCTCGAAGCGCTCCTTGGACGAGGCCATCCATAATCTGGGTGTGCCAACTGGTCGCAATTACATATATCTTTTTACCCGCTGCGCTTGAGCGCAGTTCGGGAGCACCTGATCCACTCACGGTTACAGGCTAGCTGGAAATTGGTGTCCCATGCGCTCGCGTTTTACCTGGAGGTAACCGGTGTTCTCTGCGGCAAGACCTACGATCAAAGGGACAGTCTCATTCACCGGAATGCCAGCGGCAATCAAGAAGTCGCTCTTGGCTGGGTTGTTGGTCATCAGGCGAACGCTCTTGACGCCGAGGTCGTTCAAAATCGCAACTGCTGCGCCGTACTCGCGAGCTTCGGAAGGTAGTCCCAGGGCAAGGTTGGCATCGACGGTGTCGAGACCCTTCTCCTGAAGTGCATATGCCTTCAGCTTGTTTAGCAGTCCAATACCGCGACCTTCTTGACCGCGCAGGTAAATTACGATGCCACCGTTTGGGTCTGCGGTTGCAGCGTCCATTGCGGCATCCAGCTGTGGGCCACACTCGCACTTGAGTGAGCCAAACGCCTCGCCGGTGATGCACTCGGAGTGCAGGCGGACAAGTACGTTCTCGCCGGTTGGGTTACCTGAAATCAATGCCACGTGGTCGGCAGTAGTTTCAACGTCGTAGTAACCGCGGAGTCTGAAGTCTCCGTGTGTGGTAGGAACGTTGGCTTCGGCCTCAAATCGGATGCGGTTGGCAGGCTGAGTCAGCTTCAACTGGCGACGCGATAGGTGGTCTTTTAGGTTAGCAATGGTGGTCATAGGTAGTTCAAACCGCTTAGCGGTCTCCAATAATTCCCCAAATCTCATCATTGTTCCGTCATCGTTAACCATCTCGGCCATCAGAGCCACCGGTTGAAGACCTGCCAATAGCAATAGGTCAACCGCTGCTTCGGTGTGGCCAGCTCGCTCCAGCACGCCACCTTCCTTTGCTCTAAGCGGAAGAACGTGTCCCGGGCGAATCAAAGAGTCAGCTGTGGAGTTTGGGTCTGCTAGCACTCGACCGGTAAGGGCTCGCTCTGCGGCGCTGATTCCGGTGGAGGTTCGGCTGGCAGCATCGACACTTACGGTATAGGCGGTCTGGTGGGTGTCTTTGTTGTTGATCCACATCAAAGGCAATTCCAGCTTGTTAGCGCGGTCTCGGCTCATTGGTGCGCAAATGTAACCCGAGGTGTAGCGAATCATCCATGCCAACCACTCCTGGGTGGCAAACTCAGCGGCGATAATCGCGTCGCCTTCGTTCTCTCGATCCTCGGCATCCGATACCAAAACCGGCTTGCCAGCCTGCAGGGCCGCAATTACCTCTTCAATGCTTGAAAGTTGACTCATTTGAATTGCAAAAGCCTTTCAATGTGCTTCGCGAGCACGTCCGCCTCAACGTTGACCTTGTCGCCTGGCTGCTTATAGCCCAGGGTGGTCACCTCTAAAGTTTCAGGAATCAGCGAAACCGCAATGTGGTCTTCGCCTAGTTCGTTCACGGTCAGGGAGATGCCATCGATGGTGATGGATCCCTTCATCACGACATACTTCATAAGATCTGCCGGAATGCGAACCCGCACCCAGTCCCAGTTGTCGCTTTTCTCTCGCGAGATAACTTCGCCAACACCGTCAACGTGACCCTGCACGATGTGACCGCCAAATCGAGTTTCGTGCTGCATGGCACGCTCCAGGTTGATGACATCGCCAACCTTTACCTCACTCAGGCTTGAGCACTTGAGCGTCTCCAGCATCACATCTGCGGTGAAGGAGTTGCCGTCGATGTCAATTGCAGTAAGGCAGGTGCCGGAGCAGCTGATTGAGTCTCCGCGCTTTAGGTCGCTGAGCACCTTGCCGCAGGAGATGGTTAGTCGAATCGCATCTGGCTGTGATTCGATAGCAGAAACTTTTCCAAGCTCTTCAATGATTCCGGTGAACATTAGGCCCTCCTGGCTCTTAGAAATAGATCGTTGCCGAATTGCTGGATCTCAAAAATCTCTAGGCGATGCGCCTCGCTGATATTCCCAACCCCGATGTCGGTCAGCGCAGTCTTCGTTCCTCCAATTAGGGCTGGAGCGAGGTAAATCTGATACTCATCAACAAGATTGTCACGCTCAAACTGACTTGCAAGGGTTGGACCACCTTCAACCAGTAGGTGCTTGATGCCTCGTGCCCAAAGGTCCGTAAGCGCATCCTCTAGGTTTCTGGTTTGAAGGTGAATGGTCGGTGCTTTGTCGTTGAAGATCTTGCGATCCTCTGGTAGTTCGCGCTGGCCAATCACCACTCGAATCGGCTGATGCTCAAAGTAGCTGCCATCGGACTTGCGAGCGGTAAGTTCCGGGTCGTCGGCCAAGACGGTTCCAGTTCCAACGGCAATGCCGTCGATTTGGGACCTAGTGACATGAGTGTGTTCACGAGATGCCGGACCTGAAATCCACTGGCTGCTGCCATCCTCTGCAGCATTTCTGCCATCTAGGCTGCTTGCCCACTTCAATGTCACATAGGTTCGCTTATTGCGATTCGCGGTTAGCCAAACCCTTAGCTGCTGGTCAGCTTCTTGAGATAGGAATCCTGGAATGACTTCAATGCCGGCTTCGCGAAGTGCATCCGCACCATTGCCGGAGATATCACCTGGATCTTGGGATGCAAAAACAACCCTAGAAATTCCAGCGGCAATCAATGCTTGCGAGCAAGGTCCGGTTCTGCCGGTGTGGTTGCACGGTTCAAGAGTGACTACCGCGGTTAGGTTCGCAGGCGGATTGCTGCCGTAGGTCTCGTCTAGGTTGCGAAGCGCCATGACTTCGGCGTGAGCGGTGCCGGCACCCTCGTGCCACCCTTCGGCAATTATTTTCAGGTCTTCATCGAGAATGACAGCGCCAACCTGAGGGTTTACGCCGTAGGCGGGACCGTTTAGGGCAAGTTCGAGCGACCTGCGCATCGCAGGCTCGAAGTCTTGCTGGTTCATTTCGCCCTCTCGGTTATCACAGACCGCGGGCGCGCGAGAAAAACGGGTGCACAGCACCCATGTTCTTCTCCCATCCGGACTTTAACCGTCGGTACCGGAATTTCACCGATTCAACCGCCTGAGGTCATTTAGCTGGCTGCCAAACTCCCAGTCGGGTCGCGGACTATAACCGCCGGCTCAGATTTTCACTGACCCCGAAGAACTGTGTTACTTAGAACAATACTTGTTTTGGCTAGAAAATTCCTTGGCTTTATGGCCGCACAAAGCCGAGCTTGTCGTAAACATCCGAAAGCGTGCGCTCGGCAATTTGATTTGCCTTTGCTGCTCCCTGAGCCAAAAGTCGATCAAGCTCAGCAGGATCCGCCAAGAGTTCTTGAGCTCGAAGACGAATCGGATCTAGCTCGGCAACCACGGCATCCGCGACCGCAGTCTTGAGTGCGCCATAGCCCTGACCCTGCAGTGAGGAAGTGAAGGACTCAACACTTTCGCCGGTGACCGCGCTGTAAATGCCAATCAGGTTTGAAACTCCAGGCTTAGCTTCCCGGTCAAAGCGAATCTCGCCATCGGTGTCGGTGACTGCGCTCTTGATCTTCTTGGCGATCACGCTTGGCTCGTCCATTAGGTTCACAAGGCCCTTTGGGTCTTGAGCGGATTTAGACATCTTCGCCGTTGGTTCCTGAAGGTCATAAATCTTTGCGGTCTCCTTCAAGATGTGAGCCTCAGGAATCTCAAAGGTCTTTCCGAATCGAGAGTTGAACCTGGTCGCCAGGTCTCTGGTGAGCTCTAGGTGCTGACGCTGGTCTTCGCCAACCGGCACTGCTTTTGGCTGGTAGAGCAGGATGTCGGCGGCCTGCAAAATCGGGTAGGTGAAGAGCCCAACAGAAGAGTTGTCTGCACCACCCTTCTGACTCTTGTCCTTGAACTGAGTCATTCGGCTTGCCTCACCAAAGCCGGTGATGCAGTTCAAAACCCATGCCAGCTGAGCGTGAGCAGGGATGTGAGATTGAACAAATAGCGCCGACTTACTCGGGTCAATTCCGGCTGCAATATATTGCGCCGCGGTGCGGCGAGTATTTTGACGAAGTTCGCTCGGGTCCTGCGAAACGGTAATGGCGTGCAGGTCAACGATCACGTAGTAAGCGTTGAAGTCATCCTGCATCTTTACCCACTGGGTAAGCGCACCAAGGTAGTTACCCAGGTGAAGGCTCGCAGCGCTGGGCTGCATTCCCGAGAGCAGGTTGGGCTTTGTCATTTTTGTCCTACAGGTCGTATTCGACGTTCACAGGTGTGTGATCGGTCCAACGGGTGTCGTAGCTTGGAGCTCTATCAACCCGATAATTCTGCCCCTTTTCCGCAAGCTTTGGGGTAGCTAGTTGGTAATCGATTCGCCAGCCCGCATCGGTGTCAAAAGCTTGGCCACGGAATGACCACCAGGTGTATGGACCTGGCACGCCTGGGTGTGCGGCTCTTCCCATATCTACCCAGCCCTGGTTTGCAAAGCCATCAAAGAAGGCGCGCTCCTGCGGAAGGAAGCCGGCATTTTTTAGATTGCCCTTCCAGTTTTTGATGTCAAGCTCGGTGTGACCAACATTGAGGTCACCAACCACAACCGCATAGTCGCGGTTTTCAATTAGCCACTGCATTCGCTCGGACATGGCATTTAGAAACTTGTACTTCTCAACCTGCTTCGGGGTGTCCACCTCACCGGAGTGGACATAGACGCTCACCACGGTGAAGATCCCGCTCGGGGTCTCAAAATCCGCTTCGATCCAGCGTCCAGCAGAGTCAAAGTCATCGGGCCCAAGATTCACCCTGACCTCAAGTGCTGGCTGCTTGGAGAGAATTGCGACACCTGCGCGACCCTTGGCGGTGGCCTCGTGGTCGTAGATGTTCCAGCCACTCGGGATCGCAATCGGACCGTCAACTGCAAGGGCTAATAACTCACCATGCGGCGCACGAACTTCCTGAAGGCAAAGGATGTCTGGGTCTGCTTCTTTGAGCCACTGCGCCATCGACTTCTTAGCTGCAGCTCGAATGCCGTTTACGTTGACTGTTGTGACCTTGAGCATTGGTTGGTTATCCATATCTCTTTGCCATGTAGCCAAGTGCGGCTAGGCAAAATTGGTTACGGCTTACCGCGCAGGATAGCCTGCTTGACCTCTGCGATGGCCTTGGTGATTTCAATTCCACGAGGGCAAGCCTCGGTGCAGTTGAAGGTGGTGCGGCAGCGCCAGACACCTTCTTTGTCGTTGAGGATGTCGATGCGAACCTGCGCACCTTCGTCTCTGGAGTCAAAGATAAAGCGGTGGGCATTCACGATCGCAGCAGGTCCAAAGTACTGACCATCGGTCCAGAACACTGGGCAGCTGGTGGTGCAGGCAGCACACAAAATGCACTTGGTGGTGTCCTCGTAGCGAGCACGGTCCTCGGGGGACTGCAGGCGCTCTTTCTCAGGCTTGTCAGATGCGATCAAGAATGGGTTTACATCCTTGTATGCCTGGTAGAACGGGTTCATGTCGACAATAAGGTCCTTCTCAACCGGAAGGCCCTTGATTGGCTCGATGTAGATCGGCTGCGAGATGTCTAGATCCTTGATCAGGGTCTTGCAGGCTAGGCGGTTGCGACCGTTGATACGCATCGCGTCCGAACCACAAACACCGTGAGCGCAGGAGCGACGGAAGGTTAGCGAACCATCCTGCTCCCACTTGATCTTGTGCAGAGCGTCTAACACGCGGTCGGTGCCAAACATCTCGACGTCGTAGTCAACCCACTTTGGTTCGGTGTCGTTCTCCGGATCGAAGCGACGAACGATGAGGGTTACCTGGAATGAGGCAACTTCTGCGATCTTCGGCTGAGACATTAGTACTTGCGCTCCATCGGCTGGTAGTTGGTAATGACGACTGGCTTCCAGCCGAGCTTCATGTTGGTTCCGGTCGCCTTGTCGATCTTGTCAATCTTGTAAGCCATCGAGTGAACCATGAACTTCTTGTCATCGCGATCTGGGAAGTCCTCGCGAAGGTGCGCTCCACGGGACTCGCGGCGCTCGCGGCAAGTGATTACGGTTACCTCGGCAAGGTCTAGCAAGAAGCCAAGCTCAATTGCCTCAAGAAGGTCGGTGTTGAAACGACGACCCTGGTCCTGAATCGAGATGTTCTCGTAGCGCTTGCGCAGCTCCATGATCTTGTCCCAAGCTTCTTGCAGCGTCTCTTCGGTGCGGAATACCTGGGCGTTTTTGTCCATGGTCTCCTGCAGTTCCTTACGAAGCTGCGCAACCTTTTCCTTACCCTTTGCCTTGCGGACCTTCTCCAGCATTGCAACTACCTCATCGGCAGCGTTTTCTGGAAGCGGGACCTGCTTGGCAGTCCTGGCGTACTCAACCGCGTACTTTCCAGCGCGCTTACCAAAGACGTTGATGTCGAGTAGCGAGTTGGTTCCGAGGCGGTTTGCACCGTGAACCGATACACAGGCGCATTCGCCAGCTGCGTAAAGACCCGGCACCACGGTGTCGTTGTCGCTGAGCACCTCTGCCTTGATGTTGGTTGGAATGCCACCCATCGCGTAGTGCGCGGTTGGGAATACTGGAACCGGCTCGGTGTAAGGCTCAACGCCCAGGTAGGTTCTAGCAAACTCAGTGATATCCGGAAGCTTTGCGTCAATAACCGCAGGCTCTAGGTGGGTTAGGTCCAAGAAAACGTAGTCCTTGTTTGGACCGCCACCGCGACCCTCGCGAACCTCATTTGCCATCGCGCGAGCAACCATGTCACGCGGAGCTAGGTCCTTGATGGTCGGGGCATAGCGCTCCATGAAGCGCTCACCGGAGGCGTTGCGGAGAATACCGCCCTCACCACGTGCTGCTTCGGAGAGCAAAATTCCTAGGCCGGCAAGACCGGTTGGGTGGAACTGGTAGAACTCCATGTCCTCTAGCGGCAATCCCTTGCGGTAGATGATGCCCACGCCATCACCGGTAAGGGTGTGAGCGTTTGAGGTGGTCTTGTAGATCTTGCCAAAGCCACCGGTTGCAAAGATGATCGACTTGCCAGCGAAGACGTGAATGTCGCCGGTCGCTAGTTCGTACGCCACCACACCGGCAGGCTTGCCGTTGTTCATAACAAGGTCCAAAACGTAGAACTCGTTGTAGAACTCGATGCCGAGCTTTACGCAGTTTTGGTAGAGGGTCTGCAAAATCATGTGACCGGTGCGGTCGGCTGCGTAGCAGCTGCGGCGAACCGGAGCCTTACCGTGATCGCGGGTGTGGCCACCAAAGCGGCGCTGGTCGATCTTGCCGTCCGGAGTTCTGTTGAAAGGCAGGCCCATGTTCTCAAGGTCGATAACTGCCTGGACTGATTCCTTGGCCAAAATCTCAGCGGCATCCTGGTCAACCAGGTAGTCGCCACCCTTGACGGTGTCGAAAGTGTGCCACTCCCAGCTGTCCTCTTCTACGTTCGCAAGGGCTGCAGCCATACCGCCCTGAGCTGCACCGGTGTGAGAGCGGGTTGGGAAAAGCTTGGAAACCACTGCCACCTTGGTGTCAGTACCAGCCTCAATGGCAGCGCGCATGCCAGCGCCACCGGCGCCGACGATTACCACGTCGTAGGTGTGATAGGTCACGTTGTCATTCGCCATGATTTCCTAACTAGTTAGCTGGACAGAAGGAAGGCAATAGCTCTAGAGCTGCGCCAGCTGGACAAGGGTCAAATGTAAAGATGACTAGGGTTCCTAGCACAACCAAAAGAGCACAGACAATCCAGAGCGTGTAGTTCAGACCGACACGGACCTTTTCCCGCTCGGCATAGTCGTTCACGATGGTGCGCATACCGTTGGTGCCGTGGATCAAAGCAAGCCAAAGCATCGCCAGATCCCAAACCTGCCAGAACGGATCAGCCCACTTACCAGCGACAAATGCAAAGTCAATGGCCTTGATGCCATCGCCAAGCACTAGGTTCACAACCAGGTGGGTAAAAACCAACACGATTAACAGCGGTCCGGAGACTCGCATGAAAAGCCAGCCGTACTTTTCCCAGTTGGCAGCTTTGCGGCTGCGAGGCTGGTTTGGGGTTTCAATAATGACGCTCATTAGTGCGCTCCAAAGACTCTTGCAAGGTGCACCGGAGTGAAGGCCGCGACCAAAACCACGCTGATAGCGATGACCACCCAGAACATAATGTTTTGATACTTGGTGCCCTTGGACCAGAAGTCAACCGCGATGATCCTCAGGCCATTTAGACCGTGGAACACGATGCCCGCCACTAGGCCAAGTTCTGCCAGTCCAACAATCGGAGTCTTGTAGGACTCGATGACGACGTTGTAAGCCTCTGGGCTGACTCGCACCAAGGCGGTGTCGAGCACGTGCACAAGTAGGAAAAAGAAGATTGCCACACCGGTAATACGGTGCAGCACCCAGGACCACATGCCCACTTTGCCGCGGTACAAGGTTCCTGCTGGCCGTGTTGCCAAGCTAGCCTCCATGGATAGTTTCGGTTTGGGTCTAATTCTAACTAATCAAAGGCCTTTGGCTTTCCCAAAAAGCCAAGAAACATCTAGGGTGATTAGGTGAACTCTTCGAAAAGCACCAACCTTGAAAACTTCTTTGCCGTGATTCCCGCCGGTGGCGTAGGTTCCAGGCTTTGGCCACTCTCTAGAGCTAGCGCACCGAAGTTCCTGCACGATCTAACCGGTAGCGGTCAGACCCTGCTGCAGGACACCTGGGATCGACTTCAACCAATCGCTGCGGGTAAGACGATGGTGGTAACTGGCAATGTGCACGCTCACGCTGTAGAGCAGCAGCTTCCGGAGCTTGATGAGAAGAACCTAATTCTGGAGCCATCGCCACGCGATTCAACCGCTGCGATTGCACTTGCGGCAGCGGTCTTGGCGCTACGTCAGCCAAATGTGATTATTGGTTCCTTTGCTGCCGATCATGTGATTTTGGATCAGGATGAGTTTCACAAGAGCGTCATAGAGGCCGTGGATGTCGCTGCCACCGGAAAGATTGTGACGATTGGCCTTAGGCCAACCGAGCCATCGGTTGGATTCGGCTACATTCAAAAAGGCGAGCGACTAGATAGCCCAACCGCATGCGCAGTTTTGAAGTTTGTAGAAAAGCCAAGCATCAAGGTCGCGAAGCAGTATGTGGACTCTGGAGACTACTTCTGGAACGCCGGCATGTTTATCGCCCCAGCCAAGTTGCTGCTTGAGGTTCTCGCTAAAACCGAACCCGAACTTCACGCCGGCATTGTGGAAATCGCAAAGGCATGGGACACCCCGGCACGCGAATCGGTTATGAAGAGTCAGTGGCCAAAGCTCAAGAGAATTGCAATCGATTACGCGATTGCAGAGCCTGCTGCCGAGCAGGGTTTGGTGGCGGTCATTCCGGCCGAATTTGAATGGCATGACGTCGGTGACTTTGCAGCTATTGCGGAGCTGCAGTCCCAAGGTAAAAAGGGCAACCTTGCAGTCCTGGGTTCTGCGAAGGTGCTATCCGACTCATCCTCTGGAATTTTGGTGTCGGACACCAACCGCCTGATCGCACTTATTGGCCTGGAAGATGTGATCGTGGTGGACACCCCAGACGCCCTGTTGATTACCACCAAGGAACACGCTCAAAAGGTTAAGTCGCTAGTTGATGTCCTAAAACAAACCGGACATTCGGAGCTTTTATAACAGTTCTTGCACAGCCTTTAAACTTGACCGTTGCGGTCATGTTGCTCTTGAAAACCTCTGTAGAGTGTTGGGAAAAGGTGCCTAATGGCACACATTTCCAATCAGGAGGAAACCTTGAAACTAAAGAATGCATCCGCAGCATTCGCACTACTAGGCGTATCAGCCCTAGTGCTAACCGGCTGCGCAGCTGCTCCAGAAGCAGAGCCAACCGCAACAGAGACCGCATCAGAGGCACCAAGCGTTGACTACCTTGCTTGTGCAGTATCTGACGAGGGTAGCTGGAACGACAAGTCGTTCAACGAGTCTGTTTACGACGGTCTAACCAAGGCTCAGACCGAGCTAGGTGTTCAGATTGCCGACGCAGAGTCGAACTCTGCAGAGGACTTCGCTCCGAACCTACAGGCAATGGTTGACCAGGCTTGCGACATTACCTTTGCCGTTGGCTTCAACCTAGTTGCAGACGTAAACGCTGCAGCAGCTGCTAACCCAGACGTGAGCTTCGTAACCATCGATGGTTGGTCTGAAGGCAACGCAAACCTAAAGCCAGTTGGCTACTCAATGAACCAGTCCAGCTACCTAGCTGGCTACCTAGCTGCTGCTTACTCGACCACCAAGGTCGTTGGCACCTACGGTGGAATGCAGATTGACGCTGTTGTCGACTTCATGAACGGCTTCTACTTCGGAGCTATGGCATGGGGCGAAGAGAACGGCACTGCAGTGAAGGTTGTTGGTTGGGACCCAGCCGCAGCTACCGGTCAGTTCATCGGTGACTTCACTCCTAACTCCGGTACCTCAAAGTCAATTGCAGCTGCATTGATCAACGACGGCGCTGACGTGCTCTTCCCAGTTGGTGGAGACCAGTTCGGTGCTGTATCTGAGGCAATCAAGGAAGCTGGCATCGATGGCGTAATGATCGGTGTCGACAAGGACGTAGCGCTAACCTCTCCTGAGTACGCACCTTACGTGCTTACCTCAGCTGAGAAGCGCATGACCAACGCTGTTTACGACATCATCGCAGAGCTATCTGCTGGTGGCGCATTCAACGGTGACGCATACGTTGGCACCTTGGCAAACGGTGGAACCGGACTATCTCCGTTCTACGACTTCGACTCCAAGATTGATGACGCAACCAAGGCTCGCCTACTCGAGCTAGAGGCTGGCATCATCGCTGGTGAGATTGACCCACTGAGCTAATTCAGTAATAAAAGCTGGGGGCCGCAGAGAGATCTGCGGCCCTTACTTTTTTTGGCGGAGCAGCGCTGAGTTTTTTGGCAGAATAGGACTTGGCACGAAGGAGTGCAAAAGTGAAATTAGAACTGCGCGGTATTACCAAGCGCTTTGGCCAACTGGTGGCCAATGACTCAATCAACCTTGTCGTTCAACCCGGTGAGATCCACGCGCTGTTGGGTGAGAACGGCGCTGGTAAGTCCACCCTGATGAACGTCCTCTACGGCCTTTACCAGGCTGACGAGGGTCAGATCCTGCTGGATGACAAAGCCCAGAAATTCTCAGGTCCTGGCGATGCAATGGCATCAGGCATTGGAATGGTTCACCAGCACTTCATGCTTATTCCAGTTTTCACCGTCGCCGAGAACGTTGCCTTGGGCAACGAGCCGACCGGTTTATTTGGAACCTTCAAACTTGCAGAGGCCAGAAAGCGCGTTGTTGAGATTTCTGACCGCTTTGGCTTCAACGTAGATCCTGACGCTCTGGTAGAAGACCTACCGGTAGGTGTCCAGCAGCGTGTAGAAATCATCAAGGCACTTTCTAGAGACGCCAAAGTCTTGGTGCTAGACGAGCCAACCGCGGTTTTGACTCCGCAGGAAACCGATGAACTAATGGCAATCATGCGTCAGCTTGCCAAAGCTGGCACCTCGATTGTGTTTATTACCCACAAGCTTCGTGAGGTAAAAGAGGTAGCAGACAAGATCACTGTGATTCGCCTCGGCAAAGTGGTAGGGGACGCCGCTCCGGACGCGTCAACATCTGAACTTGCATCGATGATGGTTGGCCGCGAGGTCGATCTAACGGTTACTAAGCGCCAAGCCAGCTTGGGCGATGAAGTGCTTCGGGTTGAGAACATCTCTGTCTTGGATGACCGAAACCAAAGAGCGGTAAACGGCGTCAGCTTTATGGTTCAGCGCGGTGAGATCCTGGCAATCGCCGGTGTGCAGGGTAATGGCCAGACCGAGCTCGCCGAGGCACTGCTGGGCTTGCGCCCAGTTATCAAAGGCAGCGGTTCCATCTCTATCAATGGGGAGCACCGCAAGTCACAGGCTTCGGTTCGCGATGTCTTGGAGTCAGGTGTTGGCTTCATCCCAGAAGATCGCAAGAAAGATGGCCTGGTTTCTGAGTTCACGATTGCCGAGAACCTGATGCTGAATGCCTCCTACAAGTCGGTATTCACCAAGGGCTTGAACATTAACTTTGCCGCCCGCAAGAAGATATCCAAGGACTTGGTCGAAAGATTCGACGTTCGAACTCCATCGGCCGACCACCTGGCTGGAAAACTCTCCGGAGGTAACCAGCAGAAGGTCGTGGTGGCACGTGAGCTTTATCGCAAGGTTGACCTTCTGATTGCATCGCAGCCAACCAGAGGTGTTGATGTGGGCTCAATTGAGTTCATTCACGAGCAGTTGGTTGCGGAGCGTGACGCCGGCAAAGGCGTTGTCCTGATTTCAACCGAGTTGGACGAAGTGCTTGCGCTTGCGGATCGAATTGCGGTTATGTATCGCGGTCAAATTATTGGAATTGTGGGCCCAGAAACCTCCAGAGAGCAGTTGGGCAAAATGATGGCGGGAGTTGCAGCATGAGCAGTCCAGAGGCGAGATTCAATCAAGCCATCAAAGAAATTCTGGCCGGAGGCCTAACCCGCACGGTGCTTTCGGTAATCCTCGGATTCCTAGTCGGTGCGCTGTTCATGATCGGATCCAATAAGGAATTCTTGGAGGGTCTGACCTATTTCTTCTCCAGGCCTCAGGACTCACTCGGTGCAGCTTGGACTGTTGTCAGCGATGGCTACGGAGCATTGTTTAGGGGCTCAATCTTTAACGCTGAGGCCGAGGACCTAATCAAAGCATTCCGACCACTAACTGAGACCTTGAGGCTCGGAGCTCCGCTGATTGCGGCAGGTTTGGGAATTGGTCTAGCTTTCCGAGTCGGGCTTTTCAACATCGGTGGTACCGGCCAGCTAATTTTCGGCATGATCTTCTCGACCTGGGTGGCAACCCGAATCGAGTTGCCAATCGTGTTGCACATGATCGTCGCACTTATCGCCGGAATCCTGGGAGCTTGTTTATTGGGCGCACTGGTTGGTTTCCTAAAAGCTAGAACCGGTGCTCACGAAGTGATCCTTACGATCATGCTCAATTACATCGCCATCTACTTCTTCAGCTTCCTAATGCGAGACCCAGCGCTGTTGCAGGAGGAGCGAGCAAGCGGAAACCCGAAGGCAGATCCTGCTGCAGTGACCGCTCAGTTCCCGAAGCTCTTCGGCGATGAGTATTCGCTGCACTGGGGATTGGTGTTTTCCATCGCAGCGGTAATTGTTTACTGGTGGCTAATGGAGCGCTCCACCATTGGATACCGCTTGCGCATGGTCGGCTTTAACCCGGATGCCGCAAAGACCGCCGGCATCAACGTGAACCGAACCTATGTTTTGGCCATGGCGCTGTCGGCAGCATTTGTCGGTGTTGCAGGAGCAAACCAAGCACTGGGAACAGCCATCGGTGTCACCCCGAGCTCTCACGCCGGTATCGGATTTGACGCCATCACGGTTGCGCTACTTGGAGGATCATCAGCCCCAGGTATTTTGCTGGCTGGCTTGCTCTTTGGTGCATTTAAAGCAGGAGCGCCTGCGATGCAGGTAATCGGAGTATCTCCTGAGGTTTTGGGAATCGTTCAGGGTGCGATTGTGCTGTTTATCGCAGCCCCGCCGCTGATTAGGGCCATCTTTGGTCTACCGAAACCTCAGACCACGAATGCGCTCGGTGCTATTCGAGGTCGAGTCTTTGGGAAAGGCGGTGCCAAATGAGTTGGCTAAAGCCGGTATCCGGGATCAATAGCGAAGAACGCGTTGGTTTCAAGAGCCCAATCGTGATGGGAGTGCTTGCACTTGTCGTGCTTTACTTCTTTGGCATTGCTGGCCGAAGTGGGCAGACCGTCTTTGAACTGACCCGTAAGCAGGATCTAATCCAGCTTCCGGTCTTTGAAATCGCCTCTGCACAGCTGGGTGTCATCACAGGTGTCATCATGCTGTTGGTGGCGGTTGTTTCGCTCTTGCTCTCGTTACGCAATAGCAAAACTCCAATCTGGCTGGTCTCGATCTATGGCCTATTGGGCGTAACAGCATTGCTTGGCTGGCTGGCTGCCGACAACACGGTACCGGTCGTTTTCATTGCTGGAACCGCTTTGGTCTTGGCCGTGCCAATCATGCTCGGTGCAATGGCCGGTGTGATGAGCGAGCGCAGCGGTATCACCAACATCGCAATCGAAGGTCAATTGCTAACCGGTGCGTTCATGGCGGCTGTGGTTTCCAGCATCACCGACAACTTTGCACTTGGAATCTTTGCTGCCATGTTTACCGCAGCTTTGATGAGCATGGTGCTGGCGGTATTTGCCATCAAGTTCCTGGCCCAGCAGATCATCGTCGGAGTGGTGCTAAACGTCTTAGTCATCGGTATCACCAACTTCCTCTACCAGCAGTGGCTAACCGAGGATGGCGAGAACGTGAACTTCCCCGGCACCTTGGACATCATCAAGATTCCATTCCTGAGTGACATCCCAATACTTGGTCCGGTGCTATTTGAAAACCGAATCACAGTTTTCGCAGCTCTGTTGATTGTGCCTTTGCTGTGGTTTGTGCTTTTCAAGACCAAGCTCGGCTTGCGTGCCAGAGCGGTGGGTGAGCATCCACTAGCTGCTGACACCGTTGGTATCAACGTGAGCCGAACTCGCTTCTGGTGGGTAACAATCGGTGGCGCAATCGCAGGTTTGGGCGGCGCTGCTTTGACCGTTGGTAACGCCGGAGCGTTTGGTCGTGAAATGTCTGGTGGCTTTGGATTCATCGCACTTGCGGTGGTAATCCTCGGTCGTTGGCACCCAATTTCGGCCGCACTTGCTGCACTGCTGTTTGGTTTCTCAATCATCTTGCGCGTCTGGGCAAACCAGGTGAGCCCTGGTATCCCAACCGATTTCATCACCATGGTTCCTTACATCGTGACGATCATTGCTGTGGTTGGTTTTGTTGGTCAGTCCAGGCCTCCAAAATCTCTCGCAATTCCTTATATGAAGGGTTAGTCATGGAGATTGATTGGGTGGCTTTGAAGGCCGAAGCAACCAAGGCGATGAAAAAGGCCTATGCGCCTTACTCAAACTTCCCAGTGGGTGCTGCTGCGCTCACCGACAAGGGTGAAATCATCTCCGGCTGCAATGTCGAAAATGCCTCATACGGTGTCGGGCTCTGCGCTGAGTGCTCTTTGGTTAGTGAGCTTTATCGCGTTGGCGGCGGAAAACTCGTTGCGTTCTCCTGTGTCGATGGTGCGGGAAGCACTCTGATGCCATGTGGCCGCTGTCGCCAGTTGCTTTACGAACACCACGCCCCGGGAATGTTGCTAGACACCGTCTCTGGCATAAAGACCATTTACGAAGTACTGCCTGATGCCTTCGGGCCTGAACACCTGGAGCAAAAGTGAGCTTTTCCGCCGTCGAACTGATCATCAAAAAGCGTGAGCGGTTTGAGCTGAGCACCGAAGAGATTCGCTGGTTGGTTGCGAACTACACCTCCGGTGTTGTCGCGGATGAACAGATGTCTGCGATGGCAATGGCCATCTTGCTCAACGGCATGAATCGTCGCGAGGTTAAAGATCTAACTTTGGCGATGATTGACTCAGGCGAACGACTTGAGTTCGATGGGCTGGCGATGCCAACCGCGGATAAGCACTCA
This sequence comes from Microbacteriaceae bacterium, assembly GCA_027487865.1. Lineage (GTDB taxonomy): Bacteria > Actinomycetota > Actinomycetes > Actinomycetales > Microbacteriaceae > Aquiluna. The sequence continues at coordinate 317,784 of JAIYCT010000003.1, forward strand.
ACCGGAGGAGTGGGCGACAAGATCACCTTGCCGCTGGCACCTTTGGTTGCCTCATATGGTGTTGCGGTCCCGCAGCTCTCTGGTCGAGGTCTTGGTCACACCGGTGGCACGCTCGACAAGCTAGAGGCGATTCCAGGTTGGCAGGCCAGCCTTTCAAACACCGAGCTCTACTCGCAGTTGGCTGAGGTTGGAGCTGTTATTTGCGCTGCAGGTTCTGGTCTTGCTCCTGCCGATAGAAAGCTTTATTCGCTGCGCGATGTCACCGGCACGGTTGAGGCCATTCCACTTATTGCATCGTCGATCATGAGCAAGAAGATTGCCGAGGGCACCAAGGCATTGGTGCTAGATGTCAAGGTCGGCTCCGGAGCCTTCATGAAAACTTTGGACAGAGCCACCGAGTTGGCTCAAACTTTGGTAGCGCTCGGTCAAGATGCTGGCGTGAACACCTCAGCACTGTTGACAGACATGTCGACCCCGCTTGGTCTAAAGATCGGTAATGCACTCGAGGTTGAAGAGTCGGTCGAGGTGTTAGCCGGCGGCGGCCCAGCGGACGTTATTGAACTAACTGTGGAGCTTGCCAGGGAAATGTTGAGTCAGGCCGGAGTAACTGGCGTTGACCCGAGCGAGAACCTGCGCAATGGCAAGGCCATGGACAAGTGGCGTCAGATGATTTCGGCACAGGGTGGCAATCCAGATGCCGAACTTCCAAAGGCAAAGCACTCGCACCAAATCCTGGCAACCGAGTCGGGTTTTGTTTCGCGCTTGGATGCCCTAGAAGTTGGAGTTGCATCCTGGCGATTGGGTGCGGGGCGAGAGCGCAAAGAGGATGCGGTTCAATTTGGGGCAGGTATTGAGCTGAATGTTCAAATCGGCAGCCGAATCGAAGCCGGTCAGCCATTGATGACTTTGTTCACCGACACCGAGGAGAAGTTTGCTAGAGCAATTGAGCTAGCTGGCGGTGCGGTCGAGATTTCTAACTCTTCGGTTGCCCAGCGTAAGCTCATCCTCGGCAGAATCAGTTAGGAAACCATTGGACATTCAAGCCCTACCAAAAATCTCGCTGCACGATCACCTAGATGGCGGCCTGAGACCTCAGACCATCATCGAGTTGGCTCAGAAGATTGGGCATGTCCTTCCAGCGGACAACGCTTTGGACCTGGGTCGCTGGTTCTCAGAAGCTGCAAATTCTGGCTCATTGGTTCGCTACCTGGAGACTTTCGACCACACGGTCGCGGTCATGCAAACCCGCGAGGGGCTAGAGCGCGTTGCCTACGAGGCAGTCATTGACCTTGCCGCCCAGAACGTGATCTACGCGGAACTGCGCTGGGCTCCAGAGCAGCACATCTCTCAGGGTTTGACGCTTGATGAAACCGTAGAGGCAGTCCAGGACGGACTTGAGCGTGGCATGGCAGAGGTGGAAGACCGCGGTGACTTTATTCGCACCGGTCAGCTGGTAACGGCAATGCGTCACGCCGATCGTGCGATGGAAATCGCCGAGCTAGCGGTTCGTCACCGAAACTCCGGCGTGGTTGGTTTTGATATTGCAGGTGCCGAGAAGGGCTTTTTGCCTAACCTTCACAAGGCAGCATTTGACTACCTAGCGGACGAGCTTTTCCCTGTCACCGTTCACGCCGGCGAAGCCGATGGCGTTGAGTCAATTCGCGATGCCATTGTGTCGGGTCGAGCACTGCGCCTAGGTCACGGAGTTCGTTTGGTTGAGGACATCATGTTCTCTAGGACCGAAGGCGACACTGACCTGGTAGTTCTTGGACCGGTAGCGCAGTGGGTTCACGATCGCGGTATTGCGCTAGAAACCTCACCGTCTTCCAACCTGCAGACCGGTGCCTTTGAAATGCTTGGTGACACCATGGCGGATCACCCGTTCGATATCCTGTATGACCTTGGCTTCAAGGTGACGGTCAATACCGACAATCGCCTTATGAGTGCAACCAATCTGACCAGGGAGTTAGAGATCTTGGTTGACACCTTTGGTTACAGCCTCGCCGACCTTGAGCAGTTCCAGCTAAATGCTGCCGAGGCTGCCTTCCAAGGGCTGCCTGAGCGCGAAGAGTTGATGGACATGATTGAGAACGGCTTCGCAGAGGCTCGCTAGTGCTAGCCCAAGCCTTCGGCCCAAATTCCATCGCTCACCATCTTGAGGTGACCGATTGGGAGGGTGCAATCAGTAGTGCGGTAGCACTTTTGGAAGCCGACCTCAGGGTCACTTACGAGTACCTTGCAGAGGTGCTGGCAATGAATCAAAAGCTTGGCCCGTACTTCGTTGTTGCACCCGGAATCGCAATTGCACACGCAGCCCCCGGGGTCGGAGTTCTGGAAACCGGGATGGCGCTGCTAAGACTTGAGGAGCCGGTTGTCTCGGGCTCGAACAACGATCCGGTGCGACTGGTTTTTGCGTTCTGCGCGGTCGATTCCGATAGCCACATCGAACTCTTGGCTAGCTTTGCGCAGGTAATGTCCGCCGAGGGCAACATGAATAGATTGTTAAATGAGCCCGATCTCACAATCATTCGCAATTTATTGACCGCTTAGTTGGTTGGATAGCCTTGTGAAAATTTATGCAGTCTGCGGTGCCGGTATCGGCACATCCGTCCTTCTAAAATCCAATGCCGACCGAGTATTGGCGGCTATGGGCGTTGAGGCGGAAGTCCAGGCTGTTTCGATAGCGGATGCCATCTCGGCAGAGTCTTTGGCTCAGATTGTTCTGATTACTCCTGAGCTTCAGGAGCAAATCAAGGACATTCGTTCCGAAGTGATTCCAATTGACAACATTTTCAACCTAGAAGAGATCGAGCAGAAACTTACCGCAGCGCTCAGCTAGTGTTTTGCCATGGCTAATCCTGGCGGCACACAGCGCACCACCCTCAATCGCATTTCTCACAAGGCTTCTTTTGAGGTCAGCGATCTCTATTCGATCTTGGATGACAACTTCGTTGCCCACGTCGGTTTAGTTCAAGACGGCAGACCACTGGTGATCCCGATGGCCTTTGGCCGGGTCGATGACACCCTCTACCTGCACGGTTCATCCGGTTCAAGACTTATGCGCCTGTTGCATGACGAGCCCGAAGTGTGTGTTTCTATCACCGAACTGAAAGCCCTCAAGGTTGCGCGTTCAACTTTTAACTCAGGCATGCACTACCGATCGGTGGTGATTTTCGGCAAGGCGAGTTTGGTTGGCGATGACGAAAAGGACGCTGCACTAGACGCCCTGAGCAATTCGATGATTCCGGGCCGAGTCCAAGAGGTTCGCTCCAGCACTAAGAAAGAGTTGGCTGCAACCATCATCGTTGCGCTGCCGCTTGATGAGTGCTCGGTCAAGATTTCCGTGAATGAGGTTGATGACGATGAGTCGGATCTAAATCAGGGAACCTGGGCTGGAATCGTGCCAATTATCACAAGCATTGGAACGCCGATTCCCGCCGACGAAGAGGCCGCGGGCCTAGAAGTCCCAGAGTCGATCAAACGCCTAGCTAGTAAGCGCTGAGGAGCTGGTGAGCCCAGTCTTTGAGGCCGGCAAGCTTCGTCTTTGAATTCTCTTCCGATTCCGCAGTGACCTGAAGGTAGCACTTGAGCTTTGGCTCGGTACCGGATGGCCTAATGATTACTCGGTATGAACCCGTGGTGAAGATAACGCCTTCGGTGGCAGGCAGGTTTTTTCCAAGTTCGAGATTTTCAAACTCCGCAACTTCGCCAAGGATTTCAGCAACCGGGTTGGACTTCACATCGCTCATGATCTTGCCGATAACCGATAGGTCGGTTACTCGAATCGAAACCTGACCGGTGGCAACGTGGCCATAGCGCTTTGCCAATCCGCGAAGCAGGTCCAAAAGGCTCATGCCTTCGGCCTTTAGGGTTGCCGCCAACTCCGCAATCGCAAGCGCTGCAGAGATACCGTCCTTGTCTGGCGTAAAGTCCGGATCGATGCAATAACCCAATGCCTCTTCGTAACCAAAGCTCAGGTTCGGCACCTTTGAAATCCACTTGAATCCGGTGAGGGTCTGCTGGTATTTCAAGTTGTGGAAGGCTGCCACTTTGGCAAGGCTTGCAGAAACAATCGAGTTTGCCAAAGTGCCACTTTGCTTAGCCGAGGCAATCATCTCCGCCAGCAATAACCCAACCTGGTCGCCGGTGAGCATTTGGTAGCCATTGCCGCTTCTTACGCCAACCGCAAGACGGTCGGCATCCGGGTCATTAGCGATGATCAGGTCCGAATGTTGGGTTAGCGCGTGCGCAAAGCTCAGGTCCATCGCCCCTGGCTCTTCAGGGTTTGGAAAAGATACGGTGGGAAACTGCCCATCCGGTTCTTGCTGCTTGGCAACCGAGCTGAAGACAAAACCGGTGCTGTCGAAAACCGACTTCATGGTTTTGTAGCCAACGCCGTGCATGGCCGTATAGGTGATTCTCAGATCGCTGCGACCAGATTGATCGCTCGCAACTAGCGATGCTGCTCGAGCGACATAGGCATCTTCATCAGCCTGGCCGAGGGTTTCAATGTTTGAGGACTTTGGAATGTCCGAGAACTTGGTTTCTATTGAAATCTGATCTATCAGAGCAGCAATTTGCTTGTCCTGCGGTGAGACCAACTGCGAACAACCGTTTTGGCCGCCGAGGTAAACCTTGTAGCCGTTGTCTTTGGGCGGGTTGTGACTTGCCGTCACAATCACGGTTGCGCTGGCGTGAAATCTCTTGCCGGTGAATGCGGCAACCGGGGTTGGCACGGCGGAGTCAAACAGCCTGGTTTTGATTCCAGCGCCCGCAAAGATTTCCGCCGAATCTTGCGCGAAGATATAGGAATTCACTCGACCGTCGTAGCCAACAACTACCGAGAGCTCACCCGCTTTATCTATGTACTCAGCACGGTTGGCATTGAGAAAACGAGCAATTGCGTAGGCGGCCTGCGCAACCACAATGCGGTTCATACGATTTGGTCCAGCGCCTAGCTCACCGCGAAGTCCCGCGGTGCCAAACTGCAGCCGAGAGTCAAAACGTGAAGCAAGTCCGGCTTCATCTCCTGCGTGAATTAGCTCTTGAAGTTCGAGGCGGGTTACCGGGTCTGGATCCTGGGCCAACCAGTTGTTGGCTAGTGCAACTAAATCCATTTAGAGCTTGGTCACAATCTCGGCGAGAAGCTTGCCGATGCGGGCTTCGGCATTTCTGCCAGCCTCCAAAACTTCGGCGTGCGAAAGCGGTGTGGTTTGAATACCAGCAGCCAGGTTGGTGATCAGCGACATTCCCATAATTTCCATTCCAGCTTCTCTAGCGGCAATCGCCTCGAGTGCTGTGGACATACCAACGATGTGACCACCCATGATTTTGGCCATCTGGACTTCGGCAGGAGTTTCGTAGTGTGGGCCGCGGAACTGAACGTAAACACCCTCATCGAGGGAGGCATCAACCGTCCTAGCCAAATCTCTTAGGCGCTTGGAGTAGAGATCGGTCAGGTCAATAAAGGTTGCACCCTCCAGGGGGCTAGAAGCGGTGAGGTTGATGTGATCCGAGATCAATACCGCAGCACCGCCGGCCCACTCCGGCTTGATACCGCCGGCTCCGTTGGTCAAAATCATGGTCTTAGCGCCAGCCGCAGCAGCGGTTCTCACCGAGTGAACTACCGAGCGAACGCCGTGGTTCTCATAAAAGTGGGTTCGCGCTCCAATAACCAAAGCGTGCTTGCCATTTGGTAGGCGGATCGAACGAATCGTGCCAACGTGCCCAACCACAGCTGGCTTTGAAAAGCCAATGATTTCGCTGCCTGGAATTTCACTTACCGTCTCACCAATGAGGTCGGCGGCCTTGGCCCAGCCAGAACCCAGTGTTAGAGCTATGTCGTGGCTTGAAATGCCGGAAATCTTTGCGATTTGTTTTGCAGCCTCTTGGGCTATTTCGAAGGGGTTAGCACCCTCGACGTTGAGTGGATTGACCATAAAAATCAGTCTAACTAACCCCGCAACCCAGATTGGTAAGCGAGAATGAACCCGTGACAAATTCATCTGTGAACCAACATCGAATCGTAATCATTGGCGGTGGCCCTGGTGGCTACGAAGCAGCAAGGGCTGGCCGCCAGCTTGGTGCCGAGGTAATCCTCATTGAGGACAATGGCATCGGAGGCAATGCCGTACTCACAGATGTGGTGCCCTCCAAGACCCTGATTGCCACCGCAGACGCGGCTCAGCAGGTCGCCCAGGCCCAGAGCTTGGGAGTTACCTTCTCGATTGACAACAAGCCTGTTAGGCCAAAGGTAGAAATCGACCTAGAGGCGGTAAACAAGAGGCTTCTTGCTTTGGCGAAGAGCCAATCCGAGGACATGCTGTTGACCCTCAAAAACGAAGGTGTTCGAGTCATTTCCGGTCTTGGAAAGCTTGATGGCAATCACCACGTTGTGGTTCAGCCGACCTTGGGCGGAAAGCCTGAGCGAATCGAAGCCAAGACCATCATCGTCGCAGTTGGCGCACACCCTCGAGAAGTTCCTGGATCCAAGCCAGATGGCGACCGCATTTTTACTTGGAAGCAGCTCTACAACCTAAAGGCCCTACCCGAGCACATGATTGTGGTTGGTTCCGGTGTTACCGGTGCGGAGTTTGCATCGGCCTATTTGCAATTGGGCAGCCAGGTCACCCTGATCTCCAGCCGCGACAAAGTTCTGCCGGGAAATGATGCCGATGCGGCTGATCTGATTGAGGACGTTTTCCGCCGCGGCGGCATGCAGATTCTCAACAAGTCTCGCGCCGTGTCTGTGGTCAACACCGGCACTGGCGTCCAGGTCACTTTGGAAGGTGGCGAGGTCATCGAGGGCAGCCACTGCCTTATGGCCGTTGGTGCAATTCCTAACACCGACGGACTTGGTCTTGAAGAGGCTGGCGTTGAGCTGACTGCAACCGGTCACGTGATTGCCAACAAGGTTGCCAGAACTTCCAGGGCGAATGTTTATGCGGTTGGCGACTGCTCGACCGCCATGCCACTTGCTTCGGTAAGTGCCATGCAGGGAAGAACTGCGGTCTACCACACCATGGGAGATGTTGCCGCTCCAACCAGAATGCGCAATGTCGCATCGAATGTTTTCACCGCCCCGGAGATTGCATCTGTCGGCTGGTCGCAGGCTGAGATCGAACAGGGTCTGGTCCGCGGTGATATTCAGAAGGTAATGCTTGAGACCAACCCGAGAGCAAAGATGCAGGGCATCCGCGAAGGTTTCATAAAGCTGTTTGCATCGATTGGCTCTGGCACCGTAATCGGTGGCGTTGTGGTTGCACCGAGGGCATCGGATTTGATCTACCCAATCGCAGTGGCTATCGAGAACCGTCTAACGGTTGACCAGTTGGCTCGCACCTACACGGTCTACCCATCGCTTGCAGATTCAATCGCAGAGGCTGCCTCTGCTCTGCACCAACCGATTGACTAATCGGTTATATCGAGAATTCGAGTTCCCGCAGAGATTGTTGCTCCAACGCTTACGCCTATTGAGCTAATCGTTCCCGAGCGGTGAGCAGTTAGCGGCTGTTCCATCTTCATTGCCTCAAGCACGACCACCAGGTCACCAACCTCAACATGATCACCTTCGTTGGCCGCAAGTTTGACCACGGTCGACTGCATCGGGGCTAGCAAGCTATTGCCCTTAGCGCCGGTGTGGCTGGATGCTCCCGAGCTCTTCGCACGCTTTGGAGCGTGACCTGCTGCAGAGCCAATTTCACCGACTAGCAAACGCTTTGGAACGCTTACCTCTAAGCGCTTGCCCGAAACCTCAACAACCACATCGTGACGTGGTTCTGCCTCAGGAAGGTCTTCAGTCTGACCAGACCAAGGCTCGATGGTGTTGTTCCATTCGGTCTCAATCCAGCGGGTGTAAACGCCAAACTTGCCACTCTCACCGGTAAAGGCGGGGTCGTTCACGATTGCGCGGTGGAAAGGCAAAACTGTCGGTAGACCGTGAACCTGCATTTCTTCCAGTGCTCTTCTAGAACGCTGCAGTGCTTCGGCGCGAGTGGATCCCGTGACAATAAGTTTTGCAATCATTGAGTCGAAGTTTCCAGAAACCACATCACCTGAAACAACTCCAGAGTCGACTCGAACACCTGGTCCGCTCGGTGCTACAAACTGGTGAATAGCACCAGGTGCCGGCAAGAAGCCGCGACCTGGGTCTTCTCCGTTGATGCGGAATTCGAAGCTGTGACCAGAAACCTTAGGGTCGCCATAGTCCAGCACCCCACCTTCGGCGATGCGGAATTGCTCGCGAACCAGGTCAAGACCGGTTACCTCCTCGGATACCGGGTGCTCAACCTGGAGGCGGGTGTTGACCTCAAGGAAGGAAACCGTGCCATCTTGGGCAATCAGGAATTCACAAGTTCCGGCACCTTCGTAGCCAACTGCCTTGAGAATTGCTTTCGAGGATTCGTAGAGCCTGGCTTCTTGATCTGCAGTCAGAAACGGAGCCGGAGCTTCTTCGACCAGCTTCTGGTGACGACGCTGCAGTGAGCAGTCACGGGTCGAAACCACAACTACGTTGCCGTGTTGGTCCGCAAGACACTGGGTCTCAACGTGACGAGGCTTGTCTAGGTATTTCTCCAAGAAGCACTCACCGCGACCAAAGGCAGCAATTGCCTCTCGGGTTGCGGATTCGAAAAGCTCTTGAATTTCGCTAGCTTCGCGAACGATCTTGATACCACGCCCACCGCCACCGTAGGCGGCCTTTATGGCGACCGGTAGGCCGTGAATCGCTACGAAATCCTCAACTTCTTTGACGGTTTCAACCGGGTTGATTGTTCCAGGTGCTAGCGGTGCTCCAACAGATTCCGCGACCTTGCGAGCCGAAACCTTGTCGCCCAGCTGTTCAATCGAGGCTGGCTTTGGACCAATCCAGATCAAACCTGCTTCAATAACAGCTTGAGCGAACTGAGCGTTTTCTGACAGAAAACCGTATCCAGGGTGAACCGCATTTGCCTTTGCACGCTTTGCAACCGCGATCAACTTGTCCGAGACCAAGTAGGTTTCGGCGGCAGTCTCACCTTTTAGGGCGTAAGCCTCATCTGCTAGTTTGACGTGCTGCGCGTCACGGTCGCCATCGGCGTAAACCGCAACGGTTAGGATTCCAGCGTCTTTGGCGGCTCGAATGATACGAACTGCGATTTCGCCTCGGTTGGCGATTAGTAGCTTGGTAATTCGGCGCTGGGTCATAATCGAACAGCTTAATGCCCTCTAAGCCTTGAAATTTATAAGGAAACGACAAAAAATCAGCCGATTCGTTGGGGTTATCTCCATAGCGACTGGTAGTCGTGACCAAGCTCGGTAACCAGCTCTCGAAGGGCAACAAGTGAAAGTCCAACCACGGTGTGGTAATCACCTTCGATCCGCTCAACAAAGGCACCACCAATGCCATCAATGGTGAAAGCACCAGCAACCTGAAGCGGTTCGCCGGTTGCGACATATTTGTGAATTTGCTCGTCAGTCAAATTTGCAAACTTCACGGTGGTCTGGGTCACCTTCCCGGTGGCCTCCCCGGTTTCACCATCAATTAGCCAGTGACCTGAACACAAGATGCCTGTTTGACCGCGCATCTTTTGCCAGCGTGCAATTGCAACTTCCGGAAGGTGAGGTTTGCCAAGCATTTCCCCATCCAGTAGTAGCGCTGAATCGCATCCTAGAACTAGGCCATCGAAGGTCACGGCCTCGGCCTTGGCTCTTGCCAACAACAGGGTCATGTCTTGGATGGTGGGAGGTCTTACTGCTTCAACCAATGCATCCTCATCCACCCCGGGCGAGCGGGATTCAAAAACGATCCCGGCATCACTTAGCAGTCGCTTTCGAGCGGGAGATGTTGAGGCAAGTAGCAATTTGGTCACGGGAGCAAGGTTAGCTGTGGAACACTGTGGGAGTGAATCTTCGAGTAAAAATTGAAAAAGTTGCCCACGGTGGAGTTTTTGTAGCTCGCCACGAGGGACGAGTCATCTTTGTATCCGGTGCTATCGATGGCGAAGTCGTCGATGTTGAGGTCACCGAAGATTCCGGAAAGTTTCTGCGCGCCACAGTCACAAACGTGGTGGAAGCATCTGAACACCGCAAGACGCATTTTTGGAAAGCAGCCCGCGAGGGTGCCGGTGGTGCGGAGTTTGGTCACATCACCCTGGAGCACCAGCGAGAGCTGAAAAGCCAGGTGCTTGCAGAGGCACTGCAGCGCATGGCGGGACTCGAGTTTGACACCAAGGTAGAACCTTGCCCGGGGGAAACCGATGGCTTGCGCTACCGAACCAGAGTCCAGCTCAATGTTGATGAAACCGGCACCGCAGGACCAATGAGACCTAGATCCAACGAGGCAGTCTTCACCCCAAATCTTCCGCTGGCTGTCGCAGAAATCGAAGAGCTCGGTATTCAGCTGAAAAACTGGAATGGCGTAAAGAAGATTTCTATTGCATCCAGCTCAACCGGAGACTTGCAGTGGATGGTTGACGGCAAGCTCAATGGCTCAGAGCGTCTAATTGAGCGAGCAGCTGGCCGAACCTTTAGGTTGACCACTGGAGCCTTCTGGCAAGTTCACAAAGAAGCTGCAAACGTTCTAACCAAATCAGTCTTTGAAGCCGCTGAGCTTTTGGAGTTTGATGCCACAAAGCCCGCCCTAGATCTTTATGCGGGTGCGGGGTTGTTTAGCGCCACCATGGCGGCGAAATACAGCTCAACCCACTTCACGGCAGTCGAGAACAGCAAGCAGGCTGTGACCGATGGAACCAAGTCGGCAATCGATCTTTCAAACCTGAAATTTGAGAAGTCAGACGTGCTGCAATATTTGAGAATTGCAAGCGCCAAGCCTGGCAGCTTCGACACCGTTGTGCTTGACCCACCGCGCTCTGGAGCCGCCGGCAAGGTCATTGATCAGCTGGTCAAACTTCGCCCAAGAAACATCATTTATGTGGCTTGCGACCCGGTTGCCTTAGCTCGCGACCTTGGATCGCTAACAAAGGCGGGATACCAACTTAGGGGACTGAAATCCATAGACATATTCCCTCACACCCACCACTTTGAAGCGGTTGCTGCCCTCAGCCTTGGCTAGCCACGGTTGAGTAAGCTGCGGCGGTGCGCTTTGGATTGACGCGCTCTGACTCGCCAGATTTGTTTAGTCGACTTACAAAGTTGACGGGCGGATCTAAAGATCACGCCCATCCAAATCCCCCACGGTTTGGCACATTCTTCGAGCACCCTTTTTGCAATCGGAAGAACACTTCCATTAAACGGAGTTAGTAACTGAATGGGTGTTTAGTAATCCGATTGTTACCTACCACTTTGGATACGAACTAAAGAGCTGGCCTGGAAGAGGAGTGCCAATTTGACGACATATCGCCTCGTAAAACGCCCTGGTTTTTGTGCCAAGAGGAACTCGGCTTACCAACGGCAATTCGCCCGAGTCTGCGTGATTCCAAAATAGCCGCAGTGACAACTGCAACTGCAGCTGCTTGATCCTCAGCGTCGCCACCGGTGACAGAAAGCAGCTGCTGAATTTCTTCTTCCGAATAAATCTTCATTACAGCGGAATGTTTCCGTGCTTTTTCGGAGGCAAGCTCGCTCGCTTGGTCTTGAGTGCTCTGAGCGAGCGAATCACTGCGGTTCTGGTGGCAGCCGGTTCGATGATGCCGTCTAGCTCACCACGCTCTGCAGCCAAAAACGGGCTGGCAACGTTGTAGGTGTATTCCTTGGCTAGCTGGTCTCTGACCTTGGCGATGTCCAGACCCTGCTCTTCGGCTTCGCGAATCTTGTCGCGGAACAAGATATTTACTGCTCCCTGACCACCCATTACCGCGATTTCTGCGGTTGGCCACGCCAGGTTGATGTCCGCTCCAAGTTGCTTGGAGCCCATAACGATGTAGGCGCCACCGTAAGCCTTGCGGGTGATTACGGTAACCAGCGGAACTGTTGCCTCGGCGTATGCGTAAAGCAATTTGGCACCGCGGCGAATCACACCCGCCCACTCCTGGTCGGTTCCAGGAAGGTATCCAGGAACATCGACCAGGGTCAAAATTGGAATTGAGAATGCATCGCAGAATCTAACAAATCGAGCCGCCTTTTCACCGGCATCGATGTTTAGGGTTCCGGCCATTTGCTTTGGCTGGTTGGCCACAATACCAACGCTAGAGCCATCGATTCGAGCAAAACCAATCAGGATGTTTGGCGCGTAAAGCGGCTGAACCTCTAAGAATTCACCCTCGTCGACCAGTGCCTCAATGATGGTGTGCATGTCATACGGCTGGTTTGGGGAATCCGGAATGATGGTGTTGAGCTTGATGTCCGCCTCGGTGATTTCGAGTTCGGTGTCGGACTGGTAGGTCACGGTCTCGGAGAGATTGTTCTCCGGCAAATAGCCAATCAGCGACTTTACGTAGTCGAGAGCATCGGCCTCGTCGTCGGCTAGATAGTGAGCCACACCGGAGGTTTCGTTGTGGGTGCGAGCACCACCGAGCTCCTCCATGCCAACGTCTTCACCGGTTACGGTTTTGATTACATCTGGCCCGGTTACGAACATGTTTGAGGTCTTATCAACCATGATCACAAAATCCGTTAGCGCTGGGGAGTAAACCGCACCGCCGGCAGCAGGCCCCATGATGATGGAAATCTGTGGGATCACTCCAGATGCCATGGTGTTGAGCCTGAAAATCTCACCGTATTTTCCAAGGGCGATAACGCCCTCTTGAATACGAGCACCACCGGAATCCAGCATTCCAATAAGGGGCACACCGGTCTTGATGGCAAGTTCCATGATCTTGATGATCTTGTTTCCAGCGGTCTCACCCAGTGACCCACCAAAAATCGTGAAGTCCTGCGAGTAAACCGCAACCTGGCGGCCGTGAATGGTGCCAATTCCGGTAACAACCGAGTCGCCATAAGGACGCTTGGCGTCCATTCCAAAAGCTGTCGAGCGGTGGCGAACATATTCGTCAACCTCAACAAAACTGCCGGCATCAAGCAGCATTTCAATGCGCTCGCGAGCGGTGTTCTTACCCTTGGCGTGCTGCTTTTCTTTGGCGTTGTCTCCCGCGCTGACCACAGCCTCGTGGTAACGAGCCTTTAGGTCGGCAAGTTTGCCAGCGGTGGTGGAAAGGTCAGGGGTCTTGGACACAAATTCTCCTTAGGTGCTTGCCTACTTTATCCAGCTTCTAGGCAGTACTACTTGAACAATACCTACAAGCAAACGCCAAATTCATCGTAGATAGCTACAATTTTGCCGGTTGCGATACGGTTTTAGGGTGTCTTTATATCAAACTGCCTCAGTCGTAAACCGATTAATCGAGCTCGATACGGTCGACTCCACCAACCTAGAACTTGCGCGCCTAACGAAAACCGGGCATTTAGAAAACTTCAGCCTGGTGGTTGCCCACACTCAAACCGCAGGCATGGGCCGCTTAGGTCGCAATTGGGTATCTGAACCCGGGTCCAGCATTTCGGCTTCTTTGTACCTGACCTCGAAGCACACCAAAGACCTGGGTTGGGCGACTTTGATTGCTGCAGTCTCAATTCGATCTGCGATTGCGGAGCTGGTGAGTAATGAGGTTTTGGTGAAGTGGCCGAATGACGTGCTGGTTGATGGTAAAAAGATCAGCGGAATCCTCGCTCAGATTCAGCCTGATAGCTCTCTGATTCTTGGATTTGGCTTAAACCTAAAGGCTCAGCAAGGCGCTCCTGAAACTGCCACCGCACTAGATCTGCTCGGCGTCCACAAAACTTTCGATGAGGTTTTACACTCCGTGGTGCGCAACTTCCGAGTGCGCTGGGCGATTTTTGAGGCTGACCCGCAGGTGGCAATCACTAAGACCAGAGGCGAATTACTTCAGGCTTCCGCAACAATTGGAAAGAACGTAAGAGCGGAACTTCCAGGCGGTGGCGAGGTGTTTGGAGTGGCCAAGGACATCGATCGCGAGGGCCGTTTGGTAATCCATACCCCTGAACCAGTCGTGGTGTCAGCCGCAGACGTCTGGCATCTGCGAAACTAGAGCCCTGAAAGAGGTGGGCATGCCAGTTGTTGGAGTTATAGGCGCTGGTCAGCTTGCCCGAATGATGCAACCGGCCGCAATTGCTCTGGGGATTGGCATCAAAGTGTTTGCGGAGAGCGAAGGCTCTTCCGCGCACCAGGCGGTTACCAAGGTTGGCGACATAAACGATTTTGCCCAACTGCTCGAATTCTCGAAAACGGTAGATGTAATCACCTTCGATCACGAGCACGTTCCAACCGCCATTCTCGAGCAGCTAGAAGCTGCCGGAGTATCTGTCCGCCCGGGCCCAAATGCTCTAAAGCACGCTCAAAACAAGCTAACAATGCGTCGCAAGCTCGCTGAACTTGGACTGCCTCAACCGATTTGGCAGGCGGCAAAAACCGAATCTGAAATTGCTAACTTTTTGCAAAATCACGGCCCCAAGATTGTGGTGAAAACCCCAATCGGTGGCTATGACGGCAAGGGTGTTCGAGTCGTATCGGCTGTCGCAGATGTGCGCGACTGGCTCGAAAACATCTCGCAATTTGGCGGCGAGCTGTTGCTTGAGGAAAAGGTTGATTTCGTCACCGAACTAGCTCAACTGTTTGCGCGAAGCCCCAGTGGCGAGTTCAACGCTTGGCCGCTGGTTGAAACCCACCAGCAAGCTGGCGTCTGCGCTGAGGTAATTGCTCCTGCTCAAGAGATTGCTCTTCATCCAAAAGCCCTAAGCATCGCAAAGCAAATTTCTGATGGCCTGGGAGTTGTTGGAGTCATGGCCGTTGAGCTCTTTAGGGCCAGAAATGGCGAAATTTTAGTAAACGAACTTGCGATGCGCCCGCACAACTCTGGCCACTTCTCTATCGATGCATCCGTAACATCGCAGTTTGAACAGCACCTAAGGGCGGTCTTGGATCTGCCACTTGGTGCTAGCGGCATCACCTCAAAATTTGCCGTAATGATCAACCTGTTGGGTGTTGATTCAGAGAATGACTTTGTCCAGCACTATCCAAAGGCGATGGAGCGTTTCCCACACGTGAAATTTCACATGTATGAAAAATCCCCGAGACTAGGACGCAAGATGGGGCACCTAACGCTGCAGGGAAATGATCTTGATCAACTATTGGCGGATGGTCGCGCCTGCAGAGATTTGCTTTACAACCGCTAAATTGACCCTGGGAGGTTGCAATGAAGACTGTCGCAATAGTCATGGGATCTGATTCCGACTGGCGAGTATTGCAAGATGCTTCGCTTACGCTCAAGGAGTTTGGCGTTGAGCATGAAGTCGAGGTACTAAGTGCTCACCGCACCCCGGAGCGCATGATCGAGTGGGGCAAGGCCGCCGCCGATCGCGGCGTGAAAGTTGTAATTGCTGGAGCAGGCGGCGCAGCTCACCTACCGGGCATGCTCGCCTCGGTAACCTCACTTCCTGTTATTGGAGTGCCGATTGCGCTCAGCCAGTTGGAAGGCATGGACTCACTGCTGTCGATCGTGCAGATGCCAGCAGGTGTTCCGGTGGCAACGGTCTCAATCGACGGTGCCAAAAATGCCGCACTTTTGGCGGTAAGAATTCTCGGGGCTAACGATGCCGACCTTCGAACCCAACTGGATGCTCACCGAGTTGATCTAGCAAACACGGTGGAGATCAAAAACAACAACCTCAAGAACAGCCTCTAAGCCCAGCAATTTAGCCCAAACCGCTTGTTGCTCAGGGTTTTCTAAGCCAAGCAACCTAGGGTTGAAAGCGTTTGGAGGTGAGGCATGCGCAATTTCGCGAGAACTTTGGCGGTCGCCGCAGTTTTGCTCACCCTGACCGGCTGCAGCATCTTCTACCCAAACTGGGGTGCAACTTCTCTGCCAGAGCCAGTTACCGAATCTGAGACTGTGGCCCCGGAAGAAACCCCGACTGCAGAACAAACTGACGCGGCCCCGGAAGAAACTCCGACGCCAGAGGAAACCAAAGAGCCAGTAGTTCGTAAAGAGGTCGCCGTCGAGATCATCATGGCTGTCCCAGAGCCTTCGATCGGAGTCTTTACGGTTGTGGCGCAGATACCTAACCTGAGCGAGACCGGCGGCAAGTGCATCTTTACCTACCTTGGGAATGGCGTTACCAAAACCATGGAAGTCAAGGCCGAGCCAAGCAGTGACTACACCCAGTGCTTCCCAATCGAATTCCCTTTGAAGAATCTGCCTTCTGGCAACGGGGTGGTGACCGTTAGCTATGAATCCGAGGGGCACTTTGGGATATCCGCCCCAACCTCGGTGGTGATTGGCTAATGCGCAAGCTCCTTGGTGCCTTTTCTGCCATTGCGCTTATTGCAGCGAGTCTGGTGGTTCAGCCAACTGTTCAAACCCCAGCTGAAGCCGCCCCATCTGCCAGCACCTTTGACCCAGGTCTCATTGTTAGCGACAGCGTTTTCTACGACTTTGGCACCATGACCGTTCCGCAAATTCAAGCTTTCTTGGATTCTCGGGTTGCTGAATGTCGCGCCACAAATCCGGCTATCGACTGCTTGAAAAACATCAAGGTCGACATCCCAGAGACCCCTGCAACAGGCCCAACTGAAGTTGGTCCCTGTAAGGCGATTTCGGCGAAGGCCGGGGCTAGCGCGGCTGAAGTTATTCATGCCATCTCGAACGCCTGCGGTATTAATCCAAAAGTCTTCATCGTCACCTTGCAAAAGGAACAGGCGCTGGTCACCTCGACTAAGCCAACCGAATACATGTATCGCGCAGCCATGGGCTTTGGCTGCCCAGATAGCGACCCCGGCATTTGCGGCAAGGTGTTCACCGGCTTGTTCAACCAGCTCTACAAGGCAGCCAGACAGTTCCGCTGGTATGGAAACCCTGCGGGATCATTCACCTACTGGAAGCCGGGCCGCACTGTTGCGATGCGATTTAATCCAAAGGCATCCTGCGGTACCAAGAGCTTTGAACTCAAAAGCCAAGCCACCGCAAACCTTTACTACTACACGCCATACACCCCCAACGAGGCTGCGCTAAAGAACCTCTATGGTTCCGGCGACTCCTGCTCGGCATACGGAAATAGAAACTTCTGGCGCTTTTTCCACGACTGGTTCGGATCTCCCATCGGTGGCAGTTACCTATTGAAATCCAGCACCAGCGAAACCTATTTGATTGTCGACAATCTCAGGTATCGAGTATCCGACACCAGGCTTTTGGCGTCCGTTCGACCGCTTGGCCCACAGGGTGAAATCTCTCAGGCATACCTGGAGAGCTTTGAGAATAAGGGCGATTTATATCAGCTTGTGAAGCGAGCCAGCACGACTGAGTTTTGGCTTTTGGTTGACGGAAAACGCTACTCGCTTACCGACTGCAACCTAGCCAAGCAGTACGGCCTCAACTGTGATCTCGCCACCAGCCTCACCGAATCACAATTGAGCCTGTTTATTCAAGGTGGTGCGCTAACCCGTTTGGTACTTACCCCAGAAGGCGCAAAGTTCTGGATCGAAAACGGTACTCGCCGCGCTGTGGTTGACGATTTGGCTTTGAACGCAGTTGGTGGCCAGAGCATTAGCTCGAGCCCATTGGTTATCGAGCAGGTTATGTCGTTGCTTCCCGGTGAACCCCTAGCCAGTGACCTAACTGTGTTTGGGCTCTCAGCAACCGATGACGTCGCTGTGGCGTTTGGTGGAAAGAGCTATCGAATCTCCGCTTCACTTGCAAGTTCAATCGGGCTGAATAAGTTCTTCACCGTATCGAAGGTAGAGATTGATCAGAAGCTGGTCGCTACCAGCTCTGGAATCGTGCGCGGGTTTGTTGCAAACCCTGCCGGTGAGAACTTTGTGCTTACTGAAAATGGAAAGTTGCCGGTCGCAGATCCTGCGAACTGGACCACCCAGGTCAGCACACTGCCGAATGAGCTAATAAACAAATTCCCTACCGTAAACGGCTCACTAGCCGCCCCAGCGGTTGTTGCCAGCGCCGGCAATAAGCTCTCCTACTTCGTGCAGGGAGCTCAGCGGCGAGCAGTTGCCGATAAGTCCATGACCGAAAGATTCCTGACTCTGCTATCGCAGCCAAAGGCAATCACCTTGCCGCTATCCGCGATCAATACCGTTGAGAGCGTCGGTAATGGATTGGCTCCAGGTTCTTTGGTCAAGGCCAGTGGTACCAGCACCATCTACCTGGTTGATGACCTAACCCGCAAGGTGAAGCTGGCCTCCGAGGCCCACGCGAAAAATGTCTCCGACTCCAAGATTTTTACCATCGACAAATCAGAGGTTTCCAGCCTTCAGACTAGGAGTGGATTCACTTCCATCAAGGTTCAGTGCGATGGCTCCACCTACCTGATTGATCGCGGAACGCTGTATCCAATCTCGGCTGCTGGAGCCGAGGAGTTCCCAGGCAAGCCATTCCCACTAGCGGTCTCCACCTGTGCAGGTCTAAAGGTTGCAAGTAAGCCGGTGGGACAGTTCCTCAGAGACGCTAAAGGTGGACTGTTCTTCGTCGAAAACGGCACCAGAAGCAAAATCAAGAATTGGGCTCAGTTCGGAAGCCTCAGGGGCGAAGGCCCAGGTTACATAGAGGCGTCTGACTACTTCGCTTCTAAGGTCCAGGCTAGCGGAACTGCTCCTGCGACCGCAGTGCTCGCGTCATTGGAGAACACCCCAACTGGCGTCTTTGACGACTTCACCTTCTTGGGATCGGTGCCGGTTGTGACAACCCCAACCGTTTCGCCAACGCCAAAGCCAACCAGTTCAGCAACGGCTTCTCCTAAGCCGACGCCAAAGCCAACCAGTTCAGCAACGGCTTCTCCTAAGCCGACTCCAAAGCCAACCAGTTCAGCAACGGCTTCCCCTAAGCCAACTCCTACTCCAACTGCGAGCCCAAAACCAACGAGCTCACCAACGGCTTCTGCTGTAGTCAGCTACAAAGTGGTATCGGGAGACACGCTTGGGTCGATTGCAACCAAGTTCGGTGTCACGGTGGCGAGAATTCAAGCGGCCAATGCTCTGGGGACTTCGACGGTGATAAAGATCGGTCAGGTTCTAAAGATCCCTACCTCAGCAACTACCTCTCCCGCCGTCACCACATCACCGGTAGTCAAGACCTACACGGTGAAATCGGGTGACACATTGTGGGGGATTGCTTCCAAGCTTGGGGTCAGTGCCACAGCCCTTGCTGAATTGAATGGAATCACGAACGCCAACCTGCTAAGGGTTGGTCAGGTGCTGAAGATTCCTAGCTAGCATCCCAAGCGGACTGGACGATGGCTGCTAAATCGTGCTTAGTTCTAAAACCCAAGGTTTTTTCGATGCGAGACACATCGGCCACTAGGCGAGGTGGGTCTCCAGGGCGGCGCTCGCCGATAGCAACTTCAAAATCAATGCCGCTTGCAATCTTTAGCGCATCCAAAACCTCAATGACCGAGGCACCGATACCGGTGCCGACATTGAAGGTGCTGAACTCCTGGGCATCTTCAGCAAGGTAATCAACAGCCGCTAGGTGAGCAAGGGCCAGGTCTTCGACGTGGACATAGTCGCGAATGCAGCTGCCATCCGGAGTTGGGTAGTCGGTCCCAAATACCACCGGAGCTTTGCCGGACTTGACCGCATTGATTGCGATCGGAATTAGGTTCAGCGCTGCGGTGTCAGCGAGATCCGCGGAACCTGCACCGGCCACGTTGAAGTAACGAAGATTCACGCCCTTAAGGCCCCAAACGGCAGCGTTTCTCACCATCATCTCGCCGATGAGCTTGGTTTGGCCGTAAGGGTTGATTGGCACACCCGGGTAATCCTCGGAAACCTTGTCAACATCTGGCATGCCGTAGGTGGCTGCAGAGGACGAGAAAACCAGCGACATAAGCTGCGCTTCGCGCATCGCAAGCAGCAAATTAGCCAGACCGCCCAAGTTTTCTAGGAAATACTCCTCGGGTTTTTGAACTGATTCGCCGACCTGTTTTCTAGCTGCCAGGTGGATCACAGAGTCGAACCGGTGCTGCTTCATAAGCTTTGCCAGCAGCTCCGGGGCATCCGCAGAGGCCAGTTCAAGTTCCACGATTGGTGAGCTAATCCGCGCCACAAGGCCTGTCGAGAGGTTATCGACTACCACGCAGGAGTGCCCGGCAGCCTCGGCAGCCCGCACGACGTGAGAGCCGATGTAGCCTGCGCCGCCTGTGACCAATAACTTCATGACTCAAGGTTAGCTTGACACCTTATTAACAATTAGCTTCACGGCAATTAATACAACTTGACAAGGGCATAATTACACCGATGTAATTACATCAAAGAGATTAATAAGGATTAGGGGATTAGGCATGGAACAAAGAAGTCAGGTGCCTGCAAACTGGTTCGTCGACGTGCTCAAGCTTGGAGTTGCTGGAGCTTATTCAAATGGCGAGTCAGATCCATTAGCGTGGCAAGAAGACGCACTTTGCTCACAGACCGACCCAGAAGCCTTCTTCCCCGAAAAGGGTGGCTCTACTCGCGATGCCAAGCGTATTTGCGCACAGTGCACCGTGAAGAGCGAATGCTTGGAATACGCACTAAAGAACGACGAGCGCTTCGGTATCTGGGGTGGCCTCAGCGAGCGCGAGCGTCGCCGTCTGCGCAAGCGCGCCTAAGTCATCGTGGCTTCGCTCTCGGTAGCGGCCATAGTCGTTTCACACGCTCAAGCCGATTTACTCGCTAGATCGCTTGAGGCAATAAGCCAACAAAACCATCCAATTCAACAGGTAGTTGTAGTTGAAACTGCCGGTGATCAAACTTCAATCGATCTCGCCCTCAGCTACGGATTTTCAGTTATTGAGCCAGGGCCGCTGCGGCTAGGTGCAGCAATCCAAGCCGGCATAAATTCACTCTCAGATACCCCGGGTTGGATTTGGGTACTGCACGAAGACGCAATCCCGGAACCTGATGCTCTGAAATACCTCTCTCAGGCCGCAGAAATTTCTCCCTCGGTTGCGATCATCGGTCCGAAGCTTTTGGAACTTGATAACAGCATTCAAATACAGCAGCTGGGCCTAACCATCACACCGACCGGCAGGCCGTTTCTTTTGGTCCAGCGCGAGTATGACCAGGGTCAACACGACCGTGCGGGCGACACCATGGCAGTCTCCACCGCCGGCATGTTGGTATCTCTCGGGGTATGGCAGCAGCTTGGCGGTTTGGATGACACAACTCCGGTATTGGCTCAGGATTTGGAGTTTTGTGCCAAAGCCAGGGTCGCCGGTTACCGAGTTATCGTCGAGGCGAACGCCCGGGTTCACCACGCTGGACTATCGATGCAGGGCAAACGTCCACGCAGCTGGCTATCGGGAAGCTTTAGCCAGGGCATCTCCCGTGCTCACCTGCACTTCGCAACTCTTTACTTGCCGACCTTCTTGGTTTTTGCGATTTACCTAACCCTGCCTCTAATGGTTCTACTTTCAATCCCTGGCAACCTTTTGCAAAAACGTCCTGGTCGATCGGTTGCCCAATTTTCCGGCTGGATTTGGGCCTGGTTCTCTGTCCCAGCCAGGCTGTCAGCTCGCAAGCGCTTCAGATCGCTGGGCTCACTAAAGCCGCTCAAAGGGCTTATCGCCACAAGGTCTCAGCGTTCGAAGCGTCGCAGAGGGAAGTACGAGGTCGAGCCGGAGGCAAGCCCAGAGAGCCTGCGTCCCGGCATATTCCGCAGTAACTCTGCCTGGTTTGTCCTTTTGCCCCTGATTGCTTCGATTCAACTTTTCCCAACCGGTGCAATAACCGCAAATGGTATTCTGCCGCTTGGGGCAAACCTTGAAAAACTGCTGCCCTTTATCGCCAGTAATTCACTTCCCATACTCGATTCGGTTTCACTACCAACCGATCCGTTTAACTGGTGGCTGCTTTTGGCAGCACTGATCTCACCTGCTGAACCATCGCTTGGATTTGCGGCCCTGGTGTTTGCAGCCCTGAGCATGGCGTTTTTTGGAGCTTGGCAGTTAGGGAAACTGTTTATCTCAAAGCCCTGGGTAATCACACTGGTCGCGCTGGGATACTCGCTGAGCCCACAGCTACTTATCCTCAAGGCAAACATGGCGGTTGTGGAGCTGCTCGCGGCATCCACAATCCCGTGGGCGCTGTTCTTCTTGATTCGAGCCCTTGGTGCATTCAATAGTGCTCGAGCTTGGCGCTGGACTGGCTTGCTTGGCCTAACGCTTGCGCTTCTGGCCGCCGCCTCACCAATGGCTTTTGCGCTGTTGGGTCTGACCGTTTTGGTTGCCGCGCTTTCTAAGCCAAAGCGAGGACTTATCTTGCTGTGGTCGTATTTACCTGCGCTTGCAGTTTTGTATCCGCTCGGGCGATTCGCTTTGGAAGCTCAAAACTGGACGGTCCTGACTCAGTCGAGTGCAATTGCCCTCAGTCCAACCGAGCCTTTTGGTTTAGTGAACCTTGTTGTTCTTGGCGTTTTGGTTTTGGTCAGTTTGCCGACTTGGTTTGTATCTGATGCCAAGATCAACTTCGGATTCTTCGGATTCGCAATCGCGGCTTTGTGCTTGAGTGTTATTCAACCAATCGCCTCCAGCGCTCCCTTGACAATCGCTGCCGCTTTGGCATTGCTGATCTTGGCTGGTTTAGCAATTGAGAGTGTTCGCAAGCGGACCATTTCGAGCTTGGTTGGCATCACCGTGACCGCGGCAGTTTTGTATTCCGGGTACTTTGGACTTCTAAACAGGGTCGACCCGGAGTTCAAGTCCTCGAGGGTGATGCCCGCCCTAGTGGTAGCCGCGAGTGACCAGGATCCGAATCTGAGGACCTTGGTGATAGAGGTTGGCGACCCGCTTACCGCCACCTATGTTTGGGGTAGTGGCCAGAAACTCGAAATGTCGAGTGCTCTGTTGGAGAGCTACCCAGCCAAATCTGATATCCAAACTGCGCTTGCTGAGATAGCAGCGAACCTGGTGGCCGGCAACCAAGACAAACTCGTTCCACTCCTCAGCGAAACCCGAGTGGATTTTGTATTGCTCGCAACACCCAATCCAGAGGTCGAGGTTGGTATTTCAAGTTTGGACATCCTTCAGCCTGCGGGAGCAACCGACTATGGCGTGCTGTGGCGAGTTGAGAGTGAGAACCAAAGCTCGGTTCCGGCCATAAAGAATGACCCAATCAGACCTTGGCAGTTTGGCGTAGTTGCCGCCTTTGCTCTGCTTGCGCTTCCGACCAGAGCTTCTATTCTTGGCCGCCGTCGAAAGACGGGAGGTGCCAAGTGAAACTTCCAGGTCGAATTCTTGGTGTAGTTCTGACTCTTGCGGGTCTGGCCGGTGCCTGGTTCTTGCAGGGCGTCTCATTTGAGGTTGCGCAAAGCCCGAAACCGGAATCTATCTCTGTCAGCACAACCGCCAAACCACTTCAGCTTTACTGCCAAGGCCCCCTTGCAGAGCTGGGTGGCAAGGACGGCACAGACCTTGGTTCAATGGCCTTAGTCGGAAAGGCCGATGTTCGTTACCGTTTGGGTGCAGGAAGCCTTGTGAGCGAGCCTGAGAGCCGAGTGACCGAAGGTGTTGCCATTGCCATGGCAAGCCGTGAGCAGACCACTGCAACTCTGGCGGCCGTTCAGAGCCAACTGATTCAAAGACCGCGCATGGCGGGACTCGCTGCAACCAATTGCGGTCAACCTCAGGCAGAGGGTTGGTTACTAAACGGCATGGCTGGCAGTGGCTTCGAAAGCATTTTGCATGTGGCAAACCCAAACCCAGTCGAAGTTCAAATTGAGCTGGTTTTCCACCTCGCTGCATCGAGCAATTCCCACCTGGTAACACTCGCTCCGTTTGAGTCACAGCAGCTTTCACTTGCAAGTTTTGTTGAGGCAGAGCCGAGCTTTGCGATTCACTTCCAGAGCTCTGGACAAAAGGTTTCGGTGGCTTTACAAAACCGATCCAGTGCTGGACTCAGTGCAACCGGAGTCGAACTCAAAGGACCTACCGCCAAGGCCAGCAAGTCGCTTGCAATTCCTGGATTTGAAATTCTGGCGGATGGCTTGGCAAAACCATCCTTGCGAATCTTCAATCCGGGTCCAGCTGCGGCAAACGCCCTGGTCACATTCCTAGGCTCTGGCACCAATAGTGATGTTGTGGAAATTGAGGTTCCGGCTGCCGGCTTTGCAGAAGTTTCACCCGAACTCCAAGTTGGCGACTATTTGGTTCTCATCGAGTCTGATGCCGAATTGATGGCGGAGCTCTACAACCCATTCGTTGGAAAGAATTTTGATTTTGGCTGGCTCACGCCAGCTGAGGCTTTCACGGGGGAGCTCACGGTGGTTATGCCAAGCTTCGCGACTAAAATTGCAATCGCAAACCCATCGACTGCGGAGCTAACCGTGGTGCTGACTTTTGATGCCGGCTCGCAAGCCATCAGGGTGCCGGCTCGCTCACAGCTGCAGGTACCAGTTATCGGTAAGAGTTTGTCGCTTGAGTCTCAGGGCGAGTATTTCGTCAACTTGATCTTGACCGACCCCAAGGGCTACGCAGTTATCACACCGCGAGAAAACCAGAACCTAGGATCAAACATCCAGGTGCTAGTTCGCTAGTGCGGGTGCATTAGCTCCCAAGGGTCCTTGTCAATCAGCGATGCTGCCGCCGAAATGACAGCGTGCTCAATGTGCATTCTGGGATCCGGCAAACGCTGTCTTCCAAATCGCTCAATCGGGATTCGATACAGCGTGATGGTTTGCGAAGGTTTATGGGCACTCCAGCGCTTCACAGGCTCGTTATCCACGATCGCCGGGACATCCTGAATGCGCCAGGAAAGCTCCTTGAGTTCCTCGGGGTAGGTCTCCTGAAGGTATTCGCAGGTCTCTTGAACTACCGATTCAAAGAACCCTAGGCGCGCAACTCCGAAGTGAAATAACTTCGAAGGCAAGGGTCTGCGCAGGCCACGACCGTGTCGGTCTCGGTGACTTCCAGCCCTGATTCCCATTGGCTCATTGTATTCTTGGCAGGCTAAGCCAAAGAGAGTTCGAGCAGTGATTAACTTCAAAGATTTCGTAAAGACCTACGACGTTCGCGGGCTGGTTGGTTCCCAACTGACCTTGGACGTGATTGCAGCCTTCGGGGCAGCTTTTGTTGACGAGCTGGATTTGGCCGGCAAGCAGCTAGTCATCGGTCACGATATGCGCGACAGCTCTCCAGAATTTGCAGCAGCGTTCGCCGCTGGTTCGCAAAAGCGCGGTGGTAATCCACTGATGCTCGGGCTTTGCTCGACCGATATGACCTATTTCGCTTCCGGAAAACTAGATCTTCCTTCGGTGATGTTCACCGCCAGTCACAATCCAGCTAGCTATAACGGCATGAAGTTCTCCCGCGCAGGGGCGAAGGGAATTGGACTTGATTCCGGCCTCGGTGCTATTCGCGACAGGGCTCAGAGTTACTTCGACTCGAGCATTTCTGAGGTGGTTGCACTGGGTGTGATTGAGGAGATCAACCTCACCGTTGAATATGTCGAATACCTGCGCAAGTTGGTTGATTTGTCAAAGACCCGAAGGCTCAAGATTGTGGTTGATGCGGCCAATGGCATGGGTGGATTCACGGTGCCGCTGGTGCTCGGGGATGCCGCTGGACTTCCGGCCCTAAACCTTGAGATCATTCCGCTCTACTTTGAACTAGATGGCACCTTCCCAAACCACGAGGCTAACCCGCTGCAGGTGGAGAACCTCAGGGATCTGCAGAAGGCAGTTGTCGAGCACAGCGCTGATATTGGTTTGGCTTTCGATGGCGATGCGGATCGCTGTTTTGCGGTTGATGAAACCGGTGGTTTGGTTAGCCCCTCGGCGTTGGCCGCAATCGTTTCGGTTCGCGAGATTGAGCGAGTAAAGCAGCTTGGTGAGACAGATATCACCATCTTGCACAACCTATTAACTTCCAGAGTTGTTGAGGAGCGCATCGCGCAGGCTGGCGCGACCCCGGTCCGCACCAAGGTCGGACACTCCTTGATTAAGGAGCAAATGGCTCAAACCGGCGCTGTCTTTGGTGGCGAGCACTCCGCGCACTACTACTTCCGAGACTTCTGGGGAGCCGACAATGGCATGCTGGCAGCCCTGCACCTAATCAGTGAGCTCGGCACCTACCGAGGAACCATGAGTGAACTCTCGCAGAGCTTCAGCCCATACTTTTCTTCCGGTGAGATCAATTCAACTGTCGCTGATGTGCCAGCGGCGCTTGAGCGCTTGAAGTCGTCTTTCTCGGCTTGCACCGTTGAGCAATTTGACGGCCACACCTTTAGCTTCGAAGACCAGGGAAATTGGTTCTGGTTCAATGTTCGTTCGTCAAACACCGAACCACTGCTTCGCCTAAATGTCGAATCAAACCGGGAGGCCACGATGCAGCAAATTCGTGACCAAGCCATCGCGGCAATTAGGCACGGCTAACTCGACTTTGGTTTTCAAAACACTTCTCGGGAGCTTGCACAGCCGGTTGTAATTTTGCTCTTGGACGCACTTGGTGCAAAGCTAACTTCACAAACCGTTCGTCAGGCACGCTACATTGGAGTAAGTGTGGCGGGTCCATACCAGGTGGATCACTACCGTTACTAACTGGAGGTTGTGCAGTGTCTAACAAAATTCTTGTCGTTGACGATGATGATGCACTGCGCGAAATGGTTGGGCTAGTTCTCAACGCAGCTGGTTACAACACGGTTTTTGCGGCCGATGGCCTCAGTGCTGTTGAAGTATTTAAAAGTGAAGAGCCAGACCTAGTTCTTTTGGACATCATGCTTCCCGGACAGTCAGGCATCGAAGTTTGCAAGCAGATTCGCTCCCTGAGTGGAACCCCGATTGTCATGCTTACGGCAAAGGGCGACACCGAGGATGTAGTTCACGGACTTGAGGCAGGAGCCGACGACTACGTCGTAAAGCCACACAACGGTGCTGAGCTTTTGGCTCGCATCAAGGCAAGATTGCGTCCGGTTGCTGAGGAAGGCGGAATTGTTTCCGTCGGTGAACTCACCATGGATCCACGTTCCTACGAGGTCAAGCGCGCCGGTGTAAGAATCTCGCTGACACCGCTTGAGTTCAAGCTGCTTCACACCCTGGCCGTAAAGCCACAGCAGGTGTTCTCTAGAGAGATGCTTTTGGAGCAGGTCTGGGGTTACCAGTACAAGGCCGATACCCGTCTAGTGAACGTTCACGTCCAGCGTTTGCGCTCCAAGGTTGAAGAAGATCCTGAGAATCCAAAGATTGTTTCCACCGTCCGCGGACATGGATACCGGGCTGGTTCCGAAACTCCGTGATCTCACTGCTCAGACGGTCACTAACCGCTAGGACCGTATTTGCCACAGTAACCCTGAGCGCAATTGCGCTGGCTGCGCTAGGGGGTTTTCTCTCCTTCTCGCTCGCGAATAACTTTTTTCAAAATCGACTGAGCCAAGTTCTAAGCGAAACCGAACGCGCAGTTTCATCGGTTCAGGGAACTGTGGCAGCAGCATCGCTGGCAGATGAAACCGCTCTGCAAACTCTGATCAACTCTGTGGTTCCATCACTGGAAGTAGCTGGAGTTTCCGGTGCCAGGCAGGTGGCACTATTGCGCAGCCCCGGACAGCCGCAGCTTCAGTTGTTTCAGTCGCCAATTTCACAGGATCTGGATTTGGCAACCATTCCCGCCGAGCTTCGCGATGGGGTTAGGGCATCAGATGGAGTTTTGACCTACACCTCGGTAGCGCTGGTTCGCAATGGGCAGGTGGTTCCCGGCATCACAGTTGGTGCTCCAATCACATTGCCACTGGCTGGAAACTTTGAACTTTATTTGGTCTTTGACCTAGCTCCCGAGCAGCAAGCGCTCGCGACGGTTCAGAATGCACTGGCAACCGGTGGAATCGTGCTCTTGGTGGTGATTTCGCTGGTGAGCTACCTAGTCACTAGAACGATTGTCAAGCCGGTAGAGAAGGCTGCCTCGGTTGCTGAGTCGCTATCCGAAGGTCAACTAGATGTGCGCCTCGCGGAGAAGGGCACAGATGTCATGGCTGTGCTAGCCCGTTCCTTCAACAAAATGGCTAATAGCTTGCAGCAACAGATTCAGCAGCTGGACTCGCTCTCAAGAATGCAGCGCCGTTTTGTTTCAGATGTCTCGCATGAGCTCAGAACTCCAATGACCACCATCAAGTTGGCCGGCGAGGTAATTTTTGGCAATCGCGAGAAATTGGACCCCGCACTTTCTAGATCTGCAGAGCTAATGCAAAACCAAATTCAGCGCTTCGAGGAGCTGTTGGCTGATCTGCTCGAAATCTCCCGCTACGACGCGGGTGCGGTGACGCCGGACCTTGAACTCAATGACCTAAACGCTGTCGTGGGCGCAGCGATTGCCAGCATTGAGCCGCTTGCCACGAGCAAGCAAACCGAAATTCAGGTCAGACTTCCGAGCGGCAATGTCGAGGCTGAATTCGATGCCAAGCGCATCGAACGATTGCTGCGCAATCTGCTTTCAAATGCCGTCGAACACGGTGAGGGGAATCCAATCGTGGTTGAGGTTGGATCAAATGCCCAGGCTGTTGCAGTCTC
This sequence comes from Microbacteriaceae bacterium, assembly GCA_027487865.1. GTDB lineage: Bacteria > Actinomycetota > Actinomycetes > Actinomycetales > Microbacteriaceae > Aquiluna. The sequence goes on from JAIYCT010000003.1 coordinate 346,208, forward strand.
CGTCACCGATAGTGGAGTTGGCATGACCAAGCAGCAGCTAGAGCGTATTTTTGACCGCTTCTGGAGAGCGGATCCAGCTCGACAACGCTCGGTGGGCGGAACTGGACTGGGTCTTGCAATCTCGAAAGAGGATGCCATCTTGCATCGCGGTTGGCTACAGGTTTGGTCCAAGCCAAATCGTGGGTCGAGTTTTAGGCTCACACTTCCAATCAGTGCCAACACGGTGATCGCAAATTCGCCGCTTCCGCTTCCTCCAAGAACCATGGAGGGCTAATGAAAAAGCTAATCGCACTTACTTTGCTCTCCACACTTTTGACCGGTTGTGCTCAACTCCCAACTGCAGTTGAGATCAAGTCCGGCCCCGAACTCATCGCGCCTGAGGCCGCAGATTTCAGCTACTACATTCCAAACGGCCCCGCTGCTGGTGCGAGCTCACAGGAAATTGTTTCTGGATTCTTGGCAGCCGGCACGGGACCGCAAAACGACTACTCGGTGGCACGTGAATTTCTCACCGACGAGTTTGCTCAGCGCTGGAACCCAGCCGGTGAGGTGTTGATTCGCGATGGAGCACCTGGCTACACGTCAAGTGGAGATAATGCGCTTTTGGTCGATGTTCGGGTCAGCGCGTCAGTTGATGAGCACGGTCGATACTCAGAGAATCAAGAACCCGAGCAGATTTCTCTGCGGTTCACGCTCGAGAGGCAGGTCGGCGAGTGGCGTATTTCTGGCGCCCCAAACCTAACCGTTGTGACCTCACCGGTTTTCTCGGTGGTTTTCAAAGCTTTCCCGGTCTACTTCTACAACAACACAGAAAACGCTTTGGTTTCTGATCTGCGCTGGTTCCCCTCGCGCGCATCCACCGGCACAAAGCTGGTAAATGCGCTCCTGGCTGGCCCATCGGCCCACTTAGCGCAGGGTGTGACTTCCGCCGTTCCACTGGGAACCAAGTTGACCATCGACGCTGTCAATGTTGAAGATGGGGTTGCTCAGGTCGATTTTGATTCCACCGCACTCGAAGCCGATGCTCTTGATCGAAGACTCATGCTTACCCAGCTTCGCGCCACTTTGATGCAGCTGTCAGGTGTGAACGATGTCCAGGTTTCCATCAACAGCTCCCCGCAAGAAATCGTCCCGGCGAATTTGCAAACGGCAGCTGTCGGCGGCGCAGCGTTTTACATGAGAAACACTGGAATCTACCGAGTGACTGGCGCCAGTGAGAATGTGATTCGTGGAACCTCAGGCTTTTTCAGTGCGGATTCTGTAACGGATTTCGACATTAAAGACGACGGCGATTGGCTAGCCTATGCCACCGCTGCGGGCGTGACGCTGGTGGATAACATTGGACTTTCTGGAAAGTCGCAGCTGGTTTCGCAGCAAAGCGACGTCGCCAATCTCTTCTTTGATGCAAAGGGCTATCTCTGGGTTGTCCCGTCCGCAGGGTCAGAGCCGATCGAGATAATTGCCACAAACGGCGAGCGAAAGTACCTATTCGATAACTCACAAGTAACTCGCAGAGACTTCAGACCTAGCCCGGCTGGCGCAAGAATCGCGACTTTGGACAGCACCTCCGAGTTCAACCAAGTTCGGACCTATTCGGTGCTGCGAGACCTAGCGGGTTGGCCTATTCGGCTAGAGCCGGGCGGCGTTGTGAATCCTTCTATCGGCATAGTGCTGTCCTTCACCTGGCAAAGCGCAGATACGCTCCGGGTTTTGGAGGAGACAAGCTCCGGACTCACCTCGATAAGCGACTATCCAATCACCGGACCTCGCTCTCAGCTGAGCATTCCTCCGGTGACCGGTGCAGAGATCTTCACGGGCGCCTCCGGTTTGTCTACCTACTTGGTTGCTGAGAACGGCGAGATTTGGGTGCTCACCGGAAGTGCTTGGCGCCGTGTGGCGAATAACGCACTATTGGTTGCCACCAACGACTAACAATCCATCTGATTGCCCAGTTATCCACTGAATTGAATTGCACGGGCCAACACTGGCCCGTTATCGAGACGCTAGAGCGTGCACATCTCGCTATTGGATATCGTCTTTCCCGCTGCCTGCATTGTCTGCGACATCAAACCAAAGCCGCTTTGCCGAACCTGTGTGCCGATTGCTTCCGTTTCGGAGCTTCAGGGCTTTGATTTTCCAGTTCTAGCCGGATTCAGGCACGAGGGTGCGATTGAGAAAATCATCGCCGGTTACAAAGACCAGCAACTGGTTTCTTTGGAAAAGCCACTGGGCGAGTTGGTGGCCGAAGTCTTGAAGGAAGTCGGGCCTTCGCAATTCTCAGCAATCATCACCCCTGCGCGAAACCAAAAGAATTATCGAAAACGAGGTTTTGATCCTGCCAACCGACTGGTTAAGCGTGCGATAAGGGGATTGGCTAAACCCCCAAAAGTCATCTCGCTCAGCTCTACCCGAAAGCTGGAGGATCAGCGCCGATTGGGAAGGTTGGAGCGAGCAAGAAACGTTGCAGCGAGCATGAGATTGGACTCAAAGCTTTCAGGCCCAGTCGTGCTCTTTGATGATGTCCTCACCACCGGTTCAACACTTAGGGAGATGGCGAGGGCCTGTCGCGCAGCCGGTGTGGAGGTTGGTGCTAGCTGTGTATTGGCCGAGAGAATTTCCATTTTTTGATGCTTGGGCAAAAATTTAGGCGTATGTTGTTTTTAGGGCAAAGACGCTCTACGACGGAGGTAAAAATGGAACTAAAAATATCTGCCAAGAACCTCACCATCTCGGATCGATTCCGAGATTATGTCGAAGATAAAGCGGGAAAAATTGACCGCTATGCGCACAAACCCGAAGAGCTAAACATCAAAGTCACTCGTCACGAGCACAGCAAAACTGCCGGCGCTGAAGACCAGGTCGAACTCACGGTTTACGAGCCGGGTCACATTGTTCGAGCCGAGGCTCGGGCAAGTGACAAGTTTGCCGCTTTCGATATTGCCTTCGGCAAGCTGAATGAGCGTCTCAGAAGGTACTCGGATAAGCACAAAGTTCACCGCGGTGGTGGTCACAAAAACCCATCGGCAAGCGAGCTAGCGGCCTCTGATTTTGCCAGCTTGGACATAACTCCCGCAGATCACGATGTTTTGCTTGGCAAAGTGAAGGCTGTGGCCGAGATTGATGAGGCTCCGTATAGTCCGGTTGTCATCAAGTCCAAGGAGTTTCAGAGCCAACCAATGACCAAAGAGGAAGCCGTTAGCCACATGGAATTGGTTGGGCATGACTTTTACCTTTTCTTCGATTCCGAAACCTCGCGTCCAGCGGTGGTTTATCGTCGCAAGGGCTGGAACTACGGAGTCATTTCGCTCATCTCGTGACTCGAGCTACAAGGTAGAATTACAGCCGAAAACCAAGGAGTATCTATTGGCGTCGTTTATTGACAAATTGCTTCGCGCTGGCGAGGGCAGACTGCTTAGAAAGCTGCAGTCAACTGCCGCTGAAGTTAATGCATTGGAAGCAGATTTCCAGGCGCTAACGGACGAAGAATTGCACAATGAGACCGCTGCTCTAAGGCAGCGCTTTGCCGAGGGCGAGACTCTTGACGACCTGCTACCGGAAGCTTTTGCTGCGGTTCGCGAAGCATCGGTTCGAACCCTTGGAATGCGTCACTTTGATGTTCAGCTAATGGGTGGTGCCGCATTGCACCTGGGAAACATCGCGGAGATGAAGACCGGTGAAGGTAAGACCCTGGTTGCGACCTTGGCTGCATATCTAAATGCCATCCCTGGTCGCGGTGTCCATGTTGTTACCGTGAACGACTTCTTGGCTGGTTACCAGTCTGAACTTATGGGCCGTATTTTCCGAGCTTTGGGCATGACCACCGGCTGCATTCTTGGTGGCCAGGACCCAGCCCAGCGTCGCGAGATGTATGCCTGCGATATCACCTACGGCACCAACAACGAGTTCGGATTTGACTACCTACGCGACAACATGGCCCTAAACAGCCAGGACTTAGTTCAGCGCGGCCACTTCTACGCCATCGTCGACGAGGTTGACTCGATCTTGATTGACGAGGCGAGAACTCCGCTGATCATCTCAGGACCGGCCGCAGCAGATGTGAATCGCTGGTTTGGCGTCTTTGCAAAGCTGGCACAGACCCTAGAGGCTGATGTCGACTACGAAATCGATGAGAAGAAGCGCACCGTTGGTGTGCTTGAGTCAGGAATCGACAAGGTCGAGGACTACCTCGGCATTACAAACCTCTATGAGACTGCAAACACCCCGCTGATTTCGTTTTTGAACAACTCGATTCGCGCCAAGGAGCTGTTCCGCAAGGATCGCGACTACGTAATCGTGAACGGTGAAGTCCAGATTGTTGATGAGCACACCGGTCGTTTGCTCCAGGGACGTCGCTACAACGAGGGCGTGCACCAGGCCATCGAGGCTAAAGAAGGCGTTGCCATCAAGGCCGAAAACCAAACGCTAGCTACCGTCACTTTGCAGAACTACTTCAGGCTCTACGAGAAGCTCTCCGGTATGACCGGTACCGCAGAAACCGAAGCGGCTGAATTCATGGCTACCTACAAGTTGGGTGTTGTTCCAATCCCAACCAATAAGCCAATGGTTCGCCTAGACCAGTCCGACCTGATCTTCAAAAACGAAGAGGTCAAGTTCCACATGGTGGTTCAGGACATCGCAGAGCGTCACGCCAAGGGTCAGCCGATTTTGGTTGGTACCACGAGCGTAGAGAAGAGCGAGTACCTCTCAAAGCTTCTGGCCAAGGCCGGCATCAAGCACGAGGTTTTGAACGCGAAGAACAACGCCCGTGAGGCAGTGATTGTTGCCCAAGCCGGTCGATTCAATGCCGTTACAGTTGCAACCAACATGGCCGGTCGCGGCACCGACATCATGCTCGGTGGTAACGCAGAATTCCTGGCTGTGCAAGAAATGCACAAGCTCGGCCTTGATCCCATCGAGCAAGCCGAGCAGTATGAAGAGGCTTGGGATGAGATCTTCAACAAGGTAAAGCAAGAGGTGGCCAAGGAAGCTGAGCGCGTGCTCGCTGTTGGTGGCTTGTATGTTCTTGGAACCGAGCGCCACGAGTCCCGCCGAATCGACAATCAGCTTCGTGGTCGATCTGGTCGCCAGGGCGACCCGGGTGAATCCAGGTTCTACCTATCGCTAACTGACGATCTAATGAGACTGTTCAACTCCGGAGCTGCGGCTGCGCTGATGAACCGCTCATCCGTTCCAGATGACTCGGCAATCGAGTCGAAGATGGTCTCGCGCGCAATCGCTTCGGCTCAAGGCCAGGTCGAGGGCCGCAATGCTGAGATTCGCAAGAACATCCTCAAGTATGACGATGTCATGAACCGTCAGCGTGAGGCGATTTATGCAGACCGCCGCCAGATTCTCAAGGGCGAAGACATCTCCAACACCTTCCACTCCTTCTTGGAGGAGACGGTCAATGATGTCGTAGCAGTAAACCTTCCAGAAGGTGGCAGCCAAGATTGGGACCTAGAGCAATTGTGGGTCCAGCTCAAGCAGATCTACCCAATCAACATTGAGATTTCCGAGGTTCTGGAGGCTGCCGGTTCTCGCGCGAAGCTAACCCGCGCCTGGCTGATCGAAGAGATTCTTTCCGACGCTCGCCTGGCATACGCCAAGCGAACCGAAGAAGTCGGCGAAGAGGTAATGCGTGAGCTAGAACGCCGCGTAATGCTTTCGGTTATTGACCGTAAGTGGCGTGACCACCTCTACGAGATGGATTACCTCAAGGAGGGCATCGGTCTTCGTGCCATGGCACAGCGCGATCCGCTAGTGGAGTATCAGCGTGAAGGTTATGGCATGTTCACCGACATGATGGCGGGCATTCGCGAAGAGGCCGTTCAGTTCTTGTTCAACATTGAGCTCAAGCAGGCAGAACCTCAGGTCGAAGTTCAGCAGCCTCAGCAGCTAACATTCAGTGCTCCGGATGAGAACGGTGAGGCTGACTCTCACAAAGAGCCAAATCCAGCCGTCAAGCCGGCACAGAAGCCCAAGCAAGGTGGCGCGGGAAGTTCGTTCTTCAAGAACTAAATGATCAACACTTCAGTGATTCGAAATCGCTCATGGATTCTCTCAGCGCGAATCGCCACGGCCTTGGTGTGACCGGATACTCGGAGTATGACTACGCCGTGGATGCCAGCTTCGTCAGTCAGGAAAGTTTTACTTTTTCTCAATGAAATGTCTGGCCGTGCCTTAGCGCCTGTTATTTGACGCTGCATAGCCTCTCTTTTGGCTCGCTGAGAAATGTCGTAGTAAGCCTTGTCGGACAGCCAACGCGCAAGCTGCTCTGGCCTTCTTACGCCAGCGAGAATCTCTATGTAAGCCTTGGAGATTTCGGCAAAGAGTTTTGCTGGATCGAAATCCGACGACATAGTGTCATCTACCATTTTGAGTTCTCCTTGAATCCCGCTGGCCTTCAAGAAGTTTGCTGGCAGTCCCTGGATGTTCGATAGGTTCCCCTAGCAACCTGTGGATAACTTTAGGGTTCTGTGTGTTGCGCAAAAGCCAACTCCCATGTCTTGTTGAGATCCTGAGCCTGTGAGCCCACATTTCTCCGAATGGGTTAATTATCTACGGGTAACCGAATATATCTCAGCAGAAACGAAACCTTTTTCATATTCTGAACGGCCAAGTCGCTGTGGATAAGTGAAAACGAAATGCAAGCTGTTGCGTCAATCTCTTACTGAGGGAGAAATATGAAGAAAGTCTTGCGGAAGCGCATTTCCACCTGGTCATTTTTAACTATCGTCGCAGCCGTAGGACTTGTCATTGCTGCAGCGCTTGCTCTGAATAAACCAATACCTGAGTATTTAGTTGCCACGGTGGACCTAAAGCCAGGTCAAAAGATTTCAATAACCCAACTCGCAGCTCGCTCCATAAACCTAGGTGAGGTCGGTGCTGAATACCTGACCTTGAGAGACTTCGATGAGCGTTACATCGCCACTGACTTGATTTCAAGGGGCGAGCTATTGCCAATCAGGCAGCTAAGCACGACTCAATCCCCCGGCAGGACGACGGTTGTTCTAATGCCCGCTTTGGAAATCAGCCCAAGCATTGCTCCTGGTTCTTGGGTTCAAATCTGGCGAACGATTGAGAGCTCTGAAGGTTTTCTGAGTGAGCGTTTGGTTGATAGGTCGCAAGTTGTCTCCTTGGTTCAAGGAGACTCTCTTGTCTCAAGTTCTGTGTCGCAAATCGAGGTCGATGTATCCGTGGAGCAGTCGGCAATTATTCTGCAAACGATGTCAGCAGAACAAGATATTTACGTGCTGGTGACCCTGTGATTAACTCAATAACCAGACCAAGATCCAATTCTCATGAAAACTCAAACAGCCTTGATGTCAATGCCTGCTCAGTAGCAGTTTGGGGAAGCGCTGGGAGTGGCAAAACTCTGCTGGCTATAAACCTCGCATTTGAATTGGCACGATTCGATAAACGAGTTCTGCTTGTGGACCTAGACATGAAACGTCCTTCAGTATCAGCTTGGCTAGGACTGACGGAGGCAGGTCCAGGCATTACAGCCGCCCTGCGATTAACCAAGTCTGGGAGGCTGTCGATTGAGGAACTGCAAAGACTCTGTGCTGAACTAAAGTTTGCAGGATCTCATCTTGATGTCCTTCCGGGGCTATCGAGTCCAAGAAGATCGAGCGAAGTGACGCCCCAACTCTTGGACGACTTTGGTGACTTAGTTTTTCAGCACTACGATTTTGTAGTTTTTGATTTGAATGACGAATTCATTCACTTAGAACTTCAGCCCGAGACCGACAAGTCCCGCGAGGAAATAGCTACCTGGGCTATTGAGCGCTCGGAGATAGTCCTTGCCCCATTTGTTGCTGATCCTGTGGGAGTGAATCGTTTTCTTTTTGACTGCCAGCTTGCAGATTTTGAGTATTGGCCAATAGCAAATCGGGTTAGCACTAAAACCCTCGGGAATTCAGGCGTAAAGAAACTGAGGGAGACAATAGAACTTTTTACAAAAAAGCCCCTAAAGGCTGAGTTTCCTATAGACACTGGCGGCTGCGAGACCTCCATTGCAAATGCGAGACCGCTACTGCTCGAATCTCCCAATTCCAAATTGACATTGGCAATTCGTTCTCTGGCTGGTGAGATAGCCGACCGGCACTACCCGCAGATAAACTCTCAAAGTGGAAAAACTTGAATCCATCGCCCAACAGTGGCTGCGTTCTGTTCTTGCCGATTGGCAGTTGATCGCAGATTTAGCCTTCGGTGATTTGGTTTTGTGGGCACCCAAGGCTGGAAAGCTGCAAGCATCCGCTCATGCACGACCCGCGGCAGCCGCCACCCTCTTCTACAGAGACATTACGGGCACCCCTGCAAGATTCGACTGGGACAAGGTCATACAAGCTGCGTGGAGCACTGGAGAGCCGGTTGTCTCTGACGAACCATCAAACTTTGAAGGCGTGAAAACGAAAATTGACGCTTACCCGGTTTTTGCCCCAGACAGAAAGCCCGACTCTAAGCCAATCGCGGTTATCACTCGCCATACAAACCTGGGCGAATCTCGCGTTCCGAACAAGTTGCAGCTCAATTTTGTTGCTTTGGGTAACAACCTGCTTCAGATGGTCAGCCAGGGCTCCTTCCCCATCCCGGAAGCTGGAAGCGACTCAAGACGCGGAGCTCCTCGCGCCAATGACGGCTTGGTTCGAATGGATCAAAGCGGAAGAGTTGTATTCGCTAGCCCCAATGCCCTTTCGATGTTCAATCGAGCTGGAGTCGATGGGGATCTTGAGGGTCGACTGTTTGCCGAAAGTATTACCAATCTAAACCTCAGGCAAGACCTTCTAGACGAAGGTCTTCCCCTGATCCTCACTGCCAAGGGAGCTTGGCGCACCGACTTAGAGTTTGAAGAAGTGACAATCGCCGTTCGGTCCATTCCGCTTTTCGAGGGCGGCAAGCGATTAGGCGGAATGGTTTTGTGTCGCGATGTGACCGAGTTGCGAGTTCGAGAGCGCGAACTTCTCACAAAAGATATGACTATCCGCGAAATCCACCACCGCGTGAAGAACAACCTTCAAACCGTGGCGTCACTATTGCGACTCCAATCCCGCCAGAGCGATTCTGAAGAAGTTAAGGAGTCCCTGGCACAGGCCATGCGTCGCGTAAGCGCTATCGCAGTAGTTCACGACGTGCTCTCAGAGGGAATCGATCAGGAAATCTCCTTTGATCAGATTTTCAAGCGCATTCTTTTATTGGTTCCAGAGATTGTCGGCTATCACACGACAGTAAAGACAGAGTTTTTAGGCAGTTTTGGTGAGCTCACCGCAGAGCGCTCTACACCGCTTGCCCTCGTGCTAACCGAGGTAGTGGCCAACGCCGTGGAGCATGGTCTCTCAGACCGAAGCGGAACAGTTCAGGTAGAGGCAACTCGAGATAAAAAGACGATGGTCATTACCGTTACCGACGATGGCTCCGGCTTGGCCGAGGGCAAGGTCGGATCGGGCCTCGGGACTCAAATCATTCGAACGCTGGTGGAGTCTGAACTTCGCGGAAAAATCCTTTGGACATCGCCAATTCGCGGCGGTACCAAGGTAACTATCGAGTTGCCGATTTAGCTATCTAGGCTTGCGAGAATCTGAGCAACGGCATCCTGTGCCGAGAGTCCCTGCGGAAACTGCGGTGCTTGACCGGAGATTGCGCGGGTTGCAAGACCGGTTTCGGTATGTCCCAAAAGGTCGCTAATTACCTTGATTCCGTTTCGGCGCCACTCTCTCGAGACCGCAGTCAGGAAGCCGTGCATTGCCATTTTTGATGCCGAGTAGCTAGACATCGATGGAAGTGGCATCTGAGCAACGATTCCGGTGACATTCACCACAAATGCAGACTCTGCGGCGGCGAGGTTTGGTTGCAATGCAACCAGTAGATCTCTCGGACCTCGGTAGTTCACCTGCAACAACCGGGCATCGATTTCCGAAGGAGTTTCAATCGACAAACCGAATGCAACCAAGCCCGCTGCCACGATAACTCCATCGAGTTTTACCGCGGAGTTTAGGTAGCTAGCCAGAGTCGCAATTGACTCAATACTTTCGAGGTTCAAGAGAAGTTTTTGCACCGCCTGGTCAGGAATGTTGACTGCCGAGTCGTTACTTGTTGCGGTCCCATAAACATTGGCCCCGCCAGCTATTAGAACCGAAGCAAACTCTTTTCCAAGTCCGCCGGATGCGCCAACAACCAAAACATTTTTTCCTGAGAAATTCATACCCTTTCCAACCCATTGGCGGCAGTGGTTATTTCCAGTTGGCAAACTTATTGAACCCGTGCTTGCCGATGCCGAAGCCCAGTTAGTTGCTTCTAGGAGGTATCTTTTAGTCATGCAACTAATCGGAATTTGGGCAGTTATTGCCGCCACCCTCGGACCAATACAAAACGTCTTGGGCTGGGGCATCTCTGGAGCACTATGGCCGGGGTATGACCCGATTGCTAAGACCATCAGCGACCTAGCGGCAGATGATTCGCCTGTGAAATGGATTCAGTCCAGTTTCTTCCTATTTGGCTCACTGCTCACCCTGGTTGGCGCTTGGAGCGCTAGAGCCTTTGCACTGCCGGGGCGCATTGCACTGGGACTTGCCGGTGTTGCAGGTTTGGGCTACACCTTTTACGCAACCCCTTCGCAGATTGGGTATTCGGACGAGCATCGTTTTTATGCAACCGTGGCATTTGTACTGTTCTCGGCTTGGCCGATTCTTGCGATGCGATTTGATAAGCGTTACCACTGGGCACTGCGACCTGTTGGCGCGATAAGCGCGTCTATCACCATGGGTCTGACAACCCTTTGGTTCCTACTCACTTGGCTAGAACCAGGTCAGCCGATTGTTGGTCTTTCCGAGCGAGTGATCGCAGTGATGCAGGTGATGTGGCTGTCCTTTGCAATCTGGGCGCAGTATCTGCATCAGCAAAAAGCAACAAGAACGAAATCGGTCAGCCTCGAGGGCGAAGAACTCCTCGGGTAGTTTGATTCCATGAAACCTGTAATCGGACTAACTAGCTACCGCCAGCGCGGTCAAACCGGTGTCTGGGACACCGAGATGGCAATGCTCCCAGCCTTCTATCTTGAAGGGGTAACTAGAGCTGGTGGCCTCGCAGTTATTCTGCCACCGCAAACCATCGACTCAGAGGATGCTCGCAACCTGTTGGCTGGTCTTGATGGGCTAGTTGTCACAGGCGGCAGAGATGTCGAAGCAGCTCGATATGGGCACGTATCCCACGAGCTTGCGGAAAAGCCCGACCAGCTGCGTGATTTGCTTGAAGATGAGTTGATTTCAGCTGCTATTCAGATGAAATTGCCGTTTCTAGGTATCTGCCGGGGTGCGCAGATCTTGAATGTAAACCGCGGTGGCACGCTAATCCAGCACCTGCCAGACCTGGTTGGGGACAATAGATACCTCCCCGGCGGCGGAAACTTCGCCCACATGCAGCTATCGGTGCGTGAGGGGTCGAAACTCAGCTCAATTGTCGGCGAGCAAGTGGATAACGCAGCGCTTTATCACCACCAAGCAATTGATGAACCGGGGGAGGGACTTCAAGTCGTCGCTTACTCTCCCGATGGGATTGTGCAGGCTGTTGAAGTTGAGAATCACCCTTTTGGGCTGGCAGTGCAGTGGCACCCAGAGCAGACTCTCGACGACCTGCGGTTATTTGAAGCTTTGATAGCCGCCGCCAGAGCAAAAAGCTAAAGATACAAATCGAGCCGGGAAAGAATAAGCTTTCGAAGCGAAGTAACGCTTCCAGATAGAGCTTTGAGATCGACCGCATCTAAAAACATCGAAATCGACTGGTCTGGATATTCCAAGAGCATGCATGGTTCGCGTCCCGCCGAAGCCTTATGCTCTCGCTCATTCCGCTCGTTGAGGTGAATCATCTTTATGGCAATACCGTGTTCTTTGAATAGCTCTTGCTCAAGCTGTTTGAATGCGGACTTCTTTTTTACCGGCGAGTGAGAAATGTCGCAGAGGCTGCAGCTTCGAACTCCAATTAGGTGCCCGAAGAAGTAGGAGAGCTCTCCAATAACACCGCCGTCAGCTTTGTAGATGCCGATAAGAGTTGCACGAGTTTCAGTCACGTGTTTCCGAACCTAAAAAAGTTCGTGATTCTTCCAAAAACCTCGCTTTCGGAATGCTTTTGGACGGCATACTTTTCGTTATGACAAATTTAGAACGTCCAGAAGTCGAACCAATGTTAGAGCCAGCTCCAAATGAGCTCACTATGAAAGACATCGTCGTGGGCGATGGCGTAGAAGCCCCAGCAGGTGCAACCGTTGAGGTGCACTACCTCGGTGTCGACTACGAGAGCGGTGAAGAGTTTGACTCTTCCTGGGGTCGCGGAGAATCAATCAACTTCCCGCTACAGAGACTTATCAAGGGGTGGCAGGAAGGTATTCCTGGCATGAAGGTAGGCGGTCGCAGAATGCTGATTTGCCCACCTGAGATGGCGTATGGACCTGCCGGTGGCGGCCACTCGCTTTCAGGCCGCACCTTGGTGTTTGTTATTGATCTCTTGGGCGTGAACTAACTCAAGTTAGGTTCAGCCATCGGGTAGGGCATTATTGACCTATGGCCATGTTCTCTGAAGCACCGCGCGACTTCACCGCGGCTGACATTCCGCAACCCGAAATCATCGATGCGAAAAGCGTGCCAAGCTATCGCTGGGGCTTTATCGGTGCAGGAGACATCGCCGAGGTGATGGCTGCAACGCTTGCCAAGCACACCAATCAGCGAGTTGTCGCAGTAGGTTCACAAACGCCGGGCAAGGCCAAGGCATTCGCGGAACGTTTTGGCGTCGAACGCCACTATGACAACTACCTAGATTTAGCCAGTGACCCAGAGGTTGACATTGTCTACATTGCAACCCTTCCGCACACCCACCTGAAAGATGCACGTCTCGCAATTCGCGCAGGTAAGCACGTTCTGATCGAGAAGCCTTCGACGCTAACCGCGAAGGACACCGAAGCGCTCTATTCAGAGGCAAAGGCCGCAGGCGTTCTTGCGATGGAAGCGATGTGGAGTAGGTACCTCCCGCAAGCCTCAATCATTCGCCAGATGCTTGCCGCTGGAACCCTGGGAGAAATCACCTTGCTACAGGCCGACTTCGGTCAAGACAATCGCGAAATTGCCAGGCTGTGGTTGAAGGACTCTTCAATCGTCATGGACATGGGCATCTACCCAATCTCGTTTGCGCAAATGGTGCTCGGCTCACCATCGCGGATCATCGCTGGCGGAAAGATGCACAACGAAAATGTTGAAGCCATGGCGACCGCGATTCTGGAATACGACTCCGGTGCCCGTGCGGTGCTGACAGTTTCTGGGCATTCACACGTCCCAACCACTGCTTCGATATCTGGCGATGAAGGTGTGCTGGTCTTGGATGGACCATTCTTCATTCCAACTTCGCTCGAGCTGCGCCCTGCGCTTTTCAATTCGCACGGACCACGCTGGAGCGATGAGTCTGGTGTGGTTGGGCATGAGGGTTTGAGCCATCAGGCAAACCACATGGCTAAGTTCATCCACGAGGGTTTGCTCGAGTCTCCGCTTCATACTCACGCAGAAGTTGTTGAAGGAATTCGACTTGGCGAAGAGATTCGCCGCCAGGTTGGCGTTACTTACCCATAGCGACTTCTCTCAAAGAGAGAACATTAAGTGAAAATGCACCCCCATTGGAGGTGCATTTATCTGTAGGCCCCGTCGGGCTCGAACCGACGACCCACGGATTAAAAGTCCGTTGCTCTACCGACTGAGCTAGAGGCCCTAACGAGAAAGAAGTGTAACAGCCGCCGACCAAGAGATGGTCGACGGCTGCTAGAACCACTCTTTGTTAGAGCTTGCCAGGGTTATTTGGATCGCGGTCATCTAGACCCCAGGGCTGGCCGTATTCGCCAGCTAGCAGGTCCAAGAATGGCTTAGCGTCAAACTCCTCTGGACCCTTGATTCCTGTTCCAGACCAAACACCGGTTGCCAAAAGCTCCAGTGAGATAACTGGCACCAAAGCGGTCTGCCAAACCACGGCTTGAGAGCCGTAGTTTGCATTTGTCCACTCGGTGTCACAGACGTGGTAGAGGTAGGTGGCGCGTGGCATACCATCTGGTCCAGTTCCGGTAACCAAGGTTCCAGCGCAGGTCTTGCCGGTCATGCGATCTGCAAGTGAGGCAGGGTCTGGCAATACTGCGGCGACCACGTCTCTCGGAGCGACGCTGACGCGACCGTCCTTGCTGCGAACCGAGACAGGGTTTACCGAGTCCAGGCCAAGTGCGTGAAGGGTCTGCAGCACGTTGATGAACTCTGCGCCCAGGCCGTACTTGAACGCAACGCGCTTGGCGTTGAGGGTGCGAGGAAGCATGTTTACTTCTTCGTGCTCAACGTTTACGCACTCAACCGCACCGATGCCACCTGGGAACTCAAATACCTCAGGCTCGCTAAATGGTGGGGTGGTGAACCAGCCCTTGTCCTTCTCCCACAAAAGTGGTGGGTTCAGGCACTCTTCAATAACGGTCCAAATCGAGAACGATGGTGCGAAGATTTCCTCGCCGGCATCGTTTCTCACAACCAGGTTGCCACCGTCCATGATCTTGATCTCATCGACCTCTTGGAACAGGTGGTCCTGCGCATAGCGAGCGAAGATGTTTGAGATTCCAGGCTCGGCACCGGTTCCGATAAGTGCCAAAAGGCCCTTATCTGAATACTGCTTCGTGCGGTCATACTGCCAATCGCCAAGCTTCTCAGCCGGGGTATTGAATGGATCAGTTGGGTGAGTGTGGCTAAGGCTCATCGCCATGTCCATGTAGTTCGCCCCAGCCTCCAGTGCACCCTCGAAGATGCTCTGGACGAACTTTGGCTCAACGGCATTCATGACGTGAGTGATTTGGTGCTTGCGAGCTAGCTCTGCCACATTTGCAGGGTTAGAGGCATCCACCTTGTCGGCCACAAACTTTGCGGCGACAGATGCATCGCGGTTGGCACCAACCCAAGCCACCGACTTCTCGGCACGGCTTAGGTCGTAGTCGGTAACCACGATTTTTTCAAAGAAATTACGATTAGCAGCAATTTTGACGATGGCATCGCCAACACCGCCTGCTCCAACGAGCAAGATACGCATTGATTCACAACCAGACGTTGACCGATTTGTAACGGGCCCAGTCCTTGCCCTCATTCACCAGTAGGCGCAAAGCCGAAATGGCGTCACGTTGTAACCGCGCCTTCACCGAGGTGAACTACTGCATCAGTATGCCACTACAAAAACGATTTGTGGCTTAGTCGAGTTGGCGAATTGGAACTACCAGCGGAGTCTTCCCAACCGGGTCTTCAATAACCCTCGCGAGAATGTGGAAGGCGGCAGCAAGGTTATTAGGGGTAATCACTTCTTTTGCGGTTCCCTGGTCGACAATCTTGCCGTCCTTGAGAATTACCACTTTGTCGGCAAAGCGAGCAGCAAGGTTTAGGTCGTGAACCACGGCAACAATCGTCATACCGCGCTCTCGCTTGAGAGAGGACAGCAAGTTGATCACCTGCAGCTGGTGTGAGTAATCCAGCGAGTTGGTCGGCTCATCAAGCAGCAATACCTCTGGGTTTTTTACCAGCGCCGCCGCGATCAACGCCACCTGACGGGAACCGCTAGAAAGTTCGCCAAGTTTCTTTTTGGAAAGCTGAGTAAGCCCTGTGCGCTCCAGAATCACCTGGATTTCTTGGTTCAACCTTGGCGATACTCTCGAGATCTCTTGCGAGCTCATGGCGCTTCTAGCCACAAGCTCAAAAACTGTTTCGTTCGACCTAGCCGCCGGCATGGCACCCAGAAGGCCAATTTTTAGGTCAAGTTCCTGGCGACTGAGCTCGTTGATGGACACCCCATCAAGTAGCACCGCTCCATTCGAGGTCTTTATCTTGCGAGCAAGTGCCTTCAGAAGCGAGCTCTTACCCGCACCATTTGCTCCAATGACTGCGGTGATAGTTCCACTTGGCAAATTCAGATCAAGATTCTCGATCACCTGATCCGCGGCATAGCCGGCACTAAGCGCCAGAGCGGCCAGCTTATTCTTGGGATCAAACATGGCTAAAGCTTACTTTTAGGACCAGTTAGAAGTTGAAAGTCTTATCAATGGATGTGGGGCGCTAGCTCGAAACTGTCCTTCTTGGAAGGCCATTCGACTATCAGCATGGCGCCTAGCATCAAGGCCCCACCAACCGTTACCGCAACAGTGACCGGTTCCTGACCGGCGGCAATCGCGATTACAGCGGTAAAAACAACCTCGCTGGTCATAATCAGCGCAGCGCGAGATGCATCCATCAGAGTCTGCGCCCAGGTTTGGATCCAAAATGCAGCTGCCGTAGAAAGAACCGCGGTAAAGATAATTGCCACCCAAACATCTGAGGATGGTGGCGGTTGGTACCCATCGGTAAGTGCGAAGCCCCAGCAAATAATTGCAACGACTGCGATCTGCACCATCGCGAAGCGATAGGCACTTCGTCCGCTTCCGTACTTACCCAAAAGCAAGATGTGAAGACCATACAAAACTGCGCAGGCAACCAGCCAGAGCTGACCAATTTGGAATTCAAGTGATTCTGCTGCTCCGGAGAAAACCGCCAGACCAATTGCCGACAGGAGCGCCCCGAGCGCCAGCTTCTTAGAAACCTTTCTGCGGTAAATCAGCCATGCAAAGACCGGTGTGAAGATCACGTATAGGCCTGTTAGAAAACCGCTGGTGGCAGCCGTGGTGAGCTCCAAACCAATGGTTTGAGTGATGTAGCCAGCCGCCAAAATCACCCCGAGAGCCAACCCAATCCTGATATCTCCGGGCTCGAAGCGGCTGGAGGTTTTTGGCCTGAGCACAAACATCGCAACCGCAGCCAAGCTAAATCGAAGCGCCAGGAAGTCCATGTATGGCTGCTTCTCAATGGCATCCTTCATCAGCACAAAGGATGCGCCCCAGGTGAAGGAAACTCCCAAGAGGGCAATCACTGCCAGGCGAATTCGGGTCATGGTGCCAAAGTCTAACTAAGTTGTTAGCTGGCTATATCGGTAAGTGAGCAGCGCTCGACGCCAACCACCTTGGGCTTTGCCGAAAGCGTGATTCGAAGCACCAAGAATTCTGCTGGATTGAGTGTTGAACCAGCCTCAATCTCCTTGCGCAGATCCTTAGGTGCCATTGCCGCAAAAGGCTCCAGGATGCTTGGAAGAGCTGGACGATGCGAACAGATGAGGCCGGATTTACTGGTTCCCAGAAGGTCGTTCACAACATCTTGAGTTCTGACGGGGCGTTTTTTGTTTCCAAGCTCAGTGAGCTGGTGACGCTCAATAAGCTTCTGTTTTCTAGCTTGGGCGTAAGGGGCGATGGTGTCGCGGCAGCGCAACCAGGGGCTTGTGATCAAACGCTTTGGACCAAAAGCTGCAAGAAGCGGAATCAGGTCGGTCGCCTGCTGCTTTCCCGCCGGCAATAGCGGTCGCTTGGCTTCTTCGGCTTTCCATTCGGAACGAATGGTTGCCTGGGCGTGCCTAAGGACAATGAGAGCTCTAGTCTCGAGCTCTTTGGCCTTGTGAAGCTGGATTACCTGCTGCAAAAGATTCTGATCGTGCTCGTAGCTCAAAAGCGTTAGTGCCTCTTTTGCTTCGACCCACTCAACCTCGGCAATTTCTTTGTTGGGCACGAACTTTTGCTTGGCGTTTGCCTTGGCGGTGACTTTAGATGCCCAGTAGTGAACCTCTTTATCGAGGCCTTCGCCAACTTGGTAGTTAATCACTCCAAGTTTGCGACCCAGCCGAACCTTGAAGCCTGATTCCTCGAGAACCTCACGAACCGCGGTCTGAGGAAGCTGCTCACCTGGATCTAGCTTGCCCTTTGGGAAACCCCAGTCCTTATAAACCTCACGGTGCACCAGGGCAACTTCAAGCTTTCCGTCTTGCTCGCGCCAGCAAACCACACCTGCTGCATAAATTGTCACTAACGACTGCGCTTTCTCTCCAGCGTGCGCTGCATCAACACATCTTGCATATCCAGCAGCTTTTCACCCAGGACATTGTGAGTCTCACGGGACCAGGCACCGTTGGCCTTTAGCTCCCAGACCGCGACCGTCTCACTCATTCCGAGATCAAGGATTTCGTAAAGCTGGCGAATCTGATCAGACTGAGTGATCTTGACCAATGCCTCAACTCGACGATCTAGATTGCGGTGCATCATGTCTGCGCTACCGATAAAGATGTCTGGGTCGCCTGCATTGTCGAAGGCAAAAATACGGCTGTGCTCAAGGTAGCGACCAAGCACCGAATGAACCTTGATGTGATCGGATAGCCCCGGCACTCCCGGACGCAGTGCACACATTCCACGAACTAAGACCTCAACCGTGACACCAGCCTTGGATGCGCGGTATAGCTCGTCGATAATCTGCTCATCAACCAAAGAGTTCATCTTTAGGCGAATGCGGCCCGCCTTGCCAGCTTGCTGGTGAGCAATCTCGCGTCGAATGCGCTCAGTTAGTCCCTGACGCACTCCATTTGGTGAAACCAAAAGACTGCTGTATTGCGGGGCTTGGGTGTGACCAGATAGCTGGTTGAACAGCTTTGTGAGGTCTTCACCAACCGATTGTCGACTGGTTAGCAACCCTAGGTCCTCATAAAAACGAGCGGTCTTCGGGTTGTAGTTTCCGGTTCCGATGTGGCAGTAGCGACCAAGAGTGGATCCCTCCTGGCGAATAACCAAAGAGAGCTTGCAGTGAGTTTTTAGGCCCACAATTCCGTAAACCACGTGGACGCCTGCTGCTTCGAGCTTGCGAGCCCAAGCGATATTGTTCTGCTCATCGAATCTGGCCTTGATTTCAACCAGAGCCAAGACCTGTTTGCCAGCTTCTGCCGCATCAATCAACGCGTCAACAATGGGTGAGTCACCGCTGGTGCGGTAAAGGGTCTGCTTGATAGCCAAGACCTGAGGATCGGCAGCAGCCTGTTCCAAAAATGCCTGGACGCTGGTGGCGAAAGTCTCATAGGGGTGGTGAACCAAGATTTCGCGCTCGCGAATGGCCGCAAAGATATCTGCCGCTTCGTCTGGATCGGATTCCAAATAACGGTTGGTGGTGATTTGGTGTGGTTCAAAATGAAGCTCTGGCCTTTTCATAAAGGCGATAGCGCTCAGGCTCTTTAGATCCAATGGTTCAGCGAGGTGGTAGACATCGCTTGCCTCAACATCCAACTCGCGCTGCAAGAGGTTCAGCACCTGCTGGTCGATGTCCTCTGCAACTTCGAGTCTGACCGGAGGGCCAAAGCGTCGGCGCAACAACTCTTTCTCGAGCTGGATTAAAAGGTTTTCGCCCTCATCTTCGTCGACCTCAAGGTCTTCGTTTCTTGTCACGCGGAAGTTGTGGTGCTGAAGTACTTCCATGCCCGGGAAAAGCTCCGACAGGAATGCACCCATCACATCTTCGAGCGTTACGAAACGACTCGTTGAACCTGGCACCGGAACAAATCGAGGCAGTAGTGGCGGGACCTTGACACGGGCAAAGTGCTCCATCCGGTTAGTGGGGTTTCTAAGCACAACCGCCAGGTTTAGCGACAGACCAGAGATGTAGGGGAACGGGTGAGCAGGGTCAACCGCCAAAGGGGTTAGCACAGGAAAGACCTGCTCCTGGAAATACTGCTCGAGTCCGGCCCGCTCTTGCTGGTCAAGCGCTGACCAGTGCTCAATTTGAACTCCGTTTAGAGCAAGCTCAGGACCTAACTTGTCTCTAAAAAGAGCTGCGTGACGAGCCTGAAGGTCCTTGGTCTTGGCAGAAATTTGACTCAACACATCGCGAGGATCCAGCCCGGACGCGGAGTTCACGGCAATTCCAGTGGCGATTCTTCGCTTTAGCGATGCGACTCGAACCATAAAAAATTCATCAAGGTTTGATGCAAAAATGCTAAGAAAGTTGACACGCTCAAGAAGTGGAACCGACTCGTCTTCGGCTAGCTCCAGGACTCTGCGGTTGAAGTCCAGCCAGCTCAATTCGCGATCTAAAAATCTGTCCGCAGGCAAATCCGGTTGGGACTCTGGGAGAAAAATCGATGTGGTCTCTTCTGACATGTTCTCTATCTTGGCAGTTCTGGGTTAGCGGGAGGTTAATTATTCGCTCGCGTTACCCTTTGGATCGAGACGGTAACCGACGTTTCTAACCGTTCCAATTAGCGATTCCGATTCCCCGAGTTTTGCCCTGAGTCTTCTGACGTGGACATCCACAGTCCTTGTGCCACCAAAGTAGTCGTAACCCCAGACTTCGCTGAGTAGCTGCTCTCTGGTGAACACTCGGTTTGGGTTTTCGTTTAGGTAACGCAACAGTTCAAACTCTTTGAAGGTTAGATCCAGGGTGCGACCTGAGATCTTTGCGGTGTAGCTGGAATCGTCGATGTTTAGGCCCGAGTCAATCTCGGACTGCTCATTGATCTTTTGACTCAGGGTAGATGCGAGTCGAATTCGAACATCGACCTCACCCAAGGATGCGGAATCAAAGATAAAGTCCGTCAGCCCCCAGTCGGCATTCACGGCAGCCAGCGAGGCCTCAGTAACCACAAGCACAATGGGCTTAGACCAGTTAGCTGCCAGCAGGATGCGCGCCATAGCCTTGGCATTTGCTAAATCTGTCCGGCAATCCAAAAGGGTGATGTCGTGTCTAGGCGCAGAAACCAATTGCGATGCATCAAAACCGATTTGTACTACCTGGTGACCAAGGATTTCGAGCTGTGGAAGTGGGTTTTCGCGCGCGGGGCTGATTGCCAAAACAACAGCCATCGGCCCACCCTTCGCTTTGCAAAATGATACCGAGGATTCGCACCCCACACAGCTAGAGTTCTTGTGTGACTAAGCAGTGGCTGCAGATAATCCTGATCTGGATCGGTGTATTGGCAGCTTCGCTATATGCGATGACAATCCCAGAGCTGGATTTTCGGTTTCTTCTCTTCTCCGCTATTGCTGCCGCAGCTATCGCGCTGGTGAGCATCGAACACCTAATTTCCTCCAGGGCCAAAGACACCGTGAGGCAGCAGGTTTACGTATCTGCCGGCACGATTGTGATTTTGGGAACCATGACGCTTCTGTCTTTGCTGAGTTAGACTTATCTCATGCTTTTGGCCATAGAAATTTTCTTTACCGGACTGTTGGTGCTGGCATCCTTGGCGATTGCCGGAGTCTCAGCTCTCGTTCTTTTCAAGCTATTCAAGGGGCAGCGCTAATTTGTTCGTCATCCCCGATGACCTTCCGATTGAGCTAACCCCGTTCACTTTCCTGCTGGGTAGCTGGCGCGGCACTGGCGTAATTAGTTACCCAATTGGTGACGAACCCGCAAAAGAAATTGAATTCAGCCAAACCCTAAGTTTTATCCCGATTGGTTCACGTTTGGAGTTTCGCTCTGACGTCACGGACCTTGCCGGCAACCCAATTTCTCACGAGCGTGGCTTTTGGTCACTGTCAAGGCCTGCCTCCAGTTCAGATTCCGGACCGGGTCTGCTACCAGGCGATGGCAGCCCGCTACTTACGGTCCGCGAGGACCTAGAACTGTGGCGTAACTCCAATGGCGGATTCGACATCGAAGCCCTAATCATTCAGCCATCTCAGGTGGCGGAGCTTTACTTCGGTCACATCAAAGGCGCTCGCGTCGATATTGCAACCGATGCGGTTTTGCGATCGCCAAATGCCAAGGACTATGCCGCGGGACAGCGAATGTTTGGGCTGGTTGAAGGGGCACTACTTTGGGCTTGGGATATGGCTGCCCACGGCCAGCCGCTAAAGTCCCATGCTTCAGCGCGACTTGAGCGCCATGACTAAGCACTTTGGGAATCCGCTTAACGAGCAGCGCCTTCTTATTGCGGGCAAGGCGGTTATCAAGCGCGTAGACCAACAGGTGCTCTCGCTAACCGGCGAGGATGCACTGAGCTGGCTGCACTCTCTAACCTCGCAAAACATCAAGAATCTAAAACCTGGCGAATCAACCGAGACTTTGTTGCTAAGCCCAAATGGTCACATCGAACACCAGATCAAGGTCGTAGCTTTTGAGGCCGGGCTGTATTTGATCGTGAATGTGGAAAGGGCACAGAAACTGGTTCAGTGGCTGAACCAAATGCGCTTTCGCTCCAAGGTCGTTGTTTCAGAAAGCAATCTAGTTGTTTGGGGCTGCTTTGCAGATCTTGGATTGAGCGAGCTAGTTTGGGTAGATGGATTCGATAGCGAACCAAAGGGTTCGGTTCGATACTCGCTTGAGGTGGAGAGCTTCCCGTATCGGGAGTATTTGCTAGCCCCCGAGGTCGTGCCTGAATTTGAAGAGGCCGGGCTCTTTGCTTTTGAGGCGCTTCGCATCGCTGCCGGTAGGCCAGAGATTACCGATGTTGATGAGCGATCGCTACCGCACGAGTTTGACTGGTTGGCACCTGCTGTGCACCTGAGTAAAGGTTGCTACCGAGGGCAGGAGACGGTTGCAAAGGTTCACAACCTAGGTCACCCTCCGCGTCGCTTGGTGGTGTTGAACCTGGAGGTTGGAGACACGCTCGCCAATCCAGGTGAAGAGATTTTCTATCAGGGCAAGTTAGTGGGCAAAGTCTTAGCTGGCGGGCTGCACTATGAATCCGGCTCTTTAGCCCTTGGCCTGGTAAATCGAAACACTCCCTATTTGGATCTTGAGGTTTGCAATATGACCGCGTCGCAGCGGGTGCTGGTGCCGGCCGATGCCGGCAAAGCAGCCAACCTGCCTCGCCCAAGCGCCTTCAAGCTCAGCGGTAAGAAGTGACCGGGTTTATCTCCAAAGCCCTATCGCGCGTTAGAGACTCGCTTTGGCAAATCATGCAGTTGGTGCTGGCCTCTTCGGTGGCATACCTGATTGCCAGGTTTGGCCTTGGTCACCCAGTTCCACTTTTGGCCGTGACGGTTGCCATCTCATCACTTGGATTTGCTCGCGACACCAGACCAGGGCGAGTTGCCACAACGGCGCTCGCGATGGTCATGGGAGTAGTTCTTAGCGAATCGAGCTTGGCGTTATTTGGTTCCGGAGCACTGCAGCTCACCGTGGTGATCCTGTTAGCCCTGCTGTTGGCGAGATTGATATCCCCAAACCCCGCATTTGCCCTGACGGTTGCGATTCAGGCGGTATTGGTTCAGCTCTTGGAAGCTCCAACCGGTGGAGATTTTGCAAGGGTGATAGACGGCCTTATTGGCGGCTTAGTTGCACTTGCCTTTACGGCCTTGGTGCCAAGAAACCCAATTCGCTTGGCTAGAGCGGACTCTCGATTGCTGTTTGCAACCGTCAAGGAAACTCTGGCCAAACTTCGTGAGGTATTACTGACAACTGACAAGCTAACCGCCGATATTGCGCTTGAAAACATTCGTCAAACCCAGCCACTGATTGACAACTGGCGAAGCTCGCTCGAATCGGCAGCAGCGATTGCCAGAGTCTCTCCTTTTTACCGATGGGCTCAAAAAGAGATTGCTGACCAGAGAGTGCTTTTTGCCGGGCTTGATTTGGCAACCAGAAACCTTCGAGTAATCACAAGGCGAATTGACTATTTACTTGAGGATCAAAAACCCAGACCGGAACTTGCTGCTGTCATTGCAAAAACTTTGATTGCGGTTGACCTTTTGGAGCAGAGCCTGGACGACTTCTCGCTGCGCGCGAAGTCGCAAAAGTATCTATCGAAGCTGATTCGAGCGCTTGACCCAAAGACAATTGGCGATGCGGGCCTGAGCGACCTAGTTGTTTTTATGCAAATCAGGCCAATGGTTGTGGATTTAGCAATTGCCGCAGGTGTTGAAGCCGAGCAGGCTCGAAAGCTACTACCGAAGGTTGACTAAACTTGAGGGTATGACTCACAACCTAATCTTGCTTCGTCACGGCAACAGCGTTTGGAACCAGAAAAACCTTTTCACCGGATGGGTGGATGTTGACCTAAGCGACCAGGGTCGTAACGAGGCAAAACGTGCCGGAGAGTTATTGGGCGAGTCGGGACTCGCCCCAGATGTGCTTTACACCTCACTGCTCAAGCGTGCGATCAACACCGCACACATCGCACTTGACCAAATTGACCGCAACTGGATTCCAACTCTGCGCAACTGGCGCCTAAACGAGCGTCACTATGGCGCACTGCAGGGCTTGGATAAGGCAGAGACCTTGGAAAAATATGGAGCTGACCTGTTCCAGACTTGGCGCAGAAGCTTTGACGTTCCACCTCCACCAATCGCTGATGACAATGAGTTCTCTCAGGTTGGCGATGCAAGATACGCAGATCTAGGCGATGGCATTCCTCGCACCGAGTGTCTAAAGGACGTGCTAATTCGAATGACCCCTCACTGGGAGTCGGATATTTCGGTCTCCCTCAAAGCTGGAAAGACAGTCTTGGTTACCGCCCACGGCAACTCACTGCGCGCATTGGTGAAGCACCTTGATGGCGTGAGCGACGAGGACATTGCAGAGCTAAATATTCCAACCGGTATTCCGCTTTTGTACAAGCTGGATGAAAACCTAAAGCCGCTTGTTCGTGGCGGAGAATACCTAGACCCTGAGGCAGCGGCAGCCGGAGCTGCAGCCGTTGCTAACCAGGGTAAGAAGTAAAAAACTTAGTCGTGCCACTCGCCGGTCTGCAGGAAGCTGACCTTTGAGGAAATGTCCACGACGTGGTCTGCGAATCTCTCGAAGTAGCGAGAAGCCAATGTCACGTCAACGGTGTACATCGCGTTCTCTTTCCACTCTGGGTTGAGAACCACATCAAAGACCTTGCGGTGTAGGCGGTCAACCGCCTCGTCACGAGCCTGGATCTCGCGAACCAGGTCCAAATCGGTGTTCTGCAGCAGCGTGATTGCTTTTCCGACAAGCTCAAGGTCAATACGTGCCAGGTCCTCAAAGGTCTGGCGCAGTGAGGTTGGGATTGCGCTGCCTGGATAGCGGTAGCGGGCAATCGCTGCAATGTGCGAGGAAAGCGAACCCATGCGCTCCAAGGATGCCGACATGCGAAGTGCTGAAACAAGAATTCTTAGGTCGCGAGCAACCGGGCTCTGGGTCGATAAAACCTTGATTACGAGCTCGTCAAGGTCAAGGGCTTTGGTCTCGTTGGTTCCAGCTAGGGCGAGCGCCTCATCTGCCAGGGTCACATCGGAGTTCAAGAACGCTCGCGACGCTTTGTCCATGATTGACTGCGCGTTTTCCGCAAGACCGATTAGTCGAGACTGGACATCTGCCAATTCATTTTGAAAAATACCGTGCATCTTGATACCTCGAAATCTGTGTAGGGTCGAAGCCTTTCAACTCCGAGCTAATTCAAGGTTAATTCCTAACCAACCAAAAGCAAACTTGCCGAGCCAAAGCAATTAGTTCTCATAGTCTTACGTTTGGAAGAAACTGTTAACCTAGTAAACATCTAGCGATGTAGAGAGCGGGTGGCCCATGGGGTTCCTAGCATCTCGTCGCGCTCAAAAAGAAGAAGAGAACAGAGACTTCGACGCGTTCCAGAGTATCGCCGCTCAGGTCGTGGATGTTATGGCAACCGCGGGAGTGGTACTGGATCTAAACAACTCGGTTCTCAGAGCATCTCCAGGTGCCATCCAGTTAGGTCTAGTACAAAACCGCCGGCTAATCCACTCAACTTTGGTCAAGTTAGTTGAGAAGGCAAAAAAGACTTCCGGCGCTGTCCAGCAAGAACTGCTCCTAGAAACCGGTCTTCGTCGCGACAAGGTTTGGGTTGAGGCAAGAGCCGCGCAGTTCGGTGGCGAATACGTAATGCTTTTGGTCGATGACCGCACCGAATCCAAGCAGCTAGAGGACACCAGGCGCGACTTTGTGGCAAACGTATCCCACGAGCTAAAAACTCCAATTGGTGCAATTGGATTGTTGGCGGAGGCGATTCAGGGTGCTACCGACGACTCCGAGATGGTCAAAAAGTTTGCCGAGTCGATGCAAAAAGAGAGCCAGCGCCTTGCGAATTTGGTGCAGGAGCTGATCCAGCTATCCAAGGTGCAGGGTGCCAGAGTTGGCGAGAATTCAACCGAGGTTGATTTAGCTGGAGTCATCACAGATGCCGTGGACAGAAACCTCTTGATCGCAGAACAGCGCAATATCCGAGTTATGTCATCTGCAGAGTCGGGCACAGTGGTCATGGGCGACTACGAAATGCTGGTCACCGCGGTGAGAAACCTGATTGAAAACGCAATTGTTTACTCAAACCCGGCCAGCCAAGTTGGAATCGGGCTCAAGGTCGTTGACGGTGTCGCCGAAATCGCGGTTACCGATTCAGGCTTAGGTATTTCCGAGAGCGACCAGAAGCGAATCTTTGAGCGCTTCTATCGCGTGGACCCATCGCGTTCTCGCGAGACCGGTGGAACCGGCCTTGGGCTTTCAATCGTCAAGCACGTCGCTGCTAACCACGGTGGCGAGATCAGGCTGTTTTCCCAACCCGGCGTTGGATCAACTTTCACCCTTCGACTTCCAATTGACACCCAGGAGATGCCATGACACGAGTACTTGTAGTTGAAGATGAGATAAACCTTAGGGAGCCACTGGTTTTCCTGTTGCAGCGCGAAGGCTACGACGTTATCGAAGCCGAAGATGGACTATCTGCTTTGGATAACTTCCGCACTCACGGTGCCGACATTGTGCTTTTGGACCTAATGCTTCCTGGTCTTTCGGGCAACGAAGTCTGCCGAGCCATCAGGGCCGAGAGCTCGGTTCCGGTCATCATGGTGACTGCCAAGGACACCGAGATTGACAAGGTGGTTGGGCTAGAAATCGGTGCCGACGACTATGTCACCAAGCCTTACTCCACCAGAGAGCTGCTAGCTCGCATGAAGGCGGTCTTGCGCCGCGGAGCAGAGCCTCAGGCCGCGGAGCATGGTCTTTTGAAGGCCGGGCCGGTGGTTATGGATATCGAACGTCACGTTGTCACCGTAAACGGCGACAAGATTCAAATGCCGCTGAAGGAATTTGAACTGCTCGAGCTTTTGATGGAGAACGTAAACCGAGTGCTAACCCGCGGTCAAATCATCGACCGGGTGTGGGGTTCAAACTACTTTGGTGACACCAAGACCCTGGATGTTCACGTGAAGCGAATTCGCTCAAAGATTGAAGAGGATCCAGCTCGACCACGTCACCTAATGACGGTTCGTGGCTTGGGTTACAAGTTCGAGATTTAGTTCAGCGATTCCGCGTATTCGCGGTATTCCAAAAGTGATCCATCCATCACTGGAACATCCAGCACAAACGGGTCTCCGCCGCCGGACACTGCAACCTCGTGAACCTGCCCCGGGGTGCCATCAAGCTTGAAGGTAACTGGCTCGGTGCCGTTGTAACCAAGGTCAAACTTGGTTCCAGCCTTGACCACAAATTCAACTCGAATGTCCTTGCCGACAGAGTCCTTGGTCTGGACAGTTGCCATTAGGTCCTCTTGAGAAGAGTTCACGAACGAGCCGATCAATACTGCTCTGCCGCTCTCGCCTTGAATAAGCAAAACATTGCGGGCCTTTAGCGACTGCGCGTCAACCTGAACACCGTCGCTTGGAGCATATGGCTTGAGAGATTCGACGTTGCCCGAAAGAGAGCAACCTGCCAACGACAAGCTGGCTAGGGCCAAAAGGGTCAAAGAAGTAATTTTCTTTACGTTCACGAAGCTCTCCAAAGGGCGTATTACCCCAAGTCTAGCCTAGGAATTAGCCCCAATCTGTGGTAAACTCAAGCTTTTGGAGCCGAAAGAAGCGCATGAAATTTGAAGTTGGCGAAACCGTTGTCTACCCTCACCACGGTGCTGCTGAAATTATCGAAGTTTCAGAGAAGACCATTCGCGGCGAAACCAAGAAGTACCTTACCCTTCGCGTAGTTGTTCAGGGCTCGAAGCTTGAGTCAGGCTCAGAGGCAGCTCCAGATCGCCCAAGCCAGGAACTAATCATTCAAGTTCCAGAGGAAAGCGTCACCGAAGTCGGTGTGCGCGATGTCATCGACAAAAAGGGTGTCCAACAGGTTTTCGATGTGCTGCGTGCAGAATTCGTAGAGGAGCCAACCAACTGGTCCCGTCGCTACAAGGCAAACCTTGAGAAGCTCGCCTCCGGCGATGTTGTAAAGGTTTCCGAGGTGGTTCGTGACCTATGGCGTCGCGACCAGGACCGCGGCCTTTCAGCCGGTGAAAAGCGTATGTTGGCAAAGGCACGACAGATTTTGATTTCTGAACTAGCACTAGCTCGCAAGGTTGACGAGGTCAAGGCTTCGGCTGAGCTAGACAAGGTATTGGCTAGCTAAATCATGAACGTTGCGGTGGTTCTAGTTGCCGCCGGCAACGGCGAGCGACTCGGTGCTGGCATTCCAAAGGCACTGGTCTCAGTTGCCGGCAAATCACTACTTGTCCACGCGCTGGAAGCAATTCAAGAATTCAACCCCACCCAGTTGGTCGTGGTTGCACACGAGGACCACGTCGAAGAATTTCAATCGCAGATTCAGGCTTCCTACCATGCTGAATTCTCTATTGCCATCGGCGGAACTTCCAGGCAGGGATCGGTTGCAAATGGACTTGCGCTGGTTACAGCGGAATTGGTTTTGATTCACGATGCCGCGCGCGCCTTCGCATCTCCTGCACTCTTTGAAGCGGTTGCCGCCGAGCTTGCAAATTCCGACGTCGTGGTTCCGGTGATTCCGGTCTCCGACACTGTGAAGCGAGTGTCGGGTAACGATGTCTTGGGAACCGAGGATCGCAACACACTGCGACTATCTCAAACCCCGCAGGGTTTTAGAACCAAGGAATTGCAACGAGCGCTTAGCGAAGCCCCTTCAGATTTCACCGATGATGCCGCTTTGATGCAGGCCATGGGCTTTTCAGTTAGATCGGTCCCCGGTGAGGTAAATGCTTTCAAGCTCACTACCAATTCAGACCTGGATCGCGCGAGGCAAGACTTTGGTCAACGCGCCACCGGCATTGGCACCGATGCACACAAGTTCTCGGAGTCGGGCCAGCTGGTGCTCGGCTGCCTGGTTTGGCCAGAGCTTCCTAAGCTAGAGGGCCACTCGGATGGCGACTCGATTGCTCACGCAATTGTGGATGCGCTGTTATCTGCGGCAGGTCTTGGGGATATCGGCTCCAACTTTGGTGTCGACCGCCCGGAATTTGCCGGCGCAAGCGGAGAGATTTTTATCTCCGAGACGCTGAAGTTGATTGCCGCTAGGGGGTTCTCGGTTGAGAACGTGGCGGTGCAGGTGATTGCCGACAAACCAAAGATTGGACCTAGGCGAGACGAACTCGAAGCTCGCTTGAGTGCGATTGTTGGAGCAAGAGTTTCGGTCGGTGCAACCACCACTGATGGCCTTGGGTTCCTTGCGGATTCTAGGGGAGTTGCTGCGGTTGCAACGGCGTTGTTGAAGGTGCTTGGTTAGGCTTTGGACATGAAGATTTTTGACACCAGAACACAGGCGTTGCGGGACTTTGCCCCCATAACCGCCGGTCGGGTTGGAATCTACGTTTGCGGTCCAACCGTGCAGTCTTCGGCTCACATCGGACACCTGCGATCAGCACTTGCCTACGATGTGATGACAAGGTGGCTTACCCACCTAGGCCTTGAGGTCACACTGGTTCGAAATGTCACAGACATCGATGACAAGGTGCTGGAAAAAGCAGTTGAGCAAAACCAAAACTGGTGGTCGCTGGCCTACGCCAACGAATTGCTCTTCGCAGCCGACTTTAGAAAATTGGGCATCGACGCACCTTCCTATGAGCCTCGTGCGACCGGGCACATTACACAGATGCTGAAGCTAATTGAAACTTTGATCGAACGCGGTCACGCCTATCGAGCGCTGGATGGCTCAAGCAATGTTTACTTCGACACTGCCAGTTGGCCTTCATACGGCGAGCTCACCAATCAGTCGCCAGAAGACATGGAGTCTCAAGAAGCCACCTCGGACAAAAAGCGCGCGCAGGACTTCGCACTTTGGAAAGCCGCCAAGTCTTCTGAGCCGGACACTGCCTCGTGGGATTCTACTTTTGGCCCGGGACGCCCAGGCTGGCACATCGAGTGCTCAGCGATGGCAAGTCACTACCTTGGAGAGAACTTTGATATCCACGGCGGTGGATTGGACCTTCGCTTTCCACATCATGAAAACGAGCTGGCTCAGTCGACGGCAGCCGGACACGGCTTTGCAAACTACTGGGTGCACAACGGACTGGTCACTGTCGCCGGTCAAAAGATGAGTAAGTCACTTGGTAACTCGGTTTCCTCAAGTGATCTGTTTGCGCTCGCAAGCGCTCAGACGGTTCGCTACTACCTAAGCTCCGCCCACTACCGCTCGGTCTTGGATTACCAGCCTTCGGTTTTGGAAGAAGCAGATGCTGCCCTGGGTAGAATCTTGGGCTTCCTAGAGCGCGCAGGGCGCGAGCTTGCGCCAACGCGCTTTAGCGAGCCGGGTGCTGATGTTTCCCTCCCGGTTGAGTTTGCCGCCGAGATGAACGATGACTTTAACGTGCCTGCTGCTCTTGCGGTAGTTCACGAACTGGTTCGCTCCGGTAACTCTGATCTGGATGAGCAGAGATTGCGTGAGGCTGCCCAAAAGCGCGACCAGGTCAATTTGATGCTTGAGATTCTGGGTCTAGCACCAAGCCAGTGGCAGTCTCAGGTTTCGCGCGAGCACCAGGCTCTGGACTCGTTGGTGCAGGCACTGATCGCCGAGCGCGACCGAGCCCGCGATGCCAAGGACTACGCAACCGCAGATCGCATCAGAGAACAACTTTCCGCAAGTTCCATTGAGCTATCGGATTCACAAAACCAAACACACTGGAGTCTGAGCTAATGGCAAAAATTGGAAGGCCCGGAGCGGCCAAGGGTAAAAAGGGTGCTGTAAAGGGCACCGGCGGCCACGGCCGCCAGGCACTTGAGGGTCGCGGCCCCACCCCAAAGGCGGAAGACCGCCCCTACCACAAGGCTTACAAGGCCAAAAAGGCTGCAGCCGCCGGAGTCAAGCCAAAGACCGAGGCGAGAACCAGCCGCAAGGGTGAATTCGTTGCTGGTCGCTCTGGAATGGGTGCCCGCGCCATCTCAGGCGAGGTGCTATCTGGTCGCAACTCAGTTGTTGAAGCCCTGAAGGCAAAGATCCCGGCAACCGCTTTGTTTATTGCGCAGCGCATCGAAATGGATGACCGCGTCAAAGAATCGATCGCAATCGCAAATGGCCGCGGCATTCCTCTTTCTGAGGTGACTCGAGCTGAGATCGACCGAATGACCGGTGGCGACAGCGTTCACCAGGGAATTGCTCTACAGGTTCCGCCATACGACTACAAGCACCCAATGGAATTGTTGGACCGCGCCCTATCGACCGGCCTTCTGCCACTGCTTGTCGCGCTTGATGGTGTTACCGACCCTAGAAACCTAGGAGCGATTATTCGCTCTATCGCCGCCTTTGGTGGTCACGGTGTCGTACTTCCTCAGCGTCGAAGCGTTGGAGTGACCGCAGCCGCTTGGAAGACCAGCGCCGGAGCTGCTGCTCGCATGCCGGTTGCACTGGCATCGAATTTGAACCAGACCATCAAGGAGTACAAGGCGCGTGGTGTATTTGTTATTGGTCTTGACGGCGATGGTGATGTGATGCTTCCAGAATTCACTTTGGCAGACAAGCCTCTTTTGGTAGTGGTTGGTTCTGAGGGCAAGGGGCTATCGCGTTTGGTTCAGGAGAACTGCGACCAGGTGGTATCGATTCCTATTACCGCAGCGACCGAGTCACTAAACGCAGGTATTGCGGCATCGGTTGCGCTCTACCAGATCTCGAGCATGCGCTCTTAGACCCGATCTCTCCAGTCACCCTCTTCATCATCGTCTGCAACGACGATGAGTCCGGAGGGGATGGCTTCGGCCAGTGTGATGTTCTCGGTGGTGGGGGATCCAATCAGGGATTCTTCATCGCGACGCTTTGAGAGCACCTCGGAGACATAGCTGCGAACCGCATCCAAAAGCGAGACGTCATATCCGGCATTCTCGGATCTGTACCAGCGGTGCTCCAGCACCTCGTGGAAGACCTCGGCCGGTTCTAACTTGCCGGTGTATTCGCTTGGAATTGCGCCTACTACCGGTTCATAGATTTCGCTGAGCCACTCGTGAGCCAGGACTTCTTCGTCCGCCCCAGGGCGTGTGTGCGCGAGACGATACTCATCGATATCGTTCAGCAACCTGCGCGCTTGGTTCTCTTCAACGTCCAAACCGGTTAGCAATAGCAGCCTTCTGGCGTGGTGACCGGCATCAACCACCTTAGGTTGAATCCGCACCGCGGTGCCGTCTTGTTCTTGGCTCATGCTGAGCTCTTCGATGTCGAAACCAAGCTCGTTCAACCGCTGCACTCGTCTGGAGATTCTCCAGCGTTCGGTGGCGTCAAATACCTCGGTGGCGGTTAGCTCTTTCCAGAGCTCGTGATACTTATCCACGATGCGCTGGCTAATCTCGTTTGCATCGATATCGGAAGCTGCCTTGCCGGAGGCAATCAGGTCCATTAGTTCACCGGCGATATTTACGCGGGCAATCTCTAGATCATTCTCACGCTGTCCATTAGAGAGTCTTGAGTCATAGAGCTGTCCGGTCTCAGCGTCCACGAGATAGGCGGCAAATTTTCCCGCATCACGCCTAAACAGAGTGTTGGAGAGCGAAACATCGCCCCAGAAAAATCCAACGAGGTGCAGTCGAACCAGTAGCAGGGCGAGCGCATCGACCAGGCGCTTGGCCGTTTGATCCCTAAGTCCCTGCGACCACATCGCACGATAGGGGAGTGAGAATTTGAGGTGACGGGTAATCAACACCGCAGGCAGTTCCTCGCCATTCTCATCGGTGCGGTTATTGATAATGGCAAAAGGCTCTACGCATGGAATGTCTAACTTTTCCAATTTGCGGAGCATGTCATATTCACGCTTTGCAAGTTCGAACAGCGTCTCCTTGATCGCGATTACATGGTCGCCAAGGTGTGCAAATCGAACGGTGTGACGAGATAGGCCTTTCGGCAAAGCCACGATGTTTTCGTTAGGCCACTGCTCCAACGGCAAATGCCACGGCAGATCCAGCAGTGCTGGTTCTGCCGTGGCAGCCGTGATGTTTAGTTGATTTGGCATTGGGCCTTAGTTAAGGCGCTCGCCGCTCTCTGCGTCAAAGACGTGAACGGTAGAGGCATCTGCCTGCAGGTGAACCTTGTCTCCAGCACGAGGGTGGTCGATTGGGTCAACGCGAACAACTACGTTGTGCTCCTGGCCGTCTAGGTGAACGCGACCGTATAGGTAGCCGTCCGAACCTAGCTCCTCAACGACGTCCACATCTACCGCTAGACCGTGATTCGATGGAGACAGCTTCTCTGGGCGGATACCAACGGTTACGCGGTTACCGGATGCCTTCGAAAGGATGTCGCGGTCAATTGGAAGCACCGAGTCGCCGAACTGAACTCCACCGTCAATAATCGGTAGCTGCATAAGGTTCATCGCTGGTGAGCCGATGAATCCCGCAACGAATACGTTTGATGGGCGGTCGTAAAGGTTACGAGGAGTGTCAACCTGCTGCAGTAGTCCGTCCTTTAGAACAGCTACGCGGTCACCCATGGTCATAGCCTCGACCTGGTCGTGGGTAACGTAAACAGTGGTTACACCCAAGCGACGCTGAAGCGAAGCAATCTGGGTACGGGTCTGAACACGAAGCTTGGCGTCCAAGTTAGATAGTGGCTCATCCATTAGGAATACCTGTGGCTGGCGCACGATTGCGCGACCCATGGCCACACGCTGACGCTGACCACCGGAAAGTGCCTTTGGCTTGCGGTTCAGGTATGGCTCCAGGTCTAGTAGCTTGGCCGCCTCAAGAACGCGGGCTGCACGCTCTTCTTTGTTAACGCCAGCAATCTTTAGGGCGAATCCCATGTTCTCTGCCACGGTCATGTGTGGGTAGAGCGCGTAGTTCTGGAAAACCATTGCGATGTCGCGGTCCTTTGGTGGCACGTCGGTTACCTCACGGTCACCAATGTAGATACCACCTTCGTTTACCTCTTCTAGGCCGGCAAGCATGCGCAGCGAGGTTGATTTGCCACAGCCAGAAGGACCTACTAGAACTAGAAACTCGCCGTCTCTAACCTCTAGGTTCAACTTGTCTACTGCTGGCTTGGTTCCGCCTGGGTAAATGCGGGTTGCATTGCGAAATGACACTGATGCCATGATTTTCTCCTCCACCGGCGGTACGTGCCGGACGATCCTTTGTGATTGGATGCTGCTTCGAATTGAAGCAACCCGACAAGTATCGCACCTCAGTTACACTTATTAGGCTTCGTAACCAAGCTGATACCGAACCAAGGTAGGAACCAATGACTTCGAACCACAAGCAAACTCGCTCAGAGCAGCGCGACGCAGCCCGCCAGAAGGCAAAGGCACTTCGCGAGCAGAACCAGAAGAAGGCCAAGCGCTCAAAGCTTGTTATTCAAATATCGGTTGTGCTTGTCGCCTTGGGCATCGTCGGTGGCGTGGCAGCCGTTATCGCCATTGAGGCCGCTAACCGAGTGGCTGCACCAGTTGTGGACGATGCTCCAAAGAACCTCAGTGAG
Source organism: Microbacteriaceae bacterium (assembly GCA_027487865.1). Lineage (GTDB taxonomy): Bacteria > Actinomycetota > Actinomycetes > Actinomycetales > Microbacteriaceae > Aquiluna. The sequence continues at coordinate 380,704 of JAIYCT010000003.1, forward strand.
TTTGGTGGCCTAAAGATCGGCGTTGGTCTTCAGGCTTTCACCGCAGACAAGACCCCAACCCCAGAGGCAAGTGAGACCAAGGCCCCGGAAATCGTCGTCTACGTTGACTACCAGTGCCCAATCTGCCAGGCATTTGATCTTCCAAACTCCGCTCAGATTCGCTCCTGGGTTGACACCGGAGCAGCGACCTTAGAGATTCGCCCAATTTCCTTCCTGGATCGTGCATCACTAAACGAGTACTCGTCTAGAGCCGCTAATGCAGCCTTCTGCGTTGCAAACTTTGAGCCGGACAGCTACTTCGATATGCACTCAAACCTCATGATCAACCAGCCTGCCGAAGGCCAGGAAGGTCTAGATGACAACGAGCTCTTCAAGGTCGCAGAACAGTCAGGCGCCGGCACCAATGAGGTCAAGGGCTGCATCCAAAACAAGAGCTTTGCCGACTACATCGAGCAGCACACCCAGAACGTGCTAAACACCCCTCAGCAGGGCGTAACCGTAACTGGTACGCCAACGGTTTTGGTAAACGGAAACAAGTTCAGCTGGGCAACCGGAGACGAGCTGGTTTCAGCTGAGTTCTTTGCTCAGTTCGTGCAGACCTCGAGCGCCGAGTAAAAACCACTTAGCACTAATCGTCATCACCACGTCTTCGGGCGTGGTGATTTCTTTTTTGCGATGCAGTTGTTTTATGGATTGCAACTAGAATTTAGGGCGTTGCCGACCTGGCGCAATTGGTAGCGCACCGTACTTGTAATGCGGGGGTTACGGGTTCGAGTCCCGTGGTCGGCTCTCTAGAGGTTGGTTAGAAGCATTCACTAGTTGTGATGGGCTAACTGAACTTTTGACCACCTGAAACCTAATCTTTGGCAAATGTCGGCTGGGCTGAGCTGCACTGCGAGATACTTAGAGCGTGACTACAACGAGGTTAGAGCACGATCTTCTAGGGGAGCGCGAAATCCCCTCCACTGCCTATTGGGGCATCCACACCCTTAGGGCCATAGAAAACTTTCCAATTACCGGAGTCTCCATCGGTCACTACCGCTCATTGGTCCGAGGGCTTGGCTTTATCAAAGAGGCCTCAGCAAAGGCAAACCTTCAGCTCGGTGTTATCTCGCAAGAAATTGCGGACCCAATCATCAAAGCTTCGATTGAGGTGCGGGATGGGCTTTGGGATGCCGAGTTTGCGGTAGACGCTATTCAGGGCGGTGCGGGAACCTCCACCAACATGAATGCCAATGAGGTTGTTGCTAACCGAGCTTTGGAGATTGCGGGTTTCCGCAAGGGCGACTACGACAAGATTCACCCGCTCAATCACGTGAATGCCTCGCAATCCACCAATGACGTTTACCCAACCGCAATCAAGGTGGCTCTCATTATCGAGAGCCTCGCGCTACTCAAGCGGGTCGAGTATCTAAGAGAGTCAATCAACGCTAAGGCGTTGGAATTCAAAGATGTGATCAAGATGGGTCGCACCCAGCTGCAGGATGCCGTTCCCATGACATTGGGTCAGGAGTTCACTGCGTGGTCCCTAACTCTTGGCGAAGACCACAGTCGACTCAGGGAGATCATTCCGCTACTGAGTGAACTAAACCTCGGTGGCACTGCAATTGGAACTCGTTTGAATACCCCAGACGGCTATGCCGAGTTGGTGGTTGATATCTTGAGCGAGCTCTGTGAGCACCCGTTTAGGTTGGCTGAGAACCTAATTGAGGCAACCAGCGACACCGGTGTTTTCATCTCGATCTCCAGCGTCCTAAAGCGTTTGGCAACCAAACTCTCAAAGATCTCCAATGACCTAAGGCTGCTATCTTCTGGACCTCGCGCTGGCTTTGGCGAGATCAACCTTCCTGCAAGGCAAGCCGGGTCTTCGATCATGCCTGGCAAGGTCAACCCGGTTATCCCAGAAGCTGTAAACCAGATTGCGTTCCAGGTCATTGGTAATGACCTCACCGTAACCTTGGCTTCTGAGGCAGGGCAACTTCAGCTAAATGCCTTCGAGCCAATCATGGCACGTTCGCTTTTGATGAACCTGACCTACCTGCGTAAGGCCTGCCATATCCTGGCTGACTTCTGCATCGATGGCATCACCGCAAATGTTGAGTTCCTCAAATTCACCGTTGAGAACTCAATTGGTTTGGTTACCGCACTAGCTCCAACCCTGGGCTACGAAGCAGCTTCGCTGATCGCCAAGCACGCTCAAGAGAACAATCTCTCGGTCAAGCAGTCAGCAAGCCAGTTGGGATTGATGACCGAAGCAGAGTTTGATGCCATCTTGGGAGATGTTGATCGAATTACTGGCCGAGGGTAGTAGCCAGGACCAAAGTAATAACCGGGGCAAAAACCAAAGCTGGTAGTAGATCCGCCACCGAAACCATTCGTATTTGCAACACTCGCAATCCTGTTCCCAAAAGCAAAATGCCACCGGTTGCGGTGATCGAAGCAACAGCAGCCTGCGACAGGACATTGCCAAGTGTTGCGGAAAGAATTGTTAGCAGCCCTTGCCAGAGCCCGACCGGAATGGCAGAGAATGCAACTCCCCAACCCATGGTTGCCGCGAAGGCCACAGAGGTAAAGCCGTCGAGGGTTGACTTGAGGGCCAGAATTTCAAAGCCGTCGCCCAGTCCGTCTTGCAGTGCGCCAAGGACTGCCATCGGGCCAATGGTGAAAAGCAGGGCTGCGTTTACAAACCCCTGAATAAATTGGTCTTTGTCACCTTTACCTTTGGTCTTGGCCTGAAGCCAAACCCCAAATTGCTCCAACCGCTCCTCAATCTTGAGAAGTGATCCGGTTACCCCGCCCAAAAGAAGCGCTGAGAGCACCACCAGAATGGTCGGGAAGACGCCGGTTGCATTGGCAAACGCTTCGTCACTTAGGTCCGCAAGATTGAGCGCACCGATAACTAGAACTATCAGTCCCATTGCGTCGGTGAGGGTGCGGCTCATCTTCTCGGGCAGTCGATTTCCCAACAGCACACCAATTGCAGATCCCGCAAGGATCGCTAGAACGTTTATGAGTGTGCCCACGGCACAACTCTACTTAGCAGGCTTGAAGGTGATGCTCACGGAGTTGATGCAGTAGCGATCTCCGGTTGGAGTTTGTGGCGCATCTTCGAAAACGTGACCCAGGTGACCGCCGCACTTCGAGCAGCGAACCTCGGTGCGAACCATTCCGTGGGCGCGATCTTCGATGTACTCAATGGCGTCGTTGTCTTGCGGCTTGTAAAAACTTGGCCAGCCGCAGTGCGAGTCAAACTTGGTGTCGGCCTCAAACAAAAACGCATCGCAACCGCGGCAGTGGTAGCTGCCAGCACGCTTCTCATCTAGCAGTTCACCGGTGTAGGCACGTTCGGTACCTGCCATGCGGAGCACATGATATTCGAACTCGCTGAGCTCAGATTTCCACTGCTCGTCGGTTTTATAGACCTCGTACATCGATTCAACTTTCGCTTTTTGGCTTTATAACCCTTTAGTAACACAAAAAATAGGTTTTGCAATCCCTATCATTTTCCCCCATAAGTGCGTAAAGTTGTGGAGTCGGAGTGGGACCTAGGTTGAAGCCCGATGCATTCGTGAAGTACTCGAATGCCGGAATTGCATCAGGAGCATCAACATGGCACAAGGAACCGTAAAGTGGTTCAACTCTGAAAAGGGTTTTGGTTTCATCACTCAGGACGGCGGTCCAGACGTATTCGTACACTTCTCCGCTATCCAGACCGATGGTTACCGCGAATTGAAAGAAAACCAGCGAGTCGAGTTCGACGTAAAGACCGGTGACAAGGGCCCTCAGGCCGAGAACGTCAACGTCCTCTAATAGAACAAAGATCTCAAGTCAGGCCGATGTGCGAAAGCACATCGGCCTTTCACTTGCACTCTGGCCCTGAGAGTGCTAAAAATGTATTAGCACTCAACTATGCCGAGTGCTAAACCAAAAAACTTTCAACTGCAATCGGGAGAAACCCAAATGGCAAAAATCATTCACTTCAACGAAGACGCTCGTCGCGGACTAGAGCGCGGACTAAACATTCTGGCTGACACCGTAAAGGTGACCCTTGGACCTCGTGGACGCAACGTCGTTCTAGAGAAGAAGTGGGGCGCCCCTACCATCACGAACGATGGTGTGTCGATCGCCAAGGAAATCGAGCTAAGCGACCCTCTTGAGAGAATCGGCGCTGAGCTAGTAAAGGAAGTTGCTAAGAAGACTGACGATGTTGCCGGTGATGGAACCACCACCGCAACCGTGCTAGCCCAGGCGCTAGTAAAAGAAGGCCTTCGCAACGTAGCTGCTGGAGCAGACCCAATCTCACTAAAGCGCGGTATCGACAAGGCTTCTGCCGCTGTCACTGAAGCGCTACTAAAGATGGCAGTGCCAGTTGAGACCAAGGAGCAGATTGCTGCTACCGCTTCGATCTCCGCCGGTGACTCGGTCATCGGTGAGATCATCGCCGAGGCAATCGACAAGGTTGGTAAGGAAGGCGTGGTTACCGTTGAGGAGTCAAACACTTTCGGTATCCAGCTTGAGCTAACCGAGGGTATGCGCTTTGACAAGGGTTACGTCTCTGCCTACATGGTGAGCGACCCAGAGCGCCAGGAGGCAATCCTCGAGGATGCTTACATCCTGATCGCCAACAACAAGATCTCCAACATGAAGGACTTGCTTCCAATTGTTGACAAGGTTATGCAGGCTGGAAAGCCACTGCTAATCATTGCCGAGGACATCGAGGGCGAAGCCCTTGCAACCTTGGTTGTAAACAAGATTCGTGGCATCTTCAAGTCTGTTGCTGTAAAGGCTCCAGGCTTTGGTGACCGTCGTAAGGCAATGTTGCAGGACATCGCAATCTTGACCGGCGGACAGGTTATCGCCGAAGAGGTAGGACTCAAGCTTGAGAACACTGAGCTTGCAATGCTGGGACGCGCTCGCAAGATCGTAATCACCAAGGACGAGACCACCATTGTTGAGGGTGCCGGTGACTCTGACCAGATCAAGGGCCGCGTCGAGCAGATTCGTCGCGAGATCACCAACACTGACTCGGACTACGACCGCGAGAAGCTACAGGAGCGTCTAGCCAAGCTAGCCGGCGGTGTGGCTGTCATCAAGGCGGGTGCTGCAACTGAGGTTGAACTCAAGGAGCGCAAGCACCGCATTGAGGACGCAGTTCGCAACGCAAAGGCAGCTGTTGAAGAAGGTATCGTCGCCGGTGGTGGCGTTGCATTGCTTCAGGCTGGCAAGGTTGCCTTCAAGGACCTAAACCTAACTGGCGACGAGGCTACCGGTGCTCGCATCGTGGCCGTTGCAATCTCTGCTCCACTAAAGCAGATTGCGCTAAACGCAGGTCTTGAGCCTGGCGTAGTTGCCGAGAAGGTTGCCAACCTGCCTGACGGTCACGGTCTAAACGCCGCTACTGGAGAGTATGTAGACATGCTCAAGGCCGGCATCAACGACCCAGTGAAGGTAACTCGCTCTGCACTGCAGAACGCAGCTTCCATCGCAGGTCTATTCCTAACCACCGAGGCCGTTGTGGCCGAGCGCCCAGAGCCGGCTTCGGCTCCTGCTGGCGATGCTGGTGCGGGAATGGACTTCTAGAGAAGTAAGTACAAAAAAGCCGGGGTGGTAATCACCCCGGCTTTTTACTTTAAGTTCTTAGCTGTGAGAAATTGGAATCTCGAAGCTGAAGGTTGCTCCGCCACCCACTGTTGCCTCAGCCCAAATCTTTCCACCGTGCGCATTGACAATCGAGCGACCAATCGCAAGGCCCAGACCTGATCCGCCGGTCTCTCGGTTTCTGGAATTGTCCGCCCGGTAGAAGCGATCAAATACCTTTTCCTGCAGCGTCTCAGGGATACCATCACCGCGGTCAACAACCGAAACCTTGATGTTCTTATCAACCCTTGTGACCAGCACGGTGACGGTCGACCCCTTAGGGGCAAAGCGTGAGGCATTTGCCACCAGGTTGGTCAATACCTGCTTGATGCGGTCAGCGTCCAGCTCGACCTCCAGGTTCTTGGTTTGATCTTCAAGTTCAAACTTCACATCTGGGTTCGCGACCGATGCATCTTTGATTACCGGTGTTGCAATTGATTCCAGGTTTACCTTTTGAGTGGTGAGCTGGCCTAGTTCGTCCATGCGAGTCAGGGTCAGCAGTGACTCCACCAAGCCGGACATTCGGATCGCTTCGGATTCGATGCGGTCCATTGCCTCGGCAACATCCTTTGGCTTCTTAATGGCTCCCATTCGGTAGAGCTCCGCGTAACCTCTGACTGTCACAAGTGGCGTTCTCAGCTCATGGCTGGCGTCTGAAACAAAGCGTCGCATCTGCTCCAGGGTCTTGTCTTTGCCTCGAACCGCAGACTCGATCGAATCCAACATGCTGTTCAAAGCTCGGTTTAGCCTTCCGATTTCAGTTTTGTCATGACGTTCAACTAGGCGAGAAGAGAATTGCCCGGCCTTGACCGACTGTGCCGTTCTCTCAACCTCACGAAGTGGTCGAAGGGCGGATGTAATGGTTAGCCAAATACTGAGCCCCGAGAGCACAAGAAGGAAGATTCCAAAGCGGCCGCCAATGCTGCCGTATTCACTGATGATCTGTCGGTTTGTGTTGATCGGCAGCGCCACCACAACCGATCCCTCGGCACGATTTAGTGGCAGCGCAACTATGCGCCAGGTGGTGTTTGGACCTCTCAGGTTGTAAACCTCAACCTCGAAGGGTACACCTTCGGTTGCCCTCACAACCTCAAGGGTGAAGCTTGAAAAGTTAGGTGTGATGCGTTGACTGCCGGCTGATGAAACCAAGCCCAGAAACTGCTTGCCCTGCGCGTTCAAAATGGCGATGTAGTAGTCGCTTGGAAGTGATGGCAGAGTCAAATCACCGTTGGCTACTCGGCGATCAAGCATTACCGGATTCTCAGATGCCAAGGTGGCGGCGGTGGCAATCAATAAGGTGTCGGTGTTGCGCTGCAGGTAGGTACTAAGTAGTGCAACGGTTCCAGCGCTCGAGACTGTAAGGAGTAGCCCAATCAAACCAACTGACAGGGCGGTCAGTTTGGCTCTGAGGGATACACGCTCCCATGCCGACTGAAACTTGTTCTTCAACTAACTAACCTTTTGGACCCTTCAGCATGTAACCGACGCCGCGCTTGGTAACGATAAGCGGCTCTGTGCTCAGTGGGTCGAGCTTCTTTCGAAGGTAAGAAACGTAGGACTCAACAATTCCCATTTCGCCGTTGAAGTCATATTCCCAAACGTGGTCCAAGATCTGCGCCTTGGTTAGCACGCGGTTCGGGTTGCTGGCAAGGTATCGAAGCAGCTGATACTCGGTGGGGGATAGCTCTACAACCTCACCCTTTACCGTCACCTCGTGAGCATACTCGTTCATCTCTAGCTCGCCAACCCGGATCAAAGAGTGACCATCGGAGTCCTTGCCGGTTCTGCGCATGATTGCGCTGATGCGAGCCACGATCTCATCGAGGCTAAATGGCTTGGTGACATAGTCATCGCCACCAACGGTGAGCCCAGTGACTTTATCTTCGGTCTCATCGCGAGCGGTGAGGAACAGGATTGGGGTCTCGATACCCATCGAGCGAATCTTCTTGGTGACACCAAATCCAGAAATGTCTGGAAGCATCACATCGAGCAGCACGATATCTGGCTGGGTGTCGATGATTTTGGCAATCGCATCGGTACCGTTTGGGGATGTGAGCACCTGGTGCCCAGCGAATCGCAGGCTTGCTGAAAGCAAGTCGCGAATGTTTGGTTCATCGTCAACTACAAGAACTTTTAGGCTATCCATCACCCAAGCATGAACTAGTTAGCTGGAAGATTCCTGAGAATTATCTGGATGTCTAAATCTCGTCTGCATCCAAGATTTCATAGGAGTAACCCTGCTCCGCCAAAAAGCGCTGACGGTTCTGGGCAAAGTCTTGCTCAACTGTGTCTCTTGCTACCAGGGTGTAGAAAGATGCTGAGCGGCCATCGGCCTTAGGCCTGAGCAGGCGTCCGAGGCGCTGCGCCTCCTCCTGGCGGGATCCAAAGGCTCCGGAGATCTGAATTGCAACCGACGCTTCTGGCAGGTCAATAGAGAAGTTAGCGACCTTGGAAACCACTAGAGCAGTGAGCTCGCCGCGGCGGAATTTTGCGAACAGCTGCTCGCGTTCATCGACCGGAGTCTCTCCGGTGAGTTTAGGAAGCCCCAAGCCCTGCGATACCTCTTCGATCTGGTCGAGGTACTGACCAATGATCAATGTCGGTTCGCCTTTGTGTTTGCGAAGTAACGCTTTGATGATTGGCATTTTTGCATCGGCGGTAGCGGCTATCCGGAACCTGGCATCCTGATCGGCAATCGCGTAGTCCATGCGGACCTTATCCGGCAGGCTGACTCTCACCTCGTAGCAGCTTGCTGGAGCGATGTAACCCTGGGCTTCGATGTCCTTCCAAGGGGCATCAAAGCGTTTTGGTCCAATGAGGGAAAAGACATCAGACTCTCGGCCATCCTCGCGCACCAAAGTTGCGGTTAGTCCGAGTCGCCTTCTTGCCTGCAGGTCTGCCGTCATTTTAAAAATAGGTGCAGGCAATAGGTGCACCTCGTCGTAAATGATCAAGCCCCAGTCGCGCGCGTTTAGCAGTTCCAGGTGAGCAAACTCACCTTTTCTTTTGGTGGTCAGAATTTGGTAGGTCGCAATCGTCACCGGACCGATGTCTTTGGTTGACCCCGAGTACTCAGCGACGTCTTGTTCTCTAAGGGAAGTTCTGCTCAATAGCTCATCGCGCCACTGTCTTGCAGAAACCGTATTTGTAACCAAAATCAAAGTGTTGGTTTTGATCTCTGCCATGGCTGCGGCACCAACCAATGTCTTACCCGCACCGCAGGGCAGCACAACAACGCCAGAACCACCAAGTTCAAACTTTGCCACGGCCTCTTTTTGGTAGTCGCGTAGGCGCCACAGGCTTTGGTCAAGGGAAATTTCAAACGGCGTTCCCGGCGTAAAGCCGGCATTGTCCTCGGCGGGCCAGCCAAGTTTTAGTAGCTCCTGCTTTAGCTGACCGCGTGCCCAGTCTTTGACCCGGTAGGCGTTTTCTAGTCGCTCATCCAGTAGCTCAGATATCTTTCGATTGCTGGCAACCTCAATCAAGATCGAAGGGGTTGAGCCGGTCAGGCGAAGACCTGTCTCATCGCGGTCAATAACTAACTTGCCATAGCGATCGATCGTGGAGCGAATCTCTCGCTCGACACCTTCGGGAACCGGATACTTGCTCCAGCGCTTGAGCGAATCAATTATGAACTCGGCATCGTGACCTGCGGCCCTGGCGTTCCAAAGACCCAGTCGGGTGATGCGGTAGGTGTGGATGTGCTCAGGTGCTCGCTCTAGCTCTGCAAAGATTGCGAGTTCGTGACGAGCGTCTTTAGCCTGGGGATGATCTGTTTCGAGCAGGACGGTGCGGTCGGATTGCACAATCAGCGGCCCAAGAGACATCCTTAAAGCCTAACTGAGCCAGACAGCCTGAATCCTTGAAAGTGGCAAGGTGCGCTCCGCTTCCTTTTCCACATCTCTGCCGCGGAATCGGCCACCGGCAATACCAAGTGGAGTCATTTCAATCTCGACAATGCCCTCCGGCATATCCACTCGAACACCAACCCGGAGTTTGTTCTTGAGTGCGAACTGCAACTGTCTTAGGTGGTCATCAGGGCTAGGTGCCTGGGCCTCTGCACTGAGTAGCGACTTGGCTTGCAGGCCAAAAAGATCAACGGTCTGCTCCTGGATGAATACCTGGGCGAGCCTTGGAGCTACCACCTTGCCGTCTTCGCCAAGCTGAATGACCGGATACCCGGCGTCCCGCAGGTTGAAGTAGATAAGGCTCGGGTTTAGTCTTGAAACTAGGTGGTCATCCTCACCCTTGAGCATCAAAGCCGCCAGCCCATTCTCATTCAAGATCTGAGTGAGCAAAATAGGGTCGCTAGATTCCACCACCGACTGACCATCGCCGGCCCTAACCGTCAGCTCGCCAAACTTCTTTTTGGCTTGGGCTAAAAGATAAGTAACCGGCTGCGGCAGCTCGGAACCTGAGAGCGTGAGCAAAACAGTTTCTATCTCTTTTGCGGTTATGCCCATCTCCATGGCGTGCAGAATCGAATTCAGGGACAACCGGAAACGGCAGGCCAGGCCTAGATCCTCAGATTGTGCAAGCAGGTCAATTTGCTTGTGAACCGATGGAGCAAGTGGCCCCGGAGAGATGATGCTCAGATCTCCCTGAATGATGATGCGCGAAACTGGCTTTGGAAACTGATCCCAAACCAATTGACCAGCGTTAGCCAAATCGGCGCTCGCTGATTTGAATAAAGCCGTAGGTTCAAAATCGGACAGCAACCCCAGGATGTGTCCGTAGCGCAAAAGCTCAAGATCGTTTTGGTCAAACAGCGGGTACTGCTGACTGATCATGCCCGCTAGTGACCCTGATGTGATAGCCACTTCGGGCAGATCCCAGACCTCGCTGGCTAGGCTGAACCAGCGCTGGGCTGGGTCGGCGTCCAGCCACTGCAGCCCCTTGATGGTGCAGACGTAGCGATTGTCGATGACATCAACCAACCCTGCTCGCCTTGCCAGCTGAAAGCGCAGCTGCAGCTGGGCGAGGTCCATCTTTAGAACCTGTGCCAAATCTTTGGCCTCGGCCGCGCGCAGACCGGCCTTTACAGCCTCTAGCCAATGCCTTTCGCAGGCAAAGATAATCTCGGTGATGGCAAGTTGAGTCTCATAGTTGGCAAGTTCACTGCTTAGTAGCTCGTGCTTTACCGGTTTTAGCTTGATTGGCTGAAGTTCTTTTACCAACTCAACAGCGGATGCAAATCCGGCAGTGTTCGAAGCTAGATAAGTTTCCTGAAGCTTGGAGTTAGTTCCGCCTGATTTCAAGGTAGCCAACGACTCGCTATCTAGAAGACGAATGCGACGCTCTAGCTCGCGGCGTCCAACCATGGCTCGGGCGACATCAAACAGGTCGCCCAGCGAGGCAGCGGAGTTTCCAAGTGGTCGAAGGACTGCCTTGAGTTCGCCTTCGCCCATCTCGCGAAGCGCACTTGCTATCAGCAGTAATTCAGACAATTAGCTCCGATTGTTTTTGCCCCTGCGGGCGATTGAGGTGATCAGCATGCCGATAATCAGCAAAAAGCCAACCGGAAAACCAATTAGTGGCAGTTGCGCCATTAACGCTGGAAGTTGATCTACGCCCAAAGCGGTCAAAATCAGGGTCGCGGCCATCGAAATTACGGAAAGCGCAATCACCCCGATAGCCATGTAGGCCAGGGTGACTTCAATTTGAGAACGCTTTGGAGAATCAGCCATCAGATAACTCTAACCTTTCAGATACACTTATCGCCGGTTAGTGGAAAGTAGGACGTATGCCAACCGGCAAAGTTAAATTCTTTGATGACGACAAGGGCTTCGGCTTCATCGCAGGCGATGATGGCACCGAAGTGTTTCTGCACATCTCGGCGCTACCTGCCGGCACCTCAACCATTAAGCCTGGTTCACGAGTCGAATACGGCATTGCCGATGGCCGTAAGGGCGCTCAGGCGCTTTCGGTAAGGGTGATTGAAGTTCCAACCATCACTCCAATGAACCGCAAGCCTGCCGAAGACCTAGCAATCATCACCGAGGACCTAATTCGTCTTTTGGATCAAATCGGTGGAAACCTAAAGCGCGGAAAGTACCCGGAGAACACTCAGTCGAGCAAGGTAGCGCAGCTGTTGCGCAAGGTTGCTGATGAGCTCGAAGGTTAATCCAACCGAGTTAGCCCTTCAAGCTCTGCGCGAAACCACTGAGCTTGGACTGATTGGCGAATTTGTTTCCGAGTCGGAAATCGAAAAGAACGTAGTTGAAGTTCACTTTGCCTGCACGCTCAAGGAGTATCAGCACTGGCACTGGGTGGTAACCCTGACGCAACCAGACAAGCGCAATCCACTAACGGTTTCTGAGATCAACCTCTTGGCCTCTGAGAATTCTCAACTTGCCCCGCAGTGGGTGCCATGGGCGGAGCGCTTGGCGGAATTTAGACGTCAGTTGCGGGCTGAGGGTAAGGCAAACAGCGATGCCGAGGCCGATGCACTAATCGAGGGCATGCACTCAGGATTTACGAACCATGAACCAAGCCAGGATTCCAAGCAAGATTCCAACGACGGCGGTGTGAAGCCACCAGTCAAGACCCGCGTTCGTCAGCGCAGGGTAAAACGCAATGAAGAGAATCAGGACCAGGACCCAGAGTCCGGTTCCGACCAAGATAGCTAACCGGGTATTCACCTCGGCTGGCTGAGGTTCTGGGTGTCGATCCGAAAACTTTACAAACAGCTTCGCCATTAGATGTGCTCCAATACATAATCCAAACAACCAATAAGCGCCTGCACATCGCTCGGTTCGGTCGCAACGAAGGTCGCCACTCGAATCTGGTTTCTACCGAGCTTTCGATAAGGCTCGACATCGACAACGCCATTGGCGCGCAAGGTCTTGGTGATCAAACTGGCATCTATCTTCTCGTCAAAGTCGATAGTTACCACAACTTGCGAGCGGTGATCTGGGTTTGCGACATAGGCGGACGCAACGGATGTTTTTTCTGCCCAGTCATACAGAAGCTTTGAGCTCTGCTTGGTTCTGGCATCAGCCCACTTCAATCCACCGTTTTGGTTGATCCACTTGATCTGGTCATTCAATAGATAGAGGGTCGCAATAGCAGGGGTGTTCAGGGTCTGGTTCAAGCGCGAGTTATCCAATGCCGTTTTCACACTTAGAAATTCTGGAATGTAGCGATCGCTGGCAGCAATCTTTTCCACCCGTTCAATAGCGGCCGGAGACAGCATCGCAAGCCAAAGCCCGCCGTCAGAGGCGAAGTTTTTCTGGGGGGCGAAGTAGTAGACATCGGTCTCGGAAAGTTCAAAGTCAATGCCACCTGCTGCGCTGGTGGCATCGGTAAGCATTAGAGCATCGCGATCAGCACCCACAACTCTGGTCACCGGGGTAACAACACCGGTTGAAGTTTCGTTGTGTGGGTAAACGTAGGAATCAACACCGGCTTCGGCCATCAGTGCCGCTCGGGTGCCTGGCTCGCTGTTGATCACAGTTGGGGTTTTTAGCCAAGGGTTAGTAAGTGCGCTAGCGAACTTAGATCCAAACTCACCGTGAACCAGCGCTTGGGCTTTATTCTCCACGATGCTGAAGGCAGCCGCATCCCAAAATGCTGTTGATCCGCCGTTACCGAGCACTACCTCGTAGCCCTCGGGAGCCCGAAACAGATCGCTCAGGCCCGCGCGAATCTCACCGACGAGGTTCTTTACGGGGGCTTGCCGGTGGCTAGTGCCCATTAGGGCCGCGCCCTCGGTCACAAAGTTGCTGAATTGGCTAGCTCTGGTGCGAGATGGTCCACAGCCGAATCGTCCGTCTTGAGGGAGCAGTTCAGTGGGAATTTTGATCTCGGCCATGGCCCAAGTTTAGCTTTGATTTAGCATTAGTCTTGCTAAGCCAAAGGGGGCATCATGACGGATCTAATTGACACCACAGAGATGTATCTCAAGGCCATCTTGGAGCTTGAAGAAGACGGCATAACCCCAATGCGCGCTCGAATCGCAGAACGCCTTGATCACTCCGGCCCAACTGTTTCTCAGACCGTAGCTCGCATGGAGCGCGATGGTTTATTGCGAGTTGGAGACGACCGGCAATTGGAATTTACTGAGGCCGGTCGCCTCACTGCAGTTGAGGTGATGCGCAAACACCGACTAGCCGAGCGATTGCTACTGGAAGTTATTGGTTTGGATTGGCACCTGGTGCACGATGAGGCCTGCCGATGGGAGCACGTGATGAGTGAGGCTGTTGAGCGCAAGATTGCGCTTTTGCTCAACGATGTAACTCACTCACCCTTCGGTATGCCGGTGCCGGGTCTTGAGCTTCTAGGGCTTACCGCCGCTAATCCCAGGTCTTGTAAACCAATCTCTTCAGTTGGATCTGGAGAGTATGAACTAACTCGCATTGGTGAACCGGTTCAGGTTGATCAAGAGTTCTTGCTTCAGCTTGTAGAGCTTGACCTTGTGCCAGGTGCAAAAGTGGTTGTCACGGTTGAAAAAACTGGATGGTTACTCAGCGCAACGTCCAAAACTGAAGGATTGCTGTTAGATGAATTGATTGCGTCTCATCTTTTCGTTGGCTAGCAAATCCTCGGTTATACTCTTGACGCGGAAGTTCCAATGAAGTTTTCGGAGGATTCCTTTTGACCCATCCAACCGCAGAGGTTCAGCTGGTATCTCGTAAAGAGATGCGTAAGCAGCAGGCCCAGCCCAAGCGCGTTCGTCGCAGCAGGAATGTTCGCACGCCCGTGACGATGATCGCGACAATTGGCCTGCTTGCTACATCAGTTTTGCCTTCCTACGGTTTTGACCCGGAGACCACCGCGCTTAGTGGGCTAACCCGCGACAACGCTTTGGTGCAATTCACAACGGAATCTCAAGGCCTATCAGTTGCAACTGTTCGTGCTGTCGAATTCTCGCGCGGAGACTACAAGCCTGCCGAAGCATCAGAATTTGAAGTCAAGACCTCCAGAAGTCGCACCTACACAGGAATGCTCGCTGAGGATTACTGGGTCAAGCCACGATTCAGCAACTTCAGCTCGGCTCTATTGATGAAGACATCCGCCGAATTGGTCGGTGTTCCATATGTTTACGGTGGCGAGACTCCGGCTGGCTTTGACTGCTCTGGCTACGTGCTGTTTATCTACTCGCAGTTTGGCGTTCCACTGCCTCACAGTGTTTATCAGCAGTCCAAACTGGGTGTAAAGATCGACATTGAGGATGCAGTTCCGGGTGATATCGTGGTTTTCAACGACTACAGCCACAATGGAATCTACGCGGGTAACGGTAACTTCTACCACGCACCACAGCCCGGTGACCGTGTGAAGCTAGCGCCAATCTTCACTCCTCGATTCCACATCATCCGCCTGGTCGACATCAACAATTAATCGATACCAAAACTTCATTTTTTGTTTCTGCGTTTCTGCGCAGTTTTTTACTTGTCCGTCGTAATCTTCCATCAAGTGTTGGCTCGATTATTGGGGAGGAGGTGCAAGATGCCCAATGGTTTGCTCTCCAAGCACGGCAATTGGATCCATTTGCACCAGCATCCCTGTATATCTAGCCGGGAAATTTCGCGCGTCGCATTTTGCGGCGCGTTTTTTATTGCCCGGCAGTCACACCGAAATCCCGCAGGCCGTGCGGGTGGTTTCGATAAAGGAGCAGTTAGTTGCGCACATTAGTCCTAAACGCGGGTTACGAACCGCTAGCCGTAGTGTCATTCAAGCGAGCGTTGATCTTGGTGTTGAACCAAAAGGCAACCATTCTTGCCGGTGCTGAGAAGGGTAAAGTCCACAGCGCAGATCGCGAGTTCGAGTTACCAACCGTGATCCTGCTGCAGCGCTACGTGAGAATTCCAGGCTCTCGAAAGATCCCGGTTTCAAGGCGAGGAGTCCTGAGAAGGGATAGTCACCGCTGCGGCTACTGCGGTAAGAGCGCAAACACAATTGACCACATTCTTCCTAAATCTCGCGGTGGAGCGGACAGCTGGGAAAACCTAGTTGCCTGCTGCCTACGCTGCAATAACAACAAGAGCGATAAAACTCCGGCTGAGATGGGATGGGAGCTCAAAGTCACACCCAAGATGCCTAGCGGTTTAATTTGGACGGTTCGTGGAGTTGAAAAAGAAGACCCGCAGTGGGAGCCGTTTTTGGGGATGCAGCGCCAAGCTGCATAAGTGGCCTCGATAGGAATCGAACCTACGACACACGGTTTAGGAAACCGTTGCTCTATCCACTGAGCTACGAAGCCAAAAGCTAGTACTAGGTTACTCGCAATTGCCAGTTGGATTTTGGCTTGATAACTGTTTAGCTGGCGGCCCGAGAGCCAACCGAGGATTAGGTCGTTTCGCTCTTAGGATTTGCGCGTGGAAGCGCACGCTGGCATCCGCGCTTGGCGCGATGAACTTTCGGGAATTGGTGGAACCAACCCCTTAGTTTCGTTTGAGCTTTCCAGCTTCGGTCAGGTGGACCTTGCTAGATCCCACCCCGGAGGACTTGCTCAGCTAGTTACCTCCAGAAGCACAACGCTCAGCAACTTGGTTCGCGATGGAGTCGCCCAGGCTCGTGCTCACAGCACGGTGCGCCGCATAAAACTCAAAGCTGCCAGAATCCAAGACAACTTTGGCATCGCATCAATTTTCATTGCCGGTGGTTTGGTACAGGATCTCGACAGCGGACAGAAGCTTCCGATTTTGCTTTGGCCAACCCACCTAATTTCCAAGGGCGAAGACTACGAGATTCGAATCGACCCAAGACCGCAGCTGAACTCGGCGGTTGCAAAACTGATCAGTTCGGTCAGAAAGAGTTTCAGCCCGAATGACCTCTTGGCAGTATCGGTTGGGCAGGGCGATCTAATTCCGCTTTCGGTTTTGTCTTTGGTGTCTGAAATTCTGTCGGGCCAGCGAGTTGAAGTAGAAAAGCTTCTGGTGCTGGGAAACTTTGTGCCGGATCTTCTAATGACCCAGCTGCAGGAGTATTTACTCGAGGAGTCAATTTCAAACTTGCTAACTGGCGAGGAAGAAGTTCCACTACTGACTTCGACTCACGAAGTGGTTTTGGTCGCAAACGCCGACAACTCACAGCGAGAGGTGTTGACCAGGGCCCTGGCGGGCAATTCCTTTGCGGTTGAAACACTGCCGGGTTGTGGCTATCTGCAGACCGCGGTGAACCTAGTTGCAAATCTTGCCTACGCCTCAAAGCGAGCACTGATTATTGGACCCAGGCAGCAGACCTTGGATGAAATGGCAGAACGTCTTGGTGCCGCAGGCCTTGCCGGTCTAGCAATCCGCGAATCTCACAGTTGGACCGATGCGGTGAGTGCAATTTCTCGCAATGAGAAAGCCCAACCCGTTGCCCTCGCTGATGCTTTGTCTGCCAAGAAGCAAGCAGAAGCTCAAATAGCAAAGTATTTCGAGCTGGTGGGTCATCCAGACCAAGAGCTTAATGTCAGTTTGATCGACGCAATGCGAGAGCTGGCAGCGCTGGCCGGCAAGCCAGTGCCTGCTGTAAACAACGCAAGAATTCGCACAGATCTTTTGCCTGGACTTTCCGAGACCGCGCTCCCAGCTCTTCGAAATGCCTTCGAACTCGAAGTGTTTAATTACGGACCGCAAGATTCACCTTGGTTCGCTGCTCGCTTTGAAAACCAGCTTGAGATAGATGCTGCGCTTAGCGCGGTTAGGTCAATCTCCGGCGAGGAATTCCGGACCCTTCGCTACCAGATCAATCGGTACCTGGGCGATCAAAAGCTGGTTCAGTGCGAGAGCGTCGAGCAGTGGGCAAGACAGCTGAGGTTGCTACTTGGTATTCGTGAGACCCTGGATAAGTTCCTGCCTTCAATCTATGACCGATCGCTTGCCCAGATGATTGAAGCCACCGCACCTAGAACTGAGCGTGGCCAGCTCTCAGGTGCACAGCGTCGCAGATTCAAAAAACTTGCTAAAGAATTTATTCGCCCGGGTGCATCTATAAGCAACCTATATCTTTCGCTCCAGCTTGCGGAGCAGCAGCGAATTGGTTGGCTGGAGCTCAACCAAACCCAGGCTCCGCCGACGGTTCCGCTGGGGCTTAGTGATGTTCAGGAAAAGTACGAGCGAATCACCTCGGTGCTGGATCTGTTACAGCGCCACCTTGACCCAAATCCAGACATCGAACTGTTGACTCGATTGAGCCTTGATGACCTTGAGGCTAAGGTCAATGAACTTGCCTCCAAGACCGAGATTCTCGATCGACTGCTGGAGCGTGAACCAAAGGTGGCTCAGCTTGAACAGCTAGGGCTCGGATCTTTAGTTGTGGAGCTGTGCAAACTGCATCCAAGTCTTGAGCAGGTTGAGAGCGAATTTGAATTGGCCTGGTGGCAGTCTGCACTTGAGGCGATCGTGAATCGTAACCCGGCCATCCTGCAGTACTCAGCGACCGAGATTGCAAAGCTGGAAACCGAATTCGAACGCTGTGCAACGCAACTGATTGACCACGGAAACGCCGAGGTTAAAGATCGTTTGGGTAAGCGCTGGACCACCGCAATTACCAAGCACCCAGCCCAAGCCGACAAACTTCGCAATCTACTTAGAGCTAGAGAGCTCAACCTCAAATCCGGATATCAAGAAGCTGGCCCGCTGTGGAATGCGCTGGCAAGTGCTGTACTGCTATCGCCCTATCGCATGCACGAGTTGGCCAAGGACGAAAAATTTGATGTGGTGATTATTCTGGACGCCGCTTCCACCGCCATGGCGGAGGCACTTCCAGCAATTGCCCGAGCAAATCAGGTGATTGTTTTTGGAGATCCGACCCTTGCATTAGTTGAGGACTTTGACACCGTTGCAAGGGCAAACCAGGGTCATGTTGCTCCAAAGCGCGAGTCAAGCTATGAAGCTATTTCGAAGCGCTTCGGCTCAATCTCCATCACCCACAGCTATCGCACCGAGGGTCAAGTTTTGGGTAGCTACCTAAACCAAAACTTCTATAGCGCGCGTTTGATTTTGGAACCGGCAGCCGGGCAGCTGTTTGGTTCTCACAACTTCGAACATGTTCAAATTCTTGAGGGGGCAGTTGCAACCTCGACTATTGAAGGTGCCACCGAGTCGATGGACGCTGAGGTAGCTAAGGTCGCAGAACTCGTGCTAAACCACGCCAGGTGGACACCTGAGCAGTCGCTTTGCGTTGTTACCGCATCCGCAGCACACGCCGACCGCATTGAACAGGCGGTGGCTTTAGCGCTGAAGGATCAGGCAAACCTCGCAGAGTTCTTTGACGCCCACGGTCGCGAGCGTTTCCAGGTCGCCACAATGAGCCAGTTCACCCACCGACTTGCAGATCGAGTTATCTTCTCGGTTGGTTTTGGTAAAACTCCAGAGGGTCGAATTTCGGGAACACTTGGTGATTTCAATTCGGAATTCGCATCCCACTGGATGGTCAACACGATCGTGTCTGCAAGGAAACGACTGACCGTGGTCTCTTGCTACAACTTCGAGGACTTTGCTGCCGGAAAACTTCCAGATAATCAACGCTGGCTAAAAGACCTAATCGCTCCAAGTTTCCTAAGCGATATTCGAAGTGGCGAACCAGACCCACTTTTGGCAGACCTTGCCAGAAGGTTGGAAAAGATTGGTTGCAATGTCGCACTGAACTTTGGCGATCGAATTGGGCTCGCGGTGTCGCTCGGGAACAAAGCGGCTGTGATCGATGCAGACTGGGCACTTAGGGGCGAGAACTGGGACGAGAAGCTTTGGCTCAGGCCAGGACTTTTGCGTGCGATGGGCTGGACCTACATCCGCGTTCACGCACTTGAAATCTTCGCCCAGCCGCAAGAGGTCGCGAATCGAATTGCCAAGCAATTGGGTCTTGATCTTGAGCGCAAGGCGCAACCACTTTTTGAGGACAAGGCTTTTGAGGACACCGGTCGTGCTTGGGGAGACCCGGATGACAATAACGACAATCGTCTAAATGACGAGCGCCCTCCGCACTGGGGCTAGTCGCTAGCAGAGCTAGAAGGCTGTGAGTCAGTTCGGTAGAAGCCGGATCCCTTGAAGCTGACTCCAAGGTTGCCAAATTGCTTGCGCAGTTCACCCTTGCACTTTGGGCAGCTGGTCAAAGCAGCATCTGAGAAAGACTGTTGAATCTCAAATGCATGTTCACACTCTTTACAGACGTATGAATAAGTTGGCATGTTTCCTCCGAGAAGATTTTAACTGATTGCAGATGCGCGAAAGTGATGGATTGCTGTTGGCGTAACAGCACCGGTCACCCAAACATCGTGAGCTTGCGCTGGGATTGCCGCCAGCACCTCTGAGTCAAACACCACCGCGTAGCGCGGGATGCCCGTAACTGACAAGAGCGCTCTGTCGTAGTAACCCTTGCCTTTGCCAAGTCTGTTTCCCACACCATCCACAGCCAGAGCGGGAACGAGGATCAGTTCGCACTCGGAAACATCTCTAGCCTCGCCCTGCGGTTCCAAAATGCCATGGCTGCCCGGTTCCAGATCTCCAGAGGCAAATACCAATTCATCACCTGAGATTCTTGGTAAAAGCAACGTCTTGCCCATCGCAATCACCCAGCTGTTGAACTCCGCGACATCAGGCTCATTCGCAAGTGGCTGATAGCTGGCTACCACGCTTGCATTGAGCTCAAGGGTGAGTCGCACCAGATTGGCTGCAAGTCCTTCCGAAGACTGAGGTCTAGCCATAAGGCAGCGCAGTCTGATCTCAGATTTGCTTTCGAGGGATTCCATAGAGGTAATCTTGCCAGCGTGAACCCATTTCGCCCAATCGCCCATGGAGCAATCTCGCTTCGTCCAGTCGGACGAAGAGATTATTGGCGCTTGCAGCAGCTGCTTACTCAGGACCGAGATTGGCTAGAGCCCTGGGAGGCAACTACACCGGGACTTAGAACCGTGGTGAATGCCCGCTGGATGATCTCCAGTCTGAGAGCGCAGGCCAGGCGCGGAACCGGCTATGGGTTTGTGATTTTGAAAGATGGCTTGGTGGTGGGTCAACTCAATGTGGCTAATGTTCAACACGGGTCAGTGTCCTCGGCAACAATCGGTTACTGGATCGCAAAATCCACCGCGGGGCAAAACATCATGCCGACCGCTGTCGCATTGGCGATTGATTTTTTGATGGATGACGTAGGGCTCCATCGAGTTGAAATTGACATTCGGCCGGAGAATTTGCCAAGCCTTCGAGTTGTTGAAAAATTGGGACTCAGGCAAGAAGGTCTAAAGGAACGCTTCATTCATATCGATGGTGCATGGCGAGACCACAAGATTTTTGCCATCACAGCGGAGGAAAAAACCGGCTCGATGTTGAACCGACTGGCGAACACGCGCTCTGAATAACGCCGTTTGGGAACCCCTAGGCATATCTTGAAGCTATGGAAAATTCGGTGGGCTTGGGTGGAATCACTTTGGTGGTTGCAGCCATTGTCTGGTTGGCGATTTTCGTCCCAGGATTTTCCAAGCGATCTGAACTCAGAGCCAACTCCAGCATCGTAAAGCGCGACGTCAAAGTTGCCCAGGCAAAGTTGCCGATGACTTCGGATGAGAAGCTAAATCGCCTAGTCAACACTCAACGATTTTTCTCAGTGCTGTTTGCGATGTTCCTTATCGGCAGCATCTCCGCGGCCTTGGCGGCAACGACAAACGCCGGCTGGTGGGTGCTTTCTATAGCGGTTGGGATTCTTGCGATTTTGAGCATCTTGGTTTCAAGGGCGGCGTCGGTCCAGGCCTCATCGCTCGCGTCTAAGCTTCACCGCACTCGCCAAGAGCTGAGAAAGAAAGCCTCCACAAAGCGACCGCTACTTGAAAATCGCGATTGGGCACCAAACCCAATTCCTGCTCCGCTGAACCAACCAAAGGTTGGAGAGCTAGTTAACAACCTGGCTGATGTAGTCGAGATTCAAAGACCTGCAAATATTTTGCAAAGTAAAGAATTAGACGCGATACTCGCAAGACGCCGCGCAATCTAATTCTGGCATTAAGCTAAAACACAGTTAACCCCCAATACAAAGACAAATGGAGCGCGCAAAACAATGGGACTTTTAGACGACGTAAAGAGATTTTTTCAAAAGACTTCTGCGGTAACCGTAAAGGAAGCTGGCATTCTTGCTGACGAGGCAGGCAAGGCCGCGACCAAGGCTGCTGAAGATGCACGTAAGGCTGGCACCAAGTTTGCTGCTGAGGCCCTAGCCGAGGTAGAGAAGGCAGCTAACGCTGTTGCAAAGGGCGCTTCAGCTGCAAAGAAGAAGACCACCACCGCAGCCAAGAAGCCAGCAACGGCTGCCAAGAAGCCTGCGGCTGCAAAGACCACCGCAGCAAAGAAGCCAGTTGCAAAGAAGCCTGCAGCTAAGCCTGCTGCCAAGGCGACCACTGCAGCGAAGAAGCCAGTTGCAAAGAAGCCTGTAGCAAAGAAGCCAGCAGCTAAGCCTGCTGCCAAGCCAGCGGCTGCTAAGGCAACTACTGCAGCGAAGAAGCCAGTTGCAAAGAAGCCAGTTGCAAAGAAGCCTGTAGCGAAGAAGCCAGCGGCCAGAAAGCCTGCAGCTAAGTAATTAGTTCAGAACGTATCCCACCGATTCGGTGAGGGTCGGGTGTTTGAAAACAAACCCCGTCTTCTCGAGTCGGTGGGATTTCATTTTTTGTGAGCAGAGTAAAAGTTCATCGGCTGCTTTGCCGATCAACAGCCTCATTGCAAATGCTGGAACCTTGAGGATCGTTGGTCTGTGAAGTTGACGACCCAGCTCCTTGATGATCTGCTCGCAAGTTGCAGGTTCCGGCGCGGTTAGGTTGTAAGCGCCTGATGCAGTTTCGTTTTCGATCAGGTGAATGATCGCCCGGGCTTCGTCCTCGAGTGAGATCCATGCCCACCACTGCTTACCTGAGCCAAGTGCTCCGCCAATGCCGAGTTTGATCAGCGGCAAGAGCTTGCCTAGCGCACCGAGTTTCTTGCTCATAACCATGGTTGTTCTAACCAGCACCACTCGGGTTCTGGCCAGCTTCGCTTCCTCTTCCCACTGGTAGGCAAGATCGGCTAGGAATCCTTCACCCTTTGGTGATGACTCATCCAACCAAGCATCCCCTTGGTCGCCGTAGATTCCAGATGCTGAGCCAGAGATCAAAACCTGTGGTGGATTAAGGCAGGCATTAATCGCATCGACCAGCGTCTTGGTGGAGTCGAGTCTGGAAGAAATCAATTCTTTTTCATACTTTTTTGTCCAGGGTATCTTCCCTGTTGTTGCGCCGGCCAGGTTGATAATCGCATCGATGTCTGACAGCGCAGCTGGGTCAAGCGGGGCCAGTCCCGGGCTCCAGGAAAGCTCTTCGGCAGAGCGGGCTGGACGGCGCACCAGTCTCACAACTTGGTGTCCCTGGGCTTTTAGTTGCAGGTTTAATTCGGTGCCAATTAGGCCGGATGCTCCGGAAATAAGGACTTTCACTGAGCTCCCTCGCAATCTTGTATTAATACTTACAATTGGGGTCGGACGATTATTCCGCTCTAGCGGAATTGGAATGGAAATAATGCAGGTAGATCTCTGGGTCTGGGCAGTTACGATCGCCGTTCTAGGCGTTATTTTGGTAACGGACTTTGTTGTCCAGCTTCGCCGCCCTCACGAGCCAACCTTCCGCGAGTCTGCAATTCAGGTGAGCGTCTACATCTCGCTGGCACTGATATTTACCTTCGTTGTAGGTGGAGTTTGGGGCCCGCGGTACGCGGCTGAATACATTGCCGGCTGGGTAACCGAGTACAGCTTGTCGGTGGACAACATCTTTGTCTTTTTGATCATCTTCACTCAGTTTGCGGTGCCAAAGCGGCTGCGCAGCCAGGTGCTGCTGATTGGTATCGCGATTGCGCTGATCTTGCGCTTCATATTCATCATTCTCGGTGCTGCATTTATTGAGCGCTTCAGCTGGGCGTTCTACGTATTTGGCGCATTCTTGATCTTTACCGCCATCAAGCTGGTTCTCGAGACCTTCCACAAGGGCAAAGAGGACAGCAAAGAACCCGGTGGTATGACCAAGTTCATTTCTAGATTCATTCCAACCACCACCGAGTACCACGACGACAAGTACCGCATCAAGCAAAACGGCAAGTGGGTATACACCCCGCTCTTGTTGGTCATGATCTCAATTGGATTTACCGACATCCTGTTCGCGCTCGATTCAATCCCGGCCGTTTATGGACTTACCAATGAGCCATACATCGTGTTTGTGGCAAACGCCTTTGCCCTTTTGGGACTGCGTCAGCTCTACTTCTTGCTCGGCGGCCTAATGGAGCGATTGAAGTACCTGTCAATCGGTCTGAGCATCATCTTGGCTTGGATTGGTGTGAAGCTGGTTGTGCACGCACTTCACAAGAACGAGCTGCCATTTATCAATGGCGGTAAGCACGTTGAGATCATTCCGGAGATTTCCACCGAGCTATCGCTAGCGGTAATTATCATCACCTTGGTGATCACAACAATTTGGTCGCTTGCCGTCACCGGCAAGAATTCCAAGCAGAAGGCTTAGCTCGAACGCTTTGCTGTTCTAGTAATCAAAAGCGATGCAATCAGTGTGAAAACGATGAAGACCACTGAAACCAGAAGCGCGGCTATTGGGTTGACTATGTCAATTGCAATACCCGCCAATGCGCTTCCGGCGGAGAACCCAACCAGCTGACCCGCGGTAGTCCAACCGTAGGCCTCAACGGTCTCGCTGCCAGAGGTACCGGTGGCAATCATCAGCGAAAGCGTTCCAAGCACAGGTGCCACCCCGAGCCCGGCGATAAACAGGCTAATTGCTGCCCAGACTGGATTCTCCGGGGCTATCAAAATGGCTGAATAACCAACCAGGGAAATCACTATGAACACAGCTAGTGCGTTCGGACCCTTAAATCTTGGAGCAATTAGCAAACCGCCAACGATCGAACCAAGTGAGAAAACAGCAAACATTAAGCCAGCCAGAGTCTTACCAAATAGTGCTACAGACCCAACCTCGACTCCTGCAAATGAGCCAACAAACAAAAGTCCCAGCACTGTCACGGCGGCAACCCTCGGGTTGCGCAGTGCCTTGCCCAGGGCATTCAAATTCTTCGGAATCTTGATCGAGCCAACGGACTTATTTAATAGGAACCAGATGGTGCCGAGGACTTGAATCAATGCGACGGTAAACAACATAGGTATGTTGCCAAAGCTAGCCGCCACCAAGGTTGCCACGAGCGGTCCAAGCACCCAAATGATCTCCTGGGAGGTGGCATCAAGTGAATACAGTGCCGGCATCAACTTCTTCGGGGTGATCTGCGGGTAAATCGATCTTGCCGCAGGCTGAATAGGAGGCGATGCAAGGCCAACTAGGAACGAGAGCGCTACTAACCAAATTGCTTCCGGAGGCACAAATGCCAAGCTAACAAGCGCAGCGACTGAGATCGATGTGCTGATGATGATTACCCGTCGCATCCCAAAATCCGCCATCAGCCTTGCCAACAGTGGGCCCGAAATGCTGGCACCAATAGTTTCAGCACCCAGAGCAATTCCAGCAATTGCGTAGGAACCGGTAACCGCCTGAATATGGATCACAAATGCGATGCTGAGCATGCCGAATGGGAAACGCGCAAATAGCTGCGAGATCAAAACCGCAATTGCCTCAGGAGCCGCTTTTAGCGCGGAAATACCCAGAGTCACTTAATCACCTAAATCCAAGAGGGCAGCCACATTTGTATTCGCCAGTACCAGTGGGGGACCGGCAATCCCATCCAAAGGGATGCGAAGAATGCTGCCAGGACCAAAGTTACCACTACGAAGAGTGTTATTGCCCACTCGCGTTCCGCAGGCCTGCGAAGCACCACACCTCTGCGCCAGAAACTGTGCAGGGCATAGCTCAGAGCCAATAGCAAAAACGGCGTGAAGACAACAGCGTAAAACTGGAAGGTTGTTCTACTCAAATAGATCAGCCAAGGAGCCCAACCCGCTAGGAAGGCGATAAAGATCGCTCCCGAAGCGAGATCCGCTTTTTTGAAAAACCTCACACCAACCCAAATCATTGCCAAGACCGCACTGAGCCAAATCAACGGGTGTGGCAATGGCGTGATGGCGATGCTGCAGCTTTCTAGAACCCCGCAGGCCTCGCCCGTGAAGCTATCGAAGTAGAACGCGGTTGGTCGAATATTCAATAGCCACTGCAGGGCATTGGCAGCATAGGGATGCTCGGCACTTAGACCGGTGTGGAAACTGTAGGCATTGGTGTGATACTTCCAAAGCGCGATAAGCCAGTTTTCATTTGCTTCGCGGCCCCAACCGCCCTGACTCAAAATCCAGCCGGACCAGCCGGCAACATAGGTGCAAAGCGCGATAGCCAGCATCGACAAAGCATTGAGTGCGGCTTGTAATACTGCCGGCATTACCTTTAGCCCCAACCGATGCCTCGAAATCCAGTCGGCTATAAAGCTATAGAGCCCAAATGCCGCAAGGAAATACAGCCCCGACCACTTCACCGAGGAAGCGACCCCTAGGGTAAGGGCCATTGCCCAAAGCCAAGGTCTGAGAGAGAGTACAAAGTCCCGCTTCAACCCTGCGGCTTTATTCAAAGTTCGAGAGATCGCGGCCCGATCTCGAAGCAGGAAGTAAAAAGCCAGCAGAACAAAAAATGCGAGGATACCATCGAGGATCGAGGTCCTGGACATCACAATCGATTGACCCTCGATGGCTAGGAACAATCCTGCGAGAGCTGCAAAAACTCGATTGCCGATCAAGAGCTTGGCTGCGGCAATAATAAGGGGAATTGCCAAGGTGCCCAGCAGTGCGACTGAGAATCGCCAGCCAAAGCTCGAGTCCGCTCCAAACAGCTGCATACCGAGCCAGATGATCCACTTACCAAACGGTGGGTGGACTACGTATGCGCCATCTTGCATAAAGCCGGATACGTCTCCGGCTTCAAAGGCGGTATTCGCACCATCCGGCCACTGCTTCTCATGACCGAACAGCCCGAGCGTGAAGGCGTCTTTTACGTAGTAGGTCTCGTCGAATACCAATAGCTGCGGGTTCGCAAGATTGCCAAATCTAAGCAGTGCTCCCAGCGCGGTAATCAGCAGGGTGCTGATAGCAGTAAAAAAACGGCTGGCAGCTGCGCGTTTGGTCAATGTAAGCAGCCCGTAAATCACCCTTAGATGCTAGTTTGCTTAGCGTGTTGATTCTTGCTGCGACTCCCATTGGTAATCTCTCTGACGCCTCTCAGCGCCTTAGGGACGTTCTCACAGCAAGTGAGCACATAGCCGCGGAGGACACCAGAACTCTCAAGCAGCTGGCCTCAGGACTGGGAATTCGGCTGCACGCAAGGCTCTACAGCCTTCACGAGCACAGTGACCTTGAGCGAACCGCGCTTTTGGTTGAGGTTGCCCGCGATCACGATCTATTGGTGGTCTCAGATGCCGGAATGCCTACCATCTCTGACCCGGGCTACCAATTGGTGCGTGACTGTGCGCAAGCTGGAATCGAAATCATCGCAATCCCTGGACCGTCTGCAGTTATCTCGGCGCTCGCTGTCTCCGGATTACCTACCGACCGATTTAGCTTCGAAGGCTTTCTCCCTAGGAAACAGGGCGAGCGAGTGCGGGTGTTTACCAGCCTCAAAGATGAAGCTCGCACCATGGTGTTTTTTGAGGCCCCGCATCGAATTCACGAGTCACTGGTGGATGCGGCATCCGTGTTTGGGGAAGAGCGTCTCGGAACAGTTTCACGTGAGCTCACAAAGAAGTTTGAGCACACCGAGCGAGGAACGCTCGCCGATCTAATTACCTGGGCTGCTGGTTCGCCCAAGGGTGAAATGGTTTTGATCATCGCTGGCGCCGCTCCAAAAACCTTCGACATTGCAGATCTTGGGCAAAAAGCCTTGGCACTAGCAGCGTCTGGAATGGGTCTAAAGCAGGCTTGCGCGGACCTTGCAGAAGCCAGCGGTGCGTCAAAGAGCGCAATTTACGCTGAAGCGCTTTTGCACAAACCCTAAGATATCAAGGGTGTCCAAGTCCTTTTATGTAACCACCCCCATCTTCTACGTGAACGATGCCCCTCACATTGGCCACGCCTATACCGAGGTGGCCTCGGATGTGCTGACCAGATGGCACCGCTCCAGGGGCGAGAACTCATTCCTACTCACTGGAACCGATGAGCACGGTGAGAAAGTATTGCGCACCGCACTTGGCAACAACACCGACCCGAAGAGCTGGACTGACAAGTTGGTGACCGAGTCCTGGTTGCCACTTTTGGAAACCATTGACATCGACAACCAAGACTTCATTAGAACTACCGAGCCTCGCCACGAGAAGGCAGTGCAGCTGTTTCTGCAAAAGCTTTATGACACCGGTTTTATCTACCAGGGCTCATTCCAAGGTAATTACTGCGTTGGCTGCGAAGAGTACAAAAACGAATCAGATTTGATTGATGGCACCGGAGATTTCTCTGACCAAAAAGTCTGCGCTATTCACTCCAAGCCGGTTGAGCAGCTAAACGAAACCAACTATTTTTTCAAGCTCAGCGAATTCCAAGTTCGACTGCTGGCTTACTACGAAGCAAACCCAACCTTCATCCAGCCAGAAAGTGCCAAGAACGAGGTTGTCTCGTTCGTGCGCTCAGGACTTAGTGACCTGTCAATTTCAAGGTCCAAGGAAAGATTTGACTGGGGAATCGACATTCCTTGGGACGATCAGCACATCACCTACGTTTGGTTTGATGCGCTGTTGAACTACATCACCGCGATTGGTTACGGGTCTGACGAGGACAAGCTCAACTCGCTTTGGCCAGCCGATGTCCAGGTGGTTGGAAAAGACATTCTTCGCTTCCACGCGGTTATTTGGCCGGCAATGCTGATGGCTGCGGGTCTGCCGCCAGCCAAGCAGGTATTCGGTCACGGTTGGCTGTTGGTCGGCGGCGAGAAGATGTCCAAGTCCAAACTCACCGGTATAGCGCCAACTCAGATCACCGACATCTTTGGCTCGGATGCATTCCGCTACTACTTCATGAAGGCAATTGGTTTTGGTTCTGACGGCTCCTTCAGCTGGGAAGACCTAAGTGCTCGATACAACTCCGAGCTCGCAAATGGTTTTGGAAATCTTGCCTCGCGAGTTATCGCGATGATCAACAAGTACTTTGATGGAGTGGTCCCCGCTCCAAGCGACTACCAAGAAGCAGATCTCGCTATCCAAAAGGTTGCCCAGGAGGCAGTGGATGGTTCAAATGCTGCAATCGACAAGGTTGCCATCCACGAGGCGATTGCCAAGGTTTGGACTTTGGTTGATGAGCTAAACAACTACATCACCGTTCAGGCACCGTGGGTTTTGGCCAAAGATGAAGCAGATCGCGATCGTTTGGCAACCGTGCTTTACTTAACCGCCGAGGGACTGCGCCTGCTTGCGGTACTACTAAACCCAATTGTTCCTAAGGCAGCTCAGAAGCTTTGGGCTTCAATCGGCACCGGTCTTGGTGAGCTCTCCCAGCAGAGGATCCAGCAGGCGGCTTGGGGATTGCTTCCAGCCGGCACAAAGCTAGGTGAGCTAGAGGTTTTGTTCCCTCGCGTAGAGGAACAATGAGCGAACCGATTCGCACCAGAAACTCTTATGACGGTTTAGATAACCGCGCGGTTCACTACCCCGAATTACCAGCACCGCTTGAGGTTGGCACCTACGACAACCACACCCACCTAGAGATTGCCGACGGCGAGCATCCAATGTCAGTCGCCGAGCACCTAGAGCGCATGCGCCAGGTGAACATGCTCGGAGCTGTTCAGGTTGGCGTCACCCTTGAGAGCTCTATCTGGTCTGCCGAGGTGGCGAAATCAGAACCAATGCTTCTGGCAGCGGTCGCACTTCACCCAAATGAAGCACCGCTATACAAAACTCGCAAAGAACTAGACGACGCTATTGCCGGAATCGCAGAGCTCGCCAAGTTACCAAGAGTCCGCGCCATCGGCGAGACCGGCCTGGATTTTTTTAGAACCCAGGGTGATGCAGAGCTTGAGGCGCAGGCCCACTCATTTGAGCAGCACATTGCGATAGCCAAAGAGAACGATCTTGCGCTGATGATTCACGACCGCGAAGCTCACGCTGAGGTAGTAGAAACTCTAAAGCGAGTTGGAGCACCGGAGCGGACTGTGTTCCACTGCTATTCGGGTGATCTTGAACTTGCTGAGATCTGTCAGCAAAACGGTTGGTACTTATCTTTCGCCGGCAACATCACCTTCAAGAAGAATCAGCACCTCAGAGATTCACTTCTGGCGGTGTCGCCTGAGCTATTGCTAATTGAAACCGACGCACCATTTTTGACCCCGGAGCCTATGCGCGGCAGACCAAATGCGCCGTATCTTGTGCCGCACACGCTGAGATTCATAGCCGCTCTTTTGGGCTGGGACGAGGCAAAAACCGCAATGCAAATCAATGCCAATACCGAGCGGGTGTATGGGCTTTGGTCTGAAGGTCTCAGCTAATGCTGGGTGCAGGTGAAATCCGTCAGCTAGCGGAGAAATTGGATATTCGACCAA
Organism: Microbacteriaceae bacterium; assembly: GCA_027487865.1. GTDB lineage: Bacteria > Actinomycetota > Actinomycetes > Actinomycetales > Microbacteriaceae > Aquiluna. The sequence continues at coordinate 410,783 of JAIYCT010000003.1, forward strand.
CCAAAAAGCTAGGTCAGAATTTTGTAATCGACCCAAACACAATTCGCAGGATTGTTTCGGCGGCGGAACTCAGCAGTGATGACCTGGTAGTTGAAATCGGCCCGGGGTTAGGTTCACTGACGCTTGGAATTCTAGAAATCGTTCCAAAGGTCATTGCAGTGGAGATCGACCAGCGCTTGGCGGAAGAGCTTCCAAGCACTATTGCCAAACACGCACCAGGTAGAGAGCTCGAACTAGTAGTTGCAGATGCTCTCAAGGTAAGAGAGCTGCCTGGTGCCCCAACCGCGCTGGTTGCCAATTTGCCATACAACATCTCGGTTCCGGTGCTGCTGCACTTCATGAGCCAGTTCCCATCTATTCAAAAGGGATTGGTAATGGTGCAGGCCGAGGTCGCGCATCGATTAGCAGCCGCGCCAAACAGCAAGGAATATGGCGTTCCATCTTTGAAAATGGCTTGGTATGGCCCTGCTCGTTTGGCGGGCAATATCGGTAGAAACATCTTTTGGCCGCTGCCGGGAGTCGACAGTGCTCTGGTGTATTTCCAAAGAACCATTGAACGCGATCCAGCCCTTCAGCAGCCAACCTTCACAGCCATTGATCAGGCGTTCTTACAGCGTCGCAAGACCCTTCGCCAGGCACTGGCCGGTTGGGCTGGTTCTGCCTCGCAAGCCGAGGAAATCCTGATCCGCGCAGGCGTCGACCCACAGGCCAGAGGCGAGCAGCTAAACATTGAGCAGTTCATTGCGATTGCGAGCGCAAAGTGATTTGGGCAGCAGCGCAGGGCAAAATCAACTTGTATTTCCAGGTTGGAGATCTTCAGCCAGATGGCTATCACCCGGTCGTCAGCCTCTACCAGGCTCTAGATCTTCAGGAGCGCGTTGGTGTTGAACCAAGCGAGAGGTGGGAAGTTCGAGTTGTCTCAGATCTTCCGAACATTGGGGAAATCCCGCTCGATGAATCAAACCTGGTAGTCAAGGCAGCAAAGGTCCTGGCTACTTTCGCCGGCATTGAAAATCCGCAACCGATGCGATTTGAAATTCAAAAGCAGGTTCCGGTCGCAGGTGGCATGGCCGGTGGTTCTGCCGATGCGGCTGCAGCGCTGGTAGCGCTGAATGAAGCGTGGTGCTTAGGTCTTGACCAGGCAGAGTTGATGAAGGTCGGCGGCACTATTGGTGCTGATGTGCCATTTGCAATCATGGGTGGCACAGCTCTTGGTAGCGATACTGGCATTGAGCTCACCCCTCACGCAGCAGTGATTGCGCAACCAATTGTCTTGCTGATAAACGACAAGTCACTCTCCACAAAATCCGTCTTCCAAGAATTTGATCGCCTTGAACTTGGCGAAGATTTGCAGGTTCCAAGCTTCGAAACCGAGAAAAGCTGGTTGGGCAAAAACTCGCTAACCGAGGCGGCATTTAGTCTTTTGCCTGAACTTTCAAAGCTTGCCCAAAAGGACTTTGGTTGCGGTGCTGGATTGCTATCGGGGTCTGGCCCAACACTTTGGTATTTGGCGGCCGATGAAAAAGCTGCTTTGGTGTGTGCCGAGAATATCCGTACCGCCGGATTCCAAGCGGTAATTGCTCACCCCAGCGATCAAGGCAGCAGGCTTATCTAATGGCGCATCTTTTAGGCGCAGAACAAATTGATTTGGAATTTCCAACCAAGCAAGTTTTTGATGGCATCACGGTTGGCGTGAACGAGGGTGACCGAATCGGAATTGTTGGTCGCAACGGTGACGGCAAGTCGACACTATTGAAGATTCTCTCCAAGCAGCTGGAGCCAGACTCCGGTCGAGTCACCTATCGCGGGTCACTGCGGGTCGGCTATTTGACCCAGGTGGACAGGATTGACAACTCCCTCAGCATTGGACAGGCCGTGGTCGGAGAGGGCCCAGAACACGAGTGGGCCACCGACCCCAAGATCAGAGATGTGCTGCAGGGCCTGCTTGGAGATTTGGACTGGAGTCAGCAGGTCGGGACCCTCTCAGGCGGCCAACGCCGAAGGGTGGCACTAGCCGCGCTTCTGGCTGGTGACTATGACATCGTCATGCTGGATGAGCCAACCAACCACCTCGATGTTGAGGGTGTGGCATGGCTTGCCGAGCACCTTAGGAACCGTTGGTCTAAAACCGCCGGTGTCCTATTGGTTGTAACCCACGACCGCTGGTTCCTGGATGCGGTTTGTAACCTCACATGGGAGGTATACGGCGGAAAGATTGAGCCATTTGACGGTGGATATGCGGCCTATGTTTTGCAGCGCGCTGAACGAAACCGCCAAGCTGCATCGAGCGAAGCAAGAAGACAGAACCTACTTCGCAAGGAGCTTGCATGGTTAGGCAGGGGAGCGCCAGCTAGAACTGCAAAGCCAAAGTTCCGCATTGATGCGGCCTTGAACTTGATTGCCAACGAGCCACCACCCAGAGATCAACTTGAGCTCAGTAAATTGGCCACCCAGCGCTTAGGTAAAGACGTGGTGGATTTTGAGGATGTGAGCTACCAAACCGAAGACGGTAAGCCGATCCTGAAAGATGTCACCTGGCGCTTAGGTCCTGGTGACCGTATCGGTTTACTCGGTGCGAATGGTGCCGGCAAGACCACCTTGCTTCAGTTGATGACCGGCGAACTTATGCCAAATTCCGGTCGAATCAAGATTGGCAAGACTGTGAAGTTTGCCACCCTGAGCCAGGATGTTCGAGAGCTGGATGAATTTGCAGATGACCGCATTTTCGCGATGATCAAGCGTGAAAAAACCACCTTCACCGTTGGCAAGAAGGAAGTTGGAACCGGTCAGTTGGTTGAACAGCTTGGTTTTGATTCCGCCCAGTTGCAGACCCCGATATCTGAACTATCCGGTGGTCAAAGACGGCGTTTTCAACTCTTGAGATTGCTGTTCACCGAGCCAAACGTTTTGATTTTGGATGAGCCGACCAATGACCTCGATACCGACATGCTGGCAGCTATGGAAGACCTTCTTGACACCTGGCCCGGCACATTGATCGTTGTTAGCCACGACCGCTACCTGCTCGAGCGAGTTACCGACCAGCAGTTTGCGCTTTTGGGCGATGGCAAACTTCGTCACCTACCAAAAGGTGTCGAGCAATTCCTGCAGCTTAGAAAGGCCCAGCCGGAAGCTCAGACCACCGTTGTCGCAGCAAAGACTCAGTCAGCTTTGTCAGGCGCTGAAAAGCGCAATCTTGAGAAGGAATCTGCGCGCCTAGAGCGCGCCATGGCGAAGGGCAATCAAGAACTGGAAGCAATTGCGCTCCAGCTCGCAACTGCCGATCAGTCTGATTATGAGCTGTTGTTGAAATTGGCTGAGCGCCAGCGTGAACTGACCAGGCAGCTCGGGGAAAACGAAACTTTGTGGCTAGAGACTTTGGAGAAACTTCAGCTCTAGGCAATCTATCTGGCAGACTTATCGCCGAGGTGCAAACCTCGTTCCGCTCTGGTGTAACGGCAGCACGGCGCTCTTTGGAGGCGTCCGGTCTAGGTTCGAATCCTAGGGGCGGAGCGGCAACTGATTTGGAGGACCATGCGTCAGCTCGCAGTCGTAGTGCTAGCAGCCGGAGAAGGCACGCGCATGAAAAGCGCGACTCCAAAAGTGCTGCACGAAATAGCAGGTCTCCCACTAATTGGACACGTGCTCTCAACCGCTCATTCGCTTGGAGCTAACCACGTGGTTGCGGTGCTAAGGCACGAGCGCGAACGAATCGAAAACTACGTAAAAGCCTTCTACCCAAACACGGTGGTTGCGCTCCAGGACGAGGTTCCTGGCACCGGTCGAGCCGTTGAGGCAGCTCTAGGTCAGCTACCTAGTGACTTTGAAGGCGATGTTGCCGTGCTATCGGGGGATGTGCCGCTACTCGATGTCGCAAGCATCGAGCAGCTACTAGAGATACACCGTGGAAGCGAGAATTCCGGAACCCTGATTTCCGCAGTTATGGCAAATGCAAACGGCTATGGCCGCATTGTTAGATCACGCGAGAACTTCGTTGGAATCGTTGAGCAAAAAGACGCAACCGCCGAGCAGCTTGAAATCAATGAGGTAAATGCCGGCGTCTATATCTTTGACGCAAGCCACCTAAAAACTGCGCTGTCCAAGGTGACCTTGGAGAATTCTCAAAAAGAGAAGTACCTCACCGACGTTGCAGCTTTGATGTTGGAGCAGGGGCAGAAGGTTTCCGCTCACCCAATTTCCGACAACTGGCTGGTGGCCGGTATCAACGACCGAGCTCAGCTTGGCGAGGTTGCCAGCGAACTAAACGCCAGAATCGTGCGAGCTTGGCAGCATGCCGGTGTGACTATCCAGGAACCTGCGACAACTTGGATTGATGTCACTGTCCAGTTAGCCAAAGACGTAACTTTGTTGCCGAGCACCAGATTGCATGGCTTCACTTCGATTGGCGAAGGTTCGGTTATTGGTCCAGACAGCACACTGACCGATACCCAGGTTGGTTCAAATGTGACCATCAGTCGCACGCAAGGTTCCTCGTCACAGATTGACAGCGGAGCCAGTGTCGGGCCTTTTGCCTACCTTAGGCCTGGAACTCACCTTGGTGAAGACGGCAAGATCGGTACTTTTGTCGAAACCAAAAACGCCAAGATCGGTGCTGGAGCCAAAGTCCCACATCTTTCCTACGTTGGCGATGCCGAGATTGGTGAGGGGACAAACATTGGCGCCGGAACCATTTTTGCCAACTACGACGGCCTAAATAAACACCGCACAGTCATCGGTGCACACGTCAAAACCGGTAGCGGCAATGTCTTTGTTGCTCCAATTGTTATCGGCGATGGCGCCTACACCGCAGCTGGTTCGACAATCCGCCGGGATGTCGAGCCGGGAGCATTAGCATTGAACACAACACCGCAAAAGAATCTCGCTGGCTGGGTTTTGGACAAGCGTCCGGGCTCGAAATCAGCAGAGGCAGCAAAAAGGAGCAGCGATGCCAGTTGAAAAGTCAGCAAGTAAACAACTAGTCATCGCATCCGGCAGGGCGCATCAAGCGCTCGCCCAAGAAGTTGCAGAGCTACTGCAGACCGAGCTAGTGCCAGTAACCGCTTATGACTTTGCTAACGGTGAAACCTTTGTCCGCTACGAACGAAGTGTTCGTGGCGTTGATGCCTTCATCATTCAGTCTCACCCAGCACCAATCAATCACTGGCTCATGGAGCAGCTTTTGATGGTGGATGCCATGAAGCGCGCGAGCGCTAAGCGCATCACCGTGGTTGCTCCGTTTTTCCCATACGCCCGCCAGGACAAAAAGCACAAGGGACGTGAGCCAATCTCGGCTCGTCTAGTGACAGATATGTTCAAGGCAGCAGGAGCTACTCGAATCATGTCGGTTGATCTTCACTCACCTCAGATCCAGGGTTTCTTTGATGGACCGGTTGACCACCTTTGGGCTCTGCCGCTTCTTGCAGACCACATTGCGGAAACCTTTGGCACCGAGAACTTGACCGTGGTGTCTCCCGACTCAGGACGCGTTCGCGTGGCAGATATTTGGGCAGACCGCCTGGGCAGCCCGCTTGCGATTGTTCACAAGCGTCGCGATCCAGACCGCCCTAACCAGGTTCAGGTAAACGAAATTGTTGGTGCTGTTGCCGGTCGAGACTGCCTATTGGTTGACGACATGATCGACACCGGTGGCACCATCTTGGCCGCCGCCAAGGCTCTCAAGGCAAATGGTGCAAAGCGAGTAATCGTTGCTGCCACCCACGGCGTTTTCTCTCACCCTGCGGTTGAGCGACTAAGCGATCCGGTAATTGACTCAGTGGTTGTTACCAACACCCTGCCAATTACCCCGGACAAGGAATTCGCAACTTTGACTGTGCTTTCAATTGCACCGCTTATCTCTAAGGCAATCGCTGCGGTGTTCTATGACGACTCCGTCAACTCACTCTTTCCAGGTCACGCCTAAGCCGTTTAGCTGATTCGCTTGGCAAAGCCAGGCGGTAGCCGCTAAGCTTTGGGTCGAACAGCGGCGAGGGATACAAAGTATCCGTAATCGACGGGGTGCCTTTTCCTCGCTGCAATTACCTATTGAGGAAAAGATGTCAGAGATCAAGATCGTTGCAACCCTTCGCGAGAGCTTTGGTAAGGGTGCAGCACGTAAGCTTCGTGCAATCCACCAGACTCCAGCCGTAATCTACGGTCACGGACACGCAACCCGCCACGTTTCACTGCCAGCCCACGAGATTGCTTTGGCTCTTCGCCACAAGAACGCTCTTTTGGAGCTGTCCATTGAGGGCAAGACCGAGCTAGTTCTAGTAAAGAGCGCTTCTAAGGACCCAGTAACCCAGATCATCGAGCACGTTGACCTAGTTGAGGTCATCAAGGGTGAGAAGGTCCACGTTGTAGTTCCTGTTCACCTAGTTGGCGAGGCTATGAGTGGCACCGTTGTTGACCTAGAGCACAAGACCGTAAAGCTTGAGGCTGAGGCAACTCACGTTCCTGAGTTCGTAGAGCTTCGCATCTCCAAGGAGGCTGCTGCTGGTCACCACTACCTAGCGGGCGAGCTAATTCTTCCTCAGGGAGTCACCCTGGACATTGCCGCGGGCGAGCTAGTTGCCACGGTTGTAGAGACCAAGGCAGGTGCTGCAGGTGAAGATACTCCAGAGGCTGGTCCGGCAGCTGAGTAACGATGTTTGGCTGGTAGTTGGGCTCGGGAATCCTGGGCCCAGCTATCAATCAAATCGACACAACGTCGGGCACATGGTGCTCGACGTTTTGGCTAAGCGCCATAACGCTAGTTTCAAAGTCCACAAGTCTGTGGCCCTCACCGCCGAATGCCGTTTTGTCGCAGGTGGCAAGAAGGTAATCCTGGCCAAGAGCACGGGTTTTATGAACCTATCCGGTGCACCGGTTCAGGCTCTGATGAAGTTCTACTCGATTCCTATCGAGCAGGTCTTGGTGGTTCATGACGAACTCGATATTCCTTTTGGCGAGATTCGATCGAAGCTTGCCGGTGGCCATGCCGGTCACAACGGACTTCGAGACATCATTGCTCGCTGCGGCGCAGAATTTCACCGAATTCGCTTCGGCATTGGCCGCCCGCCGGGGCAGATGGATGTGGCAGCCTTTGTGCTGCAGGACTTCTCAACTACTGAGCGCAAGGAGCTACCGGTTCTACTGGAACTTGCTGCCGATCAAGTTGAGGAAAAGGTCGCCTAGACTAACGTCGTGACCCTCCACCCGCTGATTCAAGAGGTGGGTCAGTCGCACCCAAATCAGATCGCCAGCGGCGAATTCTTCGCTCCGGTCACCTCTCACCCCTATGCGATAAACCAGTGGCTGGCGAGTTCTAAAGCACCCTTGATTGTGGTCACTCCCTCTTCTCGGCAAGCCGAGGAGATTGCGGCTTCGACTAAAGAGTTGTCACCGAATATCGAAATCATCGAGTTTCCATCCTGGGAAACCCTTCCTCACGAGCGACTAAGCCCGGCCGCAGAGACCGTGGGCAGAAGACTCAAGGCCCTGCATCGGATGCTTGAACTCAAGTCGCAGAGTAAGCCGTATTTGGTTTTGATGTCGGTGAGGGCTGCCCTGCAACCGGTGGTCGGTGGCATGGAGGCTCACCCGCCCATCTTGATTTCCAGGGGCAATGAATACCTGCTTCCGGAACTGGCGCTGAAGCTAATAGAAATCGGTTATCTGCGCGTTGACATGGTGGTCAAGCGCGGAGAGTTTGCGATTCGCGGTGGCATTTTGGATGTCTTTCCAACCACCAGTGAGCATGCCCTTCGTTTGGAGTTCTTTGGTGATGAGCTGGAGGATGTTCGAGAGTTCTCGGTTGCTGATCAGCGATCGATCGCAAGTCAGGTCGACCACCTGGAGATTTATCCGGCGCGCGAGCTACTGATCACCCCGCAGGTTGCCCTTCGAGCAAGAGAAATGGCGCACGAGTTTCCAAATTTGACTCAGATGTTGGAGAAGATTTCCAACGGCATGCCGGTCGAAGGCATGGAGTCACTCGCCCCCGCTCTCGGTGTGAAGCTCGGCCCGATTACCGATTACCTAGGTAAAGATGCAATCGTGATTTTGCAGGACCCGCAAAAGATCGAGCAGCGCGCTGAGAGCCTGATTCAGACCAACGAAGAGTTTTTGCATGCCGCTTGGGATGCAGCTATCTCCGGTTCACAAGCTCCGATTGACCTCAGCGGTGGAAACTTCTTCACTGTCGCAGAGTTTGTCGCAAAGGTAAAGCAGTCCAACACCCTGGTGTCACTGAGTGCTCTGGTGGGAGAATCTGCCACAGACCTCGGCTATCGCGAAATTCCTAAGTTCACACCCGAGCAGCCAGCCACCGAATGGCTGGCGGATCTGATGAATCAGAAGCACAAGGTAGTGGTCATGGCTCACGGCCACGGAAGCGCCGAGCGAGTGCTTGAGGTTCTTACAAAGTCAGAGCTGCCAGCAATTCTGACGACCAGCATTGGCAAGTTAGCAACCGAGCACATCACCGTTTCCGTTGGTCAGTTTGCCCATGGCTTTGCATTTCTAGCCAGCAAGCTGGTGCTACTAACTGAGGCGGAGTTCTTTGGCGTCACATCTTCTTACCTGGCTCCCAGCGAGCGCAAACTTGCTCGCCGAAGGGGCCAGCAGGTTGACCCGCTAAGTCTCAAGCAGGGCGACTATGTGGTTCATGAAATCCACGGCATCGGAAGATTTAAAGAACTGGTTCAGCGCCAAAGTGGCATCGGTGCCAGGCAGCATTTTCGTGAGTACTTGCTCATCGAATACGCACCTCCCAAGCGCACCTATCCAGCCGACACTTTGTTTGTCCCAACCGATCAGCTGGATATGCTCACCAAATATGTCGGCGGTGAAGCACCGGTGCTTTCAAAAATGGGTGGCACCGACTGGGCGAGGGTAAAGGGCAACGCTAGAAAAGCTGTTCGCAAAATTGCCATCGATCTCGTGAAGCTCTACTCTGCACGCATGAAGAGCAAGGGCCATGCCTTTGGCCCAGACACCGCATGGCAACAAGAGCTCGAGGATGCCTTCACATTCCAAGAAACTCCAGATCAACTCACCACTATCGAAGAAATCAAACGGGATATGGAAAAGCCAATCCCGATGGACCGACTTTTGGCCGGCGATGTTGGCTATGGCAAGACCGAGGTTGCCGTCAGGGCAGCATTTAAAGCCATTCAGGATGGCAAGCAGGTTGCGATGCTGGTGCCGACAACTTTGTTGGTGCGTCAGCATCTGGACACTTTTGCCGAGCGCTACGGCGCATTCCCAATCACCATAAAGCCAATCTCTCGATTCCAAAGCGACAAAGAAATCAAAGAGACCCTGCGCGGATTAGAAAACGGCGCAGTGGACATGATCATCGGCACCCACCGACTTCTCGGCCAGGGAGTCAAGTTCAAAGACTTAGGTCTTGTGATCATCGACGAAGAGCAGCGTTTTGGAGTCGAGCACAAAGAGAAGCTCAAAGACCTAAAGCACAACGTCGATGTGCTTGCGATGAGTGCTACCCCAATTCCAAGAACTCTGGAGATGGCGGTTACCGGTATTCGAGAGATGTCCACCTTGGCCACCCCACCGGAAGAGCGTCACCCGATCCTCACCTACATCGGTGGCTACAGCGAGCAGCAGGTGGCGGCAGCGATTCGGCGAGAGCTGATTCGAGAGGGGCAGGTCTTCTTTGTCCACAACAGAGTCTCAACCATCGACAAAGTTGCTGCGGATCTAGCAAAGCTAATCCCGGAGGCAAGAATTGCCGTTGCCCACGGCCAGATGCCGGAGCACCAGCTAGAGCAAGTGGTGGTGGATTTCTGGGAGCGAAAGTTCGATGTTTTGGTCTCGACGACCATCATCGAAACTGGAATTGATATTCCAAACGCCAACACCCTGATTGTTGATCGCGCCGAAAACTTTGGCCTTAGCCAGCTGCACCAGATTCGTGGAAGAGTCGGCCGTTCAAGAGAGCGCGGCTACGCCTACTTCTTCTATGACCCAACCAAGACTTTGACCGAGACCGCATATGACCGACTTGCAACCATCGCCTCAAATAACGAACTTGGTAGCGGCATGCAGGTGGCAATGAAGGACCTTGAGATTAGAGGTGCTGGAAACCTTCTGGGTGGCGAGCAATCCGGTCACATCGCAGGTGTTGGCTTTGATCTTTACCTTCGAATGATTGGCGAGGCGGTTGCCGAATTCAAGGGTGAGGATATCTCTAGCCCGGCTGAGTTGAAGCTTGAGTTGCCGGTGGATGCGCGCATCCCGCCAGAGTATGTCGACTCAGAGCGGCTGCGCCTCGAGGCATATCACAAGCTCTCCTCCGAGAGTGGCGCGAAGAGCGATCGAGCCAAACTAGATGCAATATTCCAGGAACTCGAAGATCGCTACGGCAAAGCTCCGCAGCCGGTTAGAACGCTGATCGAGGTTACCCACTTGCGACAGCAGGCCAATCGACTGGGGCTCAAGGACGTAAACCTTTTGGGATTGCAGGCAAAGTTTGCGCCGGTTGAGCTAGACGATGCTCGCCTGGTGGCACTGAGTCATCAAATACCGGGCTTGAGATATCTTCAAACCTCAAAGCTTCTAACCATGCCTTCTCCGACATCGAGTTCTGGCGAACCACTTCGAGACCAAGAGATGGTTGACTGGCTCTGGAAGATATTCCAAATCATTTTTGCGAAGGGGTAATTTTGCAAAACCTTGAAAGCTTGATCCAGACCATGCACCAGCTGCGCATGCCGGGTGGATGCCCTTGGGATGCCGAGCAAACCCACCGTTCGCTAGTTCAGTACCTGCTCGAGGAAACCTACGAGCTCATCGATGCAATTGAGTCTGGTAAACGGGATGAGATTTTGGAGGAGCTGGGAGATGTGCTCTACCAGGTGATTTTTCACTCGGATTTGGCATCGACTGGAACTCTAGGTGAGCCATTCGACCTTGAAGATGTAGCAAGTTTCATGGAGCAAAAGATGATCTCCAGGCACCCACATGTTTTTGGCACCGATGAGGAAAAAGAGACCTATCGGGCAACCACCGGCGATGATGTGGTTCAGGTCTGGGATGGACATAAGAAAAAGGAAAAGCCAAATCGCACCTCGGTGCTTGACGGCATTCCACAGGCAATGCCGGCTCTCGCTCTCGCCTCGAAGGTGATGGGCAAGGCGGAGAAGATTGGGCTTTTAGAAACCGCAGATTCTCCAGCCATACCGATGGAGACAGAAGACGAGCTTGGAAAGCTTTTGCTTGCGGTAGTAGCAAGCGCGAGGGCCGCAGGTCTCGATCCGGAGCGAGCGCTTCGAGAAGCGACCAAAGAACTGCAGGTTGAAATTCGCTCATATGAAATTTCTGCCGCCACGGATGCCGGAGTGATTGGTTTTGCCGATTAGGTTTGCCATCCATGCTTTGGGAGCTGGACGCTTGAGCTGAATCGCTCTGAACATTAGCCATAGCGTTTGGTAAACCATGGATTTATCGGCTTCTGTGCCAGACTTGTCCGGTGGCCAACCCAGTAAATGCACCCAGAGGAATGCGGGATTTTCTCCCGCAGGACAAAATCAAGCGTGAGCGTTTGATTGCCACCGTGGTTGATAGCTACACCGCTCGTGGATTTCAGCAAATCGAGACCCCGGTGCTCGAAGATCTTGACCGACTCACCTCGGGCCAGGGCGGGGACAACGAAAAGCTTGTTTTCAAAGTTCAAAAACGCGGCGAGGAATTTACTCAGGCCCAAGAAGCCGGGGAAGAGCTGGCAGACCTGGGACTGCGCTTTGACCTAACGGTTCCCCTAACCCGTTTCTACGCATCGAATCACGCGAAGTTGCCAAGGGTTTTCAAGGCTATTCAGACCGGTCCGGTCTTCAGAGCAGAAAGACCACAAAAAGGTCGTTATCGCCAGTTCATCCAGTGCGACATCGACATCATTGGTGACGATTCGATTCTCGCCGAGCTCGAACTTCTATCGGCTTCGCTTTCAGCTTTGGCGGCTATCGGCATTACAGATGCCACGATTCGAGTGAACCACCGTGAGCTGTTGCGTTCCAACATTCAAGCTTTGGGGATCTCCCCATCCGATGCTCTGTCTGCGATGATCACCATCGACAAGTTAGACAAGGTCGGCATCGAGGGAGTTGCAAAAGAGCTCGGTGAAAAATTTGGCGAGGCGGTGCAAAAGGCAGCCCAAGACTGGCTTTCCGCTATCGATGCCTCAGATGTTCCAGAGCTACTAAAGCCAATATGGCAAGGACTAGGCGATCAGGCAAGCTCATTGCGCTTTGACCCAACTTTGGTCCGCGGCATGGGTTACTACACCGGATCGATTTTTGAAATCGAACACCCGGAATCAGGCTCCTCAATTGGCGGCGGCGGTCGCTATGACGGCATGGTTGGAAAGTGGCTCGGCACCGATGCTCCGGCAGTTGGAATTTCGCTAGGGATAGAGCGCATTGTGGACTTGATTCCAGATCAACAAAGTTCGGGCGAATCCGTTGTGTTGGTTCTTGAGGCGAACACTGAGGCTCGGGGACTTGCGATTCAGCAGCAGCTAATCAAATCCGGGCAACAGGTTCGCTTGGAAATTCGCCCGAAGAATCTAAAGGCATTGCTAGAGCAGCTTGCCGAAAGCGGCTACCAACAATTCGCCATCGTTGACGAATCTGTGTCTGACCTTTCCGGTCTAGATTTCAAGCAAATTGGCTAATCGCATTAGAATTAGGTTGAATACAGCGTCGTTTTCGCCTCCCACAAATCACTTTTTAATCTGCGAATTGTCGCAATCAAAGGAGACACCTTGTCCATCATTACCGCTGTAGGCGCTCGCGAAATTCTTGACTCTCGTGGAAACCCAACCGTTGAGGTTGAAGTTCTGCTTTCCGACGACAGCTTCGGTCGCGCAGCTGTTCCATCTGGCGCATCGACCGGTGCTTTCGAAGCACACGAATCTAGAGACGGCGACAAGTCCCGCTACCTAGGTAAGGGTGTTCAGAACGCTGTTCGCGCTGTAATCGAGACCATCGATGAGGCACTTGTTGACTTCGATGCAGCCGACCAGCGCTTGGTGGATGCCGCGCTTATCGCAATCGATGGAACCGACAACAAGAGCAAGCTCGGAGCAAACGCAATTTTGGGTGTGTCTCTAGCCAATGCTCGTGCAGCTGCTGAGTCGACCAACCTCCCGCTTTACCGCTACCTAGGTGGCTCAAACGCTCACGTGCTGCCAGTACCGCTGATGAACATCATCAACGGTGGAGCTCACGCCGACACCGGTGTTGACATCCAGGAATTCATGATTGTCCCTCACGGTGCTGAGTCCTTCTCCGAGGCACTTCGCTGGGGCGTTGAGGTTTACCACCAGCTCAAGAAGCTACTTTCCGAGAAGGGCCTAGCTACCGGTTTGGGTGACGAGGGTGGCTTTGCTCCTGACCTGCCAAACAACGCAGCAGCTCTAGAGCTAATCTCTGAGGCCATTGGCCTTGCCGGTTACAAGCTTGGAACCGAGATCGCATTGGCTTTGGATGTTGCAGCTACCGAGTTCTTTGATGAGAAGACCGGCAAGTACAGCTTCGAGGGCAAGCAGCTTTCCAGCGATGAGATGATCGCTTACTACTCCGATCTAGTGGCTCGTTTCCCACTTGTATCAATCGAAGACCCACTAGCCGAGGACGACTGGGCGAGCTGGACCAAAATCACCGCAGCCCTTGGCGACAAGGTGCAGCTAGTTGGAGACGACCTTTACGTAACCAACCCGACCAGATTGCAAAAAGGTATTGACCTTGCAGCCGGTAACGCGATTTTGGTGAAGGTAAACCAGATTGGAACCCTAACCGAGACCATGGATGCCGTATCGCTAGCTCAGCGTCACGGCATGAAGGCAATCATTTCTCACCGCTCCGGTGAAACTGAGGACACTTTCATTGCTGACCTTGCGGTTGCCACCAACGCCGGACAGATCAAAACTGGTGCTCCAGCTCGATCTGAGCGCGTTGCCAAGTACAACCAGCTGCTGCGCATCGAGGAAGAACTTGCTGACGGCGCTGTTTACGCCGGTCGCAGCGCTTTCCCTCGCTACCAGGGATAGTTTCATTTAGCGAATGCTCGGGTGAGGCAATACGCCTCCCCGAGCATTCGCACTTAAACTTGGGTGGCTATGGCTAGACCAACTAATCCCCGGGACGCAAAGGTTCCAGTTTCCCTTTCGCAGGGCAAACTGATGCTGCGCGCGGTCAAGCTCAATAGCGTCACCGTGAGCATAATTCTGGTGATTGTTGCCGGCACCTTTCTTATCTCCTCAGACGTTCAGGCCTTTCTAAATCAGCGCCGACAGATCGCCGAGATGGAGGTGAGCATTCAGCAGGCCGAGCAGGCGGTTGAGGATATGCAAGCCGAGCGTGATCGCTGGCAAGACCCGGTGTATATCCGATCTCAAGCTAGAGACCGGCTCTACTACGTTCTCCCCGGTGAGGTTTCCTATCTCGTGATGGACACCGAGGGACTCGATTTCACCGATACCTCGGGAACCGTCGGGGCACTTCTTGCAGCCAAGCGCAATGCTGACGAGATTTCACTTGAGGTTGCTGCAGCCAATGAAAACTGGGTGGATGCACTTATCGAATCTGGACTCAGGGCAGCTCTTGATCAGCCTGAGGGTGAATAATGCCCGAAACTTCAGTCACCAATGAAGACATTATTGAGGTAACCAGGCAACTCGGCAGACCTGCCCGAGATATCCTGGCGATTGCCGCACGGTGTGTTTGCGGTCGACCACTGGTTGTGAAGACCAAGCCTCGGCTGGATAACGGCACGCCATTTCCAACGCTCTACTACCTCACCCAACCGGCTGCAACCGCAGCGGTTTCGACCCTCGAAGCCTCCGGATACATGGTTGAACTGCAGGACCTCTTGCAGACCGACAGCGATATTTCAGCGGCATACTCGGCAGCTCACTTGCAGTATTTGGCTGAGCGCGAAGCCATCGAAGTTGTTGAGGAGATAACAGATTTTTCAGCCGGCGGGATGCCAACCAGAGTCAAGTGCCTGCACGCGCTAATCGGTCATTCGCTAGCTAAAGGCGAAGGTGTAAATCCAATTGGTGATCTTGCTCTAAAGGCCTTGGAATGGTCTCCTGAGGTATGCCGGTGCGTATAGCGCTATTGGTGCTGGGTCTTTTGCTGGCACCGGCAACCATTGCTGACAACTGGTGGATTCAAAGCTATGGCTTCGACCAAACCCGGCTCGATGGATCCGGCGTAACCATTGCAGTTATCGACACCGGAATCGATTCTTCACACCCAGATTTACAGGGCACCGTGATTGACGGTGTCGACTTCTCAACTGTCGGGGTGCCAAATGGCACTTCCGGGGTTGGCAGCTCGGCTTTCCACGGCACCATGGTTGCATCGCTTATCGCGGGCCAGGGCAGCACCGGCTCTGGAGTCATTGGTGTCGCCCCCAAAGCAAAACTGCTCGCTATTTCAATTGGACTAGGTGTACCGGGCTCCAATACCGATGATCAGATTGCCCAGGCGGTTAGGTGGGCGGTGGATCATGATGCTGACATCATCAACCTCTCGCTGACCCGAAACTCGCAAACTTGGCCACGCAGTTGGGATGAGTCGTTTAGCTACGCCTTTGAAAATGATGTTTTGGTTGTTGCTGCCGCTGGAAATCGATCAGATAAATCCTCAAGACCATCTGCCCCGGCAACTATCCCAGGTGTGGTTTCGGTAGGAGGAGTGACCAAAAACCAAGAACCAGCCGAAGCTTCAACGGCTGGTCTCGGGGTTGCCATCTCGGCTCCCGCCGAGGACCTGCTGGGCGCATATCCTGGCGAGGGCTATCGAATCTGGGATGGATCATCAGCGGCAGCGCCACTGGTTTCCGGGCTGCTCGCTCTGATGAAGCAGGCAGATCCAAAAGCCAGTGCAAATGACCTAATCGAAAGGCTTTTAACATCGGCCAAAGACCTTGGTGAACCTGGCTTTGATGCAAACTACGGACACGGAGTAATCGATCCGGTGGCAGCTCTTGCATCCACTGCCACGGCCGACGAAAACCCGCTGGGCTCTTTGAAAAACTGGATTACCCAATACCGATCCGCAGTGGAAGAGGAGCAGTCCGAGCTGGTTTCACCGAGTGAACCAGAACCTATCGCTGAGGATGTAAGCACCTCGAGCCAAGAAAACCCTGAACCAGTTGGCCAATCTATCTCGGAACCGTGGCTGAATCCGATACTCTATTGGCTGTTAGCACCCCTTGCACCGTTGCTCTGGATTGTTCTGCGTCGGAAGCGTACGGGTAAGTCTGGGGCCTTGAAGAAAACCAAAGGTAAGCCGCAACATGACAGTAGCGACAACTAAGTCCGTGACTCCACCTCAGGTGGCTCAGGAAATTCTCAACCCAAAGCCGACTCAGCGCATCTTGATCATCGGTGGTGGCTATGCCGGTTTCTACACCGCTTGGAAGCTGGAGAAGACCCTAAAGCGCGGTGAGGCGGAGGTTACTCTGGTTGACCCGCTACCGTACATGACTTACCAGCCTTTCCTTCCTGAGGTTGCAGCCGGTTCCATCGAGGCACGCCACGTTGCGGTCTCGCACCGCCAACACCTCAAAAAGACCAACCTGGTCTCCGGCAAGCTCACCAAGGTGAACCACAAGACCCGCAAGGCAACCATCGCCATCGAAGGTGGCAAGCCAGTGAATCTGGATTACGACCACATCATCATGACCGCGGGTGCGGTAACTAGAACTTTCCCTATCAAGGGCGTTGCCGAGAACGCAATCGGCATGAAGACCATTGAAGAGGCCGTCGAGGTTCGCAACCGCTTGATTGGAAACTTTGAGCGCGCAGCAGCCCTTCCAAAGAGCTCCAAGTTGCGTCAGCGACTGTTGACCACTGTTGTGGTGGGCGGTGGTTTCGCCGGAATCGAGACCTTTGCAGAACTCCGCAGCGCTGCCACCTACTTGCTGCGCTACTACCCACAGATCGATTTTGATGAGATTCACTTCCACCTAATCGAGGCAATGGGTCGAATCATGCCTGAGGTTTCGCTTTCAACTGGCGAGCGAGTAATCGCGAACCTAGAAAAGCGTTCTGCGCGGATTCACCTCAACACTCAGCTTGAGTCTGCCGAAGGCGGCGTAATAAAGCTTTCTACCGGTGAGACCTTTGAGTCTGACTTGGTTATTTGGACCGCGGGCGTTGCCGCTGCTCCGGTGGCCAAGAACACCACCTTCCCACTCGATGCTCGCCTTCGCATCACTGCGAATGCCAAGCTACAGATCGTTGATGGCGAGAAGCCAATCGGTCACGCGTGGACTGCTGGTGACGTTTCTGCAGTGCCAGATCTATCTGGCGGTGGCGTTGGTGGCTACTGCGTTCCAAACGCTCAGAACGCCGTTCGACAGGCGAAATTGCTTGCCAAGAACTTGGCTGCGACTATCCGCGGCGAGGAGCCACGCGAATACCGCCACTCTAACCTCGGAGCCGTTGCAGGTTTGGGTATGGGCGTTGGCGCATTCCAGTCCGGAAAGCTAGGGCTTGTCGGATTCGTAGCTTGGATTTTCCACCGCGGTTACCACGGACTGGCAATGCCGACCTTGGAGCGCAAGCTTCGCGTGGTATCCGGCTGGTTCTGGAACATGATTCTGGGCCGCGATCTAGTTTCGCTCGAGCAGGTCCGTTCGCCGCGATTATTCTTCTCCACCTGGGCAGCCCGTCCGGGTAAGTAAAAACTTACCTAACTAAAGGCCCAGGAAACTGGGCCTTTAGTTTTGCCCCGATAGCCCAATGGCAGAGGCAGACGACTTAAAATCGTCACAGTGTGGGTTCGAGTCCCACTCGGGGCACTTACCAGCCAATTTCCAGAAATCTCGCATACTCTAGAGAAGTCTCAATCAAGGAGTATTCGTGGACATTGCAATTTGGATCATTCTCGGCCTGGTAGTGGTAGCCGGTATTTGGCTATGGGCAACATACAACGGCCTGGTAACCCTCAAGGTTCGACTAGATGAAGCCTGGAGCGACATCACTATCCAGCTAAAGCGCCGAGCGGACCTGATTCCAAATCTGATAGAGACCGTTCGCGGTTACGCCACGCACGAGCGTGAGGTATTTGAGTCTGTAACCCGAGCTCGCGCGGCTACCGTCTCCTCAGAGGCCCTAGCCCACCCAGCCCAGGCAGCTAAAGCCGAAGGTGAGTTGCAGGGAGCTCTAAAGAGCTTGTTTGCAGTATCCGAGGCCTACCCGCAACTGGTTGCATCGGTCAACTTCTTGGAGCTGCAGCGCGAACTTACCGACACCGAAGACAAGATCATGGCCGCTCGCCGCTTTTTCAATGGTGGCGTGCGCGAGCTAAACACCAAGATTGAGCAGTTCCCAACTAACTTCTTTGCCCGTTCCCTCGGCTTTACCTCTCGTGAATTCTTTGAGGTTGAGAATCCTGCTGCGATTCAAGAGCCTCCAACGGTCAAGTTCTAAGAGGCCACTTTGTATTCGGCAATTGCCGCGAATAAGCGCAATACATTCTTTATCGTCGGTGGCTTTGTGCTGCTGCTTGGCGGACTTGCCTATTGGTGGGGAATCGCCAGCGGTAATGGATCGAGTGCGCTTTGGATAATTTTGTTTGTCTTTGGCTACGCGCTGTTCCAATACTTCGCCGCGAGCTCACTAGCAATTGCGATGAGCGGTGCGCATCAAATTCAGAAAGCTGACAATCCAAGGCTTTGGCGAGTGGTTGAGAATCTAGCAATCTCGCAGGGTATGCCAATGCCAAAGGTCTACATCATTAGTGATCCGGCCCCAAATGCATTTGCAACCGGGCGTGATCCAAAAAATGCGGTCGTCGCTGCCACCACAGGGTTAATGGACATCATGAACGATCGTGAGCTTGAAGGCGTAATGGCCCATGAGCTTGGACACGTCAAAAACTATGACATCAGAGTTTCCACCATTGTCTTCGGCCTGGTTTCCGCGGTCGGTATTCTGGCGGACTTTGCGATTCGTATGGCTTTTTTCTCGGGGGCGAGTAGAAGCCGAGATGCGGGTCAGCTACAAATCGTCTTGATCTTGGTCGGCGTGGTCGGCTGGATAATCGCCGCATTGATTGGCCCACTGGTTTCCGCAGCTGTTTCTAGGCAGCGCGAGTATCTCGCGGATGCCACCGGTGCGCAGATTACCCGTTTCCCGGAGGGGCTGGCCTCAGCACTTCAAAAGCTTGGGGAATATGGTCGACCAATGCGTCGAGCATCAAGCTCGATGGCTCACATGTATATCAATGACCCGATCAAGCCAGGTTTTGTGGAGCGCGCATTCTCAACCCACCCGCCAATCCCAAAGCGTATTGAGCGACTTAGCAAGATTGGCAGCTCGTTCTAATCGCTAGACTTTGACACACCTTTAGATTGCAGGTAAACCAATGGCTAGCAGCAAAGCTCCAACGTTGAACGAGTTCTACGACGCCCTAGAAAACGTGCGCGCCATTGCGATTAAGACTCCAGTTTTAGAAAGCCATTGGCTCTCAGAGCTAACCGGAACGCCAATTTGGTTCAAGTGTGAAAACCTGCAGCGTACCGGCGCATACAAACTTCGCGGCGCATACAACATGATGAGCCAGCTTTCTGATCAGGAGAAAGCCAGGGGAGTAGTTGCGGCATCCGCCGGAAATCACGCACAGGGCGTGGCGCTTGCAGCCAAGATACTCGGCGTGAAGGCCACAATCTTTATGCCGGTTGGGGCATCGCTTCCAAAGTACGAGGCGACCTTGGGTTACGGCGCAAACGTCGTGCTTACCGGGGCAATCTTTGATGAGACGCTTGTAGCCGCAAAGGAATTCACCACTCAAAGTGGTGCTGTGTTTATCCCACCGTTTGATGATCTGGACATCATCCGAGGCCAGGGCACAGTTGCCCTAGAGATCATGGAGCAGCTACCTGATGTGGATAACATCCTGGTTTGCCTCGGTGGTGGCGGTCTTACCGCCGGTGTTGCAACCGCAGCCAAGCTCAAAGCTCAGGCTCTTGGGCGCAAGGTCAAGGTCTTTGCAGTCCAGGCAGAGGCAGCAGCTAGCTGGCCTGGCTCGCTGAAGGCAGGAAAGCCAGTTGAGATCAAGATTCAGCCGACCATCGCTGATGGAATTGCTGTTGCGAAGCCAGGCAGGATCCCGTTTGATTTGGTTTTGGAGCACGTCGACAAGATTGTGACCGTTACCGAGGACGAGATAGCCAAGGCGATGCTGGCCGTTTTGGAGCGTTCAAAGCTCGTGGTTGAAGCTGGTGGCGTGGTTGGGGTTGCAGCGGTTCTGGCCGGCAAGCTAAAGCTCAAGGGCACCACCGCAATTGTGCTCTCCGGTGGCAACATCGATCCACTTCTAATGCAGAGGGTGATTCGCCACGGCCTGGCAGCTTCCGAGCGCTACACAAACATCTCGGTGATGCTTCCCGACCGTCCAGGTCAGCTGGTGCGCACCGCTGAGGCAGTTGCGGCGGCTCACGCCAACGTGGTTGAGGTGCTTCACACCAGACACGGCAATGGGCTTCAGATTTCTGAGGTGGAGTTGAACCTGAGTGTGGAGACCCGAGGCAAGCAGCACCGCAAGGACCTCATGAAGTCGCTCAAGGCAGCCGGGCTAAACCCGAAGCTGCACGAAGACTAAAACTCGAAGTTCTCCACGGCAACAATCTCAACGGTGATTTCTTTGCCGTTTGGAGCTGAATAGCTGACCTGGTCGCCGACCTTCTTGCCCAAAACTTGCTGACCAATTGGCGAATCTGAGCTGTAAACATCGAGGTCGCCCTCTTCGATCTGAACTTCGAACTCGGTGCCCTCAAAAACCTCATGTGACCCAAGGTAGAACTCGGCTGGGCGACCGTTCAGCTTGCACTTGATCATCAAGCCCTGCTTCACAATCCCATCGCTGGCATCCGCGGTGCCGATTTCAGAGGTTGCAAGAATCTCTTCTAGGCGGTTGATGCGAGCCTCGATCTTGCCCTGCTCCTCTTTGGCTGCGTGATAGCCACCGTTTTCTTTGAGGTCTCCCTCTTCACGAGCGTCCTGGATGCGCTTGGCGATGTCGTGGCGACCAACGGTAATCAATTGGGTCAACTCGTCTTTAAGACGGTCATAGGCAGCCTGGGTTAGCAGCATTGAATCAGTCATAGGTCACTTCTTGGTGGTTTCGGGGATTGCCCAATTCTGGGCGATTGCAAAATACTACTTGAGACGGCACTCATCTACCAAGGCTGTAGTTGCCAATTCGGTGGTGTTTATGCTCACGCTCAGCCTCACTGTGTCGGTCGGCTGCGGTCCTATTTCGATTTCCTTGAATCCCACCTGCGAAAATTGCTCATTGAGAGACTCGAGCGTGCAGATGGCGGTGTCTGCTTTTGGCTTGGAAATCTCAAAATCCAAGACCACTTGGGTTGGGCCTTTGACCGAAAAACCAATGTCTTTAGATTGCACCGGGTTGAAATTTGCCATCGCTGCGACAAATGCGCCAAGTGCCATAAGCGTCACACCAGCCGCAGAAATCCAGATCCAGCGCGCACGCGAAAGCTTTGGTTTTTGACCGTAGCGGTTCGCCATAAGGTCATTTTCTTGGGCTGCCATACCTCTAGGTTATGCCAGGTGAGGGATACTTGAGATATGGACTTCTTGCTTAGTGCGCTTCTGGCTGTAACTACCAGCCCAACACCAGTTCCTGACGATACCTACAACTCCCCGGGAACAATCGGATTCATCGCCACATTTGGAGTTGCGCTGATTGCGGTTGGATTGTTTTTTGATATGAACCGTAGGGTTCGACGCACCCGTTACCGGTCCGAGATTCGCCAGAAGCTAGCCGCCGAAGAGCTTTTGAACATGGAGGTTGCAAAGCCAGAGCGCCCCGCTCCTCCAGCTAAACCGAACCGAGCGAACCAGGAATCGGACTGAGCCCAACCAACAGCGCTGCCACCCAGTGGCAGAAGAATGCCGCCACGGTCAAAGCGTGGAAAATCTCGTGAAATCCGAAATGCTTAGGAATTGGGTTTGGCCGCTTTAGGCCGTAAACCACAGCTCCCACCGAATACATCAATCCACCGGCTATGACCAACACCATAACTATCCAGTTGGCTTCAAAAAAGTCTCCGATATAAAACACGGCGGCCCAGCCCAACGCGAGGTAGATCGGGACATAGAGCCAGCGCGGGGCATTGATCCAGAACACGCGGAACCCAACACCAAATACTGCAATGATCCAAACCGCGGCCAGTAACAGAGCGCCATCATCAGCGCTAAGTGCCGAGACGCTTAGTGGCGTGTAGGTGCCTGCAATCAGCAAGAAAATGTTGGCGTGATCGATCCGCTTGAGAAGTTTTTTGATGCTTGGTCGCCAATTGAAGCGGTGGTAAAGCGCGGAGTTCCCAAAAAGCAAAATCGAGCTTGCGAAGTAAATAGCCGCCGATGTTTTTGCAACCCAGCCGTCAGAGAAAACAATTAGCAGGACTCCGGCTGCGACAACCAGCGGTAATACTCCGGTGTGTATCCAGCCTCGCCAGCTTGGCTTTAGCTCAGTTTGCTGGACTGCCCCCTTCAACTTTGAAAGCGGAAGGTGTAACGGGTCTGGCTCGAAACTCATATTGCTACCCTAAGCCACCTAAACACCATAGAAGTTGCAATACCCTTTAGGGGTGCAGAAACTCCTCTATCGGTTCTATGAGAAGCAAATCGAGAGCAAACTGCGCCCTAAAGATCTTCCCAGGCACATCGGCGTGATGGTTGACGGAAACAGACGTTGGGCGTCGCTTCAGGGCCTAGAAAAGGCGGGCCAGGGTCACCAAGCCGGCGCCAAGAAGATCATCGATTTTTTGGGCTGGTGCTCTGATTTACGGATCGATCACGTCACCCTGTACCTGCTATCAACCGACAACCTAAAGGGTAGGCACTCGGAGGAGCTTGAGGATCTGATTGAGATCATCGTCTCGCTGGCAGAAGAACTAGCCAATAAAGGGCGTTGGCAGCTTCAGGTTGTGGGAGATGTCGCTAGCTTGCCAGAAGCTGCGGCTCGCAGATTGGCTGAGGTGGAGAGTAAGACCGCCAAAAACTCAGGCACCCATGTGAATCTCGCGGTTGCCTACGGTGGCCGAAAAGAGATTGCCGACGCGATGCGCTCAATCTTGAAAAAACACTCCGACCAGGGCACCACAATCGACGAGCTTGCAGAATTTTTGACCCCGGAACTTATCACCGAACATCTTTACACCGGAGGCCAGCCAGATCCAGATTTATTGATCCGTACCTCAGGTGAGCAACGCCTCAGCGGCTTCTTGCTATGGCAAAGCGCCAACAGTGAGTTTTACTTTGCAGAGGCACTTTGGCCTGATTTTAGAAGGGTAGATTTCCTTCGAGCGCTCAGAGATTTCCAGCGTCGACACCGACGATTCGGTAGCTAGGTAAACAGCTTGATAACGCTCCAAGGTTTTGGCGTGTCACGACTGCCCTAGAGCAAAACCCAGGCGTAGATTCGCATCAGGTCGCCATAGAAGGAGAACCGGTGCCAGCTAACTCAAGCCCCAGGTCCAAGTCATCAAGTTCCAAGACTGTTTCCCCTGAGGCGGTGAGCAGCAAGGCAAAATCCACCAGCAAGGCAACGGCGATCAGAACGTTTGTAATCGACACATCGGTTCTTCTATCTGACCCGAAAGCAATGTTTAGATTCGCAGAGCACGAAGTTGTTTTGCCGATCGTGGTTATCAACGAACTCGAGAAAAAGCGCAACGATCTCGAGATTGGTTTCTTCGCGAGAAAAGCGCTGCGCTTTCTAGATGACCTTCGCAAAAAGCACGAGCGCCTCGACTTTCCGGTCGAGGTCGGCGATGGTGGAACGCTCAGGGTTGAGCTAAACCACATCGATCAGTCGATCTTGCCAACCGGGTTCCAACTTGGGGACAACGACTCCAGGATTTTGGCGGTTGCTGCGAATCTAAAGAATGAAGGCTTTGACGTCACGGTAGTTTCCAAAGACTTGCCAATGCGAGTCAAGGCATCGGCAATCGGAATGCGTGCCGAGGAGTACCTACACGAACTTGCCAGCGAAGAGTGGGACGGCTTAGCAGACCTAAACCTCTCCGGCGATGAGATGGCAGACCTATACGACACCGAGGAAATCAAGCACAAGGATGCCAAGGATCTTCCGATAAACACCGGCTTGGTCATTCACTCGGAGCGCGGCAGTGCCCTAGGTCGCGTGACTGCAGCCAAGACTGTGAAGCTGGTTCGTGGAGATAGAGACATCTTTGGGCTGCACGGTCGCTCTGCCGAACAGCGCCTAGCGATTGACGCCCTACTAGACCCAGAAATTGGAATTGTTTCAATTGGTGGCCGTGCCGGAACCGGTAAGAGTGCATTGGCGCTGTGCGCAGGACTTGAGTCGGTTCTAGAGCGTCGTCAGCACAAGAAGATCATGGTTTTCCGTCCACTTTACGCAGTGGGCGGCCAGGAGCTTGGTTTCTTGCCTGGTACCGAAGCCGAGAAGATGAACCCTTGGGCTCAGGCGGTGTTTGACACCTTGGGAGCTTTGGTTTCCAAGGAGGTCATCGACGAGGTTATGAACCGCGGCATCCTCGAGGTCTTGCCACTCACCCACATCCGAGGCCGCTCACTGCACGACACCTTCGTGATTGTGGATGAAGCCCAGTCTCTTGAGCGCAACGTGCTGCTAACGATGCTTTCAAGAATTGGCCAGAAGTCTCGAGTCGTTTTGACTCACGACGTGGCTCAGCGCGACAACCTCAGGGTTGGTCGTCACGACGGAATTGCATCGGTAGTTGAAACCCTCAAGGGTCAGGAACTGTTCAGCCACATCACTCTCACCCGCTCCGAGCGAAGCGAGATTGCGGCATTGGTCACCAACCTGCTCGATTAGCCTGTGGAGAGCTCGCCGCAATCAAGCGGGTTTCTCACTAGTTTTTTGGGATGGCTGAGTTAGTCCTTCTGATTCCAATTGCTCTCATTGTTGCTTTTGCCGTTCCGCTAACGCTGACTGACTTTAGAGAACATCGACTATCCAATCACTACACCGTGCCACTGATTGCCGTCACAGCCCTAGCCCTGACCGGATACGGGCTAGCGTCTGGGCAGTATGGAAAGCTTGCGGCCAGTGGCTTGGCAATGGTGTTGACGTTCCTAGTTGGGTGGCTGCTTGCCCGTTTCGCCGACTTGGGTATGGGCGATGTAAAGCTGTTGATTTCACTGAATGGTTGGCTGGCTTGGCATGATGGCTGGCTGGTTCTAATCGCCCTGGCAATTGGACTTATCGGTGCAAACGTTTTTGCGATTGCAATTTGGATCAAGAAAAAAGACCCCAAAGAGCACATAGCTCTGGGGCCTTTTCTGCTGCTTGGTTTTTGCCTTGTAGCAATCTCACCAAGCTGGCAAATTCTTACTGCGGTGGGCGAGTCATTGGCATGACGTCTAGCGCCTTGTCCAACTGCTCCATGGTCAGTTTCTCGCCATCGACATAACCAAGTTCAATTGTCGCTTCTCGAACGGTTAGCCCGTTGGCAACAGAGTGCTTGGCGATCTTGGCTGCTGCTTCGTAGCCGATGAATTTGTTGAGCGGTGTCACAATCGAAGGACTGGACTCAGCAAGCGCTTTTGAGCGCTCAACGTTAACCTCAAGCCCGGCTACGGTCTTATCGGCCAGTACGCGCATCGAGTTTGAAAGCAAGCGGATGGACTCCAGTAGCGCATTTCCCATCACGGGGATCGCAACATTTAGCTCGAAGTTTCCAGATGCTCCTGCCCAGGTCACAGTGGCATCATTTCCGATTACGCGAGCACAAACCATCAGCACTGCCTCTGGGATTACTGGGTTTACCTTGCCTGGCATGATGGAGCTTCCGGGCTGCAGGTCTGGAATATTCAGCTCTGCAAGTCCAGTGTTTGGACCGGATCCCATCCAGCGCAAATCGTTGTTGATCTTGGTAAGGCTGACCGCAATGACCTTGAGCGCACCGGAGGCTTCGACTAGTGCGTCACGCGCTCCTTGAGCTTCAAAGTGGTCTCTGGCTTCGGTTATTGGCAAGCCGGTGTCTTTAGCCAAAAGGCTGATTACCTCCTGAGGAAAGCCCTTAGGGGTATTGATACCGGTTCCGGTCGCCGTTCCACCCTGCGGAACTTCTGCCACTCTCGGGAGGGCCGAATTGATTCGCTCGATGCCATAGCGGATCTGCGCTGCGTAGCCGGCAAACTCCTGGCCGAAGGTTACCGGGGTGGCATCCATCAGGTGGGTGCGTCCCGGCTTTACGTAGCCAGCCCAAGCCTTGGCCTTTACTTCAAGGAAGCCAGCCAGGTAATCCAGTGCAGGAAGCAGGTCGTTCACCAAAGCGTTGGTCACGGCAACGTGAACCGAGGTAGGGAACACATCGTTGGAAGACTGCGAAGCGTTCACGTGGTCATTCGGGTGAACCTCTTTGCCAAGCTTCTTGGTCGCAAGGGTAGCCAGCACTTCGTTCATGTTCATGTTCGAGCTGGTTCCGCTACCGGTCTGGAAAACATCGACCGGGAAGTGGTCTAGGTGGTGACCGGAAACTACCTCGTCGGCACTTGCCACAATCGCCGAGGTAATGTCATCGGCAAGGATGCCAAGTTTGTTGTTCGCCTGGGCGGCAGCCTTTTTGATGCGGGCCAGTGCGATGATGTGTTCTTTCTCTAGCCCAGATCCGCTGATAGGAAAGTTCTCGACCGCACGCTGGGTTTGGGCGCGATAGAGGGCATTGATTGGGACTTTAA
Organism: Microbacteriaceae bacterium; assembly: GCA_027487865.1. Taxonomy (GTDB): domain Bacteria; phylum Actinomycetota; class Actinomycetes; order Actinomycetales; family Microbacteriaceae; genus Aquiluna. The sequence continues at coordinate 437,514 of JAIYCT010000003.1, forward strand.
CCTCGCCCATTGTGTCGTGTTCAATGCGGTATTCCATTTTTGGCTCTTTTCTAATTTCTCTTTAGAGGTCCCCGTGCGAAACCACCATGTGGATGTCGCCCAATTCAAGTTTGTAGTTGGCACCTACGACAGCAAGTTTGCCAGTTTTCACAGCGTTAGAAATCACATTCGAACTCTCGAGAAGTTCTTCAATGGTGTCGGCAACGTGTCTTGCGGTGATGTCGTCGATAGATGTCTCACCAGCCTCATGGCTGCGTTCCACAGTTGGCATGATTCGGTCAACCAGTTTGTGGATGAATTCGCCCTCTACCTGCAATTTGCCGGCTGCGGCATCCATGGTTGCGCGCACAGCTCCGCACTCGTCGTGGCCAAGAACCAGAATCAGCGGCACCTTGAGAACCTCAACGGCAAACTCCAACGATCCCAAAATGGTCTCGGCAATTACCTGACCGGCATTACGAACCACAAACAAATCACCCAATCCCACATCGAAGATCATTTCTGCTGCCAGCCTGGAATCTGAGCAACCAAACAATGCTGCAAATGGGGTTTGCTTATTCGCTATCGCACGACGAACATCGGCATCTTGGCGAGGGTGTGCTGGAGTGCCGTGCACAAAGTTCTGGTTGCCATCGAGCAGCAATTTCCATGCGTCTCTGCCGGTCTGTGGTCTGCCCATTAGTTCTCCTTATTCAAGTCGATGCTGATTTTCGTGGCCAGTTTTAGAAAATCTTCCTCGGAGGCGGTGCCGTAGATAACTACCGCCTGCTTGTCAAAGCTGTGAACCATGGCGTATTCCTTGGTTCCTTTGGGAACAGAAGGAATAAGAGTTGGTAAAATCTCCCAGGTCCTACCCTCGATCTCCGCGGTCACATCAAGCCAATTTCCCTGCAATTTGTTTGCAAGCCAAGATGGATTCGATTCAAAGGCCTGGGTCAGACCGATGTATTGATCATCCGGCGTGATGTAACCGACGTACCAGGTCTTGACTCCCAAGTCCTCTTCCACGCGGGCAGCGTTGGCCCACCAGTCTGCTTCAAGTTTTGGAGCAATCAATTTTTCGGTCACCGAGGCCTGAACGGTTTCGGTGATTGCGCTGTAGTCAATTGGTTGAATTCGATTGCCATCGTCACGAGGAACAATCATCACAATGGCCAAAGTCAAAGCCAAAGTCACAAGCAGTGAATAAATCAGGTTGCGAACAGTTTGCTTCGCTCTGCGCTCGGCTGCGCTAATACTCACTTGGAGTCTTTCTGCTGCATTGCAGCGTCTAGTTTCTTCCTTGCGCCGCTGAGCCACTGCTCGCAGTGCTTAGCAAGTGCCTCACCACGCTCCCAGAGTGCCATAGAGGCCTCTAGAGAGACATTCTGCTGCTCCAGTTCAGCAACCACCTTCTGAAGCTCGTCACGGGCTTCTTCGTAGCTCAAGGCTGAAATGTCTTTGCTCATTTGATATCCCTAACTTCATCTGCGGTTGCGGTAATTTCCTGCTTGCTGGTTCTAATCAGAAGTTTCTTGGACTTGGCAATTTTGCTCAGCGGCTTACCGTTTTCGTCAGTGATAACAGAGTAACCGCGCTCAAGGGTCAATTGCGGCGAAAGTGAGCGGGTTTGAGCGTGAAGCTGTTTGATTTCTCCCTGACCGCGTTGCAATCTAAAGTCAAAAATCTCCCGAATTCGGCGGGCACCGGTTGCAATGACCTCGGCTTGGGCGTCAACAAAGCCATAGGGCGAAGCGATCACTGGTCGCGAGATTAGCTGTTGTAAAAGCTGCGACTGAGAATCTAGGTAGCTGCCCACTCGAACTCGCATGCGCTGAATCGATATTGCAAGTCCGCGGCGCTCTTCAACCACATCTGGAACCACTCGCTTGGCAGCATCGGTTGGAGTTGAGGCCCTTAGGTCTGCAACCAGATCCAAGAGCGGTTGATCGTTTTCGTGTCCGATAGCCGAAACGAATGGTTTGGTTAGTTTCGCTGCAGCCCTAACCAATCGCTCATCGCTGAATGGGAGTAGGTCTTGGAAGCTGCCACCACCGCGCGCGATGATGATGACATCAACTTCGGGGTCAGCATCTAAAACGCCAAGGGCCAGCAGGATTTCGTTGACGGCTTTATCGCCCTGAACGTGGGTGTGCTGAACCTGGAACTGCACCTCTGGCCAACGAAGCTTGGCATTTTGCAGGACATCCTTCTCCGCATCAGAGTCCGCTCCGGTAATCAACCCAATTTTGTTTGGCAAAAATGGCAGCGGCTTCTTTCGAGCTGGGTCAGCCAACCCCTCGGCAATAAGTTGAACTTTTAGACGTTCTAGGCGCTCGAGAAGCTCTCCAAGACCAACCTTGTGCATCTGCAGAACCCGCATTGTGAGCTTGCCGTTTTTGGGCCAGAAGGTTGGTTGCAGTAGCGCAACAACTCGGTCTCCCTGAGCAAGTCCAGGTGCGATCTCAGCTCCAGAATTAGTGAAGGCGTGGATCTCAACCGACATTTCAACATCTAAATCGCGAATCGATGCGAAGACTCCAGCTGGTTTTTCTGAATAGGCCTGTAATTCACCCTCTACCCAGACGCGACCTAGCTTGTCGATCCAATCCCGCAGGCTTTTTGATAGCTGGGAGACCTGCCAAGGGGAATTCTCTGTGCTAACTCGTGATTGACTATCAGTGACCGAATTAGTTTCCAATCCGGCCTCCTTGGTCGCTTTCGTAGAATTGTGTGGTGACTATCATCAAGGATACCGACCAGGCCGACAGTTTCGGCACCAACAAGGTGCTGTTGGCAGCTCCGCGCGGATACTGTGCGGGAGTAGACCGCGCAGTAATTGCCGTTGAGAAGGCTCTCGATCACTACGGAGCACCGATTTACGTGCGCAAGCAGATTGTGCACAATAAGCACGTTGTGGCCTCGCTGGAGCGACGCGGAGCGATTTTTGTGGATGAGGTCGATGAGGCACCTGAGGGCTGCATCATGGTTTTCTCGGCTCACGGCGTTTCCCCTGCGGTTATCGAAGCCGCTGAAGCCCGAAACCAGCAGACCATCGACGCCACCTGCCCGCTAGTAACCAAGGTCCACCGCGAAGTGCAGCGCTTTGACAAAGAGGGTTACGACATTCTGCTGGTTGGCCACGAGGGCCACGAAGAGGTCGAAGGCACCGCCGGCGAAGCGCCACACGCCGTCCAGCTGGTCGACGGCCCTGAAGGCATTGCCAAGGCAAAGATTAAGGATCCATCCAAGGTTATTTGGCTAAGCCAAACCACCTTGTCGGTTGATGAGACTATGGAGACTGTTATCAAACTTCGCGAGAAGTTCCCAACTCTGCAGAACCCACCAAGCGATGACATTTGCTACGCGACACAAAACCGCCAGGTTGCCATCAAGAAGGTTGGCGCTGAGAGTGATTTGGTAATTGTGGTTGGTTCCGCAAACTCCTCCAACACTGTTCGCCTGGTCGAAGTCGCTCTTGATGCTGGAGCAAAGGCTGCCTACCGTGTCGACGATGCGACTGAGATTGACGAGAAGTGGTTCGAAGGCGTGAAAACTGTCGGTATCTCATCCGGTGCGAGCGTGCCAGAGGATTTGGTTGACGGAGTGCTCGCTTACCTTGCAGAGCGTGGTTATGGGGATGTTAGGACCGTTACCACTGCCGAGGAAGACGTACAGTTCTCGCTACCAAAGGAGCTGCGTAAGGATCTAAAAGCTGCTGGTGAAGACGTCAGCAACAAGGGTCCGCGAAGCTAATCCAGATTCTTTTCTGAAACCAGTTTTCCAGAGCGGTCAAAAGTGCGCCAGATTCCAATTTGGACTCCTTGGTTGAATTCGCCAGATCGCATCAGGCTGCCGTCTTTGCGGAAAAACTCCCAGGGTCCATGCATCTCACCCTTTAGGTATTCACCCTTAAAGCGAGGAAGCCCGTTTTCATAAAACGGGCTTCGCTCTTGGTGGTTTTCTACCACTTAGACTTTCCGGCTGAACCGAGCTGAGAAGCTGCCTCTACAACTCGAGCAGACATTCCGGCCTCTGCGGACTTGCCCCAGGCACGTGGGTCATAAAGCTTCTTGTTGCCAACTTCGCCGTCAACGCGCAGCACCCCGTCGTAGTTCTTGAGCATGTGATCAACGATTGGACGAGTGAACGCATACTGCAGGTCGGTATCGATGTTCATCTTGATTACGCCGTACTTCACCGCGTCAGAGATTTCTTGCTCGGTCGAGCCAGAGCCACCGTGGAAGACCAGGTCAAATGGCAGCTGCTTGCCATACTTTGCGCCAACCTCATCCTGAATCTGCTTTAGTAGTTCCGGACGCAGCTTGACATTGCCTGGCTTGTAGACACCGTGCACGTTGCCGAAGGTTAATGCCGCCATGTAGCGACCGTTCTCGCCAAGCCCTAGGGCCTCAGCGGTAGCAAATCCGTCTGCAACAGTGGTGTACAAGTGCTCATCAATTGCACCTTCAATGCCATCTTCCTCGCCACCAACTGCACCGACTTCGATTTCTAGGATCGATCCAATGTTCTTGGTGCGGGCTAGGAACTCTTTGGCAATTTCAAGGTTCTGAGCAAGCGGAACCTCTGAACCATCCCACATGTGGGAGTTGAAGATCGCCTCGCCGCCAGCCTTCACGCTTTCTTCGGAGAGCGCAATAAGTGGCTTTACAAAGCTGTCGAGCTGCTCAAAGTTGCAGTGGTCGGTGTGCAGCGCAACCTTGATGTCGTAGTTCTTCGCAACTTCGCGAGCGAATGCTGCAAAGCCCAAAGCTCCGGAAACCCGGTTCTTCACGGTTGGGCCAGACCAGTAGTCAGCACCACCGGTGGTGACCTGCAAAATACCGTCCGAACCAGCAGCCTGCAATCCTGCGAGCGCTGCGTTTAGAGTCTGGGAGCTGGAGACGTTGATCGCAGGATAGGCAAATCCACCGGCCTTGGCGCGGTTTAGCATCTCAACATACTGTTCGCTGTTTACTACACCCATGTGTGCCTCCTTAGGCCTTAGCTGGCTCGCCAAGTAGGCGAGCACGATCTGGAATTAGTTCTATGGTTGGTTCAACCAAGTTTTCAATCGACTGCAAGCCACTGGTCGGCTGCTGAACCTTGGCCGCACCCCACTGCACGGCAGCGGCAATACCCTCAGCAACGTCAAAGCCAACACCAAAGGCATCTTCATCTGCTGGGTGATTTGTGACCGCAGCCAAAAAGCCTGCGATGGTCGAATCGCCGGCACCCACGGTGTTGATGACCTTGACGGCTGGGGTGTAAGAGTGAATTGCGTGGGTCTTGGTGATTGCCACAATGCCGTCAACACCGAGCGATGCCATGACGCAGTCAACGCCCCAGCCATTTAGTTCGCGGGCAGCATCGATGACGTCACCCAAGGTGTTTAGGTCTCGCCCAACGCACTCAGCAAGCTCGTGAGCGTTTGGCTTCATGATTGTTGCCTTGCCTTGGTGAGCCCAATATCTAAGAGCAGGACCAGACGTGTCCAGGATGACCTTTACACCAAGTGATTTCATGCGATCAAAAAGAGGGTGCAGATCTATGATCTCGCCGGTTTCTTCAATTTGAGGGTGAGCACCGGCAACAACGAGCCACTTGGCATCGTTGTCCAAAACGGTCTTCTCGGTAAGCGCTACAACTGCGTCCCAGTCGCCTTGTTTGAGTGGCCTTGGGTTCTCGTTTATCTTGGTGGTTGGACCGTCATACTCCACGATCGTGGTTGAAACTCGCAAGGTTCCTTCAATCCAGACCGGGGATATGAACCCAGAGCCGGTGCGCTCTAAAACCGTAGGGTCAGCGTTTCCAATTGGAACCACTCCAGGAGCTGGGATATTCGCAAGCCGAAGGCCGCGAGATACGTTGATGCCCTTACCGGCAAGCTCCTCGCCAACGCGCTCAGCGCGGTTGACCCCGCCTTCGACCAAATTCTTTACGAAGTAGGTTCGATCCAGCGTTGGAGATGGTGTGAGAGTAACGATTGGCGATTTTATGCCAGCCATCAGGGGCTCCTAGATGTGAGAAAAACATAGTTTGCACTCACATCGTTGTAGGCGCCGAAATCACTATAGCCAATAAACCCTCATCTAAGGCTAGCCTTCGATCTCCTTGGCGGTAATTGTTGAAGGAGCCTCGGTGATTTCCTTTGGAGCCTCGATTGTCTCGATGCCGAGTTCGTTCTCGTCTAGGTCGTTTAGGCGTCTTGCTGTGACCAGCATTCTGGTCTCAAGTGACGAAACAAAAGTGTTGTAGTCCTTGACGCTGGTGGTCATCGATCGCCCAAGCTTGTCTGCCAACTGGGCAATTTTGCCAACTCGCTCATACAGCTCTTTACCGAGTTTTAGCAGGGTCTTCAGCTGAGTCTCATCGGCATTTTGGCGCCAAATGTGGCTGATGGTTTTTAGCACCGAGTAGAGCGTCACCGGAGATGCGACCGCAACGTTCTTCTTGAAGGCATACTCCAACAAGCCAGCATCGCTTTCTAGGGCCGCAGACAGCAGTGATTCGCTTGGCACGAAGCAAATCGTGAAATCTGGCGATGAATCGAGCCCGGTCCAATACTGCCTGGACCCAAGATCGTCGATGTGTTTGCGGAAGGCCTTGACGTGCTCATCCAGCAGGCGCTCGCGCCTTGCTAGTTCCTCTCCGGTTGCCAACTCCGAGATCGCACTCGCCTCCTGGTAGGAGTTGAAGGGCACCTTGCTATCGATGGCGAGTTTTTTGCCACTTGGCAAATTGATTACAACATCGACTCGACCGGGACCGGCCTCGGTGGTGATGGTCACCTGCTCGGAGAAATCTGCATGCTTGATCAGTCCTGAAAGCTCGATCAGCTTTCTGAGTTGAGTTTCGCCCCAGACACCTCTGAGGGAGTTGGAACTCAGGGCTTGGGCAAGTTGCTGAGTTTGCTTGCGAAGTGTTTCGTCACTCTGAACAGCATTTCTGAGCTGTTCGGAAATGGTATTGAACTGACTGGCACGTTCTTTCTCGAGGTTTGCAACCACCTCACCCATCTTGGTGAGCTGTTCTTTCACCGGGGCTAGCTGGACCAGCACTTTATTCTCTTGGTCTTGCTGCATGCGCTGCTGCTCCAAGGAAAGATCTGCTTTGGCAAGTTGAGTTCGAAGCTCAACCTCGGTGGCTTCCAGCGCCGCGATCTTGCTTGCCAGCTCCGGGCTAGCAGTTACCGCTTTGCGCTTGCCGAATACGTAACCAAAAATGGCTCCGAGCACCACTCCGATAATGAGCGCGTTAAGAACAATCCAAATCTGAAATTCCATGCTTGAAGTATCGCAGTGGCGTCAGACATTTAGCGGTTTCAGCACCTGCCGGGTCGCTTTCAAAAGGTCATCCATAGTCTCGGCCTCGTGACGACCGGCCATGTGGATGACAATTCTTGCGCAGGCATCGGCATCTGCCAGGGCATCGTGGTGGTTGAATTCCTCGTGACCAATCGCATACGCCACGGCGTTTAGTCGGTAGCTTTCCAGCGCATAGGTTCGCCTTGCCATCAACAGGCTGCACGCATAGCTGAGATCCGGCAGGTCAAAGCTGACCGCCTCCGCGGATGCTCTAAGCACTCCCATATCAAAGGATGCGTTGTGTGCCACAAATGGCAGTCCCTCGGTGAAAAGCAAAAGATCCGGAAGAACGTCTTCCCAGTTCGGAGCATCAATTACATCTTCTGGGTGAATCCCGTGGACCCGGATATTTCCCTCGTGAAACCAATTATTTGGAAAAGGTGGCTGAAACAACATTGAGAGTGACTCTTGAATTTCACCGTCTCGAACCCTCACTAAGCCCACCGCACAAGGGGATGCGGGAGATCCGTTCGCGGTTTCAAAGTCAATTGCCGTAAAGTCCAAGGCCATCAGGCAATTATGAGGCAATAAGCTTTCGCGGTGGCCTTAACTATCGGAATCGTGGGACTGCCAAATGTTGGCAAGTCGACCCTCTTCAACGCACTGACCAAGAACAACGTTCTAGCGGCGAACTACCCGTTCGCAACCATCGAGCCAAACATTGGTGTCGTGAACCTTCCAGATGCCAGGCTCACTCGGCTAGCTGAGATTTTTGGATCTGAGCGCATCTTGGCTGCTCCAGTGTCCTTTGTGGATATCGCAGGCATCGTTCGAGGTGCAAGCGAAGGTGAAGGATTGGGCAACCAGTTCCTAGCGAATATTCGTGAGGCAGATGCCATTGCCCAGGTGGTGCGTGGCTTTGCAGACTCAGACGTGGTCCACGTTGACGGCAAGGTGGATGCCAAGAGCGATATTGAAACCATTAACACCGAGCTGATCCTGGCCGATCTTCAGACCCTGGAGAAGACCAGACCTCGTGTTGAAAAAGAGGTCAAGGGCAAAAAGACTGAGCCTGAGGTCCTAGAAACCATCGATGAAGCACTGAAAGTTCTAAACGACGGCACTCCGCTCTCCTTGAGCAAGGTGGACCTCGGCCCAATCAAGGACCTGGGTCTGCTAACCGCAAAGCCAATTTTGTTTGTGTTCAACGTCGACGAGGCAGTTCTGACCAGCGAGTCCAAGCGTGCCGAGCTTGCAGCTCTGGTAGCGCCGGCCCAGGCAGTGTTCCTAGACGCCAAGGTCGAGTCCGAGTTGATTGACCTCAGCCACGATGAGGCACAGGAGCTATTGCAGTCGCTTGGTCAAGAAGAATCTGGTCTTGACCAGCTCGCTCACGTTGGATTCCAGACCCTTGGACTTCAGACCTACCTAACCGCAGGTCCAAAAGAGTCTCGCGCATGGACCATCCGCAAGGGCTGGAAGGCTCCGCAGGCAGCCGGTGTAATCCACACCGACTTCGAGCGCGGCTTTATCAAGGCAGAGGTTGTCTCCTTTGCAGATCTCGATGCAGCAGGCTCAATGGCTGATGCCAAGGCTGCAGGCAAGGTCCGTATGGAGGGCAAGGAATACGTTATGAACGACGGCGACGTGGTGGAGTTCCGCTTCAACGTCTAGTTCCTGTATTTTGAATGTCAACATCGGGGGACATCGTGAAGAGAATTCTGGGACTGGTTCTTGCAACGGTCCTCGCATTTTCTATCGCGCCGATTAGCTCGGGAGCTGCGCCAAAACCCGCTCCTGCTCCAAAAACCGGGGCGGTTTGTAAGCCGGTCGGCAAGATTCAGGTAGTGGGAACCAAGAAGTACACCTGTGTCAAGACCGGTAAGAAATCATTATGGAACAAGCCCGTAACCATACAAAAGCCAACCCCTTCACCGACCCCGACTCCAACACCTGTTGCGAAACCAACCCTGGACAGCCTTGATGCGAAAGCTGTTTACGACTTCTCGAGAGCATCGGTCGCCGAGTCTCTCGTGAAAAATGGAACCAGCGCTCTAAACGTGAAGTACCTAGTTGGGGCCAACGTTTCTGAGGGCGCCGTGGATTCCGTCAAGCTGAATCTGCAGAAGGCCATTGACCTTTGGGGACCTGCCTTTAGTCCAACCGATCGTGTCACAATCATTTGGTACGTTCAGCCAGATTTGGAATGGGCCGCAACCACCTACCGATCCGAATCGGGCAATCCCGTTGAATGGTCCAGCATCAACGCAAGCTGCACTCTGAACTTCTGCGGAAACGCAACCGCAACCACGGGACGAAATGGTGCCTATGTTTTTGAACAAGGCATGATGCTGGATCGAAATGGTTGGAATAAGTCCACCGCGGGTCATGAGTTCACCCACCTTGCCCAGATAAAGTTGTCCAGCTTAAATATTTACTCAATGCCACTGTGGCTCTTAGAGGGAAGTGCTCAGTTTTACGGCGAGGCCACCGGATACTTCCCCGCGGACATCTCTAAGTCAATCCGAAAAGGCATGCACCGCCAGTTTGCTAGCGACGCTAGTTCTCTGGTTTCTATCAACTTCCAAAGCAAAAACCTCAAGGAAGTAATGAGCTCAGCAAGCGCTTCGAGCACTGTGCAGCTAATGAAGCTCATTGAGGTCGGTGCACGAGGTTCATCGAGCACAGCCCTTGCCTACCTGCTGGGGAGCTATGCCAGCGAAGTATTGGTAAGTGTGTATGGTCACGACAAATTTTCTGAACTGTACAAGTCTTTTGAATCGTCTTCCGACTGGGAGGCAAATTTCCAAAAGACTTATGGCCTTTCCACAACCAGCTTCTATGAAAAGCTCACTCCATATTTCACTCAGATGAAAGATGAGCTCTAGGGAGTCGACCACGACTCCAGCCTGAAAGCGGGACGGTAAATCCCCGCCTATTTGGCCGCTATTCTTGGCATTCTAGATTTGAAGGAGCGGCACATGGCGGCAGACAAATTGATTTCATCAGGTGGTCCTTGGGAGTCGGTGGTTGGTTACTCCAGAGCCACAGTGACCGGACCGTTTGTTCATGTTGCGGGAACCACCGCGACCGTTGATGGCAAATTGCAACACGAGGGCGATGCCTATGGTCAGACCAAGGTGGCTTTTGGAATCATCGAGAAGGCCCTTGCACAGGCTGGTCACTCACTCCAGGACATAATCCGAATCCGAATTTACCTGGCCAACGAGAGCGATATGGATGGCGCCGGTAAGGCGAACGGCGAACTTTTTAGTGAGATCCGACCAGCTCTAACCATGCTGGCAGGGCTTAGGTTCATAAACCCTCAAATGCTGGTCGAAATCGAAGTCGATTCTTATAAGCAGTGAGTTTGCTGTGTCGGGGTATGGGTAACAGGACCTTCGCATAGACTCTGTAAATGACTGCAACTCTTACCGGTACTCACTCCAATTTCTCCCAGGTGCTAAACCTGGTTCGAGACGCTGGCTACCTCAAGAAGAAACCAAGCTTTTACATCATTCGACTAGTCGTCATTAGCGTAATTGCATCCGCTTTGTGGACCGTTGCTGGCTTTCTAGCCTGGGCAGCAACTCTCAACGGTTGGTGGATGGTCCTGGCTTTCGCAATCGTGGCGCTGCTCGGCGTAATGAGCGCTCAGTACGGCTTTATCGCCCACGAGGCAGCCCACCGACAGATCTTTAGGAATAACAAGCTAAACGACTGGACCGGTTTGATTCTGGCCAATCTCTTTGCAGGTTTGTCCTACGGCTTTTGGCTAAAAAAGCACAATAAGCACCACCAGCGACCAAACCAAATTGGCGAGGATCCAGATATTGCGATTCGTGTTTTGAGTTTCACAACCGAATCAAAAATGTCCAAGAAGGGTATCGAGCGCTGGTTCTCTGACCGCCAGGGTTACCTGTTCCCACTGCTGTTGCTGTTCACCGGTTTTGACTTGCTATTGGACTCGGTAGCCGGGATGGGTCGTAAAGATCGCTCCATTGGTATTCGAGTTTTGGAATTCTCGCTAATGCTGATTCGTCAGTTCGCACCTTACGTTGTGCTGGCGATCATGTTTGGTCCAATTTGGGCAGTGGCTATGTGGTTTGTAATGATGATGAGCTTTGGTTTCTTTATGGGGGCAGCCTTTGCTCCTAACCACAAGGGCATGCCGTTGGTTGAGAAAGATTCCAGCTTGGACTTCTTCTCCCGCCAGGTGCTAACCTCTCGCAACATCAAGGGCAGCTGGCTGAAGGACAACCTGATGGGTGGATTGAACTACCAGGTTGAACACCACCTGTTCCCTTCGATGGCCAGACCGTTCTTGCGAAAGACTCACGCGATAGTTTCCGAGTACTGCCGTCAGAACGACGTCACGCTGGTTGAGATGAACTTGCTCTCCAGCTACAAGGTGATCATGCAGCACCTGAACAAGGTCGGTCTAAGCAACAACGTAGACCCATTTGTTTGCCCAATGGTCGCGGAATTGCGTCCTCGAAGCTAGTAGAACTGAGACTCAAAGAGTTCAGCGAGAAATGTCCAGATTTGGACCGCAAGCTTTACTAAGTGAATTCTTTGGTTAACGGCAGGTAAACAAACTTAAGTTTGCCTACTATTTCTCCGTGACTCTTTCGAAGAAAATGTTCCTTGCTGACGGCATACAGGTACCGTGCGTGAATCTTCCTGCAGATGTTGACCTGGGAGATATTCATCCCTGGGCCGCCTCCCTGGAGGCAGCAGCCGAGCTGGTTGCCGAGGGCAAGTCTTCCGCCCTGTTGTACTTTGTTGAGAACTCTGCTCAGCTCGAGAAGGCTGCGGCAGATCTCAAAATGCTTTGGGAACGCAAGCTGACGTTTTGGGTTTTCTACCCAAAGAAGCCCCACCTCGGAACTGATCTATCTAGAGATATGACTTGGAAGATCATGAGGCAAGCTGGGGTGCAGGGCACTAGGCAGGTTGGTATTGATAAAAACTGGTCATGCCTGTACTTCAAGAACAGCGGAAAACTAAATTACGTAGAACTCGTCACCGGTTAGATTCAGCAACCTTGCGTTGAAGCCAACTGCAACGGTTCCAGCCGGCATGCTCTTGGTGACCACAGCATTTGCACCCACCGCACAGTCATTACCGATGGTGATGTTGCCGATAAGTTTTGCACCGGCACCCAAAGTCACTCTGTCGCCGATGGTCGGGTGACGCTTCACTGCCTCCAAGGTCTTTCCACCAAGGGTTACGCCGTGATACATCAGAACGTCTTCACCGATGATTGCAGTCTCGCCAATTACAACGCCCACTCCGTGGTCAATCACAAAACGTCGGCCAATTACTGCGCCAGGGTGAATCTCGATTGCGGTCCAAAACTTTGCCCAGTTCGAGAGCATGCGGCTGAGAATGCGAAGCTTTAGCTTCCACATCCCATGAGCGATGCGGTACGCCCAGACGGCATGAAGTCCTGGAGACGTGAGAATTAGCTCGAGCGCGCTGCGTGTTGCGGGATCGCGCTCAAGTCCTACCTTGATGTCCTCAAAGATTCTCACTGTTTGGTTTGGTATTCCTCTTGCAGGTCACGGTAGAGAGTTGACGATACGTAGCGCTCTCCGAACGATGGAATGATTACCACTATGTTCTTGCCGGCGAACTCTTCGCGGTGAGCAACCTCGCGCGCTGCCCAGACCGCAGCGCCCGAGGAGATTCCCGCAAGGATGCCGTCTTCGGCAGAGACTCGACGAGAGTACTCAAACGCGTCGCCGTTTGAAGATGAGAGCACCTCGTCATAAACAGTGGTGTCCAAGATTGATGGGATGAAGTTTGGGCCAATTCCAGCAAGTGGGTGACCGGCTGCTTCGCCGCCGGTGAGAAGTGGTGAAGATGCCGGCTGAACCGCAAAGATCTTGACGTTTGGGTTTAGTTCTCTAAGTCTCTGACCGGTTCCGGTAATGGTTCCGCCTGTCCCGCTGCCCGCAACCAGGGCATCGACCTGACCGTCAAGGTCACGCCAGATTTCCTCGGCTGTGGTCTCGCGGTGAATCGTTGGGCCCGCTGGGTTATCAAACTGACGAACCAAAACTGCCCCTGGAATTTGCTGACCGAGCTCTTCTGAGTGAGCAACCGAACCCTTCATGCCCAAGGCTGCCGGAGTGAGCACAAGCTCGGCACCGTAGGCGCGAATTAAGATTTTGCGCTCTAGGCTCATCGAGTCCGGCATCACAATGATGGTGCGGTAACCGCGAGCGGCTCCAACCATGGCAAGACCGATACCGGTGTTACCGCTGGTGGCCTCGATGATTGTTCCACCTGGCTTTAGCTCACCAGATTCCTCGGCAGCGTTGACCATGGCAATGGCTAGACGGTCCTTCACGCTGGAAGAAGGGTTATAGAACTCCAACTTGGCATAGACATTCGCCTTGGCTCCATCGAGAACTCGATTTAGCTTTACCAAAGGCGTGTTACCGAAAATCTCGGTGATGTTGTTATAGACCCGCATTTTTCTCCAGACTTGCAAACCAAGGAAGTTTAACCCCGCAAGGTGGCAAACCTTCCTTGAGTTACCGATAGTTTCCGCGTGGCTCTCAGATTTTTATAAGGTTTCTCAAATAGGTTCGGAAGCTATGAGAATCCTGATCGCCTCCGCCGCCATTATTTCCACCCTCACCCTGACTGCTTGCAGCCCAGAAGCCCTTGTCAGCGCAGCTGCCGATGCGGCTGCCTGCACCGCGATGGAATCGACCCTGACCGCAACCGCTGCCGCCTACCAGGAGGGGCTAGTTGACTCCGGTCTAATCTCACAGGTCGATGCGCTTATCGGCGAGCAGGTTAGGGGCGTGCTCTCCTCGGGGCTATCTCAAGACCTGGCTGATCTGGTCGCAATTGTGGAATCTGCCGAATCGGTAGAAACCGCCAAGGCCAAGGTTGCGGAGCTGACTGCCTCTATTGGTGAGAAGTGCTCGGCAGTTGGAGTTGAGTTCGCTAACTAGCGAACTAGTTCATCGTCAATCATTTGGCCCTTGCGGATTTGCAGGGCTACCGGGATTGCAATTAGGCAAGATCCAAACAAAAGCCACAGACCTGCGTCCCAGGCGCCAGTGATCTCTCTGAGTACTCCCACTAGAAACACGGCGAGGGAAGCGGTGGTGTAGCTAACGCCCTGTCCAAATGCGCTCACTGCCAGAACCGTCGAGCGCTCGCGAGATCGAAGATTGAACAGCGTTAGGGCCAGTGGAAACATGGAGGGCCCAAATCCGAATGCGATTACCCAGAGCCAGGTCAGCGAAGAATCTCCGAACAGGAAGCCCAGTGTTCCGATGACACCAGTGGCAAACGAAAACCAAACTATCAAGCTCTGAGATTTCGGGTAGCGCGTACTGAGAATCGGCATAATCAACGAAATCGGCAGCCCAATCAGAGCAAAAAGGCTCAAGAGCAGTCCACCTTCGATAACGCTCACGCCCTGGTGTTCAACCAGGATCAGCGGCAGCCACGCGAAAGATACGTAACCGATGATTGCCGTTACAGACTGCATAAACGCAATCGAAACAGCCGTCGGGGAGCGCCAAATGGCCTTATTGCCCGCCACCTTCTCAGCCTTTATCTCCGGTCTTGAGTTACCAAGCAGGAAGCCCAGTGGAGCAATTGTCAAAAACGCCAAAATTGCCCACTGCCCGAGTGAGAATCTCCAACCCGCTACCTCAGAGATTGGCACCGCAACAAACGACGCCATGGTTGCCGATAGCGCTGTGAGGGTTAGGTAAAAACTCGAGACCAAACCAACTCGGTTTGGAAAGTATTTGCGAACCATCACCGGCAGTAGCACATTGCCGATGCCCATACCCAAAAGGCTCAACAGCGAGCCAAAGAACAGTGCCGTGGAATCCCAGGAGAATGCCCTCAAAAGATGCCCCAGGATGATCATCAACACCGTGAGCATCAGGGTCTTCTCGACACCTAAGAGCCTTGCCGGACGGTAGCTAAGTGAACTGGCAATTGCAAAAGACAGCGGAGCTGCAATTCCCAAAAGTCCAATGGTGACGATCGGCAGTGAGATGTCCTGCTGGATGTAGCTCACAACCGGGCTAATTGAGCTAACGGCAGTTCTAAGGTTTATTGCCAACAGGGCAATCGTTGCGATTGCTAAAAAGCGGGCTTGGTTTTGAGTTCTCACTTGAGTGCTTGCTGGAACTGGTCGTGCAGCAAACCATTAGATGCCATAACCGAAGAACTATCTTCAGTAAGCGGGCCCGAAAGGTCACTAAATTTGCCTCCGGCTTCCTCGACAATCGGAACTAGAGCTGCGATGTCATAGATCTGCAATCCGTGCTCTGCCACCAAGTCAAGGCTTCCTTCGGCAAGCAGCATATAGCTGTAGAAATCGCCATAGGCCCTGGTTCTCCAAACCTTACGGCTTAGGTCAATCAGCTGAGGAAGCTTGTCGCTCTGGTCCCAAAGCTGCAGGCTGTTGTAAGAAATTGAAGAGTCTTCGAGCTTGGAAATCTTTGAAACCTGAAGCGAGCGCACGCTGCCGTCTAGGTCCATGGTGAACGCGCCGTTGCCACGCTGTGCCCACCAGCGCCTGCCGAGAGCTGGCGCTGAAACCACGCTGGTGGTGATAACGCCATCAACTCGCAAGGCAATCAAAGTGGCCCAAATCGGCACACCCCTTAGGTAGTTAGCGGTGCCATCGATTGGGTCAACGATCCAGTTTCGGTTCGAAGATCCGGTGTTCTCAAACTCTTCGCCAATAAAGCTGTCGGTTGGTTGGTAATCGGCAACAATCGAGCGAAGTTCGACCTCAACTGCTCGATCAGCATCTGTTACGGGTGAGCGATCTGGTTTTGTTTCGACCAAAAGGCCCAGGGAGCGAAAGCGCTTGAGTGAAATCTCATCAGCGTGGTCGGCCATCTTGAGGGCAAGGTCTAGATCTTTAATCATCAGGCTTAATCTATCGACCCAATTGCCAAGACCAGTCGCCGGAAAGAATCAAGTCTCGATGCCGAAAGCTTTCCAGCCTCCACCGCAACATCCAACTCGCAGTCTGGGGAGTCAGCTAAGTGAGAGCAGTCTCTCGGGCACTCGGCGCTCGCTGAATCGAGATCCGCAAAGCCCTTGAGAAGCCCAATCGCATCAATGCCCGCAAGACCAAAGGTTCTAACGCCCGGGGTGTCTACAATCCAGCCATCTCGAACCGGAATCGCTTTGGCGGAACTCGAGGTGTGCTTACCCTTACCGGTTACCTCGTTGACCTCGCCGGTCGCTCGGACATAGTCCGGGGCTAAAAGGTTGATCAAAGATGTCTTGCCGACACCGCTGTGGCCAACAAAAACAGTGGTCTTGCCCGCAAGAAGTTCCTCAAGAGCCTCAAGGTCTGGCTTGTCTTGTGAGTGCCTAATCACCTTTAGGTCAAAGCCATCGAATCCCTCAATAAAATCTGTCGGGTCCGTGAGGTCGCACTTGGTCATGATCAAAATTGGCTTGAGGCCAGCGTGCATCGCTGCAACTAAATAGCGATCTACCAATCTAGGTTTTGGCTCCGGGTTGGTAGCAGCCATAACAATTGCAAGTTGATCTGCATTGGCAACGATGGTCTGGTCTCCGGTATCACTCTCATCGCTTGAGCGAGTGAGCTCCGTGGTGCGAGGTTCGATCCTGACAATTCTGGCCAGGGTGCCTTTTTGGTCGGAGACTTCTCCAGCCAGTGCGACCCGATCGCAGGTAACGCAACCTTTGTTTCGAAGCTCTTTGGCCAAGGTAGCAAGCACTTCGCGGCCATCCTCGGTCAAAACCTTGTAGCGCGCCAGGTGAACTTCCAGCACCATGCCCATTAGAGCGTCATCGTGAGTTGGACGTCGTTTGGTTCTGGGTTTAGAACCCTTTGGGTTGGGGCGGATTCGAACATCATCCTCATCGAGGTCCATGCCTGGACCCGGCTCAAACATCCAGGTCATTTAGCGTCCAACATGTCTTGCCAGAGTTTTGTGAATTCCGGCATGGTCTTTGAGGTGGTGGCGATGTTCTCAACCTCTATGCCTGGAATTCGAAGTCCAAGAATTGCGCCTGCGGTCGCCATGCGGTGATCCTCATAGCTCTGCCACTTACCGCCTGACAATTTGGCGGGGCGAATTTCAAGACCGTCTTCCAACTCGCTGACATCTCCGCCAAGGTTGTTTAGCTCATTAGTCAGCGCGCTAAGTCGGTCGGTTTCGTGACCACGCAGGTGAGCAATACCGGTAATTCGACTTGGTGAATCTGCCAGTGCGGCTAGCACCGCAATAACCGGAGCCAGTTCTCCTCCGATTGAAAGATCGATATCGATGCCGTGGATTTTGCCATCTCCAGAAATGGTCATAACGTCACCCTCAAGCACGCATTTAGCGCCCATCATCGGCAGAATTCTTTCAAACTCCGCTCCAACCTGGGTTGTGACCTTGGGCCAATTTGGGATACGAACACTGCCACCTGCAACCATTGCGGCTGCGAGAAATGGCCCGGCGTTGGAAAGATCCGGCTCAATTACCTTTCGCCCACCAGAAATAAAACCCGGCTCAACCCGCCAGGTGCGCTCATCGATGGTTTTGGCATCCACCCCACGCTGACGCAGTGTCTCAAGCGTCATTTCAATATGTGGCAGCGATGGCAATTCCTCACCGGTGTGCCGAAGTGTCAAACCCTGCTCGAATTTGGCGGCCACCAAAAGCAGTCCCGAAACAAACTGGCTGGAGGAAGATGCGTCAATTGCAAGTTCGCCACCTAGCACTTTGCCGGTTCCGTGAACCTTGAAAGGAAGCGAGTCAGATTCTGCAGTGACCTCTATGCCTAGAGCTCGAATGGAATCGATGGTGGTTTGCATCGGGCGACGCCTTGCACCCTCGTCTCCGTCAAAGGCAATTTCACCGGTTGCGAGCATGCTCAGTGGTGGCACAAAGCGCATCACGGTTCCGGCTAGGCCGCAATCTATAGTTGCTGGACCCATAAGGGGCTTCGGGGTAACCAAAAGATCATTGCCCTGCCACTCAAACTCAATACCCAACGACTCAAGGGCCGAGATCATCAGTTGTGAATCCCTTGACACCAAAGGTGCAATCAAAAGAGTTGGTTCGCTGGCAATGGCAGACAGAAGAAGTTCGCGATTAGTGAGTGATTTTGAACCGGGAAGGGCAACCGTGGCACTGATGTTTTGCCCTTGGGGGGCTGGCCAATACGGGTGCAAAGAAGTCATTAGGTCAAAGATACCTAATCTCAACGAATCCTGCCCTCTGGAACTTCTCACGTCCTAATACGCATTGCAACTGTTCGACCGGGCTTTACTCTGCCCAACCAACAAAACCCCAATAGACTGGGTTCAAATGCAGAATCCCAAGTCCGAGAAACTAATCTCGTTTGAAACCCAAGCCCTCCCTCTAATGCCACAGCTTTACGGTGCTGCGCTGCGCTGGACCCGTAACCCAAGCGACGCGGAGGATTTGGTTCAGGAGACTTTTGCTAAGGCCTATGGCGCTTGGGGAAAGTTTGAGCAGGGCACGAACCTAAAAGCCTGGCTTTTTAGAATCATGACCAACACCCACATCAACCTCTACAACAAGCGCGCCAAGGACCAAGCCAAGACCGCGCTGGATGATTTAGAGGACTGGCAGGTTGGAATGGGGGAGTCACTCACTACCTCCAACACACGCAGCGCAGAAGCGGTTGCGATGGATAATCTGCCGTCTAAAATCATCCGCGACGCACTAGATCAGATTCCTGACGAGTTCAGAATGGTGGTTTATTACGCGGTGGTAGAGGGTTTGCCATACGCCGAAATAGCCGAAGTTATGGATACTCCGGTGGGAACCGTAATGTCCAGATTGCATCGCGGGAAGAAAATGCTGAAAACTTTGTTGACAGATTATGCAAAGCAAGAAGGTTACCGAGTTGAGGAGGAGGAAAAGTGAATCCAGTTGACTGCGAAGACGTCAAGCGCAACGTGCACGAGTTCCTCCACGCCCAGATGCAAACCGGCCAGCAAGAGGACATCACCGCCCACCTTGCCAACTGTGAGTCTTGCGAAGAGCACTACGACATTGAGGTTGTTTTCAACCAGGTAATCCAGCGCTCCTGCGATGAGGCTCCAGCCGAAGAGCTAGCCCAGCGCGTTATGCAGCGACTACGCGAAGTTCAGGTTCACGACTGATCTTGTGGCTCAGTAAGTCCCAGCCACTCAAACCAACCGCGGTTTAGCACCAACCAAGCAACCAATCCATAGCCAACCTGTCCGGGTAGGCCTCTCGGGTTTGCGCTGGTTTCCTGCTGCCAACCCTCGTGCTCGCGAAGCGGCTTAAAGCAATCAACATACGGAATTTGGCGTCTTCTTACGACGTCCTCGAAACCTGCTGACAGGTGCTCGATTTCGTGATCTGTCTCTGGATCTCCCGATGGAGTTGGTCCAACCACAAAAACCTTTACGCCCTCGCGCAGCGCATCGTCCAACAGTGAAGCCAGGTTCAATCTGGATCTGGAAATCGTGACCTGAGCCTTGACGTCCTGAGAGCCGAGTGCCAAAACCAGGTAGTTCTCGGTTTGCGGGGTAAAACGAGGCATTGCTTCGCTTCTCCAGCGCTCTAATAGGTCAGAGGTGCTCTCACCCACCATTGCCAGCGGGAAGAATGCAACATCCTCACCCTGCGGCAATCTAGCCTGCACACGGCCTAACCAGCCAAGTCCCTTGGGGTCGCCAGATGCGGTGAGTAACTCATCACCCAAGATAACAACCCGTAGAGAGCGCATTAGTCCTGGAATGCTCGCTGGACCAGGTCAGCCTGCTCGGCTGCGTGACGCTTAGCAGAACCAGATGCAGGAGATGCCGAAGCTGGTCTTGCAACCGGAGTGAAGTTGATGCCGTACTTAGGCATGAACAGACCCATGTAGGTCCAAGGACCCTGGTTTAGCGGCTCATCCTGAACCCAACGCAACTGAGCGTTCGGGAACTGTGCGGTGGCAGCCTGCATCTCTGCAACCGGAGTTGGGTAGAGCTGTTCAACACGAACGATTGCGGTCTGGCCGTCATTGCGCTTTTGGCTTTCAGCCAATAGATCCCAGTAGACCTTGCCCGAGCAGAACAGCACCTTGGTGACCTTTGAGGCATCGAGGTTTTGCTCGTCATTGATTACTGGACGGAAGCTACCGGTCGTAAAGTCCTCAACCGCAGAGGATGCAGCCTTTAGGCGAAGCATCGACTTAGGGGCGAAGACAATCAAAGGACGCTTTGGCGAGGTAAATGCCTGGCGACGAAGCAGGTGGAAGTGCGATGCCGGGGTTGATGGCTGAGCAACGGTCATGTTGTTCTCAGCACACAGCTGCAAGAAACGCTCGATTCTTGCTGATGAGTGGTCAGGACCCTGACCCTCGTAACCGTGAGGCAATAGCAATACCAATGATGAGAACTGGTTCCACTTCTGCTCGGCAGACGAAATGAATTCATCCACCACGGTCTGGGCACCATTCACGAAGTCACCGAACTGGGCTTCCCAAAGGGTTAGTGAGTTTGGATCTTCGACCGAGTAGCCGTACTCGAAGCCCATCACCGCATATTCGCTCAGCAGCGAGTTGTAGACCTGGAACCTGGCCTGCTGCTCGGAGATGTACTGCAGTGGCATCCACTCCTGGCCGGTTAGGCGATCGTGGAAAGATGCGTGACGCTGCACGAAGGTGCCTCGTCTAGCATCCTGGCCGGATAGCCGAACTTTTACGCCCTCAACCAGTAGCGAACCAAATGCCAAAAGCTCACCGAATCCCCAGTCGATGCCACCCTCACGGCTCATCTCAACGCGCTTTTGTAGGAGCTGAGCAAGCTTTGGGTGAACGCTGAAACCTTCAGGCTGGTTTGCGTGAGCATTACCAATGGCCTCAACCATTTCCTTGGCGATGGCCGTTGGGCGAACCAACTGCTGCTTCTCGCTCGCGGTGGTACCAATGCCAGCTGGGCGCTCTTGCAGCTCTACCGGCCTACTCATAGCTTCGTGGACATCGATAAATGCCTGCTCTAAGCTCTGCTGGAACTGCAAGTTGGCGGCATCAAACTCTTCCTGAGTGATGTCGCCCCTACCGATTAGGTTCTCCATGTACAGGGTGCGAACGCTGCGCTTGTGCTCGATCAGGTTGTACATCAGCGGCTGGGTCATCGAAGGGTCATCGCCCTCGTTGTGGCCGCGGCGGCGGTAGCAAACGATGTCGATCACTACGTCCTTCTTGAATTCCTGACGGTATTCAAATGCCAACTTGGAAACTCGAACCACTGCCTCAGGGTCATCACCATTGACGTGGAAGATTGGGGCCTGAATCGCCTTGGCCACATCGGTTGAGTAAACCGAGGTTCTGGAGTCTTTTGGCAAGGTGGTAAATCCAACCTGGTTATTCACCACGATGTGGATTGTGCCACCAACCTTGTAACCCTCAAGCTGGCTCATCTGCATGGTCTCTGGGACAACGCCCTGGCCAATGAATGCTGCATCTCCGTGGATTAGAACCGGAAGCACCGGGTAGGTCTCTGGGTTGCCCAGAGCATCCTGCTTGGCGCGAACGATTCCCTCAAGAACCGGGTTTACCGCTTCTAGGTGAGATGGGTTTGCGGCCAGTGAAACCTTCACGGAAGTGCCATCGCTAAAGGATGCAACACCCTCGGTGCCCATGTGGTACTTCACATCTCCCGAGCCCTGAACGCTGTTGAGATCGGTAGAACCTTCAAACTCGCGGAACACCTGACCGTAGGTCTTACCCGCGATGTTAGTGAGCACGTTTAGGCGACCGCGGTGCGCCATACCAATTGCAACCTCGCTCATGCCGGCGTGAGCTGCCTGCTGCAGAATCTCGTCCAGCGACGGAATCAGCGACTCGCTACCTTCTAACGAGAAACGCTTCTGCCCGACGAACTTGGTCTGCAGGAAAGTCTCAAATGCCTCTGCCTCGTTTAGCTTGTTCAGAACTCTGAACTGCTCTTCCTTGGTTGGCTTTTGGTATGGGAGCTCAAGTTTCTCTTGGAACCAGCTGCGCTCGGCAGGGTCCTGAATGTGCATGTACTCCACACCAATGGTGCGGCAGTAGCTGTCACGCAAAATACCCAGCATGTTGCGGAACTTGGCCTTTGATCGACCACCAAAACCACCGGTTTTGAAGGTGCGGTCTAGATCCCAAAGGCTTAGTCCGTAGGAGCGGATATCTAGGTCCGGGTGCCAGCGCTGCTGGTACTCAAGCGGGTCGATATCGGCAATTAGGTGACCGCGAACGCGGAACGCATTGATGTACTCCTGAATTCGGGTGTTCTTGCCGTTTTCATCTGCAAGATCCCAGTGGAAGTCACTGGCCCAAACCACCGGGGTGTAAGGAACTCGAATATCAGCGAAGATCTGGTCGTAGAAGCCACGCTCACCCAAAAGCATTTCGTTGATGATCTTTAGGAACTCACCGCTACCGGCACCTTGAATAACTCGGTGGTCGTAGGTTGAGGTGAGGGTCAGAATCTTGCCAATTCCCTGCTCGGCCAGCATCTCTTCTGCCATGCCCTGGAACTGAGCTGGGTAATCCAAAGCTCCGACGCCAACGATGCAGCCCTGGCCGCGGGTTAGTCGAGGAACTGAGTGAACGGTTCCGATTCCGCCTGGATTAGTCAAAGAGATGGTGGTGCCCGCAAAATCTTCTGCGGTGAGCTTGTTGTCTCTGGCCTTCTTCACGAGCTCTTCGTAAGCGACTAGGAACTCGGCAAAGTTCAAGCGCTGAGCGCGCTTGATGTTTGGGACCAAAAGTGCGCGGGTGCCATCCGGTTTAGGGATATCGATCGCAAGCCCGAAGTTGATATTCGCTGGCGTAACCGCAGCCGGCTTGCCATCGATCTCGTCGTAGAAGACGTTCTGGCTTGGGAATGCCTTGAGTGCCTGGACTACCGCATATCCAATGAGGTGAGTGAAGGAAACCTTGCCGCCTCTGGTGCGCTTGAGGTGTGAGTTGATGACAATTCGGTTGTCAATCAAAAGCTTGGCTGCTACCTGGCGGACGCTGGTTGCGGTTGGGACCGAGAGCGAAGCATCCATGTTTGAAGCCAAAGTCTTCGCCATACCGCGAAGCACATTTACCTCAGGCTGGTTATCGTCTTCAGTGTCAATAATTGACATTGCTCCGGTTGCGGCCGGCAGGTTGGCTGGCACCGGTGTGTTTACGGCACTGGTCACCGATGCTCTGGCAACTGGAACGGTGATGGCTTCGGTCACAGGGGCTGCCGAGCTGTCATAGCTTGCAATCACGGTGGAGTCGGTGGTTGCAACCGCTGGTGCTGGGGTTACAGGAGCTGGGGTAGCTGCTGGAGCATCTCCAGGTTGCTGGGTGAGCTGGTATCGCTCAAGAATTGGCCACCAAGACCGGTCAACCGAGTCTGGGTTTTCAAGCCATTGGCCGTACATTTCTGCAACTAGCCATTCGTTTGCGCCAAAATCTGCTTCGGATGAGTGATTGTCGGTTGACGACAAGGGTGCCCCTTTGAACGAATACTTTAAAACCGACCCCCAGTCTACCCGAGCCAGAGGCTATAGTGTTTGTTGAATATGGAGCCCAGTAAACGTAGTGAAATCCAGGATCGGTAGATGTCCGATTACCTGCTGTTAGCCTTGGGCATTCTCCTAACAATCGGCACCGGACTTTTTGTAGCGAGCGAATTTTCTCTGATTAGCGTTGAGCGAATTGAGCTAGAAAAACTTCGGAACTCGGGTAAAAAAGGCCTGGACCTTCCGATCAAGGCCGTAATCAAGACCTCAACCCACCTCTCCGCCGCCCAGTTGGGTATCACGCTCACCACTCTGCTGACTGGTTTTGTGGCTGAGCCTGCGCTAACCAGGCTTTTGGGTCCATGGCTTTTGGATCTGGGGCTTCGGGAAGACCTGCTGCAACCAATTGGCATTGCCATCGCCATGACCATTGCCACCATCTTTAGCTTTTTGATCGGCGAGCTGGTGCCAAAGAACATGGCGCTGAGCGAGCCGCTAAAGGTATTGAAGTTGGTGGTTGGTTTTCAAGTCGCCTTTACTTGGACATTTGGTCCACTTATTCGCTTTTTGAACTCCAACGGAAACTGGTTGGTTCGTCGCTTTGGCATTGAGCCAAAAGAAGAGCTTTCATCGGCCCGCAGCCCAGAGGAGCTGGCTTCTCTGATTCGAAGAAGCGCGCACCTTGGCTCGTTGGAGCAGGACACTGCAGAACTTATCGAAAAGACCATCGCACTTTCCTCGCTAAACGCGAACGATGTGATGACTCCGAGGCCAAAGATGTTCTCGCTCTCAAGAGAAGAATCCGCTGCCGATTTGATTGAGCTTGCTCGCACCACCGGACACTCTCGCTTCCCGGTTGCCGGCGAAGATGAGGACGACATTGTCGGTGTTGTCCACCTAAAGCGTGCCATCACGATTCCGCTGGAGCGCAGAGCGCAGGTTCCAGTTAGCGCAATTATGGTAGAGCCGCTTAGGGTTCCGGAAACCATGCCGCTTGATGCTTTGATTCTTCAGCTTCGCGGCAAGGGCCTGCAATTCGGAGTTGTCATCGACGAGTACGGCGGCACCGCCGGCATCGTGACTCTTGAGGATGCGATCGAGGAGCTGGTTGGCGATCTTGATGATGAGCACGATAAGGCTCGAAGCTCGGTTACCCGTTTCTCAGATGGATCGCTTGCTTTCTCGGGCCTTTTGCGACCAGCAGAACTTAGAGAGCACGGTCTATTTATTGCCGAGGATGAGGATTACGACACCGTCTCGGGCTTCATGATGAGTGAGCTAGAGAAGATTCCGGAGACCGGCGACCAGGTCAAAATCCCGGCTGGATTCCTAACCGTTACTCGCATGGATGGTCGACGAGTCGATCGAGTCAGATTCGAACCAATCGAGGTGGAAGATGAATAGCGATCTTCAGGGCCTGATTTGGTTGGTTGTGCTGCTAGCAGCAAATGCATTCTTTGTCGGTAGCGAATTCGCGGTGATTTCAGCCCGCCGCGCGCAGATTGAGCCGAAGGCTGAGGCCGGCAATACCGCAGCAAAAATCACCTTGCGCGCAATGGAGAAGGTCTCGCTCATGCTGGCGACAGCGCAGTTGGGCATTACCGTTTCCTCGCTTTTGATTTTGCTTATTGCAGAGCCTGCAATTCACCACCTGCTGGAGGTGCCGTTCAAGGCAATTGGCGTTCCATATGAGCTAACCTCGGTGATTTCATTTACCTCTGCTCTGCTTTTGGTTACCTATCTACACGTTGTGCTTGGTGAAATGCTTCCAAAGAACATCGCGATTGCCATCCCAGACCGAGCGGCTTTGGTGCTGGCTCCGATGCTTTACTTTGTGGCAAAGCTTGTCAGCCCGATCGTTGTCAGCATGAACGCGGTCTCCAATTTGATTTTGAGACTTTTTGGATTCACCCCGCGCAATGAGGCAGACAACGCCTACACCCTCGAAGAGGTGGAAGGTATCGTCAACGAATCGGCTCGTCACGGAACGCTGGAAGATGACTCCGGCACGATTTTGAAGGCCTTTGAGTTCACCGAGAAGAAGGTTATGGATGTTGCGGTTCCGGTTAATCAGCTAATCACCCTGAGCACCGATTCGACCGCCAAGGATCTGCAGCTCGCAGTTGGCGAGCACGGATTCTCGCGCTATCCGGTGCTTGGAATCTCCGGCGACATCGTTGGCTATTGGCACATCAAGGATGCACTTGCGGCCACAGAAGAAGATATGGCGCAAAAACTTCCAGCCAAGCGTTTGCGTCCGATGATTTCGATTCCGGAAACTGCAGAGCTTGAGGATGCGCTTGCTCAAATGAGACGCTCGGGTGCTCACATCGCGCGCAGTTTTACAGCGGATGGAACCGTTACCGGCTGCCTATTCCTCGAGGACATTATCGAGGAGCTAGTTGGCGAGATTGAGGATGCTACTAGGCGTTAGGCCACTTGCCGCGTTCGTATTGAACCGGCCAGTTAATCTCATCTCCCAGTTCGTGGGCGGCTCGAAGACCTAAGAACGGATCGCGCAAGAACTCGCGTCCAACCATGATGACATCCACCTCGCCACGCTGAAGAATCTCTTCTGCCTGGCCCGCGCTCGTGATCTGGCCAACGGCTGCAACATCACTACCGGTTGCACCGTGAACCGATTCAGCAAGATTTACCTGGTAGCCAGGGCCGATTGGGATCTTGACCCCGGTGACGATTCCGCCTGATGAAATATCAAAAAGGTCAACACCGACCTCACTGGCCCACCTGGCAACCTGATTGGTTTGCTCCTGGTCCCAGCCGCCATCAACATAATCGGTTGCGCTAAAACGAATCATCAGCGGCACACTCTCGCCGATTGCAGCGCGCACTTTCTCGGAGACCTCAAGTAAGAACCTTGCGCGGTTTTCTAGCGAACCACCGTATTGGTCGGTTCTTTGATTGCTTAGAGGGCTCAGGAATTGGTGCAGCAGGTAGCCGTGAGCGGCGTGAATCTCCAGGGCATCAAAACCTGCATCAACTGCCTTTACTGCTGCCTTGGCAAAGTCATCGACCAATCCAGGAATCTCTTCCGTCTCAAGCATGCGCGGAGCTGCATAACCGGTGAAGGCTTCATCGGTTGCCGAGTAACTTTGCCAGCCACCCTGATCAAGCGGCACTGAGCCGGAACCAGACTGCATGCGATAGGTGCTGGCTTTTCTGCCGGCGTGAGCAAGTTGAATCGCGGTAGCAGAACCCTGCTCGTGAATGAACTTATTCACCTTCGCCCAAGCATCGACCTGCTCGTTTGACCATATTCCTGGGCACCATGGGGTAATGCGCCCTTCGGCGTTTACACCAGACGCTTCTGCCATAACCAAGCCTGCGCCACCAAGCGCTCTAGCACCTAGGTGAACCAGGTGGAAATCGCCAACGACGCCGTCTTGATTCTCGCAGGAGTACATGCACATCGGAGAGACCCACAACCGGTTCTTTACCGTCAGGTTGCGGATTTGGATGGGGCTAAAAAGTTTGCTCATTTTGGAAGTTTCTGTAGTTGTGAATATGAAAGCACGATAAAGATACCGAGCAGTGAGCCCCACCCAATTGCAACTTCAAGCGGTAGCGAATGAGTCAAAAGACCAATGATCGATGGTCCAGCGAGTCCACCGATATATGTGATTCCAACCACCTTTGCCATGTTTCTACCGGAGTGGGAAGCCTCACCAATTTCACCGGCCTCAGCAAACAGCTGGGGCACAACACCTGAGATACCCAGACCCAAAAGGAACCAGAAGAAAAGCGATAGTTCGAAACTTGGAGCGATCGCCTGCAGGCCAATTGCAACTGCGCTAAACAGCGATCCCCAGCGAATCACGAATCCTCGACCGCGCTGCTCCACAATTCGGTCGATAAATATTCGACCCAGGATCATGCCGATGTTGAAAGCAGCAAGACCCCAGGCAGCCAAAGCTGCCGAGACGCTTTGAATGTCCTTCAAATACAGTGCCGACCAGTCTTGGGCCACTCCCTCGATGATTGCACCGGCGGCTGCCATAAGACCGGCTAGCACGACAAAACCAAGCACCCTGCGGTTCGACTTGCCAGCGGCCTTGTTTGCCACCTTGTCATCGCGGTTGGCAACCGGCTCATCCGGTAGTAGCCAGCTCGCCATAAAAAATCCGATTATCGAGAGCATTGCACCATAAACCGGCAGGGTCTGGGATTGCACAAATCCAGCTGCAATGGTTGCAAAGCCAATGCCGGCACCCAAGAGGCCACCGACCGACCAAAAGAGGTGGAAGAAAGTGAAGATCGCCTTTTTATTGACCTTTTCAACCTGCAGCGCTGATGCATTCATTGGGACGTCAATGCCGGCAAGACCAAAACCCAGACCCATGATCGATAGCCCAAGCATCCAGGGGGAGGTTGAGAATGCTGGACCCAAAAGCGACAGTCCAACTACAACTCCACCAATCCGAGTGGAAGTCTTAGCTCCAATATGGTCGATCATCCAGCCAGAGAACTGCATAGCGATGTAGCCACCGATGCCGGAGAGCATCAACAACAACCCGAGGGTTGAGTAGTCAATGCCAACGGTTTCTTGGATTAGCGGGATGTGCACAGCCCAGAGGGCAAGGGAAGAGCCGCCAGAAACAAAGAAGAACGAAACGGCAATTTTGGAGCGAAGTAAATTCACGCTCATAGCCTAGAGGGCTAGAAGACCGGCAAGCCTTTGCCCAACTTCCTCAATTTCAATCAGGAAGCCATCGTGTCCGTATTCACTTTGGATCACTTGCAATCCACCACCGTAAAGTTCGCCAGAGATGTGCTTTGCGATTAGCTCTTGCCCAGAAAGTGGGAAAAGTCGGTCGGAATCAAGGCCCAATACCAAAGTCGGACAGCTGATCTTTTTCAGCGCAGCCTCAACCGATTCGCGGCCGCGACCAACATCGTGCGAGTTCATGGCAGAAACCAAAGTGATGTAGCTGTTGGCATCAAAGCGTCGGACAAACTTGTTTCCGTGGAAATCAAGATAACTCTCAACCGCATACTTACCCTTTTCGGTAAGCGGGCTGACCTTGGACTGCCAGCTGCGGCCAAAGCGGTCGTTTAGCTCCTTTGGGGAGCGATAGTTCAACAGCGCCATGCGCCTGGCTAGTGCCAATCCTTTGTGTGGGCCAAATCCTGCCTTAGCTCCGTAGTAGTTGCCATCGGCAAAGTTGCTGTCCGAGCGAATCGCCTCCAGCTGAACGGTATTCAGTGCAATTTGGTCGGCGGTTGAGTAAGGGGGAGCTGCCAAGATGGCTAGACGCTGTGTGACATCAGGATTCTCAATCACCATCTCTAAAGCGTGCATGCCTGCCATTGAGCCGCCAATAATTGCAAACCACTTATCGATTTGGAGCTGCGCTGCAAATTCGACAAATGCCTTGGCCTGATCGCGAATCGTGAGCTGTGGGAAGTTAGAGCCGTACTCGTTGCCGCGACTGTTTAGCGAAGATGGCCCGGTGGAACCCTGACAGCCCCCCAAAACATTTGGGGTGATTACAAAATACTTGTCGGTGTCTATTGCAAGCCCAGGTCCGATAATGCCGTTCCACCAACCAGCGGTTGGGTGCTCCTTGGAGGAATTGCCAACGGTATGGCTGTCGCCGGTTAGGGCATGTAGAACCAAAATCGCATTCGAACGGTCTGAATTTAGTTCGCCCCAGCTCTCATAGGCCAAGCGTGCGCTATTGAGAGTTGCTCCAGATTCCAAAGTTAGATCGAATACTTGCGAGAACTTTCGGTCTCCCAGTGGGTCGCCAGCCAACCATGCACCGGTTGCCGGTGGGCGCCCAACCAGCTGTCGACGTTGCTCCTCGGAAATGAATTCCGAGGGCGCAGAGTCTTCAGAGATTTGGAAATCCATTAGTTTGCCGAAGCAAATCCCTCCCGCGGTTCAAAATCTTCCTTGGCTCAAAGCCTTAGGAAGTCTCGGTAATCATCCAACTATTGATGCTCCGGCACCTATAGGCAACCGAAGCTGTAATCAAAGGAAACTTTACCCTAGGTGGTCAAAGGCCAGGCCAGCCAAAATGCTTGCGCAAAGTGGCAGTACCGCGTCATCAAACATCGCCTTGGCACTGTGGTTGGTAGGAGCGGTTTCGTGGTTAATCGCTGGCGGGCAAGCGCCAACAAATACGAATGCTCCTGGCACCTCATGCACGATAGATGCAAAGTCTTCGCCACCTGCCATCGGCACCTGCAGCGGGATGTAGCCGTGTTCGCCAACCAGAGCCTTGGAAACCTTTTCGACTCGGGCAGTAGCCGCCGAGTCATTCATGAGCACCTTGGTCGCCCTACCAAACTCCACGGTTGCGGTTAGTCCAAAACCCTCGGCGATGGAGTGAATCAACTTAGGTGCGAGCTCGTGCAATAGAGCGGTGCTCTTCTCGGAGAAGGTTCTCACCGTCGCACCAAAGCTAGCGCTATCAGCAATCACATTGGTGGTGGCATCATCGCCTGCTCGGATCCAGCCAACATTGAGGATTACCGGGTCAAACTGGTCGAAGCGCTTGTTCAGCATGTTTTGCAATGCCGAGATTGCTTCGATCATTGGGGTGACAGGGTCCTTGGATAGCCAAGGCATTGAGCCGTGACCGCCAGAGCCGTGGAAGGTTACGTGCAAATCGCCGGCGCTCGCCATCAGTGGCCCCGCCTTGCAGGCAATCGCCCCAATTGGCATAGCTGTGAAAACGTGCAGACCATACGCCGCAATTGGTCTCTCACCGCTGAGCTCCAAAAAGCCCTCTTCGATCATGACGTCAGCGCCGTGGTGACCCTCTTCACCAGGCTGGAACCAAATCACAACGGTTCCGGAAAGCTCTGCCTTGTGGGTTGCTAGCAGGTGCGCTGCGCCGATGGCAGCAGCCATGTGCAAATCGTGACCGCAGGCATGCATAAAGCCGTTGGTGGATGCGTAATCCAGTCCGGTCTCTTCCTTTACCGAAAGCGCGTCCATGTCAGCGCGCAAGAGAATTGTTGGTCCAGGCTTCCCACCGCGAATAACCAAACCGATGGAATTGAGATCTTTGCCGAGGTGGATTTCTCCTAGCCCGTGGATCGACTCCAGGATGCGGGCTTGGGTCTTTGGAAGATCTAGTCCAAATTCGGGAATCTGGTGCAAATCCCGTCTGATCTCAGAGAGAGTCTCGGCGTATTTGGCAGCCTCGTGCAAAAGCTCGACAGGACTTGGCATCATTGCTCCTTTTTGTTAGCTATACCATCATGGCACTTTTACTATGTAGGAATGTTCGCAAAGCAACTTCATCCAATCTGGCGAGAAATCCTTGTCGACCAGTTGGACTTGCTTGCAGAAATCGAGTCTCGGGTAAAGGCCGATCCGCTGAGCATTCCAAAGACCGAGAACATCCTTCGGGCATTCAAATTGCCACCTCAGGACTACCGAGTCCTAATTGTTGGCCAAGACCCCTATCCAAATCCAGATCACGCAATCGGGCTGAGCTTTGCAGTTCCCCATGGCACCAAGCCATTGCCACCAACTTTGAGCAATATCTTCAAAGAGCTCAGAAGCGACCTGGGTGAGCAATATGTAAAAACTGGAGATATCTCGCCGTGGGCTACTCGCGGCATAATGCTGCTAAACAGGCACCTCACCACCCAGGCGAATAACACCGCCGGTCACCTGGATCTCGGTTGGGCTCAGTTCACCTCGGCTGCCGTCAAAGGTCTGCAAGAAGCCTTGGGTTCAAAACTGGTCGCAATTTTGTGGGGTCAGCGCGCAAGCGAGTTGCTACCGATATTGAATCAGGCAACAGTCATTTCCTCTGCGCATCCATCACCGCTATCTAGCTATCGCGGCTTTTTTGGATCTCGGCCGTTTTCTCGTTGTAACACAGCGCTTTTAGAGTTGGGCCTAAGCCCAATCGATTGGAGTGCTTAGGTGGTGGATTCCGAAACCCGCTGGCGGATGGTGCGCAGGCAAAAGCTACGCGGCATCGAGCCTGAGCGAGAAGTGAGCATTCGTGATGTGAGAGGCGAAGACCTTCCGGCTATCAAAGATCTATACAACTATTTCATTCGCAATACCGTGGTCACCTTCGACGACAAGCCACTCGACCTTGCCTACTGGCAACAAAAGCACGAGCTGATCGCCAAATTCGAATTGCCTTTTTTAGTTTTGGTTCGAGGAGATATTGAGGTGATTGGATTTGCATTCGTTGCCCCTTGGCGACAGCGAAGCGGTTACCTGAAAATTGTCGAGAACTCTATCTATCTCTCAGCCCCGGCAACCGGCAAACGCTTGGGCACCATGTTGCTCACAGAACTGATTGTTCGCTGCAAAGCTGCCGATGTGAAAGAAGTGATTGCGGTTATTGCAGATCGTGGGGCTGACGCTTCAATCGCACTGCACACCAAGCTCGGCTTCAAAGAACAGGGTCACCTGGCCAAGGTGGGCACCAGATTTGGAAAACCTATTGGCAGTTTCTTGCTCTCGCTCAACCTGCGACGCTAGCCTCTTCTCTGGATAGGTCCATCAAAAAGAAAAACCCCGAGAGTAATCTCAGGGTTTTTTCTTGTGCGGGTGAAGGGACTTGAACCCCCACGCCTCTCGGCGCCAGAACCTAAATCTGGTGCGTCTGCCAATTTCGCCACACCCGCATAGAACTGAGATAGCTTAGCGGATTTTTAGTGCTGTGGAAAACCCCAAGCACGAATATTGAACGCTTGGAAAACTTCCACCATGTCGATGCTTGGTGAATTGGTGCAGCGGGCAAGAAGCCTCGCGGTGTCAAACAAAGTCGCTTTGGAAAGCGCTATTTCCAAGGCGGTCGACGAGCTTGCAGAGCGAGCTCCCGGTCCAATTGACGAGTCCGAACTGCAGGTATTGGCCAAGCAAGAGTTGGCAGGATTTGGAGTGCTGCAACCATTCCTAGACGACCCGGGAATTGAGGAAATCTGGATCAATCGCCCCGGCCAGCTTCATTACTATTCCGATCAGCACCATGTTGTTGGCCTAGAGCTCACAGCTTCTCAAATTAGAAACATCACGCTTCGCATGCTCGCGCACTCCGGGAGAAGAGTTGATCGCCTAACCCCTTATGTGGATGCAAATTTGCCCGATGGCTCAAGACTGCACGTTGTGATCCCAGAGCTCACCCGAGATAGCTGGGCAATAAATATTCGTAAGTTTCGCTCCAGTCGAATCACGCTTTTAGAGCTCGAGCGGCTGGGGACCCTTAAGCCTGCGCAGCGCAAAAAGCTCGAAGCCGCGATGAAGGCCCAGCAAAGCATCTTGATTGCCGGTGCCACCCAGGCTGGCAAGACCACCATGATGACTGCGCTTTTGGCCGAACTCGAACCCCAAGAGCGATTGATCTCCTGCGAGGACACCTTTGAACTAGCAATTGAGCACGACGACTGGGTGGCCATGCAGGTGCGACCGGCAAGTGCCGAGGGCACCAGAGAAATAGGTCTTCGTGAACTAGTGAAACAGTCACTTCGCATGCGGCCTTCACGATTGGTGATTGGCGAGGTGAGAGGTGCAGAGGCACTGGATATGTTGGTCGCCCTGAATTCCGGCATCCCAGGCCTCTGCACCTTGCACGCGGATTCTGCAAGCGCTGCACTGCAGAAGCTTTTGACCTTGCCCCTGTTAGCTGGCGAGAACATCACCGACAAATTCCTACGTCCAACAGTGTTAGGTGCATTTGACCTCGTGGTTTTTTGCAAACGACTGCCAGATGGCAGACGCATCGTCTCCGAGATTTTGGAGGTGAGTGATGCGGTTCTATAGCGAGTTGATCGAGAAGGCTGGATTGTCAGCGAGAGTCAATCAAGTGGGATTCGTGATCCTGGCCAGTTCTCTGGCAGTAGGACTCGCGGGATACCTGCTTAGCGGTGTCTGGGGTCTTGGGCTTTGTCTTGGGCTCTTGGCGCTGGCCATTGCCATAGAAGTGCTTCGGTTGAAAGCCGAGTCTCGACAGCGGGCGTTTGATGCCTGCTGGCCGCAGGTTTTTGACAGCTTTCAGTCCGCAAGCATCAGTGGGCTCGGTTTTAGGGAGCAGTTGGATTACCTCGCAGCACAGGGCCCTATAGCGCTGAGGAAGGAGTTTGCCAACCTGCTTGCACTGTATGACTCGGGATATGAACTAGATCGTCTAATGCCGCAGTTGCGGCTGCAGTTTTCGAATCGCTATGCCGATCTATTGGCGCTACTGATTGAGCTCGACTCTGAACTTGGCGGTCACGGCATGGCCGTGACATACCAGCGGGCAGCGGTCCAGGTCCGAAAAGTGCAGGGGGAAATATCTCAACTGCAGGCTAAACAGGGCTGGGTTTCATCGAGCGCAAAACTGGCTCTGCTCGCTCCCTGGCTAGTTGCACTTGTACTTGTTCAACTGCCTCAAAACAAAGCCGCATTTGCCACCGAGCTTGGAGCTGCGATTCTGATTTTGGGATTGGCGCTTAGCTTGGTCGCCTACGCACTGGTGAATCGCATGGGGCGTCTGCCGCTTCCAGGGAGGGTGCTAAATGGAGCTCAGTGAGCGGCTGCTTCAGGCACATAGGCCACCTCAAGCAATTTCAAACGGCTTAGATCTCAAGCGTTTAGTTGCTCGGATTCGCACCAGGTCGGCAAAGCATCATTTTTCAGAAGAGGCGAAGCAGTTCGCCGATGTGACGCTGGCCTTTGGGCTACTACTAGAAAATGGACTTCCCGTCTCTGTCGCGATTCGATGGCTGGAACCAAGGCTCAGTGGTGTTTGGCAGCAGAACTTTAGGTTTCTGATAGACAACCTCGACCTGGGGGCTGATCTGATTGCAGAGCTGCAGGCCTTATCAGAGCGGATGCCGCTGGCCGAGGTAATCGAGTTCACGCAAAAACTTCAAATCTCCATTGAGCGCGGAACCCCAAGCGCTCACCAAATCTCTCAGCTTTCTCAATCAATACAGCAGCAGGTCTTGCGCGGGCTTATCAAAAGAGCCGGCGAGAACGAAACCAAAATGCTGGTTCCAACCATCTTTCTGATACTGCCGGTGACGGTGCTATTCGCGGTATTCCCATCCCTTGCTGTTCTGCAATCCACCTACTAATGAAAGGAATGAAAATGAAAAAACTACTGACCTCCGAGCGTGGCGATGTGCCGGGCTGGGTGCTGATAACCCTTATGACCGCAGGGCTGGTGGTTGTGATCTGGGCCTTTGCCGCTCCCGCGCTCCAAGGCGTATTCGATGAGGCCATGGACCGGGTGGTTAAGTTTTGAACGATCGAGGCAGCGCAGTTATAGCTGCCCTTGCTGGAATAACGCTCGCCACCACCGTGACGCTAACCACATTGGCGCTGGGGCTCTCGGCGATAAATGTTTTAGTCATAAGAGACGCCGCAATCGATTCCGCCCAGCAGGCCGCGCTAGCTAAATCTTCGTCAAAGAACGAATACCTACTTCGCCTAATTCAAAAACGTGTGCCATCCATGGTGTCGGTCCGGGTCGTGGAGATCGCCGATGATGCGGTAACTGGCTATCGCGTCGAAGGGCAGCTTCCCGGGCTTGGATTTCTATCGGGAATGACCAATGTGAGCGTCGAAGTCTCGGCAGCGAATGAAGCCATCCTCTGAGTCAGGTTCTAGCCCTCTCGAACTTGTCACCCTTACAGCTTTATTAGTTCTGCCAATAGGCCTTGCCCTAGGGCTCTACCAACAACTGGCCAATGAGCTGGCAGCCGAGTCAATTGCCAGGCACTCGCTCAGGCTTGCCATGCTCTCAACTCCACAAAAGCCGAGTCAGAGTTTTGCCTCAGCCATTGAGCGTTTCTCAAAGGATTGGCAGGTGCAGGATGTTGATTACCGCTACTGGTGCAGCCTGAGCTGTTCTTTAGTGACGCTAGAGATCCAGGTCGGTCAAGCAACCGCCATTCAAACTATGGGACTACCCAAATGAACGACCGGGGGAGTCTCGCCATATTGATAGCTGGGTACCTGGGTTTGCTGCTGACGCTTTTTCTGGGTGGATTCGCAGTGGCGATTGGTTTAGTTGCTCAGAATCGAATTCAGGGAGTCACTGACTCTGCACTGTTATATGCCCATGATCGAGCAGTGACCAAGGGGATTCCGAATTTGGCGAAACTTGAAAACGCTGTCGATGTCTTTTTGACTAATGCTCCAAGCAGCCAGCAACTTGATGTGATGAGTGTGGTGCCAGAGGTTAGAGGTGTGAAGTCATCTCTTACGCTCTGTGCTCGTCACTTGGATCCAATAGGTAGGTATCTACCCGGGATGATTTGCAAAAGCGCTAGCGCTGAGAGTTTTCTAGTCGATTGATTTTTTATCTGGGGCGTGAATCGGCAGGTATTTCCAGAAAAGAAAAGCTCCGTAGAAATTCAGAAGACCGGTTATCGCTAGTGCTGCCGGCAGAGCAATTAGAGCGGTAAGTGTTGTGATCATAAGTGGCGCTAATACGACACCACCAGAGGTCAGCATTCGAAATGCTGCCAGGAACTCGCTTCGAGCACCATCGGGCGCAAGGTCGGCACCCAGCACCATGTTTATGCCGGCGCTCGCGGCATTAGCAAGGGCGGTGACCCCGGCAAGGATCCAAAATGAATTCAGGTCGGTGACCATAAAGGCAAATAGGTATGAGATGCCAAGGGCTAGAAGTGTGGGGACAGATGACCAGAACTTACCCCAGCGGCTCATAATCAACCCGGATGCATAAAACAGCGCGAAGTCGATCACTCCGGTGACACCAAAGATCAGCGATGCGGTTGCAGGGTCAATACCAAGCTGAATCGCCAACAGCGGCAAGCCAATCATTCGAATTGTTCTACCGGCGGAGATGATCGCGGAGGCCATGCCAAGCGTCAGAAGCTTTGCTCGCTCGCGCTTTGCAACTTCCCAAACATTGCCGTGTTGCCCAGATGGCGGAGAATGCAGTTTGTTTTTGGGAACCGAAGTCACGGCAACCATGGCAACCAAACACAGCGCGCTGGCAACAAGATACGCAGCTTCGGTGCCGAACTGTGCCACCGCCAAAGAGCCAAGAATTGGACCGAGCGCTGCACCTCCGCGAAATGAACCACCTAGCAGTGACATCGCTTTGGCACGGTGACTAACTGGAACCTGAGCCGCAAGTAGCGAATGCCTAGAAAGTCCAAAGAGCGAGAACATCGCACCAAAGCCCATTGCAATAAAAAGCAATGGCCAGTAGCCAAGGTTTAGGAATCCTAGGAATCCGATTATTGCCGCGATGACGGTCGCCACAATCATTGAGGTGCGCTCGCCCAATCGATTGACGATCGTGGATGCCGGCAATTCAAAGAGCAGGGTTCCGAGCATGGCTGCCGCAGTTACCGCGCCGGCAGCTGCAAGGTCGACCCCATACTCGGTAGCGCTGGCCGGAAGAATCGGGAGTAGCGAGCTCAGCGCAGCTTCAAATAGCAGTGACGGCAGGTATACCGGCAGGGCAAGCGAACGCTTTTTGAAATTCTCAGTCACTCTGGGCCTTACTTCTACTTCCAAAGTAAGCAGCACCAATGATTAGCGCTCCAGCAAGTGCCAGTAACCAGGTGAGCGGCTTGCCAGTAACCAATAGCAGCAGCGTTGTGGAAAACAGTGGAGTTAGGAAAGAGAGCAGCCCAATTCGCTGCGGGTCTCCAGATTTGAGCGCAAGATCCCAAAGATAAAAAGCACCACCTAAGGGCCCAAGGCCTATTGCTATAAGAATTAGCCACTGAGTGCTAGTTGGGCTGACCGGTGCTTCCCACAGTAGATGCGCAATAACGGCCAGGATTCCGGAGACCAGGGCGAACAACCCAACAGCGGAGCTATCAAAGTGGGGAAGCTTCTTAGTAAGTAGTGAATAGCAAGCCCAAATAACCGCAGCCAGGAAAGCAAATAGGTAACCAATCGCTCCGCCATCGGTTATTTCACCGCCAGACACGATGGCGAGCGCAGCTCCTAAAAATCCAACCAAGGCCGCAATCACATGGCGCAGCCGAAGCGCTGTTCCAGGAAAAAACACTGGCGCTAGAACCACTATCAACAGCGGCCATAGGTAGTTGACCAGGTTCGCTTGTACTGGAGGCGCTAGTTGGAGGGCTGTGAAGAGCGCAGCGTGAAAACCAAAAAGCCCAAAAACACCAACCAAAAGAGTGCGAGGAGGCACTTTCATTCTGGAAATTTGACCGCGACTGACGAATAAGGCCAAAAGGGAACCAATTAGAAGGCCTGTACCGGTAATAAAAAATGGTGGCAGATTGCCCAGGATCGAACCCATTGGAGCCAAGGTTGCCCAGAGCACTATGGCAGCCATCGCGGCCTTATCTGAGCGGGAAATCACGTGTTTGAGTCTAGTGCGCTGGGCCTAGAAGGCACTTGGCGGAATTCGCTTACAGGTAGAAGGTGAATAGCCGGACAACAAATAGTGACTAGAAATTACATTTTCTGTTTTCAAACCCTCAACTTTCGGTGTAATGTCAAACAAGTTTCCTTCATTAGATCTCCTAATGATTGGGGAACGGTACCTAACTCAAAGGAGAGAAACATGAAGTTCTCGCGAATCATTCGCGCGGTAGCTATCGCTGCTGTAGGTGTCCTAGGCACCTCCGGTCTAGCTGTAGCTCCTGCAGGTGCGGCAGACCGCACCCTAGTGAGAATTGCGGAAAGCAACGTCCGTACCTCGCTTAACTCGTCGCACAGCGACCACAACCTGGTTGAAAACGGCACCGTTGCCTACCTAACTGGAGACGGTTTCAACTACTACGACAACAAGTCGCAGCTAGTGAAGAAGACCGGATTCGGTACCTACCGAATCGTCAAGGAGAAGCCACTAACCATCGAGACCAAGCTAAACAAGGGTCTTGTATGGTCTGACGGTGCTCCAATTGACGCCTACGACTTGCTACTTCCTTGGGTAACCGCATCTGGTTACTTCGACAACGATGCTCAGGGTGTTTACTGGGATGACGTGTCCAAGGAATCCGGTATGGAGAAGATCACTAAGTTCCCAACCATTTCTCAGGACAGCCTTACTGTTACCTGGACCTTCGACGAGTTTGACTCAGCTTGGGAGCTATTCTTCGGAATCGGCAAGCCAGTTCACGCTCTAACTCAGTTGGCTTACCCAACCTTGAGCGACGGTCAGGCAAAGGCTAAGTTCGTAACTGCAGTGAAGAAGAAGGACTGGACGACCCTAAAGGCTCTTGCTAACCAGTGGAACACTGCTTACAACTTCATCGACACCAAGCCAATTGACGCATCGACCGACCCTAACCTGTTGATCGTTGCTGGTGCTTACACCATCAAGAGCTCGGTGCCTGGCAAGTCCATGACCTTGGTAGCGAACCCGCTATACAAGACTGGTCCAAAGCCAACCATCAAGACCGTCCAGCTAGTAACCATTCCAGACTCGACCGCTATGGGTCAGGCACTGGCAAACGGTGAGGTTGACATCATTGCACCGCAGGCAACTGCCGCTTTGAACAACTCTCTTCTAGCTCAGCCAAACACCACGGTTTACGGTTTCGGTGCTGCAACTTACGAGCACCTTGACGTTGACCTAAAGGGTCCAGCTTGGGCTGGTATGTCAGCAGCAAAGGCGAACGACCTACGTCGCGCCCTGTTGCTAACCATCCCTCGTCAGGAGATCGTTGACAAGCTAGTGAAGACCATTAACCCTGCGGCTAAGGTTCTGAACTCGATCACCCCTTACTTCAACGCATCCCCAAGCCACGCAAAGATGTCTGCTACCTCTGGTGTAAAGCCTTACACCGATGCAGAGGCAACTCGTCTAGCTGCTGCTAAGGCACTGCTAGCGAAGCACGGCTACTCAACCACCAACCCATTGAAGCTAACCCTTCACTGGGGTGGCCCAACCAACGAGCGTCGCAAGAACACCTCTGCGCTAATCGTTGCTGCGGGTGCGAAGGTCGGTATTGAAGTAACCAGCAAGCCATCAGCGGTATGGAGCCAGGAGCTTGGAAACAACAAGTCTGACCTTCAGTTCTTCGCTTGGGCTCAGACCTCGACCGTTTACACCGGAATGCGTAACATCTACGGAAGCACTGGTAGCGAACCACGCGCCCAGAACTACATCGACTGGATCAACCCAACTGTTGACAAGGCTCTTGCCCGTCACAGCGACGAGATCCTTTCGGCAGATCAGGCATTCAAGGTAAACGAGACCTTCGAGAAGGAATACTTCAAGGATGCTGTCGGTCTACCTCTTTTCCAGTGGGCATCGCTAATCGCTGCCAACAAGACCCTGAAGAACGTAAAGCCATCGGCTCTATCTCCTCAGGTTGTCTGGAACTACTGGGAGTGGAAGTACTAATCGGCAATAGCTGATTTAACCGAATGGCCCCGTGCTTGCACGGGGCCATTTCATTTGCCCGATTGGGTTATACTTTTGGAGTTAACGGAAAGTTAAGGACAGTGCAGTCTTGATTCAATACATCCTTAGGCGTGTCGGTGCGCTATTGCTAGTCCTTTTGGGCTCTACCTTCTTGATCTACAACCTCACGGCCATCTCTGGTGACCCGCTTGAAGATCTTCGTATTTCCACCGAGCCGAACGCCGCGTTCTTGCTTCAGAAGGCAATTGAAGATCTTCAGCTTGACGTTCCCCCTCCGGTTCGCTATTTCAACTGGCTAATCGGCATCCTGGGTCTTGGTGGCGCAGCTCCAACCATGGGATTGACTGTGGAGGGCAGCGAAGTACTCGACATCATCGGTCTGGCGATTCCAATCTCCATCCGATTGGTAATCATCGCGACCATTTTGTCCATCGTCATCGGTATCTCGATCGGTATCATCAGCGCACTACGTCAGTACAGCCGCTTTGACTACTCGATTACCTTTATCGCGTTCTTGTTCTTCTCTCTCCCAATCTTCTGGGTGGCGGTTTTGCTCAAACAGTTCGCCGCAATTGAGTTCAACAACTTCCTCTATGACCCCGTTATCTCGACCAATTGGATGATTGGGTTGGCTTTTGTCGGAGCATTTATCTTTGCCGGCATTGTGGGTGGAGGACGCAAGCGATTCTTGATCACCATTGCTGCAGCGTTCGCGCTGAACTTTGCAACCTTGTACTACATTTCCGCTACCGGTTGGCTAATAACCCCATCGCTTGGACCGCTGCTAATCACTGTTATGGCACTTGGTATCGCTTTTGGAATTACTCACCTATCGACCGGTATCGCAAACCGCCGCGTGCTGTATATCTCGCTTGGCTTGGCTGCGCTAACTCCGGTGTTTTACTTTGTGCTGCAGCCAATGTTCAACGAGGCATTTGATGGCTCGATGATGTTGCTACTAGCTCTTGGAACAATTGCGGTTGGTTTCATCGTCGGCTACATATTCGGTGGCGATGACCGATCGGCTGCTGGTCGCACCGGAATGATCGTGGCCTTCCTATGTGCGGGTCTAATTACCCTTGACCGCTTTATGCAGAGCTGGGACGAGTACTACAACAACGAGTGGATCTTCGGTCGCCCGATTGCAACTGTTGGTGACTCCATTCCTGAGATTGAAGGTGACTACTGGATGACCGGTGTCGACGCCTTCACTCACCTGTTGCTACCAACCGCGGCACTGATGTTGATTTCGGTGGCAGGTTACGTGCGCTACTCGAGAGCATCACTTCTGGAGGTTTTGAACCAGGACTACATCCGCACCGCACGTGCCAAGGGCCTTACCGAGCGCACCGTGATCATGCGTCACGCATTCCGCAACTCTTTGATTCCACTAACCACCATCATGGCGTTTGACTTTGCTGGCTTGTTGGGTGGCGCAATCATCACCGAGCAGGTCTTCGCCTGGCGAGGAATGGGAACGCTGTTCAATACCGGTTTGGCAAAGTTCGACCTAAACCTAGTTATGTCTGTGGTGCTAATTACAAGCGTCTCCGCATTGGTCTTCAACCTAATTGCAGACCTGGTTTATTCAGCCCTAGACCCAAGAATTCGAGTGACTAAGTAAATGAGCGAAAAAGACATGAATCTAGACAACGAAGCCAAGGGTTCTGAGGACTCTCTAGAGCAACGCGAAACCGCAGGCCTGTCACAGGGTCAGATCGTACTTCGTCGCTTTGTAAGACACCGCGCAGCGATGATCTCGCTGTTCGTATTGGTGTTCATCATCCTCTTTGTATTCACCGCTGGTGGATTGGCACTGGGCAACACTGAGAACCCAATTCGCATCATGGGTTGGTGGCAGTGGGACTTTACTGACCTACCACCGCTGCAGGGTGTTATGGGTGAGCCAACTTTGGACATCATCCCAGAATTCATCGATGGCACCGGCATGCAAATCGGTGAGCACCCATTTGGTCAGGACTCTATTGGTCAGGACTACTTCTCGCTCGTTATCCGCGGAGCTCAGCAGTCCATCACGGTTATGTTCATCATCGGTGCGGTTGCCGCATTCCTCGGAACCGTAATGGGAGCAATCTCTGGATTCTTTGGCAAGTGGATCGACCAGCTAATCATGCGATTTGTTGACCTAATCATCACTATCCCAACCCTGATCATCGGTGCCGTTATCGGTATCCAGATTGGAAACCTAGGTGTGTTCTTCCTTGCTTTGTTCCTAGGTCTGGTTTCTTGGACAGGTCTGTCACGTTTGGTTCGTGGTGAATTCCTAACCTTGCGTGAACGCGAATTCGTAGATGCCGCCCGAGTTGCTGGTGCATCTAACCTGCGCATCATCTTCAAGCACATCTTGCCTAACGCCATCGGTGTTGTGATTGTGTCGGTAACGCTATTGATGTCCGGTGCAATTCTGCTGGAGACCGCTCTTTCCTACCTAGGCTTTGGTGTGGTTGCTCCAGATACATCTCTTGGTGCATTGATCTCTGCCAACCAGGACGCATTTACGGTTTACCCATGGTTGTTCTGGTGGCCAGGTCTATTCATCGTGACAATCGCACTTTGCATCAACTTCATCGGCGATGGTCTTCGTGATGCCTTTGACCCACGTCAGAAGCGTCGAATTAGCCGCAAGGACCGCACCGAAGCGCGAGCATTGAAGAAGCAGTCCTAAAGATGCACAGCAATCAAAACCATAAGTGGAATAACAACAACTGCGACACCAAGCCAGTTGGGCTTGGTGCTCCAGGTCAAGTTGTGAGTGTTTCTATCCTCGATGGCTTTTCTAATCTGGTAGGCAAAGGATCCGGAAACCGAGCTGGGGAGATCTCCAGGGCGAACCGACTGTCCTTCCTTGAGACCAAGGAATCTAAAGTCATCGGTCGAGGCGTGACGATGTCTGTGGCGACCAGGAGCTGGTGCTGCCCAAGCGGAGACCGCTTTGCCCTCGCCAACAAGCTTCAGGGCGAATCGAGTGTCAACATCTTCGATAGCTCCAAAGCCAACTTCGCTTATGGTCAATGGGTTAGTGATTTCAACCGAGTCGGATTTGATGTCGACCTTGGGGAAAACGTAGTAAGCCCAAATCAGTCCCAACAGGAACAGCACAATTGCGCCAGTTCTCAATCCGTTTTGCTGATCGAACCAAATGGCCTGAACCATGGCCAAAGCAGCCAAAACGAGGCTCGCTATGGCAATTACGTAGCTAGAAGTCGGTCGCTTATTCATTCTCAGATTCTTTCACGTCAGGAGGCGAACTATGTCGCAGGGTAACGAGCCAGTTCTAAAGGTATCTGGATACAACGTTGAATTTTGGGTTGATGGTGTCTGGTATCCAGCCGCTATCGACATGAACTACGAGGTGGCAGCCGGTGAGGTGCTAGCCATCGTAGGTGAGTCTGGCTCTGGTAAGAGCTCGTCTCAGATGGGCTTGATGTCGCTATTGGCATCTAATGCTCGTGTCACGGGTTCGGTGAAGGTCCGTGGCAATGAGATGGTTGGCGTTCCTATCAACCAGGTTCGTAAGTTCCGTGGTCGCGAAGTGGCTTACATCTTCCAAGAGCCAATGACCGCGCTAAACCCGGTCTACACCATTGGTTTCCAGATTGTTGAAGCGCTCAAGAACCACTACACAATTTCAAATAAAGAAGCCAAGAAGCGAGCGATTGAGCTGCTAGCACTGGTTGAGATTCCAAGCCCCGAGAAGAGCTTCGACAAGTACCCACACCAGCTCTCCGGTGGTCAGCGTCAGCGTGCCATGATTGCTCAGTCACTTTCTTGTGACCCAGGTCTTCTAATCGCAGACGAGCCAACCACCGCTTTGGACGTAACCGTTCAGGCTGAGATCTTGGACCTAATGCGTAACCTCAAGGACAAGCTGAACTCGGCTGTTGTTCTTATCACTCACGACATGGGTGTGGTAGCTGACCTTGCAGACCGCATCTTGGTTATGAAGGATGGCTACACCGTCGAGCAGGGCACTTCAGACCAGATCTTCAACAACCCTAAGCACCCTTACACCCAGGCACTACTGGCCTCTGTTCCAAAGCTTGGCTCAACCGCGGTGCGCGAGCTAAAGATTCAGAAGACTGAGGCTGTGCTGTCCCTGAAAGATGTTGAGATCACCTATCCAAAGCGTGGCCGCGTTCCTGCGTTCACTGCTGCCAGCGGAGTGTCATTCGACATCTACCCAGGTGAGATTCTTGGTCTTGTTGGTGAGTCAGGTTCTGGAAAGACCACCGTGGGACGCGCTGCAATCGGTCTACTGCCGATTTCTAAGGGTTCGATCAACCTAGTTGGCAAAGATATCTCCAAGGCCTCACAGCGCCAGCTGCGCGAGGTTCGCCAGCACACTGGAATTGTGTTCCAGGACCCAGGTTCTTCGCTAAACCCTCGCCTTCCAATCGGTGAGAGCATCGGCGAGCCATTGCTACTAGCCGGTAAGGCT
Organism: Microbacteriaceae bacterium; assembly: GCA_027487865.1. Lineage (GTDB taxonomy): Bacteria > Actinomycetota > Actinomycetes > Actinomycetales > Microbacteriaceae > Aquiluna. Next base: position 482,071 of record JAIYCT010000003.1, read on the forward strand.
AAGGGCGATGAGCTCAACAAGATGGTTGAGGACTTACTGGACTCGGTTGAGCTGCCGCGTAGCTACCGCAACCGCTACCCACACGAGCTATCTGGTGGTCAGCGTCAGCGTGTTGGTATTGCGCGAGCACTATCGCTTCGCCCAGACCTTCTGATTGCCGACGAGCCAACCAGCGCGCTAGACGTATCGGTTCAGGCTCGTTTCCTAGAGCTATTGCTAGAGCTGCAGGATGAACTGAAGTTTGCTTGCTTGTTTATCTCTCACGACCTTGCGGTTGTGGACATGCTGGCTCACCGAATCGCAGTTATGGAGCGCGGAAAGCTAGTTGAGATTGGTGATCGTGACCAGATCCTCAAGAACCCTCAAGAGGAATACACCAAGAAGCTCATCTCGGCCGTTCCAGTGCCAGACCCAGCAGAGCAGAAGCTAAGAAGACTTGCAAGAAAGGGCTAATTAGCCCTTTGCAATGCCCATTAGCTCAACTGCCTTGGCAAAGTCAGGAACCTTGTTCTGAAGTTCTGAGAAGGTGCCCTCGGCAACGACTCGACCTTTGTCCAGGTAGATGATCTTGTCTGAGTTCATAACGGTCGAAAGCCTGTGAGCAATCAGCACAACAGTCATCTTGCCGCGCAGGCCATCCAGCACCTTAGAAATCTGAGCCTCGGTCTCGGCATCTAGCGCACTGGTTGCCTCATCCAAGAACAAGATGCCTGGATCGCGGTATAGAGCACGTGCAATGCCCAAACGCTGAATCTCGCCACCGGAGAGCTGTCCAGCATCTGGCTCGACGTTCATCTCCAGAGCGCCAGGGTTTGCGTAAGCGTGCAGGCCGGCAAGCTTCAGGCACTCAGCAGCCTTTTCTAGATCAGTCTGTGAGCTACTGGCAAGAGACACGTTCTCCGCCAATGAGCCAGAGATTAGATGTGGGCGCTGTGGCACGATACCAATCGCGCCCTGTCCATACTCCAGTAAGAGCCTCGGGTCTTTGCCGTCAATCAGCGCTGTTCCAGAGTTAGGCAACCTAAATCCGGTTGCAATCTCAAAGCAGGTGGTCTTACCGGCTCCAGAGGGTCCCACAATGGCCACCTTCGCGCCGGGAGCTATGTCGAAGCTGATGTCTTGAATGACAGAAAGGTCTTTGGTAAAGCCGAAGGTCACATTGGAGAGCTTCAGGCTAAGTGGCTTCCCGCGAGTCACTTCAACCTGCTCCTGCACAGCTGCCTGATATCGGTCGGCAATCACTTTAAGCCTGTCTAACGCTGGCTGGCCTTTGTTTGCGCCTTCAATCATTGAGTTGACTGCAGACTGCAGGGGAAGAAGTGAAGCGACTAGACGAAGGCCACCGGCCATGAACACGCCTATGGTCACGGCCTGTGATGGGAGGTCGCTGAAAACCACAATCCCAGCCAGGAATGCAAATATTCCGAGAATAAGCGAAGTCTCAATTACATACCTAGGGAGACTGTTGAGCGTATAGATAACTGCGCTACTGCTAGACCAGCGAGCCCTGCCTGCAGTGAATTTTTCAATCCAAGAGGCGGACAGCCCTGAAGCCCGAGCTTCTCTTCGAATCCCAAAAAGATCTCTGCTCGACTGCAAGGCAACCTCAGAACCTAGAAGTTGATTTTGACCGTTTCGCTTAATCCTTTTTGTAACTACTCGGCTTAGTGCGAGCAGCACTACTGAGAGGTAAAGGAACATTGCAACCGTCGCGATGGGGTTGATAAACATAAATGAAACGACCATCGCAGCCAACAAAGAGGATTCTGCGAATAGCGAGATTCTGGCGTTTATGAAATGGGAGAGGGCCGCAGTTGAGTAGGTAGAAATGTTTTGAAATTCGCTCAGGCTGTCTCCAAAACCACTCTCTCCCTCGCTTCCACCCATGAAGTAGTCTCTGGCAAGAGTGTGAGAAAAGTTCGCCTCTAGAGTCGCGACGAAGAGCGCTGCTCGCAGGTTCAGCCATATCGAAAAACCTGACTTTAGAACAAAGGTTGCAGCAATGATCAGGGCGATGAACACAGCTTGGATTTCCGTTATGACCCAGGCACCAATGATTGGAAGTTCCAGCGGAGCGACCGATCCGCCGCCTGAAGCAAACGCTCCAAAAGAAGTTGCTAGTAGGGCGATTCCAGCCAGGCCGATAATGTCCAACAGGTTTGCCAACACCCTCGCCACTGCAAAAAGGTAGATCTTCCTAGCAGCCGGTTTTGGCAAAACTGCGCTCAGGGACCGCAGTGACATCGCGTTTAATTTGCTCATTAGGACAAGCCTAAGGTTTACCAAAGCCAGACAATAGTGTTTGTTAGAGGTTTGTCTGGATTCATTGGCTCGGTAGAGTTAGACATCGTCGATTAAGGGGAGATTATTGTGCGTCTTGCAGTAGTTGTTCCGTCATACCGAGTGACCTCACACATCCTCGACGTTCTTGCGGGAATCGGGCCTGAGGTCGAGAGCATTTATGTGATTGACGATGCTTGCCCAGACAATTCAGGCGACTTGGTTCGCAAAAAGTGCAAAGACAAGCGCGTCTCAGTTATTCGCCATGAAACCAACCAGGGAGTGGGAGGAGCGGTCGTTACCGGATACCGAGCTGCTCTAGCCGACGGAATGGATGTCATTGTCAAAGTTGACGGCGATGGTCAAATGGACCCAAGCCTTATCGAAACCATTGCAAGGCCTGTCCTAAACGGGGAAGCTGACTACGCCAAGGGAAATCGTTTTGACAGTCTTGAGAACCTTTTCGCCATGCCAAAGATCCGCATATTTGGAAATGCGGTTCTTTCACTTTGGTCCAAAATTTCATCGGGCTACTGGTCCATCACCGATCCGACCAATGGTTTTACCGCAATTCACCGCAAAGCACTGACTGCGATTCACCTGGACAAGCTTCGTAAGTCCTACTTCTTCGAGTCCGATCTGCTTTTCAGACTCAGCATCACCAATGCTGTTGTTGTTGATGTGCCAATGGAGGCCGTCTACGGAGAAGAGAAGAGCAATCTAAAGATAGGCAAGGTTTTGGTGGAGTTCCCTTGGCGCCACACCGTGAACCTGTGGAAGCGAGTTTTCTACAAGTACTACCTACGCGAGTGGTCGGTTGCCAGCATCGAACTGCCTCTTGGGTTCGGCTTTACGGTTTTCGGTGCATGGTTTGGTATCGCGAGGTATCTAGAGGCTTCTGAAGCTGGCCGAGCCACCACTGCCGGTCAGGTGACTCTCTCCGCGGTTGCCCTGATTCTCGGGGTTCAGCTGCTACTTTCATTCTTGTCTTACGACGTTCAATCGGAACCTAGGGTTCCAAGACAAAAGAGATAATCGAGGATTGGTTTGAAGAACCTACTTGCTGCTGTGAAAGACTGGAAAAACCTGGCATTTGCCGGCTCAATGCTGGCGGTAGCTGCCTGGGTTTACTCAAGAGTTGCAATGGTGAACCCAGCAATCTTGGGCGACGAGTACCTTTACTCCATCAATGCCCGCAAGGCCTCTCCTTGGGACCCATCTCCAGCCGGTGACTTCTCCAACTACCTTTTCAACTTGGTCTATTCGTCAACCAACGTTTGTGGCGACGCTTTCTACACCTGCGGCAAGCTACTTAATCTTGTGTTCTTTATTGGGTTCTTGACGGTGATTTTCATCATCGCCAAGCGCTACATGAACTACTGGATTGCCTTCGCATTCACAATTTTGGCTGGGTTATCTCCGCTGAGCGTTTACACCTCGATGTTCCTTCCTGAGTCAATGTACTTCTTCTTCCTAAGCTTGGTATTTGCCGCAGTCTTGAAGGCTGCCGACACCTACGCGTGGAAGGACTGGGCGGTAGTTGGAGCTTTAATCGGTGTTACATCATTGGTAAAGCCACACGCATGGTTGTCGGCTATTGCAATCGGTATTTTCCTGGTTGTTTTGGGCTTGACCAACGCGAAGCATCGATTCGGCCCACTTTTCAAGGCAATCGGCGCAATCTCAGTCGGCGCAATTCTTGGACGCGTCATTATTGGATTCTTGGTGGCCGGACCGAAGGCCTTGAGCTTCTTTGGTCAGTACCTAAATGCTGGAGTGGTTGAGCAAATTGGCGTGACCGCACCCGCAGGTTCTGTAGCTTCCGTTTCTGCAGTTGCCACAACTCCTATGAATGGAGTGATCAGCCTGTTCGGCACGCAATTCAACATTCACATGCTGACCATTGCCGCGCTTATGGGTGTTGCCATTATTGGTGTCACCGTTGGTGTCATAGAGCTTGCGCGAACCAAGGAGCTAACAAAGGTCACAGCGCTCTCGCTTTTCGCATTTATCTGGCTGTTCAGTCTTGTAATTGAAGTAGTTGTCTTTACGGGTTGGATTACAGGCGGTGGTGACGACCACACCACACGTGTTCTTGAGCGCTACTACGACTTCTTGTTTATTGTGGTTCCGCTGGCGGGACTTGCGGCTTTGACGTCCAAGTTCATGGCTGAGACAAAAATCTGGATTCGACTTCCACTCGCGGTTGTCATGTTGATCCTTATCACTCCGGCGTTCTCTGGATTCTTTGGCACCTTAACTATTCAGATTGCTGACGCTCCAAACCTTGCTGGATTGGTTGTGAATCAAGATGTTTTCAATACCGCAGCACTGTTTGGATTTGCATCCTTGCTTGTTTTCGCATTTTTCCCCAAGTACACGCCACTGGTTCTAATTGGCCTTTTGCCAGTCACCATGGTTGGAACTGGATATCAGATCCAGGACCAGTACCAGGGCTTCCGTGGTGAGCTAAACGCTCAGGACAAAGCTGGTCAGTATTTGAAGGCGAACCTCACACCTGAGCAGGTTGACTCCACATGGATTGTTGCGACTTCTCGTTTTGAAGCGACCAACGTTGCCATCTGGGCAGACTCGGCAAAGATTAAATATGACCTTTTTGGTGCGGCTTCGGTCTTGGATGCATCTCTGGTTCCAGAGGGAACAAAATACGTACTCGTAAATGGTGATCTCACATACGCAGGTAATGTGCTTGAAACGATTCCAGGTGAGGGTTACACGCTTCATAAGATCGCCGAGTAATCATGGACTCAAATAGGGCCGATTTCTTAATCGTTGGCGGTGGCATAGTCGGGCTTGCTATAGCTCAGGAGATTCGCGCACGCTTTCCAGCGGCGAGTGTTTTGATTCTCGAAAAAGAGTCGGGTGTCGCTCTGCACGCGTCAGGTCGAAACTCCGGAGTTATTCACGCCGGTTTCTACTATTCACCAGAATCCCTCAAGGCAAAGCTAACCAGGGACGGCAACGAGCGCATGAAGCGCTTCTGCCTAGACAATAACCTGCCTATCTCTCAAAATGGAAAAGTTGTCGTCGCACAAAAGCCAGAGGATGTTCCAGTTCTGACTGAACTTCACAGAAGGGGTATCGCTAATGGTGTTGAGGTCGAACTGGTAGACACAGGCCGGCTGGAAGAGCTTGAACCCTTGGCTGAAACCATTGACATGGCATTGTGGTCGCCAAACACTGCGGTTGCGGACCCTGGGGCAGTAGCGACCAAGCTTGAAGAATTGCTCATTCAATCTGGAGTCCGAATTCTCTTCAACAAGCATGTCGAAAAGATTCACGACAAGCGCGCCTTTGTCAAAGGCGGAGAGGTCTTTGAGTATGGCCACCTCATAAACGCTTCCGGACTCTATTCCGATGTAGTCGCTAAGGAGCTCGGTTTCGGGTCTAAGTATTCGATGATTCCGTTCATCGGGCTCTACTACTACGCACCGAGCCTCAAGGGCACTTTGAATAGGCACATTTACCCAACACCAGATCCAAGAAATCCATTTTTGGGTGTGCACTTCACCAAAACTGCCGCGGGAGACGTCAAGGTCGGTCCAACTGCGATTCCGGTTTTGTCCAGAGAGCAATATGGGCTCTTCGATGGCCTCAAGTTGAACGAGATGCTCGGCATCCTGGCCAACTACCCTCGTTTTATCGCCTCCAAGCACCACGACGTTTGGTCTCTTGTCAAGACAGAGCTTCCAAAGTTATCGAGAACTCATCTTCTTGGCGAGGCTGCAAAACTTAGCTCCAAGATCGACGTTTCGAAGTTCACTGTTGCCGGAAAGCCGGGAATTCGTGCACAGCTTTTTGACAAGACCGAGGGCAAACTGGAAATGGACTTTGTAATAGAAGGTGATGAGGATTCGACTCAGGTGTTGAATGCTGTTTCACCTGGATGGACCTCATGCTTTAGTTTCGCTGAGTACGTTGTGAATGACATGGAGACAAGACTAAAAGCATGAAAATTCTCGTCGTTCATGAAGTGAGCTACCTGAGAAAAGTCGTTTACGAGATCCATGAATTTCCTGAACTACTTGCCCTAAGAGGGCACGATGTAACCTTTTTTGAATTCGATGAGGGTGCTACTCGAGACACTCTTTCTGACCCTAGAGACCGAGTTATAAGCGGTCGAATTCACAATCAGGCCAAGATTAGATTAGTAACGCCCCATCGTCTTGGCATTTTTGGATTAGATCGCATTTGGGCAATTTTCTCCTCAATCCGACCTCTCAGGACCTTGATTAGGGACGGCGAATTCGACGTCATTCTCAACTATGCGGTGCCGACCTATGGACTGCAGGTGGGCCTTCTGGGACGTCTCTACAAGGTGCCAGTCCTGCAACGTGCGTTGGACGTAGCCAGCAAGATTCGAAAGTCGCTTTGGAATCCTCTAATTGCTCTGTTTGAGAAAGTTTGCTTCAAATTGGCAATCGAAGTTTCAACAAACAATCCGGCCATGTCCAAGTACGTTCTTGAGTTGATGGGCCGTGGTTTTGCGAACAAGATTGTCATGCACTACCCACCCCTTGATGAGCGAATCTTTGAGCAAACACCCAGAGACGAAAGGCTTGCATCCGCCCTGGGAATTGCGACTACCGACAAAGTTGTCATGTACATGGGAAGCTTTTTCTATTTCTCAGGTCTTGACGACGTCATAAACAACATGCCTGAGCAACTTTTGTCGACTCCAGATCTCAAATTGCTTTTGATTGGAGGTGGCGAGCAAGAGGCCCTGTTGCGCGAATTGGTGGAAAAGCACAAACTTCAAGAAAAGGTGGTTTTCACTGGATTTGTTCCTTTTCATGACCTCCCTAGATACATGACGCTTGGAAACGTGGCGATCAATCCTCTTCAGGTCTCAACCGTTGCGGGAGCAGCTTTTCCTCACAAGGTCCTGCAATACATGGCAGTAGGTATTCCAACGGTGAGCACCAAGCTAGAAGGACTTTACGCAGCTTTTGGTGACGAGTCTGGAATTGTCTGGACAGAAGATTCATCCCAAGTCCTCGCTAAAGCCATTGAAGTACTTCACGCCTCCACACCTGAGAGGACACGGCAAATTAGAATTCAGAAAGAAGTTTTGAATTCCAAGTTCTCAATCGAAGCAACGACTAGAGCGCTGGAGGATTCGCTGAATCAGCTGAGCCTAAGAAAAGGAAACTAATGTCTAAAGTAATCATCCTTGGCGCCACCGGAATGCTGGGAAGAGGAGTCCTTGAGGCGTTCAAGGGCTCTGGGCACGAGATCGTGGGCACGGCTCGCGCTGGGTCCAGCTCTGGGGATTTGGGCTCAATCAAGGTCGTTGATTTCGATGCCATCACTGATGATTTGAGCAAGTTGGATTCCGTCGCTGCAGCTGGTGACTGGGTTATCAACTGCATCGGCATCATCAAGCCTCACATCAAGGATGACAACGCTGACCAGCGCAGGATAGCGATGTTGGTAAATGGCATTTTCCCTGATCAGTTGGCACGCTACTCAGACGCTCACGGCCTAAAGGTTATTCAGATTGCCACTGACTGCGTTTATTCAGGTCTGCAGGGAAAGTACTCAGAAACCGATGAGTTCGATGCCCTTGATGTTTATGGGAAAACCAAGAGCCTGGGCGAGGTCCCATCATCATCGATGATGCACTTGAGAGTTTCCATCATTGGCCCGGAGCACGGTCGGAGCACCTCCCTCTTCGAGTGGGTTAGGAACCAGTCAAAAGACGCAGAGATTTTCGGCTTCACCGACCACGTTTGGAACGGTGTTACCACCTATCACTTTGGTCGACTATGTCGAGGAATCATCGAGCACAACGACTTTGTCTCTGGAGTAACCCACGTGATACCCGGTTCAACCTTGACCAAGGAAAATCTGGTTCGAGCAATCGCCACCCGCGCCGGTCGCTCGGACATTACCGTGACCCCAAAGGCCTCTGGCAAAGTCATTGATAGAACTCTCAGCACTGTCAACCCTGAGGTTGTTTCGAGGCTCTGGAAGAATGCTGGCTACGAGGTAGCGCCAACTGTTGAGAAGATGATCGAGGAAATGCCTATCTAGGCTCTTCCAAGTTCACCAATTCCGTAACCGTAGTTTCGTTCGATTGGCCGAGTCTTTGGATTTGGCGCGTGACCAGACCAATTTCCGGACTTGAAACGCGAAATCAGGTCTTCCGCAATTCGCTGGGAAGCTTTGCCGTCTCCGAGTGTGTGGGTCCAGCTGTTGCCTCGCCTGTCGGCAGCTGAGGCGATGATGTTCCCTAGTTCTGAATCTGTATGAGTGGCGTGAGGGTCAAACTTTACTGAACCGCCGCAGTCATAAACCTGTGGGCGCTCGGTAGAGGTCCTCATTTGAACTGAAGGCACACCGAGCACTGCTGCTTCTTCGACGATAGTTCCAGAATCAGTGAGCACAGCGGTCGACGAGTTGATTAGCTCCATAAGCTCTGCATAGCCAATCGGGTCAATGACCTTCACGTTTCTAGGAATGTCTAGGCCAAACTCTCGAAGACGTGCCTGCGTGCGATAGCCAGCAGGAAAAACAACGATTCCTGGACACATGGAAGCAAGTTTCAAAATTTGTGAAAGGGAATCTTTACTGTCCACGTTCTCGCGTCGGTGGCACGTCATTGACCAAAGTTCGCCACCCTCATAACCGTAGGAGGCGAACAATTCCGAGCGCTCAGAGTCCGAAAGCCGAACTTTTCCGGAACGGAAGTAGTGCTCTAGAACGTCGACAATTGGATTGCCAGTGACGATTATGTTGTCAGGGTCAAGACCTTCGATTACACCCTGTTGCTTGTATTCGTCAACGTAGGCGTAGATAACATCGGCCAGGTGATCGATGGCGGTTCTGAACTTCTCCTCCGGCATGCGCCAGTCGTAAGACCTCATGCAACCTTCGATGTGCACGATGGGTATGTTCTTGGCAGCCACAGCAATTGAGCCAGTGACGGTGTTTGTATCCCCAAGGAAGATAACTGCGTCGGGCTTGGCCTCGTCCAGATACGATCCCAGGCTCGAGATTAGAGATCCAATCATGGATTGGTCCGATGCCGTATCGAGTTGCAGGGTTACATCTGGCTGCGGAACGTCTAGCTGTCTGAAGAAGATGTCCTTCATGTTGTCGCTGTAGTGCTGTCCAGACCAAACAAATTCAAAGTCGCTGCCAAGTGTTGACTTTAGGTGCTTGATAATCAGGCTTGCACGAATTACATCAGGTCTAATACCTAGCACCATAGAAATTTTTGGCAAAACTATCTTTCTTCAATCTTCCATGGGTCCCAAAGGCGAGACTCGAATCTAATGTCGTCTGCTGCACTCTCGGCAAGTGTTGAACTCGAGAAGAACATCAGGATCGAATCCGTAGATAGAGACATAAAGCCATTTGCGTAGCCCGCAGGAATTAGCAAGGCCCCAGGCTTAGAGCCTGAAAGCACAAATCTTTCAATCGGCAAGTCCCTCGATGGCTTCTCCCAGTCATCGACCTTCACACCGGCTACGAGAGCAGAACCCTGAAGACAAACCACAGCCTTGGCCTCGTGCTTGTGCCCATGCCAAGCTCGAATGAAACCTTGCTTGTGATTCTCAACCACATAGAAACGCTTGTAGCCGGCCAAGGCAAAGTCATTAATGAACTTCAGCGAGCCTCTGTCATCAACTGCAAGTCCACCTGCAACGAATTCAATTTTCGAGGTCATTACTTAGCTCCTAGCAACCCCTGAAGGGCTGCTACGTTGCTAAAGCGAGGAAGACTAACGTCAGGAATGCGGTTCTGGGAAATCGCTTTGTAAATCTCAACGATTCCGTCATCTACCGACCACTTGGGCTCAAAACCCAACTCAGTCCTAGCTTTATCGCTGGAAACTGCATAGTTTCTAGCGTCTTGGAACGAGGACTCCGTGATCTTTAGAACCGCACCTGGGACGTGCTCCTGGATCTTTTCAGCCAGTGCGATGATGGTCAGGTTCTCAGTGTGAAGGTTGTAAATACCAGTGCTGTGGGTGTCAATGTGCGGAACCATGGCGGTTGCAACGTCTCTGACGTGTAGAAGTGGCCTGTACTGCTGCCCACCAAATACGCTCATCTGCTTTTCTTTGACTGCTCTAATCGTGAGAACGTTTAGAACAAGGTCCACTCTCAATCTCGAATATGTGTCACTCAGTCCAAATAAGGTTCCGAGTCTGAAAATCAGAGTCTCGTTCGGTGCTGCCAAAAGGACTTTCTCAGCCTCAATCTTCGATTCCGCATAAAGGGAAAGTGGGTCGAATGGGCTGGATTCGTCCAAGAGCCCATCCTGCGCTCCGTACACGCTACAAGTGGAAGGGAAGATGATTCTTCCGGAGAAGTTTGCAACTAGGTTCTTGACCGAACCGACATTTGTTTCCATAGTCAGTTCTGGGTTGAGCGCGCAGGCTGGATCTCCCACAAATGCAGCCAGCCAAACAACGGTGTCTGCCCAGTCAAGGTGGGGCTTCAGTGAATCGATGTCGTTGATGTCACCGTAGATAAAATCGACGCTTTTTAGGTACGCATCTTCATAAACTAATTTGTCAAAAACTCGAACCTCGTGACCAGCCTCCAGGGCAGCATCCACCAAGTACCCACCGACATAACCTGCTCCACCAGCAACCAAAACCTTAGACATGTATTGACTCCATTCTTGTCGCTAGGCTAGCAGCATCTTTAGCGATAGGGGCCCGCGTGGGTATGAAAATCTTCTTGAATCCAGAAGTTATGTCCGGTCTTGGGGAAGACACTTTTTGGACTTGGTTCCAGAGGGAATCAGGAGCCGAAGTTGGAGTGCCAAGACACATTGGCTCGAACGATATTGTGCTCCATTACTCAACAATGGGAAAACCTTCATTTCCCAATCAAACCATCAATCTATTGTGGGAGCTTTACCCTGAAATGTCCCTAAGACTTGGCAAGAAGTTTGGTTCGAAAAATAGGCGTATTGGTAAGTCGTTGGTATCAAAGTGGCATGCCGTGGCAACGCCTTACAGCAGGGCTTTCTATCCAGTGAGCACAAAAGTCTTACCGATTGCAGTGAATTCAGATATGTTCAAACCCGCGGAATCAAAGTCCGCCGCTAAGAAGATGTTAGGACTTGATCCAAATCGGCCCGTCGCTTTTTGGTCTGGCGCTAATCACGTGATGAAAGGGCCCGACCTCAGGGATTCGTGGCTTGAGAGCAACCCTGTTTGGCAGGGTCTCATCATTTCCAAGGAGAAACCGATTGGCCAAGAGGAGCTGGCGCTTCACATGCAAGCATCCGATGGGTTTCTAAACACGTCAAGGTTGATCCCATATTTTATGGTTGATTGGGAATGCATTGCCGCGGATTTGCCAATGATTGAAGCTGGAGGCGTTGAAAGGGAGTTTTTGCTCCCGAATTCAAACACTAGATCGGTGTTGTTCGAGAAGAATTGGGACAGAAAATCCGCAATTGACCTATGGCTGAAATTCATCGACGAATGCTCCCAGACTCTAAAGTAAGAAGGCCTCCAAGGGTCTCTATTTTTGCAGTGGTTTACAGATCAATCGATTACGCCCGCTTCATAAACCAAGTCGTGAATGATTCGTGCCCTGAGATTGCAAATGGCGAGGCGGAATTCTTCTTGGTTGCCAACCAACCGGAACCAGATTTGAAGGCTTGGCTTTCAAAGTCGGAACTCTCGTACATTGAATACTGGCCTGAAAAAGAAGTGACGGCCGAATGTGGGCCGAGTTATCTCGCAGGGGTTTACGCAGCCTACAATCACGGCGTACACGCAGCGTCGGGAGATGTTGTTGTGATGCTGAATTCCGATATGGTTCCGTCTCCTGAATGGCTTCAGATGATGATTGAGGAATTCCAACCTGGCGACCTCCTAAGTCCCTGGCTTGTCGAACCCTTTCATCCAAAGTACGGGGTTTTTCCAGGAGCTATTGAGGCAAACTTTGGGCGTTCGCCTCGAACTTTTCAAACTCAGAATTGGGAGGCGTTTTGTAGAGCAGGAGCCGCAAGCCTTCCTGCTGGTTCATCACCTCCATTCATGCCTGTTATGGTGAGAAAGGACAAATTCCTTCAACTGGGAGGATTTCCCCAAGGCAACTTACTCGTGAATGGTGAGTGCGTCCCTGCCGACAAGAACTATTTTGATTCCCTTGAGGCCTTGGGGATGAGGCATCGGTTCATTGCAAAGCCCGTTTACTTTTATCACTTCAAGGAGGGCGAAAAGCGGACGGAAACCCTCTTTAGAATATTGACAGATTCATTACCTTCCCTTGCCAGAAAGCTGAGGCTCGACAAGCTACTTCACTTTCTTCGAAAACTTCGCATTAAATCTTGAGCTGACCAAATGGCCCTCCTGCACTGAATTCCTCACTTGGCCTAAACTAGGAGACATAGATCTAGGAGTCAGATGACTTACGTAATTGCGCTTCCCTGTGTGGATGTGAAAGACAAGGCATGTATCGATGAGTGCCCAGTTGACTGTATCTATGAGGGTGACCGCATGCTTTACATCCACCCGGATGAGTGTGTGGATTGCGGTGCGTGTGAGCCTGTTTGCCCAGTTGAGGCGATCTATTACGAAGACGATCTTCCCGGTGAGTGGAGCGAGTACTACAAGGCGAACGTTGACTTCTTCTCTGAGATTGGATCTCCAGGAGGAGCTGCCAAAGTTGGCCCAGTCCCTGGAGACCACCCGCTAATTTCAGCACTGCCACCTCAGGGCGAATAGTGTTTCAAGGTTTGCCGGAGTACCCCTGGCAAAAGCTCAAGCCCTATCGAGAGATTGCGGCTAAGAACCCTAATGGTGCAATAGATCTTTCCGTCGGCAACCCAATTGACCCAACACCACAGGTGATTCAAGCCGCTCTCGATGCCGCATCGGACTCGCCAGGATATCCAACAACCTGGGGTGAAGTTTCTGCGAGGGCGGCCGTCTGCGAGTGGTATGGCCGCCGCAGAAAGTCGCCAGGGCTAAATCCAGACCAGGTTTTACTAACTATCGGCTCTAAAGAATTCATCTCCTGGATGCCGATCATGCTCGGCGTAGGTGCTGGAGACGTTGTTGTCCAACCTCGCTTTGCTTACACCGCATATGCAGTTGGCGCTGCATTCGCAGGGGCTGAAATCTTTGTTGGCGATGAGCCAAACGAATGGCCAGAAAATACCAAGTTGATTTGGCTCAACAGCCCAGGAAACCCAAATGGTTCAGTTCACTCGGTTGAGTTCCTAAAGCGAGCACTAGCTAGGGCTCGCGAATTAGGTGCCGTAATCGTCAATGACGAGTGTTACGCCGAAATGGGATGGAATGCACCATGGGATGAATACATCCCGTGCATGCTCGATCCTGAAGTCACCGGCGGCGACCTAACCAATGTTCTTTCTATTTACTCGCTGAGCAAGCAGTCAAACCTTGCTGGCTACCGTGCTGCCTTTGCAGCCGGCGACGAGCGACTAATCAAGGGACTAGTGAACCTGCGCATGCACTCCGGGATGATGGTGCCGATGCCGGTGCAAAAGGCGATGGTTGCTGCCTTGGGTGACGAGTCACACGTTGCTACACAAAAAGAGATTTACCGACAGCGTAGAGATGTTTTGCTACCGGCGCTTGCGGCTTACGGATTTGAAGTTCAAGACTCCGAGGCTGGATTGTATTTATGGGTAACCAAGGGTAAAGACTGCTGGGAAACCATTGCCGAACTTGCTCAATTGGGCATTGTGGCTGTTCCTGGAGAGTTTTATGGAGAGGCCGGCAAAAACTTTGTTCGTTTCTCAATAACTGCGACCGACCAAGAGGTTTTTGAGGCTGCAAACCGCCTCAAAAATGCTCTAGGCTAGGGGTAAAGCCAACCCTCACAAAGGAGCTAGCGTTTGACTTCTAACGAGAAGGTGTCCCTTCGATACGGTGCCCACGAGGCAGAACTTTCTGTAATCGAATCGACCGATGGCCCTGGCGGAATTGATATTTCAAAGCTCATTGCCACAACTGGGCTTAGTTCCTATGACCAGGGTTTTGTAAACACCTCCTCAACCAAGAGCGCAATCACCTTTATCGATGGCGATCAGGGCATTCTTCGCCATCGCGGCTACCCAATCGAGCAGCTTGCGGAAAAGAAGACCTTTCTAGACGTCGCTTACCTCTTGATTTACGGCGAGCTACCTTCTGCGAGCGAGCTTGAAGCTTTCGACGAGAAGTTGCGCGAACGCTCGATGATTCACCCAAACATGGTTCGCTTTTTTGAAGCTTTTGAGCACTCGGCTCACCCTATGGCAATCCTCTCCTCGGCAGTTTCTGTATTGTCAACTTTCTACAACGACTCAACTGACGCCAGAGACCCAGAGCAGGTCGATCTCTCGACCATAAGACTTTTGGCGAAGCTTCCAGTTATTACCGCCTACACCTATAAGTCACTGGTGGGGGAGAGCCTTGTTGAGCCGGACAAGTCACTGTCATTGGTGGAGAACTTCTTGCGCATGACATTTGGCCACAAGGGTGAAGAGTGGTCTGCAAACCCAGTTTTGACCAAAGCCCTAGACACTTTGTTGCTGTTACACGCTGACCACGAGCAGAACTGCAGCACCTCGACGGTGAGACTTGTTGGTTCGTCTCACGCGAACTTGTTTGCTTCTATCTCCTCCGGCATCAACGCCCTGTCTGGCCCGCTACACGGCGGTGCAAACGAAGCTGTTTTGGACATGCTTACCTTTATTCACGAGTCCGGTGACTCGGTTCAGAAGTATGTCGAGCGCGTAAAGAACAAAGAAGACGGCATTCGCCTTATGGGCTTCGGCCACCGCGTCTACAAGTCCTTTGACCCAAGAGCAACCATTGTGAAGTCTCACGCAGATGAGGTCCTTAGAGAACTTGGTGTCTCGGACCCGCTACTGGATATCGCAAAGGAGCTTGAGGCTGCGGCTTTGGCCGATTCTTACTTTGTTGAGCGCAAGCTTTACCCAAACGTTGACTTCTACACCGGTGTTATATACAAGGCGATGGGCTTCCCATCCAGAATGTTCACACCATTGTTTGCGGTTGGACGCCTGCCAGGTTGGATTGCACACTGGCGAGAGCAGAACGCTGATACCACGACAAGAATCGGTCGCCCACAGCAGGTTTACACCGGCCACACCGAGCGCTCAATCTAAGGTTTTTCGTAAATCCAGACTGCGGTATCGCCATAGGTCTTTGAGCTTTGAAGTTCGAGTGATTCAATCTCAAGTTGCTCACTGCGGCTAGATCTCTCAACAACAACTAGCCCTTCGTCGCTCAAAAAGTCAGAAATCGAGTTCAGCAGCAGCTCTAGTTCCGAATTGGGGAAGTCGTAGGGCGGGTCAATAAAGACAAGGTCAAACCCTGCTATTACAGACTTTAGGTAGCGCTGAGCATCTAGGTTGTGGGCTTGAATCTTGTTCGAGATTCCCTGCTTATCAAAAGAGCTAAGGCTGCTTTTTACATTCTGCTCAAGCAAGCCAAATGCATTTCGATCGCGTTCAACCAGGTCGATAGAAGTCGCGCCCCTTGAGGCTGATTCAAGGCCTAAAGCGCCGGTGCCAGCGAATAGATCAAGAACCTTTGCACCCTCGATAACCCCCATGGCGTCGAGCTTTGCAAACAGGCTCTCTTTTACTCGGTCCGAGGTGGGGCGGGTTGCCTTGGCAGCGGGCTTGAGCTGCAATGAGCCAATGGCTCCGGCAATGATTCTGGTCACGATTGTGAGCCTAGTGAAAAAGGTTGGCGATTCAGGCGATGATTGTCTGTGTGCTGACAGAAACCTTGAAACTCGATTCGATCCTTGGGGATCGAACGGCGAAGGCTTTCGTCAAGCAGTTTGGAATCTCGACTATTGCTGAGCTTTTAGAGCATTACCCAAGACGTTATTCAAAACGTGGCGAGCTAACCCCAATCTCATCTTTGCCAATTGGCGAGGTAGTAACCGTCGTTGGCGAGGTGGTATCCACATCCTCTAGGCGGCTCAAGGGAAGAAGCGGCAACCTCCTCGAAGTCGTGATTACCGATGGCTCGAAGACCCTAACGCTGGCATTTTTCAACCAGCACTGGCGAGAAAAAGAACTTCACGCTGGCGTCCGCGGACTCTTTAGCGGTCGAATCGGCGTCTTTTCAAACAAGCTGCAACTTGCTCATCCGGATTACGAGCTGTTCTCACAGGAGATTGACGATTCAGAGGCCAAGGCTTGGGCAGAGCTGCCAATCCCCATTTACCCAGCCTCAGGAACTCTCAGTACCTGGAAGATTCAAAAGTCTGTCGAGCTCGCACTTTCGGCAACAGGCGAAATAAATGAAGTTCTTCCTGCAAGCCTGTTGAAAAAACACAAGTTTTTGCAGCTCTCACAAGCTATTCATCAGATCCACGCACCGAGGGTTGATGGCGAGTGGCAGGCAGCTAGAGACTCTCTTCGCTTTCATGAGGTAATGCTCTTGCAGATCCAGCTGGCGCAGTCCAGGTCCAAGCGAAACCAGGTCGAAGCTTCGGTTAGAACTCCAGGTGACCTACTTGGCGTGTTTGATAAGCGACTGCCTTTTGAGCTAACAGATGGCCAGCGGACAGTGGGGCAGGAGATCGAGAGCGACCTCGCCTCCGGTCACCCAATGCACAGACTTTTGCAGGGTGAAGTTGGATCCGGTAAGACGTTGGTTGCGCTGCGTGCGGTTCTGACGGTTGCTCAATCAGGTGGACAGAGCGCTGTGCTGGCCCCAACTGAGGTTTTGGCCTCCCAGCACTTTGAGTCAATTAGAAACTCGCTCGGAGAAGAACTATCTAGAACATTGGGACTGCGCCTACTCACCGGGCAAATGTCGACCGCTGAACGCAAAATTGCGATGCTGGACATCGCCAGTGGTAAGTGCCTATTGGCTATCGGAACTCACGCGCTGATAAGCGAAAAAGTGCAATTCTTTGACCTCTCTTTTGTTGTCGTAGACGAGCAGCATCGGTTTGGTGTTGGCCAAAGAGAAGCGCTTCGAGCAAAGGGCAAAACTGCACCGCATGTGTTGACCATGACTGCAACTCCAATTCCAAGAACCATGGCAATAACCGTCTTTGGTGACTTGGAAATTTCGACCTTGGCAGAACTTCCAAAAGGTAGGCAGCCAATCTCCACTCACGTGGTTGAGCTGGCAAAGCCAGCTCTGGTTGCAAGAGTGTGGCAGCGAGTGGCAGAAGAGGTCCAGGCTGGACGCCAGGCCTTTGTGGTTTGTCCGAGGATCGATGGCGAATTGGTTGAAGAAGGTTCTGAACCTTCCGAAACAGAGGAAGAAGTAGAGCAAGGACCAGCTCCTGCTGCTGCAGTGGAGGTTGTTGAAGCCCTAAAGCTTAACCCTGCTTTGGCAGGGCTAAACATTGGGCTTATGCACGGCAGGCAGTCGCTTGAGGAAAAGACTGCGGTTATGCAGTCCTTTACCTCTGGTGAAGTACAGGTTCTGGTCTCCACAACGGTTATTGAGGTTGGCGTGAACGTCCCAAATGCGACCGCAATGGTGATTTTGGATGCTGATCGGTTCGGCATTTCTCAGCTGCACCAGCTTCGCGGTCGAGTTGGGCGTGGTGCTCACACTGGCGTTTGTCTAATGGTTTCGGCCAGCGAACCAGGATCTTTGGCCATGGAAAGACTCGATGCTGTTGCATCGACGGTGGATGGCTTCAAGCTCAGTGAATTGGATCTTGAAATTCGTGGCGAAGGTGATGTGCTCGGCAACTTGCAATCTGGCGGAAAGTCGCAGCTCAAGCTACTGCGGGTGATCAAAGATGCCGAGCTTATTCAGCAGTGCAAGGGACTGGCTCAAGACTTGATTGATGTTGGATTGCCTGACGAAACTAAAAAGGCATTGGAACTTGCAGATGCGGCAGCGCTCAAGCGCAGCTAACCTTTACCTTGTGAATTCTGTTGCGATCTACCCGGGGTCTTTTGATCCGGTAACTCTTGGGCACCAATCGGTGATCGAAAGAGGCGCTGAAGTCTTCTCAAAACTTCACGTGGTGATTGTTCACAACCCAAACAAGACTCCGCTGTTCTCAATTGCAGAGCGCATCGAAATGGTGAAGCTGAGCACCCAGCACCTTGGAAATGTTGAAGTCTCGGCTTTGGAGTCGGGCTTACTGGTTGAACACGCAAAGTCCTTGGGAGCCAAGGTCATTCTCAAGGGATTTAGAACTGCGGGAGATATCGAGTACGAACTCCCAATGGCTCAGGTGAATAGGGATTTGGCAAACTTGGAGACGGTGTTCATGGCGGCAGAGCCTAGCCATGGCTATGTTTCCTCTTCGCTAGTGAAAGAGGTTGCAAACCTTGGGGGAGATGTCTCCGGCTATCTAAGTGCAGATGTTGCCAAAAGGCTTATTGAAAGGTTGAGCAAGTGAGTTTTCTAGTTCCAGTTCACGATCTCATGAAGCGTCCTGGTTTGATGCGTGAGTTAGAGCTCGATATCCCATTGGCTGAGCCAATCGGAACCGAGGTTGTGGCTATTCCTGCAGGGGCGGACGTTGAGCTTGAATTGCGCCTTGAGTCAGTCCACGAAGGCATTTTGGCAACCGGTGAGATCTTCGCTGAGGCAAAAACCATGTGTTCAAGGTGTCTAGAAGACATGAATCTGAAGATTCAGGTGGATTTTCAGGAGCTTTTCGCCTATTCTTACTCCTCGGATGACGAGCTGCTTGTTACCAATGAACACATTGATTTAGAGCAGGTAGTCATAGATTCAGTAGTTTTGAGTCTTCCTTTCCAACCCGTATGCAACAAGGATTGCCTTGGCTTGTGTGTGGAATGTGGATTTAGGTTGAGCGAAGAGCCTGAACACAAGCATGAGAATGTGGTTGACCCCAGATTCGAAGCCCTAAAAGACTTACTTAGCAAGGAAGAGTAGCCATGCCAGTACCAAAGAGACGCAAGTCACGTGCTAACACCCACGCACGTCGTTCAATGTGGAAGGCTGCGCCAGTAACCCTGGTCAAGACCATCGAGAACGGCAAGACCGTTTACAGCCTGCCTCACCGCGCCAAGGTCGTAACCGACTCTGTCGGCACTGAGCTCTACATGGAGTACAAGGGCCGCAAGGTAGCAGACGCCTAATAATGGCGTTGAGCGAGCTGCAGTCGCGGCTCGGGGGCAACATCTCACCCGAGCTTCTGCAACTAGCCCTGACCCACTCTTCTTACGCCTATGAAAAAGGCGGAGAAAACAACGAACGGCTCGAGTTTCTCGGGGATTCAATCCTCGGATACTTGGTAGCCGTTCAAGTTTTTAAGGACCACACCCCACTAAACGAGGGCGAACTCACCAAACTAAAAAACGGTGTAGTTTCCGCTCAGGCGCTGGCAACCGCAGCTAACCGCATCGGACTTGGCGAATTCTTGCTTCTTGGCAAAGGTGAAGAGCAAACCGGCGGCCGCACCAAGGTAAACGTCCTCGCCGACGCTTTCGAGGCAATTCTCGGGGCAGCCTTCCTCTCATTCGGCATGGATTCAGCTGCCGCAATCGTTGAGAAGCACATCGTCCCGCTGCTAGATGACCCAGACGCCATTCGCGAGGCCTCAGACCCAAAGACATCTCTGCTCGAAAAGCTACAGAAACTCAAGCTTGGACCTTCTCGCTATGAGATCACAGGTTCCGGTCCAGAGCACGAGATGATCTACACCGCAACCTGCTTCTCGGGAGATAGAGAACTAGCTTCAGGCGATGGCACCACTAAGCGCGGTGCTGAGACTCAGGCTGCTATCGCAGCATTGAGATTGTTGGCGGAGAAGTAGTGCCAGAACTTCCAGAAGTCGAGACTGTTCGCGCTGGTCTCGCTGAGCACCTGGTGCGAGCCACGGTTTCAAGCATTGAGATTTCAGACATGAGGTCCCTCAAGCGAAATGTTTCTGGTGTTCAGGGGTTTGTTGATGAACTAACTGGTTCCCGACTTGAATCGGTTGTCCGCCGAGGCAAGTTCCTATGGCTTCCAATTTCAAGTTCTCGCGCCCTGGTTGGACACCTTGGTATGAGTGGGCAGATTTTGGTTAGAACCCCAGACTTCGCTCCAGATCCACAGACCAGGGTGGTTATTCATATCCACACCGAGGACGGCGATCTACTGGAAATTAGGTTTGTCGATCAGCGCCTCTTTGGCGGCCTGATGATTGATGACCTTGTCCCAACCTCGGATGGACTCGCTGCGGGCTTCTCGCCCGAGGCAGAGGCTAGTGCGGTCATACCTTCAACCGTTGCTCACATCTCCAGAGACCTACTAGACCCCAACTTCAACGCCGCAGCTGTTGCAGAGAAGATGGCCAAAAAGAACTCCGGTATCAAAAGAGTTCTGCTCGATCAAAATCTCCTCAGCGGAATCGGCAATATCTATGCCGATGAGAGTCTTTGGCTAGCAAAACTTCACTATGACAAGCAGGCGTCCAGCATTTCGAAGAAGAAGCTCCTGGAGCTAATTGAGATTGCTGCCGAAGTTCTTCGCAAGGCGGTTGCCCAAGGCGGAACCTCGTTTGATGAGCAATACAAGAACGTCAATGGTGAGAGTGGTTACTTCTCACAGTCACTAAATGCCTACGGCATGACAGGTTTGCCATGCAAGCGCTGCGGAACTCCGATCAAGCGCGACGCCTGGGCTAACCGCGGTTCACACTTCTGCCCTAAATGCCAAAAGCGTTAGGCTGAGAGAATTCTTTGACCGGGGAGAAAATGCGCAAGAGAATCCTTGTCATCTGCATGTATGACAGCATTCACTCCGCCAGGTGGCTATCGCAGTTTCAAGACCAAGACATTGAATTTTTGCTTTTCCCATCTTCCCCGCATCGCAAAGTGCACAAGAACCTAAAGGCTTTGGTTGCAGGCAATAGCAAAGCGAGTTACAAACTCTTCCCGCTGAGCAAGTTCTTCGGCCTGCCGCTTTGGATTGCAGACAAGTTCGTCGACAACTGGTTTAGGTCAACGCTTGTAAAAAGTGCGATCAGGTCGTTCAAGCCGCAGTTTGTGCACGCGATGGAATTGCAAAATGCTGGCTACATCGCAGCCAAGGCATTGCCGTCAAAGTCCTCTGCAAAGTTGATTGCCACAAACTGGGGCAGCGATATCTTTTGGTTCCAGCAGTTCCCCAAGCACCGCGACAAACTAAAGCACCTACTTTCGGTCGCTGACTACTACTCCTGTGAATGTAACCGTGATGTTGCTCTTGCTAAGAGCCTCGGGTTCCAAGGTCAGGTCATGCCTGTTATCCCTAATGCTGGAGGCTTCTCAAAAGAGCTTCTTAGCAAGCCAGTTCCGCTGCTCACCGATCGCAAGGTGATCGCCATAAAGGGTTACCACGGCTGGGTAGGACGGGCCAAAATCGCTCTCGAGGCTGTTGAGGCTATTGCAACTGAGCTAAAGGCTTATCTCCTGGTGGTTTACTCCGCGAATCGTGGAACTATCACTCTCGCCAAGCAAATAGCCAAGCGCACGGGTTTGGATATCACGATTTTTGGCAAAGGGAAACTAACCCACAATCAGGTTCTTGAACTCTTTGCCAATGCCAAGATTTACGTTGGATTGTCGCTCTCCGATGGCATCAGCACTTCGCTCCTGGAGTCAATGGCAATGGGTGCTATCCCGGTTCAGACCGCCACAGCATGCTGCGATGAGTGGTTTACCGAATCTGGCGTGAAGGTGACAGAAATCACCGTAGAAGGCGTTCAAAAGGCAATTCTTGCCGGGCTAAAGCTTGCCGAAAACCAAACTCATTCAGATCGCAATCGCGAGATTATTCGAACCAAGGCAGATGCCGATGACGTGGCAAAGATTGCCCAGGGTTTCTACAACCTTTAGATCTTTTTGCTCCAGAGTGATCTAGAGAGCTTTGGCCAAATCACAACAATTGCCGAGAGCCCTATTGCTCCGTAGGACCAGATCAAACCCAGCTGATTTGCGGGGATCATCTTGTCATTGTGGATATCCAAGCCGGTCCAAAAGATTGTTGCGGCAAGGGCTGCAGCAAAGAAAATCGCGCCTAATTTCCCAGTAATCATTCTTGATTGCATTGCAAATGCCAACACCACGATGCCTGCTACAACTAAGCCAACCGGTGTGCCACTCACCTGAGTTTGGTGCGCAACCGTTCCAGCAACAGCAACAAATATGCCGGCAACTGCCGACCCTAAAAGCCCGAGGGCTTTTTTAGGACTGGCTGGCACGCTTGCGCGCCGATGCGTTACGAGCTCTGACGTTTGGATCAAGCTCAAGCTTGCGAATGCGAGTTGCCTCTGGGGTTACCTCAACACACTCGTCTTCACGGGCAAACTCCAAGCACTCCTCAAGGGAGAGCTTCTTTGGAGGAGTCAGACCGACAAAGTTGTCGGCAGATGCAGCACGCATGTTGGTGAGCTGCTTCTCCTTGGTGATGTTGACATCCATGTCGTCGGCGCGAGAGTTCTCGCCAACCACCATGCCGCAGTAAACCTCGCTGGTTGGCTCAACAAAGAACGCACCGCGCTCCTGTAGGGCAATCATCGCGAATGGAGTTGCAACACCGGCACGGTCAGCAACCATCGAACCGTTCTGGCGGGTAGAGATATCTCCAGCCCAGGCTTCGTAGCCAGCAGATAGGGCGTTAGCAATACCTGCACCCTTGGTGGTGGTTAGGAATTCGGTTCTAAAACCAATTAGACCTCTGGATGGAACTCGGAATTCGATGCGAACCCAACCGGTGCCATTGTTGATCATGTTGGTCATGCGACCCTTGCGAGCAGCAAGCAACTGAGTGACTGGACCTAGGAACTCTTCTGGAGTGTCAATGGTCAGATCTTCGACCGGCTCGTGAACCTTGCCGTCAACCTTGCGGGTAACAACCTGAGGCTTACCAACGGTTAGCTCGTAGCCTTCACGACGCATCTGCTCAACCAAGATCGCAAGAGCAAGCTCGCCACGACCCTGTACTTCCCAAGCGTCTGGACGCTCGGTAGGCAAAACCTTGATCGAGACGTTACCGATAAGTTCGCGGTCTAGGCGGTCTTTCACCAAACGTGCGGTGACTTTTGCGCCCTTTACGCGACCTGCCATAGGCGAGGTGTTGATACCAATGGTCATCGAGATAGCTGGGTCGTCAACTGTGATTAGCGGCAGTGGACGAATGTCGTTTGGGTCACAGAGCGATTCACCAATAGTGATCTCTTCGATACCGGCAACAGCCACGATGTCTCCAGGGCCAGCCTTTTCGATTGGGTAGCGATCAAGGGCCTTGGTTCCCAAAAGCTCGGTGATCTTTACGGTCTGGGTGGTGCCATCCTGGCGAACCCAAGCAACCTGCTGACCCTTTTTGATCTCACCGTTGTAGATGCGAAGTAGTGCCAAACGGCCAAGGAATGGGGAAGCATCCAAGTTCGTGACGTGAGCCTGTAGTGGGACGCTCTCGTCGTAGCTAGGAGCCGGGATGTACTTGAGAATTGCCTCAAATAGCGGCTCAAGGTTGTCGGTGTCAGGCATTTGACCATCGACAGGCTTGTTTAGTGATGCACGTCCTGCTCGACCGGATGCATAGATAACCGGTAGGTCCAAGATCGCATCGACGTCTAGGTCTGGGACGGTGTCGTGTAGGTCAGAGGCAAGACCCAAAAGTAGGTCGTGGCTTTCTTCTACGACCTCATCGATGCGAGCATCTGGGCGGTCGGTCTTGTTCACAAGCAAAATAACTGGCAGGCGAGCCTCAAGTGCCTTGCGCAATACAAAACGAGTCTGAGGCAGTGGGCCCTCGGATGCGTCAACCAAAAGCACAACGCCATCAACCATGGATAGACCACGCTCAACCTCGCCACCGAAGTCAGCGTGACCCGGGGTGTCAATTACGTTGATGACAATCTGCTGACCCTTGGCCGCAGGACCTGAGTAGGTGATTGCGGTGTTCTTGGCGAGGATGGTAATTCCCTTTTCGCGCTCAAGATCGCCCGAGTCCATGACTCGCTCATCCATCGAGGCGTGTGCTGAGAACGCACCAGTCTGCTTTAACATGGCGTCGACCAAGGTGGTCTTGCCGTGGTCTACGTGGGCGACAATGGCAACGTTTCGTAAGTTTTCGTTATGTTTCACAGGGATAATTCGTCTCTCAAAAGGGCAACTTTGCAATCTTACTTTGCCAAGGTGCACAGCGGGTTAACCGACTCAAGACTTCGGTAGTCTTGTAATTCATTGAAAGGGGTGACGACGCTTGTATCTGAAGAGCATCACCCTTAAGGGTTTTAAGTCTTTTGCCCAGCCAACGACTCTGAATCTAGAGCCTGGCATCACCTGCGTGGTTGGCCCAAACGGTTCCGGTAAGTCAAATGTGGTTGACGCACTTGCCTGGGTTATGGGTGAGCAGGGTGCCAAAACCCTGCGCGGTGGAAAGATGGAAGACGTCATCTTTGCCGGCACCGAAACTAAGGGTCCACTTGGCCGTGCCGAGGTTCAGCTCACAATAGATAACGCAGACGGTGCTCTACCAATTGAGTACTCCGAAGTAACCATCTCTCGCGTGCTGTTTAGAAATGGTGCGAGCGAATACGCAATCAATGGCGAAACCTGCAGGCTTTTGGATGTTCAAGAACTACTAAGCGACTCAGGTTTGGGGCGCGAGATGCACGTAATCGTGGGTCAAGGTCAGCTCGACACAGTTTTGCGCGCCACTCCGATTGAACGCAGAGCGTTTATCGAAGAAGCAGCCGGTATTTTGAAATACCGCAGACGCAAAGAGAAGACCGAGCGCAAGTTAGAAGCGATGCAGGCAAACCTCACAAGGCTTTCGGACCTAACGGCAGAACTTCGCAGAAACTTAAAGCCACTTGGTCGCCAGGCAGAGGTTGCTCGAGCAGCCAAGGAAATCGGCGCAATCGCAAGAGCAGCCAGGTCCAAACTTTTGGCATTCCAGATCACTGCGCTAAAGAACCAGCTCGAAAGTGCTTCGAAGTCTGAGAGTGAAAGACGTGCGGAGTCTTCTTACGCACAGTCGCAGCTGACCGCCACCCGCACCGGAATCCAGGAACTAGAAACCCGATTGGTTTCCGGGGAACTAGATGCACTGCGTCAGCAACTGTTTGGATTTGAATCCCAGGAAACCAAGCTGCGCAACTTGCAAAACCTCGCGCAGCAGCGCATCGCACTTATTGGTCGCCAGGAGTTCTCTTCTCGAGAGATTGAAGTTGCAGATCTCGGCAGCCAGCTAAAGCAAGCGGAAGCCGACCTTGATTCCTGAGAAGCCGAGATAGCTAAAACCGCAGCTCTCTTGGCTGAGAGGGAAGCAGAGAGACTTGGGGCAGCCGCTAACCTGGCCGCTTTCGAGGCCGATGCACTTCGCCAGCGCAGCCTGGTTGAGAATCAAGAACGCGAGCGCTCCGTGCTGGCAAACCAAGTTTCAGTTCTGAACTCCAAGGCCGAAGGCTTTGCCGGTCAAATGCATAATCTTGAGATTTCGCTCAAAGACGCAGTCGCAAAGATCGCCCAGCTTTCTTTGGAGCAGGAACAAATCCAACCGACCGCCACCAGCACCTCGGACGAGGAACTTCGAGTTGCCTACGAGAAGTCTCAGGTTGCGGAAAGTGCTCAGCGCACAAAGTTAGACCAAGCCCGCGAAGCCCTTCACTCCGCCGAGCGTGAGCGCGATGCCGTGGCTGCCAAGCATGCCGCTCTTGGCATGACGCTTGAGCAAAAGGACGGGTCCTCTGAAGTTAGAAATGCTCAGCTTGCCGGTATCAAGGGGCTTCTTGCAGAATCGGTAAGCATTGAAAAGGGTTACGAGGTTGCCGTTGCGGTAGCGCTTGGAACCTTGGCTGATGCGATCGTTGCAACCAGCAAAGAGCAGGCAATTGCGGCGCTGCGCTATCTCAAATCTGAGGGCTTAGGTCGTGCCGAGTTCTTGGTTGCCGAGGGCGCAAAGATCCAGGCCAAAAAGCGCGAGGTTGCCTCTTTGGTTGCAGCCGACTCCGTTGTTACCGCGCCTCAGGCTGTGCTTGATGTCCTGAGTGGTTTCTACTTCGCGCAGGATTTAGATCAGGCCGCCAGGGCTTTGGATTCCAAAGAGCTGACCGGTGCAAACATCATCACCGTCGATGGTGATTGGGTCTCCAGGTCTTTGATCCGCGGTGGCGGATCCAAGCAGCCTTCGAAGCTTGAGCTTCGAGCCGAGCAAGAATCGGCAGCAAAGCGCCTCAGTGAACTGGCAAGCAGCATTGAGAAACTGACCAAAGATCTCGAGGGGCAAAAGACTGCTATAACCGACGCTGAAGCCAAGGTTCGAGAGAGCCTGAGTTTGCTCCAGCAGCACGATGCCGAACTTGCGGCTAGAGCTGAGCGTGTTGGTCGCATCATCGCTCAGGTCGACAGTGCGAAGAATGAAAAGCTTCGAATTGAGCGTGAGCTAGAAACCCTTGCAGAGGCTGAGACCAATGCCAAGCAAGAGGCAGCTGCCGCCGATGCAAGGCTCAAAACCATGCCGGAAGCCCAGACCGCGGAGAGTAACGACTCTCAGCGCACAGAGATGGTTGCGCTATTAGAGGCAACCCGTCAGGCAGAGCTAGATATTCGAATCAATGTCGGAACCTTCTCGGAGCGACGCATTGCAGCCAGCAAATCGGTTGCAATTCTTAGGGGCAGGCTTTCGGAGGCGACCGCAGCTCAAGAGCGTGAGAAGAAAGCCACCGAAGAGAAGATTGCTCAGCTTGGTCAGGCGGAACAAGCTCTGGCAGTTATTCCTGCGGCACTTGATGTTGCAAACCGATTGGCTAACCAGGTTCGCTCGCAGGTTCGAGAGCTGGAAGCCCAGCGGATTCAGCGCACCGAACGCTTGACTCAGCTTCGAGCACAGGCTGCCACCTTGGAGACTCGTTACAACGAACTAAACCAGGGCGTGCACGAAGTGGAGATGCAAACGTATGAGCTTCGTCTAAACCTGGCCAACCTTACTGAGCGCGTATCAACTGAACTTCATATTGATGTCGAGACCCTGGTCCAAGAAACCGAACTGGGAATTCAAACTCGCGAGGAGCTCGAGAAGGATGTTCGCCTGGCGGATCAGAAGCTCTCGCAGCTCGGCGCATTTAACCCGCTGGCGCTCGAAGAGTTTGCCGCTTTGGAAGAGCGTCACAAATACATGAGCGAGCAGCTCGAGGATCTTGCCCGCGCACGTGCCGACCTAATGGGAATCATCAAGGATCTGGATCAGAAGATGCGGACCATCTTCGCCAGTGCTTTTGAAGACACCAAACGCGAGTTCGAGAAAGTCTTCCCAGTGCTATTCCCTGGTGGAACCGGCTCTATCTCGCTCACTGAACCGGATGACCTTATGGCCACCGGAATTGAGGTTGCGGTTCGCCCGGTTGGCAAGCGGATCGAGCGAATGTCACTGCTTTCTGGTGGTGAGCGATCACTCGCTGCAGTTGCGCTGCTAATCGCAATCTTTAAGGCAAGACCTAGCCCCTTCTATGTATTGGACGAGGTAGAGGCTGCGCTGGATGATGCCAATCTTGGGCGACTGCTTGACGTTATTGAGTCACTTCGAAAGTCCTCACAGCTGATTATCGTGACCCACCAAAAGCGCACCATGGAGATTGCAGATGCGCTCTATGGTGTTTCTATGCGTCAAGACGGCATGAGCGCTGTGGTTGGCCAAAAGCTTGAGAAGGTCCGCTGATGTTTAAATTTCTAAAGCGACTCCGTCGCGATAAGCCAATTGAAACCCCTGAGGTAATTCAAGAGGTTTTGGTTGCTGAGCCAGTTGTTGAGGTAATCCCTGAACCGATAGCTCAGGAAACACGTGTTGAGGCTCCGAAGCCTGAAGTCCAAAAGGTAGAAAAGCCAAAGCCCGTCGAAAAGCCAGCCGTTGCGGTCCAGGAAGTTGAACTTCCAAAACGCAGCCTGGGAGATGGGGTTCGCTCCTTGTTCTCATCGGCTATTGAACTGGATGACCTAGAAGACATCTTGATTCGCGCTGATTTTGGCGTTGACGCAGCCCTTGAGATCTCAGATGAGCTAAAGCGAGCAGCAAATAAAGCTGGTGCATCATCAGATGCCGAGCTTCGGCTTTTGCTGAAGGATCTGCTTACCAAAAAGCTAACTCGCTCGGATGCGGCACTGAATCTCTCAGATGGCAAGTTGCCGTATGTGATTTTGGTTGTTGGCGTCAATGGCGCTGGAAAAACCACCACCATCGGAAAGCTCTCGCGTTGGCTTAGAGATGGCGACTGGAATGTCGTTCTTGGCGCTGCCGACACCTTTAGAGCTGCCGCGGTTGAGCAGCTAGCCACCTGGGCTAGCCGTGCCGATGCCAAGTTGGTTGGGCCTGAAAAAGAAGGTCAGGATCCAGCTTCGGTTGCCTACCAAACCGTTGAGCTTGCACTTTCCACCGATGCCGATATTGCAATCATCGACACCGCGGGCAGATTGCAGAACAAAAAAGACTTGATGGACGAACTCGGCAAGATTCGCAGAGCAGTTGAGAAGCAGGCCAGCATCGCCGAGGTACTTCTGGTTATCGACTCAACCATGGGGCAAAATGCCCTGGCGCAAGCCAAAGCCTTCGCTGAGGTTGCCGATGTCACCGGCATTGTGATGACCAAGTTAGATGGAACCGCAAAGGGCGGCATTCTCTACTCACTGCAGGAGCAGCTTGATCTACCAGTTAAGCTCGTTGGTGTTGGTGAGGGTATAAATGACTTCGCATTTTTCTCGCCAGAAGAATTTGCTAAAGGTTTAGTCGCCTACAAACAGGAGCGCTAGTTGTTCGGAAATCTCTCTGACAGACTCTCAGACACCTTCAAAAACCTGCGTGGTAAGGGTCGTCTATCTGCTGCCGATATCGATGGCACGCTGAGGGATATCCGCAGGGCACTGCTTGAGGCAGACGTATCCCTTGAGGTCGTCAAAGAATTCACCGGCAAGATTCGCGAGCGCGCACTGGGCGATGAGGTATCAAAGGCACTAAACCCAGCCCAGCAGGTTGTCCAGATCGTCAATGACGAGCTAAAGGCCATCTTGGGTGGCGAAGCTCGCAAGCTTTCTTTCTCCAAGAACCCACCAACCGTGATCATGCTTGCGGGTCTGCAGGGTTCGGGTAAGACCACCCTGGCTGGAAAGCTAGCTAAGTGGCTCAAAGAGCAAAACCACACTCCACTTTTGGTTGCAGCTGACCTGCAGCGTCCAAATGCCGTAACCCAATTGCAGGTGCTGGGGGAGAAGGTTGGAGTTCCAGTCTTTGCTCCTGAGGCAGGTAACGGGGTCGGTAACCCGGTAAAGGTTTCCAAGGACGCGATTGCTTTTGCGAAGAAGTCGCAGTACTCGGTTGTGATTGTCGACACCGCTGGTCGCTTAGGTGTTGACGAAGAGATGATGCAGCAGGCCAGGGACATCCGCAATGCGGTCGAACCTGATGAGATCTTGTTTGTTGTTGACTCAATGCTCGGTCAAGATGCCGTTAACGTTGCCAAGGCCTTCCACGAGGGCGTTGGAGTCTCCGGTGTCGTGCTTACCAAGTTGGATGGTGACTCGCGAGGTGGTGCAGCTTTGTCGGTTGCAACCATTACCGGTGCTCCGATTCTGTTTAGCTCCACCGGTGAAGGCCTGGATGCCTTCGAGCCGTTCTACCCGGACCGCATGGCAAGCCGCATTCTGGACATGGGTGACATAGTCAGCCTTATCGAAAAGGCGCAGCAGAGCTTCGATGAAGAAGAGTCAAAGCGCTTGGCCGAGAAGATGGCTAAAGATCAGTTCACCCTGCAGGACTTTTTGGAGCAGATGCAGCAGATCAAGAAGATGGGAAGCATGAAGGGCATTTTAGGCATGCTTCCAGGTGTCGGTCAGATGAAGAAGCAGCTTGAGGAATTTGACGAGAAAGAAATCACTCGGACCGAGGCGATCATCTACTCGATGACTCCGCTTGAGCGCACTCAGCCAAAGGTATTAAACGGCGCTCGCAGAATGCGCATCGCAAGAGGCTCTGGCACTTCGGTCACCGAGGTGAACCAGCTGATTGCTCGCTTTGAGCAGGCAGCCAAGATGATGAAGACCGTTGCCAAAGGCGGCATGCCAAATATTCCTGGAGCCAACCCAGCGCTTATGGGTGGCGGCGGCTTCTCGGGTGGGAAAAAGAAGATTGACCAGAAGAAAAAGGGATCAAAGAGTGGAAACCCTGCCAAGCGAGCTGCTGAAAACGCTGGTTTGGACTTCGGATCTGAGAAATCTTCCGGCTCGGGAAGTGCATTTGGGCTTTAGAGCTAGCTAATCGCCAGATTTTCTGGCAGACTAACCGAGTTCGAAAAGTCTCGACCCTCTATCCAGACTTATTCGAAACCATTTGAGACCTGACGAGTGTGCCCCCACGCTCACGGCAGAATCTCGCCAAAGACACCTATAACAGGAGCATTGTGGCTGTAAAGATCCGCCTTAAGCGCATTGGCAAGACGCGCACCCCGCACTACCGCATCGTGGTAGCCGACTCTCGCACACACCGCGACGGTCGTGTAATTGAAGAAATCGGTCGTTACGTTCCGACCAATGACCCATCGATCATCGAGGTCAATTCAGAGCGTGCCCAGTATTGGCTATCAGTTGGCGCTCAGCCAACCGAGCAGGCTGCTGTGCTACTAAAGCTAACCGGTGACCTAGCTAACGCTAAGGGCGAGAAGAAGAACACCGTGAAGCCTCAGAAGGTCAAGGAAGTATTCGCGGTTGACACTGCGAAGAAGTCCGTTGTTCTTCCAAAGGTCGAGAAGAAGGCTCCAGTAGTTGAGGAAGCACCTGCGGCCGAGGCAGCCGTTGAGACCCCCGCTTCGGAAGAAGTAGCAGTTGAGGCAGTAGCAGAAGTTGAGACCGTAGAGGCTCCAGCAGAGGCAGTTGCAGAGGTTGAGGCCGCAGAGGCTCCGACCGAGGCTGTAGCTGAAGAAGTTGTTGCCGAGGCACCAGCGGAAGAGGCAGTTGCCGAGGAGGCACCTGCAGCTGAAGCAGAAGAGCCAAAGGCAGAGTAGTTCAAATGTTGCAAGCAAGCCTCCAGCACATCGTTCGCGCCATCGTGGATAACCCAGATGACGCAACCGTAGCCTCCCGCAATGGTGGCAAGGGCGATTTGCTGGAGGTGCGCGTGCACCCAGACGACCTAGGTCGTGTGATCGGCAAGAGCGGCCGCACCGCAACAGCCCTAAGAACCGTCGTAAACGCCCTTGCGGATGGCAAGCGCGTCCGAGTTGACGTGGTGGATACAGATTTCTAGTAGCACCAAGCTCCGAGTTGGCAGGTTTCTAAAAGCCCACGGACTCAAAGGGGCAATCAAGTTAGAGCTCTACACCGATAGCCCAAATGAACGTTTTGTTCCTGGCGCGGTTTTAGAACTTCAAGTTCCCGAAGAATCCCCATGGTTTGGCAAGTCCGTAACCGTCTCTGAACTCAAGTGGTTCAACAGCTCCCCAGTTCTATTTCTCAAAGACGTTTCCGACCGCACCCAGGCAGAGAGCCTTATCAAGGCGATTCTGCTGGTTGAGCAGCCATTAGATGTCTCCCCTCAAGAGCCAGATGCCTGGTATGACCACCAGCTAGCTGGGCTCAAGGTAATGCGCGACGGTGTTGAGATTGGCACCCTTTTGCGAGTCGAGCACATGCCAGCCCAGGACCTATTGGTCATCAAGACTGAAGAGGCCGAAGTATTGCTGCCGTTTGTGAAGGCGTTTGTCCCAAAGGTTGACATTCAGGCTGGTGTAATTGAGATAACCCCGCCGGGTGGCCTTTTTGAACAGATCGAGGAAGCTGATGCGAATTGATGCAGTTTCAATCTTCCCTGACTATTTCAACGTTCTAGAACTCTCCCTATTAGGCAAAGCCCAGAAGCAGGGGCTAATCAGTTTCCAAGCGCATGACCTACGCAACTGGACCCACGATATCCACAAGACCGTAGACGACTCTCCTTATGGCGGTGGCGCGGGCATGGTCATGAAGCCAGAGCCTTGGGGCGAAGCCTTCGATGATCTGATTACCGATAACCGACCAACCGTTATCTTTACTACCCCTGCTGGCAGGCCCTTCAATCAGGCACTTGCCAAAGAGCTCTCGGGTAAAGAGCACATTGTTTTTGCCTGTGGCCGCTACGAGGGCATCGACCAGCGCGTTGTTGAGCATGCCAAAATCCGCGCCGAGGTAATGGAAGTATCGCTTGGGGACTACGTTCTCAACGGTGGTGAGGTTGCAGCACTTGCCATGATTGAGGCGATTACCCGCCTGATTCCGGGCTTTATGGGTAATGCCGAGTCGATTGTTGAAGAATCCCACGCCGATGGTCTGTTGGAGTACCCGAGTTACACCAAGCCACAGGTCTGGCGTGAGCTTGAGGTGCCGGATATCTTGCTTTCTGGTCACCATGCTGAAATCGCTAAGTGGCGAAAGGCTCAATCGGTTGAGCGCACCAAAGCTGTAAGGCCCGATCTACTAGCCGAATAGTTGCCATTGCCGCATTGATGTGGCAGACTTGGCACTTGTGTCCGGCCGTCTCTGCCGCAGGGGAGCATAGGACTCAAACAAAGTAACTACTAGCCGTTTTGACCTGCGCGCAAAAGGAAAGATAAGAAATGCACATTCTTGACGTCGTAGACGCAGCCAACCTAAAGACCGATATCCCAGACTTCCGCGCTGGTGACAACGTAAAGGTTCACGTAAACATTGTTGAAGGTAACCGCAGCCGTGTCCAGGTTTTCCAGGGCGTAGTTATTCGTATTTCCGGTCACGGAATTCGCGAGACCTTCACCGTTCGTAAGGTTTCATTCCAGGTAGGCGTAGAGCGTACCTTCCCAGTACACAGCCCAGTTATCGAGAAGATCGAACTGGTCTCCCGCGGTGCTGTTCGCCGTGCGAAGCTTTACTACCTGCGCGATCTTCGCGGTAAGGCTGCAAAGATTCGCGAAAAGCGCGAGAACGTCTAAGTAAACTTTCTCTCATGCAGGATTCCGGGGAACTAAGACCCCGCAGCGCCACGATCATGGCTTCCATCCGCCGCTTTACCAAGCGGTCGAGGAAGAACTGGTTCGTGGCGTTTCTATTTGATTTTGTAGTTATCGTCGGCACCGCCCTTGTGCTCTCGGTGGTAATCAAGGCTTTCCTAATTCGCTCCTTCTACATTCCTTCCGGCTCAATGCTTGAGACCCTGCAAATCAACGACCGCATCATCGTGAATGTCATGGCCCCTGAGGTCATGCCGCTCGAGCGCGGCGATGTGGTGGTATTCCGCGATCCAGGTGGCTGGTTGGGTGCTATCCCAACTGAAGAGAAGCCATATTTCCAGGAGCTATCAGACTTTGTGCTTGGAACCTTTGGAATCACCGCTCCAGATTCTGATGAACACCTTGTGAAGCGCGTTATTGGCTTGCCGGGAGACGTGGTTGAGAGCCGCGAGGGTGATGACCGAGTTTGGATCAACGGAGTGGCACTAAGCGAGCCATATCTTGCGCCAGGCTCACTCCCATCGGAGATGGCCTTCAAGGTGACGGTTCCTGCAGACTCCTATTGGGTAATGGGCGATAACCGCCAGAATTCCACCGATTCCAGATACCACCAAGATCTACCTTCGGGCGGTTTTGTGAACAAGGACTATGTGGTCGGCAGAGCAATCTTGGTTTCCTGGCCGGTAACTAACTGGATCTTCCTGGAGAACTTCTCAGAGACCTTCAAAGATGTTCCCAAGCCTTGACGTTGAAAAACTTCTACTGGAGCGCTACGACACCGTAATCGGGGTTGACGAAGTTGGTCGTGGTGCATTAGCCGGACCAGTAGCGGTTGGTGCGGCAGCATTTTCTAGAACGACCTCTTTGGAAATCCCAGCGAAACTTAGAGACAGTAAAGCCATAACCGAATCCAAGCGCGATGCAATCGCGGAGCTGTCCAGAGACTGGGTTAGGCACGCGGTTGGATACAGCGCAGTCTTTGAAATCGAGCAAAAAGGCATTACCAAGTCGCTTGCTGATGCAGCAACCGGAGCGATTGCGCAGTTGATCAGCGGGAAAACCATCGTTTTACTTGATGGCAGTCACAACTGGCTTCACGACTCCGGACTCGATGTCGACTACCACGTGCAGGTCAAAGCCGACCGAGACTGCGCAATCGTGTCAGCAGCAGCACTGATTGCAAAGGTCGATAGAGACCAGCACATGCGCGAATTGCACGAGGAGTTCCCTGACTACGGCTGGGAAGGCAATAAGGGCTATGCATCCGAATCACACATCAAAGCGATTCAGTCTCTGGGACCCACAAGACATCACAGGTTGAGCTGGCTAGGGAAAATTCTGGCCGACGCAAATTCACTTTTTTGAGGCATAGACTTACAGCACTATGGATGAGAACGAATTCGAAGACTACGACAGAGACGCTGAACTAGCGCTTTATCGCGAGTATCGCGACGTCGTGAAGATGTTCCGATTTGTTGTTGAAACCGAACGTCGTTTCTACCTGGCCAATGACGTCGAGCTCAAGCGAGTCGACACTGCCACTGATTTCTATTTTGAGCTCAACATGCAGGATGTTTGGGTTTGGGATATCTACCGGACCGACCGCTTTGTGAAGCAGGTCAAGGTCATGACCTTCAAGGATGTAAACGTTGAGGAAATTGGCAACCGCGAGCTTGAGATTCCGAAGGAATTCGCAGTAGGCGAATAGTCTCCACTTTTCAACAGATTCAACCTCTGTAACTCTCACCTGCCCTGGTTTTGCAAGCCTTTTGGAATGCAGATAACCCTCGACCAAGAGCGCATAATCACCTACTCAGCCCTCTCTGAACCTGGAGATGCGCTGGCCTATCTAATCTTTAGATTCAACGGACCCAGTGCCATAGATCAATTCCGCAACGGCAAGGCCAGAAATATCTGGCCTGAGCAGATCCATCAGCATGCCCCTGAGTATGCGGCAAGCCTTCCGCTGCTTTTTGAGCGGTTTGCCCTGAGGTTGCCGAAGGTTCACGCCCCAACACTTATTGAGCGAGCAATCCGCTGGAATGCTCGGCCGGTTTTTCCCGAACAACACCCAAAGCTCTGGGCTCAGTTTGCAGACCTGGAGCTTCACCAGCCATACCTATTGTGGGTGGCCGGTTCGATGGAAGTTTTTGCGGAGGAGGCCAATTCGATTGTGGGAACCCGCAACCCAACCAGTAGGGGAGTTGCCAGAACCAGAGCGCTGGTACAGCAACTCGGAGTTGGAGTTGTTTCCGGCGGTGCAACCGGCATCGATTTTGCCGCCCACCGGGCAGCTTTGGACTATAAGTTACCTACCGCCGCCTTTATGGCCGGTGGGATAGATCGTGCTTACCCGACGCAGAATTGGCCGCTGTTTCACGACATGGTTCGAGGCGGGGGAGCACTTGTCAGCGAAACCGCTCCATTCACAGCCCCAAGTAGGTTTCGATTTCTAAACCGCAACCGTTTGATTGCAGCTTCGTCGCAGGCGACCTTTGTGGTGGAGGCTGGATATCGCTCTGGCTCGAGGAACACCGCCAACCATGCCAGAGCCTGCGGCCGAGAGGTATTTGCAATACCCGGAGGCTGGTCAGATAAGGCGTCCCAGGGCTGTAACTCGATGATCAAAGAAGGTTTGGCCAAACCTTGGTACCTCTATAAACACCGGAATGTAGAGGCAAGTTCCAATCAAAAACGTGTCGAAGATGCACTTCGAGAAGGAGCGAAGGACCGAGCTGCAATCGCCAGCGAATCCGGCTTGGGCATCGAAGAGGTTAGACGCGAGCTTTTTCGTTTGCAGTTAGACGGCTTAGACCTGCAGCAAATTGACCGAGTTAGCACCTAATCTGGCTAGGTGCAGCGGTTTGAGTTAGAGCGAGAAGCCTTTCTAAAGGCTTTAGTTGCGCGCGGAAACTCACCTCATACTCAAAAGGCTTACGGTAACGACATTGCCGAGTTTCTGACCTTCTTGGAAGACAGCAAATCAAATCTCGACCTCAACTCGCTTAGGCAATGGCTCTGGGTGCTAACCGATGCCGGTGCCACCAAGTCCACCATCGCTAGAAAGTCATCCTCGGTTAGAGCTTTCACCGCTTGGCTTTTGGAGCGCGAGGTGATCGATGTTGATCCAGGTCTGAGACTGAGGTCCCCAAAACTGGAACGTAACCTGCCAAAGGTTGCCACCGAGGATTCGGTAGCTAAGGTCTTAGAGCGCCTTAGGAATATGGCAACCACCGACAAGCCTTCTGCGCTGAGTGACTGGTGTGCCTTTGAGCTGCTTTATGCCACCGGGATGCGCGTTAGCGAGCTTGCGGGTCTCGATGTCGACGACTTTGATTTCTCAAGACAGCTGGTGCGGGTAACCGGCAAGGGAAATAAGCAGCGCATGCTGCCCTATGGAGATATGGCAGCGGAAGCAGTAGCTCGCTGGATGCGTGCAGGAAGAAATGCACATGCCCTACCGGATTCTCCGAATGCTCTTTTGCTCACGTCTAGAGGAAAGCGAATTGGAGTCAGGCAGATCTATGCTCTGGTTGCAAAACAGCTCGAAGACACCCCCACGGGAGCAGCCGGTCCTCACACCTTGCGGCACTCTGCAGCAACTCACCTGCTGGACCACGGGGCTGACCTCAGAGCCGTCCAAGAGATTCTTGGACACGCTTCTTTAGGCACCACCCAGATCTACACTCACGTTTCGGTAGAACGCCTCAAGAAGTCTTTTGAGCAGGCTCACCCAAGGGCCTAGCCCTCCAGCACACTCGGTTTGAGATTTCCCAGCAGGTAATCGGGCGAGATATATCCATAGGCACTTCTGGCTGAAAAATGCACACAGCTGTCGCAGTGATACTCGTAACTCGCACTCGGTTTGCAATGCCAAGCGATTTCCTGAGCCAGTTTGACCCGATCCCCAACCTCCAAGTCTGTGCAGGCGGGTTCAAAACTTGCTAGGTAACCATCGGTAGTGCGGATGGTCACAACATCTCGATCGACTACAAGGCCCTTGAAATAGAGCACTCCGGCTGCAGGTGCGGAAATTTTTGAGTCTGTTTCGAGGACGATATCTACACCTCTGTGACCTGCGCCATATTCGGTTTTTGGTGCCACATAAACTGCCTGCCAGCTCAAGGTAGTTCTTTGGACAGGATCCTCCCAATCCGAGGCCTGAAGCCCAAGTCCTCCAAGACTTGAAAGCACTAAAAACACTCCGATGGATTTACTCACGAACCCATTGTCTGAAAACGCTTCCTTCCCAGTCTTTGAGCTAGGAAAGTAGTGGATAAGCGAGGCAATTGCTGGTATGGTTGTCCACGGTCTGAAGCAATTCAGATCGAATTCGCGTGTTCCATCAAATCCCGTCACCTCGGTCCAAGTTTCGGCTTGGTCGTGTCGGAAGGAATGCCAGGGATTTGACCAAATGGTCAAGTCAGAAAACTGAGGGGCGCACTTGTGTGCCCAAAAGGAGTGCCTCATGGCAACTATCAACATGCGTCAGCTACTCGACGCCGGTGTCCACTTCGGACACCAGACCCGCCGTTGGAACCCAAAGATGAAGAGATTCATCCTTACCGAGCGTTCCGGCATCTACATCATCGACCTACAGCAGTCGGTGGACCACATTGACAAGGCATACCACTTCGTTCGCGACATCGTCGCAAACGGTGGATCCATCATGTTTGTTGGCACCAAGAAGCAGGCTCAGGGCGTTGTCGCCGATGAGGCCAAGCGCGTTGGTCAGCCATTCATCAACGAGCGCTGGTTGGGTGGTCTATTGACCAACTTCGGCACCGTAAACAAGCGTATTCAGCGCCTCAAGGAGCTGGAGACCATGGACTTCACAAACGCCGCTAAGGCTGGCATCACCAAGAAGGAGCTTTTGATCCTTCGCCGTGAGAAGGACAAGTTGGAGAAGGTTTTGGGCGGTATCCGCACCATGACTAAGACCCCAAGCGCACTTTGGGTTGTTGACACCAACAAGGAGCACCTAG
Organism: Microbacteriaceae bacterium; assembly: GCA_027487865.1. Taxonomy (GTDB): domain Bacteria; phylum Actinomycetota; class Actinomycetes; order Actinomycetales; family Microbacteriaceae; genus Aquiluna. The sequence goes on from JAIYCT010000003.1 coordinate 520,247, forward strand.
CCATCACTGAGGCTAAGAAGCTTGGAATTCCAGTAATCGCAATCTTGGACACCAACTGTGACCCAGACGACGTAACCATCGGCATCCCTGGTAACGATGACGCCATTCGTTCAATTGAACTTCTCACTCGCGTAATCGCAGATGCAGCTGCCGATGGCATGATTGCACGTCACAACAAGGGCGGCGAAGAGGCAGAGCCACTAGCTGAGTGGGAGCGCGAGCTTCTCGAGGCTGGCGAGGCAAAGGCCGCAGAAGTTGTCGCTGAGGCAGCACCAGTTGCGGAAGCGGCTCCAGCAGTTGAGGAAACCCCAGTCGTTGAAGAGACTCCAGCAGAAAAGGACGCATAAGCATGGCTAACTACACCGCCGCAGACGTAAAGGCACTTCGCGAGAAGTCCGGCGCAGGCATGATGGACTGCAAGTCCGCTCTAGACGAGGCTGATGGCGACATCGAAAAGGCATTTGAGCTGCTAAGACTCAAGGGCCTAAAGGGTGTTTCCAAGCGTGAGGGTCGCACCACCAGCAACGGTCTTATCGTTGCTCGTGTTTCTGGTGGCACCGGAACTTTGATTGAGCTTGCTTGCGAGACCGACTTTGTTGCAAAGGCTGACAACTTCATCGCATTGGCTGACGCCGTTGCGGATGCAGTTGTTGCAGCAGGGGCTACCGATGTTGAGTCTGCACTTGCAGCCAAGCATGGAAACGCAACCGTTGCAGATGCCATCACCGACCAGGCAGCGATCTTGGGCGAGAAGGTTGAGCTACGTAAGGTTGCCACCGTTTCGGCTTCTGGCGTTGACGCATACCTTCACCGCACCAGCCGCGACCTACCTCCACAGGTTGGCGTCTTGGTTGCTTTCGAGGGATCTGACTCAGAGACCGCTCACGATGTTGCAGTTCACATCGCAGCATTCAGCCCAAGCTACCTAACCCGCGACGAGGTCCCAGCGGCCATTGTTGCCAAGGAGCGCGAGATTGCTGAGGCAACTGCACGCGACGAGGGCAAGCCTGAGGCTGCACTGCCAAAGATCGTTGAAGGCCGTGTAACCGGCTTCTTCAAGGAGACTTGCTTGCTAGATCAGGACTTCGCTAAGGACTCAAAGCAGTCCGTTGGCAAGGTCTTGGAGAACGCAGGAGTAAAGGTCACCGGCTTCCTACGCTTCCGCGTCGGCGCCTAAGCAAAAACCTTTTAGAGGGCTCGGTCGAAAGACCGGGCCCTCTATCTTTTTGGGCTCTAGTATTGACTCGATGCGGAGCCGATTCGCAGGTGCAAAAAAGGTGGAACACATGGGTGAAAAGCGCAGGGTATTGCTAAAGCTTTCAGGTGAAGCCTTCGGTGCCGGATCCCTGGGTGTAAATCCAGACGTGGTCTCCGAGATTGCAAAAGATATTGCCAAGGCAGCCGAAAAAGTAGAGATTGCCGTAGTCGTCGGTGGTGGAAACTTCTTCCGTGGAGCAGAGCTTTCTAGCCGCGGCATGGACCGCGGTCGCGCCGACTACATGGGTATGTTGGGCACTGTTATGAACGCCCTAGCGCTGCAGGACTTTATCGAGCAGGCCGGTGCTGACGTAAGAGTTCAGACCGCAATCACCATGGCTCAGGTTGCAGAGCCCTACCTGCCACTTCGTGCAATTCGCCACCTCGAAAAAGGTCGCATCGTGATCTTTGGTGCCGGAGCAGGTTTGCCCTATTTCTCAACCGACACTGTTGCCGCCCAGCGTGCTTTGGAGATCGGTGCCGACGAGGTTTTGGTTGCCAAAAATGGCGTCGATGGCGTCTACACCGCAGATCCACGCAAGGACCCTGGCGCCAAGATGTTGACCGAGATCAGCTACCAGGATGCGCTGGTGAAGGGTCTGAGGGTTGTGGACGCGACTGCGTTCTCACTCTGCATGGACAACAAAATGCCAATGCGGGTATTCAGCATGGAAAAGATTTCCGAGGCCCTTTTGGGTGAGCCGGTTGGCACCTCGGTCAGAGCTGAAGTTTAGAAAAGAGAAGGTGCTAAATGATTAGCGAAATTATGGCCGAGGCCAAAGACAAGATGGACAAGGCCGTTGAGGCTACCAGGGACGACTTCGCTTCCGTGCGGACCGGTCGTGCCAATCCTGCAATGTTCCAGAAGATTATGGTCGACTACTACGGCACCATGACCCCACTGGGTCAGCTCGGTGGAATTCAGAACCCAGAAGCCCGCTCGATCATCATCAACCCTTATGACAAGAGCGCGCTGCAGGCTATTGAGAAGGCGCTAATGGCGATGCCAAACCTTGGCGCTCAGCCAAACAACGATGGCTCAATTATTCGCATCAACCTTCCTGAGCTCACCGAAGAGCGTCGCAAGGAGTACGTAAAGCTAACTCGCGACAAGGCTGAGCACGGCCGCGTTTCGGTTCGCAACATCCGCCGCGGTGCCAAGGAAGACCTTGAAGCACTGAAGAAGGACGGCGGCGCTGGCGAGGATGACATCGAGCGTGCCGAGAAGGAACTCGAGTCAATCACTAAGGCCCACACCGACAGGATCGACGAAGCCCTAAAGAACAAAGAAGCCGAGCTTCTCGAGGTTTAGTTGGAAACCGCAAAGTCCAAGACCTTGGGGCCAAGACTGGCCGTGGGATTTGGGCTAGGCGGAATTTTCCTACTTTCTCTACTCAACCCACTATTTTTTGTTGCTTTGCTTTCGGTCTCCACCGCAGTTGCCAGCTATGAGCTCGCAAGTGTTCTAAAACGCGGTGGCTGGCACGTACCCAAGTACTTGGTAGGACTCGCCGGATTACTGCTGCCCTGGATTGCTTATACTTGGGGGCCTTTTGCTCAGTGGTTGACAGTGCTAGTTTTCAGCGCGGCGATGATGCTTTGGCGCGCTATGTACCTCGCTATCAACAAAGAGCGTCAAACTCTTCGGCAGACCCTGAGAGACTTTGGCGCTGGCAACTGGGCGCTGTTCTATGTCCCACTGCTACTGAGCTTCGGAGGACTGCTGATCGACCGGCCAAATGGCACGGCATGGATCTTTGGGCTCGTGATTACAGTTTCCTCAATCGACACCTTTGGATACTTGATTGGTCGATTCTTTGGGAAAACCAAGCTCTCGCCGAGGATTAGCCCCAAAAAGACCTGGGAGGGCCTGTTCGCATCAATCCTGGGTGGACTTTTTGGTGGAATTATTACCGCTTTAGTAACCGGGGCGTCACTTTGGTTTGGTCTACTTTTCGGAGCAGCACTGCTGGTCAGTTCTGTTATGGGGGACCTATCCGAATCGCTTATCAAGCGAGATCTTGAGGTCAAAGACATGAGTAACGTTTTGCCGGGGCACGGTGGCATGATGGACCGATTAGATTCCCTTTTGCCATCAACTTTTGTGGCATACCTTTTGTCTCACATAGTGTTTTAGCTAATGAACTTCCCAGTCGCCAGCGCAAAACTGCAGGGCTATGACCCTAGGCAAGTTGACGCACTCATGGCAAGGTTAAATTCTCAGCTTGAAAACCCAGACCGTGAGATTCTCAGTGCCGCGGTGGTGGCAGTGGCCCGATTTGATTTGGTGCTAGCCGGATACAAGATTCCAGCCGTAGATGAGGCGATAGCAAAGGCTGCCGATGCACTAGAGGTGCGCGAAGTAGAGCGAGAATTGCGTCAATTTGGTCGGGCAAAAGCTTCTTCAGACTTGGCAGCATTGCTCAGAGCTTTGAAGCAGGTCATCGAGACTGAACCAAAGGAACGATTTGAAAAATCTGCCAAGGGTTACAACGCAAGAATGGTGAATTCCCTGATCAAGCGGATCGAAATCAAGCGCAGCACCTTGACTGCACCATCGACCTTTGAACTGCGTACCATTTCGCTTGGAAGGTCTTCTAATGGGTTTGACCGCGAGCAAGTTGATGAATTTCTCAGCGCTGTCGTGACCGCTCTGCACCGCCAAAAACTTCTTGGCTAATTGCCGATTTCGGCTTAGCGGTTTAGGCTTAGAGACTGCACATAAGGAGTCCCTTGGGTAGACATGGTTCAAAGAAGCGCGCTAAGTCGCGTGCTTTGCCAACCCTTGGCTTCTTTTTTGCCGCATCTTTGGTGATGGTTTCCGCGGTAGATCCATACTCGGGAACGATGGCATCTGCAGCCACCGTTCAGGTTTTTGAGGCCTCGGAAGATCAAAATCAGCAGCTGACTTTTGTCGCCATTAATGGCGAGGGTTATGCCCGGGGCTCATTTGAGATTCTCTCCGGTGAGGGTGTTGCAAAACTTTTTGTTGATGGAGCACCGTTTCCAGTTCCCGGGACTCCGAAGGGCATCGCTTTGAAGCTGGTGACTGACAAGGGCTGGGACTACAACCAGTTCTCATGTTTGGTAAAGCTTTGGGAGCGCGAGAGCAACTGGCGCTGGAATGCACTGAACAGTTCCTCCGGTGCCTATGGCATTCCGCAGTCACTACCTGGCAACAAGATGGCATCTGCTGGCCCAGACTGGCGCACTAACCCAGAAACTCAGATCAAGTGGGGTCTCGGTTACATCGATAATCGCTACCAGTCCCCATGTGGAGCATTAGCTCACTCAAACGACAAAAACTGGTACTAAACATGCGCGGTAAAAGGCGCAGGGGAGTCCCAGAGCCCCAATATCGCGAGCTCGATTTCTCAATGCTAAAGATGTCTCTACCCCACACCGTGGTAAAGCGCGGGGTTGAATTCACAGTCCAGCAGACCAGTGGCTCAAACGCTGAAGAGGGTAAGAGCTGGATTTGCCCGGTTTGTGTGATATCTATCGAGCCGGGAATGATGCACACTGTGGCCTGGGACACTCACCGCGGAGTCCAAACCAGACGTCACTTTCATAACCACTGCTTCAAGATTTTCGATGGGCTATTGCCGTAATGGAAGAGATTCGCGCCACAACCCAATTGCCAGCCCTAAGAAAAGAGATAACTCTCTCGACCAAAGATGGACAGGTTTTAGTTGGGGAACTAGCAACCCCGCTTGGTAAAGCACCAAAAGCCACTTTGATTACGCTGCACCCGCTACCAACTCACGGTGGCTTTATGGATTCTCACCTCTACCGAAAGGCAGCCAATCGCCTACCTGCGCTTATTGATGTAGCTGTTTTGCGTTTCAATACTCGCGGCACATCTTCACCGCGCGGAACCTCCTCAGGGAGCTTCGACGGGGGAGTGCTTGAAGAACATGACGTTGCAGCTGCGGTGGCATTTTGCCAAGAGCGTGGCCTTGAGAATCTGTGGCTAGTTGGCTGGAGTTTTGGAACCGAGCTTGCAATCAAATATGGACCGGATCACCAGATACAAGGTGCGATTTTGATTTCTCCTCCGCTGCACCGCGCGACTGACCAAGACCTTGCTCGCTGGAATGAGTTCGATAGGCCGCTGATCGCTCTGGTGCCCGGCGATGATGACTATCTGCAGCCGGCGGAAGCCGCTAAAAGATTTGCAATCGTTCCAAAGGCCCAGGTAATCGGGTTTGAGGGCGAGAAGCATCTGTGGATTGGCGAGAATGCCACGAGAAGAGCACTTGATGCAATTAGTGAGATTGTGGCACCGGGTTCTGCGCCACTACCAACCCAGTACTAGGTAAGTTCCTGCTTCGGCATCCAAACCTCGCGAATAATCAATAGCACGCTGGCAGCGATTGGAATAGCAATCAACGCTCCAAGCACACCCATCAGGGTTCCACCTGCAAGGGCTGCAATAACAACCGCGGCCGATGGGATTGAAACAGCCTTTTTCATGATCGTTGGGCCAATGAAGTATGCATCAATCTGCAGGTAGATCAGGTAGAAAATCGCCACCGCAATTGCGGTTTCAAACCCAGCCAAAAGCGAGAACGATGTGATTAGCACAAATGCGATTACCGGTCCCACCAGTGGAATAAGTGCAAATAGGAAAGCAATGAAGGTCAGTAGCAACACAAACGGTGCCTGCACAATGCTCAGGAAGGTGAAAACCACGGCTGCGTGAATAACCGCAATCGAAAGTTGTCCTATTACCCAGCGACCAACTGAGGTTGAGATCTGGTCGGAAATGCTCAGAAATGACTCTCGCTTGGAGTTGGAAACCAACTTCCCGAGGTACTCACGTATTTGATCGAGTGATGCCATGAAGTAAAGCGTGAGGATCCCAACCAGAATCACACCGAATGTAGTACTCACAACACCAAGGCCGACTTCAAATACGCCACCGAGAAGTGTCGGCCAGTTCGCGGAGTTTGTGACAAAGTCGATTAGCCCGTTTCCGGCATTGGTAAGCGAGCCGCCTAGCCGCGCATCCCACTGCGAGATCAAATCCAGAGCAAAGAAGTTTGAAATCAGGGTTGGAACCTGCTGGATGAATATTGCAGCCTCTTCAATTGCCACCGGAAGGGCAAGCGAGATAAGCAAAGCCAACGAGCCAAAGAATCCCAACACCACAACTGTGATCGCCAGGATTTTTGGAAACTTAATCTTCTGAAGCAACTTCACAATCGGGTTGAGTCCAAGCGCGAGTAGCAATGCAAAGACCACATAGGTGATCACGGTTGCTAACTGAGAGACCGCGGTGGCAAGCAAAATGGCAGTCATGACACCTAGACCCGCGGTTAGACCAGTTTGGAATCCGCCGGTGAGTCTAGTTTTCTGTTCCATCAGCCCTCGTTTGATAGTGCGCTTGATACAAAGTTACGCTCCTGCAAGAGAATCTGGCCGATTGCCACTACCTAATTGGGTTTTTGGTCATGAGCGAGGGAGGGGCCTGCGGCTGAGAGAAGTTTGCAGTGCTCGCGGTAAACTTGCACGACTGATACAGACCTTGGAGTTCGTTTGCTGCGTTTTTGGCTTTCCATGACCACCTTTGTGGTTGGACTGACGCTGACCGCAATTGGCTTGGTGAACCAGCTGGAAAATCAGCCACTGAACTTGATTGTTGCCCAGACGGAATTCACCACACCAACCACATACGTGATGATTCCCAACAAGGTGCTAACCGCCTACCCGGGCAAGGTCTCAGTCACCGCCAATAACGATGGTGAAGTCTTCCTTGCCGCCGGTAGAGAGTCGGACATTGTTGGCTGGATAGGTAAGGCTCAATACACCGAGGCTCGACTATCAGTAAATCAGGAAAAAGAGCAGGTGCTGCTCTCTGAGACCGAGCGCAGCGGCAGCGGAGAACTTGCCGACCCACGCGGCTCTGATCTTTGGAGGCTCGAGGTTGCAGAGAATTTCGAGGGCAAGCTATCCGTCCCAGAGGGTAACGAGGTTGGCGTTCTGATTGCAGCCAAGGGAATCGACCTAGCCCCAAGAAAGATCATGATCGAATGGGATCTGGAAGACCAGGGTGCTCCAATCGCCCCAATCACGTTGATCGGATTGGCTCTGATGATCATCGGCGCACTGTGGAGTTTGTGGTTGTTTCTAACCAGCTATCGCAAGACACGGATCACCAGAAACTGGAACGGACCAAAGCGGCCAAGGGCAAAATCTAAACGGCCGAAGTTTGGAAAAAAGAAGTCCGAGCCTCAAGCTCCCGTCACCTCCAGAAGACAGGCCAGAGCGCTCAAGTTCGTGGCGCTGGCTTTGATTCCAGCGGCGCTAGCCGGCTGCACCCCGGAATATGTCAATCCAGTTTTGAGCCCCAGCCCCTCTCCGGCTCAAGACATTTTGACTCCGGTAATGACCAAAGATCAGCTCAAGCGAATCCTGAGTGAGATCACCGAGGTGGTAGCACTGGCCGATGAAGAACTTGACCGCGAGAGCATCGAGGTTAGGGTTTCAGGACCTGCACTGGTGGCAAGAAGAGCCGCCTACAACATTGCCCGTCGAACCGAGACCCCGACGCCTCCAGCACCGCTTCTGGCGGAACCAATTCAGTTGTTCTTACCTAGCGCGACCGACACCTGGCCACGCTCGGTAATGGTTGTAACGGGGGAGCAGACCCTAACAATGCTCGTCTTGCGTCAAGAAAGTGCAAGAGATCAGTACAAGCTCTACCAGTACATGGATATCTTGCCTGAGGTTGATTTCCCAGAGGTTGCCGGCGAAGAGGTCGGAGCGAACACCGTAAAGGAAGACAGCAAGTTCTTGCTGATGCCGCCAACTGATCTTGCTAACGCGGTCGGAAGCCTTTTGAACGAGGGCCCCGATTCCACCTGGAGCATTCTGATGGATGGCGAGAACCAGTACATCAACGATGTTTCTTCGGTTCAGCGAACCCTGGCAGAAACACTCAGCAACGCGAATGTCACCTTTGGTCACAAGCTCTCAAATGATGGCATGGTGCTACTGACATCCGGTGAGGGTGGAGCTTTGGTCGGCATGTACATGATCGACACCTACACAATCATTCCTAAGGAGCCCGGCGATGCGGTTGCCATCTCTGGACAGGAAGCCATCCTGCTCGGTGCCGGCGGAAGCGCTACCGGAATCGAAACCAGATACGGTGCGATGCTGCTGTTCCATATGCCTGCCGCCGGATCGGAATCCCGAGTCAGGCTTTTGGGTGCAACCCAGCAGCTGCTCACGGCAGTCTCCTTGGGTGAGCGATGAGTAATTTTTCTGGGGCTTTCGATCTTTCGAAGCTGGCTAACCAAAATCCAGCGCAGAGCACCGGCAATGTGGTGTCTGGCTGGTTGATTCCTGCCGACGAACAAGTCCTCAGACGCTACCTGCAGCTCTCTGAGAGCGTTCCAGTCCTAATGCTTATCGTTGACGGCTCTGAGGCCTCAAATGCCGTCAGCGGTCTTGTGGAGCAGATTATTGGTGCCGCCAAGGGTCGCTTTGCCGGTATTCAAGTGGACCTTAGGACCTCACCGCAACTTGCCCAGGCCATTGGTGTGACTGAGGCTCCAGCCATGGCAGCAATCTTGTCGGGTGCGCCAACGCCACTATTCAAGGGCGTTGTCACCCAAGAGCAATTGGTTCAGGTGCTGGGACAGGTATTGCAGCTGGCTGCCCAATCTAACCTCACGGGAACCGTAACTGTCTCTGATGTCGCCGCAGCACCCGAAAGAAAACTAACTCCCGACCACCAAGCCGCCGTTGACGCCGTTGAGCGGGGCGATTTGGTTGACGCACTGGCGAAGTTCGAGAAGTTGGTTGTCGAATACCCAAGCGATCAGGAAATCAAGGCTGGCCTGGCGCAGGTCCAATTGCTGCACAGGCTCCAAAATCCTGTCACCGAGACCGAGCTAGACAAGCTTTTTGCTGAGGCTGACCAGATCTTGATCACTGGTGAAGCTGCTGCGGCATTTGATCTTTTGTTAGCCCGCTTTGCAACCGATTTTGAGTCGCGCGATCAGATTAGGCAGCGCTTACTCGACCTATTCATCGTGACCGGTGATTCGCACGAAGCAGTATTGGCGGCAAGAAGAAAACTTGCATCGCTGATGTTCTAGGAAAGCTTTAGCCAAACTGAACCAAGCGGTGGGACGGTGATCTCCGCAGAGTATGGTCGTCCGTGACTCTGGTGCTCTTGGGTCTGCACACCACCGAAGTTACCAACACCGCTGCCGCCGTAAATCTCGGCATCGGTGTTCATAATCTCTTTCCAGGTGCCAGGCTTCGGGAGTCCGAGTCTGAAGTTGTGATACGGGTGACCGGCAAAGTTCACCACCACTGCAATTGGGTTACCGGCAGCATCAAAGCGCAAGAAGCTCAAGATGTTTTGGTCGGCATTGCCGCCATCTATCCACTGGAAGCCAGCGTGGTCGTGGTCTAGTTCCCAAAGGCTTGGGTTTTCGACATAGAGCCTGTTCATATCACCCACCAGCTGCTGCATGCCGCGGTGTGGGTGGTGATCTAGTAACCACCAATCCAAATCCCGCGACTCGCTCCACTCGCTGGGCTGGGCAAATTCCTGACCCATAAACAGCAGCTTCTTGCCCGGGTGAGTCCACATGAACGCTAAATACGCGCGCATGTTTGCCAGCTTCTGCCAGTGATCACCCGGCATCTTGGCCAAAAGCGATCCCTTGCCGTGAACTACTTCATCGTGGCTAATTGGAAGCACAAACTTCTCGTCATAGGCATAGAGCATCGAGAAAGTGATTTCACCGTGGTGGTATTTTCGCCAAGACGGGTCGCGCTGGATGTATTCCAATGAGTCATGCATCCAACCCATATTCCACTTGAAGCCAAAGCCCAAACCGCCAAAGTCGGTAGGGGCTGAAACGCCCTGGAATGCGGTTGATTCCTCGGCAATCATGATGATTCCCGGGTTGCGGCGATACGCCGTCGCATTGGTTTCCTGCAGGAACTTTATGGCGTCAAGGTTCTCGCGACCGCCGTGAATATTCGGTAGCCACTCGCCATCCTCGCGACTGTAATCCAAATAAAGCATTGAGGCCACCGCGTCAACGCGCAACGCGTCAATGTGGAATTCCTCTAGCCAGTAGCTGGCATTGGCAACTAGGAAGTTTCTAACCTCGGTGCGACCAAAGTTGAAAACGTGCGTGCCCCAATCCGGGTGGTCACCGCGGCGCGGGTCAGCATCTTCGTAAATCGCCTCACCGTCATACTTCGCAAGTGCCCACTCATCCTTAGGGAAGTGAGCTGGCACCCAGTCCAGAATCACGCCGATGCCGGCGTTGTGAAGCTCATCGATTAGGAACCTGAGGTCATCGGGGGTGCCAAAGCGTGAGGTTGGAGCGTAATAGCCGGTTACCTGGTAACCCCAGCTACCACCAAATGGATGCTCGGCTAACGGCATGAACTCAACGTGGGTAAAACCTAGGTACTTCACGTGACCAATGAGCTCGGGCGCGAGATCGCGATAATTCTTCGGCCCGCGCCAAGATCCCAGGTGCAATTCGTAAATCGACATCGGGGATTTCAGCGCATCGGTGCGAGCGCGCTGGTTCATCCAGTCTTGATCGCGCCATTTGTAGTCACTGACATCTACCACTGAGGAGGTTGCCGGTGGCACCTCGGTGCGCCTAGCCATTGGGTCAATCTTGCTGATCCAGTTGCCAGCCTTGGTGAGAATCTGAAACTTATACATCGCTCCTGGTTTGACCCCGGGGATAAACAGCTCCCAAATACCGGTGCCACCCATTGAGCGCATTGGGTAGCTGGTGCCATCCCAGGAGTTGAAATCGCCAACCACGCGGACCGCCTGGGCATTTGGAGCCCAAACCTTAAAGCTCACACCCGAGGTGTCACCCAGGGTGTCCTTCTGTTCAATAAAGTGCGCACCGAGGGCTTGCCAGAGCTGCTCGTGTCTGCCCTCACCAATTAGGTGCAAATCTAAATCACCAATCATTGGCAGGTAGCGGTAAGGGTCATCGCTGACCCAATCCGGAGCAGATTCGTAGGTAGCAACCAACCGGTAGTCGCCTGGCAGTTTGCCCTTGCCCTGATACTCCCAAACCCCACCAAAGCGATGGGTTAGTTCAAAGCTGTCTTTTTTGCCCTTGGCGGTAACACTCTTTGCAAATGGACGAAGGGTTCTGATAACCCAGTCCTTGCCGTCTTGGTGCAGACCCAGAATCGAATGCGGGCTGTGATGCCTAGATTCGGCTAAGAGTTGCAGCCCTTCGGCTTCTGGATTCATGTTTCAACTCTCAGGATGTGGGCTGGCTCTGTGAAGGAGTCTAGGCGCACGTAATTGTGCTCGCCCCAGACAAACTTCTGACCGGTAATCAAGTCCGTAACTTTGAGCTCGCCCTTTACACCCAGGGCTTCAAGGTTCAGGTGCACGGTGGTCTCGCGAACCGAGTGCGGGTCGGTGTTCACAACTACCAGAACCGTGTTGGCCTTGCCGCCATTGTGCTCTGCGGCAATGTGCTTTGAGTAGACCAAAACCTCCGGGTCATCGCTGTAGTGGGTAACCAGGTTGCGAAGCTGCTGCAAGGCCGGGTTTTCGTTTCGGATCTTGTTCAGCAGGGTGACCCTTGGAATCAAAGTGTCTTGCGACTTCAGAGCTGTTGCCCAGTCGCGAACCTTGAGTTCATACTTCTCGCTGTCGATGTTCTCTTCCGCGCCAGGGCGGGCAACCGACTCATAGAGCTCGAAGCCGGAATACATGCCCCAGATAGCGCCTGCGGTGGCGGCAATGGTGGCTCGAATCTTGAATGCTGGCTTTCCACCAAATTGCAGATAGGTGGTGAGGATGTCCGGAGTGTTTACCCAAAGTGCAGGCCTAAAGAAATCAGCACTTAGGTGAGCTAGTTCGTTTAGGTACTCAACCAATTCGTCTTTGCGGTTCCGCCAAGGGAAATAGCAGTAGGACTGTTGGAAACCAGCTTTACCGAGCGCGTGCATCATCGCTGGTCGCGTAAAGGCTTCGGCCAGGAAAATGACCTCTGGGTTCTTACTATTCACCTCTGCAATGAGACGCTGCCAGAAATCAACCGGCTTGGTGTGAGGGTTATCGACACGGAAGATCTTTATTCCAAACGACACCCACTTGTTCACAACGCGCAGTACCTCGTCAAAGATGCCTTGCGGGTCATTGTCAAAGTTCACCGGGTAGATGTCCTGATACTTCTTTGGCGGGTTCTCGGCATAGGCGATAGAACCATCGGCGCGCTGGGTGAACCATTGCGGATCGGTCTTAACCCAGGGGTGGTCAGGAGCTGCCTGTAGGGCAAGGTCCATGGCAATCTCGATGTTTAGCTTGTTAGCGGCTTTCACAAAGGATTTGAAGTCTGACTCGGTGCCCAATTCTGGGTGGATGGTGTCGTGTCCACCTGCGCTGTTGCCAATAGCCCATGGAGAGCCAGGATCATTAGGTCCGGCAATCAGTGTGTTGTTGGGGCCTTTGCGGTGTGAAGTGCCAATTGGGTGAATAGGGGGTAGGTAAAGCACCTCGAAGCCCATTTGACTTACTCGGGCAAGGCTCTTCTGGGCCGACTTGAAGTTGCCGCTGACAACCACGCCGTCCTTGTTTCTAGTGGCACCTTCGGATCTTGGGAAAAACTCATACCAGGCACCAGATCCTGCAAGTCGGCGCTCGCAAAGCACAGACCTTGAATCGCTCAGGGTTTCAAGATTACGAAGTGGATTGCGATCGGCAATTTCTGACATTCCGGCTGCAAGAGCGGCAGTTAGTCGCTCACTCGGGGTCGATCCGGATGTCACGAGCTTTGTCGCAATTTCTGTTAGAGCTTTTTTGTCTTTGCCCTTAGCGTTTTCGGCCAGGCGATTTAGGAGCTTCTGGCCCTCTAGCATCATTAGTTCTTCGTCGATCGAGGCGGCGAGCTTTACCTCGGCGTTGTGCAGCCAGGTGTGGTACTCATCGTCCCACGCGCTGATTTGAAAGCTCCAGGTGCCGATTTGGTCGAGCAGAATCTGGGTGGTCCATTCATCGAGGCCCAAACGACCTTCTTGCAGACGAATTCTTTGGCTTTCGCCCTTTGGAGAGGTGAGTAGTAGTTCAACAGCGATCAGGTCGTGACCCTCACGGAATGAGGTTGCTCCAAAGGTGATTACCTCACCATCGAAGGCCTTGGCGGGAAAGTCTCCGCCATCAACCTCAGGCCAAACCTTGCTGATTGGAATGCGTCCAATGACTTTATTTTCTTTACCCACGTTGTCAATTTAGTGATTTTGTGTCCAAGTGGGTTGTAAACCACGCAATTGGTTAGCGAACGATAAAAAGCTGCATGCTGGTTTCCGCCATTCGAAGCATTGCCCCGGGCTGCAAAATGAGGCTGCCCTTGGGCGGGAGCTCTTGAGCGCTGTCCCATAAAAGTTCGTATTCCCCAATGTCTTTGACCTTGGGCAAGGTCACATTCTTGACGGCTTCAGTGCCATTTATGACCAGGTGAATACCCTGCTTTGAGCCGTCATCCATGAGGTGGTAGGCAAGGCGTTGCAAGGTTCTACGTTCCGAGTTGTGCCAATCATCGATGGTCATCTCATCGCCTCGCACCGAGAACCAAAGCATTTGATCGTGCTCAGAAGTCGGCTCATCTATTTTGGTGAAATTCCTGGGCCGAAGCGCCGGATACTGCTTTCTAAGCGCAATCAGGTGTGAAACGGTCTGTTCAAAATCCAACTGGTGGCTAGTTGGATCCCAGTGTTGCCAGGTGATTGCATTGTCTTGGCAGTAAGAGTTGTTGTTACCGCCCTGAGTCTTTAGTCGCTCATCTCCAGCGGTAATCATCGGAACGCCAGCTGATAGTAGAAGCATTCCAATCAGGTTTCTCGCGGCCTTGCGGCGGGCATAGCTAATTGATGGGTTTGCGGTTTCACCCTCGTAACCGTGATTGAAGGAAATGTTGTTGTTCGCACCGTCACGATTGCCTTCGCCGTTGGCGGAGTTGTGCTTGACGCCGTAGGAAACCAAATCCCAAAGCGTAAAGCCATCGTGAGCGGTGATGAAGTTCACGCCGGCAGTGGGACCTTCGCGTTCGTTCATCAAATCTTGGGAACCGGCAATACGACTAGCCAGCTCCCGGACCCCATTTGAGTGATTGCCGCTATCGCGAGCCTGCGAGACATCGGCCAGCCAGAACCTTCGAACCGAGTCACGGAATCTGTCATTCCACTCCGGGAAACCCGGTGGGAAGTTGCCGGTTTGCCAGCCACCCATGCCAACATCCCACGGCTCAACAATCAACTTGGCCTGGGAGATAACCGGATCTGACTTCATCGCCTTCAAAAGTGGATGCTCTTTGTCGAAGTGGTTGTGCTCATCACGTGCCAAGGTTGCGGCCAAGTCAAAGCGATAGCCATCAATCTGAAGCTCTTCGGTCCAGTAGCGCAGCGAATCCAAGGTGAGTTTTTGCACCATTGGGTTCGCAAAGTTCAAGCTGTTACCGCAGCCGGTGGTGTCGTGATAGTTGCCTTCGTCGTCCTGGCGGTAGTAACTCGAGTTATCTAGGCCGCGGTAAGAATAGGTGAGACCCTTGAAACCGCCCTCTGCGGTGTGGTTGTAAACCACATCCATAATCACTTCAATGCCTGCTCGATGCAGCTCTCGAATAGCAGTCTTTAGTTCCCGCAGAGTGCTTTCTGGACCTTGGGCACGAGCTGCCTCCGAGCCGTATCTGAGGTGAGGGGAGAAGTAGTTGATGGTGTTGTAGCCCCAGTAATTGGTGAGCCCCAGGTTTACCAGCCTTGGTTCTGAGATAAAGCTTTGGATTGGCAGTAGCTCAATGGCGGTGATGCCTAGATTGGTTAGGTGCTCGATGGTGGCGGGATGCCCAAGGGCTGCGTATGAACCTCGAATCTCCTCCGGAATTGCCGGATTGATTCTGGTCATTCCTCGAACATGGGCCTCGTAAATCACAGACTCTGAAATCGCAGTGCCTGGCTTTGCAACCGACTCCCAGTCAAATCCGCGATCAACCGCAACACAGTGGTAGTCCTTGGGGGATTCGCGAACCACGCCTTTGGCATACGGGTCAAGCAAATTGCGATCAGGTTGAAATGCATGCCTTGGCCCTTCCGGACCATTTGCCCGAAGCACGTATTTGATGCCGTTTTGAAGGCGATCATCGCCGACCGACCAGATTCCGCCATCGCTTTGCTCAAGCGGCAATACATGTTGGGAGACGGAAGCATCTTCGTGCTCCAAAATGTGCAGCTCGATGTTGGTTGCAGTCTCTGACCAGGTTGAGAAAACCCCGCCGCCATCCAACAGGGACATGCCAAGCGGTTCGGTGAGTTTCTCGGTTTGCGAATCCATCATCTCAATCAGTTCCACACTAGCAACCGAAAGATTCTCCCCTTGGGCAATTAGGCTTGAGCCATGTCGGTCTTTCTCGACCACGCCTCCACCACACCGGTGCGGCCCAAGGCGTTGGAAGCTTATCTTGAGGCTTTAGCGCACCTGGGAAACCCCTCTTCGGTTCACGCTCACGGCAGGGAAACCAGAGAACTTTTGGAGCAGGCTCGTGAGTTACTGGCAAAGGCAGCGCACTGCGATAAGTCCGAGGTGATTTTCACCTCCGGTGGCACTGAATCAAATAACCACGCGATCAAGGGCATTTACTGGCAGCGCCAGCTGGATAAACCTCGCAAATACATAATCTCGGCCCTCACCGAGCACCACGCTCTTATTGATCCAATTGAGTGGCTAGAGAAGCACGAGGGTGCGCTTCCGCTTTGGCTACCTGTTGCAAAAGATGGTCAGCCGGACATGTTTGTCTTTAAAGAGTGGCTAGCAAAATACGGTGACGAGATCGCTCTGGTTTCGCTGATGTGGGTGAATAACGAAACCGGTGCCATCTGGGACATCCCAGCTATTGCAGAACTAGCCAATGCCCAGGGTGTGCCTGTTCACTCCGATGCGGTTGCGGCTTTTGGGCACACCGAAATTTCATTCAAAGAATCTGGCCTTGCTGCCATGTCAATCTCTGGCCACAAACTTGGTGCGCCAATCGGAGTCGGAGCCTTGTTGGTTGCAAGAGACCAAAAGCCGATCTCCATCATTCACGGCGGCGGTCAGGAGCGTGGATTGCGCTCTGGAACCATGAATTATCCCCACGCATTGAGCTTGGCAGTTGCCGCAGGGCTCGCAGTTGAAGATATGGCTGAGCGAGAAGACAGGCTAGAAAAACTTAGGGACTCGCTTGAGGCGAGCCTGCTTGAAGCTATTCCGCAGGCACAAAAGACAATCTCGGGTCCTCGCATTGGCCACACCTCGAGCTTTGTGCTCCCCGGAGTGCAGAGCGATTCGATGCTGTTTCTTTTTGATCAACACGGCATCAGTGTTTCAGCGGGTAGTGCTTGCCAGGCTGGAGTGATTGGAGCATCGCATGTGCTTTTGGCGATGGGA
Source organism: Microbacteriaceae bacterium (assembly GCA_027487865.1). Taxonomy (GTDB): domain Bacteria; phylum Actinomycetota; class Actinomycetes; order Actinomycetales; family Microbacteriaceae; genus Aquiluna. The sequence continues at coordinate 536,946 of JAIYCT010000003.1, forward strand.
TATTCGGAGGCAGAATCCTCTTCCGTTGTTCGAATCACCCTCGGACACAGCACAAAAGCGGAAGATATCGACAAATTCACATCCTCAGTTGCAGACGTTTATGCCACAGCACTTAAGGCTGGACTCAACCACTAACTGCTTTGACAATTTAGACTTGTCTAATGCGAGTTTTAGCGGCAATGAGTGGCGGGGTTGACTCCGCCGTAGCCGCTGCCCGCGCTGTCGAATTAGGGCACGAAGTAGTTGGTGTTCACCTAGCGCTCTCGCGTATGCCGGGCACGCTTAGAACCGGTTCCAGAGGCTGCTGCACAATCGAAGATTCCATGGATGCACAGCGCGCGGCAAAGAAACTCGGCATTGATTTTTATGTTTGGGATTTCTCGGAGCGTTTCAAGCTCGACGTGGTGGACGACTTTGTAGCTGAGTATCAGGCCGGCAGAACCCCAAATCCCTGCATGAGATGCAATGAGCGCATCAAATTTGCAGCGCTTTTGGAAAAAGGACTAGCCCTTGGCTTTGATGCAGTCTGCACCGGTCACTACGCATCGATTTTTGAAGATGATTTGGGAAACCTAGAACTTCACCGCTCTTTGGAAATGGCTAAAGATCAGTCCTACGTTCTGGGAGTGCTGACCTCCGAGCAGCTCAAGCACTCGCTTTTCCCACTCGGTGCCACCGCCTCCAAGGACTTGGTTCGAAAAGAGGCCCAGGAGCGTGGACTAAGTGTTGCGAATAAGCCTGACTCTTACGACATCTGCTTTATCCCAGAGGGTGACACCAGAGATTGGCTAAAGGACTTCACCTCCGCTGAGCCAGGTGTGATCATCGATGAAGAGGGTAAACAGGTCGGCACCCATGATGGTCACGTTGGTTTCACCATTGGTCAGCGGAAAGGACTGAACCTCGGACGTCCTGCCAAGGACGGCAAGCCTAGGTATGTGCTTGAGATTCGACCAAAGACTAAAGAGGTTGTGGTTGGTCCCGAGGCAGCGCTTGAGATTGCTCAGCTTGCCGGCTCGAGATTCTCCTGGTGTGGAAAAGCCCCTGAGCACCCAGAGATCGAGTTTGACTGCCAGGTGCAGGTCCGCGCTCACGGCGATGCCATGGAAGCCTCTGCGGTTTTGGAGAATGGCGAACTGGTCATTAACCTCAAGGAAAAGCTCATCGGTGTGGCACCTGGTCAGACCGCAGTTCTATACCTTGGAACCAGAGTCCTAGGCCAAACCACGATTGATCGAACCGTTAGCGCTGCGGTGGCGAATGTCTAACATCGCTGAGCGCATCGAAGAACTCAGAACACAGATCGAGCGCTTTAGAAATGCCTACTACCTAGAGAACGAAACCCTGATTTCAGATGCGGAATATGACGCACTGGAAATTGAACTTCGTCAGCTAGAGGCAGAGCACCCGGAGTTTGCGCAAGAAAGCCCAACTCAAAAAGTTGGGGGTGCTGCATCCGAAGTTTTTTCACCGGTCCGTCACCGCGAACAGATGCTGAGCCTGGATAACGCCTTCAGCGAAGAAGAGTTTTTAGCCTGGACCCAAAAAGTCGAGGGCGGACCGTTTCTGTGCGAGCCAAAGATTGACGGACTTGCTGTGTCGCTCACTTACGAAAACGGAGTGCTCACCAAGGCTGCAACCCGTGGCGATGGAGAAGTCGGCGAAGACGTCACTGCAAATGTGCTGACCATCAAGGCCATCCCGCATCGCCTCAGTGGCACCTATCACCCAGAGGTGATTGAGATTCGCGGCGAAGTGTTTTACGGAATTGATGATTTCGCGCAGCTAAATGCTTCGATTGTTGCAGCTGGCGGAAAGCCATTTGCCAATCCAAGAAACAGCGCGTCCGGATCACTTAGACAAAAAGACCCGAGCGTCACCGCTTCCAGACCACTAAGAATGCTGGTGCACGGGTTTGCACTTTGGCAGGGCGAGATTTCATCTCAGAGCGAGGTCTACGGCCAACTCAAAGCTTGGGGTTTGCCAACCACCGAGCGCTTCGAAGTCGTTGAGTCTCCAGCTCAGGCTTTCGAATACATCAAGAACCTGAACCACGCCCGTTCTCAGATTGAACACGAGATTGACGGGGTGGTTATCAAGGTCGATAGTCTGTCTCGTCAGTCCGAACTCGGGAAAACCTCTCGGGCACCAAGGTGGGCCATCGCCTATAAGTTCCCACCGGAGCAGGTAAACACCAAGCTCTTGGACATTCGAGTTTCGATTGGTCGAACTGGTCGCGCAACTCCATTCGCGGTTCTAGCGCCAGTGCTAGTTGCCGGCAGCGAGGTGGAATTCGCCACTCTGCACAACCAAGATCAGGTGAAATCCAAAGGCGTTCTCATCGGCGACACCATCGTGCTCAGAAAAGCTGGAGATGTAATTCCGGAAATCCTCGGTCCGGTCATTGCGCTAAGAAACGGCTCCGAACGCGAATTTGAAATGCCAACACATTGCCCGGAGTGCGGAACTCCGCTTGCTCCAGCATCCGAAGGTGATGTGGACCTGCGCTGCTCGAATGCTCGCAGTTGCCCAGCTCAGCTTCGAGAGCGAATTTCTTACATTGGTTCGAGATCCGCCCTGGACATCGAAGCCCTCGGCTATGTAAGCGCAACCGCGCTCACGCAGCCATTACCTCCGCTGGAACCCGCGCTTGGATCTGAGGCTGACCTATTTGATCTCACCCTAGAGAAATTGCTTCCAATTAAGTCCTTGGTTTTGGATGCCGATACCGGTTTGCCAAAGCACGATGCGAATGGCGATGACAAGGTCGTTGATTTCTTTGCCAAAAAAGACGGCTCTGCGGCAGAGGTCGCTCACAAGCTTTTGGCAAACCTTGAGGAAGCCAAGCGCAAACCGCTGTGGCGAATTTTGGTTTCGCTATCCATCCGTCACGTTGGACCGGTGGCTGCCAGAGCGCTTTGTGACCACTTTGGCTCACTAAAGGCGATCTTTGCTGCCAGCCTCGAAGAGCTTTCTGCAGTCGAGGGCGTGGGACAAACCTTGGCCCAGTCGATTCAGGATTGGAATGCAGAGCCTTGGCACCAAGAGATACTCACCAAGTGGGCAGCGGCGGGCGTGCAACTTGAAACTCCAGGTCATGCCGGTCCGGGGTCGGTCCTAAAAACAGGCATCTTTGCCGGCTTCTCAATTGTCATCACCGGCACAATGACCAGCATGACTCGTGAAGAGGCAGAGGCGAAGGTAATTGAACAAGGCGGCAAGGCGGCATCCTCGGTTTCCAAGAAGACCAACTTTGTGGTCGCAGGCCCTGGAGCTGGCTCGAAGCTTGCCAAAGCCGAGGAGCTTGGGGTTGAGGTTATCGATGAAGCCACGTTCCTGGTGAGATTGACCCAATCCACAAAGTAAACTTGTGCTATTCGCTTTCTATACGAATTGAGCAAGTAAATGTCTGAAATTACTCCCGACCTGGTGCGCCACTTGGCGTCGCTGTCGAGAATCTTGGTCACCGATGAAGAGGTAGCAACCCTTGCCGGTGAACTTAATGTGATCGTTGATTCGATCGCGATCGTAACCCAAGCGGTGAAGGGCGATGTCTTGGCCACCAGCCACCCGATCCCAATGGCGAATGTCTTCCGCGAGGACGTTGTGGAGCCATCACTAACTCAAGAGTCCGCTCTCTCTGCCGCTCCAGACAGCGCAGAAGGTCGTTTCCGAGTCGCAGCTATTTTGGACGAGGAGTAAAAAGTGTCAGACCTTATTCACAAATCAGCCAGCGAGCTCGCTGACCTAATTGCATCCAAGTCAGTCTCTTCCCAAGAAGTGACCTCAGCGTTCTTTGACCGTTCGGTTGAGCTGAACCCAAAGACCAACTCATACCTTTACCTAAACCGCGACACTGCTATCGCTGCAGCCAAGGCTGCCGATGCGGCACTGGCAAATGGCGAAAAGCTATCGCCACTGCACGGTGTTCCAATTGCCGTGAAGGACAACCTCACCACAACCGATGCTCCGACCACCTCTGGTTCGAAGATCCTCGAGGGTTGGGTTCCTCAGTACGACGCAACCGTCGTTGCAAGGCTTCGCAAGGCCGGACTTCCAATTTTGGGTAAGACCAACATGGATGAGTTTGCAATGGGTTCCTCAACCGAGTACTCGGCCTATGGCCCATCCAAAAACCCTTGGGACCTAACCCGAATCCCTGGTGGTTCCGGTGGTGGCTCAAGCTCAGCGGTTTCCGGACACCTTGCTCCAATTGCAATTGGTTCTGACACCGGTGGGTCAATTCGCTTTCCAGCGGCTGTCACCGGCTCGGTCGGTGCCAAGCCAACCTACGGAGCTGTCTCTCGCTATGGACTGATTGCCCTTGCTAGCTCGCTAGACCAGATTGGGCCGGTCTCAAACACTGTTTTGGACAGCGCTCTTTTGCAAGATGTCATTTCCGGCCACGACAAGCACGACTCAACCTCATTGCCTCAGTCGCTGGGCTCAATGGCTGATGCGGTTAGAAGCGCAGACGTAAAGGGCCTTCGAGTTGGCGTTGTGAAGCAGCTGGACTCGGACGCTTTCCAGCCGGGCGTAAAGGCTTGCTTCGATGACACCATCGCCAAGCTGGTTGCAGCTGGCGCCGAGGTTGTAACTGTTGACTGTCCAAGCTTCGAGTATGCAATTGCTGCCTACTACCTAATTCTTCCTGCAGAAGCTTCTTCGAACCTTGCAAAGTTTGACTCGGTTCGCTTCGGGCTTCGAGTAACTCCAGATGGAAACCCAACTATCGAGCGCGTTATGGCTGCGACCCGCGAAGCGGGCTTCGGTCCTGAGGTAAAGCGCAGAATCATCTTGGGCACCTACGCACTTTCCTCTGGTTACTACGACGCTTACTACGGCTCGGCCCAGAAGGTCAGAACCCTGATTCAGCAGGATCTTGCGAAGGCATTTAGCCAGGTTGATGTGTTGCTAACCCCAACCGCACCAACCACTGCATTCAAGATCGGCGAGAAGGTCAATAACCCGCTTGCGATGTATCTAAATGACATCGCTACCATTCCGGCAAACCTTGCTGGAATCCCCGGCATGAGCGTTCCAAACGGTTTGGCTTTCGAAGATGGGCTGCCTTCCGGAGTCCAGATTCTTGCGCCTGCGATGCAGGATGCCCAGATGTACCGCGTTGGATCGATTATTGAACAGATGTATCTGGCCGAGTGGGGAGCCCCACTTATTGCACAGGCCCCGAAGTTGGAGGTGCTCTAATGGCTAAAGAAGCGCTAATGCCCTACGAGCAGGCAATCGAGCAGTTTGAGGTTGTTATTGGTCTTGAGGTTCACGTGGAGCTGAACACCAAGTCCAAGATGTTCTGTGGCTGCGCAAACATTTTCGGCAACGAGCCAAACACCAATGTCTGCCCAATCTGTATCGGGCTTCCAGGATCGCTTCCTGCGGTGAACAAGAAGGCGGTTGAGTCATCAATCGCCATCGGCTTGGCACTTGGATGCCAGATCGCACCAACCGGGCGTTTTTCCAGAAAGAACTACTTCTACCCTGACCTTGCAAAGAATTTCCAAACCTCTCAGTACGACGAGCCAATTGCCTTTGAGGGCAAGATCAACATTGAGCTTGAAGACGGTGTAGTTTTTGAGGTTCTAATCGAGCGTGCTCACATGGAAGAGGATGCTGGAAAGCTCACTCACATCGGTGGCGCAACCGGTCGTATTCAGGGAGCGGAATACTCGCTGGTTGACTACAACCGTGCAGGTGTTCCTCTGGTTGAAATTGTGACCAAGCCGGTTTATGGAGCAGGTGCCAGAGCGCCTGAGCTTGCGGCTGCTTATGTTCACGCGATTCGCGAGATCGTCAAGAGCATGAATGTTTCTGACGCTCGTATGGAGCGCGGCAATGTTCGGTGTGACGCAAACGTTTCGCTAAGGCCTCACGGTCAGGCCAAGCTTGGTACCCGCACCGAGACCAAGAACGTAAACTCGCTTCGCTCGGTCGAGAACGCGGTTCGCTACGAGATTCAGCGCCAGGCTCACATCCTGGCCAATGGCGGCACCATCACCCAGGAGACCAGACACTGGCACGAAGACCGCGGTTACACCTCGGCCGGTCGACCAAAGTCTGATGCCGACGACTACCGCTACTTCCCAGAGCCAGACCTGGTTCCTGTTCAGCCATCTTTGGCGTGGATCGAAGAGATTCGAGCTACGTTGCCTGAGAACCCGGGCCTTCGCCGTAAGCGCCTCATGGAGGCTTGGGGCTTTGCTGAGCTTGAGTTCCGCGATGTCGTGAACTCAGACCTGCTAGACCAGGTTGAGGCGACAGTTGCTGCAGGAGCAGCCCCACAAGCCGCTAGAAAGTGGTGGACCGGAGAGCTTGCTCGTCTTGCTAACTCACAAGAGGTTGCGGTCCAGGACCTAAGCATCACCCCAGCCCAGGTGGCCAAGATTCAGCAGTTGATTGATTCTGGCGAGCTAACTGATCGAATGGCTAGAGACGTTGTTGCCGGTGTGCTAGCTGGTGAAGGTGATCCTGAGGCAGTCATTGAAAAGCGTGGCCTAAAGGTAGTTTCTGACGACGGTGCATTGATTGCAGCCATCGATGAGGCACTTGCCAAGCAGCCGGATGTTCTGGAGAAGATCCGCGAGGGTAAGGTTCAGGCCGCTGGTGCCGTTATCGGTGCTGTCATGCAGGCGATGCGCGGTCAAGTGGATGCCGCTAGGGTTCGCGAGTTGATTCTCGAGCGAGCAAAGTAATTTAAAGGAAAAAGACCGAGGAGAAATCCTCGGTCTTTTTTCATTGGGGTGAGTAACGGGACTTGAACCCGCGGCCCCCTGGACCACAACCAGGTGCTCTACCAGCTGAGCTATACCCACCATGTCTGGCAAGCCAGAACGGGTTAGATTCTATCAGCGCTGAGGGATTTAGCTATACCCTTTGCAGTTTCTGAATCTGGACCCGGTGCCTCAACCAAGATTGCCTTGCGGTAATAACGCAGTTCCTGGATCGACTCCAGAATGTCCGCAAGGGCTCGGTGGTTGCCGGTCTTTTTGGGAAGTTGGAAGTAAACCCTTGGGAACCAGCGCCTAGAAAGCTCCTTCAACGAGCTGACATCGATGTTGCGATAGTGCAGGAACTTATCGAGGTTTGGCATTTGGCGGTTTAGGAACATGCGATCGGTGCCAATCGAGTTACCGGCTAGGGGAGCGGTGCGCCCCTCCGATACCCACTGCTTGATGTATTCGAGGACTTGCTTTTCCGCCTTGGCCATCGAGATTCCCTTCGGGATCTCTTCAAGTAACCCAGAATCGGTGTGCATTTGACGAACAAAGTCACCCATGTTTCTCAAAGCTTTGCCACTTGGCTTGATTACAAGCTGGAGCCCTGGATCGAGGAGATTCAACTCGCCATCGGTAACCACGACACCGATCTCGCAGATCTCGTCAACCGTGATCTCGAGACCGGTCATCTCGCAGTCAACCCAAACTATGTAATCAGACAAACCAGATCCCTTAGTCGCCGGAGTGGCGGGAGTTCTTAGCGGCCTTCTTCTGGGCCTTTCGATCCGCCTTCTCGGCTTTTTTCTGGGCCTTCAGGTCCTGCTTCGAAGGTCCGCTAACAATTGGGTTTTCGCTGGTCAAAAAGTCAAGCGACTCATCGGCAGGCTGGATTGCCGCGATAGGTGCTGTCTCGGTCTTAGCCTCATTCCACTGCATGGTTGCTTCACTGTCGAGCTCAACCTCGTCCTGAGTGATTGACCAAGAGAGATTTGGGGTTTCGGCAGGCTGGGCAGGGGTAAAGGACTCAGCAATGGCGTCAGCAATTGCATCCTCGGATACTTCCTCTGATGCAACTTCGGCAACAGCTGCCGGCTGCTTATTTGTAGCCTCGCCTACTACCGGCGCTGAAACAAGTGTCTTTGCTTCCGATTTGGCCTGCTTCTTCTCGGCCCTCTTCGCAGCCTTTGCTTCACGGCGCTTGACTCGGATTGCCTTACGTTCCTTGCGGCCTTCAACCAACCAGTAGAGGGTTGGCACCAAAAGCAAGGTCAATAGCGTGGAGGAGAACAGACCACCAATAACCACGATTGCCAGTGGCTGGGAGATGAATCCCGAATCACCGGTTAGACCAATCGCCATTGGGGTTAGGGCGAAGATTGTCGCGAGTGCGGTCATTAAAATTGGACGAAGTCGCTGACGTGCTCCAGAAATGAGTGAGTCTTCGACCGATCTACCTTCCTTGCGATACTGATTCACAAGGTCAATCAGCACGATCGCGTTGGTTACCACGATTCCAATCAGCATCAACATACCGATCAGGGCTGGAACGCCAAGTGGTGTGTCGGTTAGTAGCAATAGCCCAAGAGCACCGGTGGCGGCAAATGGGATTGATACCAAAAGCAACAGCGGCTGGATTAGCGAACCAAAGGTTGCAACCATGACCACATAAACAATCGCGATCGCTGCAAGTAGTGCCAGACCAAGCTGCTCAAAACTCTCGGCCTGGTCGGCTGCTGCTCCACCGATGGTTGCAGTTACGCCTGCTGGAAGCTCAATTGCATCAAGCTTTGCGGTGATGTCAACGGTAATTGCACCTAGGTCATCGCCTTCAGGAGCTACCGACACCTTGGCGGTGCGGTTACCTTCCTTGGAAGTGATTGAGGTTGGCTTTAGTACCTCTTCAACAGAAGCAATTGAGTCCAAGCGAACCAGTCCGGTAAAGGATGGGATTACCAAGGCTTTGATCTCGCTGATGCTTTCAGGTAGGTCGGTTCCAGCAACATAAACCGAAACATCCTCACCCTCGATGCTGACTCGACCAAGTGGGCTCGGGCGAAGCTGTGCTGCAACAATTCCGGTCACCTGGGTCTCGGTAAAGCCAAGCTTGGCTGCCTTTTCGCGGTCAACCACGATCTCAAGCACTCGCTCATCGGCATCCAGGGTGCTGGTTACGCCAGAGGTGTTGGCAACGCCATCCATCTCGGCGGTGATGAGGTCTACGGCCTCTTGCAATGAACCGTTGTCGCTAGATGCAACATCGATGTCGATGGTCTCCGAGGAACCGAATCCACCACCGGATGAGATGGTGAGGTCAGAATCCTTTGGCACCTCAAGTTCAAGAATCTGAGACTTTATGGCTTCAACTTCAAACTCTTCACCAACCTGAACCGTGATCGAGATACCAGAAGCTGCTGCACCGAATGCTACTCGGCCATCTGCTGCCGATCCAACGGTTGACTGCACGACTGTCACGCCCTCAACGGCAAGAATCTGCTGCTCAAGCTCATCCGATGCCTTGTCTTGTTCTTCAAAGGTGGTTGAGGCTGGCATCTCTAGTCGAGCGATGAACTGGCTAGAGCCAGCTCCGTCGATGAAGTTGGTCTTTAGCTGTGGCACTAGGGAGAAGGTGTAGCCAAGAATTAGCACGGATGCAAAAAGCGTCAACCAAGGGTGACGACGAGTCCCATTTAGTAGCGGTAGGTAACCGCGCTGCAGAAGGCTCTTCTGCTCACGCTCTTCTTCAGCGTGACGCTGCTTCTTCTCAAACTTCTTTGGATCGGCTTCCTTGATAGCAACCAAACGCTTTGGCATTCTGAGGAACCAGTAGGCAAGCACCGGCACGATGGTTAGCGATACCAATAGTGATGCTAGAAGCGCAATGGCAACAGTGAAGGCGAATGGTCTAAATAGCTCACCGATTAGGCCGCCAACCAAAGCGATTGGCAAGAACACCGCAACGGTGGTGATGGTCGAGGCAGTAATCGCGCTCGATACCTCACGAACTGCAGTTAGCACAGCCTTCTTGCGTGACTCGCCATAGCTGAGGTGACGGTTGATGTTTTCAATAACAACAATCGAGTCATCAACCACGCGACCAATGGCAATGGTTAGAGCACCCAGGGTCAAAATGTTTAGTGAGTAGTCCGCCGTCTGCAGTCCGATAAAGGTAATCAACACAGAGGTTGGGATCGAGATTGCGGTGATCAGGGTGGATTTCACCGAGAACAAGAAAATCAAAATGATGATGACCGCGAAGGTCAGACCCAAAAGGCCCTCAGTTGTTAGGTCCTTGATTGACTTCTCAATAAAAGGAGCCTGGTCCAAGGTGGTAACGACCGTTACGTCTCCGCCCAAGGCCGCCTCAAGGTCGGAAACGAGATCCTGTACACCTTTAGATACGGCAACAGTGTTGGCATCTGGAGTCTTGGTAATCGAAACAGCCAGCGATGGCTTTCCGTTAGTTCTGGCGATCGAGGTGACCGGAGAATCCTCGTAGACGACATCAGCTACATCGCCAATGGTTACAACACTCGATGAGCTGCCACCAACCAGTGGTAGTGCCTCGATTGCTTCAACTGTGTTGACCGCTGAGCCCATTTGAATGGCGATTGAGCCATTGTCATCCACCAGGGTTCCAACCGGAAGCACCAAGCCATTTGCAGTCAAGGCACTTGCAATATCACGCTGGCTCAGTCCGGCTGATGCCAAACGGAACTGGTTCAAAGTTAGGTTTATCTGCTTGGTGATTGCACCGGAAACCGCAATATCGCGAACTCCATCGACCTGCTGGAAAATACTTGGAGCGCTCTGCGCAAGCTCCTTGCCAATCGCCTCGTTGTCGCCGTCGTTCGCTGAAACAGCAAGCACGATGATTGGTACAGAGTCAAAAGAACCTGAAAGAACCTGAGGCTCAGCACCCTGTGGCAGTGAGCCCTGGACCTTGCTGATGGCGTTGTTTAGTCGCTCATTTGCCTGAGCGGTGGTAGTTCCGAATGCAAAAGAAACTCGAATGACAGATAGGCCAGTTGTCGAGGTTACGGTGGTGGATTCAAGGTTCTCAAGGCTCAAAATCGCGTTCTCAATTGGCACCGAGACCTGCTCGTCAACCACCTCAGGAGAGGCTCCCGCGTAGCTGGTCACAATCGCAGCAGATGGGATCTCAATCGAAGGAATCAGCTCCTGCTTGAGGCTGCCCAGTGACAAGACTCCAAAAGCCGCGATGATCACGGTGACTAGAGCGACTACAGCGCGATTGGCAAGAGAAAGCTTGGAAAGTAGGAACAACTTCAACCTCGAATGTTTAGATGACTAGTTAGAACAGCCAACTGTCAAGAATACTCCCAAAAACCCACTATTTTCTGTGCTGGGGGATAACCGACCCTGTGAAAAAGCTGTGCGTCTAGAACTCCAAAGCCTTTATGAACCTAACTGGATTGCCGAAGCGATGAGCGGTGATTGCCACTGACTGCTCTTTGAAGTAGGGGAGTAGCTCGAGGTAGCCAGACTCGGTCGGTTTTTGGTCGTGAATTGCAATCTCACAACTTGCCAATGCAGAATCGGCAGCAACCGGAGATTTAGCACCTATCCAGCGAACTCGACTCTGCGAGCCGCTAATTCTTGCCAGCCACTGAGATTCCGATTCGATCTTTACGCTCACACCAAGCTTCCTCAGGGGCTTGAGCAAGCGCTGCGGGATTTCAAAGGCTGAAACCGTCCCATTGCCTAGGGCTGCCATGGTTGCAATTGAGCGCCAGGAATCAAAACGAGTTGCTGATTCGCTGATTCGTAGCTCGCAGCCTGCCGGAACATAGCGAAGCACGTTGATTTCGCTTGCTAGACCACTTGGGTCAGTGCGCTGCGGGAAGTAATCGCGCCTTGCGGCGATATCGTTTTGCAAGCCGCGGGTAAGGGACTCAACCTCAGAATCGGTCAGCTCACTCTCAGCGGCCAAGGCCAAAATCTGCAGCAGCTGCTTGTTCTTGATTACCTCGCGCAAAATTGCTGGCTTGGATCCAAAGTCGGTCAGGGTGGCCAGGTAGTTTGGGCCACCAGCCTTGGCCGTTGGACCGATCGAGCTGCGCTTCCAGCCACCAAACGGCTGGCGCTGCACAATCGCACCGGTAATGGTGCGGTTGACGTAAAGGTTTCCTGCCTCAACCTTAGAAATCCACTCGTTGATTTCAACTGGGTCCAGCGAGTGCAGACCTGCGGTTAGGCCGTAGTCAACGGCATTCTGAATTTCAATCGCATCTTCTAGATTGCGCGAGGTCATAACCGAGAGCATCGGTCCAAAGTATTCGGTTTTGTGTGACTTGGAGCCGGGGCGAACACCTACGCGAATTCCAGGAGACCAAAGCTTGCCTGAGTCATCTAACTTCTTTGGCTCTAATAACCAGCTTTCGCCGCGTTCCAGAGTGGTGAGCCCCTTAAGCAGCTTGCCCTGCGGCGCTTCGATAACGGGTCCCATTTGGGCCATAGGGTCTTGTGGGTGAGCCACGTGAATCGACTTGACTGCATCTTCAAGCTGACGCATAAAGCGTTTTGACTTTGCAACTGAGCCAACCAAAATCACCAGGGAAGCGGCAGAACACTTCTGTCCTGCGTGACCAAATGCCGAGTAGGCAATGTCTTTGACCGCAAGGTCAAGGTCAGCATTTGGAGTGACAATAATCGCGTTTTTCCCGCTGGTCTCCGCGAACAACCTTAGGTTCGGGTTGAACTTGCGGAACAGCTGAGCTGTTTCAAAGCCACCGGTCAAGATCACCTGGTCAACATCGGGATGAGAAATCAACTTCGAACCAAGAGCTCGCTCCTCTAGCTGAATAGGCACCAATACTCCAGCCGGTAGAACCTCATTCATAAGCGATGCAACAACAGCACCACACCTTGCAGCCTGACCAGCTGGTTTGAATACCACGGCAGATCCTGCGGCAATGGCAGCCAATGCGCTTCCGGCAGGAATGGCGATCGGAAAATTCCAAGGCGGGGTGACCAGAGTTACTCTTCTTGGCTTTGCTACAGCGCCATCTATCTCGGCAAGTTTTTTGGCCTGCTCGGCGTAGTAGTGCGCAAAGTCGATTGCCTCAGACACCTCGGCATCGGCCTGGTCAAACCCCTTACCGGTTTCGCTCATCGCAACTTCAATGAGGTCGCCTCGGTTGCGCTCAAGCAACACACCGATTTGATGCAAGAGGGCAGCTCTTTCGTAAGGGTCACGTTTGCCCCACTCAATACCAGCTTGTTCTGCGGTAGCAATTGCTTCGTTTAGTGCTGTCTCAGTTTCGATGAACTGCTTTTCAATCTCAGACTTTCCAAGTCGAGAGGAACTACTGCGCTTGATGATCTCGTATGCCCAGACTCTGTTACCAGCAAGAGCCGGGTCAGTGTCTGGTGCATTCTCGAATCCAGCGGCTGGAATCACTGCCGAATCATTGCGACGATCCTGCAGACGATTGGGGATTGGAACCTGGTCATCCAGCATCGACATGGAAGTTACAAAGCGATTCTTCTCAATCTCGAACGACTCTTGCTTACTCAGCTGGAATGCATTGGAGAGGAAGTTTTCTTTGCTCGCGCCCTCTTCAAGACGGCGAATCAAGTAGGCGATTGCCACATCAAATTCTTGCGGGTGAACAACAGGCGTGTACAGAACCAGGGAACCGACGCTCTTACGAACGACCTCAGCCTGAGCTGGGGCCATGCCGAGCAGCATCTCGACATCCATGCCGTTTTCAATGCCGCGCTGTTGAGAGAGCGCCCAGGCAAAGGCAAGGTCAAAGAGGTTGTGTCCTGCAACACCGATTCGAACATTCCGAATGCGATCTGAAGTCAATGCATAGTTCAGTACTCGTTTGTAGTTGGCATCCGCAGCCGCCTTTGACTCAACCGTTGCCAGCGGCCAGCCATGCATTTCGGCATCGACCTGCTCCATTGGCAAGTTCGCGCCCTTTACAACGCGAACCTTGATTGCGGCTCCGCCAGCTAGAACCCTAAGCGCAGCCCACTGCTGCAGATCTATCATCGCTCTAAGCGCATCCGGCAGATAAGCCTGCAAAACGATTCCAGCTGACAGAGACTTGAACTGTGGCTTGGACAGAATCCGCTTGAACACCTCGATGGTGAGGTCCAGGTCGTGGTATTCCTCCATGTCCAAGTTGATGAACTTATTCGCACCATCTCGCATGGCCAGTTCGTAAAGCGGAGTAAGACGCTCAACAACCTCGGTGACGTTTTCATCAAATGCCCACTTGGAGTGCGGGGCAGTGGTTGCTGAAACCTTTAGAGAGATGTAGTCAATATCCTTGCGGCTCAGAAGCTCTGCCGTTTTATTGAGTTTGCGCTTGGCCTCAAGATCGCCAAGCACTGCTTCGCCGAGCAGGTTGATGTTGAGGGCCGCGCCAGAGCCTTTGATGCGTCGAAGAGCAGGACCTAGTTTCCCCATCGATGCGTCGATTACCAGGTGGCTCACCATTTTCCTGAGCACTCGGCGGGCGATTGGAACCACTATTTGAGGGAATAGAGGCGCAAACACCGCTCCTACGCCAATAAGAAAACGCATTGCGAAGGGTAAAAACTTAGGGGTTAGCCGGCGAAGCTGGTTTAGATTCCGGGCGGCAACTTTTTTATCTTCTGGGCGAATCACGCCATCAACGAAGCCAACCGCAAATTCGAGACCGTTTGCATCTTGCAGCAGTCCCGCTAGCCGCTTGGATGCTTTTGGAGTCGGGAGCTTTGCAGCCTCCTCAATCCATTTTTGAGTTTGGGCAATAGCCGCCTCGACCAGTTCTTCTCTGCCTTGAATGGCAGGAATCTGAGTTGTGGAAAGCGACATTGGTCCCCTTGTGAAAAGAATGGTCTGCAACGACAACTCTAACAATCCCACCCGCAGTGGGTGCCCAATTGGAGCTGAGCAGGCGGGTCGATTCGTCCCTCGGTAAAACCTTTACAAAATTGATACCTTGGAGCGCCACTATCCAGAGAGCAAAATAGCGTCTCCAGATACACTCTTTACTGATTCGGACACTGCCGTTCGACACTGACTGGGTGATACTTTGACCACTAGCTCCGCCACAGGCAAGCGAGAAGTTTCGCAAGATACATCCGGCTACGCCGTTAGCCTAAAAAACCTAAACAAGAGCTTCGGCAATGTCATTGCGGTAGAAAATCTAAATCTTGATATCCCGCATGGCGAATTCTTTTCAATGCTTGGACCATCTGGGTCCGGTAAAACCACAGTTCTGAGAATCATTGCCGGTTTTGAAACGGCTACCGACGGCCAGGTCATTCTGGAAGGCACTGACGTAACTGAGCTGGCACCGTTTGATAGAGATGTGAATACCGTTTTCCAGGACTACGCGCTATTTCCACATATGACGATTCAGCAGAATGTCGAGTACGGCCTCAGAGCACGAAAGATTCCAAAAATCGAACGCGCCAAATTGGCTTCGGAGGCGATTGAGTCCGTCAAGCTCACCCACCTCGCCGATCGCTTGCCGCACCAACTTTCCGGAGGGCAGCGGCAGAGAATCGCGCTGGCTCGTGCGCTGGTTTTGCGACCAAAGGTGCTGCTGTTGGATGAGCCACTGGGCGCACTCGATAAGCAGCTTCGCGAAGAGATGCAGGTGGAGCTGAAGAGAATTCAGCGCGAGGCCGGAATAACCTTCATTTTTGTTACCCACGACCAAGAAGAAGCAATGCGCATGAGCGACCGCATTGCCGTCTTCAATGCCGGCAAAATTGAGCAAATTGGCGCACCTCGCGAGGTTTATGAGAGCCCTAGTTCGGCATTTGTGGCGAGCTTTCTGGGAGTTTCAAACCTGATCTCTGGCGCAAGTGCAAAGAGCCTGTTCGGGTCAGAAGAAATGTTCAATATCAGGCCCGAGCGAATCAAACTATCCGATGAGAAATCTCAACTTGCCTCCGGCGAGCATGGCGTAATCGCAACGATTACAGATGTGGCTTACACCGGCGCCAACACGCTCTACGTATTGGAATCCGAATCTGGTTTGCGCCTGATCGCAACCAGGCTAAATGAAGAGTTACCAGGACAAGACATTCGTCTTGAATCCGGCGACAGGGTATTGGCCTCATTCCGAAAGGAACATGTGGCCAAGATTCCAAACCATAAATGAGAGGAAGCAAATGAGAAGAAGCAAACTAGCTTTTCCTGCGCTACTAGCGGCTAGCGCACTTGCGCTGTCAGGTTGTGCAGCGTCAGGCGAACTGACCCTTACGGTTCCGGATGTGCCAATGAAGACTGAACTTGGTGCCTTTGAGGGTGAATTGAACATTGTTAACTGGTCCGGCTTTGTGGACCCAAAGTGGGTTGACCCATTCACTGCCGAGACTGGCTGTGTCGTGAATTCCCGCGTTGCCGGAACCAGCGACGAGATGGTTACCCTGATGCGCACTGGCGAGTATGACCTCGTCTCTGCCTCGGGTGATGCCGCACTTCGCCTAATCGTCGGTGGAGACGTCCAGCCATTGAACATGGAACTAATCCCTAACTTCAGCGATGAAATTGCTGAGGGCATGAAGGGTCAGATCTATGACGTGGTAAACGGCAAGCCTTACGGTGTTCCAATTGGCCGTGGTGCAAACCTCTTGCAGTACAACGAGACCGTTACCGGCTCAGCTCCAGAGAGCTGGGACGTGGTCTGGGAGAGCGACAGCCCATATGCAGGCAAGATCACCGCTTATGACGCACCTATTTACATTGCTGACGCAGCCGTGTACTTGATGTATCACAAGCCTGAGCTTGAGATCAAGAACCCATATGCATTGGACGAGACTCAGCTTGCCGCTGCGGTTGATCTGCTAAAGCAGCAGAACGCCATCATCGGTGAGTACTGGTCAGACCCAGTGGCTCAGATCACTTCCTTCGTGGGTGGCAACACTGTTGTTGGCACCAGCTGGGAAATCTTGAAGAAGTTCGCAGCTCAGGACAACCTCAAGACCACCCTGCCTGTCGAAGGATCCACCGGTTGGTATGACACCTGGTTGATCTCCTCAACCACACCTAACTCGAACTGTGCTTACGCATGGATCGACTACACCAGCCAGGCAAGCGTCAACGGAGCAATCGCCATGAACTTTGGTATGGCTCCTGCGAACATTGCCTTCTGTGCAACCGATGCAGACACTCAGGCTCACTGTGACCAGTTCGCAGCAGAGGACGAGGCGTTCTGGGACCAGGTATGGCCTTGGACCACTCCAATTGAGGAGTGTGTTGACGGTCGAACCGAAGTCACGTGTACCAGTTTCCAAGACTGGACTAATGCGTGGGTAACCGTTAAGGGATAACACCAACGCTTTGCCGGGTGGGGTGTATTCCCCACCCGGCAAAACCAATCTTCTAGACAAGAACTGAAATAAGAGGTGAGAAATTGAGCGCAATTCAAAAGGCCCCTCAGCGCCCTGTTTCCACCTACCTGCACAAAAGACCAAACGTCAGGCTGATCGCGCTTTTGGCCCTGCCAATGACTTGGCTTATCGGCGTTTACATCATCTCGCTGGCTCTTCTGCTGGTTACAGCACTGTGGTTCATTGACCCATTTACATCAAAGGTGATTCCAGGTTTCACCCTGGATAACTTCATAAACATTTTCACCGTCCCCGCATATTTTTCGACTGCTATTAGGACGCTGGCAATTGCGCTAGCGGTGACGTTGGTTTGCATTTTGTTTGCCATTCCACTTGGAATCTTTATGGCCAAGATTGCAAGACCCTGGGTTAGAAACCTGTTGGCGGTTGCAATCACACTCCCGCTCTGGGCTGGCTATTTGGTAAAACTCTTAGCCATGCGACTGACGTTCACCGAGCAAGGCCTTTTTAACTGGCTTATGGAACCGTTTGGCATAACCGGACCAGGCTTTGGAGTACCGGTGACGGTGCTGACACTGGCTTACCTATGGTTTCCCTACATGGCGCTACCTGTCTTCACCGCGATCAGGCAGCTGCCGCACAATCTCTTTGACGCATCGGCGGACCTTGGGGCCAAAGGCTGGTCCACGGTCTTCCGTATGGTTTTACCTTTGATCACGCCCGCAATCATTGCCGGCAGCGTATTCACCTTCTCGCTTAGCTTGGGTGATTACCTGGCAGCCAAGTTCGTCGGTGGATCCACGCAGATGATTGGCTCCATCATCGCATCGAATATCAACTTGAACCCGCCGGTGGCGGCCGCCTTCTCGATGGTCCCGATTGCATTTGTCGTTATGTACCTTGTGATTGCAAGGCGAACCGGCTCGCTGGAGAGGATGTAGCAAGATGCTTAGATTCTCCAGAGGTTCACGCTGGTTGCTCATGGCAATAGTTTCAATAGTGCTGATCTTTATGTACGCACCGCTATTGGTTTTGATTTTGAACGCATTCAATGAGCGTCAAATTTCGGCATGGCCGATTCAGGAGTTCTCGTTCAAATGGTGGGTCGTCGCCTATGAATCAGAAGAGATCCGGGCGGCGTTATTGAACTCGGTAATTGTCGCTTTTGGGGCAATGTTGATAGCCATGGTGCTTGGCTCGCTGGTGGCATTCGCACTGAGCAAATATGAGTTTTTTGGCAAGGGCACCGTGAATCTCTTGGTGGTATTGCCAATTGCACTCCCCGGTGTTGTTACCGGAGTTGCATTTAGCAATACCTACTCAAACTTCCTCACCCCAGCAGGCATCCAGCTTGGGTATTTTGGAATGATCGTCGCTCACGCGACTTTTTGTATTGTGATGGTTTTCAACAACGTGTTTGCGCGCCTAAAACGAATGAATCCATCCCTCCAAGAA
>JAIYCT010000004.1 GCA_027487865.1 Microbacteriaceae bacterium
GCCTGGGCTACTGCGCCAAGGGAACCGGCATCCTGTGCCAAAAATAGATCGGCAGGAGAATTACTGCCTTCTTCAAGAATTTGCGCTGCAAGTTCGGCTGAATCTCCGTAGCGGATATTTAGTTTGATTCCTGACTGGGCTTCCCATTGGGCAAAAAATGGGGCAATGAATTCTTCAGATCGGCCTGAATAAATAGTCAGCTCGGTGACTTCGGTTGCTTGCTCATCAGATGATGAACACCCGGTAAGGATGGTGGCAAAAAGGGCTAGAACAACTGCAATCAGGGCGGATCTTTTCAACAAGGGCATCTTCTCTCGGTTAGGTATCTACCGAAAGACTCTAGGGCACCTTCTGTATTTACGCAACATTAGTGTTGCGTAATTCATCACATTAGCCAGCAGGTTTTTGACCGTGGCTGCTGTTGTTTCGCTTATCTAGGGTGGTTAGGGTCGTGGGATGCGAAAGTCAATGCGCGCGCTTCCTGTCATTCTCGCGATAGCGCTTTTGGCGACGACGGCCCAAGCTGCCACAGCCCCTAAGGCGGGCAGTACATGTAAAAAAGCTGGGCAGACAATCACGGTAGGCGGCAAGAAATTCACATGTGTAAAAAGTGGAAAGAAGTTAGTTTGGAACAGAGGTGCAGCAATTGCTACTCCTAAGCCAACGCCAGTTGCAACAGCAACTCCCGAGCCAACGCCTTCAACTATTCCAACACCAGAGCCAACAGCGACACCTGCTCCTAGACCATTAGTTGCTGGCGATCCTTGCGGCACGGTTGGAGAAGCAATAAACAATTCGCAGGGCTATTTAGAGTGCCGCGAAGTTGCAAACAATCAGAAAAAATACTTCCAGCTCTCTAACTCGATTGCTGATTTGCCAGCACAAGACTCACCATTACCTTTCACCACTTGTCGTGTCCCAGACTTCAGAACGAATGTGAATAAATGGGATTTGGCGACCGCATATCCAATTACTTGGAGCACTTTGCGACGTGAGGGTATCAATAAGGTTCTGTTTATCCCATTTGATTTTTCTGATCATCCAGGCATTAAATCCCCAGCGGAAACAATTGGATCAAACATTCGTCAGTTTGAGGAATGGGCTAAGTGGTACACAAATGGAAAGCTGAAGTTTGAAGTTCAAACCACAAATCAGTGGGTGCGTGCATCTAAACCATCAATTGCTTACAACGACAATCTGGGTCATGCCAATCCGAACAATTACTTAGCTTTTGAAATGCTCCTCAAGGACTCTGAAAATTTGTTTGATTACACAAATGTTGACGTTGTTTTTCTATATTTCCCGTCCGACTTGAAGACGTTTAAACGAGAATCCGGTTCTCATGGCGTAATTGTCAGAACCAATAAGGGCCCAATAAAAATGGGACTTTACGCGGTGGGTGCGTCATTGATCAACAATAGAACAGACCTTTGGTACTGGTTAGTGCATGAGTTATTACATGCTTGGGGCATAAAGTCACACGCTCCAGGCTGGCCGAATGTCTTAAGTGTAAACACGGGATCTGCCGGCCCGGGACAGAGCTTAACAATCTGGGATTCGATGACTCTTGATTGGAGCAAACCAGAAAATCTATGGTGTTCGGATTTAGAGTCACTCAAAACTTCAGAGGTAACCTTGTCTCCTTTGGAGCGGGAGCAAAAAGGCTTGAAGGCAGCAATGATTAAACTTGCGCCTTCACGTGTACTAGTGATCGAATCTCATAGAAAAGATAAATGGGGCAAGTTCAATCCTGGAACTTACGGGGTCACTGCCTACATAGTTGATACTCGATTCGACACGGATCGTTCAGGAGAGTATTTGGGTCTAGATGACTTCAGGGGAATCAAGTACACCAAGGCTGCAAACTATTTGGAATTCAAGTTCAATCACGGGACATATTTTGCGGAAAGATTTAATCCTGACAACGGTGAGAGTTGGGGAATGGTGCCGTTCTTTTCGAAAAACTATTTCCTCTATGAGGATGAGAGTTTTTCCTTCGAAGGAGTCACCGTGAAGTTAGTTAAATCTGGAGACAACGACACAATTCAAATCAGCAAGGGCTAGCGCACGGAACGGATGACCGCGGTGACCTTTCCAAGAATCTCGCAGTTGTCGCCATCGATAGGTGCAAAGTCATCATTGGCTGGAAGTAGCCAAATATGCCCATTTTTACGTGAGAAAGTCTTGACTGTTGCTTCGCCATCAATCATCGCCGCAACGATTTCGCCGTTATTACAATCCTTTTGAGCGCGAATAACGACGTAATCACCATCGCAGATAGCTGCGTTAATCATTGATTCGCCAACGACCTTGAGCATAAATAGCTCGCCGCTGCCCACTAGGGATTCTGGAAGCGGGAAGGTCTCTTCTACTGATTGCTCGGCGGTAATTGGCCCACCGGCTGCGATGCGACCCACAAGAGGGATGTAGCGGGTGGCATCTACTGGAGTTGAATTCTCGGCGGTCTTTTCATCTGGCATCAAAACTTCTAGAGCGCGGCCACGGGTTGGGTCGCGGCGGATAAAGCCCTTCTTTTCTAGGGCTTCTAGCTGGTACTTGACCGAGGCAGGGGAAGTCAGGCCGGCGACGACGCCGATCTCTCGCATTGAAGGGGGATAGCCGTTGGTTTCAAGGGCATCCTTGATTGCGCCAAGGATCTTGAGCTGGCGGGCGGTTAA
>JAIYCT010000011.1 GCA_027487865.1 Microbacteriaceae bacterium
ACCCCGGCTCGGTCCGTTGTTTTTTAAAGGCTTCATTCACTTGAACCATCGGTGCATGGCGACGGCTCGAAATCGCCACGTGGTTCCCTACTCGATGCGTTTGCCGATGTTTCCGAGACTGCCTTGGAAGATACACTGTGAGAATGGGCCAAAAAGCGCTTCTCAGACCCCAAGTCCGCTTTCATAATCGCCCTGATCCTGATTGTCGCAGAGTGCAGCAAGCCCGAACTTACCGACTCCGACAATGGCAACGATGATGGAGAACCTAACGAAGACGCCCTTGAAGAAGGGTGCCTTCTATATCGGAAGCCAATAAAACAGGAGAGCGCCGACTGCTTTTCAGCAATCGACGCCCTTAATCCTTGCCCTGGCGTCTTGCATCAGAGGACGTTTCAGGGGATACGTACTGCCATTATGGCAGACTTAATCCGCAAATGCAACCCAACGCGCTGAAGATCACGACCAGCTGGGCTGCGATCCGCGCTCTTGCCCCTGACCGCTTTGACCGCTTTCGTCGGGCAAGTGATACGGATGAGCTCGACGCCATTGCCCGCTATTTGTGGAACATGGCCCTCTCTCGATCGATCCAGACCCCGCTCCACGTGTTAGAGGTCACGTTCCGCAACCGGCTCCACAATGCAATTGTTACCCACCGGGGCCGCTCTGATTGGTATGACGACACCACCCTGATCAAAGACCACACGGAAC
Source organism: Microbacteriaceae bacterium (assembly GCA_027487865.1). Taxonomy (GTDB): domain Bacteria; phylum Actinomycetota; class Actinomycetes; order Actinomycetales; family Microbacteriaceae; genus Aquiluna. Next base: position 709 of record JAIYCT010000011.1, read on the forward strand.
GGAAGATGGTTGCCAGTGCCAAGAAGCAATTAACCAAGCTTGGCAGGCCGCACGATCCAGGGCGCGTTGTTGCCGAGCTGACTTTTGGATTTTGGACCTCTCTCTATGGCCGTCACCACGACCAGACAATCATCCGTCCAACCATTGGCACTGTTTTTCAGTATTCACCGCCAGTCGTTCCAAAGACCCGGCAAGCCATAACGCCGCACCTCAAGGAGGCGCGGGATTTGCGCAACCGGGTTTCCCACCATGAGCCGATCTATTCCATGCCGGACCTGGGGGGCGTCCATTCGCGCCTGAGAGAGCTGGTTGCCTGGATGAGCCCTGAAATGGACACTCTAATCGATGTCGATGACAATTTCAGGAAGCTCTTTGGAGATGGTTGGCGGGTGTATCGCCCACTGCTGGAACAGCTTTTCGGCTGACGATTTTCTGAACGACCCTGCCTCCTACCTGGTCACCGCTGATCGTGCTCCCTTGCTTCAGGCCGCCGCCCAAACTGCCAGCACTCCGCCGCTTAACGCCTGATCGACGGACACTCCTGGGCACGAGCCATCCCCTACGGTCCGAATGATCCCCCGCCGGAGCGTGGCCGGCTACGGCGGGCGCTGACAGCCTGGTTCCCCCCTTCCACACTCTCGCCACGACCAGCACCTCCCTAGCTTTGCGGTCCCTGGCACTTCCCTGCTAGATGTTCCATGCAGTAGCTCGCCCGGCGTTGGCTGATGCGGTCCTTCAAGCGGGCTTGAGTAACTTCGTTGAAGGGTTCTTAGGGCCATTCAGGGATCTCAACCTATCAGGCGTGATAGCACCTGTACATTGATCCTAAAGCTCGCTTTCCCGACCCTAAATCTTGACCAGTTCGGAGATCTTGGTCGCGACCGTTGCCATCGGATCTTCTTCAGTGCTCAGGCCGCTTCGCGAGGCCAGCAGCGGGCTGACTTCCCGGAGAGCTTCGTACGTTGTGTTGTGCACGATGGGAACGAGCCGCTCACCCGCAAGAAGTGCTGATAGTTCCTTGTCCGCAATCCCCTCCTTTGGGAGGCAACTCAGCAGTGCAGGCGTCACCAGCACGATTCCAATCCGCGAGTTTGCCAATCCCTTGTCGATAGCGCGGAGCAACGGCACGCCGAGCGTGACGTCCTTTTCGCTGAACCAGACCTTCACGCCAAGCGACTCGAGCAGATCGTGCAGTTCCTTGGCAGCACCCTGCCGATCGTCCCACGCGTGACAGAGGAACACATCCCGAAGCTCTGGTTGCTTCGCCGCAATCTTCTCGACACTTTCGCGGATCGGCGTGAGCGCTCGCACCTCGGCGGGCGTGTAGGCCACCAAGGAAGTTGATCTCGACCAGCGCGGCCTTGTGCCGCCGCCGGATCTACCTCCGGAGCTGCTGGAACCGCCGCCACTTCCGGCCGACGAGTAGGATGGGTACGAGCTGTAGCCACCACCATAGCCGCCGTAGCTACGAGAACGGCCGCCGCATGCGGGGCAGTTCGCTGCAGCGGCCGCCGAGCGATGACCATGAACAGGTGCGGTGCATCTTGCCATCTGAATTAACCTTTCCAGCCAATATTATACGTCGTCGCGCGTCTACATAAATTATGGAATACAAAGCCAAGGCAGACAGTCAAGCATGGGGAGCCTTTTTCCTTCGCCTGAAGGCAGTGAAATCTTTCGATGACGCATGGCAGTTAGTGAACAGCACGCCACCTCCAGGATCGGGCGGACGTGAATATTATTCAAACCTTGGTTTCTTTCTGCAAAACAACATCCCACCAAATGGAGCTTCGCGCGTAGAGTTGGAGGAATATCTCCGACTGATCGGCTGTTTTGATGAGCAAGGAATATTGAAAACTGGTGCCCGGCAAAGCATAGAAGCAGCTCTGACGCAAGCGCTCAAACAAAGGCGTTGGTAACAAACCCTATCAATGATTACTTACTTCTACCACTCCGCCGCAAGTCGCGCCTCCCTTGCTTCAGGCCGCCGCCCGCCCACTTCCCTTGCGCGGTCTTCGCCCAATGGGTTCGCACTCTGTTGCCGGACGCCTGATCGAGGCTGCGCTGATCGCTACGCCAATGGCCCCGCTTCGCTTTGACGGCTGGCACCGGGCGCGATTCCCGTCGGTTCCCACCACGCACGCAGCGGCCGGGAACGGAGCAGCATCTTCGCTATTTCACTTCGGCAACCGAGCGATGATCGCCACTTGAATATCTGCCAGATCGCACAGAGAGGCAAAGATTGCTTCTACGTCTTTCATTTGAACCGGTGCGCCATTAATGCTCAAGACTTTCGTTTGCTCCCAAATCTGGTTCAACGTGCCGGAACACTTCTTTGCTTTCTCGGCCAGCTCTTCGTTAGTCAACATCGTGTAGATCAGGTTACCCACCAGGGATTATCCGGCCGAAGGATGCTTATCTAAACCCGTACCATCTCGCGCTTGCAAGGCCCCTCATTTTCGGTTCGCTTCCCTGCCCTGTAAACGAGGGAGAACCTTGCTCCCCCAAGCCTTGCCGCACTCATCGTCCGGGTTCTTTGCGATGACATGACGCCGGGCAATCCCGCTCGGCAAACCGAAAGGAAACCACCATGACAAAGCAAGCCACCCGTCTCGAAATCCTCTCCGTGACTGCACAGGCCCAGCGCACGGTTTGGACGCGGATCCCTTCTCCCAAAGCTCAGCCTGCAAACGTTGAGGAAAGATTCTGGAAACGGAAGTGATTCGGCGTTGTTCTTAAACTACGCCGGACTACCTACCGCAGGAGGTTCCGCATATGGAAGTCGTGCCGACGCGGCTTTGTTCTGAAGGTTGATGTCTCCGGTTACAAGGATCACCACCGCTGATGGGTTTTCGCGCTGGAGCTCAAGAGACGAGGCGATGATGCGGTCGTCCATGTTGGACGCATCCAGCCAAGAGAGAGTGGTTTCGAACCTTGGCTCGCGAGCCATAAAGCGCAGTCTAACGCTTTTCGCGGCGGCGACTCCTTCGACGACATCGCCACGGCGACGCATCTCTTTCAGCCGGTTGACGACCCCCTCGACCTTCTTTCTAAAGTCCTCGTTGCGATGTACGACCTTGAGTTTGTCGAGCTCTCCCAGCACCGTTGGAAGCAAGACGACCTCGCACTTATCGCCACCGATCGACGTGTAGTTTGCAAACTCGGGACACTTCACCAAAGCGTTCGTGTCCGGAACGATGGTGACGGCTGGAGAGTGCGCCTGCCTAAGGACGTTAAGGGGGTTTTCTAGCGCTAGGGCATCGGCGACGGCCAGATTCCCGTTTTGCGTCGCATCTCGGGTCATAGCGTAATTGCGCCCTAAGTCGATCCAGTTCTCAGCAAGCAAGAGAGCTTTGTAAGCTTCCTCCTTCTGCGCCGGAGGGAGGCAGTCGGTCAGATACTTGTACGCCTCCGACCATTCACGCCAGCGGCGAGACAAGTTAGACTGGAACGCCTTCGCCGCAAGCCCAGGCTCGTCATAGTAGTAATCGGGCCATCCGACCAGCAGAACTCCCCCTCCTCCAGAGTTGAGGCGCTTGATAGGCACCATCGCGGCCAGCTCTCCGATCGCAGAGGCCAACTCTGACAGTTCCTGAGAGAGCCGATCGACAAGAGATGGAGGCAAGCTTTCTTGAGACATCGAGCGTTAATCCCGTAGAGGCTGTTCTTCGAAGGCGCTTTCCGCGGGCATCTCGACCATGATCGTTCCTTCGGCCATCGTAAGTAAAGCGTGGAGAAGCCTCCCCCGGTGAAGCACGAACATGTCGCCGGGATCGGCATGATCAAGCTCAGAGTGTTGAGCGTCGTAGATGACGGTGTCGTCTCGTCCGACCGGTAGCAACGCCTTCTTACCCATCTGCGGGACGACGACATAGAGGCGCACCTTCATTGCTGCGTACGACTCAGGCTGATAGCTCTTTCCAGAAGTAATCACGGCAATGGGTGGAATTTAATTTACCCCGACAAAAAAGTACGTGTTTCCTCTTGAGGCAACAAGCCTCCCGGAAGAGGTCGACCGTTAGCTAGTCGCGCATGTCCAACGCATACTCACCAAAGCGATGGCGATAGCCGGATGATCGCACCACGGGATCGCCACGGCACCAACACTGATCTTCGCACTCTGCCCGGCATCGAGACACGCAGGAAACTGCATCTTTCCGACCATCCGAATCGTCTTTACTGGTTAACTATCCAATTCGCTAGCTAGCCGGTTAATTAATTAGCTGGCTAGTCAGTTAACCAGCTAACTGGCGGAGAAAACTTATGATCGTCGCGATTTTGAATCAAAAGGGAGGGGTGGGTAAAACCACCATCGCCATCAATCTGGCCGCCGCCATTGCAGACAGCGGGCAGCGGGTGGCCCTGATCGACGCCGACGAACAAGGCACCGCCAGCGATTGGAGCGCCAAGCGCACCGAGCAAACGTTTCCCGTAAAGCCGTATCACAAGGGGCTCAAAGGGGTCGGCTTCGAGGACGATATGAAGACCTATGCGCACCTCGTGATTGATGGGCCGCCGCGCATCTACGGCACC
>JAIYCT010000002.1 GCA_027487865.1 Microbacteriaceae bacterium
GGAACCTACAGCGTCAATACAACTTCTGGTCAGATCAGCTTCACTCCGCTATCAACCTTCACCGGAACCGCATCAGCAATTACTTACTCGGTTGCAGATAACTACGGTCAGAAGGCAGCGACCACCTACACCCCAGCAGTTGACCTTCCTCTTCCTGCAACGGCATCGCCTGACACTTCAATAGGTCAGTATGGCGCGACTCAGCAGATCAGGGCTTTGAACAATGACGCGGCTACCCAGGGGCAAACTTTCAGTATTTCATCGGTCGCACTCTGTGATCCAAACACCAGCCCTGCTCAAGCGCCACCAAGCTGTTCGGCACTGGCAGTTACGGTTTCGGATGGCGTCTATACGGTTGACACCTACTCAGGTCACGTGAACTTCCAGCCAGGAGCTACCTTCTCCGGTGTCGCTCAGTGGGTTCGCTACCAGGTCACAGACACCACCGGTGTGGTGGCGCACTCGCGAATCACACCGACTGTTTTGCCGGTGTATGTGCCACCACCACCTGCTCCAGAAGTGCCTCCGGTTGTGATCCCTGAGGTTCCAGTCGAGCCAGAGCCAGTGCTGCTTCCTTCAGCAACTCCGGACCGCAGGACTGGACCCCTGAACAGGAACACCTTCTTCATCCCAGCTATGAATGACAACGGTGGCAGCTTTAGCCTGTCTCCAACCTCGGTTGTGCTCTGCGCTGGAAGTTGCGTTGGCATCGAGCCGGTTCAGCGGAACCAGGTCGTATCAACGCCGCAGGGTAAGTGGAGCATCCAATCCGGATCTAGAGTCGTGACCTTCACGCCGAACTGGAACTGGCACGGAACCACCAGCATTTCATATGTGATTTTTGACTCGTTCGGTCATAAGGCCGATTCGACTATCACCGTCATCATCGCCGCTCCGCGACTACCAACCGTTCTGGTTTACACAAGTGTTGGTCCGAAGCTCAGCTCCACCGCTTCTGTTTCACTTCCTAAGCTTCCTGCAGCACTCAAGGAAGGCGATTACATCGCAACCATCACAGCTCCGCGTCTTGGCAGCAACTGGGCACACAAGGTCTATGAGGGCACCAGCGTCAAGAAGATTCTCAACCCACTTGGTCTCGGTCACTATTCAATGACCCAGCTGCCAGGTGAAGCCGGCAACTTCGCGGTGGCTGGTCACCGACTCGGATCTGGCGGAATCTTCAAGAACCTGCAAACCTTCCAAAAGGGCGACATCGTCACTGTGAAGACGGCGAAGGGCACCTTCAAGTACCGCTATTTGGAAAAGAAGTACGTAAAGCCATCAATGGTGGGAGTGCTATTACCGAACCCAACGGGGCTAACCGTCAAGCCAAAGTCTGGCTCGCTGCTAACCCTGCAGACCTGTACCGTGGGTAACTCAACCACTGACAGATTGATTGTCTGGTTCGAACTAATCGGCTAGGCCTTTACGGCTGGAACACAACTGAAATTCGAGCAACAGGGAAATCTAGGCTTTTGCCAATTCGAGAAATCCGATAGACTCCTCCATCGTTACCCAAGCGTTTGTAGCTCAACGGATAGAGCATCTGACTACGGATCAGAAGGTTGGGGGTTCGAGTCCCTCCAAGCGCACTGTGTGATGTCTCGGGACATGCTTCATGCATGTCTCGGGACATTATTCATTTAATGGCCTTGTTGTTTTGGCCAGTAGCTGTGGTTGTCGTCGATGATGTGGGTGGTTAGGACTTCGCCTGTTGTGGCGTGTGTGACGGTTGCGACGAATTCGTCGATTAGGACCATGACGGGTATTTTTGCGTGGACTATTCCAAGTCCCAGGTGGTGCATTTTTCCGGCTCTGCGGATGCTGATTTTTCCGAATTTGTCGACGTTATCGAATCTGACTCTGTAGTGTTCGGTGATTGTGTTGCCTTCTGGTTTTGCTTTGATGGTTGCGTTGTAGGCGTGTTGGGGTGTTTTCAGGCCGATGGCTTTGTGGGGTCTTTGGGTGTTGTAGATGTTTGTGAAGTCGTTTAGTTGTTGTTGTAGTTCTTGGATGGTGTTGCAGCGGACTTGTTGACTAAGCCAACGCTTTTGGGTTTGGTGAAATCTTTCGATTTTTCCTTGTGTTTGTGGGTGTCCTGGTGATCCGTTCTTTTGTTTGATTCCGAGTGTGCGAAGCAGGTATTCGAATTGGTTTCTTCCTTTGACGAATCTTGCTGTGTAAACGCTGCCGTTGTCGGTAAGGGTTGATTGCAGGAAGCCGTATTGGTTGGTGCATTCTTTGAAGGTTTCAACAACATCAACGCCGGTTACTGGTTTGAATGCTTTGCAGCTGAGTAGGAATCTGCTGTGGTCATCTAACCAGTTGAGTATTTCGATGTCTGTGCCATCGGCTAGGCGCCAGTGGGTGAAATCTGATTGCCAGGTTTCGTTTGGTTGCAGGGCTTCAAAGCGTTGGATGTAGGCTCTTGGTTTCTTTTTGGGTTGTGGTTGGACCAGCCCTGCGTTTTTGAGGATTCGCCAAATGGTTGAGATTGCTGGTGGCTGGATGCCTTGTTGGTTTAGGTGCCATGCGATTGTTGTGGCGCCCGCGTCGAGTCCTTGGGTGATCAGGGAAATTCGCAGGTCTTTGATTAGTTCGGCGGTTTCTGGCCCGGTTTGGTGTGGGTTGGTTTTGGGTCTTTTCGACTCAGGTTCCAGGCCTTCAAGGCCGTTTTGCCGGTATTTGCGCAGCAGGGCGTAAACCCAACGTTCTGAGACCCCGTATTTTCGGGCTACTTCTCGAATTGACTGGTTTTGGTGGGTTACAGAGAGCACAATTACGCGGTTTTTAGACATATTTCATACTGAACGATGTCGCGAGACATCACTGCACTATGTCGTGAAACAGAACAAACCTGTAGCAGGTGCACTGCTATTCCGTTCGGATGTACCGTTCGGGTGTTCGGTTCGGTAGGCCGTGCGGGCTTTCATAATGCGGGTCGGGGCAGGGCCCGAACTCATGCCGCCGCGATTTTTGGTCTGTCATTAGTACACGTTCTGATGTACTATGAGGGCATGACCACTTCGACTGCTGTTCGACTTGACGCGATTCGTCGGGTCGGCAAAACCCTCGCCGACCCGACGCGTGCCGCCATCCTCTTGGCGCTCCTTGATGGGTCTCGCTACCCGGCGGAGCTGGTGGACGAGCTGGGCATAAAGAAGCAGAGCGTGTCGAATCACCTCGCCTGCCTTCGCGATTGCGGCATCGTGGTTGCAGAGCCGTCCGGTCGACGAGTTCTCTACGAGATTTCGGATGCGCGGCTGCGTCATGCGCTCCAGGATCTAGTGGGCGTCCTCCTCGCTGTTGATCCGGTGGATGCGTGCGACGTGAACTCACCGGATCCGGGGGCACGCGCATGACGGCCGCGGTGAGAACCACACCTGACGCGAGCCGCACCGCTCTGCTGCGGCGACGAGTGAAGATCATCGTTGCCGTCACCATCGGGTACAACGTGATCGAAGGCATCATCGCCCTCATTGCCGGCAGCGCCGCGGACTCGGCTGCGCTCATCGGTTTCGGGCTCGACTCTGGCGTGGAGGTGCTTTCGGCGACTGCCGTTGCTTGGCAGTTCACGCGTCGCGACCCGGAGCGATTTGAGAAGCCGGTGCTTCGCGTGATCGCGTTCGCCTTTTTCGTTCTCGCCGCCTACACGATCGTGGGCTCCACCCTCTCGTTGACCGGGGTGACGACTCCCGAATCCAGCAACGTCGGCATCGTGCTCGCTGCCGTCAGCGTCGTCGTCATGCCCTTCCTCTCGGTTCTTGAACGACGCACCGGTCGAGAACTCGGCTCCGCCACTGTGGTGGCTGATTCCAAGCAGACCCTCATCTGCTCGTTGCTCTCGGCGGCGGTCTTGCTCGGCCTCGTCGCGAACGCCGCGTTCGGATGGACCTGGGCCGATGCGCTCGCCGCCCTCGTGATCGGAGCCTTCGCCATTCGAGAAGGCATCGAAGCGTGGAACGGTGACACCTGCGCTACCGCGATCGGCGAACTCATGGAAGGCTCCACCACCCACGACCACGACCACGATGAGGAAAGCCACCCGTGAGCGCCGACGGGCACACTCATGCCGGCGGCACGATTAATCGTCGGCGCCTCGCGATCGCTTTTGGCCTTACTGCCACCGTTCTCGTCGCTGAGGTGATTGGGGCGATCATCACCGGGTCGCTTGCTCTGCTCGTGGATGCGGCCCACATGCTGACCGATGCGGGTGGGCTGCTCGTTGCGTTGTTTGCGGCCAAGCTCATGGAACGACCCGCAACATCACGCCGCACCTGGGGTCTTCGTCGTGCGGAGGTGCTCGCTGCCACCGTGCAGGCTGCCGTGCTGCTGGGCGTGGGCGTGTTCGTGGTCATCGAAGCTGTGCAGCGATTCAGTCAACCGGCAGAGATTGCCAGCGTCGAGCTCCTCGTCTTCGGCATCGTCGGCCTCCTGGCCAACATCATCGCGATCATGGTCCTGTCGGGCGGTCGCGGTGACAACCTCAACATGCGGGCCGCGTTCCTCGAAGTGCTCAACGATGCACTCGGGTCGGTGGCTGTCATCGTCGCTGCCGTCGTCATCATGACGACGGGGTTCCAGCAGGCCGACTCGATCGCTGCGTTGCTGGTCGGGGTGCTCATCATTCCGCGCACGTTGCGCCTGCTCCGGGACGCCGTCGATGTGCTGCTCGAGTCAGTACCGCGCGGCATCGACCTCGCCGATGTGCGACAGCACCTGCTGGATGAGGATCATGTTGTCGACGTTCATGACTTGCACATCACGCAGATTGCTACTGGTCTGCCCGTACTGACTGCCCACGTTGTCGTAGAGGCAGGTTGCTTCCACGACGGCCACGCACCCGAAATCACACAAGCGCTGCAGCGCTGTGCCGCCGAGCACTTCCCGGTCGCGATCGACCATGCAACATTCCAGCTCGAACCAGCAGGAGCGGCCCAGGCGCACGACATGCACTGACAGACCCGATATCGCGCACCCGTCACCCCTGTTTATCCGTGCGCGCGGAATTCAATTCATTTACTTCTCTAGAATTGCGAGTTGAAATAGCGCTAATGATTCACGATTACGAAGTTGTCATTATCGGGGGAGGTCAGGCAGGGCTCGCCGCCGGCCGTCACGCCCAGTCGCAGGGACTGAACTACATCATTCTGGAAGCGAGCAACGCTGTCGGGAATGCGTGGCGTGAAAGGTACGACAGCCTGACGCTCTTCACCCCACGATCGTTTAGTGGCCTCCCTGACCTTCCTTTCTCCGGCGACCAGGATGGGTACCCGACCAGGGACGAGGTCGTGGATTATCTGCAGCACTACGTCAAGAGCTTCGACCTCAATGTCGTACTTGATCAGCCAGTGCGCAAGGTCACGAAAGATGGCGAACTGTTCACCGTCGCGACGAAGTCGGCAACCTACGCCGCACCGGCCGTCGTGGTTGCCACCGGCCCTTTCCAGTCACCTCGAGTACCGGCATGGGCTTTACCAACCGACGGCGTACGGCAGCTGCACAGCTCGGCCTACCGAAACCCCGCGCAGATCCAGGGGAAGAGAGTGCTTGTCGTGGGTGGTGGAAACTCCGGAGCTCAGATTGCAGAGGAGCTGGCCGCTGAGTACGAGGTCGATATGGCCGTCAATGCACCAATGCGGTTCATGCCCGCGAAGATACTCGGCGAGAGTTTGTTCTGGTGGCTCGACGCACTGGGCGTCCTCAACGCCCCCTCTGACAGCTTCAAGGCCACGATGCTTCGACGACGGGGAGACCCAGTCATCGGCACATCTCTCCGGCGCCTCCTTCAGCGCGGTGCCGTCAAGCTGAAACCTGCGGCGATGTCCATGACTGATGGAACGGTGTTCTTCGCTGACAAGACGAGTGGACGGTACGACACGATCATCTACTGCACCGGCTATACCGCTGACTACGGGTGGATGCAGATCCCGGACGCTCTCGGTCAGAACGGCATGCCCTCACACAAGGGTGGACAGTCCAAAACCGTCAGCGGGCTGTGCTTCCTCGGCTTGGGATGGCTTCGTTCACGAAACTCTGCCCTCATTGGTGGCGTCGGCACCGATGCAAAGATCATCATCGATCGGATCGCCGGCAGCGCTAAGACCGCCGCTGCGCGCGACACTTCGGACGCACGCAGATGAAGGTCCACGTTTCCACCTTCCTCAACGCGAGCCCCACCACGGTGTGGAGCACGGTCAAGCGCAAAGAGTTGCTTCATTACGTCATCGCACCGATGGGCAAGTTCTCGCCCCTCGATGGGATAACCCGAGGCGCCTGGATCTCCGGAACGGCGTATGACGGCCGAAGCTTCATGTTCTCGATCATCCCGGTGGGGACCAGGACAATCCTCATCGAGAGCGCCGATGACCGCTCGATGACAATTCAGTCACGTGAGCATGGTGAGATCGGGTTGAAGAAGTGGGACCACCTGATCGCGGTCAAGCCAGAGGGCGACGGCTCGCGCTACTCCGACACGATTGAGATCGACGCTGGTGTATTCACGCTTCTGTATTGGTGTTACGCAGAGATGTTCTATCGGCATCGTCAGCGCAAGTGGAGGAAGCTCGTCCGGCACGACTTCGCCGGCCTGTGAACAGCCCAAGTCGCGAAGGCTTGCACGACATGAGCTCGTCATCTAATGAAGTGCGGACTGAGCCAGGGCGGATCCAAACGCCGTGCCAACGTAAGCTTTCGAGCGCGAGCTTCGGATGCCCAGACGTCCGCTTCGCTGAGACCGGCTATCAGGAGCGCGGCGCAGACTTGCTCGCGAAGGCAACCGATCTAGGAGCAGTATGAGTGCCCGCACCAGCCGACCTACCCGCCGCCTCGTCGTCGCCATCGCGATCGCGAGCGCCGTCGTCCTGACCGGATGCACTGCCAACGAGGACCTCGCCGAACAGTATCGCTCGGAAAGAAATAGGAGAGGTCGAAGCTTCATGTACACGATCATCTTCGTGGGGACCAGGACGATCTTCATCGAATGTCAAGAAACGGTGTTCCACCAAGGGGATCGTCAGCGTTGCTGGAGGAGCCTTGGCAAGAGTGACTTCCGCGATCTGCTCACTATCGATCATGGTCCGACACGCGAATGACAAGACCAGCGACGATGAACCCGGCGGCAGCCGCGTACTGCAACGGGAGCCAGACCGCATCCGCGAGTGCGAGCGGAATCACCGGGTTCCACACCACTGCGATCGCGGCCGGAAGTGGCAACCACCACCACTGGCGCGACTGGACCGCAAACCATCCGATAATGAGCGCGAGCACGGCGATCACGAAACTGACGACAAAAAACAGTTCATTGCCGATGGCGAAGACCCCGACAATAGCTGCGATGGCCCCCAGCAGGCCGGGTGCGAGCGCCATGCGGCGGAGAGGCTCAGGCTCGTTCGCGCGCTGCGACCGTGTCATCCGGGTTCACCAGCAGGAGAGGAATCTGAGCCACCGCGGCTGCGCAGACGCGCCAGGTACTCGTTGTAGGCGTCGAGGTCGGCATTTCCGTGCTGGTCTGCGCGAGCATCCGCCGCTGTCGCCTTGTCGGTGTCGTCTCGGAACCATCGATGGAAGATGTACAGCAGTATGAGAACCGTTGGGCCTTCACCGTATGACCACGCCAGGCCACCTGCCACGCCTTGATCGACGAGAGGGTCGATTCCGAGTGAGGTCGGTGGACTCGCGAAAGCGTCCGTGACAAGCGTGGGGCTGACCATGAGAAAAACACCGAAGAATGCGTGCAAAGCGACTTCAGCGACGAGGTCTAGAGCGCGTGCAGGATATGACATCCGAATCGGTAGGGGATCATCGCTGAGAATCGGGAGAGTGAACACGATGCCCGCCACAAGGAACGCCACTTCGAGAGACACGTGTCCGGCTGGCAGGGCCAGAATCGGGTCGACGAGCTCGCCGAGGTAAAGCCCATAGAACAACAGAAGAAAAATCGCGACGCTTAGCACCGGATGCATCGCCCACCGGGCTGGCCTGCTCCGCAGAATAGAGAGGAAAGACACGAGCACCACTTTGCCCGCGCCTCGGTGCGGCAAGCTGCGCAGCAACAGGCGCCCGGGCGAGCCGAGCACGAGAAGCGGTGGCACGAGCATCATCAATGTCAGCTGCTCGAACATGAACACCGACAGCATCACCTGGCTGTAGTCCTCAAGGGCTGAACCCGTCGTTGCCGCGATCACCGCACATCCGAGAACGAAAGATACCGTGCGTGCGACCGACCAACGTCGGCCGCGAGCCCACATTGCGACCGCGCCGATGAGGTACCACACGGCTATCGTCAACGCGGCGATTGGCAGAGCGAACGATGACGTCGTTGACAGCCCCAGGAACTCGTCGAGCCCGGGTGGTGCCAGCGGAGTCGTCACGTGCATCATCAGAGTCGTCGCCTGATCGTCATCGCTGGAGCTCTGCCTCGATTGCCGCTCGCAAGTCATCAAACGATGTCAGCTGCACCGGCCGATCGTTGAGGAAGAAGGTCGGGGTCGATTGCACTCCGAGCGAAACGCCGTCCTCGAAGTCTGCTTTCACCCGCTCAAGTGTCTCGGGTGAAGCCACCGCCAGGTCGTACTCGACCAGGTCGAGTCCGAGCTCGTCGGCGTACTGGCGGAAGAGATCCGCCTTCGACTCTTGCGATTCGCCCCACTGGGTCTGCGTCTCGTACATACGGGCGAACATCTCTTCAAGTTTGCCCTGCTGCGCGGCCGCTTCCACTGCGAGCGCTGCGGTTGTCGAGTTGACGTGGCCCGGTAGAGGGAAGTAGCGGAAGGCGAATGTCACTTCGCCCGCGAACTCCTCGCGAAGCTCTTCGACGACGGGGTAGAAGGCGCCGCATGCCTCGCATTCGAAGTCGAGAAACTCGACGAGGGTCACAGCGCCCTCGCCGGCGTCATCGAGAATGTGGGTGTCGGGTTGGAGGACAGATTCACTCGGTGTGACCTCGTCGGTGCCGGGCGCCGCGGCGGGAGAGGGCGCTTGCACGATGGCGACGATGATGAAGGCGACGACGACGACGATCATGAGGCCTGTCAGCAAGAGGGAGATCTTGACGTTGGTGTTGGTGTTCACGGAAGAACCTTTCAGAGTATGGAGAGCGCAAGAAAGAGAGGCGCCGACTTCGACGGCGCGAGAGGAGGGTGCCGCTGGCGTCACGTGATGAGCGACGACGGACGGCCCGGTGGCTCTTAAATGCGAATGACGCAGAGTGCTAGTCTGTCAGGTCCGTCGATATTGATGCGAAGGCGCGCGGACAGCAGATGCGTTGCGTGCTCGTGTATGCGTCGTCGCGGTGAGCCCACAGTAGATCCAGCTCGAAAGATGTGGACAAGCAACACGAGCAGGGCGACGATCGAGCACGTCAGGAGTACCAAGTCACCGGTGGACCACTCATTACTCTCGCTGGCGGTGCCGGCCGTCGACATCGACAACTCGGTTGTGACGCCACTCGTGTCTCGAACGTCAAAGACCGTCGCAGAGCCGGGGCTAACTGATCCGCCGATGTTTTTGATGTGGTAGGGTGTCATAGCTCCGATAGCGAACAGGATCCCTGCGACAAAAACCAGAAGCAGGCGACGAGCGAAGACGAAAGCTTCGTGCGCCGCACGGCGCTCTCCGTTCAAGGCTTCCACCGCTCTATCGTACCCGTGGACCTTCGAGTCGTCTGCGGAGGGGAAAACCTTAGACTCGAAGCGAGAGGTGAGGTGGCGAGTGGTCGCGACAAGAGAACCATCGATGGTCGATCTTCAGGCTGATGTTCGTGCCGCGAGCGACGTGCGCTCATGGCTTCCATTGTCAATCTTGTTGATCATTGGTGGAGCGATCGGCTGGTTGGCATCGACCGCACTGTTGATCGAGCGGGTTCGTTCTTTGCAGAACCCGCAGGAGGCTCTTGCGTGTGACATCAGCCCCTTCGTGTCGTGCGGTGCTCTCTTCGACCGTTGGCAGGCATCTCTGCTCGGATTTCCGAACCCTGTTATTGGGGTGGCGGGTTTCGTCGCCCCGATCGTGGTCGGCCTCGCGTTGCTTGCTGGTGCCAGGTTCGCACCGTGGTTTTGGCGAATCGTAGTTCTGGGGTTGTTCGGTGCGTGGGCCTTTGTTACGTGGTTGTTCGTGCAGAGCGCGTTCGTCATCGGAGTGCTGTGCCCGTACTGCTTGGTGGTGTGGGCGGCGACAATTCCCCTATGGTGGGCCACCTTGGTGTTCACCATGGCCAACGAGCAGTGGAGCGGAGGTTCCACGCGCACTATTGGCCTCGCCCTCAAGCCGTATGTGGTGGCCGTCATCGTCGCGAACTACGCGCTCATCGTCGTGACGATCGTCGTGCGGTTTCCCTACGTTTTCGTGATGTGACCACCGTGTCGCTACGCCGCGTGATCTCTTGGTGGGACTCACATCAGGTCGCGCTCTATCTGCTGGCGATCGTTGTCGGCGGCATCATCGGACTTGTCACGCCGGGAGTCGCGCCAGTCCTCGAGACCGCGACGAACCCGGTGCTTGCTCTTCTCATCTTCGCGACGTTCCTTGGCGTGCCGATCATCGAGCTCGGCAGGGCCTTTCGTGACTGGAAGTTCCTCAGCACTGTGGTGGTCGTCAACTTCGTGATCGTTCCGATCGTTGTTTTTGGGCTATCTCGGTTTGTGGAAGATGAGCAAGGGCTGTTTTTCGGACTGCTGCTGGTGCTGCTCACGCCATGCGTCGACTACGTCATCGTCTTCACTGGTTTAGCCGGGGGCGCGAACGTGCGACTGTTGGCAGCTACGCCATTGCTGATGCTTTTGCAGATCATGCTGCTGCCGTTTTATCTCCTGGTGATCGCCGGCCCGGACCTCACCGGACTGGTAGAGATCGAGCCTTTCGTCGAGGCGTTCGTCATTCTGATTGTCATTCCGCTCGTCGGGGCGGCCATCGTGCAAGCCATTGCCCGTCGCTATGCGATCGGTCGCCAAATCGAAGAGGTGATGGCGGCAGCGATGGTACCCCTCATGATGCTGACCCTCGCCGTGATCATCGGATCTCAAATCGCCGCAGTCGGTAGCGAGGCGCTCACGCTTCTCAGGTTGCTGCCGCTGTACGCGGGTTTCGCGATCATTATGCTCCTCGTGGGAGTAGGTGCGAGCCGGGTTGCAAAGCTCGACACTCCGGGCACGGGAGCAGTGATCTTCAGTGGTGTGACCCGAAACTCACTTGTCGTACTCCCGCTTGCCCTCGCGCTCCCCGTAGAGCTGGCTATCGCTCCGCTGGCCGTCGTAACCCAGACGCTGGTCGAACTCGTCGTCATGGTGCTCCTCGTGCGTCTTGTTCCCAGGCTGACTCGGACGACTCAGAACCACGAGGCCGTGATCTAACTTCGGCTTGAATGCCTCGTCGTTCACCGGCCGGGTTGCGGGCGAATCGGAGCACCGGCTCGCCGAAGCGCAATGAGTACCGTGTGGTTGTCGAACCCCAGCTGCTTGCCGATCGTGATGCTCGAGAGGCCCTCGGCGTACATCCGAACGGTACGCTTCACGTCAGCTGGTTTCATGCTGCGTGATATGTCGATGCCCTGGACAGTGAGGATGCGAGAAACCGTCGTGCGGGAAAGGCGGAACTCGGCGGCGACCGCTCGAACGTTGCGCACCACGAGGTAGCGTTCCGCCACAGCCTTGGCTTCGTCAGCTCGCAACTGGCGAGCTCGCCGAGGAGCTTCTCGAGTGGCATCCTGGTGTTCGCGGGTTCTCGAACGGAAGAGTAGCTCTTGAGGAGTGACGGCCCCGGGTGCGGGGTTCGAGTAAACCTGTAGCAAGTGCACGAAAGCCCGGTTTCTTCTCACGAGAACCGGGTTTTTTACTACCCGGCGCCTCTAACTTAATTACTCGTGAGTCAGAAAAATCTTTTCGACAACTCCATTTACTAGCGTGCATAGACTAAAGAAGACAGAGTAGAGGAGCAAAATGTCAAAAGTATTAGATCTCAAAATTGAGGGTATGACCTGCGGGCACTGCGAGATGTCGGTGACAAAAGAACTTGCAAAACTTGCTGGCGCAAAAGACATTAAGGTCACTGCCGCTGACGGAAGCGCACATGTAAGCGTTGACGAGTCAGTAACCACCGATGCAATTGCGGCAGCCATTGACGAGGCAGGCTACAAATTAATCTCGAACTAGATATCGAGGGCATGACTTGCACCGCTTGTGCTCGTCGTGTTGAAAAAAACTTGAACAAGGTAGAAGGCGTTTCTGCGTTTGTTGACTTTGCTTCAGAAAAGGCGCACATTACAGCAGCACCGCAGGTCACCCAGGATGCTCTTCGCAAAGCTGTTGAAGATGCCGGCTACAAGGTTGGATCTAACCGGAGCGAATTAACCTCGCTGCTTTGGCGGCTTTGGGTTGGTGCACTGATTGCGCTTCCGGTTGCAATCATCAGCATGTTTCACCAGCTCGTGCCGCCAAATTGGCATAGCATCGCCGCAGTTGCAACTTTGCCAATTGCCACCTGGGTATCCTGGCCGTTTCACTGGGCCGCATTCAAAAACCTGAAACTCAAAACCAGCACCATGGACACTCTGGTTTCACTTGGTGTGATTGTGGCCTACGGCTACAGCGTGATTCGACTATTCACCGGTGGGATGGATGTCTACTTTGAAGTTGCTGCCGTGGTACCAACCGTTGTGCTGTTTGGCCGCTGGTTAGAGGTGCGCACCCGCAGAAGCGCAACAGATTCTGTTCGCGCCCTGCTTTCGGCTATTCCCGAAACCGCAGAAGTTCGCCGAGACGGTTCACAAGTAACCTTGCCAACCGCACAGGTAAAACTTGGCGACCTAGTTGTTGTTGCTACCGGTCAACGCATTCCAGTTGATGGTGAAGTGATTGAAGGCGTAAGCCAAATTGACAACGCGCTAATCACCGGTGAATCGGTGCCAGAAGAAGTATCGGCCGGTCACCAACTGCACGCCGGTGCGGTAAACCTAGGCGCAACCTTGGTAATCAAAACCACTTCGATAAGTTCATCAAGCCGCATCGCACAAATTGCCGACCTGGTGCGCGAAGCAACTGCACACAAAACCAAAATCACCTCACTCACAGACAAAATCAGTGAGGTCTTTGTGCCATCGGTGATTGCACTTTCTATCATCACGTTTTTAGTTTGGACATTCGCAATTGGTGATGCCCAGCGCGGGCTATCTGCAGCAATCGCGGTGTTGGTAATTGCCTGCCCGTGTGCACTTGGCATTGCAGTGCCAATGAGCCTGGTGGTTGCCACCTCACTGGGCGCCAAAAAGGGCATCGTGATTCGCGACCCAGACACCCTCAGTCTCTTGAACCGCGTGCGCAAGGTGGTGCTAGATAAAACCGGAACCCTGACCACCGGCAATCTTCGCGTTTCGCAGACCTACCCTCTGGCCGGTGCCAACCAAGCCAAGATTATGTCTATTGCGGCAGCAATCGAACGTTCATCGGTGCACCCAATCGCCAAGGCAATTGCTGCTCTTGATTCCTCGCAGACTGCAACCAATGTGGTCGAGACCGCCGGAAGCGGGGTTGAAGGAACCGTGGCCCTGGCCGCCGATCAGGTAGTCACCGCCAGAGTTACCCGATACTCAGCAAGTGGATTCACCAACCAGGCAGAATTAGATGCGGCCGTTGCGCAAGCGGGACCCAAGTCTTTGGTGGTTGTTTCGACTAAGCAGTTGGCGCTGCTGCTAATTGCCCTCGAAGACGACATTCGCGCAGAATCTATCGGTGCCATTGCCGAGCTCAAGGCGCTTGAGGTGGAGCCAGTTTTGATGTCTGGAGATGCAACTGCCAGAGTGGCTGCCGTTGCCCAGCAACTCGCAATCACCAATTACTTTGCCGAGGTAACCCCTGAGCAAAAGCTTTCAAAGATCAATCAGATCAAAGCAGACGGTTCAGTGACCGCCATGGTTGGTGACGGCCTAAACGATGTTGCTGCACTGGCCGGTGCCGATGTTGGTATTGCCATGGGCTCCGGCACCCACGCCGCCCAATCTGCAGCGGCTATCACAATCATCGACGACAACCCACAGGCCATTGCCTATGCACTTCAGCTATCGCGCCGCACATGGGCAAACATCAAGCAAAACCTTGGTTGGGCATTTGGCTACAACGTGATCTTGATTCCAATAGCCGCGTTGGGGCTACTGAATCCCATGCTTGCCGGTTCAGCGATGGCATTCTCCAGTGTGTCGGTTGTGGCAAACGCACTTCGACTCAAACTCATTACACATTAAATTTTCCTAGTAGCCCATTTACCTCAGGGCTTAGCACTCCAGGCAGCCAAGATTCACATCCAGGAAACTCTCAGATAGCCGAGTTAAGCTTTAGGCAACCAGTTGAACAAAAGGATTCCACACATGAAGATTCTAAAAATTGTCGCAATCTCGGCCTCAACGGTCCTCGCTGCGGCCTTGCTTACTGCTTGCACAGTCAACGTTGGCACGAGTGACATGAAGTCCGATTCAGGAATGATGATGGACCATGGCATGATGGGCGATAGTTCATCTGAGTTTTCAGGCGAAGACATAATGTTCGCCCAAATGATGATTCCTCACCACCAGCAAGCTGTGGACATTGGCACGCTGGCCGAAACGCGAGCTTCTGACCCAGAGGTCAAGGCCTTGGCTGCGAAGATCAAAGGCGAGCAGTCTCCAGAAATAGCCCAAATGAAATCCTGGTTGAGTGCTGCAAACGCACCGATGGAGATGGACCATGACATGGGTATGGGTGGAATGGATGGAATGCTTGACGCGGCCCAAATGGACGCTCTGACAAATTCCAAGGGCGCCGCTTTTGACAAACTGTTTCTTGAAGCGATGATTGCCCACCATAAAGGCGCAATTCAAATGGCCAAAATGGTTGTCTCCTCAAAAAATGCGGAAGCAGCAGCTTTGGGTAAAGCAATTATTGACTCTCAAACCAAAGAGATCACGCTCATGGAGTCACTCCTAGCGAAGTAGCAGAGACAAAATCTAAAGGCGTTGAGTTAGTGAGCGCCCGATGTTGAGTAAATGACTTTTGCCTCTTTACCCTTGATCATTACGATTCCACGATCATCGACCAGAACAACCTCACCTGATTCTGTTTCCAATAGGGCTTCAACCGTTCCGTTGACAGTTCCAAATTTTTCCCATGATGAATTCGCGAGTCTCCAAAGTGTTCCTTTTACATCAACACCGATTAACTCACCATTTGGTGAAGGTGCGAGGTTATATAGAGCTGGCGATCCGGCCAAGACCTTAAAAGAGAGCCCATTGTCTTGACTTACCTTCACCCCTTCAGGAGTTGCTGCAAACAACGAACCACTAGGGGTTACTGCCAAATCCACTGCCTCTATCGGCGCTCCGTTGGCCCAAGTGTTTCCGCCATCCAGGCTGACTCGGAGGAATGTGGAGCTTGAACCAAGGCCGTAAATCTCATTTTTGATTCCTACAGTAAGCACGTGGAAGTCTTCTAACCCGGTGAAGGCAACCGGCGACCAGGCTTTGCCCGCGTTAACGCTCTGCACAACACCTAGATTTGGTGAGCCCAACTCCGATGGAGTGTTTGGACCAGGGTGGCCTGAGGCATATTGCACGCGGCTGTTACCAGTTATGCCCATGGCGTCAAAGTCATTACCACCTATCGGACCAGCAATCTCGCCGGAACTATTTAGAGAGTAAATGCCGGTGTGGGTGCCCATCAGCATCTTGCCACTTCCTAAATCGACGATGCCGTGCACATGCCCAAAAGCCATTTCTTGATTTTGACCAGTAGAAACTGCGCAGCCGCTCAAAAGCAAGCTGAAGATTGCTAAGGTCACTAACTGCATTTTTGGTTTAGAAGGAATCATGATTCCAAGCGTATCAAGCGCGAAAACATTGGTTCCCTGCACCGTTTGCGTTGCTTTTTAGTCCCGGCCATGACGTTTTTCGGCCCAGCCTTTCTCTTACCTGGAGATCCTAGGATTCCGTTTAGATTCCGTTCAATGGACGGAAACGGACGGAAACGGGCATATCTGCAAAAGGTGGCTTGACTAATAAAATACTGGGGTAAATTGCCACTCAGGCTTCACATAGAGGTATTGCAACATAACTACGGATCAGAAGGTTGGGGGTTCGAGTCCCTCCAAGCGCACCAAAGCCCAGCGTCTTCCTAGATGGCTGGGTTTCGTCATTAGCAAGAGGCAACGAGTCAGCGAATTTCAATGTCGTGCCGGATTAGTGCATCTCATGAATTTGCTTTCGTCATAAAATTGGGGAAGTACCAGATTCGAAAGAGCGTGTCAGATGGCAAGACCAGAGAATTCGATTCAGCTTTGGACAGTTCGAGACCAGCTCGAGCGTGACTTCGACGGCACGCTGGCCCGCCTGGCAGAGTTAGGTTTTCGTGCTGTTGAACCCTTTGGGCTGCCAGCAAATCTGAACAAATTGAGCACGGCACTTTCTAACGCAGGCCTGGCCGCTCCAACCGCTCACGGTGATGTTTTGCTAAACCCCGAAGCGGCAATCAAGGCGGCCGTCGAACTGGGCACGACTGTCTTGATTGACCCGTATCAACCGGAAGAAATCTTTCAGAGCGAATCAAGTATTCTGCGGCTAGCTGATCAGCTGTCCGCTGCAGCCGAGCTGGCTGCGCCGCACGGAATCAAGATTGGTTATCACAATCATGACCATGAGTTGAGAAACGAAGTTCGCGGAGTGCCTGCGCTGTTGGCTCTCGCGAGCATGGTTTCGCAAGATGTCGTCTTTGAGATTGATTTGTTCTGGTGTCAGGTCGCCAACATTGACCCGCTTGATGTTTTGAAAGAGCTGGATGGTCGCGTTGTTGCACTTCACGCAAAGGACGCACCGATGGATGGGCATGTGAAGGACCAGGTTTCGCTCGGCAAAGGATCGGTTGATGTTTTGGCGTGCGCAAGCCAAGCGCCAAGCGCTCGTCTGGTTGTCGAATTCGATGAATACAATGGTGACATTTTCGAGGGTGTCGCCGGTTCGCTGAACTATCTCAAAGAGAAAGGGTTCAACTGATGACCGCAATGAAGATTGGCCTAATTGGTGCCGGTGTCATCAGTGAACAGTATCTGGAGAACCTAACCAAGGCGAAGTCTGTCTCGGTTGAGATGGTTTCCGATCTAGATGTTTCTCGAAGCGAGCAACGAGCAAAACAATATGGAATTGCAAGTTTTGGAACGCCCGAACAGTTGCTGGCGCGTGATGACATCGAGCTGATTGTCAATTTGACGATTCCCAAGGCGCACGAGCAGGTAACCGTTGCCGCGCTGAAGGCCGGTAAGCACGTGTGGAGCGAGAAGCCACTGGCGCTGGACAAGCTGGCTGCCGGACGAATCAGGCAGCAGGCCAAACAAAGTGGTCGAGAGGTGGGCTGTGCGCCCGACACTTTTCTCGGTCCCGGCATTCAAACGGGATTGCGATTGATCAGAGAAGGCAGAATCGGCAAGGTCACTGGCGCGACCACCGCTTTCGAAGTCTGCGGGCCCGAGAGTTGGCACCCCAACCCTGACTTTCTGTATGCCAAAGGCGGCGGGCCGATCTTTGACATGGGTCCTTACTATTTGACTGCGCTGGTTTGCGCCCTGGGTCCGGTGTCTCAGGTCGTGGCTCGCTCATCACAGGCACGCGACTTCGGAGTTGTCGGCTCTGGGCCAAGGCAAGGCGAAAAGTTTCCGATTGAAGTGCCAACCAACGTGATAGCGCTGATTGACTTCTCAGGTGGCGAAACCGCGCAGAGCAGTTTCAGCTTCGACACCGCAAGGCCTAGAGAAGGAGTCCTTGAGATTCACGGCACCGAGGGTTCGCTGGTAATACCTGATCCAAACATGCACTACGGATCGCTCCAACTTTTCAGAATCGACACAGGGAGTCGGGAGCCTGAAGAGATTGAATGTGCGGGCGAAGTCATGCAGCGCGGTGTTGGCGTTATCGATATGATCCACGCAATTGCTCAGGGTAAGCGTCCCAGGGCCGACATTGAGCTCGCTGCTCACGTGGTTGAGGTTATGCAAGCACTCGAAGAGGCCGCGACTTCAGGCAAAAACGTGAAAATCGAATCGACTACCAAGTCTCCAGAGTTGGTTGATGTTGGTTTCAATCCATGGAACAGTGTGGGCCAGTGAGTCAGACAGAAAAAACTAAGGTTGTCGCCGCACTCGTGGGTGCGGGATTTATGGGTCGCGTTCACTCGAGAGCATTGCGCGCTGCGGGAATCACGATGCGCGGCATCTTGTCGTCTAGCCCGGAAAAGAGCAAGCTCGCTGCGCAAGAACTTGCGATCGAGAACTATTACTCGACTTACGAAGAGTTGCTAGCCGACGAATCTGTAAATCTTATTCACATTCTCACGCCAAACAGTTCCCACGTTGAACTATCCGAGCGTGCGCTAGCTGCCGGCAAACACGTCGTCTGCGAAAAGCCGCTGGCTACAACAGCTGCCGACGCGAATAAATTGGCCAAGCAAGCTGGAGAGCTTGGGTTAGTGGGAGCTATCCCTTTCGTCTACCGGTACCATCCGATGGTCATAGAGGCCAGAAGCCGGGTTCAGTCTGGAAGCCTTGGTCGGGTGCTGAGCATCAAAGGCGAGTACCTGCAAGATTGGCTTTTGAATGCGAATGACACAAACTGGCGAGTTGCAGAGCAATCGGGCGGAGCGTCAAGGGCATTTGCCGACATCGGCATTCACCTCTGCGACTTGATTGAGTTCATTTCGGGCCAGCGAATTGTGAAACTGGTGGCAACCATCGACACAGCACACTCGACTAGAGCAGCACAAAAAGTATCTACCGAGGACATCGCTATGGTTTTGGCCAGGTTGGACGGCGGTGGCTCGGTCAGCCTCATGGTCTCTCAGGTTGCTGCCGGGCACAAGAATGGCCTTTCGGTTGAGCTGCACGGCACCTCGGAGTCTCTTCGTTTCGACCAGGAAACCCCCGAGAGCCTTTGGATTGGCCTGCAGGATGGCAGCCGCACAATCATGCGAGATCCAGCATTGCTTTCTGCCGATGCCAAGAGACTGACCGCTTTGCCCGCTGGTCATCCCGAGGGCTACTTCGACGCGTTTGTGTCGTTTATGCGCGATGTCGAGCAGGCATTGAAAGGCCAGTCACCAAGCGGACTGCCGGTATTCGAAGACGGTACTCGCGCCGCGGTGCTCACCGAAGCCGTGCTGCTTTCGGCGGCGCAGGGCGCCTGGGTCGAGATTCGCTAGTAGGTAGCGCGACCGCCACTGATGTCATAGACAGCACCGGTTGAGAAACTGACTTTGTCTGAACATAACCAGGCAACTAGCTCGGCCACTTCTTCAGCCTTACCAATTCGCTTCATCGGAATCAGCGAGGTCAATCGCTCGAGCACTTCGCTAGAGGTGTCCTTGTTCATCGGCGTCTCGATAACAGCCGGTGCAATCGTGTTGACAAGCACACCGGTGGTTGCAAGTTCTTTTCCGACTGACTTCGTGAGCGCAACGACTGCTGCTTTCGTTGCTGAGTAAATCGACAGGTTTGGATTTCCATCCTTGGCGGCCATGCTCGCAAAGGTGACGATTCGACCCCAACCATTTTCAACCATTGATGGGGCAAACGCCTTTATGAACGATGCTGTGCCGAGAACGTTGATTTCAAAAACTGACTTCCACTGCTCTTCGGTTGTTTGTAGAAGCGGGATGTTTGGCCCGACGATCCCTGCCGAAGTAATCAGAATGTCGATATGCGGCAATTGCTTTGGTAGGTTAGCCACCGCTTCATGGTCAGTTACATCGATTTGAAAATCAGCTCCGGCAGCTATGTCAACGGTAAACACCTTTACACCTTCTGCCCGGAGTCGAGTTGCGGCAGCCGCACCGAGACCGCTCATGCCTCCGGTAATAAGTGCGGTGCGTTTGACAGATTGCGACACCTAGGTCCTCCTTGCAAACTCGACGATGTAGTCACTCAGATACAAGTGCTGGTCACCGGCCATATCTTTAAACCATAGCTTCGAGAACTTTCCAAGGTTGAGGCACGTGCGCTTTTTCGCCAGCGACTCTTCGGAGTCGTCCGGTTGTAGCGACGGGTACCAAAGGGTGTGGCCAGGTCGATCGACGATCTCAACCGGGGTAGACCACTTCTGCGAATTGTCTGCCACGCCCAGATCCCTGTTGGGGTTGATGCTCATGTAGAGCTTGCCGCCAACCCAGAATGGGCCGTCTACTCGACCCAGCATCATTACCCAGCACTGAATCTCATCATTCCAACTCACCGAAGGGCCCCAGTAGTAAAGCTCATCGCCCTGAGAAACACCGCCACCACCATCTTCAGCGGCAATCTGCAGCGACCTAATAGGCTGGCCGATTCCGTTCCAATCTGCGTTGAAACCCTTGCCATCCCAGCGCTTGGCCTTCTTTTCTGGATTGTCTAAGTCTGCGATTGCGATGCGGCCCACGCTCACACATTGGCCGGATGCTTCTTCGGCTGAAGACCAAGTCTCAGGTGAGAAGGGTCCGGGGTAGGCATACTCGCCGAAGAACACGTACAGGTACTCTCCGTTTGCAATGGCGCTCGGATCACCCACTCCACCGGGGAAACAGTAGTTCTTGTTGATCGGAAGCCTGATCATTCGATCGTTTCTGTCTTCGAGAATGATTCCGAGGTTCTTCCAACTGTCGCCACCATCGAGCGACTTCATGATTCCGATTCTTGGTGCGGCTTGAATTGAAGAGTCACCCAGGAGTCCGGGCGGCCAGTTGTCATCGCTCATGCCCTCGCCGGTTTCAGGCTTGTAAAGCAGAGTGCTCGGATAGTTCTCGTTGTGATAAAGCGAGTAGAGGGTTCTGCCCGATGCATCATGCGGTGATTGGTAGATGCTCTCGAACCACACGGCTCCGTGCAAACCCTCTTCCTCCGGCTTTACAACCTTAGGAAGATCCGGGCGCACAAAAGCCTCAGGAGGAAGCGCAAAGGTCTCGCTCACCGTTGACCCTTCGCCAAACTTGAGTTCGTTGCCGTCACCCCACACCGGGTCTTCGCCGTACTTACCGGGAAAGATTCTGAACCTGTCCCCAACCCAGGCTGTCGACATGTTGCAGTCGATAAAACTGCCGAAAAGTTGGCGTTCAGTTTGGTGCAGGCGAACCACGATGTTTTCAACACCGGTTTCGATTTCTCTGTGGTGACTCACTTGACTTCCCCTTTCGATTAGCTTGCAAACTCAAACAAAACTTGGCCCGAGAAGTTCTGAGCGGGCAGTTGGTACTTTGGTAAGACGCCGGGTCCGCAGGCAGCTGTGCCAACCCCAGAGCAGGCGAAGTCGAACACAATGTGTGCGGTCGAGCTCGCGCCTAAGAAGTGATCGTGCGAAGTCTTAGCAACTTGGTATGGCGACCAAGGTCTGATGGTTAGCCCGACCGGCGAGAAGAACCTGGCCTTGAGCGAGTTAGCGATTTGAACCGAAGATACCGATGCCCGGCGGCTCGATTCCTGCGGCCTCACGGTGCGCTCTTGCAAATCCTCGATGGTCGACGAGAACCAGCCGAGCCTAGAGCCCTGCCCGGTGTCTGGGTAGGCGGGCGAAGGCCCTTTACCAAACCAGTGCACAGCGGAATCTGAAGGGGTCGAGATTGTGAACTCGACGCCCGCTCTAGCCCAGTGCGAAGGCCAAGTTTCCGGCCAGTGCTCGTTGATAATCGCATCGAGCTTGAGCTCGAGACCGGTTGGCTGCATGGTCCAGGTGTAGGTGCAGTCGACGGCGGCGTTAGTGGCGGCAGCGCCTACCCGAGTCTTTACCGCTATTTGACTTTCGCTGACCTGCTCAATCGAAACCAGGCGGGAAACTAGCCGGTCGAGACCCAATAGTCGCCAGCGTTCGGCGGCGGCCGGAAACGCGGCTTCTCGCCATGCGGTTCTGAGGTCGTTGTCAGTCGGTGCTCGCCACAGGCTGATTGCCCAATCGGCCACAGGGGTTTCGCCGATGCGAACCGGTCTTCCGGTTTCTCTGCAAATTTCAAGAACTTCAGAAAGCGAGTGAGACGAATGAGCTACCGGTGATTCTTGCAATGCGCCTTTGGATGAAACACACTGCGCGCTTGCAACAACCCAGCCTGCTGGAATTGCCCAGCTCGCTGTTTCGTTTGCGAGCCAAACCGTTAGCAATCCGGTGTTCTGCTTTAGCCCTGCAGAAACCTCCTCAGGCAAACGTAGAACTCTGGTTTCACGTGCGGTGAGAGGTTGGTAGGAGATGACGCCAGAGCCGACAGTTTTGTTTTCGCTTTCAATCTTCCACTGCAAACTCAGGTGCGAAGTGTCCATGAAGTCGAGTCGGCTGATCATGGTGAGTTCTGAACCCGAGTCGTTCAAGCTCAGCGATACCGGGGTGTAAACCGCGGCCAAGTCGAGCAACCCAGCGCGTGGTTCGCGAGTTGAACTAACGAGCCCGTCAATCACAAAGTTCCCGTCGTGAAGTGGTTCACCGAAGTCACCACCGTAATTGGTTTTAGTGATGCCGTTCTCGATTGTTGTGATGCCGTGCTCTAACCACTCCCAAATAAACCCACCCATGAGTCGAGGGTGTTTGTCAAACTGTTCTTGGTACTCGGTTAGTCCACCCGGACCGGTTCCCATGGCGTGAGCATATTCGCAGAGCACGAATGGCATGTTTCTTCTGCGTGCATCAAGCGTTGGGTCTTCGAGCGGCTCTTCTGTGCCGAGACCAACTTGCTCAACGTGAGAGACCGGCGGATACATCATGCTCCACACATCAACGTGCTCGCAGTCTTGGTCACCCTCGTAGTGCAGCGGTCTTGAGCCGTCAATCAACTTCATAGCCTTGGCCATCGAACCTAAATTACGGCCAACCCCGGCCTCATTACCCAGCGACCACATGATGATGCACGCGTGATTCTTATCACGCTGAACCATGCGAACCGCTCGGTCAACAATCGCGGCTTCCCATTTTGGGTCGTCGGTTGGGTTGTCGACCCACCCAACGTTTCCAAATCCGTGGGTTTCAAGATCGCACTCATCGATGACCCAGAAACCCATTTCGTCTGCCAAATCCAGCAGTAAAGTCGATGGCGGATAGTGCGAAGTTCGAATCGCGTTGATGTTGCTGCGCTTCATAAGCGCCAACTCTTTGCGCACCGTGTCTTCGTCGACAGCGCGGCCATATAGCGGGTGGTGTTCGTGTCGGTTGACTCCACGAAGTTGAATCGGCACATTGTTCACGGTAAAGACTGTTCCCTGAATTACAACGGTTCTGAATCCGACTTTTATCTCAACGGTTTCACCGTCTTGACTGTCAATTGAAGTGCTAACCCGCAACGTATAGAGGTTTGGCGTTTCGGCCGTCCAGGGCTTTGCTGCTTCGATTGTTGCAATTTGATCGTGCTGCAAAGTCGTATCGGTTTCAACCAGCTGCATGCTCACTGCACTGCCGGCAATGCTTGTCTTCACTCGCACGCGAAGTTTGGCTGCTCCGTTAATCCAGTCGGCTTCGACGGCAACATCTTCGATTGAAACCTTTGGGCGAGCGATTACCGAAACGTCACGGATGATTCCCGGTAGCCACCATTCATCTTGATCTTCAAGATATGACGCGGCGCTGAAAGTGTAGACGCGAAGCGTGAGGGTGTTGTATGTATTTGCGCGACCGCTGATATCAAATTCGCTCGGTAGACGACTGCCTCGAACAGAGCCCAGATATTCATCGTTCCACCAGATATCGGCAGCACCCTCGATACCGTCAAATCTCAGGACCGCGCTAGTCGGCGGCACATCCCAGCTAACTTCACGCTGATACTCACCGACGCCATTGCGATCTGGTGGGTAAGGAGGGTCGATTGCAAAGGGGTAGTTGACGTTGGTGTAGCTAGGAAGGCCGTGGGGTTGCTTTAGAAACTTGTCCAGGTGCGGCATGACGAAACTTGCCGGCACCGGAATGAGTTCGTTGTGACCCTGGTCAAACTTTGGTGCCGAGCTTGCGTCAACAACCCGAGGCAGCCAGCGAAAACGCCACATTCCGTTGAGGTTGGTGGTCGCGGCGTCAGTCCTAAGCGCAGCTCGGGGAGGAAGGGTGTTCCAACCCGGATCTCTACTTTCCAGTGGTTGAATCATCGTTTTGCCGACCTGGCTAGTCAATTTTGAGTCCTGAAACTCGCAGTGTGATCACCTGAAAAGGCCTAAATTGCAAGTCAATAGCGTCACCGGCGATCCGATCGGATGAGGTTGGCAGCTCCAAGAAATCGGTAAGCCAAATCTCTTCGGCGACCCCGGCAAAGCTGATTCGACTGTCGGCGCGACCGCCCGTCGACTCATAGAGCCTCACGATCAGGTCACCGCTGCCATCCTCGGCAAGTTTCACAGTCTCGACAACTACTTGGTCGGCAGAACTATTCACCAGTGGCGCTACTGTTCGGTTGCCCTGTACCTGACGCGCTGGGTTGTTTAGGTCGTAACCCAGGCTCACCGCATCTTCGATTGTCGCCGCAGGGCGAAGCTTGAAATTCATCGTGTGCACACCCTGATCGGCTTCCGGGTCTGGAAACTTGGTTGAGCGCAGCAGTGAGAAACGCACGCTGGTGACTGTTGCACCGTTGGCCTCGGTGGTTCGTTGAACGTCAAATCCGTAGGTTGAGTCGTTGGCAATCGCAACTCCCCAGTCTTTCTCGTTCAAATACAGATACTTGTGCTGGCAGGACTCGAAGCGGGCAAAATCCCAACTTGTGTTTTCGTGAGTTGGGCGCTTGACGAAACCGAACTGCGTTTCTGCCGCGACTTCTTCTGCGTGAATGTCAATCGGAAAAGCGAGCTTGAGCATTTTCTCGCTCTCGTGCCAATCAATTTCGAAACCGATGTCGATTGACTTTGCGCCCGGCTCGAGTCGAATGGTTTGCACAATCGTGCTGGCATTTTGCGAGGCAGAGCGAAGCACTCGCTTGGTTTGAATTACCGCGCTGCCATCGTTTTGCTGTCTAACATCGAACTGATCAACAGCGTCTAACACCTGCTTTGAGTTTCGGTAGTGTTCGTCGATGTCCCAAGCATCCCAGCGCGTTGGGTTGTCATTGTGCAGGTGCAACTCGTTTGCGGGGATACCCGTTGCAATTGCCTCGCGATTTGTTGCCAAAGACAACAGAGACAAAATGCGACCCGATCTATCAACTCGCACGCGCAACTCTTCGTTCTCGAGAACTACAAATTCGTCCTGCTCAACGATTGAAGTCGCTTTGGCCAGTTTGCTCGGTGTGCCTAAGCCAAGCCCAGCAACACCATTTCGTGCAACCGACATCGCGTTCGCTGTTAATGTCTGCGTCGCTGCACCGGCTGATGGGTCGTTTGCCAAAGCGCTGAGCGATGAGTTGATAATCTCGAGCAGCTCGCCGGTGATCTCGGCATGCCGATTCTCAACCTCTTTGTAAACCCAAGCGATAGCGGTACCAGGCAAAATGTCGTGGAACTGCATCAGCAGAATGCTCTGCCAAATCTCTTCAAACTTGTCGCTTGGGTAGGTAATGCCCGCTTTGAGGGTTGCGTAGCTCGCCCAAAGCTCGGCCTCTCGAAGCAGTCCCTCGTTGCGACGGTTGCCCTGCTTGGTCCTGTGCTGTGAGGTCAACACCCCGCGGTGTAGTTCGAGATACATCTCGCCGCGCCAGACCGGAGCATTGGCATACTCGCTTCGAGCCTTGGCGAAGAACTCATCGGCCGTCCCCATAGACACCTTTGGCGAACCCTCGAGATCGCCGGTGCGGTAAGCCGCGGCAATCATTTCGCGGGTTGGTCCGCCGCCGCCATCGCCCCAGCCAAATGGCACGAGCGAAATTGATGCGCGACCCTTTTCAGAGAAGTTCCTCTCAGCGTGAGCCAACTCTTCACCCGAGAGTTCAGAGATGTAGGTGTCTGCCGATGGGAAGTGTGAGAAGACTCTTGTGCCATCGATGCCTTCCCACCAGAAGGTGTGGTGCGGCATGCGATTGACCTGGTTCCACGACATCTTCTGACTTAGAAAAGCACTAATGCCCGACTGGGTAACAATCTGCGGGAGTGAACCCGAGTAACCAAAAGAATCTGGCAACCAGGCTTCGCGTGCGTGCATTGCAAAGTTCTCCTGAAAAAACTTTTGCCCGTAAACAAACTGTCTAACCATCGCCTCAGAGCCGGGCATGTTTCCGTCACACTCGACCCACATGCCGCCGACCGGTTTCCATTGACCACTCACCACGCGCTTCTTGATGCCTTCGAAAACGCTCGGGTAGTGATCTTTGATCCACTTATAGTGCTGGGCAGAAGACGCCGAAAAGATGAAGTCGTCATGCTCATCCATCAGGCTGAGAACGTTGCTAAAGGTCCTGGCACACTTTCGAACTGTTTCTCGAATTGGCCATAACCATGCCGAGTCGATATGCGCGTGACCGGTTGCGATAATGCGGTGACTTGAAGCGCTTGCCGGTGAACTCAGCACGGCGGTCAGTTTCCCTCTGGCCTCACTCGCAGAGCCAGAAACATCGCTCGGATCGATCGCATCGAGCATGTCCTCGATGGCACGGGTGATCAAATGTCTTCGGGTGCTGTCCTGTGGCAGGCTAACCATGAGGCCGCGTAGGGTGAAGATGTCTTGAGCTAACTCCCAGACCTCGATATCTCTATGCGCGAGGTGCAGTTTCTTCAGTTCATAAAGCGGCTGCTCAGAAGCGGTATCCCAGTCTCCAAGCGTTGTCGGTTCAAATGTGTATTCGCCGGCGACATCGGGGTTCGCTGCAACTTCAAGGTAGAACTCGACCTTTTTGTTGGCGTAAGACCAGGGCAACCAAGAGTTTTTTGGCGCTATGGCCTTAATCGGCTTGCCGGCTAGGTCGTAGGCCAGGGCTTCGGCCTGAAAGCCCGAGCGAGATGTGTTATAGCCAAAATCGATCACGATTTCGGCGGCCAGTGAACCTTCTTGGCTAGTGCTCCAGCTTTCTGGAATCGAGCCCGAGACCTTCAACCAAATGGTCGACCAAGCTCGACCGAACCGCCAACCTAGGTCGACAGCTTCGTATTGCTGAGTGGTCGCCTCCGCGAATGGCACGGGTTCGCGCGGCGCCTGCCAAGCCGTTATCGAAAGCGCAATGTGATCGCGGTAAATCGCCGGCTGAATCTTGTCCCGAAAGAATCGATCCAGTCTCTCTTCAACGGCTTTGGTTCCTTGGTGCATTAGCGCTTTGCTCCCTCTGGTCGAATCTCCACGATCCAAGAATTCTTGCCGCCAGCAAGACCTGATAGCAAATCGGCGTTTAGTAGCTTTCCAAGCGCGGTCGATGTGTTTTTGGTCTCTAGGTCGATAACCACATAGTGTCGGTTTTCATCTAGCTGTGTGGGTCTAAATTCAGCCGATGGCGCCGAGCTATCTAGCTTCAGCGACATCACTAGATGCACTTCATCTTCACTGTTCAGGTTTGCGGTTAGCTGCCAGGCGGAGTGTCTCTCGCCTCTGTTTCCGCGCAACGGCGAATCGGTGAGTGAAACCAGATTGGCTGTTGGCAGAACCGGAGCTATGTGATCTCTAAAGATTTGCAAGTGATATCCCAGCCGCTGACTGAGCCGGGCGGGCAACTTTGGCAACGGATAACTGACTCCAAGACGATGGAACATAGCGGCTCTCATAATCACGTCGAAGGTTTCTACCTCGACATTCATCCAGTCGAGTTGCGAAGGCCCGTAGTCGTTTCTCCACCAAGACCATGGCCAGTGAAGAATCGCAAGCGGTGGCAGCATGTGAGCCGAACCCCAGAGCACCTGCAGGTGATGCTCGGTGTAGTCGGGATCACTCAAGAAGAAACAGTGAACGTGTTTTGCAAGACCAAGATCGACTCGTAAGCCACCCGAGGAGCAAGCCTCAATCAATAGCTGGGGAAAGTCTGCCCGAATTTGATCGAGCAGTTTGTAGAGACCCTCGTAGTGTCGCAACAGTCCATCCCCGGCACCGTGACCGTGATCAGTTCGAGTGCAACCGAACCCAGGATCGATGTTGAAGTCCATCTTCAGCCAGCGCGCTTGCATTGCCGAGACCACGTTCTTCACCGAGTTGTAGGTGTGTGACCAGCCCTCGGGCGAACCCAGGCAAACATAGCCAAGAAAGCCTGGATCGCTTTGGTCTAGCGAAACTGTGCCAACCCGGTATGAAGGGTCTGGCCGAAGCCCGCTGTCATCACGAGCCATTGCTCCTGGGTTAGTTTTTCGCAACTCAGATTTAGCACCAACGGCCTCAAGCTCAATCCAAATCCCTGGCGACATTCCCTTTTCCAAGATAGCCGCACCAAGTTTTTCTAGGCCGTCAGGAAATCGGGCGAGGTTGACGCTAGCCCAGTCACCGCGCAGGTCTGTCCAGTTGGTGTCTAACTTTGATTCACCAAACCAACCGGCATCAACAACAATCGCGTCGATTGCCATGTGCTGGGCAAGGGTTGCGTTTTCGATGATTACATCTTGAGTCACTTCAGCATCTTCATAGGGCCACCAGTGATTCCACTCAATAGGAATCGCATCGGTCAATTTAGTTCGAGGCAGCCAATTGTCGCGAATTGCTGCTTGCAAGTTTCGCTGAGCCAACTCTTTGCTCTGCGCTGCAGCAACAATCACACTCGGAGCCTCCAGAGTTTCGTCTGGCGCCAACAGTACGTTTAGGTTCCAGGTTGAAATACCAGCACTGATGTGCGCGCCGGCTAGAACGTCGATGTGCCAGTTTCCGCTCCAGGCCGGCGAAACTACCACGGTGTAGCCGTCAGACTCTCTGACGAAGTAAACGATCGGGCTCTCGCCATGCGAGGACCTTCCCGAGCGAACTCCGAAGAACGAGTCGTGCTGGGTTGTCACGGTCTTTGGTCGAAACTCATCCCCCCAGGCAGAGGCAAAAGACTCAACGCGCCACACCTCACCCTGTAGCGCTAGTGCAGCGCTGTCGAGCCTTGAAATCGAGATCGGGGCTGAGCTTTTGTTTTTGGCCGTCAACTTGAACTCCCAGACCGCCTGGTCCGAAAGTTGCAATGCCTGCCAGTCGAATTGCAAGCCCTGTGTCTCTGCGGTGGCAGATGCATAAGAGTCTTTGCAGTTCAGGCGAACTGAAGCTTTAAGGTCAATTTCTTGGCCGGCTAGTGCGGCTCTAAAAGGTATCGAGCTGCTGATCGAATCTGAGCCGAGCAGGAGATTAAGTAAGGGCGACGCATCAGATGAGGCTTGGAGTCGAAACTTCATCGTAAGGACACCCTTTCGTTCATAAACATCATACATTAGGTTTTTTTGGGCATAGAAAATTGATGTTCCTGAGGTCGATATCAGTCCTAATGGTATGATGATAAGCATTAATCGCTACTCGCTCTAACATGTAGCTATAGACGATGTCTAACTCTAAGGAGCTAATTTTGACTGCAGAAGCACCCAAGTTGCGAGCGGCGGTGGTTGGTCTCGGCATGGGAACAGCGCACATGAAGGCCTTTTATCAAAACCCGCAGACCGTTCTTGCCGCAATAGCCGGAAAAGAGTTGGAGCGGTTGGCCGCACTTGCAAAAGAGTTCAAAGTTGAAAAGACGGCAGCTGATTGGCAAGAGCTGGTTGATGATCCAACCATAGACATAATCAGCATTGCCACCCCAAACGCTCTGCACCATCCGATTGCCGTCGCAGCCCTCAATGCCGGCAAGCACGTCTTCTGCGAAAAGCCGCTAGCGATAACCGCCGAGCAGGCCGAAGAAATGGTGGAAGCAGCAAAGGCAAACAATCGCATTCTTGAAGTTGCTTTCAACTATCGTCGCCGAGCAGACATAGGCATGGCTAGGGAATTAGTTGCCTCGGGCAAGCTCGGTCGCGTCTATCACTCAAGAATCAGTTGGAAGAGACGAGCAGGTATTCCTGGCTTGACGTCTTGGTTCACCTCGGCCAACCTGGCCGGTGGCGGTGCGGCCATCGACCTTGGCCCGCACATCATCGATTCACTTTTCTACATGTTGGGGGAGCCTCGAGTGGTTGCGGTCAGTGCGGTCACCTACGGTGAACTTGGCCGAGCCGGCTACGGCGCCATGGATAACTCAAACTACACGCAGGGCAGTGCGGGCGAGTTTCAGGTCGAAGACCTCTGCAGCGCGCTGCTGAGACTCGATAATGGATCATCGGTGGCACTAGAGATTACCTGGGCTTCTCACGCGGTTGACAATGAAGACATTTCATTCGAACTCTTGGGCGTCGATTCGGGACTAAGAATTTTCATTCCGAGATATGCAACAGAGAACACGTTGAGCCTGTTCGGCGACGAGAATGGCAAGCAATACACTCGCAAACCGAAGGTTTCGTCTACCGGCGAGGGACACCTGGCCGTCATTAACGAGTTCATCGAACACGTCGTCTCTGGCGATTTTGCCTCACACGCCGGTGATTACGCTCTGCACCGCACGGCCATTATTGACGCCATGTACAGATCGGCTAAAGCCGGGAAAGAGGTAACTCTCTAATGACACTCAGAGTCACAATCTGGAACGAAAACATCCACGAGCAGCAGAGCGACTCTGTGCCGGCAAAGATTTACCCGAATGGAATGCACGGCGCAATCAAGGCCCTTTTGGAAAACGAACTTGGTAGCGCTGTCGAAGTAGCGACCGCCACGCTAGACGAGCCTGAACACGGCCTAACCCAAGCGGTGCTCGACCGAACCGATGTTCTGATGTGGTGGGGCCACGAGGCACACCCGAGGGTTAGCGACGAGGTTGTGCAGCGCGTTTACGACGCCGTCTTGGGAGGCATGGGCTTGATTGTCTTGCACTCTGCGCACTATTCGAAAATCTTTAAGAAGCTAATGGGCACAACCTGTTCGCTCAGATGGCGCAGCTCTAGAGATCGCGAGCTGGTATGGAACGTCAACCCAAGCCACCCGATTACGCAGGGCCTTCCCGACCCGATTGTTATTCCGTTGCAAGAGATGTATGGCGAGTTCTTCGATATTCCAACCCCGGACGAGCTGATTTTCATCTCGAGCTTCACCGGCGGTGAAGTGTTTAGATCTGGCGCAACCTGGCGACGCGGACTGGGCAAGGTTTTCTACTTCTCACCTGGTGACCAGGATTATCCGGTCTACCACCAGAAGGAAATCGGAAAGGTTTTGGCAAACGGCGTTCTTTGGGCGAAGCCAATTGTTCGCTCCGAACCTATCGATGCAACTTTCCACCCGGATGGCTGGATCGAAAAGAACTAGCGGCTTAGGCCAACCTGCAGTCCTCGCATGATGTACTTCGATGCGAAGGTGAGTAGCAGCAGCGGAACGAGAGCGCTTATGAAAAGACCCGCTGAGGTTAGCGGCTGATCGCTAACGAAGCGCTTTCCGATTGTTGCCAGTGTCGGTGTGAGCAACCTCATCTGCGCGTCAGGAACCAGAATCAGCGCAAAGATCAGTTCGTTCCAAGTGCCAAGGAACTGCAGCACAGCCAAAGTCGCAATTCCCGAAGCTCCCATTGGCCCAACAATCGACCAGAGCGTTCTAAAGAAGCCGGCTCCGTCAACTCTTGCTGCCTCAAGCAGCTCATCTGGGATGGCCCTGAAAGTGAGGGTGAGAAAGAAGATGGCAAACGGCAAACCGGTGGCGACATAAACCAGTATCAAGCCGGAATAGTCACCGACGATGCCCAATCGAGCCAGCACCAAATAGATAGGAATGATTAGTACCGGACCCGGGAGCAGCATTACCGAGACGAAGGTCGCGGTGAAGAACTTGCTGCCAAAGACCGGAAGCTTGGCAAGGGCATACCCCGCCAAAGTCGCGAGAATCAGAATCACCGCAACAGCGCTCGTCGAAACAAAAAGGCTGTTCAAAAATGCGCGACCAACACCGTATTCGTCCCAAAGTTCGATGTAGTTCGTTACTGTCCAGTCAACTGGCAGACCAAAAGGGTCACGCTTATAGTCGACGTTGCTGCGCAGCGAGGTAACCACCACAAAGAACAGCGGGTAGATGATGGTCGCCGCAACCAAGCACATACCGATGAAAATGGGCCACTTGGCGCGCGGTGTAAGTCTTGAGCTGATCGAATCAGACATGCTAGTCGTCCTTTTGTAGCTTGAACACGCGGTTCTGCAGCAGTGTCAACAGACCGATAAAGAAGAAGAGCAGCACCGCTAGAGCGGCGCCCGAACCCAAGTTGTTGCTCGAGAAGGCTCGCAGGTAAACCAAGAAGTCGATCGTGGTTGTCTCATAGCCAGGGCCTCCAGCGGTTATCACAAAGACGAAACCAAACAGCGAGGCGAAGGTGTAAAGAATGTTGATGATGAACACGAAGCCGAGTACTTTTCGAATGTTCGGCAACGTGATCGACCAGAGCCTGCGCCACCATCCCGCGCCGTCGATGGCCGCAGCTTCGAAAACTGCGGGGTTGATAGAAGTCAGACCCGCGAGAAGCAAGAGTGACTGATAGCCGAAGCCAGACCAGACCAGAGCCAGAATGATGATTAAAATGCTGTAATTCGAGTCGATGAAGAACTGCATCGGCTCATTGCCAAACAATCCTAGAAACTGGTTTACAGCTCCGTCGTAGCCAAACGCATTTCTAAAGATCAGACCGATTACGGCCACCGATAAAACGTTTGGAAGAAAGAAAATTACTCGAAAGAACTTCCATCCCTTGAACTGCTCAAAAAGCAGAATAGAACAGACCAGTGCGGAAAAGATAACCAGCGGAACTGAAATCAAGAACTTGAAGTTGTTGAGAAAGACCTGGTGAACAATCGGGTCGCTGAAGATTGCGATGTAGTTGTCAAGGCCGCGCCAGTCGTATGTCAGGCCGTTGGTTTTCGTGAACGAAATGTAAAACGCAAACATAACCGGGAACGCCATAAACCCAGCCACGATTACGAAGCTGGGAAGTACCGCGAGGGTTCCGACTAACTTTGATTGCCTCATAATCCACTTCTTTGTGAATAGTGAGCCTGAAGGCTGGGAGAGTAAATCTCCCAGCCTTCAGACTTTGGTTCTAACTTACTACTTGCCAGTCTCTTGCTCGTAGGAAGCTTTGAGCTGTGCCACTGCATCGGCGGGCGTTATAGCACCGCTGAAGACACCGGCATTGACCCTGTAGAACAGGTCAATTGTTGCCTGTGGCATAACACTGTCGAAGGCAAAGGTGATGCCATCGGTTGACTGTGCTAGCTGCTCGAACTGCTCCTTGAGTCTTGGGTTCTTGATAAACGAAGAGTCTCCGTCTTTGTGGTTTGAACCCTGAGTCTGGTAGATCTCAACGAAGCGGTCCTGGTGCTCTGGGCGTGCAATGAACTTCAGGAACTCTGCTGCGAGTGCCTTGTTCTTGCTTGCCTTGGTGATTGATAGTGCGATCTCAGGACCACCCGAACCAATCTTCGAGAACTTGGCACCCTCTAGCGTTGGAATGAAGAATGACGTTACTGGACCGTCTTCACCAAACGCTTCGGTCATGCCGTTGTTCTCCCAGCTACCAACGAGGTAGTAACCAGCTTCACCGGCAACGAAGCCCTGACCACCGGCAGTTACCTGCGCGGCATCTGGGTTGTTGACTCCACTCTTACCCCAGTCGGCGAATGCCTGGTAGGCCTTCAACATTGCTGGGTCGTCAACTGGAATCTTGCCGCTGTACATGTCAGTGAAGGCAGTCTGACCTAGCTCGCCACCAACCATGTTCGAGATGAACCATGCGCCAGGGTAGCCTTCCAAGTTTCCGGTGTAGAAACCGTTCTTGTCGGTCTTGTCGGAGATCTGCTTTGCGTTTGCAACCAGAGCTTCCCAAGTCGCAGGCTTAACGCTTGGGTCAATGCCAGCTTCCTTTAGAACATCGGCGTTCTGGAAAACAACAAATAGGTTTCCAGCACCGTAGGTCATACCTAGAAGTCTTCCGTCAGAAGCAAAGCCTTCACGGTTGACGTACTGTCCAGCCATCGAGTCGAGCATGTCCTTCGGTAGCAGAGGGTCTAGGTCTTCGAAGAAGTCAGCGAACGAAGTGGTTGGTCCACCTGCGTACTGAACTCGAATGTCAGGACCGGTTCCTGCAATTGCTGCAGCCTGGAACGCGGCGGCGTTAGAGGAGATGTCGCCACCCTGCTGAACGATGGTTACTGTGACGCCCGGGTTTGCTTCCTCGAACTCCACACCCATTTGGTTAAGGAATGCTTTGTCGGCGTATGGATCATCCGATGGGTCTTTTCCTAGAATTCCTGTGTCCCAGATGAGCAGTTCACCAGTTAGTGCTGCCGCTTCATCTGTTGGTGCCACCGGGTCAACAGTTGCTGCCGGGGCACAAGCTACAAGGCTGCCGGTGGTCAGCGCCAATGCTGCCAACACTCCAGCCAATTTACTTATTTTCATTCGCTTTCCTTTCATGGAGGTTTTGAACCACACGTGAAAACCGGAGGCCACCACGCGCTTCGTGAGGAAGGCAATTAATACCTAAATTTGCCCGTCACACTTTTTACATTCTTGGACCACATTTCCATTACATCATACGAACGGACCTTAATTGGAGGGCATTTGGCGAAAAAAAGTCAAGAAACGGTAACGATTCGTCGTAAAGGTATGACGAATTGTTGTATTCTCTCAGAATGTTCTTGATAAGTTATGCAACTCGGGTCCCAAATGGAAGGCACCAATGAGAATCGATTCGGTCGAGTTCTTCTATGCGGCTATGCCCGAAGTGACCCTCGAGGCCGACGGTAGCCAGGATGCGCTTCTTGTCCGGGTGATCGGCGAGGACGGCAGCGTTGGCTGGGGTGAGTGTGAGGCATCGCCGCTCACTTCGATAGCGGCATTTGTGACCCCGAGATCGCACGGGGTTTGCCAGCCGGTCTCAGCAAGCGTTATCGGTGAGCGGGTTAGCGATCCCAGGGACATTCTGAGGCTCAGCCAATTGGTTGCCAGAAACAGCATGGATCTTCTGCAGGCCGCACACACCTGGTCCGGAGTCGAAATTGCTCTCTGGGATCTTCTAGGTCGCAAGCTAGAGCAGCCGGTTTGGAAACTGCTCGGCTACCAGAAGAATTTTGCAAAGGTGCCCTACGCCTCGATGCTCATGGGTGACACACCGCAGTCAACACTCGAGCGCGCTCGCGATGCAAGGGCAAAAGGATTCAGAGCGGTTAAGTTCGGTTGGGGAAACTACGGCACTGCAGATGTTCAAGACGATGCAGATCACGTTGCCGCAGCCCGCGAAGGCCTTGGCCCTGATGCAGATCTGCTTATCGACGCGGGGCAAATCTGGGGTGACAATGTCGAACTCGCCATCGCGAGAATTCCGGCGTTGCAAAAAGCCGGCGCTACCTGGCTCGAAGAACCTTTCTTTGCCCACGCCTTCAAGGCCTATGCAGAGCTAGCCAAGGTATCTGGCGGCGTCGGTCTTGCCGGTGGAGAAGGCGCGCACACCGAACACATGGCTATGAACCTTATCGACTTTGGCTCAGTGAAATTCATTCAGGTTGATTCGGCGCGAATTGGCGGCATCGGCCCATCCAAGATTGTTGCCGAGCACGCTGTTCGGAACGATGCGACCTACGTGAATCACACCTTCACCTCTCACCTTGCTCTGTCGGCTTCGATGCAGGCCTTCGTCGGTCTCGAGAATCACAGGATTTGCGAATACCCGGTCGAACCAAAGTCGGTTGCATGGGATCTCTCGGTTGAACACATCGAGGTTGATGCCAACGGAGAAATCATGGCTCCGGATGCTCCGGGTCTAGGAATTCAGATCGACGAGCAAGCACTTCTGCCTTACCTTCGAGAAGTCGAGATTAAGATCGATGGCCAGGTTGCTTACGAGAGCACTGCCCTCGACACAGCGACTAGGGTAGGACATTAGCGCCCAACAATCCGAGGTGAAGATGGACAATACCTACGAACCCCTCAGTGGTTCTCGGTCATCTATCCGGGGACTTCAAAAGACAATCATCGAGGGCATCGGCAGAACCATAGTCGGAGGCAAGATTTTGCCCGGTGAGTTTTTGCCTACCGAACCCGAGCTTGGTGCTAACTACAACGTCAGCCGCACCTCGGTTCGAGAGGCCATGCGCGTGCTTTCGGCCAAGGGCTTGATTGAGATTCGCCAGAAGGTTGGCACTCGGGTTCAAGAGCCCGAGCACTGGAACATTTTCGATTCCGACATTCTTCGCTGGCATCACCAAGAAGGGCGCGGCGACGCAGTGATGCTCGATTTGATTGAGCTTCGTCAGATTCTCGAACCGGCAGCCGCGAAGCTGGCCGCAAACAGAGCAAACATGGATCAGCACCGCAGCTTGAAGTTGGCTATTCAGACCATGCAAGACCAACTGGACAGCCCCGAAGACTTTGCGAGGGCAGATCTTGATTTTCACCTTGCGGTTTATGAAGCAAGCCAGAACTCATTCCTACTGCAGTTCGGTTCGGTAGTGAGTGACTTTCTTAGACGCGTATTCATTATTCAGCAGCAGGCCATTCGCGGTCGAGAGGCATTAGAGCTCGACGTCCAGTTACACAACGAAGTTTATGAAGCGATAAATCGCGGCGATGGCCAGTTGGCTGCCGACACAATGCTGACCGTTGTTCTAGAGGGAAAAAATTCGCTTATCCAGGCTCTAAAGTCTGGCGCTAATTCAAACGACCTAAGCCGCCGAGGTGAGTGATGGCAACATCGGTGACTCTTCTCGTCGGTGATTCGCAGTTAGAAATCATTCCGCAAGAAGGCGCGGTGTTGGCCAACTTCCGAATCAACAAGGTGAGCTTCTTGGCGCAAACACCCTGGTCCGATTCAGTTCAACCTTCGCCAGTGCCTGCCGCTGATGAAAGCAGCTGGGTTGAAAACTGGCGCGGTGGTTGGCAGCTATGCGCACCAAACACCGGTTCAGCCACTGAGCAATCTGCAGAACCTGCATTTCACGGGGCGGCTTCGCAAACTGACTGGGCAATCACAGAAGTGAACAACGACAGCTTGGGATTGAACTGGCTCGACAGCCGAGGCGAGATCGAATTGTCCCGTCGATGGAGCGTTTCGGCTGGGGTCGTCACCGCGGAAACTACCGCCACAAATCACTCGGCAAATACCAAAGCGGTCGGCTTCGCAGAGCACCTAATCTTGGGCTCAGACTTTTTGCAACCGCTAAAAAACGGTGCCGTCGCGAATCTTAGTTTTTGCCCATCGGCCACCATTGTTGAACTTGACTATTCCGGCGCACCTCTGAAAGCCACAGGAAAGCCATCGCTGCCTGCATCGCAGTTCAGCCAGCTAACCATGCAACAACATGCAAAGGTGTTTGCGCTAGCGAACTCAAAAAACAAGAGCATTTCGGTAGAAGTTGCCGGCTGGGTGGCAAGGATTGACTGGGAGGGTCTCAGCCACGCACTAATTTGGCAGGAGTTTGCCACGTCAACCGATTCACCTTGGAACAATCAGGTTTATGCGCTTGGCATCGAGCCGACCAATGTTCCACACGGGCTGGGAGCAAACGATTCGGTGGGGCCGTTTTTGGCTGCGGGCGAAACTATTTCTTGGAAAACTTCCCTGCAGTTTTTTAGAAAGGTGGATGATTCACTTGAACCAGCAGCTTAGAACTCTTGTCACAGGGGTCGCTAGCGGAATCGGACGAAGCGTTTCAGAATCACTTCGTAATCGTGGCGATGTGGTTTTCGGTGTTGACAATCAAGCTGGTGGAAACTGGCTGCAGGCAGACTTGTCGGTGCCTCAAGAACGCGAACGAGTGGTCAGCGCAGCGCTTGAGGAACTCGGTGCAATCGATGTGCTCGTAAATGTTGCTGGCATCTATCGCTCAACGCCGTTCGGTGATTCCTCACTAAAAGATTGGCAGTCGGTTTGGGCTGTGAATCTAGAGGGACCGATTGACCTTATGTCGCAAGTTTTTGACTCGATGAAGTCGCAGGGTTTTGGACGCGTTGTTAACATCACCAGCGTGCACGCCAGGTTCTCAAGACAAGATGCTCTCGCCTATGACGTTGGTAAGGCAGGGCTCGAAGCGGCAACGCGATCTTTTGCTTTGGCCGGCGCAGAGTTCGGCATCTTGGCAAATGCGGTTGCGCCGGGTTTCGTGCGAACTCAAATGAGCCTTCTTGAAAGCGGCATCGACGAGGCAGACACCGAAGAGTTTCGTAAACAATATGTCGATTCCGGAAGGCTTCCACTTGGACGAGCATCGACACCCGAGGAGATCGCCGAATCGGTGTTGTGGCTTAGTGGTCGCACAAATACCTACATCACCGGCCAGACCATCATCATTGATGGCGGACTCACGGCAACCTTCTAGCCATGGCCAATCCTCGGACTCTTAGATCCCTTGAGGGTTTGGGTTTTGCCGAGTCGCTGCGTTGGCGAGGTGAAGAGCTTTGGTTCAGCGACATGTTCAGGGGAGAGGTCATCGCCTGGAATCCGAATCTTGGTGCCACAGTGAAACTTTCCCAGTCGCAGGGCGGGCCAGAGATGCCAGGTGGTCTTGGCTGGACGCCCGATGGCGATCTACTGGTTGTTGATTGCCTCAAGCGACAGGTCTTGAAGCTAGCTACCAAGGGTGAGCTCTCGGTGTTTGCCGACCTCTCGGGTTTTACCGAACACCCGCTGAACGATATGCACGTCGACACCGATGGAACTGCCTGGGTTGGCGGTTATGGCTTCGACCCCGAGACAGACAAGCCGGTTGCTTCGGCGCTGTATCGGGTTTCGCCAACCGGCGAGGTAAACCCAACCGCTGCCAGTTTTGTGTTTCCAAACGGGTGCGAACGACAAAGCGACTTGCTGGCTGTCGCTGAAACTTTTGCAGACCGCATCAGCTTTCTGGATGTCGATGGCCAGTTGGCCAAAACTTTCGCCTGCGAAACCGGTGCGGGGCCGGACGGTTTATCTTTTGATGCCAACGGCAATCTTTTTGTTGCGATGGCCTTTAGGGCGGAGATACGTAAATTTAGTTCGACTGGTGATTCTCAGTTGCTCGTAAAACTGCCGACAGAAGAAAATCACGCCGGCGGGCCAAAGGGGATCTTTGACTGTGCGGTTCGCTCAAGCGATTCGACCATAGCTTTCAGCAGTGCGTGTCTGGATGAAGACTACGCAATGGTGAACAACACGGGTTCTATAACTCTCGCGAGTCTTCGCTAGCTGCTGAATCTACCGAGAATGCTTCGTCGAACGAGCGCTCCGGGCTTTTCCACATCAGGCTCTTGATAAAACCAACAGCTTCGGCTGCGCCGTGAAGTCGATCCATACCGGCGTCTTCCCACTCAACTGAGATCGGGCCGTTGTATCCAATGGTTCGAAGTGCTCTAAAGCTCGACTCCCAATCAACATCACCGCGACCGGTAGAAACAAATGACCATCCTCGCCTCGGGTCTGCCCAGTTCAAGTGTGAACCCATGCGGCCCCTGCGACCGTCGTTTCTGAACACCCGAGTATCTTTGCAGTCAACGTGATAGATGCGGTCGGCAAAGTCGAGAATGAAGTTGACCGGGTCGATGTCTTGCCAAATCATGTGGCTTGGATCCCAGTTCAATCCGAATGCTTTTCTGTTGTCGATGGCATCCAGTGCGATGCGAGTGGTGTGGTAGTCGTAAGCAATCTCAGACGGGTGCACCTCTAGCGCGAAACGCACACCTTCCGAGTCGAAGACATCCATGATTGGGTTCCAACGCTTTGCGAAGTCTTCGTAGCCCTGGTCGATTGTCGACTGCGGCACCGGTGGAAACATAGCAACATACTGCCAAATCGATGAGCCGGTGAAACCAACTACGGTGTCGACTCCAAGCTTGCGGGCGGCGATCGCGGTGAGCTTCATTTCTTCGGCAGCACGCTGGCGCACGCCCTCTTGGTCGCCGTCGCCCCAAACTGCCGGCCGCACAATACCGCGGTGGCGAAAATCGATCGGGTTGTCACAAACCGCTTGACCGGTGAGGTGGTTTGAGATTGCCCAGGTCTGCAGTGAGTGTCGCTTTAGAACTTCTTGGCGCTGCTTTAGGTAGCTGGGGTCCTCGGCAACTCGCCACACGTCTAGGTGCTCGGCGCTGCAGGCGATTTCGAGCCCGTCATAACCCCATTTTGAGGCCAAGCCGGCAACTTCATCTAGGGTTAGGTCGGCCCACTGTCCGGTGAAAAGCGTTATCGGTTGGTTCACTGCAAGCCTCCAGCATCAACGATGATTTAGAAAAACCTTAGCAAAACCCCAGGGCTCTAGCCTTAGAGTCCGAGCCAGAGAGCGCCCTAGTTGAACTTCTCCGGGTCGAAAACTTTTCCGGGGTTCAGAATGTTGTTCGGGTCGAACACTTTCTTGATCTGCCATTGCAGCTTGGTCTGGTTCTGACCCAACTCGTCAATCAGCCACTGTCGCTTCAGT
This sequence comes from Microbacteriaceae bacterium, assembly GCA_027487865.1. Lineage (GTDB taxonomy): Bacteria > Actinomycetota > Actinomycetes > Actinomycetales > Microbacteriaceae > Aquiluna. Next base: position 40,291 of record JAIYCT010000002.1, read on the forward strand.
AGCCCAACTCCGTGCTCGCCGGTTAGAGTTCCGCCCAATGAAATTGCCTTTCGAAAAATAGCATCGGCAGCATCCCAGATGTGCTTTGGAACCTCTTCATCGTTGTAGATGAAATTGGGGTGAAGGTTGCCATCGCCGGCGTGGGCGACGGTCGGAATCTCAATGCCATACTGCGTCTCGATGTCGCGCACTGCTTGCAGCATTTCACCCAGTTTTGAAATAGGCACCGCAACATCTTCGATTAAGACTTTTCCTTTGGCCTCAAGTGCTGGCAACATGGCGCGCCTAAAACTAAGCAGTTCTTCGCCGCGTTCTTCGACCTGCACATCAAGACCGAGGTCACGCCAAACCTGCGCAATCTTCTCTGCCAAATTTGCTGCACCGGCACCATCGGTCTGGGCGATCAGCATGCTAAAGCTCTTCTCGAGCAGAACTCCCTCAAGATGCTCAGTTATGTAGCGAGAGCAAGTCTCATCGATTAGCTCAAAGACGCTCGGCTGTAGCCCATATCTAATTGTTTCTTGAATCGCGCTCGCCGCAAGGGTTATGTCTGCCGCTTTTGCGCTCAGAGTTGTTACCGGATGCCCATCGACTGGCTTGAGTGAAACCTTGGCTTCGGTTATCACACCGAGGGTTCCTTCGCTACCAACTAGCAGACCAACCAGGTCGAAGCCGGTTACACCCTTAACCGTTTCGTGCCCAAGAGTCATAACCTCGCCATCGGCCATCACCACCGTGAGCTGCCTAACCGCTTCTCGCGTCACGCCATACTTTGCGCACAGCAGACCGCCGGCGTTGGTGGCGATGTTGCCGCCCACGGTAGACCAGATTCGGCTGGCCGGGTCAGGCGCAAACCAGAGCCCAAGCTTCTGTGCCGCCAGGTTCAGGTCTTGGTTGATTACACCGGCTTGCACCTGAGCCCAGCGGTTCTCGGTTGAGATCTCGATAATCTTGTTCATTTTTGCCAGCGACAGCACAATCTCACCCGCGCTGCCGATCGCTCCGCCAGCCAGACCGCTCCCCGCACCCCTGGTCACAACCGGAGTTAGCGTCTGGTTGGCAATCTTCATAACGGCCACGACATCATCCGTGCTCGTGGCTGCGACAACGCAAATTGGGTCAAAGTCGCTGGTTTTCCCTGAGCGATCGGTTCTTGCTTCGGCAAGGCTCGTTTGGTCGGTGAGCACGGCATCGCCAAGGGCATCGATGAGTTGGCGCAGAACCACGCGGGGTTCTTCGGGTCTACTATTCACAGAGGGTCCTTTGCGAAGTTATGCCAAGAATAACCGCTCGTCATCAAGCTACCAACCCCGACATTGTGCGCTTTCGGCGTCAGCGTTAGGCTTTTGACACCGGCCATCAATCACGGATACTGCGCGTCAGAGGGGCAAACAATGAAACTAATGCGAGTCGGGCAACCAGGCAAAGAACGCCCGGCAGTTGCTATTGATGAGCACAACTACATCGACATCTCAGACTTAGTCGCTGACTTCGACGCTGATTTTTTTCAAAATGAAAAGTGGCTCGACATTCAGGCTGAGGTTGCAAATCGAATTGCGGCAAAAAACTTTCTAGAGGTCGCAGGCAACAGAATCGGTGCGCCATTTGTTCGACCTCATCAAATCATCTGCATCGGATTGAACTACGCAGACCACGCAAAAGAGTCAGGCGCAGAGGTTCCACCTGAGCCAATCATTTTCACAAAAGCGCCGAACACGCTCATCGGCCCAGACGATGATGTGATTATTCCGAAGGGGTCCCTGAAGTGCGACTGGGAAGTCGAGCTGGGAATTGTGATTGGCAAGAAAGCGAAGTATTTGGCTAGCCCCGCCGCGGCCGAAGCGCACATTGCCGGATATGTTTTGGTCAACGACGTGAGCGAGCGCGAGTTTCAACTAGAACGTCAAGGACAGTGGTCTAAGGGAAAGAGTTGTGAAACTTTCAACCCTGCCGGGCCTTGGTTGGTAACTCGCGACGAGTTGAGTGACGTTTCAGATTTGAAGATGACACTAAACGTCAGCGGTCAGCTCAGACAGAACAGCTCGACAGCGCAAATGGTTTTCAAGCCAGATTTTCTCGTTTACTACCTGAGCCAATTTATGGTTCTAGAACCAGGTGACCTAATCAACACCGGAACTCCTCCTGGTGTTGGTCTTGGTCTCAAGCCACCGGTGTTCTTGCACGACGGTGATCTCATGGAGCTTGAGATTGAGGGTCTTGGTCGCCAAACTCAGCGCGCAGTTTCCTACCGCTCAAACTAGAGCAACCGGCTCAATTCCCACCAAATTGCTGCTGCTTGAACCAGCTGAAGGCCGCGATGCTCCACCCCTGAAGCAGCTGCGGGGGTTGGCAAATTCGATTCGAGGTGCCTAATTGGCCATCTCGCACGTCAATGATGAAGCGGCTGACCCCGCACTTTTCGCTTTCGTCTGAGCGAAACAGCTCGGGGTAAGCGCCCACGCCCTCGATCGCTCGGATCGAGCGGTTTGCCACCAATCGAGCTTCGGCGTTAGCGCCATGCCTTAGTAGACCCCTTGTTATCAGGGCGGCATCCATGGGCCAACTGCTGCCGGTGTGATAGCCACCCGGGCGATATCTCGGGTTCGACCTACCGAGCGTGCGAATGCCGTATGGGCCGAGAATCTCTTCGTCGGTGACCGACTCAACAAGTTGCTTCACAAAACTCGCGTGTTCTTGTTTGGCAAGAATTTCAGAATCGAGCAGTCGCCATTGGTTGCTCGCAATGGCATCGAGCAGCGTGTGTTTTTGTTCAATCACCCCGAGCCCCAGCGCGAATCGGTCTGAGAGCCACCAGGAGTCAACCAAGCGCGAACGAACTTGCTGGGCTTCGGCAATCAAGTCGTTGGGGGTGTGGGACCAGCTGTGAGTCGATAACTTTGACAAACGTGAAGCAGCCAGCAGAGCGTCAAAAGTTTGACTAACTGTTTCAACCGAGACGGTTCCCGATTCAGCTGCAACTTTTCCATCGCTGGTTAGATAAGAGTCCCCCGAGTCTTTCCAAACCTGATTCAAGATTCCCTTCGAACTAGCGCGGGTGCTACGAACATAACCGTCACCCGATTGCAGCCGATCTAAAACCCAAGTCGCCGCCAACTCGGCCCGCTGAGCAAGTGATTGGTCGGCAATTTGTCTCTCGAGAATCGAAGGATCACGTTGCGCAACCTCGTCAAGCGCGATAATCCAGAGCAGGGTTGCATCTACCGATCCGTAGTAGGGAAACTTCCAGCCACTCTCAGCAGCAATTCTTGCGGCCTGCGGATCTCCAGCCTCCCTGACTTCGTGGGGTATGCGACCGGGCTCCTCTTCGCTCATCGGGTCAGCTGTCTTGCCCTGATAGGCCGCAAGCGCACAAACGGTGTTGAGCTGCAGCTGCGCATTTTGATGCTTCAAGAGCGAAGCGATGATGAGCGAGTCTCTGCCGAACAGACAGCGGAACAGACCCTGCTCAGGGACATCGGCGTGATGCTCGAAAGTGCCCGAGGCAAAAGGCACAATCCAGCCGGCGACCTCGCCGCTCGATAGCGCCAGTGCGGCCTCAATGGTTGGGCGGGAGCCCGGGTCGTATATGCGGTCATCCGTGTTTAGAATTTCTTCAGCCGCGAGAATCTCATCGCCGGCGAGCAGGTCGGCCCTAGGAATCATGCCCATGCCGCCTAACCTCTTGTGTCTTGAAGTTCAAATTACTGCATAAGGTATGACTAATGAAAACTCTGCCGAGAACATAGGAGTGGATGTCGATGCAGAAGGTCCATTCTGGGCAGTTTGAAGTCGCCAAAGTTGAAGGCAAAGAATTGGGTGTGATTGCCCAGTCCTTCAGCCAGACCGGTTGGGCCAGCTGCACCGTAAGGTTGCTAAGAACCTTCAGTTGGGATGCCAAAGAACGCGCGTTCGAAATCGTCGACTTCAACCTCGAAGAAAAACATGAACTTATCGCTGTGTGCGGGCCCTACGCAACCGCTGACGCTGCAGCCTTCAATCTCGATCCAGAAATGGATGTTGGTTTTCCAGAGCGCGATGACTATGACGGCGTGCTGTATCTGGTGCACGGGCAGCCGGCAGCCGCAAATGATCGATATCAAGACGCGGCCGGATGGATCGTGTTGGCGGGTACAGGGCTCAAGGGTGAAGACCGCTTCGTTGCGCTCGCCTTAGAGAAGAGCAACACCCAACTGGTGCACTTCAGTCTTGACAATCAGCAGTTGGATATTTCGCTGATCTTGCCAAAACAGATTTACCCGATTGCAGCGTGCAGTGAACTGATTGATTTGCCCCAGATTCAAATCAAGACTGGCCTCGGTGATATCGAGGTAGCTCACGCCGAACTTCGGTCCATGATTTTGCAGGCAATTCCAGCTCGGGCGAGAGATTATTCTGCGCCGCTAATTGTTGACACCTGGGGCTTCGGCACAAACGTCAATCAAGCATTAGTAGCTTCGGTTGCAAAAACCGCTAAGGAACTCGAACTTGAGGTTCTCACCATCGATAAGGGCTGGGAGAATATTGTGGGTGAGTGGCAACCAGGCCCGCACTTCGAAGACGGTATGCCTGGTCTTGCAGAGATTACTTCGCGCAGCGGCACACGGCTTGGGCTTTGGGCCTCTCTCGGTAATGCCGACCCGGCTTCGAGCGTTGCCCTCGCACATCCTGACTGGCTGGCAACCTGGCGGGGGAAGACGCAAGTTGTTTCACACCGAACCAGTTCGCTGTGCATGGGTCACGGCCCGGTAATCGAGTACCTATCAGGGCAACTCGCTAATCTCGCGAACAACGGGCTTACCTGGTTGCTGCATGATTTTGAAACCATAAGTCGGTGCGACAGTGCGATTCACGATCACCCGCAGGGGCTCGGCGAAGACTGGGCAGTGCGTGGCTGGTATCGCCTGCTTTCTGAGTTTCGCTCCAGGTTTGAGAATGTTTGGCTCGAAAACTGTTGGAACGGCGGTCGACCACTAGATCTGCAAATGGTCGGGCACCACGACACAACAATCGGCGACGACTTTTGCGACGTGCGACACAACGCGGTTGCCAAAGTCGGCCTCGGCAAATACCTGCCAGCGCATTGGTGCTCGAGCTACATGTCAGACCAAAACTCGCTCACGCTGAAATCGCAACTCGCAATCTATGCAGTTGGCGGCCCTTGGATTCTGATGGGGGACATTCCAAACTGGTCTGCCGAAAAGCTTGCACTTGCAAAGCGGGTCATGAATGTTTATCGAGCCTGGCGACCAATGTTTCCAACTGGTTCGGTTCGCTGGGCTAGCGTTAGCGGCTGGCAGGCAGATTCGAGATGGAGAGCAGACCAAGAGGTCTTGCCAATTTCATTTATTCACGAATCGGGTAAAGAGTTGATGGCGTGCGTTGTCACCAACGCGCTTGAGCAGCGTGAGATTCGCTGGCATCCCGCATACAAAGGCGCCATGGTAATCACCAACGAGTTCACCGGTGAAAGCCGCGACTATGAGGAGAGCGAAATCGCAGCAGGAATTACGATTCCTACCGATTTTGCCGAGGGTCACTTGTTTGCAGCCGTTCCAAAATCGACAGTTGAGGGCTGACTAACGGTCGGCTAGACTCAAAGCCTCTTCACAACGCAAATCTTTTTCAACTAAGCGTTTGTAGCTCAACGGATAGAGCATCTGACTACGGATCAGAAGGTTGGGGGTTCGAGTCCCTCCAAGCGCACTAAACCCGAGAAGCCTTCACAACTTCTCGGGTTTTTACTTTAAGTCGACTGCTCGCTCCAAGGTTTACAGCGGTCAGATCACTGCAACGGCAGAGGTACCTGCATAACCTTGTCAATCTGAGACTGGCTCAGGCCGCGATTTGACTTACTTCATTCAACTAAATCCTTCATCTTCGACCAAGGCTTCAGCCCGTCACGTTTGGATTATCACAAACTAGAGAAAGCGGTCCGGGAGACAAAGGTGAGCCGGTCCTTCTCCTCCAACCTAACTACGGATCAGAAAGTTGGGGGGTTCAAATCCCCCCGTCTGCGCCAGTTGTTTTCCGAGTCTTTGAACGCGGTTGTTTTTCGTTTCGCCATCCGTTCAGCTAGGCATCCCACCCTCTTTGCCATGAAACGAACTATCTCTTCTTTATCCTCTGCAGCCCTTGTAATCACCCTGGGTCTTCAACTTCCCGCTAGCGCGGCAACCGAGTTCACCATTACCCAACTCGGTGTCTATGACTCTCAATCGGGAGCCACTGGTGCGGAAATAGCTTCCTACCACCCAGCCACCAAGCAGGTTTACATAACCAACGGAGCTAGGAATCGCGTTGACATCGTTTCGATTGCCGATCCAGCAAATCCGAGATTTGTCGGAGACATCAATGTCTCCAATTATGGAGACAACATAAATTCGGTCGCTGTTGGTAAGTATGTGGTGGCAATTGCGGTGCACCGCTCGCCAACTTTTGCAGCCGATGGGACTCCCACTCTCCTCAGCGGAAAGCTCGTAATTGCCAGACCATCGGGGAGTGTGATTGGCTCGATTGACCTGGGCGGATCCCAACCGGATTCGGTAACCTTCACCCCGGACGGCCTCACGGCTTTGGTCGCAATCGAGGGAGAGCCGATATGCGCAAAGGATAACGCTGCCACCACTTCGGTAAACGAGTCTCTCGACTATGCACTGGCAAAAGACCCTCGCGGCGCTGTTGCAGTGGTTGATCTTCGTAATCCAAAAACCGCCAAGGCCAAGCTGGTGGGATTCAGCAAGTTCACCACAGCCGAGGCAAAGAGTCTGGGGCTGGTTGTTTCTCTAACCTCTAAAGATCCCGTCGTTGATTTTGAGCCTGAATTCGTCTCGCCTGCCAACAACAACTTGGCCTATGTGTCTTTGCAGGAAGCCAATGCCATTGCTGAACTTGACATAAAGAGGGCGACAATCACCAAGATTTATTCAGCCGGCACGACTGATTTAAGCAAGACACCTTTTGATCTCTCAGATAGAGATTCAAGCGGTGGACCCTCCACATTCAGCAATGTGATTGGTCTTGCGATGCCAGATGCGCTGGCCGCTTTCACAATTGGTAAAGACAATTACTTTGTCAGCGCCAATGAGGGTGATGACAGAGCTGACTGGACCTGTTTCAAAGCCGTCGACGACAAGCGGGCAAAGGATCTGAAGGTCGATCCAGCTGCGTTTCCTAATTGGTCCTCGGAATCGGCTGACGCTCGCCTGGGAAGAGCAAAAGTCAATCCGAATATCGGTGATTCGAACGGCGATGGTCTGTATGAGAAAATCCACCTGCTATCGAACCGTTCCTTTTCAATCTTCAAGAATGGAACTCGCATTTACGATTCAGGCAACCTCCTTGAGCAGCTACAGATCACAGCGCTGGGGGTCGCAAACATGAACGGCGAGTGGAACACCACCACCGGTGCGTATGCCGGTCAGGCGAGATCTGACGATAAGGGTCCCGAGCCAGAGGGTGTGACGGTGGGCATGGTTGGAACATCCAGAATTGCGGTTGTCGGCATGGAGCGCATGAGTGCCCTGCTGTTTGTTGACATTACTAATCCTGCGGTTCCGACGGTCATAAAGTGGGAGCAGATGCTGCCCTTGAGCACCATTGTTCCTGGCAAACCAGGACTCACTTGGTCTCCCGAGGGTCTGGTGTTTGTCAGCGCTAAGGACTCTCCCACTGGCAAGCCACTGGTGTTGACCGCCTATGAAGTCTCCGGGTCGCTCTCCATTCACCAGATAGAGAAGAATTAACCAGAAAGCCCCCTTCCAAGCCCCAAATGGGGCTTGGAAGGGGGCTTACTTTTTCGCCTAGCCGACTAGACATTAGGTCGATTTCTTTGTGCTGCTCGTCGTCGATGGCTTTTGCGAGTGCAAGAATCTACGGATCAGAAGGTTGGGGGTTCGAGTCCCTCCAAGCGCACTAAACCCTAGAAGCCTTCACGACTTCTCGGGCTTTTACCCTTAAAGTCCGGTTCGCCTGTTTCCAGCCTCTTCTAGACTCTGGTTTGACGCATGCACCAGTTTTATTTGAAGTAAGGAGTCTTGATGAGTGACTTGGGCTGGAAAGAGTTTCTTGCAGCTGAAGGCTTAGATGACTGGGTTGTGCTGCACGGCGGACCAACTGCTGTTTTTCAAACAGCGTCCCTTGCAGATGCTGCCACTCTGGCGCAGGCCATTTCTCAGCTGCCAGGACTTGATGGCACACCTGCCCACATGTCGATCCTCACCAAGAGTCTGACCATCCGTCTCACCCGTGAGGTCTGGAACACTGAGGTAGAGCACATTGAACTTGCGCGTGAAATCTCCAAGATTGCAAACTCTCACGCTGCTGTTGCAGCTCCAAGCATGGTGCAGGAAGTGCAGTTCGCCATTGCGGCCAAACCAGATGCAATTGACGTTGGTTTTTGGAGAGCGGTTCTTGGGTACCAACCAATGCTCGATGATGCCGGTATCGACCCATTGGGAATCAGCTCCAATGTTTGGATGCAAGACCTAGATTTAAATAAGCCTCTGCGCCACGCGATGCACATCGACGTATCGGTTTCAAAAGAGCACGCCCAGAGTCGAGTGGACGCTGCTGTCTCAGCTGGCGGTGTGATTGTTGATAGCTCAGAAGCCCCATCCTGGTGGGTGCTCGCAGATCGCTCCGGAAACAAGGTTTGCGTTGTGGCTTGGCCTGATGGAGCAAAAGCCTCTAAGGGCTAATTCAACAAAGACTCAGGAATCTTTCGGGTTGGTGTGAGAGTTTTACCTACAGGAACCAAATCCCCCGCTTGCGCGGCTTATGAGAGAAGCAAATATGAAGAAGCGGCGTTGGCCTTGGATTATTGGAGTTACCGCAGTTGTGGCGGTCGTGGTTGGCGGATTTGTCTTTAGCGGACTGAACCAGGTAACCGAGTACGAGACCTATGAGGTCAAGCCGACCGAGGTCGTAAAGACCGTCTCTGCAAATGGCCAGCTGGCAGAGTCTCAACTTCTTGCCTATGGACCGAGTGAAGAACCGGTTCTGGTTTCCGCCAATGGCTCTTCGGCATTGCCGGCGCAATTCGGGCTGAGCCTCGAGATTGAAGAGATTCAGGTTAAGGCCGGTGATGAGGTCAAGGCCGAGGATGTTTTGTTCTCCTACCTAAACCAAATGGGTCAAAGCGTTGAGGTTGTTGCTATCTCTGATGGCTTGGTTAGATCTGTCGACACCGCAGCAGGTCTTCGTACCTCCGGATCAGTTTTGACCGTTGGAAGTGCGCAGCCGATTGTTTCTGTGTTTGTAAGTGAATACGACGCTGACCTTGTGACTTTGGGCCAGAAGGCAACCATCGAGCTAGACGCCATTAATGCCGTTTTCGACGGCGAGGTTGTCCGAATCGGACAGGTCGCACAATCTGTCAGCGGCATCAAACAATACGAAGTCTTGGTAGATGTCACTGCAATCCCAGAAGGTGCAAGGTTCGGCATGAGCGCTACCGCAGTGATCGAAGTCCAAAAGAAATCTGACGTTCTAGCGGTTCCAATGAGCTCACTAATTGGTGATGTTCCAGAGGTCGAGATTTTGATTGTTGATGCCGAAGGTAAGCAGAGCGTTGAGATAGTAGAGGTCAAACTCGGTCTTGCTGGAGACAGCCTGGTTGAAATTACTTCAGGCCTAGAGTCAGGCGATCAAGTGATTACCGGTGTCAGTGGAACTATCCCTGCACCAGTGAACTTCGGACCTCCTCCAGGGGCTCGTAACAGTGGCTAATCCAGTTGTCGAACTCGAAAATGTTCGACGCGAATACCTAGTTGGTGATCAAGTTACCGTCGCTTTGGACGGTGTGGATTTGGTCATTGAAAGAGGTGAGTTTGTAGCGATTGTGGGCCCATCCGGTAGCGGCAAGTCCACCATGATGAACCTCATTGGCTGCCTAGATCGCCCAAGTTCTGGACTGGTGAAAATCGCTTCGGATCCAACCAGCGAGCTCAACGACAACCAGCTCACCAGCTTGCGCTCCAAGGCAATTGGCTTTGTGTTTCAGCAGTTCCAACTGCTTCCAAACACCACCGCAATCGAGAACGTAATGGCTCCGCTTTTGTATCAGGGGGTTAGTTCCAAGCAGGCCAAGTTGACTGCCACCGAAATCCTTAATCGTTTGGGTCTGGGCGAGCGTTTGAACTTTGATCGCAACCGCCTATCCGGTGGACAGCAACAGCGCGTTGCAATCGCTAGAGCACTAGTGGCCAGCCCAGATATCGTGCTGGCAGATGAGCCAACCGGAGCGCTTGACTCCAAGACTGGAGCCCAGGTCATCGAGCTTTTGAAGGAGCTCAATAAAGAGGGTCGAACCATCATCTTGATCACTCACGATTTAGAAATTGCAGCGAGTGCGCCTAGGCGAGTTTTCTTGCGAGATGGCCTTATTGAGCGCGACGAAAGAGGCGCAAAGTGAAGCTTCTCGGCACCGCTCGACTAGCCCTAAACCGAATCTGGGCAACCAAGGTTCGCTCGCTACTAACAATGTTGGGTGTTGTTATTGGCGTGGCAGCAATCGTTGCTTTGACCTCAATTGTTGATGGCGCATCGCAGGGAATCAATAAGTCTTTGGCCACCTTGGGCACCAATCAGCTCAACATCACCGCAATGGCTCCTGATGCTCTGAGTGAGCAGGATGCCTATGCACTTGCAGAGCTCGATGGCGTATCGGTGATGTTTGTGCAGACCCAAAATGAGGGCACAATTGCAACCGAAGATAAGCGAGTAAACGCTCGCTTGGTTGGCGTATCCTCGCAGTATTTTGAAGCTGTAAAGCCTGACATCGCACTTGGCTCATACCTCTCTGACAGCAAGTTCGCATCTTCCGCGAAGGATGTGGTTTTTGGAGCTGATGCTGCGAATGACCTAGGGCTAACCGCTTCGATGCTGGGTCAAAGCGTGAAGCTAAATGGTCAAGATTTTAGGCTCGTCGGAGTGCTAGACGACCAGGCTGGCTTTGGCACCAGCGGTCGGGTTTATGTCACCCTCGATGCCGCTAGAAAACTCTTTAGCCAGTACCCATACGTTTCTAGCATCGTGGTTCAAGCCGAGACTCCTGAGGCTGTTGATGCCTTGCAGCTTGCAACCGACAAGCTATTGCGAGAGCGCTATGGATTGGGAGCCGACACTGACGCCCGCTACACCATCACCAACCAGGCTTCTTTGATTGCTGCCGTGAGCAGCATCACTGACACTCTTGGACTATTGCTGACCGGCATCGCCGGTATCTCGCTGGTGGTTGGTGGCATTGGAATCATGAACATCATGTTGGTTTCGGTTCGCGAGCGAACTCGTGAGATCGGTGTTCGAAGAGCCATTGGTGCTAAGCAATCCAACATCCTTACCCAGTTCTTGATTGAGGCGATTGTGCTCTCACTCGCAGGTGGTGTTGTTGGTTTGATCCTTGGTGAAATTGCCGCCTACTTCTTGGCAATCATTGGCGATTGGGTCTTCTCGATTCAGTTAGAAACTGTGCTCTTGGCTCTTGGATTCAGCTTGGTGGTTGGAGTTGTTTTTGGTGTTTGGCCAGCAAGAACCGCTGCCAAATTAGAGCCAATCGACGCCCTTCGTTTCGAGTAGAAAAGCGATCAGTTTGGCTAAACGCTCTCGAGCATCTTGTCGATGGTGTCGGCATCTAGCACATATTCAATGGCCATGACGTTCGCACCAATGATGCCGCCCTCTTTACCGGCTTTACTCTGCACGATTAGAAGGTTCTGGCTCGCGAGCGGCATGGAGCGCGCGTAAACGGCTTCGCGAACACCGGCAATCAAGTGCTCACCGGCGGAGGAAAGTGAACCACCAATCACAATCACCGCAGGATTAATTAGGCTCACGCAGGTGCTTAGAACTTCACCAATATCGCGACCGGCCTGGCGAACAGCTTGAATCGCCTCAACCTTCGCACGCTTGGTTGCATCTATTAGGTCAGAGGTGTTTCTGATTGGGAGACCCTCGGCGACCAACTTCTTGATGATGGCAGGTGCGCTTGCAATTGCTTCAAGGCAGCCAAAGTTTCCGCAGTGGCAGGACACATCGCCGCCGCTTGATACCCGGACGTGACCTATGTCACCGGCGGTGCCCTGAGCTCCTCGCTGAAGCTCCCCGCCGGAGATGATTCCAGAACCAATTCCGGTGGATGCCTTCAGGAAGATCAAGTGGTCGACATCCGGGTAGGAAGCATGACGCTCGCCGAGGGCCATCACGTTCACGTCATTGTCGACTAGGACCTTTGCACTGAAATCTTGATTTACGCGAGCCGGCACGTCGAAGGCATCCCAGCCTATCATGATCGGTGGGCTCGCGGGCTTGCCGGTCGAGTGCTCCACCGGCCCGGGAAGGCCAATACCAATCGCCAAGAGGTTCTCTTCAGCTATGCCCTGACCGGCCAGCAGATGTTTCAATTCAGCGATCATCCAACGGAGGCAAACCTCTGGGCCATCGGAAATCTGTCGCTTGGTTTCTATGGAGGCCAGGATCTTGCCGCTGAAATCCGCTAGCGATGCGACGGCGTGAGAGGCACCAAAGTCAACTCCCGCCACCACAAAAGCAGACTCATTCAATACCAGTTGAGTCGAAGGACGACCCCCGGTGGAGGAGTTCTCGGCGGCAGGAGAGATGATGCCCAGTTCAATAAGTGGGTCAAGCCTCAGTGAAATTGTTGATCGGGCAAGGCCGGTCAGTTCCGCCAACTCAGCCTTTGTGTGCGGCTGACCATCGCGGAATAGCTGGAAAAGCCTCCCGGAACTGAGTCCAAAGCTGCGTCTGTTAATTTCGACCATTGGTAAAGCATAAACAAAAACTTCCGAGGACTTTCGAGGAAAGAGTGTCACAAAACTATAACGTTATGACGAATATCGACATAAGTATGAAAGTTGGCGTCATTATTTACTCAGGTTAATTTTCTAGATTGAAAAAGGAGACCAACCAATGAAGTTTGGATACCAAACAATTACTTGGGGCGGAGTTGTTGGACACCCTGGCGGTGTGACCAGCATCAAGGACCTGTTCTACTTGACCCGTGGCGACACCAAGGCCGCGATTCGCGACATTGCCAGTGCCGGCTACCAGGGTGTAGAGGTGTTCGATGGCAATCTTGCCGAATACGCCGATAAGGCCGAGGAGCTGCTGAGTGCGCTCTCTGAAAACAATGTCGAACTAGTTTCGGTCTATACCGGTGCAAATTTCATCTACGACGAGATCTTGGACGATGAGCTTTACAAGATCGAACAGGCTGCACTTTTGGCCAAGCGATTTGGCGCCAGTCGCATCGTTGTCGGCGGCGGAGCAAAACGTCCCGGCGGGGCAAAGTCGGATGACTTTAAAAAGGTAGGTCGAGGATTAGACATGGCGGCTGACATTTGCTCTGCGAATGGACTCGAGAGCAGCTACCACCCACACCTTGGAACCATCTCCGAGACTCTTGATGGTTTTCACCAGATTATGGATTCCTGCGCAATTGGCTTCTGCCCAGATACTGCGCACCTCACCGCATCGGGCATCGACCCGGTTGCAGCGATTGACAAGTACGGCGATCGCCTGAAGCACATCCACTTCAAAGACCTTTCCAATAAAACTGGAAACTTCACTCCGCTCGGCGAGGGCGATATCAACTTCAAGGAAATCCTTTCGGCAATCAAGCGAGCTAACTATGACAGCTGGCTGATGGTTGAACTGGACTCTTATGAAGGAGACCCAAAAGCAGCGGCAGAAATAAGCAAGAGGTATCTAGAGAAGCTATTTGCCATCTAGAAGATCCACCCATCCATCAAAGCATTTCCCTATTCAAGGAGATATAAATGAAAAAACTAATCACAGGAATCGCGGTTAGCGCCGCGTTGATGTTTTCACTTACTGCTTGTTCAGTAAGCGGAACCACCACCGAAGAAGCAGTTGACAGCGACATCGCAGCAACCGTTGACGCAGCACTAGCTGCACTCGACGGACAGGTTCTAAGCCTTGGCCCAAACGGTGAGACTCCATCAGGATTCGAAACCACTGAGGTCAGCGACGAGGACCTTGCAGCTATCAAGGCCGGCGGTTTCACCGCTGCCATTGTTATGCACTACGGCGGCAATGACTGGGCCACCGCTCAGATCGAGGGCCTAAAGAGCGAATTTGCTCGCCTGGGTATCGAGGTTGTAGCGGTTACCGATGCTGACTTCAAGCCAGAGAAGCAGGTTTCAGACATTGAGACTGTTATGGCATTGAACCCAGACATCATTGTTTCAATCCCAACTGACCCAGTTGCAACCGCAGCAGCCTTCCAGAAGGCAGCTGCCGCCGGAATCAAGTTGGTATTCATGGACAACGTTCCAGCTGGCATGGTTGGCGGACAAGACTACGTATCTGTAGTTTCGGCTGACAACAAGGGTAACGGTGTGGTTTCTGCACACCTATTGGCTAAGGCTCTAAACGGCAAGGGTCAGATTGGTCTGATCTATCACGACGCAGACTTCTTTGTTACCAAGCAGCGTTTCGACGGTTTCAAGGAAACCCTTACCCAGTACCCAGACATCGAGGTAGTTGAGGAAAAGGGCATCGGTGGACCTGACTTCGCCGGTGACGCACAAGCCGCAGCAACCGCTCTACTAACCAAGTACCCAGACCTAAGCGGTATCTGGGGAGTTTGGGACGTACCTGCAGAGGGCATCATGGCTGCAGCTCGCGAGGCAGGCCGCCTTGACCTGAAGATCGCAACCCAGGACCTAGGTACTAACGTTGCAATCCAGTTGGCCAAGAATGAGCTAATCGTTGGTCTAGGCGCTCAGCGTCCATTCGACCAGGGAGTAGCAGAGGCACGCCTTGGTGCACTAGCAATGATTGGCAAGACTGGTCTTCCAATCTTTGTAGCTATGGGTGCACTACCGGTAAGTCACGAAAACGTACTTGAAGCATGGAAGACCGTCTACAGCGTAGATGCGCCTGACGCTGTCTCAAGCGTTTACAAGAAGTAACAGAAAACCAGGGAGGTTGGGAGCTTTCGCTTCCAACCTCCCTGGTACACCCATCCATCTGGGTGCTTCCAAGTTTATCGAAGGAGAGTTCAATGAGAAAAATTAACGTAGGTCTTATCGGCGGCGGATTTATGGGCAAGGCCCACTCGCTTGCTTACTCCGCAGTTCCAATGTTCTTCTGGCCGACAGAGATTTTGCCGGTCAAGCACACCATCGCCGAGTTCACAGACAAGATGGCTCAGGATGCTGCCACTCGATTCGGTTTTGACAACTCCACCAGCGACTGGAAGAGCATTATTGAAAACCCAGACATCGATTTGGTTGACATTGCAACCCCAAACAACTCTCACGCTGAGATCGCGATCGCAGCCCTAGCTGCTGGAAAGCACGTAATCTGCGAAAAGCCACTGGCTAGAACCGTAGAGGAAGCTGCGGCGATGTACCAGGCCTCTCGCGAATCCAACTCGGTAAACATGGTCGCGTTCAACTATCGACGCACCCCAGCTGTTGCGCTCGCCAAGAAGTACATCGAGGACGGCTCAATCGGCAGGATCATAAATTTCCGCGCCACCTACCTACAGGATTGGTCAGCAGACCCAAACTCCCCACTTTCATGGCGCTTCCAAAAGTCCGTTGCCGGCTCAGGTGCGGTTGGGGATATCTTGACCCACGTGTTGGACATGGCTCGCTACCTAGCCGGTGAGGTAACTGAGGTTTCCGCAATCACCAACAACATCATCACCGAACGCCCAATTCAACAATCCGGCTCTGACTCACTCGGTAACTCAAAGGGTGGCGCAGATGCTCCAAAGGGAGCGGTCGATGTTGAAGACGAGGTTATGTCCCTTTTAAAATTTGCCAACGGAGCAATCGGTTCTGTCGAGGCAACTCGCAACGCCTGGGGCCGAAACAACTTCATCACCCTCGAGATTCACGGTTCAGAAGGCTCTATCTATTTCAACTACGAAAACCGCGATGAACTGCAGGTTTGCTTCAAGTCAGACGAGGGCGACCGACGCGGTTTCCGCACGGTCTACACCGGACCAAACCACCCTAACGGTGCAGCGCTATGGCCAATTCCAGCGCTTGGCATCGGATACGGCGAAACCAAGATCATCGAGGCACACGATCTATTCACCGCGATTGCTGGTGGCGAACCGGTGCGTCCAGACTTTGGCGATGGCTACCAGGTCGCATTGATTGACGATGCGATTCTCAAATCCGCAGCCACCGGTCTATGGACCAAGGTGCCACAGCTCGATCGAGCAACGGGCAAGGTATCGAACTAATGTCACAAGCTACTGTCAACGCTGTTCAGATGCAGGGGATTGAAAAATCCTTTGGATCGAATCCTGTTCTCAAGAAGGTGGACTTCTCCGTAAAGGTAGGAGAAGTTCACGCTCTCGCAGGAGAAAATGGCGCTGGCAAGTCAACCCTGATGAAGATCCTTCAGGGGGTTTACACCAAGGATGCCGGGACAATCTCTGTAGCCGGAGTGCCGGTTGAAATCACCGACACTTTTGACGCCCGCAAAGCCGGCGTCGGAATGGTTTTCCAAGAGTTCTCGCTGATTCCGACCCTGACAGTTGCTCAGAACATCTACCTCACCAATGAGCCGACCAAGTTTGGCTTGATTAGCGATTCCAAGGCGAAAGAAATGGCTGCGGAGCTGTTTGAGCAGATGCAGGTTGTGGTTGATCCCTCAAGCACCGTGGAGAATCTTCCTACAGCGCTTTGGCAATTGACCGAGATTGCAAAAGCCCTGGCTCAGGATGCAAAAGTCTTGATCATGGACGAGCCAACTGCCTCATTGGCAAAGCACGAGGCAGAAGCACTATTTGACCTAATTGTGCGCCTCAAGGCCAAAGGCATCGCCATCATTTACATCTCACACCGCATGGATGAGGTTTACCGCATCGCCGACCGCATCACAGTTCTGCGCGACGGCGTGCGGGTCCTGACGGAGTCTTTGGCTCAGGTGACACCGGTGCAGATTGTTGAGGCGATTGTCGGTCGCACCTCTGCAGCACACCTGGTTCACCTAGATAGATCGAGCAAGATCTCCAGGGAAATTGTGCTTGAAGTTGAGAACCTGAGCTCTGGCACGAAACTTGTTGATGTTTCTTTTAGCGTGCAAAAAGGAGAGATCCTCGGTCTTGCAGGGCTGATGGGCTCAGGCCGCACCGAGCTGCTGAACACGATCTTCGGCGTTGCCAAGGCAAATACCGGAACCATCAGAATCAACGGAAAGCAAGTCAAGATTTCTTCGCCTAGGGAAGCAATCAAAAATCGCATCGCACTAATACCTGAGGATCGCCGCTCCCAAGGGCTGGTGCTTGATCACCCGGTAACTGAGAATCTGACCTTGCCAGTAATTGACTCTTTGAAGTCTCGAGGCTTTTTATCAACCAAGAAAATTCTGCAAAAAAGCTTGGAAATCATTCAGCAGTTTGCAATCAAAGCAGCACAGCCCTCAATTCGAGTCGGCGCTCTATCCGGTGGCAATCAGCAGAAAGTTGTGATTGGAAAGTGGTTGGCAACTGACCCGTCAATTTTGATGATGGATGAACCGACCGCCGGTGTCGACATTGGAACCAAGAGCGAGATCTTGGATCTGGTTAGAGCTATTGCCGATAGTGGGAAATCCGTAATTCTGAGCTCATCTGAGCTTCCGGAACTGCTCGCCGTATCAGACCGAATCTTGGTTCTAAAGGACGGGAAAGTCTTGACGTCTTTGCAACGAAATGAAATACCAAACGAAGAATTTCTTCAATTAGCAATTCAAGGAGCCCAGAAATGACAAATTCAATTGTTGCGCCAGCACTAAATCTGCTGAAGCGCTTTGAATGGCAGAAGAACATCATCTACATCGGTTTTGTCGCCGTGTTTATCCTGTTCGCGGTCACTTTGGGCGACTCTGGCTTTACCAATCCAAACAACCTGCTAAACATATTTAGGCAGGTGGCGACCATTTCAATCATGGCTGTGGCAATGACCTTTGTGATTGCCGCCGCTGAAATTGACCTAAGCATTGGATCGATTGCTGGACTTGCTTCGGTAGTAACGGCAATGACACTAAATACTTTTGGTTTGATTCCCGGCATCTTGGCCGGATTGCTAGTTGGAGTCATTGCCGGAGCCATTAGCGGGGGCTTGGTTGCGTGGCTCAAAGTCCCATCGTTCCTAGTGACCTTGGGAATGCTCGGTTTGGTTGTTGGTATAGCGCGTTGGATCACTGCATCCGCACCGGTCCCAATCGCTGACATGACCTATGTTGCGATCTTTGGTGGCGGTGACTTTGGTCCAATTCCTGGGCTGTTGGTTTGGGCACTGGTTGCCGTCGTTCTAGGTGCTGTGGTGATGAATAAGACCAAGTTTGGTCGTCACGTTCGTGCTACCGGAGGAAACCTGGTGGCTGCCGGCTACACAGGCGTGAATACCGCAAAGGTGAAATTCACCGTGCTGCTAATGTCTGGAGTCTTTGCGGCGCTCGCTGGAATGCTTTATGCGGGCCGCCTACAATCCGGTCGCTTCCAGTGGGGCACTGGAGACGAACTATCGGTTATTGCTGCGGTAATTCTTGGCGGAACCAGCTTGTTCGGCGGTCGTGGACAGGTCATTGGCACGCTGTTTGGGGCCCTGTTTGTTGGTTTGATCAACAACGGATTGATTCTTGCCGGGCTCGATGTTAGCCAGCAGCAGGTTGTGCGTGGAGCCATCATCATTCTTGCTGTCGCACTATCCAGGAAGAAGTAAGAGCGTGAAAAGGCAGCTTCGAGCAGGAGTTATCGGCACCGGATTCATTGCACGGGTTCACGTGCGAGCCATTAGAGATTCCGGCCACCAAGTGGTATCAATCGCTAGTTCATCAAAGGAATCTGCCGAGAGAGCGGCTCAGGAGCTAAACATTCCTAAGGCTTTTGCTAGATGGCAGGAACTCATTGAATCGGACGAGGTTGATGTAGTGCACATCTGCACTCCGAATGAGCTGCACGCTGAAATGGCTATTGCGGCTGCAAGAGCGAACAAGAGCATGGTCTGCGAAAAGCCAATAGCGGTGTCGCTAAGCGAAGTGCTAGAGATTGAATCCGAAGTTCTCCAAAGTGGAGTTGGCTTTGCAGTTCCACTGGCCTACCGCTTCTACCCGGTGGTTAGAGAAATGCGCAGCCGTGTTCAAAGCGGTGAGGCGGGGGATATTCACCTGATTCACGGCTCATACCTTCAAGACTGGTTAGCGGCTCCGGAGTCTGATAACTGGCGAGTAGATTCGACCGCTGGCGGCGCATCCAGAGCATTTGCCGACATCGGAACGCACTGGTGTGATCTTGTCGAGTTTGTCTCGGGTGACCGAATTACGTCCCTGATTGCCAACACATCGATCGTTTATCAAGATCGAGGTGGCAAGAAGGTGCAGACCGAAGATGTAGCAAATATTTTGTTTGAAACCGCAAACGGCGCATCCGGCTCCTTGACGGTCAGCCAAGTCTCATTCGGCAGCAAGAACAAGTTGCAAATTGAAATGGACGGTTCGAAGGCCTCTTATCTGTTCAACCAAGAGCAGCCAGATCTTCTTGTGGTTGGCGGGCAACATTCAAACCAATTGGTTACCCGCGGCGATGAGTCCTTGACCGCAGGCGATGCCAAGCGTTTGTCATTTGTGCCCTCTGGTCACCCACAGGGGTACCAAGATGCCTTCAACGCATTCGTCTCGGATGCCTACGCTAGTTTCCAGGGTGAAAATCGCGAGGGTGTTCCGGGCCTAAGCGATGGTCTTCGTTCGGCGGCTCTTATTGAAGCAGTGTTGGAGTCGGCCGCAACCAGAGCTTGGGTCCAAATCCAGGCTGTATCAAGTGAATTGAGCCTGCAGTAAGCAGAAAGAGGATCCGATGACTCGTCCAGTTACTTTATTCACTGGCCAATGGGCTGACCTAAAGCTTGAGGAAGTCGCCCGGTTAGCAAGCGAGTGGGGGTATGACGGCCTGGAGATTGCCTGCAGCGGAGAGCACCTTGATGTGTCACGTGCCGCAACGAATCCGTCTTACGTCACTGAGCGCCTTGAAATACTCAAGCGCTACAACCTCAAGCTTTTCGCAATCTCCAACCATTTAACCGGTCAGGCTGTTTGCGATAACCCAATCGACTTTCGCCACCAGGGCATTCTTAGCTCCAAAGTTTGGGGCGACGGTGAGGCAGAAGGTGTGCGCTCACGCGCATCCGAGGAACTGAAGCAAACTGCGATCGCCGCCCGAAACCTCGGTGTTGACACCGTGGTTGGCTTCACGGGATCCTCCATCTGGCAATACGTTGCTATGTTCCCGCCGGTGTCGGCGGCAGTGATTGAAGCTGGATACGAAGACTTTGCCAAGCGCTGGAACCCCATCATGGATGTTTACGATTCTGAGGGAGTCAGGTTTGCTCTTGAGGTGCACCCCTCAGAAATTGCCTACGACTACTACACGACCGTCAAGGCCCTGTCGGCAATTGATAACCGCCCAGCCTTTGGGCTGAACTGGGACCCGAGCCATATGCACTGGCAAGACATTGACCCGGTAAACTTCATTCTCGATTTTGCGGATCGGATTTACCACGTCGACTGCAAGGACACTTTTGTTAGAAAGAATGACGGTCGAGTCGGTCGTCTAGGTTCGCACCTGGGCTGGGATGATCCGAGAAGAGGCTGGACATTTGTTTCCACCGGACGCGGCCAAATCGACTGGGAATCCTCATTCCGCGCCTTGAACTCAATTGGCTACAACGGGCCAATTTCAGTCGAGTGGGAGGACGCCGGTATGGATCGCAAACACGGCGCTAAAGAGGCGGTTGGCTTTGTGAAGTCGCTGCTTTGGAACCTGCCAGAAAACTCATTCGACGCTGCTTTCAAGCAAGAGAAGTAACTGGAGAACAAATTGTCAAACATTTGCACTGTGATCGCAATTTTCACGCCTAAGCCAGAGTTCGCATCTGAGATTAGAGACCTGCTTTACAGAGTTACACCTGTAGTTCACGAAGAGCCTGGCTGCGAGTTTTACACCATGAATGAAGATGTCGATGGACGCTTTATTCACGTTGAAGCCTGGACCACCCGTCAGCATTGGATTGATCACATTGAGCAGCCCACCGTGAAGGAGATTCTCGCTGGAGTCGAAGGCAAGCTGGAGCGAGATGTCGAGGTCTACGAGCTTTACAACGTCCCAACTGGCACAAGCGGCAAAGGTTCTTTGGCGCAAGCAGCAGCTAATGCGTAATTGAATCAGAGCTTGGTTCTAAACTAGGGATATGACCTGTCCACACTGCAATGAAGCAATTTCTCCAACCGATTACAACTGCCCTGCCTGCGGCAAGCTGGTCGCAAGAACCCGGGAAGAGCTAAACCGGATCGATGTCAGGACCTCCAAGGGCATCGCCTGGGCGCTGGTCGGCATGGGTTTGGCGGGCTATGCATTTGTTGTTGCAAATAGCCAAACCGACTGGTTCTCTGCTTTGGACTTCGTTGCTCCAACGGCTGTGCTATTAGCAGGCCTTGGCGGTCTGCTATGGGTCAAGCGCAAGGGCTAATTACCTCTAAGCTCCAAGCATTAGCAGGATTACGTTTACCAGCGAAGCCAGAATCAATAGAAAAAAAGCTGTTCTCGGCGGCTGTCTCCTGAGCGATAGCAAACTCGCAATTCCCACCAACAACACAGTTGCGGCAAGACCTGCAGTCGCAGCTTCCGCAGAGAGATTTCTCGACTGGGTCACAACCAACAGCGTTGCAAACAGAGCACTTAGCGAAATCACAATCGCCGACAGACGTTGACCCATCAGGTGGGGCAGGGCTCTGACTCCGGTGAGCTTATCTGCCTGCATATCGGGCAGAACATTTGCGAAGTGAGCAGAAACTCCCAGTAGTGCTGCAGCCAAAACTATCCATGGCTCGACCCAGAAAGGTTCAGTGGCAGCCATGCCAACAAAGATTGGTATGGTTCCAAAGCCAACTGCATAGGGAATCGGAGACAACCAATTGAGTTTCATCCCGAGGTTGTATGACCAGCCCGCAAGAAGCATTAGGAGCATCACCAAAACAGCGCTGCTGCCCAAAGAGAGGGAAGTGACTATGGCCAGAGCTACTGCGCAGAGAGAGCCGGTTCGTAGCCAGGAGACGTTCACCAAACCGGAAACGGTTGGCTTGTCAGTCCTGTTCGCCGCAACATCGCGCTCGTAATCAATCCAGTCATTAGAGAGACCAACAGATATCTGCTGCAAAAGAACCGCGGCGAAAATCAGGCCAGCTCTTTCCATTGGTAATCCCAAGCCGATAGCTAACAGTCCAGAAAACAGCGCAACGGCCAAACAGGGTATTGGATGGCTTGATCTAATCAGGGCCAAGGCTTTGCTATTTGCAAATCGCACTTTGAACCCCTTTCAATGCCGAACAACTACCTAAAGCTGATTTTCTTGGCTTCCATAATCACTTTGATGCGGGCGATTGCAGACTTGCCCATGCCATGCAGAGCGGTGAGTTCCGCAAGCGAAATCCTTCTTAGGTCTGAAACCTTGTAGAGCTTGGCATCCACCAGTGCGCGCCTGGCAGGGGCTGAAAGCCCAATTCTTTGCCACTCTTGATCATGCAGGTCGTAGTCGTCTCTGCCTGCAGTCACTGCACGCTTGATGGCCCTCTGAGGTTTTTGAGACATGTCAATTACTTCCTAGCCAAAGCCCAGGCGTAGGCAGCGCTAAACCCAAACCCAACCAGCGCGTAAGCCTGTGCAAACCAGCTCCCGTTGGTATAAATCGTGAGCGTTACAACTCCAAGGGCGGCTGCACTCACCAGCATCAAACGGCCAGAAAACAGGACACCCTTGTCAGTGCCGTGCTTGGAAACCGAATACATGTTTCCCGAAAGTGCGACCAAGGTCACTCCAATCATTCGCATGGCCCATTCAAGCTCTTGAGTGCTTGGCAGCCAAAGTAGATCGTTGAAGATGTTTGGCACGGCAATTAGCGCGATGGCGCTCAGACCAAATACCAAGGAGCCTGCGGCGAGGACTTTACGGATTGCTGCAATGGAACGGGGCTTTGTCATGATGACCACCTCTTCGTGCTCTGAGCCTTAGTTGGTGTCAGTCTAAAGCTAACTATTTTGCGCTACTGCCCAAGGTAGGGGCGCAGCTCTACCTTTCGGTTGCAAGCTTTAGAGCCGGCAAGCGCGAGCTCGTGAGCCTGCGCGTCTGACTCGGCTTGGATAAGCCAAAAGCCGCTGTAGAACTCCTCGGAGTCAAATAACGATCCTGGCGTGACTAGCCTTGCGTCTTGGCGATTGTCGATGACCTTGGCGGTTGCAGGAGCTCCAATGCCAGCCGCGGTGATCCAGTGGCTGTTGGACTGCAGGTGATCGTTGAAGGCATCAATCGCTGCCATCTCTCCTGGGCCGCCGGTGTTGGTTGCGGTGTCAATCACATAAATCACGTAGCGCTTCAATTTCTCTAATCCTTCTTGGTCCAAGCTGTCTCTAAGTTCACGACGAATCTAAAGCCCCACAGGGCCAGTACTGAACAGGCAATACCGCCTGCGATAAATGGCAGGCGAAGATCGATACTTGCCAAAACACCACCTAATAGCGAACCAACAGGCATCAGACCCCAAACCAAGGTTCTTCTGGTTCCATGAATGCGACCAAACAGTTCACCCGGGATGATCTGGTGGTAGGTGGACATCAGGAGGATGTTCCAGCCGGTGATGACCAGCGAACTCAAGCCCATAAGCGCTGCCGTCACCAAATAGTTAGGAGAGAAGCCCTGAATGACAACCATCACGCTGGATAGGAAGATCGACCAGGCCATGGTGGTGGTTCTCCCAAAGCGTTCCGAAAGCTTGGGCACAATAAGCGACCCAACCAAGGCTCCAACAGCGGTGGCTGCAAATATGAATCCAAATAGCGCGACCGGAGTCTGCAGCGTCTCGGTGAGGAACAGCACCATCGTCGAAGATGATGCCGAGAAGAAGAAGCCAATCGAAGAGGTGAGTAGAACCAGCTTTAGCAGGACCTTGTCTTCGTAGAGGTAGCGAATGCCAAAACGAACGTCTTCCCAGAAGCCGGTAGGGGCTTTTACTTTGGCAGGAACATCAGAAATTGAGTAAGCCCTCGGAATTGCGAGTACTAGGACTACCGCGAGCAGAATTCCTCCGGCACCAAAGTAGAACGGCAGGGCAATTGATGCGGCGAACAGCAAACCGCTAACCGGTGCTCCAACAAACTCAGCCAGGGTTGTGCCCACAATCTGCAATCTGGCATTACCTCGGTCGAGCTGGTCCTTGGTCAACACCTCGGGCATCATCGACTGCAGGGTGGTGTCGTAGATCACTTCACCCACGCCGAAGATAAAGACTGCGCCAAGCAGAATCGGCAATGTAATCAGCTCTAATCCGGTCGTGATGGCGATAATCAAGACCGCAATTAGCCTGAAGGCATTGGCAACCGCCAGCATGGTTCGGCGATTGATGCGGTCTACCAAACCGCCAATTGGGATGGCAAAGAACAGCCACGGCAGCATGCTTAGGGCAGCGATTGTAGAGATCCAGAACGGATCTTTAGTGAGCGTGGTTGCCAGCAGCGGAGCTGCGGTTTTGAGAAGGCCGTCAGCTAAATTGCTAGCTGCGCTCGCAGTCCAGAGTCGCTGAAAAGCGGCACTGAATTTGATCTTCGTTGATTCAGAAATCTGTCTAGCCATTCTCTAGTTTTGACCACTAGAGCCTAGCGTCTTACAGCTTGGTGATAACTATTTCAGAGAGCGCTTTGCGCTCCCTCGGAGTCGCCTCGCGCTGCTTTAGTTCATCGCTAACGGTCGATGCATCTCCCTGCATACCAACTGTGATCACGCAGGTTAGCCAGGCATCTTCGATGCCAACCAGCTTGAGAATCTCATCGTGAATTACGCCACCCATGTAGTGGGCCTTGAGGCCCATGGACTCGGCCTCGAAGACAATTTGGCTTGTTGCCAGAGCGTTGTTGAAGTAGGCGGAATTGCGGTCTAGCTCGGTGCCATCGGACTTGAACTTGTCGGCAAAGGCCAAAACATAAAGCGATGCGTGAGGTGCCCAAGATGCATTGAAACCTGTGAGGCCAACGGTTGAAATCGATTCGAAAAGCTCCTCGCCACGAAGGGCAAATCCAAAGCGCCACGGCTGTGCATTGTTACCTGATGCAGCCCACCTGGCAGCCTCGGCAAGCCTAAGCACCTGCTCGTGAGTCATCTGGTGGGTAGGGTCATAAACCCTTGGGCTCCAGCGGTTTGCGAGTAGATCGGAGATTGGCACGGACGTGTTTGCAGGCTTTTGGATTTTGGTCATAGTTTTCCTAACAGCTAGTTACTTCTTGGGCTTCCCAATTTTTCTAAGCATTGCCCTGGTGGCAATCAAGGTTCCGCCAAGCACAGCCGGTATGCCGCCGCCCGGGTGAACTGAGGCACCCACTCGCCAAAGTCTTGGTCGTAGCGGGTTGTGATACTGCGGGTTGTGGAATGGACCAGACTGCCAAAGCGGTGAGGTTGCGCCGTAGAGTGCACCACCGGCAGCACCAAACTGAGCAAAGTAATCCGGGTTCAAAATCTCATACTCTTCAAACAGCTCGTCGATCGCAACTTTCAAGCCCAGCTTTTGTGAGACCCGGTCCAGCTCGTTTCTTACCCACTCGCTATTGAGGTCGTGCATTTTGCCATCGGCAGGAGCGGTTATCAAAACAGCAACGGTGTCCTTGGTGTTTGGGTAGATCTCACCGGCCCGGTAGTAGTTCACAAAGGTCATGGTTTGCTCAGGAGGTAGGGCGTGATCCAAGCTGTGATGAAGCTTTTCTGCATCGTCGGGCATGATCACCGAGTGGGTTACCACATCCTCGGGAAGTGGCTTTTTGAGAACTGCGTATATGGCAACACCTGAGCAGGAGCGATGCTTGGCAAGTTTGTTTGGCTTACCGGTTTGAATTGCCTTCAGCACACCCGGATCCAGTGAACTAACCAGGTGATCAAAACCGTACTCAGCAGTCTGGGTTTTTACCGAGCGCTTG
This sequence comes from Microbacteriaceae bacterium, assembly GCA_027487865.1. Classification (GTDB taxonomy): domain Bacteria; phylum Actinomycetota; class Actinomycetes; order Actinomycetales; family Microbacteriaceae; genus Aquiluna. The sequence continues at coordinate 66,280 of JAIYCT010000002.1, forward strand.
CCGATTTCTTTGACACCAGCACCAAGTTCGATCTTGGCTCCGGCTGCAACGGCAAGTCGGCTCAGAGCCAAGGCAATTTCATTCACTCCACCAACCGGCACCGAGATTCCCTGGGTCGCCATGGCAGCGGTCATTGATGCGTAGAGCGCTAGCGATCGGTTAGGTGAAACACCGGCGTTTAGGGTGTGGATTGAGATCACTTCTTTGAGCGCTTGGGGCATATAGCTAAGCGACTTGAGATAGCTGGAAGTGGTGAGCCTTATCCCGTAAACCTTTGCCATTTTGGCCAGTGCCGGCAGCGCGGCTGGATCTAGCGGGCTTGAGGTCAATAGCTTTGAAATCGACGGAGTCAGCGCATCGTGTTCTTTGGAGAACTGGCTCCAGGCTTTGTGCCAGTGATGCTCGGGCCTAACAGGTAGATCCGTGACGTGATTTCTTAGGTAGTAGCGACCGACCTCTTTGAGTTTGGTGAAACTCAAACTCGCGTGAGCCTTGGCCTGCACTTTTCCAAGTGAGTCAAAGGTGTCTAGAACCTGCTGCCAGACCTCCGGGAAGGTAACCAGGGCAGGTCCGGTATCCATGCGCTGGCCGGCCAGTTCAATTCTTCTCGACTTACCGCCAAGCCAATTGTTTTTCTCTAAAACGATGACTTCGTGACCTGCTTGCGCAAGTAAAGCGGCGCTCGCAAGACCCGAGAGTCCGGCTCCTAAAACGACGATCCTTGCCACTAAAACCAGCCGAGAGCGATTGCCGTTACTAGCTGCACGCCTGCCACAGCACCGGCAACATATGGGAATGCGATTGAGTACTTATAAACATCGTGGGCACGCTTTGGCGTTGGAGTCCGCCAAACGGTAAGCACTAGGTAGCCGGCGATAAGTAGGTTCACGATTGCAACCGGGATGCTCACCAGTGCAAACAAGATCGTTGATACTGCCCACCAAAAACCAGACCAAACCAAAGTCTTTTTGACACCGAGGTGCACCGCGGTGGTTTGAATGCCGGTGTCAGAATCCTGCGGGATGTCCTGGATGGCGTCATAGGCATGCTTGGCAATTGACCAGGCCATCAACCCAAATACCGCCAGCCACATTGGCTCGTGACCAAGTGCCAATGGCACAAATGCCAGTGGGAAGGCGTAATCGGTGTTGGAGAAACTGTCTAAATATGGACGGGCCTTGAACCTAAGCGGAGGAGCGGAGTAGAAGGTGAAGAACAGGCTATAGGCGACCATCCAGGCAGTTGCCTGCCAGGGCAGGGTGACTGCGAAGTAAACCAAGAATGGAACGTTGGTAAGGATTACTCCCCACCAGATTGGCTTGACTTCACTCGGGGAAATGTGAGCGCCCTCGTAGCCACCCTTGCGGGCGTTGATGTTGTCGGTTTCCTGGTCAAAGATGTCGTTGATGCCGTAGATCAAAAGATTGAAGGGCAGCGTTACCCAAATAAGAATCGGCAGCATGCGCCAGTCCCAGAGGTAGCCGGCAAGCCACATACCCATCACTGAGGTGCCGATGGTGTTTACCCACAGCACTGGGCGGGAGATTACTAATAGGCGTCTGAGCACCCCACCAGCCTAAGCCAAAGCCCATAGATAATTAGCTATGGGCAAAAAGCGAATCTCGGTACAAGAGGGCCAACTGGCGCTGGCCAACCTGCCAGAACAGATGCCCACCGCGGTTCGCTACCTGCTACAAGAAATCGAGATTCGCCACCCGGGTGGAACTGTTGAACTACGAGTTCCTCCCTATGGTGCGGTGCAGTGCATCGCCGGTATGGACCACCGCCGCGGCACACCACCAAATGTGGTTGAGATCATTCCGGAACTTTTCATCGAGCTCGCACTAAAGCGAATCTCCTTCGATCAAGTGCCAATTGGTGCAGGCCTTGTGCTCTCTGGAGTCCGTGCCCACGAAATCGCTTTGGTCTTTTGACAAATCCGGCCAACCCATTTGCGTAAAACCCCCCGATGGCAAGCCAAAACCTTGTTTAATACTTATGTGACCAAGCCCAAGCAAAACCTGCCCGAAGAGGTAGAGATTCGCCGTGCACCAAAGATTGCAACCTGGGCTATTACTGGCGCTGTTTTTGGAGCAGTCACAGCCTTTGTGGTCTTCCTTCTTATCCCGCAAGATCAGCGGTCTAACGAGAACATTCTCGGACTGTTGATTCTGTCCCTTGGCTCGCTGGGCTTTGGCCTCGGTTTGTTCTTCGCACTTGCAATTGATTTGCTTACCTCAAGAAGGACCAAGCGAGCGTTGGCCGAAAGAGCCGATCAGTGATTCGCGGCGATGGCCTGCTAAATCACGACATCCTTCCAGGTGAGAAGGGTCCACAAGATCAGTGCGGCGTCTTTGGGGTTTGGGCACCGGGCGAGGAAGTTGCAAAACTTACCTACTTTGGTCTTTACGCACTTCAGCACCGCGGTCAAGAATCCGCCGGTATCGCAACCTCAACGGGTGAAAAGATCCTGGTCTACAAGGACATGGGTCTGGTCTCGCAGGTTTTCAACGAGGCAGCTCTGGAATCACTGCAGGGCCACATCGCAATCGGTCACACCAGGTATTCAACTACCGGTGCTTCGCACTGGAGAAATGCTCAGCCAACCCTGGGTAAGACCGCCAACGGCACAATCGCCTTGGCTCACAACGGAAACCTAACCAATACCTCTGAACTTCTAGAACTTCTTGAGCAGCGCTACCCAAACCACGAGTCCGAACTTCGTGGCGGTAACACAACCGATACTGCGGTGCTAACCGCTTTGCTGACCGGTAATCCAGATTCTTCGCTTGAGGCAACCGCGCTGGAGCTATTGCCGCTTGTCAAAGGCGCTTACTGCCTCACCTTTATGGATGAGGGAACTCTGTATGCAGCGCGCGATCCGCAAGGCGTTAGACCTTTGGTTTTGGGTCGATTGGAGCGCGGTTGGGTAGTTGCTTCCGAGTCTGCAGCCTTGGATATCGTTGGTGCTTCTTTTGTTCGAGAGATCGAGCCCGGCGAGCTAATTGCAATCGATGAGAATGGCCTTCGCTCTGCGACCTTCGCTACCAAAAAACGTGCTGGCTGCGTATTTGAATATGTTTATCTGGCTAGGCCAGACACTGCCATTAATGGCCGAGTCGTTTACGAAGCCAGAGTCGAGATGGGCAGAACCCTGGCAATGGAGCACCCGATCGAAGCTGATTTGGTAATGCCAACCCCTGAGTCTGGAACTCCGGCCGCTATTGGATACTCGGAGGCATCGGGCATCCCATTTGGACATGGACTTGTGAAGAACGCCTACGTCGGTAGAACCTTTATTCAGCCTTCGCAAACCATTCGCCAGTTGGGTATCAGATTGAAGCTCAACCCACTGCGTGAGGTTATTGCGGGTAAGCGATTGATTGTTGTTGATGACTCAATCGTTCGAGGCAACACCCAGCGGGCACTTGTGAAGATGCTCAAGGAGGCTGGGGCGGCTGAAGTTCACGTTCGCATCTCCAGCCCACCAATTACCTGGCCATGTTTCTACGGTGTTGACTTTGCATCTCGCGCGGAACTGATCGCATCCGGCATTGGGGTCGAGGATGTTAGAAAGTCGCTGGGAGCGGATTCTCTTGGTTACCTCTCTAAAGACGGCATGATTGCAGCCACCAACCAGCAGGAGCGCGAGCTCTGCACCGCCTGCTTTACCGGTGAGTACCCAATCGAACTTCCTGCTGCCGAAAGATTAGGTAAGAACCTTTTGGAGCGAGGCGTGGCAACCATCCGCGAGGAAGGTCACGTCCACCCAAATGCCTAATCCCTATGCAGCATCCGGTGTTGACACCGAGGCCGGCGATAGAGCCGTAGAGCTTATGAAGGCGGCAGTGAGTGCCACCCACAGCAACCTAGTTCTTGGTGGAGTTGGAGGCTTTGCCGGCATGATCGATGCCAAGTTCCTAAAGGACTACGACCACCCAATCCTTGCCACCTCAACCGATGGCGTTGGCACCAAGGTCGCTATCGCCCAGGCGATAGACAAGCACGACACCATTGGCCAGGACTTAGTCGGCATGGTGGTGGATGACATCGTGGTGGTCGGCGCTCGCAGTTTGTTTATGACCGACTACATCGCAACCGGCAAGATCGAACCGACCCGCATCGCGGACATTGTTCGCGGCATTGCTAGCGCGTGTAAAGAAGTTGACGTTGCCTTGGTTGGTGGCGAAACCGCCGAGCACCCAGGTCTTTTGGGTGAGCACGAGTATGACGTTGCAGGTGCTGCGGTTGGCGTGGTTGAGAAATCCAAGATGCTATCGGCCGAGCGAGTCCAGGTTGGCGATGTTGTGCTTGGGCTTGAGGCAACGGGGCTGCACTCAAACGGCTATTCGCTGGTGCGCAAGATTGTGGCTGACCGAGGCTTGAAATACACCGACCAGGTTCCGGAATTCACAAAGATCTTGGGCGAAGAGCTTTTGGAGCCAACCCGGCTTTACACCGGAGTGCTGAACAAGGTGCTCGATCGCTACTCGGATCAGATTTCAACCATGAGCCACATCACCGGCGGTGGCATTGCCGCAAACCTTTCTCGCGTGCTACCTCAGACAGTTTCGCTAGATGTTGATCGCAGTAGCTGGAATCCAAACCAGGTGTTTAGGGTGCTGGCGGGCTGGGGTGGTTACGACCTCAAAGACCTCGAAACCACTTGGAACCTAGGTTTGGGTTTTGCCGTTGTGGTTCGCAAGGACTTCGCCGGCGAGATTCAAAGCATGATCTCTGAGCTTGGAATCCCGGCCTGGCAGCTAGGAATCATCGAGTCGACACCATGCGATTCAGAATTGCCTGGCTACGTATCTGAAGCCAAGGGCGTTCGCGGTGGTGCAGTGCGTATAGTCAATCACTATGCAGAATAAGAAATTCTTCGCGGCAATCATCGTTGGAACAATCACAACCATCTCGGCCTTCTTCGTAGGCCAGCAACTTTCAACTTCTGCTCCAGAACCCAGAAGCACACCAAATGCGCTTTGCTTTCGGGACACAGCACCGGATCAGTTTTCCCCCAAGCACGTTGAGACCAAGTTGTTGGCCTGCCAGATAGTTGGCATGACAAAGGCTGAGGCAATTGCAGCCATTGAGGGTGCGGGGCTGTCTTATCGAATCGCCATCGAAGATGGCGAAGGCTTTGCACTGACCGAGGACTATACAGATTCCAGAATCAACCTGGAGATTGTTTACGGCCTGTTGGTCGGCGCTACCGCCTGGTAATCAAAGCGGCGGAGATTTATTCTTCGTCTAGTTCGACGGTGCGCTCGTCGCCGGTTACCGGCTCTTCGTCCTCGTCGGCGTAAAGATCCGCCCACTTATCTTCGTAGTCAGGACCATCTTCCGGGTTTTTGTGCCCAAGTTCGGCTTCGAGCGCGTTGTAATCGGTAGCCGGGCTGTAGTACTTCAGCTCGCGAGCGACCTTGGTGTTCTTCGCTTTTTGACGGCCACGCCCCATGGCGAGCCCCCTTTATCTCTATGTGTTCTGGACACCCTTCGGTGCCCAGAGAAACCTTTGAATTCTGCCGTTGATTGTAGCAGGGCTAGCGCAGCACCGCTGCCAGCATGAACGCAACCATTGGGATAAAGAGGTTACCGACCATGGTGATAGCGCTTTGGACAAGGCGTCCACGGTGATAAAAATCAAAGCTCGCCTTCATCGCGGTTGAGAAGGTCGAAAGCCCGCCAGCGAAACCAACGGTGGCAGCAAAACCAGCGGTTGTGAGGGTTAGGTAACCCGCGGACAGAGTCGAACCCACCACTAACCAGCCAACTAAGCCAGCCGCCAGGCTGTTCGCAAGAAACAGGCCGTACGGCAACCAGCCATCAAAACGGGTAAGAAGCGCTCTAATTACCGAGCCGGCGCCACCGGCAACGCCAATTAGAACGAAAACCAAGAACCACTCCATTAGGTTTGCCGCCTCGCCGCCTTGCGACCAAGTTCAAACCCAAGCCAGTAGAGCGCAAAGCCGGCCACGAACATGGCAACCACCTCAAGACCCAACCCCTGGTAGTCGATCCAAAGATTGAGCGCGGACATTGTCGTGAAAGAACCCGCAAGGCCAACGCCCCAAAGATTGCGACGTGTTTCCGATTGGAAGTATGGGTATCTAGCGGTGATGCCTAGAAAGAATGCACCGGTTAGATTCACGATGAAAAGTGCAATTAGCTCATAGGTGGGCCAGCTCGCCAAACCAGCCGTGGCCTCAAAAATGAGATAGCGCAGCATGGCTCCGAGCGCTCCGCCGAGGAAAACATACCCGAGTAATTTGGCTTTGATTGGCACCTAAACAACCTATCGGTTCTTGGCTGGCTATGCTCTAGAAATCATGAACGATGAAAGTTTTGTAGCCGGAAGCTACCACCAAAACAATTACAGCAAAGAGCAGAACCAGCAGTTTGCGGCGCAGTTTGATGCCATCACCCTGGAGATGGTTCAGCACCTAGATGCCGGGCTTGGTTACAACTCAGCTGAGATGCAGCAGGCGATCCAAAAGCACTACGACTTTTGCCTGCAGTTCTGGACCCCAAACCGCGAGAGTTACAAGTCGCTCGCAATGAGCTACGTGCTGCCAACCGGTTTCAACGAGACCTATGAGGGCTACCGCAAAGGTTTAGGCAAGTACATCTACGATGCGGTTTGCCACTTCGCGGATACTACTCTTTCCTGACTCGACTCGAGAGGTTGAAGGTAGAGGCAAAGCCCAGTAGCAAGAACAACGCGGCTGCAAACGAAGCCCACTTCGCACCTTCGGTGAAGGCCTCACCGGCGGCAAGCTGGATTTCATCAGCTGCAGCTTGTGGGACCTGCTGAGCCTGGAGTGCTTCGCTCAGCTGAGGAATCGCACCACCGGCTGATTCGACTACCGCGTCAACCAAGACCACAGTCTGGCTGGTTTCAACATTTAGACCTGCGAGCCTGTCCTCAAATGAAATCTGGGTTCCGGTGAATAGCACCGAACCCAGGACTGCGATGCCCAGGGCTGAACCGATTTGACGTACGGTTGACTGTGAGCCAGAACCCTGGCCAATCTTGTCCATTGGAACATCGACCATGATCACACCGGTTAGCTGAGCGGTTGCCAGGCCGATACCAATTCCGTAGATGAATAGGAACGGCGCAACGCCGACCCAACCAATCTCAGGGGAAGCGAAGAAGCCAACACCGGCTACACCGACTAGCTCAAGTAGCACACCAAGCTGGACGGCACGGTGAGCAGGCAGCTTGCCCGAAAGCGCTCCACCAATACCGGAAGCCATAAATGCACCACCGGCTAGCCATAGCAATACCAAACCGGAGCTAATTGGGCTTAGGCCCAGCACATTCTGAAGCCAAAGTGGAATTGCAAACAGGATTCCAAACTCACCCATCGAGATGATGGCGGCTGCGATAGAACCGTTTCTAAATGAAGCGATGCTAAATAGGTTCAGATCTAGCAGCACATTCTTGTGTGCAGCCTCGCGCTTGCGCTCCCAAAGCACAAACAGCACGGTTGAGACAACCGAGATAGCAAGCGAAACCGGGATTACAGAAATGGCATCGGCTGGCCAAACAAATCCAAAGAGCTCAAACTGGTTCTTGGTCTGCTCCCACCAGCCGTAAACGCGACCTTCGATAAGACCAAAGACCAAAGTCGAGAACATAACCACCGAGATGATTGCACCGACCCAGTCGATGCCACCCTTACGCTGCTCGGACTTGGATTCTCCGAGGTAGTACCAAAGTCCAGCAACGATGATCACGCCAAGTGGCAGGTTGATCAAAAACGCCCAGCGCCAGCTGAAGTCGGTGGCCAACCAGCCACCAAGCACCGGTCCAACCGCAACCATTCCACCGATGGTGGCACCCCAGATAGCAAAGGCAATACCGCGCTCTTTACCCTCGAAATTCGCATTCACCAAAGACAAAGTGGTTGGCAAAACCATGGCTCCACCAATGCCCTGAATCACACGGGCCAAAATCATGGTCTCAGCGCTATCGGTGTTACCCGCCCATACCGAAGCCAAAACAAAGATCACGATTCCAACTACCAGAAGCAGCTTGCGGCCGTAGCGGTCGGCTAGCGATCCCCAAACCAAAAGTAGCGATGCAAAAACCAGCACGTAGCTTTCCTGGACCCACTGCACCTCGGTTGAGCTGAGGCTTAGGTCTTCGATGACCGCGGGGAAAATGGTGTTGACGATGGTGCCGTCGATGATCACCAAAGAGATGGCCATCGAGATAAAGACCAGAGCGATCCAGCGGTTTTTGGTTTGAGACATTTTTTCCTGACTTAGGCGGGTTTTCCAATTGCAATTAGGACGCACGCCCCAATTGCTAAAACGATTCCGAGCGACTGGCTTTTAGCAATGCGCTCCTTGAGCACTATACGCGCCAGCAGGATTGTTCCCACCGGATACAAAGAAGTAAGCACCGCTGCGATAGCCAACTCGCCGGCACGGGTGGCAACCAAGAAGAACACGTTGCCAAGCACATCGCCCAATGCTGCAAGCAGCACCAACCAGATCAATGACCGACCAAATATGGAGGTTTCCAAAAACTGCTTTGGGCGGTATCTGAGGAAGGCCAAGGTCAAACCGGCAAGCATCAAAGCAATGCCGACAACGCGCATCACGATCAAAGTGGCAAGCCCACTGTCGCTAGGGGCTCCATCAAGGAACACGAAGATGCCCGCGAAGCCAACTCCGGCACCTAGTGAATAGAGCACCGCATGAAGCGATGGGAGCCTAAAGTCCTGTCCAGGAATAAATGCCACCAAAACCACAGCCACCAAAACCAGGACAATCGCTACCATTGCAAATGATCCAAGCCTTGCTCCAGTTGCCAGGTCGTAGGCCACAGGGATCAGCGCGCTCAGCACGGCAGTTAGCGGGCTGACAATCGATATTGGACCCAGCGCCAGTGCCGCGTAGAGGCAGGTGATTGCGACGCCAGAGGCAATTCCGGCATAGATTCCGGAGGTGATTGCGGCTTGACTGAAATTAGCTCCGACGAAAAGGCTGAGTCCAGCTGAGATAACCAAGCCAAAAATAAAGGCGATTGTGGTGACAGTGATTGCTCTTACTTTTTTGGCAGCGAGTGCTCCAACAAAGTCGGCATAACCATAAGAAAAGGCGGACAGTAGTCCGAAAAGTATCGTCACTGTCCGCCTCTCTGTGCGGTGGCTCCGACCGGCGTCGATCCGGTGACCTAACGATTTTCAGTCGTTCGCTCTACCAACTGAGCTACAGAGCCTGGAGAGAATTCTCCCCATTCGCTATATAAGCGAAGCGACTCCGACGGGACTTGAACCCGCGACCTCCGCCGTGACAGGGCGGCGCGCTAACCAACTGCGCTACGGAGCCAGAGTGGTACTTTCAACATCGCCCGAGTGACCCCAACGGGATTCGAACCCGTGCTACCGCCGTGAAAGGGCGGCGTCCTAGGCCACTAAACGATGGGGCCGCGAAGCTGGCTTCTTCAAAAGCACCGAGGCACAACATTACCCGTTAAAAGGCATGTTGCGCAACACTTTGGGAACTCTCAGGTGATACTTGAAAGTTCGGGTTAGATTTGAAGGCAGGAGGTGTCATGCCAAAGCGCTCTAAATCAATCATTGCTGCCATTGCGGGCATGATTCTCATCGCCACTGGATTTGCACTTTCACCTGCCTACGCGGTTCCGGATTACCCAACCGCTGCCGAGGTTGCCGCTGCCAAGCGCAACGTCGAAGAGAAAAAGAAGATGATTTCTCGCATCGAGGGCATCTTGAACACACTCCAAGATGAGGCCGATGCGCTTGAGTCGGTAGCGCTTCAAAAGAACGAGCAGTACAACCAGGCCAAGCAAGCCGTAAAGATCATGGCGGACAAGGTCGAGGGCCTTGAGGCCAAGGTCAAGACCGCCGAAGAAGAGGCCGGCGAAGCCAAGACCATGCTGGGTCAGATCGTGGCCAGAATGTATCGCCAGGGCACCAGCGGCAACACCACCCTAGAGATTTTCTTCAACCCGGAGAGTTCCGATGAGCTGCTGTATCAGCTTGGAGCAAGCGATGTCGTAGCGCAGCGAACCCAGGTTATGTATGAGCAGGCGATGCAAAAGCAGTCTGACGCCAAGGCGCTTGCGGCTGAGCTGTCTAGTGCTCAGGCCGAATTAGAAACCAGAAGAGCGGCTTCCGAGAAGCTTTATCGTGAAGCCAAGGCAGCAGCCGATGCAGTTATTGCCAAGGTGAACGAGTCGGAGTCACAGCGAGCATCGATGTTGGGGCAGCTGGCCAATCTGAAGGACACCGCATCGGATCTTGAGCGTCAGCGTCGCGAGGGTCTTGAGGCAGAGCGTCGCCAGAACGCGGTCAAGGATGCTCCTACCGCACCTGAGCTTTACACCGTTGGTGCACCAAACAGCGACCTGGTAGAACGCGCTATCGGTTTTGCTTCAGCGCAGCTTGGTGAGCGATATGTGCTTGGTGGCTCGGGTCCAGATATCTGGGATTGCTCGGGTATCACGATGAAGAGCTATGCCTCAGTTGGTGTTTACATCGGTTGGCACTCGGCAACCGCGCAGTTCAACATCATGGCTTCGAACCAGAAACTGGTGCCATTCCAGGATGCTCAGCGCGGAGATTTGATTTGGTGGACTAGGTCATCGAGCTTCTCGGGGGATAAGTACCACACCGCTATCTATCTAGGCGGCGGAATGATGCTTGAGGCACCAAACCCAGCTAGAACTGTTCGAATTGTTCCGGTTCGCTACGGTGAGCTTTTCCCTTACGCGGCTAGGCCAACAGCTAACTAGTAGGTGCCAACCTGCTCGTAGAGCTTGGCGATGATCCACCACTTGCCATCAAGCTTTACGAGGTTTAGGTAGTCCTGCATTACGCCGCCAAACTGTTGCAGCTGAACCTTGGCCCACGCCATGTTCTCGGAGATTTGATCAAAATCAAGAATCTCGTCTTTTCTCGGATTGCCAAGTTCCTTTGGAGATTGTCTGTTGGCTACCGCATCGCGATAGGCAAGGTATGGGCGAAGCACGGTTTGATTGTCATTTACCCCGTAGAGGGTGCAGTCAACATGGAAGACCTTGTCAAAAAGGTCCATGTCCTGGGCGTGGATAACCTCAAAGTAGTTATCTAAGAGCTCAATGATTCCAACGTCGATGGAAGAAGTTTCTGGGCTATGCATAGCCCAAACTTAGCGCCCTAGTGCTTGTAGTTGGCGTATGCCGCAGCGATAACTTCCTCGGCTGCAGCCTTGTCTTTCCAACCCTGAATCTTTACCCACTTGCCAGGCTCTAGGTCCTTGTAGTGCGAGAAGAAGTGCTCGATCTCGTTCTTGACCTGAGAGCTAACGTCGCCAAGGTCCTGGATGTGGCTCCAGCGTGGGTCCTTCACTGGAACACAGAGGACCTTCTCGTCCACTCCGCCATCATCTTCCATAACCAACATTCCAACCGCGCGAACCTTCACGCCAACGCCCGGGAACAGTGGGAACTCAAGTAGCACAAGGGCGTCTAGCGGGTCTCCATCGCCACCGAGGGTGTTCTCAAAAAAGCCGTAGTCGGTTGGGTAAACAAACGGGGTGAACAGCACGCGGTCTAAAAATACGCGACCGGTTTCGTGGTCAACCTCATACTTGTTGCGGCTTCCCTTTGGAATCTCAATAACTACGTCGTAAGACACGGCTTCTCCTCAATAGGCTTCTGTAATAAAGATTACCGAATCGAGACAGATGACACAGCGTCCTAGGCTCACTCCGGCCATGGCCGACGCCAGACGCGCTGTTCGCGAGCAGCTCGAAAGTCTTGGTTTGCCGGAAGGATCGCTAGTTTTGGTGGCGTGTTCTGGCGGTGGAGATTCGATCGCACTGGCTGCTGCCACCGCGTTCGAAGCACCGCGAATGGGGTTTACGGCAGGGGCAGTGATTGTGGATCACCAGCTACAGGATGGCAGTGATGAGGTTGCCGCCAAGGCCAAACAGACCTGTGAGGAATTGGGATTGAGCCCCGTGATTGTCGAGAAGGTTGACGTTGAGCTATCTGGAAACGGCATGGAGGCTGCAGCCAGGGATGCTCGCTACCAGGCGTTTGAGAAAGTACGCATTTCTCAAGCGGCTGATCTGGTGTTACTCGGGCACAACCTAGAAGACCAAGCCGAGACTGTTCTACTCGCTCTGTCTCGCGGCTCTGGATTGTCGGCGCTCGCGGGTATGGATAGCTATGACCCGGCTCGAGCAATTGCAAGGCCACTAATTGGGCTTAGTCGAAGCTCGCTGCGAGAAGCTTGTGAGGACCAGGGACTTAGCTATTGGGAAGACCCTCACAATGAGAACCCACAGTTTCTTCGGGTTCGTGCTCGAAAGCTATTGGATCTGATGGAGCAGGAGCTGGGTCCAGGCATTGCTAAGTCGCTCTCGAGAACCGCAGCCCAAGTTTCTGAGGCCGAGGAAGTTCTAACCGGCATCGCAGCCCAGTTGGTTATCGATTCAAAGGACTCCGGTTCTGCCAGCTCGGTCAGCTATTTGGTTTCGAAGCTTGCGGCTGAGCCAAGCGCGGTCAGGACCATGGCATTGCACATGATTGCCTCTCGGGCTGGTGCAAGGGCAATCTCAGCGGCGCAGATTGAAGCCATTGATGCACTTATTACCAATTGGCACGGGCAGAAATCTGCCTCGCTTTCTGGCATTACAGTAGAGCGGGTAAAAGACCTGTTGATTTTTACAAGGTCCAAGCCACCAACACCAGGAGCCTGCTAGTGCATCTGAACCACCCAGACATCAAAGAGGTATTGGTTACCGCGGAGCAGATCCAAGCCCGCATCGCAGAGCTTGCTGCACCAATCGACGAGTTTTATAAGGACAAGAACGTCCTGCTGCTGGGAATCCTCAAGGGTGCTGTGCCATTTATGGCAGACCTTGCAAGGGCGATGCAGATTCCAACCAAGCAGGACTGGATGGCGGTTTCTTCCTACGGCTCTGGAACTGTTTCCTCTGGCGTGGTTCGAATTCTCAAAGACCTAGACACCGATGTCAAAGACCGCAACGTTCTGATCGTTGAGGACATCATCGACTCCGGCCTAACCCTTTCTTGGCTCACAGCTAATTTGAAGGCTCGTGGGGCAGCATCAGTAGAGATTGTTACCCTGCTTCGAAAGCCAGATGCCGCCAAGGTTGAAATAGCTGTCAGATGGGTGGGGTTTGATATCCCGAATGAGTTCGTAGTTGGTTACGGTCTGGATTACAACGAGCAGTACCGCTCACTCGATGGCGTTGGCATCCTCTCGCCAAGCGTCTACAGCTAGAGATTAGGGAAGGGGCATACGCCCACATGAAGATGAAGAAGTTTTTGCGCGGCCCATGGCTTTGGGTTGGTCTTGCACTCGGTGTGCTGCTGATCGGCAGCCAGCTGATGTCCACCCAGCAGTTCACCAAGGTCGACACCCAGGTCGGTCTAGAGCTAATCGAAACCGGTAAAGCAAAGACTGTCAAGATTTTCGATGGTGACCAGAGAGTTGATGTCACCCTGATCAACAAAGACGTCGAATACGGCGAGCAGATTCAGTTTTTCTACGTGAAAGGCCGCGAAGTTGCGGTAACCGCGGCCGTTGCCGATGCAACTATTTCCGAGGGCTGGACCGATGAGGTGCTGCGCACCCCCTGGTATCTTGCGCTTTTGGGATCGCTACTTCCTTTCGTAATCATCCTGGCGCTGTTCTGGTTCCTCATGGGTTCGATGTCTGGCGGCGGACGCGGAGTAATGAACTTCGGTAAGTCCAAAGCCAAGATGGTCACCAAAGAAACCTCGAACATCACCTTCAAGGATGTTGCCGGTATCGATGAGGCCATGGAAGAACTGGTTGAAATCAAGGACTTCCTCAAGGACCCAAAGAAGTTCCAGGAGATGGGCGCAAAGATTCCACGCGGAGTTTTGCTCTATGGCCCTCCCGGAACCGGAAAAACCTTGGTTGCCAAGGCGGTTGCCGGCGAAGCTGGCGTGCCGTTTTTCTCAATCTCAGGTTCTGACTTTGTCGAAATGTTTGTCGGTGTCGGTGCATCTCGAGTGCGTGACCTGTTCGAGCAGGCCAAGCAGGCTTCTCCCGCAATCATCTTCGTAGACGAGATTGACGCCGTTGGTCGTCACCGCGGCACCGGTATCGGTGGCGGAAACGATGAGCGCGAGCAGACCCTGAACCAGCTTTTGGTTGAGATGGATGGTTTTGACACCAGCTCGAATGTGATCTTGATTGCCGCAACCAACCGTCCTGACGTCTTGGACCCCGCGCTATTGCGTCCAGGCCGCTTCGACCGCCAGGTTGGCGTGAACGCACCTGATCTAAAGGGCCGCGAGCAGATTCTCATGATTCACTCGAAGAACAAGCCGCTTTCAGAAGATGTAAACCTAGAACTTGTTGCTCGTCGCACCCCTGGCTTCACCGGAGCAGACCTAGCGAATGTGCTAAACGAGGCGGCGCTTTTGGCTGCGCGTCTAAACCGCAAGGTAATTGACAACGAAATTATCGACGAGGCCATCGACCGCGTCATCGGAGGACCGCAGAAGAAGTCCACCCTAATGCGCGATCACGAACGCCTAATCACCGCCTACCACGAGGCTGGTCACGCACTAGTTGCAGGAGCGCTCAACCACTCTGACCCGGTCACTAAAATCACCATTTTGCCTAGAGGCAGAGCGCTTGGTTACACCATGGTGATGCCGATGGAAGATCGCTACTCGATCACTCGCAACCAGCTGCTTGACCAGATCGCTTACGCAATGGGTGGCCGCATTGCAGAGGAAATTGTTTTCAAGGATCCAACCACCGGAGCTTCGAACGACTTCGAGAAGGCAACCAGTACAGCACGCACCATGGTTACCCGCTTCGGCATGAGCCAGAAGGTCGGAGCCATTTCACTTGGTTCAAGTGCCTCTGAGCCATTTTTGGGTCGCGAACTTGGATCTCACCGAGACTACTCAAACGAGATGGCCCAGCAGGTGGACATCGAAGTGCGCTTGATTTTGGAGACTGCACTTGACGAGGCCCACAAGGCCATTACTCAGAACAGATTGATCCTGGACAAATTGGCCAAAGCGCTTTTGGAGCAGGAGACCCTGAACCAAGATGAGGTCGCCAAGATCTTCAAGGGCATCAAGAAGCTTCCTGAGCGTGCAACCTGGCGCTCTTCTTCCAAGCGCGCTGTTTCCACCAAGGGACCAATTGCGGTTCCAAAGCGCAGGGTAAAGCAGCTTGAGGCACTTCCAGAAGAGCCAAAACCACAAACTGAGTCCAAGGAAGAAAGTGCAAGCTGATCGAATCCGCAGTGCGGTCCGCGAACTGCTTTTTGCAATTGGCGAGGATCCAGATCGCCCTGAACTAGCCGCAACCCCTTCAAAGGTTGCCGACTCCTATGCGGCTTTTTTCAAGGGAATCGGTCAAGACCCACTTGAGCCTTTGGCGGATAACTTCGCCGCGGAGCACAACGAGGCGGTCATTCTCAAAGACATCGAGCTGGTTTCGATTTGCGAACACCACCTACTTCCATTCACTGGAGTTGCTCACATCGCCTACCTGCCAAACGAAAAGGTTGCAGGTCTTGGTCGTTTGGCTAACGTGGTTGAGATTTTGGCATCGCGTCCACAGCTGCAGGAGAACCTAACCGCACAGGTCGCGGATGCCATTGAGACCGGTCTTTCGGCCCGTGGCGTCTTGGTTGTTATTGAGGCCAGACATCAGTGTGTGGCATCTCGCGGCGCTAGACAGCCAGAGGTGAACACCATCACCATGGCAACTCGGGGCGAATTCTCAGACCCTCTGCTGCGCGCAGAGATCATGGGTTTGATTAGTCGTGGGTCATGAGCTGGTTTGCCCCAAAGATCATGGGAGTGGTGAACACCACTCCGGACTCTTTTAGTGACGGCGGTCAGTTTTTAGAGCTAGATCAAGCCCTCGCCCAAGCCAAGCTTTTAGTTTCACAAGGTGCCACCATCGTCGATGTTGGTGGCGAATCAACCCGTCCGGGTGCCTTACGGGTATCGCTGCAAGAAGAGCAAGCTCGCGTTATCCCGGTTATAAAAGCAATCAAGGCCGAGCTAGATGTCGAAGTTTCTGTAGACACCATGAACGCGCAGACCGCAAAGTTGGCGGTTCTGGCCGGAGCGGATTACGTTAACGATGTGTCTGGCGGACTGGCTGATAAGGCGATGTTTGCGTCCATCGCACCGCTTGGTTGCAAATACATCCTTGGTCACTGGCGAGGCCACTCCAATGTCATGGACCAGCTAACCGGCTACCAGGATATTGCCAAGGATGTGGTTGCCGAACTCAGTGAGCAGGTGGCAATGGCGGTTGCAGCCGGCATCGACCGATCACGACTTGTGGTTGATCCAGGACTTGGATTTGCCAAGAACATACCCGAGAACTGGGAGCTGGTTGCCCGCCTTGATGAGCTCAAGAACCTTGGACTTCCAATGTTGGTGGGGGCATCTCGCAAGCGATTCTTAGCAGCTGCGCTCGATGAGGAAGATCCGGGGTCGGTGGCAAACGGACGCAGAGACGTGGCAACTGCCGTGCTGACGGCGCTGCTGTTACAGCGCGGACTTTGGGGGGTTAGGGTCCACAATGTGGAGCTAACCGCTGACACAATTGCAATTGTGAAAAAGCTCAAGGAGTCGATCTAGTGCGCTACACAATTGAACTTAGAGGCCTAGAGGTCTTCGGTTACCACGGTGTGCTGCAGCACGAGAAGGACTTCGGGCAAATCTTTTTGATTGACTGCCGCTACCAGGTAGAGGCCGAGGAGGAAGACCAGCTTTCTTCAACCGTCTCTTATGCGGCTATCGCTGACCTTTTGCATGTGACCGCAACCAGTAATCGCTTCGACCTAATTGAGTCTTTGGCGTCGGCTTGCTTGGCTGCCGTTTCTGCATCGGATAGCAAGATTGCAGCCGTGAAGGTAACCGTTCACAAACCTCACGCTCCTATCGAGCACGGTTTTGAAGATGTCTCAGTAAGCGTCCAAAGCGGTCGGTTTGAAGACTAGGGCGATCCTCGCGCTCGGCGGCAATCTTGGTGACCGGGTGCAGACCATCCGCGATGCAGTTTTGCAAATTGATGCGCATCCTGACATCTCGGTCAAACGACAGTCCGGGCTCTACGAATCTTTTGCGATGACCTCAAAGGGAATCGATCAATCGGAGCCGAATTACCTAAATGGGGTGATTGAGGTTTCTACCAAACTCAAGCCAAAGCGTTTGCTGGCGGCACTAAATGAAGTTGAGAATCACTTCGGACGAGTGCGATTAGAGCGCTGGGCAGCAAGGACGCTGGATATCGACATCATCACCTACGGCAGTGAACTAATCGAAACTAAGTCTTTGATAATCCCCCACCCGAGAGCCTTTGAAAGGGCCTTTGTCTTGGTGCCCTGGGCAGAGCTTGACCCTGATGCAGTATTGCCGGGCCATGGCAAGGTCATTGACCTAGCGGCCAAATTGGCAAACCAGGTTTGGAAGCTCGAATGAAGTTAGACGTCCGCTTTCTAATTGGTTGGTTTCTGTTTGGTGGAATTTCCGGAGCTGGTGCAGGTCAACTCGCAACCGGATTTGGGCTTGGGTTTCCAGCGACCGATGCGTTTTTGGCAACCAGCTTGATAGCCATTGGCATCGGAATTTACGGCGCGACTTTTCCAATCTTTCGGTATCGCAATCAGCTTGAGAAAGCTCAGCAGCAGTCGGTCAAGCGACCAGACCCGCTTTTGTCCTTCCGGCTATTAGTGCTAGCTCGTGCCGTGATGATCACCGGTTTGGGATTCCTTGGTTGGCACATCGGTCAACTTGTTTGGCTCTGGCTGTTTTCGATTTCCCCAACCGGCTTAGTGCTGCCCACTTTGGTTGGCGTTGGGGCATCGCTGCTGATGTATCTTGGAGGCCTCGGGGCCGAATACAACTGCAGGCTTCCTAAAGATCCAGATGGAGAAACAGCGTGAAGATCGGTTTCGTAGGCAACGAGCCAGCCGGACCTGTTTTAGCAAAGGCTTGGGCTCAGGCTGGCCACGAACTAGTTGGCGCAGCTGTCGACTCTCCAGAGGCAATTGAGCGAGTAGAGACCCTGCTACCGGATTTGGTTATTGCTGGAATGGCAGCCGTTGCCGAGGATGCCGACCTGGTGCTACTCGCGGTTCCATATTCCGATGTCGAAATTGTTTGCGATGGTTTGACCGACCTTGGGCTTTTTGGGCCAAAGAAATTAGTCGCTCACCTCTCACCACTTCGCGGTTACGGAGTGCTGGCTTCGGCTGCTCAGTTAGGGGCGGTTCCGATTGCGCTGCATCCGGTGATGCACTTCACGGGCACCAGCATGGACCTACTGGTTTTGAAAAACAGCACGATTGCGATCAGCGCTCCTGAGATGCTTTTGCCAATCGCTCAGGCATTGGCCATCGAACTCGGCGGTGAGCCGCTGGTGGTTCAAGAGCATCAGCGCGCTGCCTATGCCGAGGCATTCGAGGTCGCCAGTAGCTTCTCCTCATTGGTGGTTCAGCAGGCGATTGGAATCTTGGAGGAAGCCGGCGTGGAGGCTCCTGCCAAGCTGATTGGGCCGGTTGTGAGAAGTGCCGTTGACAAAGCGCTCTATCAGCCGGTTGCCCCTTTAGATCCTGAGGATTTGCTCTAATGCAACTAATTCACTCGGTATCAGAACTTCGCCAATTGATCTCACAGAAGCGAAGCGCCGGCGCACGAATTGGTTTTGTGCCAACCATGGGAGCACTGCACCAGGGGCACTTATCTCTGGTTCAGCTTGCTCAAGAGCGCTGTGATTTTGTGGTGGTTTCGGTATTTGTGAATCCGCTGCAGTTTGGTGCCAATGAGGATTTTGATACCTATCCCAGGACCTTGGGAATCGATGCCAATTTGCTTTCGGACCACGATGTCGAAGTGCTTTTTGCACCAGGTTCCTCAGAGGTTTATCCAGCAGCCTCCCCGGTAAAGCAGCTAACCGCAGGTGCTATCGGGGAGGGGTTTGAGGGGGAATCTCGCCCAGGTCACTTTGATGGAATGTTGACCGTTGTGAATCGACTCTTTGACATTGTTGAGCCGGACTGTGTTTTCTTTGGACAAAAAGATGCTCAGCAGGTCGCGCTTGTGAAGCAGATGCTGAGTGAGCAGATTAGTTCTGGGCGCCGCTCTCCAATTGAGTTGGTGGTTGGTGAAACCATTCGCAACGAGTCTGGCCTGGCACTTTCTTCAAGAAACAAGTTCCTTACCGCCCAGGACATCCCAGCCGCGCTGTCTTTGAGTACAGCTTTGTTTGCTGGAGAAAAAGGCAGCACTCGACAACAAGTGCTGGAGCTAGCTAGAGCGGAGATTTCCCCTGAGGCTAAACTTGAGTATCTAGAGCTAGTCGATGCGGATAGCTTTGAACCAACCGAACCAGGACTTACCAGGGCAGCGCTGATTGTGGCGGCCAAGGTTGGCGAGGTTCGACTAATTGACAATGTGTATATCGATAGGAAATCGTGAGCGAGCAAGAGATTGAGGTCGACGACCTTCCAGAGCAGATTGCCGTTCGCATGCAAAAGCGTGAGCGACTAAACCAGATCTCTTCCGCTTACCCGGTCTCGCTTCCTATCACTCACACCATTGAGGCAGTCCGCGCTCACTATCCAAACCTTGAGGCAGATATTTCTACCGGCGATGAGGTTTCGGTCGCTGGTCGAATCATGTTTTTGCGCAACACCGGAAAGCTTTGCTTTGCCACCTTGCAGTCCGGAACCGGCGAGCGAATCCAGGCCATGATCTCCCTAGACAAGGTCGGCGAAGAAACCCTTGAGTCTTGGAAAGAACTGGTTGACCTTGGTGACCACGTCTTTGTTCGCGGTGAGGTAATAACCTCCAAGCGCGGTGAGCTAAGCATCTTGGCGGATGAGTGGTTGATGGCGGCTAAGACCATCAGGCCGCTACCTAATCTGCACAACGAACTGGGTGAAGAGTTCCGAGTCCGTCACCGCTACATCGATCTAATCGTTCGTGACCGCGCTCGCGAGGTAGTGAAGATTCGCGCTCAGGTTATGCAGTCGATTCGAAACACTTTTGCAAACCGAGCATTCATGGAGATCGAGACTCCAATGCTGCAGGTTGTCCACGGCGGTGCTTCGGCACGTCCGTTTAAGACCCACTCGAACGCTTTTGATACCGAGCTGTTTCTTCGTATCGCGCCTGAGCTTTTTCTAAAGCGTGCTGTCGTTGGAGGCCTAGAGCGAGTCTTCGAGGTAAACCGCAACTTTAGAAACGAGGGTGCTGACCGCACTCACTCGCCAGAGTTTGCGATGCTCGAGGCCTATGAGGCCTACGGCGACTACCACACCATGGCGCAGCTGACTCAAGACCTAATCCAAAATGCCGCTATGGATGTCTTTGGCACCCACCAGGTAGCGCTCTATGATGGTACCGAAAATGACCTTGGCGGTACCTGGCCAAAGATGTCGATGTTCCACTCACTGTCTGAGGCAGCTGGTGTTGAGATCACTCCGGCGACCGACATGGCTGAACTCAAAAAGCTTGCAAAGAGTGTCGAGATTGATATTGAGCACCCGCTGCACGGTAAGTATGTCGAGGAGCTTTGGGAGCACTTTGTAAAGCCTGGTCTTGACCGTCCGACTTTCGTAACCGACTTCCCAGTTGACACCTCACCTTTGACTCGTGACCACCGCTCAATCTCAGGTGTAGTTGAGAAGTGGGACCTTTACATTCGCGGCTTCGAGCAGGCCACCGGCTACTCAGAGCTAGTTGACCCTGTGGTTCAGCGTGAGCGCTTTATGGCTCAGATGGAACTTGCCAAGTCCGGCGACCCGGAGGCAATGAAGCTGGATGAGGAATTCCTCAAGGCTTTGGAATTTGGTATGCCACCCTCGGGTGGAATGGGTATGGGTATTGACCGCCTGCTAATGAGCCTGACCGGTTTGGGTATTCGCGAAACCATCCTGTTCCCGCTGGTGAAGTAGCGATTATGAACCCGACCGAAATGCTGATTGACGCGCTGATTTCCCTGATTCCACCAGCTCTAGTTGGTGTGTTGTTTTGGATCATGCTGCGCTCAATTTTGAGAGCCGATAAGGGCGAGCGCGACACCTACGCCAAGATCGAGGCCGAGGAGCGTGCAAAGCGCGCTAACGCCTTGGGCGAACAGCCCTAGTAGTTACCCCAATCGCCACCTAGCATTTCCATTAGAGATTTTGGAGGTGCCAACTTGTTCGAGAAATTTACCGACAAGGCCCGACGCGTGGTCGTGCTTGCCCAAGAAGAGGCCAAGCTTCTAAACCACAACTACATCGGCACCGAGCACATTCTGCTCGGATTGATCCACGAGGGTGAAGGCGTAGCGGCCAAGGCGCTAGAAGCGCTCGGCATCAACCTAGAGCAGGTTCGCGAGCAGGTCCAAGAAATCATCGGTCAGGGTCAGCAGGCACCATCCGGTCACATTCCATTCACCCCGAGAGCCAAGAAGGTTCTCGAGCTATCGCTTCGCGAGGCACTGCAACTGGGTCACAGCTACATCGGAACCGAGCACCTGCTGCTCGGCCTGATTCGCGAGGGTGAAGGCGTTGCAGCTCAGGTGCTAACCAAGTTGGGTGCAGACACCAACAAGGTTCGCCAGCAGGTTATTCAGCTTCTCTCCGGCTACCAGGGCAAGGAGTCTGTCGCAGTTGGCGGCGAGACCAACCCACAGCCAAAGGGCTCACAGATTTTGGACCAGTACGGTCGTAACCTCACCCAGGCAGCTGCCGAGGGGAAGTTGGACCCGGTTGTTGGTCGCGAGCGTGAGATTGAGCGCGTCATGCAGATTCTTTCTCGCCGCACCAAAAACAACCCGATTCTGATTGGTGAGCCAGGTGTTGGTAAGACCGCGGTTGTTGAAGGTCTTGCTCAGGCGATTGTTTCTAACAACGTTCCAGAGACCCTGCGCGGCAAGCAGGTTTACACCCTGGATATGGGAAGCCTGATTGCTGGTTCTCGCTACCGCGGTGACTTCGAGGAGCGCCTCAAGAAGGTGACCAAGGAGATCCGCACTCGCGGTGACATCATCACCTTCATCGATGAGATTCACACCCTGGTTGGTGCTGGAGCGGCCGAAGGTGCAATCGATGCAGCCTCTATCCTCAAGCCAATGTTGGCTCGCGGTGAACTGCAGACAATTGGTGCCACCACCTTGGATGAGTACCGCAAGCACTTTGAAAAAGATGCAGCTCTGGTTCGTCGCTTCCAGTCGGTCCAGGTTGCAGAACCTACCCCTGCGATGGCCATCAACATCCTCAAGGGACTGCGCGATCGCTACGAGGCTCACCACAAGGTTTCCATCACCGACGCAGCAATCGTTGCAGCCGTTGCCATGTCTGACCGCTATGTTTCAGACCGCTTCCTACCGGACAAGGCGATTGACCTAATCGATGAGGCCGGTGCAAGATTGCGCCTCAGCTTCCTATCTTCCCCACCGGAACTTCGCGATATGGAAGACAAGGTTTCGGTTGTAAAGAAGGCCAAGGAGCAGGCAATTGCGGACCAGGACTTCGAACTTGCTGCCACCAAGCGCGATGAGGAGAAGAAGCTCACCGCCGAGAAGATGCGCATGGAGAAGGAATTCCGCGAGGGCAATGTCCAAAAGCCTGGCATCGTTGACGAGGGCCTAATCGCAGAGGTACTTGCGCAGGCAACCGGCATTCCAGTGTTCCGCCTCTCTGAAGAAGAAGGCGCGAAGTTGATTTTCATGGAGCAGGAACTGCACCAGCGGGTTATCGGTCAGGACCTAGCAATCGCTGCGCTATCCAAGACCATTCGCCGCCAGCGTGCGGGTCTAAAGGATCCAAAGCGTCCTTCTGGATCATTCATCTTCGCCGGCCCTACCGGTGTTGGAAAGACCGAGTTGGCAAAGGCTCTTGCAGAGTTCCTATTCGATGACGAAGACGCCTTGGTTGCTTTGGACATGTCCGAATACAGCGAAAAGCACACTGTGTCTCGACTGTTTGGTGCTCCTCCGGGATTCGTTGGATACGACGAGGGCGGACAGCTAACCGAGAAGATTCGTCGCAAGCCGTTCTCTGTTGTGCTTTTTGACGAGATCGAAAAGGCTCACCCAGACATCTTCAACTCGCTGCTTCAGATATTGGAAGAGGGTCGTCTAACCGATGGCCAGGGTCGAGTCGTTGACTTTAAGAACACCGTAATCATCATGACCACCAACCTTGGCTCTAGAGAGATCAATCGCGGAGCCCTTGGCTTTACTTTGGAAGGTGACTCAAAGAACGACTACGACCAGATGAAGTCACGTGTGAACGAGTCCCTGAAGCAAAACTTCAAGCCGGAGTTCCTAAACCGTGTTGATGAGGTAATCGTCTTCCCACAGCTCACTCGCGAGGAGCTACTGCTAATTGTCGACTTGTTCATCAAGCGTCTGCAGTTGCGTTTGGATGACCGTGACCTGAAGTTGATTCTGACTAGCAGCGCCAAGGAGAAGCTAATTGAGCTTGGCTACGAGCCATCTCTAGGAGCAAGACCTTTGCGCAGAGTTGTGCAGCGTGAGATTGAAGATGCAATTTCTGAGCGCATTCTCAGTGGAGACATCAAGAACTCGCAGGACATCCTGGTTGATTTCAACTCCGGAGAGTTCAGCTTTGTCTCAACAGAGCCAGCAGAGTCGGTAGTTTCCTAAATGACCGAAAAGCTGGGTTATCAAGTCATTGAGAACCTTGGTGACATCGAGATTCGTCAGTACCCACCGCACATTCTGGTGAGCACTAACGAGCTTGGCTCTATGTCGACAGCTGGGAACCAGTCATTTCGACGCTTGGCAAACTACATCTTCGGTGGCAATAACGCCGGCAAGTCAATTGCTATGACCGCACCTGTGATGCAGGCCAAAAAAGACGAGGGTTTTGTCACGTCTTTTGTAATGCCGGCCAGCATGTCGATGAGCCAGATGCCGTCCAGTTCGGATAAGACACTTAGTTTTTCTGAGCATCCAGGTGGCAAGTTCGCTGCCGTTTCATTCTCGGGATTGGCAAGCCAACCGCTATTTGATTCCAAGGCCAAAGCTCTCAAAGAAAAGCTTGCTGCCAAGAACATTGAGGTCGCGGGAGCTGCCATTTACGCCCGGTTCGATGGACCTTGGACTCCGTTTTTCCTTCGGCACAATGAGGTTTTGATCCCACTTCAGGGCTAATTGCTCCATAATTGCCCAATGCTCTTGATTCGTTCCGCCCGCACCAGCGATGTTCCGCGCATCCAAAAGATCGCCGAACCACTTGTCGCTGAACGCGTCTTGCTCGGTAAGGAAATGGTTGAGCTTTACGAATCCATTCAAGAATTCGTAGTTGCCGAACTCGATGGTGAAGTTGTTGGCTTTGGCGCCCTGCACGTGATGTGGCAGGACTTGGCTGAGGTTAGAACTCTTGCCGTAGACCTTGGCCACAAGCGTCAGGGCCTGGGTGCAGCGATGCTGAGCGAGCTCTTAGAGCGTGCCAGGGCTCTTGGGGTTCACCGAGTCTTCTGCCTAACCTTTGAGGTTGACTTCTTCCACCGCCACGGTTTTGAAGAGATTTCTGACATGCCAGTTGACGCTGAGACCTATGCGGAGATGGTTCGCTCGCACGACGAAGGTGTTGCTGAGTTTTTGGATTTGGCGAGAGTTAAGCAGAACACGCTGGGAAACTCCCGCATGCTCAAATACCTATAACTAGATTTGTCACATGCCTACCCAGCAACAGATCTATGCCCGCCGTCGCGGAGTTCTCCTATTGGCCGTGCTAATCGTTGCCGTCTGGGGTTGGATCGCTTTCGCTAACCCATTTGGACCTGCCGCGCCAAGCCCTGTTACTCCTGCCATGAGCGAGTCGGCCACAGTGTCGGCTGAGGCAATAGCACCAGCGGCTGGCGATGCGCCAGTCTGCCAGCCGGGCGTGGTTCAGGTTGAGGTCATGATCGGTAATGAGACTGAAACTCTCAACACCTTCGGTGCTGATGAGCAGCCAATGATTTGGTATTCGATTGTCAACACCGGCTTGGAAGACTGCAAGTTCAACGTTGGCTTGCGCGGCACCTTCTTCACCATTACTTCTGGAGACCAGACCTATTGGTCCTCCAAGCAGTGTCTTCGTGATGGTCTAACAGACTCCGATGTCGTTTTGCCAGCGAACCAGGCATTCTCTGCTCAGAAGGGGCCGTGGGAAAAGGTTTACTCTTCTGAAAATGGCTGTAATGCGGAGACTAATGACCTGGTCCCAACCGGCGGTGCAACCTACAAAATCAAGGTTGAAGTCAACGGCGTTATCTCAGATGAGAAGTCCTTCATCCTCAACTAATTGCTTGGTTGATTGCAGCTTTGACCAGCTGACCCTTTTCACCGATCACCGTGGCATGTCCAAGACGCTGGGCTTCTTGGTTGCGTTGTGACCCATTGGTGACACCTCTGATTTCGCCAGCTAGTGAGATCTCACCAAAGGCGGCTACCTGGTGGCTAACTGGCTTGTCTTTCACTGCTGATGCAATCGCGATCGCAATAGCTAAATCTGCAGCCGGTTCAGTGATCTTCATTCCACCGACGGTTGAAACATAAACATCTTTGTCTGATACCGAGATGCCTGCTCTTCTTTCTAGCACCGCCAGAATCATGGCGACTCTCGATGCATCGACGCCATTGGTGACTCTTCTAGGCTGCGGCGAGGTGGAGTGAACAACCAAGGCCTGTATCTCTGCGATGAGCGCGCGCTTGCCCTCAACTGTGACGGTGATGCAGGTGCCGGAGACCGGGTTTAGGGAACCGGAAACAAACAGCGCGCTTGGGTCCGGGACCTCCAAGATTCCCTCGCCGGTTAGCTCGAAGCAGCCGACCTCATCGGTTGGACCAAAGCGGTTCTTTAGGGTTCTTATAAAGCGCAGTGAGGTCTGTCGATCACCCTCGAAGTGGCAGACCACATCTACTAGGTGCTCAAGAGTTCTAGGACCGGCAATCGAGCCATCCTTGGTGACGTGCCCGACTAGAAGCAGTGGAATCCCATTTTGCTTTGCGGTGCGAATGAGGTTCGCTGCAACCTCGCGAACCTGAGCCGGCATACCCGCAACACCATCGATATCGCTAGAAGCAACGGTCTGAACCGAGTCAACAATAAACAGTTCTGGCCGAATCGCTTCAACCTGACCGAGCACAGTTGCCAAGTCAGTTTCGGCAGCAAGGTAGAGATTTGGGGTGAGTGCGTTGGTTCGCTGGGCGCGCAGTTTTACCTGCGAGGCAGATTCTTCAGCGGACACATAGAGCACCTTCTTGCCTTGCTTGGCAAGACGAGATGCGACCTCAAGCAGCAGGGTGGACTTACCAACACCAGGTTCACCGGATAGCAAAATCGCAGCCCCCGGAACCAAGCCACCGCCCAGGACGCGGTCAAATTCTCCGACCATGGTTGGTTGGCTTTGGCTTTCGCCGGTTTCGATCTCAGTGATGGGCCTAGCGGCTTGCGACTCGTTGAGTTTTATTGCACGGACCTCTTTGGTTGTGCCGCTGGTTTCATCGAGGCTGCCCCAGGCCTGGCACTCACCACATCGACCCGCCCACTTGACGGTGGTCCAGCCACACTCTGAACACTTGAATTCGCTTTTTTGCTTAGCCACGAATGAAACCTAACTCACACCTAGGACACCTAAACTCTTCAAACGCACTGGTGTTGAAAGTTGAGACGTGACAAAGAACCATAAGTACGAGTTTTGGCTGGTTTTGATGCTGTCCCTGGGAGCATCAGCTATCTGGTCAACCATCTCGCTCTTGCGCAAGCTTGCCCAAGAAGGCGGGCTTGCGAAGGCAACCGCAACCCTGAATAGACCACTTGCTGAAATAGCTTGGCTAGACCTTGTGAGTCAAATTGCGAGTATCGCTCTGGCTCTGGTTCCAGTTCTACTGGCGATCTATTTTTTGAATCAGGACGGCATAAGCCTTGGGCTGAAACCTAAATGGTCAGACCTTAGACAGGTTGTGCTGGTTGCGGCTGGTGTTGGAATACCGGGAATTGGTTTGTATTTCCTTGCGCTCGAACTTGGCTTGACTGCAAGGGTAATTCCCAGCGCCCTTGGTGATAACTGGTGGACCATCCCGGTTCTTTTGCTTGCTGCGCTAAAGGCGGGGCTGCTTGAAGAAGTAATCGCCGTTGGTTTCTTTATGACCAAGCTCTCCAGGTGGAAGCCAGAGGTTTCGATCTGGGGGCTGATCGTGCTCTCGGCATTGTTTAGGGCGAGCTATCACTCCTACCAAGGCTTCTCGGCATTCGTTGGAAACTTTGTAATGGGCTTGGTTTTTGCCTTCTGGTTCCACAAAACAAAGCGTGTAGCACCGTTGGTGTTGGCGCACTTTTTGATGGATGCTGTTGTCTTTATTGGCTACCCACTGGTGTTTGGCTCATAGGATTTGAAAATGGACAATCTTCGCATTGCATTTATCGGTAGCGGCTCAATGGGCTCAGCCGTTCTCGATGGCCTAATAGCCGCTGGTCACCCAAAACCATTGATCTCTGCCACCACAAGGACCGAGTCGAAGGCTAAGGCCCTGCGCGATCGTGGAGTTAGTGCTCTGGCCGGCGAAACCTCACCGGATGCCAATGCGCTTATGGCGGGCGATGCAGATGTAATTGTGCTTGGCGTAAAGCCCTACCAAATTGTTGATGTCCTAACTGAGCTCAAAGGCGAGATTGGTAAGAACGTTGTCGTTATCTCGATGGCTGCCGGCATCAAACTTGCCACCATGGCAGCGGTGCTGGATGAGAACCCAAACCTGATTCGCACCATGCCAAATACCCCAGCGCTGGTTGGTAAGGGCGTAACTGGTCTGGCCTCTGCGGCATCTGCATCGCCTGAAGCGATTGCTGCTGCCAAGGCTTTGTTTGAGGCAGTTGGCTCGGTGGTAGTGATTCCAGAGGAAAAGATTGACGCGCTGAGTGCAGTCTCTGGTTCAGGTCCAGCCTGGGTTTACTACATCATCGAGCAGTGGGAGAAGGTTGCAATCTCCGAGGGCTTTAGCGAGGCAGATGCCAAACTCATGGTCCGCCAAACTCTTGCCGGTTCGGTCGAATTGCTTGCGAACTCAGGTGAGGAACCAAGAGAACTGCGCCGCAAGGTAACTAGCCCCGGCGGCACCACCGAGCGGATTATTGCAACGCTAGACGAGGCAGATCTTCAGGGCATTTTCTCGCGGTCACTAAAAGCAGCGGTTGCAAGGGCTGGGGAAATCGCAAACTCTTGAAATTCATGGATAGTCTTATTGCATGGCAGACATCTTTGAAGCAATTGCAGATCCAACTAGACGCGTGCTGCTTGAGACGCTTCTAGATTCTCACCTCACCGGTGGTAGCGGGGAACTAACCGTGACCGAACTGGTTGAGCGCACCAAGTTGGGCCAACCAACCGTATCCAAGCACCTGAAGACTCTTCGTGAGGTCGGCCTGGTTGCTGCCCGCGAAGAAGGCCAGAAGCGTTTCTACTCGGTGGTTCCAGAACCACTTGAGGAGATCGAAGACTGGATGATCAACTTCCTATCCCTTGGCTTCGACGCTGAAGCCGAAGAGGGCGATGAGCTTTCCCAAGCCCTGGGAGATGCTGGCGAGAAGCTGGGCCACTGGCTAACCGAGAAGGCCGGCTGGTTGGGCGAGCAGCTCAAGACCAAGGTCGACGAACTAGACATCGATGTTGACGCTAAGGACCTCGGTCACCGCCTAGGTCGCAAGCTAGCGGACGCAAAGGTTGAAGCCGCTAGAAGCGCCAAAGACTTTGAGAAGATTGCCCGCGACAAGGTCGATGAGGTAGTTGACGAGGTCAAGGCTGAGGCCAAGCACTTCGCATCCGAGGTCAAGTCCAAGGTTAGGCGCACCAAATGAGCGAAGATCAAGACATTAGAAACTTCGCGCGCAAGCGTCTAAAGAAGCAGCAGGACTTCAAGCAATACCTCGGCGTTTGGGTCGGCGTGAGCATCCTGTGCACTGGAATTTGGTTTCTGACCAGCCCAGGTAGCTCCTTCTGGCCAATCTGGGTCATGTTTGGCATGGGAGTCGGAGCGCTGTTTGCCGCAATCGATGCGTACGGACCAGGTCAGAAAAAGGTAATTACCGAATCTGATGTTGATGCAGAGGTTGAGCGCCTGAGACGTAAGGGCTAAACTTACAAGGTTGTCCAATCGGACAGTAACAAAAGTTTTGTGAGGTCTTCGTGGGTTCAATTATCAAGAAGCGCCGCAAGCGTATGTCTAAGAAGAAGCACCGTAAGCTCCTTCGCAAGACCCGCCACCAGCGTCGCAACAAGAAGTAAATCTTCTCTAAAACCCGCCTCCGGGCGGGTTTTTTATTGGCAGGATTGCTCCATGACGATTCAGGCAGACGAGATTTCCTTTAGCTCGCGCGCCGATCTGCGACGTTGGTTAGCAGAGAACCACCAGCGGCCCAAAGGCATTTGGGCTATCTTTCACAAGCAGTCAACAGGCCTGAGTGATCTCAGCTGGGATGCCCTTGTTGAAGAGTGCCTATGCTTCGGTTGGATTGACAGCGTGCCCGGCAAGGTCGATGATCTGAGGACCAAGATCTACATTTCACCTCGCAAACCAGGCTCCGGTTGGTCCGCCAGAAACAAAGCAAAGATCATTGAATTGCAAGCGTTGGGGCTAATTGAAGAACCAGGCATGCAGGCAATCGAGCGGGCAAAGAGTTCTGGTTCGTGGACATTGTTTGACCTCGCCGAAGCTCAGGTTGTGCCTGAGGTAATTAGCGCCGTATTCGCTTCTAATAGCGAGCTAGCAGAGGCCTGGGGTCTGCTAACCGATGCTCAGCGCAAAGCAAAACTTCAGAATTTCTATTTGGCGAAAAGCGATGCAACTAAAGAGAAAAGGGTCGCAGAAATCATTGCCGCGCTAAAGAGTTAGGAATTGGCCTTTAGCTCTTTTTTCTTGAACTGGAGGATCGACCAACCAGCTGCTTCGGCGTAGCGCTTGAGGACCTTGTCTGGGTTTACCGCAACCGCGTGACCAACCAGGGTCAAAAGCGGTAGGTCATTCACAGAGTCCGAGTAAGCGAAAGAGCGCTTGAGCGAAATGCCACGTTCTTTAGCTAGTCGCTTGGCTGCCTTGCGCTTGGCTTTGCCGTGAAGCGGCTCTCCCACTAGCTCACCGGTTAGCACATCACCGTCGTGGGCAACAATGGTTCCGAGGGCTCCAGTTGCACCAAGGGCATCAGCAATCTTCTGAACTAGATCAACCGGTGCTGCCGAGATCAGCCAAACCTCTCGGCCTTTTGCAAGGTGACCCTTTAGGGCTGCTACAGCCTCCGGCCAAAGTCTTGGCTGAATCTCGGATTCGTACACCGTGTCAATCAGTTCGCGAAGTTCCGCAATTGGGTGACCCTTGGTCAGCTGTAATGCTCGATCTTTGAAGTCCGCCATCTTGGAGTTCTTCTCGCCCCTGCGGATAAACATGACCTGCTCAAACATAAAGCGCCAGATGTCGCGGCGTTTGATCGCGCCACCTGCGAAGGCAACCTTGCCAAAAAGGATTGAGGTTGAGCCACGAACCAGGGTGTTGTCGACGTCGAAGAACGCAGCCTCGATCTTGGGCTTTATTTCCTGGGGCTCTAGCACCGGCTTAGTCTAATCAGCTAAGGCAAACACTTAGGCTTGTGACGTGCCAGAACAAATTCACCTCACCTTGATTGTGCGCCAGGGCTGCCACCTCTGCGAGGTCGCAGAGAATGACCTGGCGAGGGTTTTGGGCCGTTTCAGCGCAGAGCATCCAGACACTGGCTTTCAGGTGGAGCTAGTAGAGATTGACTCGAGGCCTGAGTTTGAGAAATACACCGACGATATTCCGGTGTTGCTAATCAATGACAAGCAGGTAGCATTTTGGCGAATCGATGAAGACCGAGTGTTTGAACAGCTGAGGAAACTGGCATGAGAAAAGTTGTTTTCTGGATTATCAAGAACTTTTGGTTCCCGATTTTGGTGGCGATCCTGGGATCACTTGCCAAGAAGCACACTTGGGCAGCCAAAGCCCACGTTGCTGTCAAAAAACTTCCAATGTAGTTGTTGCATTATTACTACATAGCATTTATGCTACATACATGGGTCGTAAACCAAAGTCTGAAGAAGAGCGGGTAGCTAACCGCATCGAAGAACTGCGCACCCTATCCGGACTGACTCGGCAAGAGCTCGCCGAGCAGGTCGGAGTTCACTATCAAACCATCGGTTACATTGAGCGAGGCGAGTACTCACCTTCTCTGGTGTTGGCACTTCGCATTGCCTCAGTTTTAGAAGTCAAGGTCGAAGGGATCTTTTGGCTGGATGAGGAACAAGCATGAATGAGCTTTTAGTTGTTTTCTATCTTTTGGCAACTCTGGCGGTTGCCTATCTCTGGTTCTATCCAATAGTCATTGGCAATAACGTCAAGCGAATGATGTGGATGGACATCGTGGTCACCGGTATTCCGGTCGCCATATCCGCAATCCTGTTTTGGGAATCCGACCCGGTCTTCAGTCTCTTTGGCTGGGAGTTGAACTGGTTTTTCTTCACTGTCCTGGTGATGTTCGCGATTGAGCTGCCGATTTTCCTGCTGTATTTGAAGGCCCGCGGTCTAAGCGCCGAGTATTGGGCGGCAGTGGGAATGGCGCCCAAGGGATCCGCCGACGCCGGTTGGTCCACCGCCTCGGTAAAGGAAGTTGAAAAGCAGCTCAACGACACAAAGTGGGATGGCCTTAGGACTCCGGGAGCCAAGCGATTCTTGCTGATCGGTTCGAACGTTGTGATCATCGCAGGCACCGGCTTCCTATTCTCGGCTGGAGACAACGCCTGGTCTGCCTTCTCGCTAATTCAAATCCTGCTCACCTTTGTCTGCTGGTTCCTGCTTCGTCAGTCAGTGCGCCTGGTGGCGGATGCGCCAGAGGAAGCTCTGGATGAGCGCATGATTCGTCAGCGCGACCGCAGCTACCTGGTTGCCTATCGCTGGCTGGCATCCATCGGAGCCACCTTGGTCACAGCCTTGATGGTTTATGCTGTGTTCACAGATGCCCAGACCAACTCGGATGGTTTCAACTACCAGCTCGCATTCACCTGGCCTCAGGTTCAGGCTCTGTTCTGGCTGGTTTTGGGCTACTCGTTCATGCTGCCTTCGATGGCCATGATCTCGCTGGAACTCAAAAAGCGTAAGAAGGTCTAGCCATGCCACTAGAAATTTGGATCGCAATTCTTGGCGGCTTGGGTGTGATCATCTTTAGCACCCTGGCAACTGGAAAGAAGGGGAAAGATGACGACGAAACAAAGGGATAGCTTTCCCGACATTCTGAGAGGCTTCGCGCTCTTCGGAATTGCGATGGTGAACATTCAGTTCTTCTCGATCAGCACATTCAATGGGGCTGAATCTCTTGATTTATCGCAGCCTGAAAACGGCACTGTGGCATTCATTATTTGGTCGCTGTTCCAGGCCAAGTTCTACCTGCTGTTCTCGTTCCTCTTTGGCTACTCGGCCCACTACGTGATCAAGTCTGACAAGAGCAACCGTGGCCGCTGGATCGGTCGCTCAATTGGCCTGCTACTGCTGGGTGCTATCCACCTGAGCTTCTTCTTCCACGGTGACATTCTGTTCCTGTACGGAGCACTCGGTCTTTTGCTGACCGCCTTCTACTTCCGCAGCGACAAGGCGCTAAAGGTCTGGGCCTGGCTGATCTATGTAGTTACCGCAGTGCTCTTTGCGGCTTTGGCGCTACTCACTTTCGCTGGGGAATTCTTCTTGGCCTCCAAGGGCAAGAGTTTGCCGGCCGATCTCTACAACGATGTCTTGGACGTTGCACTGAAAAACGGAGGCTTCTTTGAGATTGCGGCGGCCAGAGTGGAGCTTTGGCTATCGCTGGCTGGACAAGCATTCTTACTCCAGGGACCCTTGGTCTTTGCCGCCTTCTTAGTCGGCGTGCTGGTGGCTAGGAGGGACGGATTGGCCGCCAATCTGTCTCCGAGGTTGATGAAACGTTTTGCCGTCTGGGGTCTAACCCTGGGACTTGGCATCCAGCTTGCTGCTGCCTACATGTTTGTTCAGAGCACGCAGCTTGAAAGCTATGGACTGGGCCTATACCTGAGTGCCATCGCACTCAACTTCCTAGGTGCTCCACTGATGTCGGCTGGTTTGGTTGGTGGACTGTGGCTGATCTCGCGAAGATTCAAGCTCTCTTTGCTGAGCGCTGCTGGCAGGCACTCACTCAGCGTCTACCTTGGTCAGTCCTTAGTGTTCTCCACTCTGTTCTCGGCCTGGGGATTTGGGCTGTTCGCAGAGGTCTCGCTGCTGGGAGTGGTGCTCATTGCTGCAGCAACCTGGCTTGCACTAGCGCTTTTGGCGCAGCTGAATACCCGCTACAACTCCAAGGGCCCCATGGAGGCTCTGCTCTCGAACTTCAGCAAGCTATTTGATAGGAAGTCATGAACCTAGAACAACTTGGGCTACTGGGCATCTTTCTGGCAGGGGCAACTCCATGGTTAGAAGCGATTGCCGTTGTGCCAGCAGGAATCATTTTTGGACTTGATCCGGTGCTTACGGTGATAGCAGCTGCAACCGGTAACGCTATCACTATCTTCTTGTTTGCCTATGCCGGTTCAAGCATTCGCAGCTGGATCATTCGTCGACGTGAGGCCAGGGGTAAAACTGGTGAGTCCCCGAAGTTTCAGAAGGCTGTTGCAGCATTTGATAAGTACGGCATCTACGGAATGGCAGCGTTAGGACCAGTTCTCATCGGCACTCAGTTTGCAGCAGCAGCTTCTGTTGCAGCCGGAGTAAAGCCGCTCAAGACATCGCTGCTGATTACCGCCAGCATGGTGCTGTGGGGCACAGGAATTGCTCTGCTGATGGTTTTCTCTGGACTAAACCTAGAGAACCTGCAGAGCTAATTGCTTATGGCTGAAGCCTGTTAGGTCCGCGGAATAGGAAGCTAGCCTCACGGATGTTTGGTAGGTCTAGTAGCAACATCACAACGCGGGTTAGACCCATACCGAATCCACCGTGGCTAGGTGCTCCGTAGCGGAAGAAGTCCAGGTAGAAGTTCAAGCTTTCAAGCTCGAGACCCTTGTCCAAAACCTGCTTCTCCAAGACCTCAATGCGGTGCTCTCGCTGCGCACCGGTGGTGATTTCGGTACCCTTCCAAATCAGGTCGTAGCTGTTGGTCAGGTTCTCATTGTCCGCATGACGCATGTGGTAGAACGGGCGGATGTTCTTTGGGTAGTCGGTTAGAAACACGAATTCGTGACCTGAAGTCTCCATTACGTGCTGGTGAATCTGACGCTCACCCTCTGGATCTAGGTCGCCATCCATGCGAGGCACCTTGTAGCCGCGAGCCTCAACAATCTTGTGTGCCTCAGCTAGCGGGATGCGTGGGAATGGGGTGGCAGGAATCTGAATATCGATGCCGTAGAGCCTTTGAATCTCTTCACCGTACTTCGCCTTCACCGCGGTGATGGCACGAACCAAGAGCTGCTCCTGGAACTGCATGATGTCTTCGTGAGACTCGATCCAGCTCATCTCCATGTCAACAGAGACGAACTCGGTTGCGTGTCGGGAGGTGAAAGATGGGTCGGCACGGAACACCGGCCCAATCTCGAAGACCTTGCCAAGACCTGCGCTCATCGCCATCTGCTTGTAGAACTGAGGTGACTGGGCAAGGTAGGCGTGGGTTTCGAAGTACTCAAGCTTGAATAGCTCGGCATGTGACTCAGAAGGCGAAGCCATTAGCTTCGGGGAGTGAATCTCGATGAAGTCGTTCTCCAACCAAACCTCGCGCCAAGTCTTCTCGATCTCGGTCTGCACGCGCATCATTAGGTTGATTTCTGGGCGACGCATGTCAATGAAGCGCCAGTCCAGTCTCTTGTCGATTGAAGTGTCATCGGCAATTGGGCTGTCTGGGTTTGCTAGCGAAACAATCTTCATGCCGGTCAGCAAAATCTCGATGCCGCCAAGCTTTACGCGCTCGTCGTGCTTGAGGTTTCCAGTGATCTCAACAAAGGAGCCATTGGAAAGGCTTGAGACCTGGTCAGCCAGTGCATCCTCGTCGGCTGGACGAGGGTAGGTGACCTGTACGCTGCCGGACTCATCGCGAATGATGATGAACTGAATGCGCTTTTGATCGCGCAGGGTTTCCACCCAACCACCAATGGTTACAGGGCCATCTGCTTGCGAAGCAAGAGAAGAGATGGTGTGGCGATTAAGCATGGGATTACCTCGTTGGGGGTAGGCGTCTAGTTATGTATTGTCAAGTTTAGCGAAGGTAGACTTAAGCCATGCCTGCCAACCGTCTTCACTTCGTTCGCCACGGGGAAGTATTCAACCCCAAAGGCGTACTTTATGAGCGAATCCCAGGCTTTCAACTAAGCGATTTGGGTCACCAAATGGCAGAGGCTGCTGCCAAGCAGCTGGCTTCTGAAAATCGAGAAATCGTAAAACTTTTGGCATCACCTTTGCAGCGCACCCAAGAGTCCGCAGCTCCAGTTTCCAAAGAATTTGGCCTTGAGATTGAGCACGAGCACAGGGTTATCGAACCCTGGAACAAATTTGCCGGCTACAAAATGGGTGGGCGGGCGGTTTTGAAGAAGCCTTCGCTGGCACTGCACCTATATAACCCACAAAAGCCAAGCTGGGGCGAGCCCTACAAAGAGATCGCCACTCGCATGACCGATGCAGCGCTCTCGGCCTGGGACAGTGTGGATTCCGGCGATGTGGTCGTAGTTTCACACCAACTTCCCATCTGGATGCTTTATCGTTCCAGCCAGGGTTTGGCTTTGCCGCACGATCCTAGAAACCGCAGGTGTTCACTTTCATCGATCACCTCATTCGAGGTAGTTGATGGCAAGTTGGTGGAAGTTGACTACCGAGAGCCTGGTTTAGAACTTGCAGCAAGACTCAGCGAAGCAGCGAAAGATGGAGGTGCGGTGTGAAGAAAGAAACTCAAAGAACAATCGCTCTCACCCTGGTCATCTTTATCGTCGGGACCATTGCACTGAGCTTGGTCGGCTGCACTTCTGACCCACTGGCTGACCAATTTCGCTCCGGGGACTCCAAGAACTACATCGCAGGAGATGGCACCGTTACCGAGTTTGACTCGGCTGAAAGGCCAACCTTCCTGCCCTTCACCGGCGAGACCGAGTCTGGACAGATGCTTGACTCCAAGGCCCTAGAGGGCCAGGTCGTGGTTATGAACTGGTGGTATTCAGCCTGTGCTCCTTGTCGGGCGGAAGCTCCGGATCTGCAGGCGCTATTTGAAGAGTTCCAGGACCAAGGTGTGCAGTTTGTTGGCGTGAATGTTCGCGATACGGCAGAAACCGCATTGGCTTTTGATCGCAAGTTTGACATCGGTTTTCCCTCAATCATTGACGCTCAGTCCGGTGCCGTCTCCCTGGCTTTTCAGGGAGTCGTAAGTCCGCAGGCAGTGCCAACAACTTTGGTGATCGACAAGCAGGGCAAGGTTGCCTCCAGGATTCTGGGTCGAATCGATCCATCGATTCTCAAGACACTGATTGAGACCGTGGTAGCCGAGTGAACCCAGCAGATGTAATCCTCAACGGATCACTTTTGGCAGCCATGCCGATTGCGCTGCTGGCTGGTTTGGTCACCTTCCTATCTCCTTGCGTTTTACCGTTAGTTCCGGGTTACCTCGGATACGTATCGGGTGCTGCACAAAGCAAGACCAAGCTGGTTCTAGGCGGGGTGCTATTCGTCCTTGGCTTCACGGCGGTCTTCGTCTCGCTGGGAGTGCTTGCAGGGTCAGCGGGACTTTTGTTTTTTGCAAACAGTTTCTGGGTTCAATTTCTGCTCGGTTTGCTGGTCGTAGTTTTTGGTCTAGCGATGATTGGACAGTTTGATTTTCTTCAGCGCAGCATCAAGATTCCATTTAGCCCAAAGGTTGGTCTGGCTGGAGCTCCTTTATTGGGTGTGGTTTTTGCCGTTGGCTGGACCCCTTGTATTGGCCCCACTCTGGCTGCGGTTTTGACTCTTGCTTCAACCACTGGTGATCCGGTTAGAGGTGGCATTCTCGCAACCGTCTATTCGCTAGGTATCGGCATTCCCTTTGTTCTGATTGCGCTTGGTATGCGCTGGGCAGTATCGAGCGTGGCATTTGTAAAAAAGCACCTCAGAGCCTTCAACCTCTTTGGCGGCGGCCTATTGATTTTGATTGGACTGTTACTCATGACCGGCCTCTGGGGCCAGTTCCTGACTTGGATGCAGGGGGTGCAAAGTGGCTTCGAACTTATTCTCTAGGTTGATCTTTTGGCCAAGGTGGTTCTGGCGTCAGCTCACCTCGATGCGCACGGCGCTATTCCTTTTGCTGCTGCTCGCCATTGCCGCAGTTCCTGGCTCGGTTTACCCGCAGCGCTCGGCTGACCCAAATGGCGTTCGCATCTTCTTTGACAACAACCCAGACATCGCTGAGGTTATGGATGATTTCCAGCTCTTTGATGTCTACACCTCGGTCTGGTTCTCTTCGATCTACATCCTGTTGTTTGTTTCTCTAGTTGGTTGCGTTTTCCCAAGAACCAAGGTTCACTTTGAAGCGCTAAGAACCCAGCCGGTTCAGACTCCGCAGAACCTAAAGCGCATGCCGGTTTTCCAGAAGGCGCAAGGTCAGGCTGGCTATCTTGAGGCAGCGCTTGAGGTCCTAAAGTCAAAGCACTACAAAGTTGCAATGCACCAAGATTCTGTCTCTGCCGAGAAGGGCTACATCAAAGAAACTGGCAATCTTGTTTTCCACTTCTCGCTAATTGGAGTTCTAATCGCGGTTGGTGTCGGCGGCGGTTTGAGTTTTAGTGGGCAAAGAGTTTTGGTGGTTGGCGATAGCTTCGTGAACAACCTGGCCAGCTATGACTCATTCTCACCGGGTCCGTTTTTTGACGAAGCGCAACTTGAGCCCTTCAGCGTTCGACTTGATGATTTTCAGGTGCTGTATGACCTGCAGAACCCGAACAACCTAGGTCAACCAATCGACTTCATCGCAAGCGTCACCTCGGAGGGTAAGTCTTCTGAGGTGAGAGTCAACTACCCACTGGAAGCCCCAGGGGCGAGCATTTACCTAACCGGCAACGGCTTTGCTCCTGTGATCACGGTCTTTGACGGCGAGGGGAATGTGGCGTTTTCTGGACCGAGTGTGTTCTTGCCGCAGGATTCGAATATGACCTCGCTCGGTGTAATCAAAGTTCCTGATGCACTTCCCAAGCAGGTCGGCATCATCGCCTTCTTCTACCCAACCGCCGAGCAGTTGGAATCAGGGGCCTACACCTCGATTTATCCCGACCCAATCGATCCGCTTATGACCATGAATGTCTATTCCGGCGACTTAGGGCTTGATGAAGGAGTTCCTAAAAACGTCTTTGCGCTGGACACCGAAAACTTAGAGGTCGTGGCATCAAGAGATGGACCAAACGATCCGATTCAGCTTCGCATTGGCGAGACTGTCGAGCTACCAAACCAATTGGGCAAGGTCAGATTCGATGGGCTACTGCGATTTGCCTCACTGGATGTTGCCTACAACCCCGGTGGTATTTGGGTATTGCTGTTTGCCCTGCTGGCACTTTTCTCAATGGGGCTCTCGCTAATGACCCCGCGTCGCCGAATTTGGGTGAGACGGAATAAAGATGGGACAATTGAGCTTGCTGCTCTGGCTCGCAGCGATGATCCAAGGCTAGAAGAGGTGTTGGTCGAAATCCGAACTGTAATTGAATCCAAGGTTGGAAGTAAATGACGATCGTTTTAAACGAGCCGCTATCCCAGGTCTCGCTGCTGTTTGTCTCGGCTGCGATGGCGTTCATTGCGCTCGCGCTGGTGCTGTTCTCGCTTCAGCTATCAAAGCTTTTGGGTCAGACCCCAGAGGAGCGCGCCAAGCTCTCCAACATTGAAAAGATCGGCTTCATCGTTACCGCCGTCGGCACCGTGGTTCTGGGAATCGGTGTTGTGCTGCGAGGTGTTGCAGCGGGTCGTGTGCCATGGGCCAACATGTATGAGTTCTCGATCTCATCCGCGCTGCTGATCTTGTTGGTTTACCTGACTTCTTTGAAGATCAAAGACGTTCGCTTTATCGCAACTTTTGTCACCGGTTTTGTGCTGGTGACTTTGTTTGCTGCGGTTTCGCTCTTCTACGTTGAGGTCAAGACTTTGATGCCGGCACTGCAGAGCTACTGGTTGGTAATCCACGTCGTGGTTGCCATCCTGGCAACCTCGTTCTTTGCAATTGCCGCAGGTCTCCACATTGCATACCTGGTGAAATCCAGCAACTTCGCAAAGCGCCTGATGGAGCTTTTCCCAGCGCTTGAGCAGCTAGAGAGATTGGCATATCGCTTCAACGTGGTGGGCTTTGTGCTCTGGAGCTTTACCTTGATTGCCGGTGCTATCTGGGCAGAGCGAGCCTGGCACCGCTACTGGGGTTGGGACACCAAAGAGGTTTGGACCTTCATCATCTGGACCCTTTACGCCGGATACCTACACGCCATGGCAACCAGAGGCTGGAACGGCAAGCGAGCAGCTTGGCTTGGCCTAGTTGCATTCCTTGCGATCATCTTCAACTTCACTATCGTGAACCAGTTCTTCAAGGGACTGCACGTTTACTCAGGACTCTAGAAGGTCAAAGCAACGCTCTAGTCGCTCGAGCCACCACTTGGTGCGCTCGGGGCTGGCCTGGTATTTCTGCAATAGCGCCGCATCCGGCTGAATCTCGCGCGGGGTGATTCTTCCGGCAACTGGCGTAAGCGGCTCGAGTGTGATGTCTGACTCCATGAGGCTCAGGGTTCCAAGTCCGCAGTCGAAATCAAGCTCAGGCAGTGCTGCCGCGAGGTAAGCGCCCTGGGATAGCCCAATGCTGGTCTCAAGCGCTGAGCTAACCACAGCGCGCAAACCGGTTTGCCTGGCTATTTCCAAGCTGCGCTCAATGCCACCCAGTGGCTGCACCTTGAGCATCACAATGTCCGCTGCTTGCCTTTCGGCAACCTCGATCGGGTCACTTGCCTTGCGGATTGATTCGTCGGCTGCGATCAGAACCTTCAGACCCAAGTGTTTGATGGTGGTTCTAAGTTCTACTAACCCGTCGATGCTGGCGCAGGGTTGCTCAAAGTAATCAAGTCGGTCAAGTGGGATTTGTGCCAAAAGTTCGAGCGCTTTTTCAGGGGAGAAGTTGCCGTTGGCATCCAGTCTGATCCTGACATCTGGATAGCTCGAGGTGACCTTCAGGACCCTGGCAATGTCATCGATTAGTGTTTGCCCGACTTCAGCAACCTTGATCTTTACGGTTGAGAATTCACCAAATTTGCTTAGTACTTCTTCGACCTGATCTGGGCCCACCGCAGGCAATGTGGCATTGACGCCAACAGTGTCTCTGTGAAGTTTTGGTAGGTCTTGGTTTGCAAAGCTCAAGGCCGCGGCCAGCCAGGTGCTGGCTTCTTGGTCTGAGTATTCAATAAAGGGGGAGAACTCAGCCCAGCGCTTAGTTCCCTTGAAAATTAGTACCTCGCGGTGGCTGAGGCCGCGGAATTTGGTCAGCATTGGGATGCTCACAACGCTGATTTGGGTTATTTTCTCCCCGTACACCCGATTAGTCTAATTGCATGGCAAATTCGATTTCCGAGACCTTTGATCAGAACCTTTGGCATTCCGTTGCCGGTTTTGAGGAGCTGACCGACGTCAGCTACCACCGTCACAACACCCTCGGGGTGGTTCGAATCGGCTTTTCGCGCCCAGAAGTTAGAAATGCTTTTAGACCACAGACCGTAGACGAGCTCTACCAAACCCTTGAGCACGCTAGGGCTTCCAGCGATGTTGGCGTTGTGCTTCTAACCGGCAATGGACCTTCTCCAAAGGATGGCGTCTGGTCGTTTTGCTCCGGCGGAGACCAAAGAGTTCGAGGCGACAGCGGTTACGAGTACGGACCTGGAACTGCCGGTCGATTGCACATCCTTGAGGTGCAGCGCTTGATTCGTTTTATGCCAAAGGTGGTTATCGCTTTGGTTTCTGGTTGGGCAGCAGGCGGCGGTCACTCGCTCAATGTTGTTTGCGATTTATCGATTGCATCTCGTCAGCACGCTCGCTTCAAGCAGACCGATGCCGATGTCGGCTCATTCGATGCCGGTTACGGCAGTGCCTACCTAGCCCGTCAAACCGGGCAAAAGTTTGCTCGTGAGATCTTCTTCCTAGGTCGCGAATACGACGCTCAGCGTGCCTATGAAATGGGTGTTGTGAACGCGGTTGCCGATCACGACAAGTTAGAGAGCACCGCATTGGAGTGGGCCGAAGACATTTTGGCTAAGTCACCAACCGCCATTCGAATGCTGAAGTATGCCTTCAACGCGGTTGATGATGGCCTGGTTGGACAGCAGCTTTTTG
The DNA here is from genome assembly GCA_027487865.1 of Microbacteriaceae bacterium. Lineage (GTDB taxonomy): Bacteria > Actinomycetota > Actinomycetes > Actinomycetales > Microbacteriaceae > Aquiluna. The sequence continues at coordinate 107,643 of JAIYCT010000002.1, forward strand.
CAGGCGAGGCAACTCGTTTGGCCTACGGCACCAAAGAGGCGGCCGAGGGCAAGAATGCATTCTTGGAGAAGCGAAAGCCAGACTGGTCTGACACCCCCTGGCACTACTAATGAAACCGCTTCGCCTGATTCCTGCCAACGACACCTTTCGTGCGCTTGCTAGCTGCGTCGAATTGCTGGACGGCAAGATCGCGCTTTTCATAACCGACCCCGAGCTAAACGGACTGATGCCTGAGGTCAACGGTTTGCCAAACGAAGTCGCAAGTGATGTTGCGCTAATTGTTGAGAGCTCTGGTTCCACCGGAACTCCTAAGCGCATCGAACTCTCTGAGGCTGCCCTTCGGGCATCGGCCCAGGCTTCTGCAGAGAGACTAGGAGGTGGGGGTCAATGGCTATTGGCACTACCAACCAAGTTCATCGCCGGTATAAACGTGCTTATTCGCTCGGTTATTGCCGACACCCAACCGGTGATCATGAATGCCCAATTGCCATTTACTGCGGATGCATTTTTCAGGGCGGCATCTTTGATGACTGAGTCCAAGCGATTTACCTCTTTGGTTCCAGCTCAGCTTGCAAGACTGCTGGATGCAGTCAAGACCGACTCCTATTCGCTTTCGCTACTTCGTCGCTTTGATGCGATTTTGGTTGGCGGCCAAATGCCAGATGAATCGGTCGTGGAAGAGCTGCGGGCGTTGGGCGTAAACATCGTCATCTCCTACGGCATGAGCGAGACTGCCGGCGGCTGCGTCTATGACTCAGTCCCGCTTGCCGGGGTTGCGGTAAACATTCGCGAGGGTCGAATTGCCATCTCAGGTGCTGTATTGGCAAATGGATTGCAAAAGGAGTTTCTAACCAGCGACCTAGGCGAGATTCGTGACGGCAAGCTCTATGTCACCGGCCGTGCCGACCGAGTAATCATCTCCGGAGGTCACAAGGTATCGCTTGAGGCTATCGAGGCAAAAGCGCTGCATGTTTCCGGCGTCAAAGAGGTTGCAGCCGTAGCTATTGCCACCAGCTGGGGAGAATCTGTTGGCTTGGTCTATGTTGGTGAGCCAGAGGTCGACTTCGCAGTTCTAGAGCAACTTTCAGTGGCAGCCAAGCCACATCGAGTGCTGTTAGTTCCTGAGCTTCCAAGGCTGGTCAGCGGCAAAGCCGACCTTGTGGCAATCGCAAAGCTTTTGAGCGAATAGCATTTGTGGGTTATGTCGATTAAAAACTGGATCACCGGAGCAAGGGTTAGAACCCTGCCGCTTGCCGTAGCACCAATCGTGCTTGGTTCTGCAAGCGCAGACCTGGTTGATCGTTTTGATCCGCTGCTTGCCCTATTGGCACTTCTAGTTGCTCTGCTGTTGCAGATCGGCGTGAACTACGCGAATGATTACTCAGACGGCATTCGCGGCACAGATGCCAATCGAGTTGGCCCACTTCGACTAACCGGTTCCGGATTGGTTCGTCCTCAGGCTGTGAAACTTGCAGCTGCAGTTACCTTTGGTTTGGCTGCGCTTGCTGGCCTAGCCATTGTTTTGCTTACCGGACAGTGGTGGCTGATTGCCGTTGGACTTCTCTGCATTGTTGCAGCCTGGTATTACACCGGGGGTAAGTCTCCCTATGGCTACGCGGGCCTTGGAGAAATAGCGGTATTTGTTTTCTTTGGCCTGATTGCCACCGTTGGAACTGCCTACATTCAAATCCTTGAGGTTGATCCGATGGCGATTTTGCTGGGTGTCAACTTTGGTTTTTATGCCACAGCCGTTTTGTTGGTGAACAACATTCGCGATGTTGAGACCGATCGTCTAAGCGGTAAGAACACCCTGTCGGTTCGTATTGGAGTGCGGGCATCAAAGGTGCTCTTTGCGCTTCTTTTGGTTTTGCCGGTGATCTTCAACCTGTTTTTGGCTGCGATCTACCCTGCGACCATTATTGGTCTTGCCAACCTGATGCTGGTTTTCCCAGCGTTGTTGGCAGGCGTGAAGGGCAAGGGTCCGAAGGACTACATTTCGGCGCTGAAGCTAACTAGCTTTGCGGGCCTTGGCTTTGGGTTACTTGTCGGCCTCGGGCTTTTTGTTGTTTCGTTCTGAGTCCAGAGCGTCGTTTTCTAGATCACCCTCATCGTCCTGATAGCTGCCGCTTTCATCACGTGAGAGTTTCTTGGCAACAGAAGCACTCAGGGCATCGCGCTGCTTGTCTAAAAACATAAGTGAGAGCGCGAAGGAAATAGCTGCAGCGAAAACTGTTGAGAACAGTGGGCCGAAATTCAAAAGCATAAACACAGCGAAAATGCCGAAGAACATGCCCAATCGGAGCAGGGTGTAGCCAAGCCAAGGGTTCTTCACGGTTACAAGTCTAGGCGAGTCTGAATTAGGGTTGATGGTATGACAAGACTGGCAATTGCCTCGATCGTATTTTTGGTGATCTTCACGGTTTTCACCACCGTTTTTGCCGCGGCGGCAAACAAGAGCGAAGTAAGGCTTTTGCCTAAGTGGGTGTGGGTGCTTTTGTGCTTGCTAATCCCATTCTTCGGTGGCCTTTTGTATCTGATGGTTGGAAGACCACTCGGTAAGGGACCTCAGGGTGGTCAAAAGAACAAGCGATATGTCGCACCCGACGACGATCCAAACTTCCTTCGTGATCTGCAGCGCAAGCTAAAGAAAGACGAAGACGACCAGAAGTGACAAACCTAAGCTCCCAATCATTCGCAGCTGAGCTATTGGCGACTTTGGTCGCCACCGGTGCAAAGCACCTATACCTAGCTCCGGGAGCAAGATCTCAGGCTTTAGCAATTGCTGCCGATCAACTTGCCACAAAAACCCTTGCCGATCTCACCATTCGCCTGGATGAAAGATCAATGGGCTTTGTCGCTCTTGGTCGAGCAATGGCAACCGGTAAGCCATCGGTTGTGATCACCACCAGTGGCACCGCGGTGGCTAATTTGCACCCAGCTGTTCTTGAGGCTCACCACAGTGGTGTACCAATGATTTTGCTAACTGCAGACCGACCAGCCAGGTTGCGTGGCAAGGGAGCTAACCAAACCACCAACCAGGTGGGTATATTCGCCGATGCGGTTATTCGCTGCATCGATGTCAGCGTGCCAGAGCTTGGAGAGTTTGATCCAAGAGCCCTCGCCATCGAAGCAATTGAGCTTGCCACCGGAGAGAAGCCAGGTCCAGTGCAGCTGAACCTGCAATTCCAAGAGCCGCTCAGCGACCTAACTCCTAACGCCAGCGAAATCGCAGTTGGGGAGATCTCGCTGTATCCACTAACTTCAGAAACCTCAAGCCTCGAGGTGGTGATCTCGGACCGTGCTGTGGTTATTGCAGGTGCCGGTGCTGGATCTAAAGCCGTAGCGTTCGCAAATATGGCAAACCTGCCACTTCTGGCAGAGCCGACCTCCGGCGCTCGCTACTCCAAGCAGGCAGTTATCGATTACATCGGCGCACTGAGCGGTGAACTTGGTGGGGCGGTTGATCAGGTTTTTGTCTTTGGAAAGCCAACTCTTTCCAGGCCAATCCAGCGCTTGATTGCAAACTCCAAGGTCTGGGTTTGTGAGAGCAAGACCCACGGCCACTTTGACCCAAGTGGAAATGCCCTGGGTTATGCCGATGAGCTAATCCCGATGGGAAGCGCTGAGCAATCCTGGGTTGATTCTTGGTTCAAGTCAGAAGTTTTTGTTTCAAAGCGAGGTGATTTAGCAAAGGCGGTTTGGGATGCGACAAAGCCAAATGACCAGCTACTTTTTGGAGCTTCGCAGATTATTCGCGAGGCTGATCGGGTGCTACCTTCCAAAGAGATTTCGGTCTTTGCTAATCGAGGGCTAGCAGGTATAGATGGCACAGTTTCAACTGCGATTGGACTTGCCCAAAACGGCAAGAAGACCAGGGTGCTGCTTGGTGATCTCACCCTGCTGCACGATGCCAGTGGGCTAAATCTCTCTGGAATTAAGGGCTTAGACATTCAGGTGATTGTCGGTAACGACAACGGCGGCGAGATTTTCAAAAAGCTCGAAGTTGCCCAGCTATTGCCGGAGGCAACCCTGGAAAGACTTTTCCTGACCCCGCAGAACGTTGACCTCAAAGCTCTGGCAAGTGCCTACGGCTGGGAGTATTTGGCGGTGAGTTCTATCCAGGAGCTAAATCAAGCCATGCAGCGCTCAGGGCAACTGCTAATCGATTACCAGCTCTAGTGTTCGAAGGCGTAGCGAACCGCGCGGAATTTTAGATCGGTTTCTGCAAGCTCAGCCTGAGGGTCAGACTCTGCAACAATTCCGCAGCCGGCAATCGCTCTTACAACTACCTTGTCTTCAAAACTCTCAATGATTCCGCCGCGTAGGGCAATTGCAAGCTCCCCAGAACCATCGGCGGAAATCCAACCAACTGGGCCGGCATAGCCACCGCGGTCATAGGGCTCCAATCCTTCAATCACAGAAATCGCTAGATCTCTCGGGGTTCCGGCAACCGCTGCGGTTGGGTGCAGGCGAGCAATTACATCCAGCAGGCTGATTGCTGGTTTGAGCTTTCCTCGAACATCGGTTGCTAGGTGCCAAAGATCTGGCAGGGCTAGCGAGAATGGCTGGGCATCGGCCTCAACCCAATCGCAAAAAGGATCTAACTCGGAGACCATGGACTGCACGGCATAGCCGTGCTCGTGATTGTTCTTGATTGAGTGTGAAAGGCCATCTGCAATCGCTCGATCTACATCTGGGTCTGTTCCGCGTCCGGCGGTTCCTGCCAGCACCCTTGCAGACACTTCACCGCGATCTGCTCGAAGCAGTAGCTCAGGAGAGGCTCCAAAGACGCCCTCGACCTTGTAGGTCCAGCAATCTGGGTAGCGAGAGCGCAGTCTTGCAAGCGGGGTGGTTAAATCAGGCTGGGAATCCAAAACCATCTCAAGGTCACGAGAGAGCACGACCTTCCTAAGATCGCTCTGTTGGATTTTGGTGATTGCGTTGGAAACCGCAGCTTCAAACCCAGCGGCACTTAGCCGCCCGGTGTGGAACTGGGTCGGGGTTGATGTCTTGGATGGGGCAGCATCTTCGCCCTCGACTTCGATTAGAAAGCTGGCTTCTGGGCGAATGACGTAAAGCTTTCTTGGGACAACCAAAACGCTCTCGGTCTTGGAGTTGTCCGAGAAGCTGATGGAGCTAAAGGCAACCAGCGAGCTACCGGGGAGCTTTACGTTGTCTTGGATCTCGGCCTCAGCGCAAGCCTTGCGCCACATTGCAGCAAGGGTAGAAATGCGCTCTGGGCCGGTGGCGGAAAGCCTTAGCGCGGTTCCCTGACCAACCAGAGTTTGGTTGCTTCTGGCAAAAAGAAAGTCGCCGGTTGGGATGCTGGCCAGCTCAATTAGACGTGACGTCACCTTGAGCGGCATTGTGATCCTTTACTAAGAGTTGGCTGTGAGCATCAGCGAAAGCTGGGGTAGAACACGAGCACTATCTATCCTTGAGATTAAGTCTAGGTGAGGAGTCCAATGCGAAAAGCTGTCGCGGTATTCCTTGCGCTCCCGATGATCCTGTTTCCACTGGCAGCTTTTGCCGATGAAGAGGGTGAAGAGTCAGAGTCTCAAGAGCAGGTAATTGGCCCACAGGTTCACAGCCCAGACGGCACCGCACCAAAGGCTGAGCCGATCAACGTCTCCGAAATTGTGATCACCAGGCAAACTCCAGCGGACACATTTGTGCTGGCAACCACACCGTTGGTGCTGGCCCTGGGAGTTGGATCAATCGGCTTAGTGATTTACACCTTCGCTCGGGGTTCCAAGCGCGAGGATAAAGATTAGACTCTACTGGTGAGCAAGGCTGACCTATCCAAACAACCGCAAGCCGTATCGGCGATGTTTGATTCGGTCGCAGATTCTTACGACAAAACCAATGACCTACTTTCCTTCGGGCAATCCCGCCTTTGGCGCGGCAAGGTTGCCAAGGCAGTAAATGCCAAATCTGGCGAACAGGTCTTGGATATCGCAGCCGGCACCGGCACCAGCTCCATGGCATTTCTATCCGAAGGCGTTCGCGTCGTCGCAGCCGATTTCTCCAAGGGCATGCTCGAGGTTGGAAAAAAGAAGCATCCAAAGCTGGAGTTTGTATTTGCAGACGCCATGAAGCTTCCCTTCCAAGACGCCGAGTTTGATGTCGTGACCATGAGTTTTGGGTTGCGAAATGTCCAGGATCACAAGGTTGCCCTCGGTGAATTCTTGCGAGTGCTAAAGCCTGGTGGACGCTTGGTTATCTGCGAGTTCTCTCACGTGCCAGGGCCGTTTGGAGCCTTTTACCGGTTTTATCTCAAGAACTTCCTGCCAAAGATCTCCGGTCTTTTCTCCAAGAGCCCAGAGGCTTACGACTACCTCTCCGACTCCATCCAGGCTTGGCCTAAGCAGAAGCAGTTGGCTCAGGACATTGCAAATGTTGGCTTTAGCGAGGTTGGTTATCAAAACCTCTCGCTCGGTATTGTCGCAATTCACAAGGCGGTGAAGCGATGAAGGTTTCACTTCCGAGCCAGCTCAGATTGGTTTCCGATAAAGCTTTGATTGCCGATCTTGAGACCCGCATGGCAATCGTCGAAAAGCGCATCGCAGAGGCAACCTCCCACACCGAGCCACTGGTAAATGAGATGTCCAGCCACCTTTCTGCCGCCGGCGGCAAGCGACTGCGTCCCGTGCTCACCCTTTTGACTTCGCACCTTGGTAACTCCAATGAGGAGGAGGTGCTGGATGCCGCGGTTGTGATGGAGATCACACACCTGGCAACTCTGTACCACGATGACGTGATGGACCAGGCTTCAAAGCGCAGAGGTGTTGACACCGCCCACATGGTTTGGGGCAACAACGTCGCAATCCTCACGGGTGACCTTTTGTTTGCAAGGGCATCCAACATTGTCTCTGGTTTGGGTGATGACTCGCTAAAGCTTCAAGCCAAGGTTTTTGAGCAATTGGTGCTTGGTCAGCTGCACGAAACCATCGGACCGCAGGATGGTCAGGACATCATCGAGCACTACTACGAGGTATTGCGGGATAAGACCGGTTCACTAATTGCACTCTCGGCACAAATTGGTGCTTTGGTCTCCGGCGCACCTGGTGAGTACCAAGAGCCGCTAAAGCAGTTTGGCGAGAGCATCGGAGTCGCCTTCCAGCTTATTGACGACATCATCGACATTCAAAGCACCAAGGACCAGTCCGGCAAGGTTGCCGGAACTGACCTATTGGCTGGAGTCCCAACCCTTCCGGTATTGCTTTTGGCTAATCACCACGATGCAGATTCCCAAGCGCTCTTGGCGAAAATCTCGAATGGTTTGGAAGAAGCAGACCTAAAAGACGTGTTGAGTAAATTGCGCTCTCACAAGGTAATGGCTGAGTCACTAAGCATTACCAATGGCTGGGCGGATCGGGCCAAGGCTGCCCTAGGTCCACTTCCAGCCTCGAGCGTGAAGTCGGCATTGATTGCATTCGCCGACGCAGTCGTTGATCGGCAAGGTTAGAGGAAAGTAATTGGCAAAACTACGTTTGGCGGTAATCGGGGCGGGACCGGCCGGCATTTACGCATCGGACCTAATCCTCAAGGCAGAGCGTGACTTTGAGGTCTCAATTGACCTCTTTGACCTTTTGCCAGCCCCCTACGGATTGGTCCGCTACGGAGTTGCCCCTGATCACCCAAGAATCAAAGGCATCATTCGTGCGCTCTACGAGGTGCTGGACCGAGGCGACATTCGGTTTTTCGGAAACGTAAAGTACGGCACCGACATCACCCTTGATGACTTAAAGCAGCACTACAACGCAGTGATCTTTGCCACCGGCGCTATTCAAGATGCTGACCTAAGAATCCCAGGTGTTGAGCTTGATGGTTCCTACGGTGCTGCTGACTTTGTGAACTGGTATGACGCACACCCCGACTTCCCTCGCACCTGGTCACTGGATGCCAAGCAGATTGCGGTTATCGGAAACGGTAACGTCGCACTCGATGTCGCCAGAATGCTGATCAAACGTCCGGATGACCTGCTTTCCACTGACATCCCAGATCACGTCTATGAGGGCCTCAAGGCATCTCCAGTGACCGATGTCCATGTCTTTGGAAGACGCGGACCAGCTCAGGTGAAATTCAGCCCGCTGGAACTTCGTGAAGCACTTCACATCGAAGGCGTGCAATCAATCGTTTACGAAGAAGACTTCCAATACGACGATGGATCGCAGACCGCTATCGACAGCAACAACCAGGTTCGCGTAATGGTGAAGACCCTGGAAGATTTGCGAGCGAACCCACAGGCTTCTGAGGACCGCAGGTTGCACCTGCACTTCTTCGCTGCCCCGGTTGAGGTTCTAGGCGAAGACGGCAGGGTTACTGGCCTTAGAGTGCAGCGCACCAAGTTGGATGGCACTGGAAACGTAACCCCAATCGATGAGTTTGAAACCTTCCCGGTTCAGGCGGTTTACCGAGCGGTTGGTTACTTTGGTTCACCGGTCGACGAGATCCCTTTTGACTCTAAGTACGGCGTGATTCAAAACAACGAGGGCCGCGTACAAGACGGCGAAGGTAAGCAGGTCCCAGGTGTTTACTGCACCGGCTGGATCAAGCGTGGCCCGGTTGGACTAATTGGTCACACTAAGGCGGACGCCATCGAGACCATCTCGCACGTCATTGCAGATAGAGCAATGTGGTGGCAGCCGGCTAAGCCTGCCGAGGCTGAGATTTTGGCAACCTTGGATGCTCGCGGTGTGAAGTACCTAGAGTGGAATGACTGGCTAACCCTCGATGCCAAAGAGCTTGCCCTTGGTGCTCAGGATGGCCGCGAGCGTAAGAAGCTGTTTGATCGCGAGGAAATCTCCTCGATTATTGAAGGCTCAAAGTAGTTGGAAAAGCTTTCCGGTAAGCGACTTCGCAAGGCACAAATTGCGATGCTTATCACCTTTACCTTCACCGGTCACATCGCACTTAGCTCGGTGGCTTGGGTTCCCGAATTCATCGACCGCTTAGGTGTCTCTTTCGCGACTTGGGGAACCATCATCGGCTTTGGTGTGGTGGGTTCGATTGTCCCGTTGTTCTTTGTTTCGCGTTTGATTATGCGCTTTGGCCCGAGGACCTTAATTCGATACGGCAACTACCTAAGTGCGATCTTTTTGGTGCTGCTGGGACTAACTTCCAACCCATTTATCTGGTTCTTCCTGAACATGGCCTTCAACTTCTTCATCTCGATTCTCGGTGTCTCGGTCAACTCTCACTCGGTGCTACTGCAGAAGCAGATCAAGAAAAACGTAATTGCTCGCTTCCACGCCGGCTGGAGCGTGGGTGCGGTGGCGGCAGCGATGACCGGTGGTCTGTCGACACTGGTATTGGACCTCGAGCAGTTCCTAATCATCGTTGCAATTTTGAACGTTATTGTCTTTGAGTTCGCATTGCGCTGGCTGCTGTCCCCAACCGAGGACGGCCACCTAGAAGAGCGTGCCGGGGTTGTAAAGCGTAAGTTCTTCCACATCCCGGTCCAATTGGTTTGGCTGGCTCTGGGAATCATCGGCATCGTCTTTCCAGAGGTTGCCGTCATCGACTGGGCTGCTGTTTTTGCCAGAGACATCTTGAACGTTGAATTAGCACTTCGGTCGCTACCGTTTGCCGCCTTTATGATCGGCATGATCGTCGGGCGCTTGTCAATGACCAGTCTGGCGGAGAAATACCACCCGAATCTGATTGCATCTCGAGGTGCTTTTTTGGCGGCTGGAGTTCTAGCAATGGCCGCAGTTTTTGCACCGCTACTAGCTGACTCCTCCAGCACCCTGGCTCTTGTCGCCACGATGGTGCTGTGGCTGATTGCAGGGCTAGGTCTTGCTCCAGGAGCACCAACCTTCTTGTCTGCCGCAGGTCACATCCCAGGGGTTTCAACGGCGTGGGCGGTATCGAGGCTTTCGCTGATGAGCGCGATCATGCAGGTTATGGCAAAGACTCTCATGGGTGCCCTTGCGGAAGGTGTTGGTCTGTCCCTGGCATTCTTCTTCCCGGTTGCACTCGCGGTCGCCTCAGGATTTATCGCCCACCAGTTTGCTCAGCGGGCCAAGCAAACCGAGCTTGAATCCGTTTCTCCGCCAACCTCACCGATGCCGGTGATTGTCATGCAGGACGAGCGCAGGTAATCGATGACCCTTTATGCAATTGGCAATAACCCCATGAACTATGCCTGGGGTTCCAGCCCACTGCTCTCTGATCTACTTGGAATCGAAGAGCCGGAATACCCAATCGCAGAGCAGTGGTTCGGCACCCATCCAACAGCACCCGCGAAAGTTCTAGATTCACAAGGCGGCACGCTCTCAGATCGCCACGGACAACTCGGTTATTTGGTGAAGTTTTTGGCGGCAGCCAATCCGCTTTCGATCCAGGCGCACCCAACCAAGGAATTAGCGGAACGACAGTTTCTAAACCACCACCCCTCTTACTCAGATGCCAATCACAAGCCTGAGCTGATCATTGCTGTCACTGATTTCCGAGCCCTCTGTGGCTTTAGGCCAGTGGCTGAGACTCAGGTTGACCTTGAGGAGCTAGCTCGTGCAAACGCAGGCTTTACCCCGCTTGCAGAGGTGTTTGCCCTTGGTGGTTATCAGGCGGCCATGCAGTGGGTGTATGAATCTGATCCGGAGCTAATCCTCACCCTCGTTGCCAATGCAGCAGTACTTGGTCGCAAGCGCGATCGCCTTATCGAGCAGCTGTTCCAGCTTTACGGCAGAGACCCGGGCATCTTGGTCTCGGTATTCATGAACCTAGTAGCGCTTTCATCAGGAGAGGGTTTGTATCTTCCGGCCGGCAACATCCACGCCTACCTTGAGGGTCTAGGCGTTGAGGTTATGGCCAGTAGCGATAACGTGCTGCGTGGGGGATTGACCACAAAGACCGTGGATGTTCGAGAGCTACTTAGAGTTTTGGACTACAACGAACTAGCTCAGCCAAAGATTGCGGTCAAAAAACTAAGCCAGGGCATCTGGGAGTATCCAGCTGCGGCAGAGGACTTCAAGGTCTATCGGGTTGAGCCAAGTTCCAGCGTGATGTTGATGGACCTTGATCTTCCAAACACCGGCATTGTGGTCTGCACCCAAGGGGAGCTCACCATCTCAACCAGCAAAGACGAGACGCTAACTATTGGTCGCGGCAAGGCAGCATTTATGGCAGATGCCAGATTGTTCTCGGTTACCGGTAACGGAACCGGCTTTATCGCACTTGGCTAACGGAAGTTAGTGAACTGAAGGTCAACCTCAAGGTCTGAGCCACGAAGTAACGCCATGGTGTCCTGCAGGTCATCTCTCGACTTCGAGCTAACACGAAGCTCATCGCCCTGAATCTGAGCCTTCACGCTCTTAGGTCCCTGATCGCGAATGATCTTGGAAATCTTCTTGGCGTTCTCTTGGTCAATACCGTTTTTCAAACTGCACTCGATGCGGAACTCTTTGCCCGATGGGTATGGCTCTCCGGAATCCAAAGACTTTAGTGAGATGCCGCGCTTGATCAGCTTGGTCTCAAAGACATCCAACACCGCTAGCGCACGGTCTTGCGAGTTGGCCTTAATCATTACCTTTTCGCCGCTCCACTCAATGGATGCGTCGGTGCCCTTAAAGTCGTAGCGCTGCTCGACTTCCTTGGAAGCTTGATTTAGGGCGTTGTCCGCCTCTTGGTGGTCAACTTTAGAAACTACGTCAAATGAGGAATCAGCCATGAGGCAAATTCTAGCTAGTGGCTTGTCTCGCCGTCGAAGAACGCACCACCAAATCAATAGGCCAGGTCGTGAGCTGCTCAACGTTGTTTAGTAGCTTGTCGTCGCCAGCCTCCAAAATGTCCACCAACATGTCAGCACCCCTAGCTCCTTGAGCGTTGGTTTGCTGGTCGATGGTGGAAAGCCCATAGAACTCACCCATTGGGTGTCCATCCATCGCGATAACGCTGATGTCCTGGGGAACCCTTAGGCCTAGGTCACGGGCCGCTTGGATTGCACCAAAGCCCATCTCGTCAGATGCACAGTAGATAGCGGTAGGGGAATTTCTTGGATCACCAAGCATTTGCTTGGCTGCAACATAGCCACCGCTAACGGTGAAGTCAGCCTCGGCCACCCACTTCGGGTCAAAGTCCAGATTTGCATCAAGCAGTGCTTCTTGGTATCCGGTGCGACGAAGGTATGGCTGGTGGAAGTCCATCTCGGTGGCAGGTGTTCCCGAGATCATGCCCACCTTGCGGTGACCAAGAGAAATAAGGTGTTGGGTTGCAAGACGTCCTGCACCCTCATCATCAATCGAGATTGAGCGTGCTCCAGGAATAGGACCACCAATACCAACGATGGGCTTTTGCAATTCGCTAAGTCGCTTGAGCTCAGATTCGGAGAGCTTCACCGCAACGGTGAGCACGCCATCTACACGCTTGCGAAGTACTAAGTCCTCAAAGACTCGCTTGCGGGAAGCAGGTCCACCCGACAGACTGTAAAGCGTTACATCGTAGCCACGGTTTACCAGAGCGTTTACAGCTCCATCCAATACCGCGGAGAAAAACCAGCGGTCGATGTATGGCATCACAACGCCAATGTTCTTGGAGCGACCGGTTGCAAGGGTGTAGGCAGAGGATGATGCCACGTAGCCCAGTTCCTGCGCGGCTTTGAGGACTTTCTCGCGTGCGCGAGCTGAGACGTGGCTTTTGCCATTAAGTGCTCTAGAGACAGTTGCAGTTGAGACACCTGCGCGCTCTGCGACCTCGATAATTCCGACCATAATCTCAAACTGTAAAGCTTTACAATCTTTGCCGCTAGTTAGAGCAAGGAAAATGGGCTATTCTTTTGCATCGCGTGATAAAAAACGCATCTGGCTAGTTACCCAAGTGGCCAAAGGGAACTGACTGTAAATCAGCTGGCTCAGCCTTCGGGGGTTCGAATCCCTCACTAGCCACGAAAACCCACCCCTCCACGGGTGGGTTTTTACTTTAACCACTTAACCTGATACCTAAATTTGCAAAACATACGGATAACCGCTGGTTTTAGTTTCAAGAACCCCTTAGATTGATGGCATGAAAATTTTCAATCGTCACTCAGACGCAAATGAGTATCGAGGCAGTCGCCTCTCCTTTCTATTTCTAATAATCCTTACTGCTGTGGCAACCGGCCGAAGCCTGGCCCACATCTTCCTTCCCGATGGAGGTGCTGGCAGTATCGCCGGCATGGACGTTGAGGTCGAGGGCGGCAACAACATCATCGCCATGTTTGGGCAGTGGGGCTTTTCTCAGCTACTACTAGCCGGGCTGATGTGGGTAATCATTTTCAAACAGCGTCATCTGGTGCCGCTGGCTCTGTTGTTCCAGACCTTGGATTGGGGTGGTCGAATTCTTGTTGGGCTAATCAAGCCAGTTGAGATCGCATCGACCCCACCGGGCGAAATAGGAAGTTACATCCTTTTCCCGCTGTGTGTGATTGCGCTGTGGTTCTCAATGCCTAAGGCTAAGAGGTAAAGCTGACGGGCTCTAAGTTCAAAGTAGCAACGAAAACCCACTCCTTAGGGAGTGGGTTTTTACTTCTTGGAAGATTAGGCTTTTCTACCTAAGCCTTGTTTCACCAAGGCTTTAAAAACATAAGGAACCCATGTCACAAACCCAAGACGCTACTACCGCCATCACCGACTCATTTGAGGGTTGGAAGAGGCGGGTATCGGTCTTTTTAGTGGGGCAGACCGTCACCATGTTTGGGTCGATGTTGGTGCAGTATGCAATTCTTTGGCACCTGACTTTGACAACTAAGTCAGGCGTGGTTCTCGCTCTGGCAGCTGTGTTTGGCTTCTTGCCGCAGGCGATTGTTTCGATTTTTGGGGGAGTTTGGGCAGACCGCGTAAATCGCAAACTGATGATCATTTTCTCTGACGCGGCCATCGCACTTGCGACTCTGGGTCTGGCTCTGCTGATGCTCTCAGGGGTCGACGATTTGTGGTTGATCTTTGTTGTTATGGCAGTTAGATCAATTGGTGCCGGTATTCAGATGCCTGCAGTTTCGGCACTTTTACCACAGCTAGTTCCGGGTGATCAGTTGATGCGCGTGAACGGCATCAACAGCAGCGTGCAGTCATCACTTACGATTCTTGCTCCCGTTGCTGCCGCAGGTGTTTACGCGACCATGTCGCTGACCGGCATCTTGTTTATTGACGTTGTAACTGCCGTGATCGGCGTTGCGCTACTGGCAACTGTGAAGGTTCCAACCTTGGCTCGCGCAGCAAGTCTCGATAAGCCTTCCTACTTTGCAGATCTCAAAGACGGCATCCAATACACCTTCACTCACGACCTGGTTCGTTGGGTCTTGGTTATCTTCGCAATCGTTTTCCTATTGATTGTTGCTCCTTCAAACCTCTCTCCATTGATGTTGGTTAGAACCTTCGGTGATGAGGTCTGGATGCTGACCGTGCTTGAGCTGTCGTTTGGCGTTGGAATGGTGCTGGGAGGTGCCTTGATTGCTGTTCTGGCATCGAAGCTAGATCGCCTATCGACGATTATTGGAACCTCAATTGCCTTTGGAGTGATGGCTATTGCGATGGGATTCACAACCAACCTGATCGTGTTCTATGCACTGTTCTTCCTGATCGGTTTGACGGTTCCAGCCTTCTCTACCTCGGCTTTCACTCTGCTTCAGGAAACAGTGGAGCCAGAGCGCCAGGGTCGAGTATTTGGTTTTGTTGGCATTGTGATGTCACTGGCGATGCCGATTGGCATGGCGGTGCTGGGTCCTTTGGCCGACGTGGTTTCGGTTGAGCTTTTGTTGATTGTGACCGGTGCAGCAACTGTGGTTATTGCTGGACTAGCTGTTCTGCTTCCAGGAGGTAAGCGAGCGATTGCAGCAGCACATGCTTCCACCGGTCCTGCCACCGAGACCGAGTAACAACCTCGATAACAGAGCATCATCGGTTGGGCACCGCGGGAACTTTTTTCTCAACCGCTAGGTTTTACCTTGAGTTACGTCTGGAGAAAACATGAACGCGCTAATCAACTTCATCACTGGCAAAAAGACCGCATGGGTCACTTTGCTTATCGGTCTCATCTTTGCTGGTTTGGCTTTTGGCCCGCTCAGTGCCACCACCACCGAGACCGCACCTACCAATGGTTTGCCAGATACTTCTGAGACTGCTTTGGTGAACAAAGCGCTAGAGGGTCTTCCAGGATCTGATGCAACCGCAGCGGTATTGGTCTACAAGTCAGAGGCCAAGTTCACCGAAGATGAGACCTTGTGGCTGCAGGGAAGTTTTGACCCGGCCACCCAAATGCTTGCAGGTGGTGTGAACGAGAAGTTCTTGGAGATCACAAACCTTGAGGTCATGGGTGAGCCATTTGTGCCACCGGCCCAGATCTCGGAAGACGGCAAGGTTGCCGTCGTTACCGTCCCACTTGAGAAGTCCGACGAAGTTGAGGTCGTTACCGAGCGAGTAACGGAACTTCGTGAACTAGCTGCCGAGGGTATGCCGGCTAGCTTCGAGGTATACCTAACCGGACCTGAGGGTTTCCAAGCTGACCTGAACAACGTCTTCGCAGGAGCTGACTTTACGCTTTTGCTTTCAACAGTGATTGTGGTTGCGGTTCTACTTCTGATTACCTACCGCTCCCCAGTGCTATGGCTAGTTCCACTTATCGTGGTTGGTGTCGCCGATGGTATGGCTGGTCAGCTTGGTCGCCAGGTGGCAACTTTGTTTGGCATGGTTCCGGATGGTTCGGTAACAGGAATTCTGTCGGTGCTGGTGTTTGGTGCCGGAACCAACTACGCGCTTTTGATCATCGCTCGCTACCGCGAAGAGCTATTGCTTGAGCAGGACCGTCACGTTGCAATGGCAAAGGCAATCAGGGGTGCAGGTCCCGCGATCATCGCCTCTGGTTCAACAGTTACCTTGGCCCTACTAACCCTGACCCTTGCCGAACTTGGTGGCAACCGAACCCTCGGTTTGGTTTGTGCAGTTGGAATCGTGATTGCAATGATCTCCGCGCTGGTAGTGCTACCTGCCGCACTTGTGGTCTTTGGTCGCGGCTTGTTCTGGCCATTCGTGCCACGCTTTGGCGGTGTGAACAAGAGCCTCAATGGCCTATGGGGCAAGCTTGGTCGCGCGGTTAGCAAGCGCCCAGCAATCATCTCCTCGGTTGGTGTTTTGATCTTGGCTGGTTTGGCAATTGGCGCTAGCGGTATCCAGGTTGGACTTGCATCCACCGAGCAGTTCAGAGAGAAGCCTGAGGCGGTTTACGGTCAGGAAATTCTTGGTGAGGCCTTCCCAGCCGGCGCTACCTCTCCAACCACTGTGATTGTGGACAAGGGCTTTGAGGCAGATGCTGCAGAGATTGCCAAGAACGTTCCTGGTGTGGCAGAAGTCACCGTAGGTGACACCGACGGTGAGATCGTTGCTCTGAGCGTTGTGCTAGATGCCACCGGAGGTTCGGAAGAGGCTTACCAGTCGATTCGCGACCTACGCACTGAGCTTGCAACGCTGGAATCTGCCAACGCACTGGTTGGTGGCCTAGATGCAGAGACTCTTGATGTGAAGTCCACCTACGAGCGCGATCAGCTGCTGGTAATTCCACTGATCTTGATCTTGGTGTTCTTGGTCTTGGTAATGCTACTTCGCTCACTCCTTGCACCGATCCTGTTGCTCACCACCGTGGTGGCATCGTTCTTCGCATCAATGGGAGCCAGCTGGTTAATCTTCGAGCAGCTCCTTGGATTGCCTGCCCTTGACCTGAGCGTGTTCTTGTACTCGTTCTTGTTCCTAGTGGCCCTCGGTGTTGACTACAACATCTTCTTGGTCTCCAGGGCCCAGGAGGAGGCTGTGAAGCACGGTACCCGTGAGGGCATGGTTCGCGCTCTAAGCGCAACCGGTGGTGTCATTACCTCGGCAGGTATTTTGCTGGCTGCGGTATTCGCGGTGCTTGGAGTATTGCCACTGATCGCGCTTTACCAGATCGGAATCATCGTCTGCATCGGCGTGCTACTTGACACCTTGCTGGTGAGAACCGTTGTGGTTCCGGCGCTCGCTTTTATGACCGGAGACAAGTTCTGGTGGCCAAGAAAGAAGCTAACCTCCCCTAAGTTTGGCTAGACCAAAACCCAAGCTGTGTAGATGACACCTGAGCGCCACCATTGAGCACCTTCTTGGCTTAGGTGTAACGGCATGACTAGAGCTTTATCCAGGCAACCTGGTCGTGCTCTAGTACCTCCTCGATGGTTAGGTCGTGCTGAGTGGTTGCCAGCAGCTCACCCTTTGGAAGCGAGATTGCACTTCCGGTGAAGTTAGCCAGCACCAAGACACCGTTGTTGATGTAGGCAAGCGAGTTTTTTCCAGCGTGCTCGTCGGCCCACTTCAGGTTGCCGTGACCAAGATTGTGGTCCTTGCGAACCTTGATCAAGCGCTTGTATAGCTCGAGGGTGGAACCTGCAACACCGCGCTGCGATGCTCGGGCGTAGATCTTGTAGTTAGAAGGCTGTGGCAACCAAGCCTCACCTGTGGCATTGAAGCCAAGTGCTGGTGCATCTGCCTCCCATGGAATTGGAACGCGGCAACCATCGCGACCAACTCGCTCACCCTTGGTGCGGAAGTAGGTTGGGTCTTGACGGTACTTACCTTCAAGGGTGGTGTGCTCTGGAAGTCCAAGTTCTTCACCCTGGTAGATGTATGCGCCACCAGGAAGACCAAGCATGAATGCGCTGGCAGCTCTACCAATGCGCTGGCCTCTTGCCTCATCAGGCTGCGGGTAGTCAGGTCCGATTCCATCGCCCTGCTTCGGAACCTTGTCGTAAGCCATGCGGGTTACGTGGCGAATGGTGTCGTGGTTAGAAAGCACCCAGGTGCTTGGAGCTCCTACACCGCCAAATGCAGCGAGCGACTCGTCAACGACATCGCGAAGTTCATCTTTGTCCCAAGGGCAGCCAAGGTAACCAAAGTTGAAGGTCTGGTGATACTCGCCAGGTCTTACCCACTGCGCCATCTTTGGGATGGTTGAAAGCCAAGCTTCACCACACATCGCACGGTCTTCGTATTCATCGAGAACCTTGCGGAACTTCCTGTTGATCTCGTGAACTCCAGGCTGACCCCAGAACGGGTGCTGGTAGTCCTTGAGCTCATCGCTGATGCCGGTCATGGTCGAGTTGTTCTCAACCACATCTGGCAATCCAGACTCTTTTACAAGGCCGTGGGCAACGTCGATGCGGAAACCAGCAACGCCGCGATCTAGCCAAAAGCGAAGGATTGATTCGAACTCTTCGACGACCTTCGGGTTATCCCAATCAAAGTCAGGCTGAGAGGAATCGAAGATGTGCAGGTACCACTGGCCATCTTCGATCTGGGTCCAGGCAGGACCTCCGAATACTGACTCCCAGTTGTTTGGAGGTAGCTCACCCTTCTTACCCTTGCCCTCGCGGAACATGTACATCGCGCGCTCTGGTGATCCCTTGCCGGCCTTTAGTGCCGCCTGGAAAAGTGGGTGCTGGTCAGAGGAGTGGTTTGGAACTAGGTCAACAATCACGCGAATGCCCATTGCGCTGGCCTTAGCCAACATCGCATCAAAATCCGCAAGGGTTCCAAATAGCGGGTCGATGTCCTTGTAATCGGAAACGTCGTAACCGGCGTCCTTCTGCGGGGACTTGAAAAACGGTGAGAACCAAATGGCGTCAATGCCAAGTTCCTGCAGCTCACCCAAGCGCTGGGTGATTCCGTTTAGATCACCGATGCCATCGCCATCGCCGTCAGCGAAGGAGCGTGGGTAGATCTGGTAGATGACGGCAGAGCGCCACCACTCTTTACCTGGGGAGGATGGAACTAGCAAGTTTTCGGACATAGGCAGAAGCTTATGACCTAGTCTGGCGCAGTTCTAGAGGCTCTAGAGCGAGTCGCGATTGGTCTGTAAACGATTACAGTTGCTAAACGACTGCCTTGTAAGCGTTTTCAAGAAAATGCAGCTTCTACCCTAAAAGTAGGGCCTGTTATGAACTTGTTATCTATGCAAGCGGTTGCAGATTTGACCGACTCGTTCACCAAGAGTTCACTAGTAGTTGTTTGCGGTACCGCAAATTTTTATCAACGAAAGGTAACCAATGAAGTTCACCTCACGTGGCTTTAAGGCTGCGGCCGCAGTCATCGCCACCGCTTCACTATTGGGTGCAGGTCTTCTACCAGCTCAGGCTGCTCCAAAGACCATCACCGTTTGGGCAGACGAGACTCGTGGCCCACAGCTAAAGAGCCTGATCGATGGAAACACCACCATCGCACCTGGATACGTCATCAAGGTTAAGTTCTTTGCATCTCTAACCGCTCTACAGAGCGCTTGGGACAAAGCAACTGCCGCTGGTGGTCCAGATGTTCTAACCGGTCCAGCATCGTTCAACGCTGCTGCTAAGAGCGGTAAGGTTCTTCCACTTCTTTACTCCAAGGCCGCACAGAGCGAGATCCCTTCCGGTGCAAAGCAGGCACTGTCATACAAGGGTCGCACCTACGGTGTACCTCTAGATGTTGACACCACCGCTATGTACTGGAACACCGCATACGGTGCGTCAGCTCCAGCGACCATGGACGCAATGTTCGAGCTATACAAGACCCAGAAGGCAGCCGGCAAGGTTACCGGTGGTATCTGTGCTTTTGACGGTACCTGGGGCGCTCACCCAGTTCTAACTGCACTTGGTGGCGGAGCTTATGGCTTCACCAGCAACAACCCAGATGCAAACAAGGTCCTCATCAACAGCGCTGCCTTCAAGGCAAACGTTAAGAAGTACCTAGTTGGCACCGACGGCAAGTCAACCGGCTTCCTAAAGTGGGATGGCTGTGCTGACGAGTTCAAGGCTGGCAAGATGCTTGCTGCTAACACCGGTGCTTGGAACCTAGACGGCATCACTGCCGCCGGTATCAAGTTCACCCTTGGTGCAGTTCCTGGCCTAACCTCTTCTTCTAAGGGTGCTCAGTGGGTTAACTACTCTGGCGCTTGGGTAACCTCTTACGCTCGCACCCACGGTGTTGAGCTAGGTGCTAAGAAGCTAGTTATCGACTGGATGGCATCCTCTGCTGGTCAGCTACAGATGTACGCTGCCGGCGACCGCCCACCAGCCAACACCAAGGCAGCAGTCGCAGTGAAGAACGCCGCTACCAAGGGCTTCGCAACTGCAGCTGGTACCGGTGTTCCTCAGTTCAGCGCTTGGTTGGACGACAAGACCGGTGGCTCTAACTGGTACGACACTCTAGGTTCAGCTTTGACCAACATGTTGGTCAAGGGTGACAATGTCGACACCACCTTGGATGCAGCAGCAGTGATTCTTAAGAAGAACTTCGCTAACGCATCAAAGTAAGTAAAACCAATTAAAAGTGTGGGGGTTGGATCCTTAGGGAACCAGCCCCCATCACTTTGGAAGCAGTAAAAATGGCAAAGATAAAGCAAGACTCCAAGCCGGTGAGGCTAGGCCCACTCGTGGCCAAGATCATCTTCATGTCGCTGCTCGCAGCTGGGCTCGGCTACATGATGTTCGTTGCTTTTCTAGCCGGTGAGAATCTAATCGGTGGCGTTCTAGCACTGGTACTGATCGCATCATTTGTGGTCTACAGCTCAAAGGGCCTAGTGCCGCTAAAGTTCCTACTCCCAGGAATAGTGCTACTCGCAATCTTTGTCGTAACACCCATTTTGTACACGGTCTTGATGTCGGGGTTTGTCTACAAAACTGGAAATGAAATTAGCCGCGAAGAAGCACTAACTCAGATTTATGAAACCGGATATGTTCCGGATGAAAGTTTCACCGCCTTCTATATGACCTTGGGTAGCTACGAAGGCGAAGTATCAGCACTTTTGACCGATCAGATGACCATGACTCCATACCTTGGAGCAAATGGAGTTGCAACCGAGTTGGGCGCCGACCAGGTCCAGCTTGATGAATACGGCACCGCGGTTGGCTTTGAGGGCTTTGAACCAATCGGCTTTGATGAGGCGGCAACCCTTGAGGCAGAGATCATTGACCTCCGCTTTGACATGGGCGAGGGAAAGTTCATTCGCCCGGAGTCTTTGGATGCAGCTCTTTTGATGATCCAAGCCTTCACCCTGGATGGGGCAAGCGGCGAACTCTATGACTCGGTTAACGACATCACCTATGTCGATAACGGCGAGGGAAACTTTGTAAACAAGGCCAATCCCGAGGAGAAGCTATTCCCAGGCTGGCGAGCATTCAGCCCACTGGAGAATTACGTTGGTTTGCTAACCGATCCGGTGATTCGTGGCCCGTTTGTGAATGTCTTTATCTGGACCTTCTCGTTCGCGCTGATCACGGTGGCAACCATGTTTGCGGCAGGGCTAGCCCTTGCAATCGCAATGGATAAGCCGCTTAGATTCAAGCGTTTCTACAAATCGATTTTGATCCTGCCCTACGCAATCCCAAGCTTTATGTCGATCCTGATTTGGAACGGTATGTTCAACCGAGACTTCGGTGCGGTGAACCAGGTTCTAGGCCAGGAGATCGACTGGTACAACGATGCGACCTTGGCCAAGCTGGTGATCATTATTGTGAACCTGTGGCTAGGTTTCCCATACTTCTACCTAATCTCCTCGGGTGCACTGCAGGCACTTCCTGGTGAGCTAGAAGAGGCGGCGTCAATCGATGGTGCTAGCCCGGCTCAGATCATGGCGAGAATCAAGCTGCCACTGTTGCTTCAGATCCTTTCGCCACTGTTGATTGCGTCCTTCGCGTTCAACTTCAACAACTTCAACATTGTTTATCTACTTACCAACGGTGGTCCGATAAATGTGCTGGCGGGTGAGACGGCCGGTGCCACTGACATCTTGATTACCTACGCCTACAAGACCGCCTTTGGTTCTGCCGAGCAGAACCTCGGTTTGGCCTCAGCGATCAGCGTGATCATGTTCTTTATCGTCGGTGGGCTATCGCTTTGGAGCCTGAGACGCTCGAAGGTATTGGAATCGGTGATTTAAATGAAGCGTACAAACATTAGATCCGCGGCTTGGCGTCACATCTACGCCTGGGCATTGATTCTGTTTTCGATCTTCCCGATCTACGTGGTAATCATCAGCTCCTTCGACCCAGCCGGTGGCTTGGCTTCTTCAACCCTTTTGCCGCAGCGCTTTAGCTGGGTGAACTACGAGACGCTGTTTACCTCGCCAACGATTCCGTTCATGACCTGGATTTGGAACTCGTCATATTTGGCTGCACTGAACGCCATCCTGTCGATTGTGGTTGGAGCGTTCTCGGCATTTGCATTCTCAAGGCTTCGCTTCAAGGGTCGCAAAACTGGCTTGCAGACCCTGCTTTTGATTCAGGTGTTCCCGGCGTTCCTTGCCCTTGCCGCCATCTACGTGATGATGGAACGCATCTACACCATCTTCCCGGCCATCGGTCTCGGTAGCCACGGTGGATTGCTTCTTATCTACCTAGGTGGATCAATGGGTGTGAATGCTTGGTTGCTCAAGGGCTTTATTGACTCGATTCCTATGGAGTTGGATGAGGCAGCCAAGATCGATGGTGCGACACCATTCCAGATCTTCTGGCAAATCTTTGTTCCGCTATCCGCGCCTGTTCTAGCTGTTACGGCTTTGCTCTCCTTCATCGGAACCTTCAACGAGTTTGTACTTGCCAGCTTGTTCTTGCAGGACGTGAACCTAAGAACTGTGGCTGTTGGTTTGCAGTCCTTCGTTGGTGCACAGTTCGGTGCCAACTGGGGACCGTTTGCCGCCGGTTCTATCCTTGCCTCTGTGCCACTGGTCGCGCTGTTCCTATTTGCTCAGCGCTACATCATCGGTGGTCTAGTTTCTGGTTCCGTGAAGGGCTAACGCCTTAGTTGCTGGATTACCTGCGATTATTGAGACCTACGAGCTTGGGGTTGAAATTGCGCATTTTGGTTGGTCTTGCCACCGTCCTTGCCTTAGCCGGCTGCGCATCAGCGACCCCATCCGCAACTCCTTCTCCAACTGAGGCAGCCCCTAGCACTGGCGTCACTGTCCAGGTTTGGATTGACGAAGAGCTGAGCGAGAGCTTTGCAGTGTTTGCCGAGCAGTTCAAAAAAGACACCGGCAACAACCTTGAGATTGTCGTCAAGGATTTCTATGCGCTGGAGACTGAGTTCCCAGCTCAAGCACCAACCGGCCCGGACCTGGTTGTTGGTTCCAACGAGTGGGTTTCGACCTGGGCGGCAAGCGGCGCTATTGCCCAGGTTCCGCTTTATTCACTTGAACCCTTTGATTCGGTATCTCAAGTATTCGTAAGGTCCGCGGTGAACTACGGCCTGCCATACGCAACCGAGAATGCAGCTCTTATTTGCAATGCCGATCGAGTCGGCAGTGCACCGAATAACTGGGAAGACCTGATTGCCAAGCAGGTAAAACTTCCAATCAACCCAGGTGGCGACCCGTATTTGATTCAGGCAGTTCAGTCCTCCTTCGGGGTGGAGCTTTTCCAAAAATCAGAGACCGGTGACTACGGAACCGAACTTGCACTTGGTGGAGAACCCGGGTTGAAGTTCGCCTCTTGGCTCAGGGGTAACTCGGTAGATTTCCCACAGCTTGACTACACCGCTGCAACCGAATTCTTTGCCACCGAGCAGACTCCCTGCTGGTATACCGGCATGTGGGCAGTACCTGCAATCAAGGAGCGAGCGCAGTTCAACCTAACCGCCTACCCGTTGCCTTCGGCAGGCGGAGAAACCGCTGCACCATTTGGGGCATCGAGAGCCTTTTTCCTAAATAGCAAATCGCAACATCCAGACCAGGCGGGTGCATTGCTAGAGCTTTTAGCCTCGGACTCAGCCCAGCAATTGATCTTTGAAACAACCGGCCGACAGCCGGTGACCAGTGCCTTTGATGGCTCTATTCAGGATCCAGTGATGCGCGGATTTATGGAAGCTTCGAAGTCCAGCGTCGGCATCCCAGATACAGCACTGATGCAACACGTCTGGGGTCCGCTCGGTATTGCACAGGTGAAACTTTTGGGAGTAGAGAGGCAACCAAAAGACATCTGGAGTCAGATGGTCTCTGAGGTATCAACCAAGTTGGGAAATTAGATTCTAAATTTGGCGTTTGCCTAGCACCACCGCTAGTGCTAATCTTGTGCGGTTGCCTTTTAGGCTAACGCCCCGATAGCTCAGTGGTAGAGCACTTCCATGGTAAGGAAGGGGTCGACAGTTCAATCCTGTCTCGGGGCTCGATCGACAGTGGGTTTATTCGCTGCAGTTCGAGGCTGAGTAGCTCAGTTGGTTAGAGCGCACGACTCATAATCGTGAGGTCGCGGGATCGTGCCCCGCCTCAGCTACCAGGTCAATACCCTGACATTTCGTAGGTCAGCCAAGAATTTGGTGCCCGAAATCTCATCCCAAATCAGCTCGAAGTTACTGAGCTTCAGCTTGTCCACAACCGTCAAAAAACTGGTGATGAAGGCCCTGGCCTCGTATTCGGCAAGATTCATTCCAATACAGGCGTGAGGGCCGTAGCCGAAGGCTAGATGCGGCTGCTTGCCTCGGTAGATGTTGACCCGATCCGGAGCTTCCCAAATCGATTCGTCATAGTTTGCAGAAGCAAAGTGCAACCGATGGTAAACCGGCTCAGCCTCTGAAGTCTCGTCGGTTTTGATTCTTTCGATTGCCGGCAGGGGTGTCAAAAACCTAAGTAGCTCATTGATGATTGAGCGTTCCAGGGAAGGGTCTGCTTTGAGGGCGGCAAGGTCCTCGGGCTTATTTAGAAGGTGCCAAACCAATCCAGAAATCAGTTTGATCACAGTGTCACGCCCGCCGGCCAAAAGCACGCTGGCATAGCCTCTGAACTCAGCCTCGGTTAGGGGCTCTCCAAGTGGCCTGGTAGATCTGATAAAGCCCCAGACATCATCCTTGAGTTCTTCTTCAAACACCCTTGCCAAATAGCCGTGCAGTGTCTTGCCGGATCTGGTCGGTGACTCTGCAGTCCAAACATCTGGCCCCCAGGAGATCCACTCATCGAAGTCCTGCGGACGGTTGTAAATCAAGGTTAGGCAACCAACCACATAGGGCAGAGAAATCTCGGTGTAGACATCTACCTCACCCCTACCGCCGAGCTTTTCAAGCAGGTTTTTAGCAAGGTTCTCAAACTTAGGCTTTAGCTCTTCTAGCTTCGGCCGCAGAAACAGCGACTGAATTGCGTGGCGATAAGAGGTGTGGGCTGGAGGGTCCACCTCTAGAGGGAGTTGGGGGTAATCTCTGACGTCACGATCGCCCTGCAGATTTGAGGAGTACTGCTCCCAATCTTTCGCTGCATCGCGAACAGCGTTGTAGCCGAGAATTGCTTTATTCGGCTCATCGGTAAATGACTTCATTGTTCTTCACCTCGAGAAAAGGGCATTGAGACTAGCCTTATCCTATGGTGAATCCGGACATTCAAGGCAAGCGCTACCCCAGGACCTCCAGCTATTTGGTGGGTCGCGAAAAGGTGCGCGAATTCGCAAAAGCTGTCATGGCAGCAAAGGAATCTCAGGACTTGGGATTCGCTCAATCCAAGGGTTATGCAGACCTAGTTGTGCCACCAACTTTCCCAGTTGTAATTCAGGAGCAGAGCCTTACGCTCGTGTTGTCTGATCCTGAGGCCAAGATTGACTTTTCTCGCGTGGTTCACGGTGACCAGCGCTTCGTTTACCAACGCCCAATCATTGCCGGCGATGAACTTACCTCTGAGCTCACTGTGGCCAGCGTGAAGAGCCTTGGCGGAAACCACATGGTTACCTTTGAGACGGAGATTTTTGATACCGCAGACAAGCTGGTCTGCACCGCAATTTCAACCCTGGTTGTGAGGGGAGAGTAATGCCTAAATTTGAAGAACTAACCGTTGGCGATGTTGTTGCCCAGCAGGATTACAAGATCACGCGTGACTCACTGGTTCGCTATGCCGGCGCATCGGGGGATTTCAACACCATCCACTACCGCGATGACATTGCCCAGGCAGTTGGCTTGCCAGGTGTTCTGGCCCACGGAATGTTGACCATGGGTATCTCAATCCAGCCGGTGGTTTCTTGGGTCGGTGACGCAGGTCAGGTTGTGGACTACGGCGTTAGATTCACTAAGCCTGTTGTGGTTCCAGCCCAGGGTCACGCAGCGCTCAATGTCAAAGCAACCATTGGCGCTTTGGAAGAAGAAACCAAGCGTGCGAGAGTCGACCTAACCACCACGTTTGAAGAGAACACCGTATTGGGCAAGTCCCAGGCTTGGGTGCAGTTTTGAGTCAGGTCCCCATTGAGGTAATGGCCAAATACACCACGATGCAAGTTGGTGGAAAGCCAAAATCTCTAACCAAGTGCGAGAGCACAAAAGAGCTTTACGAGACGGTGCTTAACGCTTGGAATGAAGAGTCGAACTACCAAATTTTGGCTGGCGGATCAAACACAGTTTTCGCCGATGACATCTCCAATCTCGATGTGATTTTGGTTGCCAATCTCGGCAAGGAAATCGTCAGCGAATCTGATACTTCGGTCACCGTTCGGGTGCAAGCCGGCGAAGGCTGGGATGAATTTGTAGCTTGGGCAGTTGAGCACGGCTACGCCGGTATCGAGGCCATGAGCGGCATTCCAGGCAGCGTTGGAGCAACTCCAGTTCAGAACGTTGGTGGATACGGCCAAGAGGTTTCTGAGACCATAAAGCAAATCGAATTCTTAGACTTTGAGACCTTTGAGGTCGAGGTAAATCCTGCTGAATTCTTTGAGTTTTCATACCGCGACAGCGCACTAAAGCACGGCCTTCGAGGTGTGATTGGCTGGGTTGAGTTTGAGCTGCAAAAGCTTGGCGGATTGAGCATTCCGATGGCATCGGGTCAGATCACAAATCACCTCGGTGAACCTTACGGATCGCAGTTGCCACTGCAGGTGGTTCGCGACACTGTGATCGAACTCCGCACCTCCAAGGGCATGGTGGTTCAGGCTTCTGACCCATCGAGTGTGAGCTGCGGCAGCTTTTTCACCAACCCAGTGGTCTCAAAAATCAAGGCCCTGGAATTCCCTCAGGACATGCAGAAGTGGTCGATGGAAGATGGCGAGAAATTCAAGCTCTCTGCCGGTTGGTTGATTGAAAACTCCGGCATCCCAAAGGGTTATGCGCTACCTGGATCAAAGGCCAAGGTGAGCGATAAGCATGCCCTCGCGATCACTAATGGCGGGGGAGCTAAGTCCAAGGAAATCATCGAACTTGCAAGGTTCATTCAGGAGCGGGTAGCCGCAACCTGGGGCATCAACCTCGTGCCAGAACCTAACCTGATTGGGTTTTAGCTAAACAGGCGCTGCAAGCGCTGAATGCCCGCAACCAACTGGTCATCGCCCAGTGCGTAGCTGAGGCGAACATAGCCCGAAGGTCCAAAGGCTTCACCTGGAACCATCGCAACCTCAGCCGCATCGAGTGCGTAGTCACAAAGTTCTAGCGAGCTGTTGATCTGCTTGCCACCCCAGTTCTTACCCAAAAGACCAGAGACGTCGCTGTAGATGTAGAAGGCGCCCTTTGGGGTTGGGGTCACAACACCTGCAACCTTGTTCATCTCGGAAACCGCAAGCTGTCTGCGACGATCAAATGCTGCGAGCATCTCCTGCACCGGCTGCTGGTCACCGGTAAGTGATGCAAGGGCTGCACGCTGGGAGATGTTGGAAACGTTTGAAGATAGGTGCGACTGCAGGTTCGCAGCAGCCTTGGCTGCATCCAGTGGGGCAACCATCCAACCCAAGCGCCAACCGGTCATCGCGTAGGTCTTAGCCACACCGTTGACCATGATGGTGCGGTCAGCAAGCTCTGGAACCAACTCGGTGATTGAGTAGGCGTAAAGTCCGTCGTAGGTGAGGTTTTGGTAAATCTCATCCGATACCACCCAGAGGTTTGGCTTCGAAGCCACCCACTGGCCAATCGCCAAGATCTCTTCTTTGGTGTAAACCGCACCGGTTGGGTTGGAGGGTGAGCAGAGCAAAAGCACCTTGGTCTTCGGGGTGTAAGCAGCCTCTAGCTGAGCAACCGTGACCTTGTAGTCCTGGTCGCTGCCAGCGAATACGTCGACCTGCTTGCCACCGGCAAGTTTGATTGCCTCTGGGTAGGTGGTCCAGTAAGGAGCTGGGACCAAGACCTCATCCTGCGGGTCCAAGATCACCGCAAATGCCTGGTAAACGGCCTGCTTGCCACCGTTCGTGACAATTACCTGCGCCGCAGTGACTTCGGTACCCGAGTCACGCTTGGTCTTCTCAACGATTGCTTCGCGAAGTTCTGGCAGACCAGCTGCCGGGGTGTAGCGGTGGTTCTTAGGGTCGCGAACTGCTAAAACAGCGGCCTCGACGATGTGCTGCGGGGTAGCGAAATCTGGCTCTCCGGCGGCGAAAGAAATGACATCCTTGCCCTCGGCCTTGAGAGCTTTCGCCTTGGCATCAACTTTTAGCGTTGCACTCTCTGCGATGGCAGCGATTCTTTGAGAAATACGGTTTGCGGACATGCCTAAAAGAATACTTAGGTTTCTCAGATTTCAGGCCAGGATTCCCGTTGCATATCCCCGTCTTTACCCCTAAACTCTTTCAAGTTGACATCTGCCCAAACTAATCTGGCGAAAAATCAAACTAATAGATTCAATCTAGAAGTATGCCTTTCTCAGGTGACACTTGAAACCAAGCCTCGTGTCTGTTCAGGTTGATGTAGATGGCAACGATAGGGCGGTAGTTCAATTGGTAGAGCAGCGGTCTCCAAAACCGCAAGTTGCAGGTTCAAATCCTGTCCGCCCTGCGCTAACAAAGAAGGATGACAAATGTCAGAAGAGACACAGAACGCCTCTGAAGACTTAGTTGAAGCCGCGAAAGCGGAAAAGGCTAAGACCAAGAACCCGCTTCAGCGCGGATCGCTGTTTTTCCGTCAGGTGGTTGCAGAACTTGGGAAGGTCACCAGACCGACCCGCAAAGAGCTAATCAACTACACCGGTGTAGTGCTTGGTTTCGTGGCGGTAGTGATGGCAATCATCAGCGGCCTGGACTGGGTCTTCTACAACGTTGTCACCTTCGTATTTGCAGGATAAAGAGGAATTTGTGTCAGACCTAAACTTCAGCGACACCGAGGAAACTGAGCCAATGGCTCAGTCCGAGGACACAGTGAACGAGAACACCGACTTAGACGAGGCCGACCTAGACCTCGCAGAGGTTGAGGCAGAGCACGAGCTCGACGGTTTCCAAATCGAAGAGGTTCCTTCCGAGGCAGAGGTTGTTGCAGCCGATGCAGCAGCGGCCGAGGATGACCCTTACCGCAAGTTCCGTCAGGAACTTCGCGAGCAGGATGGTAAGTGGTTTGTTATCCACTCCTACGCAGGTTACGAGCGTCGCGTGAAGCAGAACATCGAAGTTCGTCGTGCAGCATTGGCCGGAGGTGACCAGGTCTTCCAGGTCGAGGTCCCAATGGAAGAGACCATCGAGATCAAGAACGGTCAGCGCAAGCTAGTTTCCAAGGTGCGTATCCCTGGATACGTTCTAGTCCGCATGGAAATGACTGAGGACACCTGGTCGCTAGTGCGCCACACTCCTGCGGTTACTGGTTTCGTTGGCAACAGCCAGCACCCAACCCCACTTCGTCCAAACGAAGCTTTCGAAATGCTAAAGCCGCTATTCACCCCTGAGGAAACTGAAGAGGTCAAGAGCGCTAAGGCTGCAATTTCATCCGGTGGCAAGGCCAAGGGCAGAACGATCCCAGTAAAGATCGACTTCTCGGTTGGCGAATCCATCATGATCAAGGACGGCTCATTCGCTGGCCTTCCAGGCACAATCTCGGAGATCAACCCAGCCTCTGGCAAGATCACCGTTCTAGTTTCGCTATTCGAGCGTGAGACTCCAGTGGAGCTGTCTTTTGACCAAGTCGGACCACTGAACTAATAAGAGAGAAAAGAAAACAACATGGCACCCAAGAAGAAAGTCACCGGTCTGATCAAGCTTCAGATCCAGGCTGGCGCTGCTAACCCAGCTCCACCTATCGGACCTGCTCTAGGTCAGCACGGTGTAAACATCATGGAGTTCTGCACCCAGTACAACGCAGCTACCGCTGACCAGCGTGGCAACGTAGTACCGGTTGAGATCACCGTTTACGAAGACCGTTCATTCACCTTCATTCTGAAGACCCCTCCTGCCGCTGAGCTAATCAAGAAGGCAGCTGGAGTTCAGAAGGGAAGCGCAACCCCTCACACCGTGAAGGTTGCAAAGCTATCCCGTGACCAGGTGTTGAAGATTGCCGAGGCGAAGATGAGCGACCTAAACGCTAACGACGTCGAAGCAGCAGCAAAGATCATCGCTGGAACTGCCCGCTCAATGGGCATCACCACCGAGCTATAAACCCAATAACCAAACATAAATAGTCGTGGGAGGGGTTAGCGCCCCTTAGAACCACGGACTGTGACCGAAAGGAAAAGCAGAATGGCAAAGCGCTCAAAGGCCTATAACGAGGCCGCAGCAAAGATCCAAGAAGGCAAGCTCTACAGCGCAGAAGAAGCTGCCGCACTTGCGATCGACACCGCAGGTAAGAAGACCAACTCAACCATCGAGGTTGCACTCAAGCTTGGAGTGGACCCTCGCAAGGCTGACCAGATGATCCGTGGCACGGTATCTCTCCCTCACGGAACTGGAAAAGTAGCCCGAGTAATCGTGTTTGCAAATGGTGCCGCAGCAGACGCAGCTCGTGAGGCTGGAGCCGACGAGGTCGGTGGCGATGAGCTAATCGCCAAGGTTGAGGCTGGCTGGGTCGACTTCGACTACGCAGTTGCAACCCCAGACCTAATGGGCAAGGTTGGTCGTCTAGGTAAGGTGCTAGGTCCTCGTAACCTAATGCCAAACCCAAAGACCGGAACCGTAACCATGGACACCGCTAAGGCTGTTACTGACATCAAGGGTGGAAAGATCGACTTCCGCATTGACAAGCAGTCCAACCTTCACTTCATCATTGGTAAGGCAAGCTTCACCCAGGTTCAGCTAACTGAGAACCTAAACGCCGCAATGGATGAGGTTGTTCGTCTAAAGCCTTCTACCTCAAAGGGTAAGTACCTTCTAAAGGGTGCCGTAGCGACCACTTTCGGTCCTGGCATTCCTTTGGACACCGCAACCTTTATGTAAGGTTTCTAAGCCACTTATAAAGCGCCAGTGTGCTTGCGCAATCGTCTCGGTTGTAAGCAATCACCTGGCGCTTTAGCTTTTCCGCGGCAGTCGCATCCTGAGCCAAAGTGGTTAGGTACTGGTCGTAGAACTCCATCGAACCCATCGCTTCTTTGACGTCCGATGAGCGATCAAACTCGTAGAAGTTCTCGAGGTTTTTGATGCTGTAACGCTCCTCGGAGATCACCAGAGTGTTCTCGACCACTCGGTAAAGGTCAACAAAGACTCCGTTTTCAATCAGCTGCATAACCTCATACTCAAACTTGCCGGTTCTTGCGGCGAGCTTTTTGAGCGCAGTCTTTTCGTAGTGCGCGTAGTGGTAGATCCGACTCTCCGGGTAGCGCTTGCGATTGAGTAAAACAGTCTGCATAAATGCCTCATACGCCTGCTCTTCACCTTGGCGATCATCCGCCCAGTGGTGGAAGAAATCCCCCTTGGCATCGACCCAACCCCATAGGTATTCCAAGCCGCCAGGCTCCCCAAAGAACGTGAAGCCCTCGAGGTCAAAAAATAGATCCCCTGGGTTTGGTTCTGGCAGCTCCGCCAAAAGCTCAGGGTCGGTGACAACCTGGGAGCGCTCGCCGGTATCAAAGAAGTTTTGCTGCAACCTGGCCTGCAGGGCCAGCTTCCTAATGACCTCGGCGGGGTGCTTGTCGGTCCCAGAATCAAGTTCTGCCAGTTGGCGAATCGTGTGAATGCCCAGCTGGCCAAGTGCCTCTATATGTGCCTTCTTGATTCCTGCAACCAGCTGTAGGTGGTTGCTCTCAAATCTCATGTGTCGGCACAGCGCTGGGTACTCACACATCTCGCAGTAGCTCGATGCCTCACAAACCAATGGACCTAGGTCCGCAAGGGTCTTTGGATTCTTTTGAATCAGCGCTAAAACGCTGTCTTGATATAGGGCGCGTTTAGCAATCATCTGAGCGATCACCGCATCGGCAGCGAATCTGGCAAACTCGCGATTTCCCAAAATCAAGCCGTGCTCCACCGGTGCTTCAAGCCCCAATTCTCTGAGCACGTCGACGTAAAGTCCGACCTGAATCTGATAGTCGGGTTTTGCAGTGCTGGATAACTTGGCATCCCAGGCTGCATAGCCTCCGGTCCACTGACCACTCTGGATCGCGGTCAGCCCGGCGTCGGAGAATTCGAACCGGTAGTCACCGCGAATCAGAAAGTCTGGACGTCCTGAGAACTGAAGCTCCCCAGAACCACCTTTGAGGACACCCTGGTATATCACCGGCACGCCCTGCTGCATCAGCTCCAGGGTTGCCTCAAGGGTTTGGGGCTTGGGGGCTTGAACCAGTTCCCCTAGGTTCTGCAAAAGCTCCTGCTCCAAGGCGCTCTCGAATTTCATGCCGTAGCGAATTGCAAGGCTGTCCGGCTTCACATAGAACTGCTCTATCAACTCGCGCAGGCCCTTGACCTCTAACTCGCGCGCTACAGAAACTTGAGTGCAGTGTGAGCACTGGGATCGCATAAGGTCTCGAGAGTCGAAACTAAGTCCGGAAGAAGTTTTTCGCATGCCTAGAGTTTGCCCCAGGGTAGTGACATTATTCGGTTGATATGTGCGGATACCCGTGCTCAGATTATGCTTGCTTACATTCACAACGGGAGCCAGATGCCAAAGTCAGACCCTAAGGCCTACCGCCACGTTCTAGTGGTTGAAAACGAACCGCTAATGAGAGACCTCTTGGC
Source organism: Microbacteriaceae bacterium (assembly GCA_027487865.1). Taxonomy (GTDB): domain Bacteria; phylum Actinomycetota; class Actinomycetes; order Actinomycetales; family Microbacteriaceae; genus Aquiluna. The sequence continues at coordinate 140,416 of JAIYCT010000002.1, forward strand.
TCGAGCTGTTGAATCAGCCGGTTTTGTCGTCACCACAGCTGCCAACGCGGCAGATGCCAAGCGCGCAATGAAGTCCATCGACCCTGATGCCATTGTGGTGGACATTGAACTGGGACCGGGTCCCAATGGATTTGAACTGGTTGATTCACTAAGCCCAGCCGCACACGCGGTTGGCATTGTTTACCTCACCAATCTGCCAGACCCACGCTTTGGCAAAAAAGATGCTTCGATGGTGAAGTCCAACCAGGCTTACCTGCGCAAAGGTGCAATCCAGAATGGCCAAGAACTGGTCGATGCAATCGAGGCCGTGCTCAAAGATTCCATAACCAAGGAATACCGTCACGATCTTGCAAGCAACCGCCCATTCTCGGCACTCTCTCGTCGTCAGGTGGAGACGCTGCAGCTGCTAAGCGAAGGTAAGACCAACGCCCAGATCGCTGAACTTCGCGGCACCACCATCAGGGCCGTTGAGGGCATGCTCACTCGAATCTTTGAACTAATGGCCATCGATCCAAAAGACGGTAACCCCAGGGTTGAGGCAGCTAGCAAGTATCACCAGCTAAAAGAACAGGTCTAATACTTGGCGCAACAAACCGTTTCTCCGTGGAGTGCTCTCGGGGGGAAGCATGCCCTGAATTGGAGATCTCACCTTTTCTTCGCGCTACCTGCTGTGATAACCGGGCTAATCAACGACTATGGTCGCCTAGGTGGCGATCCAATCAGCTGGTTCGTGGTGGTGGTGGCTGGTTTTGCAGCCACCGTTTTGTCCATCGAGCTTTTAGGTCAGGCCTACTCCAGAGTGTTTGGCAAGGCACAAGCGCCGGCCAACCTGGTCATTCTGCTGCTAGCCGGTGTAGTTCGTGGAGTAACTGTCTTCAACGTCGGAACCTTGTTGGGCGTGATGCCAGCAAGCGACATTTGGTTCCGCTTATTTGCAGCTCCGATTTATGTGGCTGCGGTCTACATGGTTTTCAATACCTTGGTTGCCTCATACCTTGCGCAGAAAGAGATAGACCAGGAGCTACGCCGTGAGCAGTACTCCCTGACTCAATCCAGGCTCGAGTTTGCTCAGGAAATTGACCGGTTACGGCTAGCCCAAAGAGCAAGAATCAGAGAGATGATCACCCCTTCGCTCTGGGAAATTTCCAAGCACCTAAGCGATGCCCGGCTCTCCAAAGACGCATCGGCCATCGTGAGGGCTTTGCGTGGACTCAACGAAGATGTGGTGAGACCGCTGAGCCACGAACTGGCGATGCGTTTTGATCCACCAACGCTGACCGCAGCGGCACCGTTCTTTACCAAGCTAGGCCGCCTAACGCTTCCAAAGCGAACCACCCTGGGAAACACCTTGCCGGTTGGCTGGACCGCCCTCACCGCTTTTGTGTTGGGGTTCTCGATGCTCTCGGCCTCGAGCAATCCACTGCAGGGACTGATAACGGCCCTGGTGCTAACGAGCTGGTTTGGATTGATTACCTACGGAGTGAAAGCAATAACGGTGAACCTTGATCACCCAACCTGGTTTGGCTTTTTGGTATCTATCCCTGCCGGTGCGCTAATCGGTCTTACCGCCTGGCCATTTACCTTCTGGGACACGCTTTCCCTGCCGGCGGCTTTCTTGGTGCAGTCAACTGTTTTCTTCTCAATCGCATACCCCAGCATCTATTTGATGGCGGTGGCTCAGAATCAGTCCGACATCTCACAGGCTCAGCTAAGAGGCATAGTTGAGGAGCTCAGGCTTCTAAACTCACAGCTTCGTCAACAGGTATGGCTTGATCAGAAGATGTTGGCAACCGAGCTGCACGGAAGCGTGCAGGCCACCCTGCATGCCACTGCCCTGCAGCTATCCAAGATTGACCAACCATCCATCTCAGATCTAGAAAAAGTAAAGGATGCGGTCGATAAGGCAATCTCACGACTTGGCCAGACTGAATACCTTGAGGGCGAGAGTTTTAGCCAAATCATCGAGGACATTGCCGAGGTTTGGGAAGACACCTGCGAGATTGAGTACCTAATCCAACCGGATGCCCACGCCGTGTTGGATCAACAGCAAAGCTTGGCTAGAAGCACCGTCGAGGTATTGCGCGAGGCAATTACAAATGCCATAAAGCACGGCAAAGCCAAGTACATAAAGGTGAGCATTACCAAAAACGGCCAGCTGGTTGATCTAATCGTTGATAACGATAGCTCTGAGATCGTTACTGGCCAGCAGGGGCTTGGATCCAGCGTTATGGCCGAACTTACCCACAGCCACAAGCTCTACAAAACCAGAGGCGGCGTGAGGTTCACCGCTTCTATCGCGCTTGGGCTGCAACTCGAGCAGTAGTCTCCGCAAGGGTCGGTGGCTCACAGCCCTTTCGCTCACAAACAATTCCAGCTGCAACAGCGGCAACCTCAGCCGCAGTTTGCAATTGAGTCGAATCTAGTTTTGCAAGCCTAGAAATCGGTTCATTACCTAGGGCGCCCACTAGATCAAGCTCAGCCAAAAGGTTCGCCATAAAGGTGTCACCAGCGCCAACTGTGTCAACCAGATTGATCTTTGGAGCTTTGGCGTGAAGCTTGTTGCCGTTCAAGAAAAGTGTTGCGCCATCACCACCGCGGGTAACAACAACCAACTTGCCACCCTGGCTCCACAAAAGTGCAATCTCATCGATGTTCGCTCCCACCGGAAGGTCATACAACCATTCGATATCGGCATCCGATGCCTTGATGATGTGGCTGTGGGCATTAATTCTTTGCACGCGAGCAAGTTCGCTCTGACGCTCAAAACCGAGGGCAGAGCGAATGTTGAGATCGTGACTCAAAGTCATCTGGCCTGTTGCGTAAAGCTCTTTTAGCCATTTCTCCAACACCAAGCCACCCGGGGCAATAGCCATCGCCAAACAGCCAAACTGCACTGCTTTGGTATCAAGGGACGCAAGCTCGACGGCATTTGGAAGCTCAGCGTCGGTCCAGCCCCAGTCCGCGGTGCCATCAACGTAGAAGCTGTAGCTGGCTGATCCGCCGTCGCCAATGGTTGCTACCGCAAGCGTTGTCTGCTCTTTTGCATTGATGCTGTAATCGAGGTTTACACCGTTAGAACTCAAGCGCTCGCGAATCTGCTGGCCAAAGCCGTCGGATGAGATTCGACCCATAAACCTTTGCTCAACCCCGCGCCGAGCCAGGGCCAAAGCGACGTTGGCGTTTGCTCCACCAACCACCGCTTGGTACTGACCAGAGCCATCGGCTGCGCCAATAAGGTCAATCAGCGCCTCACCAATCACCAGAATCATTCGGTAAGTCTAGGCTGTAGCTATGAGTGAATCTAGAACCGCAAGACGGGCAATAAAGCTTCCACTAATCGGAGTAGCTTTCCTGTGGGCCATGATGATGCTGGCCCAATACGTAGACCTCCAACGCGCGTACCCAACCTATGACAAAGACGGAGTTCAACTTCCCTACGAAATCACCCTGCAGTGGAGCGTCTATCTGCTTCTTTTGGGTATCGCCGGAGTCGCAATTGCATCGCTGCTCGGTCAGCGCATCGCGCTTGCACTAAGGGTGGAAAACGATTCTCCGCTAGCGCTTAGCGCTCACCGCTTCAACAACCTGTTTGTGATCCTGTCGCTGGTGGCAGGAGCGATATTTGCAATCGGAAACTTCCTAGGTGCATTCAATAACTACGATTCCAGAGACACCCCACCTTGGGTGCGCATCTTTGGTGTCTATGTGCCAATCATCCTGGCTACCGCACTTGTAGTGGTCCTTATCCTGTTCGCATTTGTATTCCGCAAGGATGCTCCGGACATCTCGCCTGAGGAGCGCGATGAGGAGCGAGCAAGATTGCAGCGAGCAGTTGGACTGGCGTATGCCTCACCAATCATTGGTACCGCCATCGCAATCATCTTTGGCCTGGTGGTTTATGACACCACCCGCACCACACTGGATGTTTGGATCTGGGTGATAATTCAGGCAATCATCGCGACCTCAATCATTATCGGAACCCGCTTTGCCGCTGAGGCAAGGTCATCCAAGCCGCTTGAGCCAAAGCCGAGAAGAACCGGAACCGCGGCAGTGAACCTAAACCTCGTGCTCTCGATTATCTTCGGAGCAGTGGTGACCATCATGGCTTTCGCCTTTGGATTTGCGGCAATTGAGGCGCTACGCGAGTGGCCACAGTGGGTCGAGGGAGACCCTAATTCGCAACAGCCGTTTGTAAATCCAATCTCGCTGACCTGGGCGTTGGAGAAACTGCTCCCAGCTCTTGTCCTGTTGTTCCTCGCAACCTTCGGTGTCTACCGGACCATGATCTCGCGAAACCGAGAAGTCAGTGCGTAGTTATTACAAGGGACTGCTATTTGACAACGATGGCGTCCTAGTTGACTCCATGCCGGGTGCAATCAGCGCCTGGCGGCAGTGGGGTGAGAAGTATCACCCAGGATTTGAACTCACCTCAGAGCACCACGGTCGGCGTGCTCAGGATTTGGTTTTACAGATGGTGGGGGAGCAGCTTTTCAAAGAGGCCGATGACTACATCAATAAGCTCGAGCAGGACCTTGCCCACCTAACTGTTCCACTAGAAGGCTCGGTTGAATTTCTAACCTCCCTAAAACAAGGCGTTTGGACAGTGGTTACCAGTGCCAATCCAAACCTTGCAAAGGCCAGACTTAGCGCAGCCGGCATCCCAATCCCTAGCGAGCTAGTTACCGCATGGGATGTTGAAAACGGCAAACCACACCCGGAGCCATATCTCAAAGGTGCTGCCAATCTAGGTTTCGATATTTCCGACTGCGTGGTGTTTGAAGATGCCGCTTCCGGAATACTCGCAGGACTAGAAGCAGGCGCAGGACTGCTAGTGGGTGTCACCGAGCATGCCCTTGACACTCAGGCAGACATAGTGGTTCGTTCTCTCAAGGGAATTACCTTTGTGGATGGCGAGTTAGTAATTCCAGATTCGATTAGGTTGAGGTAAAAAAATGGCAGAAATTGAGTTCTACGGAGCAGACTGGTGCAGCGATTGCAGAAGGTCTAAGTCACTTCTAAACACCCTTGGTGTGGAGTACGAGATGCACGACGTTGCGGAAGATGCAGCAGCTGCGGATCGCTCGAAGGAGATCTCAGGTCGCACCAATATTCCGGTGATTCGCTTCGCTGACGGCACCCACTTGGTCGAGCCAAGCGATGCCATTTTGCACGCTGAGCTAAAGCTCCGCGGCCTCGTTAGCTAATTTGGTTCTATCTTTTTTGACGCTTAGCGCCTAGGCTTGGAATTCGTAGTGCTAGAGGAAACCGTCCTTGGGCACGTCCCTAAGGAATCCTCAAAATGCCAAAAGATTTTTCGTCGCCTTCGCGCGCGCCCAGGCCAGCTGCCGCTGGTAAAAAAAGAGCAGTAGCCCCTAAGTGGGATTCTGCACGCAGTGAGTCCCCAGCTAAGCGTGATGGCCGTAAGGGCTATGCGTCTAACAAGGGTGACTACGTTCCAAAGTCAGAGCGAATTGTTGAGGTAGATCGCAAGCCTCGCACCGCTCGTCCAGACTACGAAGCGGACCGCAAGCCTCGCACCGCTCGCCCGGACTACGACGCTGACCGCAAGCCTCGTGCTGCCCGTGACTTTGATGGTGACCGCAAGTCTCGCACCGGTGGTCGTGACTTTGACCCAGCCCGTAAGACTTTCTCAGAGCGTCCAGATCGCGTGGCTCGCGACAACGACCGCAACCGCAGCTTCGATGGCGCTCGTGCCAAGAGCTCAACCGGCAAGACCTTCTCACAGGACGTCAAGCTAGAGCGTCTTGAGAGCGCAACCGATGCAGCTACTTTCGCAACCTTCCAGGAGATGGATCTTCCAGAGCGTCTGACCCAGGAACTTGCCAAGATGGGTGCAGCGACTCCTTTCCCAATTCAGGCGGCAACCATCCCGGTTGCAATGGCTGGACAGGATGTTCTAGGTCGCGGTAAGACCGGTAGCGGTAAGACCATCGCATTCGGTGTTCCACTGGTAGCAATGCTGGCAGCAGCCGGTAACCAGCCTCGCGAAGCTCGTAAGCCTCGTGCGCTAGTGCTAGCTCCTACTCGTGAGCTTGCAGAGCAGATCGACCGCACCCTGTCACAGCTTGCAAAGAGCGTTGGCTTTTTCACCACCACCATTTACGGAGGTGTTCCTCAGTACCGTCAGGAGCAGGCCCTAAAGCGCGGTGTTGACATTGCAATTGCAACCCCGGGCCGCCTAGAGGACCTAATGGCTCAGGGCCTAGTTGATCTATCCGGTGTCGAGCGCATTGTTATCGATGAGGCTGACCACATGTGTGAGCTTGGCTTTGTTGAGCCGGTAACTCGCATCCTGGAGGCAACTGGAGATTCTCAGAAGCTACTGTTCTCGGCAACCCTGGACAAGCAGGTTGCAAACCTGGTCAAGCGCTTTATGCCAAACCCATACGTCTATGAGGTACCGGGTGAGGTAAACGAGTCTTCGGACATCGACCACATCGTGTTGACCATGGAGCCAAGAGACCGCTCACAGATCTTCCACCGCCTAGTTCAGGGCGAGGGCAAGTCAATCGTGTTCGTTCGCACCAAGGCAACCGCTGAGGCACTATCTCAGTCGCTAAACGATGCCGGTGTTTCCACCGCTCGTCTACACGGTGACCTAAACCAAGCGCAGCGCACCAAGAACCTAGAGCGCTTCACTCACGGAGCAGCTCGCGTGATGATTGCAACCGACGTTGCAGCTCGCGGTATTCACGTTGACGATGTGAAGTTGGTTATCCAGCTTGACCTCCCAGAGGAATACAAGACTTACCTACACCGTGCAGGCCGAACCGGCCGTGCCGGTCGCTCCGGAACCGTGGTTTCGCTTGTTCCACTGGGCAGAACCCGCAAGGTTGAGGGACTTCTAGAGCGCGCTGACCGTCAGGCCAAGTACGTTCACGTAACCCCGGGCGACAAGGTGATCACGGATCTTGCAGGACCGATTGCCCCACCACCGATTGTTGATTCCTTGGACTTTGGTGACTCTCGTTTCGAGACCACCAACAAGTCAGCGGTAAAAAAGAACTTGCGCGAGCGCAGCTCGGGAAATAAGCTATACGCAGCCAAAGACCGCCGGTTTCGTCAAAGGTAATCAAAGAAATTAGTTTCTAGATTCACCTGCGTTGATTAAGGTTCACGAAAGTGAAGGCCAGCGCAGGTGAATGTAAGAAGCTTTTGAAGCTCTGAACGTTTACTCTGCGTTCGGAGCTTTTTTCTTTTAAGAACTGACCGGCACCAACACAAACAAGGAGTGCCATGGCAGACAAGAAGGCTACGGTCGCCGAGCTAAAGGACAAGTTCTCTAGCTCGAGTGCAGTAATCCTTACTGAATACCGCGGACTCACAGTGACTCAGCTCAAGGAGCTGCGTCGCACATTGGCTAATGACGCAACCTACGTAGTTGCTAAGAACACCCTTCTAACAATCGCAGCAAAGGAAGCAGGAGTATCTGCTTTCGACGGTCAGCTATTTGGACCATCTGCATTGGCATTTGTTCACGGAGACGCAGTTTCCGTAGCAAAGGCACTGAAGGACTTCGCAAAGGCAAACCCACTGCTAGTGGTAAAGACCGGTGTCATGGATGGCACTGCTCTTACCGAGGCAGAGGTTAAGAAGCTTGCGGACCTCGAGACTCGCGAAGTACTACTGGCCAAGGCCGCTGGTGCTCTAAAGGCCACGTTGTTCAAGGCTGCCTACACCTTCAACGCGCTTCCTTCGGGAACCGTTCGCGTTGTCGACGCGTTGCGTCAAAAGCAAGAGTCCAAATAACAATCGTTCACAACCCATTAGGAGACACAAATGGCAAAGCTATCTGCCGACCAGCTCATTGAGGCTTTCAAGGAGCTAACCCTTATCGAGCTTTCTGACTTCGTTAAGAAGTTCGAAGAGGTATTCGAAGTTTCTGCTGCTGCACCTGTTGCTGTTGCTGCTGCTGGCGCAGCTGCACCTGCTGAGGCTGCAGAAGAGAAGACCGAGTTCGACGTTGTACTAGAGGCCGCTGGTGACCAGAAGATTCAGGTCATCAAGGAGGTTCGTGCAATCACCAACCTAGGTCTAGGTGAGGCAAAGGCTCTAGTTGATGGTGCACCTGCAACCATCCTCGAGGGTGCAAAGAAGGAAGTTGCTGAGGACGCTAAGGCAAAGCTAGAAGCTGCCGGCGGCAAGGTTACCCTAAAGTAATCACCCCAAAGCAAAGATTGATCCCCCAGGTTCACCTGGGGGATTTTCTTTTCCCTGTGGTTCCAAAAGCTATAAAGACACTCGCTTTATAGGCTGAACCCAAATGGGACTCAAGAAGGCAATTACCGCTATCGCAGCCATGCTGCTCGTGAGTCTTGCCCTGCCAGCTCAAGGGCTAAACCTTCCCCAAGCCCCAAGAGCGACGCCAGCGATCGAAGGTTCCCAGGCCAAGGCAGATAGCGTTATTAGAGTCGCCGGTTGGGACTTCAAAAAGGTCGAGCAAGTCCTCATTGATGACCTGCCAACCACCTTCCAGGCCTCCTCAAATACCTTGATCGCTATCCGCATCCCACTTGGTACCAACCCAGGTGATGTCACAATCACCCTGGTCTCAAATAGCGGCAACACTAAATCTTCCTTCCAGATCGAAATCGTGTCGCTTGAGACCGAAAAAGATACCAAGGTTACCATCGGTTCGTTTTTGGGATACGTCGCCGTGTACACCAAAAATCTCTCCGGAGAAAAGCTCTCGATTCAGGTGGGTAATAAGTTCCGTGAGGTATCGGTTTTGGACAACAACTTCACTGCGAACCTCACCAAAGTGGGCGGCAATCGCCTGGTCGAAGTGAAGGTTTTTGTCGCAGGTCAACTGGTCGAATCGGCCATGGTTTTGGTTCGCTAAAAAACTCCCCAAAACCCCCCTTTCCAACGTGTCAAAACAGCTTCGGATACCCGTATCTACGCGGAAGTGTGACCATGCCCCCTGCCTAAACTTGAAGGGCCTAAAGGGTGCGCTTTGCCGTGCCTGAAAACGAGAGAGATTATGACCGAGCTGCAGTTAACCAGAGGGGCAACCAAGTGGTTGCGATCCCTCGGCCTAGCTGCAATTGCGTTGCTCGTTGCAGCAGCAGTCTCCGTTACCAGCTTCTTGAGTGCCCAATCTTCGGCTGACGGTTCTGCATCTGAAATCGACTATGCCTTACAGGTAAACCAAACGAACTACGCGAGCGGTGCTAACTCCATTGCCCTAGGCTCACAGGTTGCGTGGGAAGCCTGGATCAACCCGACCAGCTATGACAGCAGTTTCGGCACCTTCTTAGTGAAGGAAGCGAGTTTCATTTTCGCCATCAGAGGGGGGACCCTTTGGTGGCACGCGGCCAATGGAAGCGCTTGGGTCGGCACGTGGATGGACAGTGGAATTCCAATCGCAATGAATCGATGGACCCACTTCGGTGCGTCAATGAATGGCAGCAGCCTCACCTTCTTCATCGACGGACAGGAGAGAGGGACTTTCTCAACCTCATTCAGCACAATCGCAACTAACGCCTCTTGGCCAATTACGGTTGGGTCACGCGGCGGCGAGCACATGGTTGGCCAAATCGACGAGGTGAAGATTTGGACTACCACCAGAACCGCTGCCCAAATGGCCCAGAGCATGCACAGCAAGGTCTCCGGATCCTCCACCGGACTTGCCGCCTACTGGGATTTCAATGAACCTTCGGGAGCTACGGTCTTCAACCGAACCGGTTCCAACAACCTTAGCTTTGTCGGCACACCGACAAGGGTTGACGTTAAGCGAATAACCGGGCTCGACACTGGTGAGACCGTCATCACTTTCCCAAGAACCTACCTTCCAGGCAATGGAACTTGGAAACCGCCAGCAGCAGCCAAGAACATGAGTGCCCTCGTGGTTGCCGGTGGCGGTGGTGGCGGTGGCCAGCTAGACGCCGGTGGCGGTGGCGGTGGCGGTGTCATTTCATTCGCAAGCATTTCGATCACCTCATCAACTCCAATCGTTGTTGGTCAAGGTGGCCCTGGTGGCTGGAATGAGGCATCTGTAAGAAACCACGGCTTGAATGGTCAAGACACACTACTCGGAACCATTAGAGCACTGGGTGGCGGTGGCGGTGGTGGTTATGGCTGGCCAATTAACCTCGACCGTGCTCTTGGATATTCAGGTGGATCTAGCGGTGGTCACGCCGAACAGAACGCGATTCGGTCGGGCGTTGCGGGGCTACAGACAACAGACGCTGCGACATATGCAGGTGGTGTCGAATACGGAAATGCTTCTGGAGCAACAATTGCAGATGCTCTGGCAGGTTCTGGTGGTGGTGGTGCAGCTGGTGCTGGTGGCGCTGTAACCGTAAAGAACAACGGTGGTGCCGGAGGTGCCGGTGTTCTGAATACAATTCGCGGCTTTTCCAACTACTACGGTGCTGGTGGTGGTGGTGCCGATCGATCTGGATTCGGCGAAGTTGGCGGCTCTGGCGTTGGTGGCAATGGTGGCGGGCCTTCTGGGGCTCGCACGGCGGGAGCAACTAACACAGGTTCAGGTGGTGGTGGTGCTTACGAATCTTTTGGTGGCGACGGTGGCTCCGGTGTAGTCATCATTCGATACACGCCAACTGAAGACCGCGCATGGTTCCAGCAAGCAGATCCATCCAAGCACCTCAGCTACGACGGCTACGTGATACCGAACACCGATAACAGCAGCTTTATGGTTGCGATGTGGATTAAGCCTGACCTATCGAATACAGACCTCTATCAAGGGCTTTGGTCGCAAAGTACTTACAACGATGGCAACACCCGTTACGCGTTTTATCGAATGTCCAACGGAAACTACTTGCTCGACATGGGAGGTGCAGATACAACTTTCACACCGAACATACCGGTGAGTGGCGAATGGACACATGTCGCCATTGAGGTTGTGCACCCTTCGGTTTACCTCTACATAAATGGTGAGCTAGCTGCCCAGGTCAATAACTACGGAACCAGGAGCCGACCCGGTGGAAAATTCACAGTAGGTGCCGTACTGGCTGATGGTGGAAATCGTTTTACCGGCTGGATTGATGAAGTAAAGGTCATGACTGGAGGTACCCCTGGTCAAACCAACATCCGTAACATGATGCACACCTATGGCTATGTGGGTGGCTTGCAGGCCTATTACGACTTCAATGAATTCCACGAGAACACGGTTGTAGATCGCAACGGTAGTGCACGCAATTTGATTCCTACGGCAACTGGCATTTGGACTTCCGAAACCGTCACTTCATCACAAATCGTTGAATATGGCAGTGCATACGGCACACAGACGACTGCCAAGTTCATGCGTAGCTACCTAACCGGTGCCGGGGGTTGGACGACTCCAAGTGGCGTATCCGCCATGAAGGCACTTGTCGTGGCTGGCGGCGGTGGTGGTGGTGGTGGGCCGAGCGGTAATCACTCAAACGGTGGTGGTGGAGGTGCTGGAGGTTTTAGGGTCACCGAATCAATCTCAGTTGCACCGTCCACGCAGGTTTCAGTAATTGTTGGCCATGGAGGCACTGGGGCTCGCCTCAACAATCTCGATAACGCCTACTCTCGGGAACCAAGCAATGGTGGCAACTCCCAATTCGGAAGCATGACCTCAGCTGGCGGCGGTGCTGGCGGTCACATGACGACAATCGGCACCATGATCGCCGCAACTTCAGGAGGCTCTGGTGGTGGTGGTGGTGCTCAGGCCAACGTCATCTACCCAATTTCTGGTGCCGCTGGAACGACTGGTCAAGGTAATGCCGGTGGAAATGGTTTCAACTGGGACAATGCCTTCCAGTCCTCAGGTGGAGGTGGTGGCGCAGGTTCGGTCGGTGAGGCTGCTAACAAGGCTGCTAACCGCTCTGGTAATGGTGGATCTGGCCTGTCCTCGAGCATTACTGGCACGAGCGTTCCTTACGCTGGCGGCGGCGGCGGCGGTTCCCGATCCTCGTCCAATGCCGGAACCGGCGGAGCAGGAGGCGGCGGCAACGGAGCCAAGATGGGTGACGGATCTCCCGCAACTGCAGGACGTGGTGGCGGTGGAGGTGGCGGAAGCCTAAATGGTGGAAGCGGCGGCTCTGGAGTTGTTGTCTTGTCATGGGGAGGAACCCTTGATGTCGCGCAGACTCCCACTGCAGTTCGACCGGGACAAGCTTTTGCAAGGGCACTCCAAATACAACTAACTGATGCTTCCGGTAATCGGACTACATCCAATGGCAATGTAACGCTTACTGCGTCTGCTGGAGTGCTGCAGATCAACGGCTCAACTCTTACTCAATCTCTGACCGTGGCTGCTGTCAACGGCGTTGCTACGTTCAACAATGTGGGCTATACGAGCACAGTTACAAGTCCTCAGACCTTAACTTTCACCGCCGATGGATTTGTGGGCACCTCTACAACTATTGCAATCACTTACATGCCGGGCAACGTGAATATCGCGAACGGAGTGACCACCCAGGGAACGTTTGTTGATGGCCTGTTCTACGCATCTACAACATCAGGAACAACGAACATTTTGGCTTCTGATCTGGTTCGCCACATGGCGAGTTTCTCAACAGTTATCTCAGCCTCGGGAAACATCAGCGTCTCTGCAGATGTGACAACCTCTGCAACAGCCAGCTTGACCCTTCGAGCAGCTGGAAGCATCTCACTCTCGCCGAATGTCGATATGGTGCTCAATGGCGGCAACCTAATCCTTTGGTCTGACTCAGATAACAATGGAGCTGGCTACTTCAGAGCCGAACAGGGCGTCGTTCTGAATACCGTCGGTGGCAGCACGACAGCTTTGACTGGTGGTGGACACATATACATAGCTGGTGGTTTGGATACCAACAGTGATGGCCTGCCTGACGGTTCTGCTCGAAGTGTGGCAAGCACCAACAAGGGAGACGCTGTATGGATCGGTGCGGACAGCACAGCCAACGCCTTCTCCGCATACTCCGGCGGCGGTGACATCGTCGTCAGGGGTGACGCCTCTAGGCATATCGGTGTCAACATCAACGGCCAGATCACGATGAAGGCTGGCAATGGCCGACTCATCATTGCCGCCACCACAAGTTCTACTACCAGTGCCGAAGGTAACAACACCCACGCTCTCGAGGTACTTGCCTACTCTGGTTACCCGAGTTTGTATGAAAGCTATAGCTCTCACAGCCAAGCAATTTCTATCACCGGAACTTCAACTGCCAATAACACCGATACCTTCGGCGTCTCGTTCCTGTTTGGGTCGAACTCGAGTAACACGGTTATTTCGAGTAAGGGCACCGGTGGTGTCTACATTTCTGGTTCGAGCTCCGCAACCGACATACAGCCCGTGAGATTAGACAAAGTCACTATTCACGCTGTGACCTCATCGATTGTTATTGAGGCCCGCGGCTCAGGATCTGCCAACGACAAGTCTGTTTTGCATTTCGTGGATGCCAACAGCAACATCGGCGCTTCGGGAGCCCTTACCTCTTCGGCGAACATCATTCTCCGGGCCGATGAATTTATGGGCTGGGCGGGAACCCTTGCCCTTAGCACTTCAGGAAAGGTAACCGTTGAGCCTTTCAACGATTCCTTCTCCGGCTGGTTTAACTTCCTGTCATTCTTCGACCCATCAAGCGCAGTCACTGAGCTGACCATCGGTAAGCCCGGAAGAGTTTCTGGTAGTGCCGTAGTTTCTCAGAGTGCTCACGCAATTTCTATCAGCCGAGCAGTAAGCATCAATGGGCCAATTGGTGTTTACGGCTCAGTGGTTTCGATAAACGAGAACATAACCACAACGGCTGTTGGTGCCGCCATAACATTGCGAGCCAGTTCTTACATTCACGTAACAAGCTCTAAGCAGGTTCGAACAGCTGGTGGAAACATCGTGCTTTGGGCGGATAGCGACAACAACTCAGCCGGCTTCGTGCGATTGCTAGGTGGAGCAACGCTCTGCTCCACCGCTGGAACTTGCGGCACTGCGACCACTGGCGGTGGAGACATTGTTATCGGTGGAGGCTCGGCGAGCACAACCAGTCCAACCCAGCCTGGCGGAGCTGCGGCTGGCAGTGGTTCGACATACAACACCACTGGAGGGGCTGACACCACTGGTGTCCAGCTTGGCACCATGGGCGTTGGGGGAAGTGGAGCAAAGCTTTACTCCGCCGGCGGAAACATTCGAGTTTACGGCCGCATGCACTCCAGCCCCGGTGCCGCATGGGCCGCAGGTATTGCCGTAGTAGGTGGAACTGAGATTCTCTCAGGCACGGGCAAGATCAACCTGATTGGTGAGACAACATCCGCTGGTGGCACAGGTCCAGATGGCACTATGGAAATCAACGCTTGGAGCGGAACTGTCAATCTGACTTCGCTTTCCACCGCCTCTGATGCGATTTTGATCGAGGGTCGACAGGTTGGTTCCGGTGCAGCCGATTACGGCATTTGGGGAGGTAACGATGGAACCTCATTCACCGCACCCGGTGGAGTGGTTATTCGTGCAGATCACATAAGCCATGGCCTAGAGGCAACAATCAGCACCAGCGGTCAAATTGTGCTTGAGCCTCAGGGCACTGCGTTTAGAACTTCGGCTGCCTCAACTAACTTCGTACCAAAATTCGGTGCTGATGACGATCTGAAATTCACAGGCAATCCGACGGGCTTGCGTGTGGGTTCGGCATCGAACAGCAACACGATTGACATTGTTGCCAGTTCTTCGATGAACCTGTCGGCAGAGTTTATCGGAAATGGTTTTTACATCTCCAACGGTGTCAAGCTAACCAATACCGCTGCCGGAGCAGACTTCGTATTCAAGTCCAAGACCTTGATCGATATTGCCGACGGTAACAGCACCACCTTCACGGACATTCAAACCAACAACGGCGACATCGTGATGTGGACAAATGCCTACGGCGGAGGTTCTGGTTACTTCCTGCTCGGAATTTACGCTGAGCTTAATACCGCAAACGGAGTGTCAAGTAAGACCGGCAGTGGCGGCGGGCGAGTAACCATCGGTGGTGGCTCTGCAGTTGATGCAGATGGTCACCCAACCGGTCCGGTTCCTGGGGCCAACGTTGCCGGCCGTCTCTATGCGCTTTGGCTGGAAGACAACTCGAAGATTCACACCGGTGGTGGCTCAGTCGACATCACGATTTCTAGCAGCCAGGCCGCGGTCGCTGCTCTGATCGAGCCAAGCTCTGAGATATGGTCTGGCACCGGCCGCATCGATGTGACCATCAATCAGGGTTACGCCACCCATGCTGCGCGCATGCTCAGCAACAGTTGGATTTCCGCAGCGACTGAGTCGCCAGCCATTTCAATCGCGACTCGAGTTACCGGCAATTACTACAACATCTATAACGACGCGACCAACCCCTTTACGCTCGCATCCATTGCATCGACCGGCGGTGGCATAAGCATCTCCGCAATTACACCGACCGCAACAAACACCACACTGTTTATGTATGGCTGGAACATGCTCTCCCGAGTCGGGTCAATCGATATCTCAACAAGCGGCGTTATTAACTGGAATACCGATAAAGCTCGCGCCTTAGGAGCCACTGTAAGTTCTGACGTGCTGTCATCCTCGGCGAACATCACGATTCGCAGCGCTCAGCTTTTGGACACGACCGCAAACAACTTATCCACGATCTCTACTTCAGGAAATGTGACAATCGCTCCGATTGGTAACAACTTCACCGGTGATGTCCAAACCCAATTCAATGTGTTTGCTAGCGATTTCATTTTTGGAAACTTGTCAACAGTTGACTCGGCGAGCTTCACGGTCAAGGTCTCTGGCGATGTAACCGCAAACGGCAATATCACGATTGCTGGAAATGCCGTCACTTTGGACAAGGGTTATGACCTAATCAGCACCAAGGCTGGAAGTGAGATTCTGCTCAAGGCCAAGCAGTGGATCGACATCGACAACACCACCACAACTTTGACGCAAACCAACGATGCAGACTTCTCGATCATCCAGACCAACAACGCCGACATCATCTTCTGGGCCGACTCGGATTCCAATCAAGAGGGATTGATCTGGGTTTCACACAACGCCAGAATCAACTCCTCAAACGGTGTTTATTCTTACGCGGCGGTATCTGGTGGCGGAGACATCATTATGGCCGGAGGTAAGAGTGATGGTCAGAACCGTCCGGCAGGTTACGCATATGACACCGGTAACCGCAATGAAGCTGCAGCCAATGACGTTGGTGTTGGTTTTGGAAAGTTTGTAGATGTCTTTACCGGTGGTGGAGATCTGATTATCCGTGCGTTCGCCAAGAGCGCTGCATTGTCTGCGTTCAACTTCCAACCGCAGGGCGAATTCATCACAGGCCTCGGTCAGATTCGAATTGATGCCAGAGCCACCTCGGCGGTTGAGGCTTTTGAATATTGGATAAGCACCGAGGGTGAGGCTGGAGCGCTGTTCTCCTCGCATGCAACTGTCGTGCCGGCAATTTCAATCTCCGCATCGGTTTCTGCAACTAACGTGCAGGCTGTAAGGCTTTACAACCAAAACTCTGCGAACCCAACCACTATCCAGTCGCTGGCTACGACCGGAGGCGGTATCGCCATCACCGCAAACCAGAATGTTGTTTCAACCACCATTGGAAGCTACTTGGCGGCAGTGAACGTCTTGTCGTCCAATGGTGCAATTACTTATAGCTCTAACGCAGTTATGAACATCACCAACAACAGCTTCACGCAAAACTGGGGAGCTAAATCAGGCACCAGCGTTTCGAGTTCGGTTGCTGATGTCAATTGGATAGTGAATGGTGTTGATGGTAACCAGAACACTGCAACTATTAGCACTTCAGGCGCTGTGAATGTTCAACCGTTCGCCTCCACCTTTGGATCGGATGTCGAGTGGTGGGCCGACGTTATTGATGCGAGCAAGCTCACCATCGGATCTAGCTCGTTGATTGCTAGCGCTACCTACGATGTTGTGATCAATTCGATTTCAACCGTGAGTGGTCCAATTGAAATTTACGCAAACTCTATTCCGTTTAGCGCAGGTGACCACCTTTTCAGCAAGCGTGCTGGAAGCAAGATTCTTCTAAAGGCAAAGACTGACGTCAATGGAACAAACGGCTCTGGAAGAACATTTACAACCCACTCTCGAATCCAGACCAATAATGGTGACATCATCCTCTGGGCGGACGCCGACGGTAATAACTCCGGTGGTATTCACCTGGGCAACTATTTCCAGGTCAATTCTGCAAACGGTGTTCAGACCTCAAGTGCCATTTCTGGCGGCGGAAACATCATCATGGCCGGTGGTACCGCTACAGACGCTAACGGATATCCAACCGGCTACGCAGCTGCAGCAGTGGCTGCGGCCGATAGGGCAGTAGCTCTTTATTACTACGCAGGCATCTACTCCGGTGGTGGAGACGTTGTCATCCGTGGACGCACAGCAAGCTCCTTTGGTGTTATCTTCTATGGCTACGTCGAGGCATTCACCGGAACTGGGACATTTGAAATCGATGCCGTTTCAACGAATACCGGCGGAGGTCGAGCTTTTGCTTTCGTTGACACAGGTTTTGGTGATTCAGCTATCGGTCCATTGGACATCGTTTCGGCGGCCACCAGATCCCCAGCGGTAAAGATCCGAGGAGTGACGGCTGGCACCTATGAGGCGATAAGACTTTATGGTGCACACGGCACCAACGAGCTAACTATTGCGTCGACTGCTGAAACTGGCGGTGGAGTGGATATTTATGCTCAGTCGGCGGTCGGCGCAGGCATCGACATGTACCTGTACCGGGCGGAGGTGTTGTCTCGCAATGGTGCAATTACTGTCTCGTCAAATGTGAATCAATTGCACATCTCCGGTTTGGACTACTTCGGAAGTAATGCAACAAGCCCATTTGTGACGACTTCGAGTGCTAACGTCTCGTTGATTATGGATCTTTGGACATTCAACAACACCACGACTTACTTCCGCACTCAGGGCGACGTGACAATCGTTCCAAAGAACAACAACTACTTTGGTCAGGATGCCGCTTTTGGGTTTGACACCAATGGCATTAGAAATCTGACCATTGGCAAGAACCCGTTGGCAGCGGATGTCGTCCGAGCTATCAATCTCACAGGTGCTCATACCGTAAGTGGAAACATTAACTTCTTCGGTGGAACCGTCAACGTCAACGATGATCTAGCCGTCACAGGCAGCACCGGCCGCATAACCCTCAAAGCACTTGGTGCCATTTCAACCATCGCTGGCGTTGACATGAGAACGGCTGGCGGCGATGTAATCTTCTGGGCCGATTCAGATGCCAGCGGCGTTGGAAATATCGACATGGAAGCAACCAACACGATTTGTACCGGTTGGAATTCTTCTGCCAGCACCTGTTCCTTGGCGGTCGGTGGTGACATTGTCATGGGTGGTGGAGCGGCTGATGCCAATGATGCAGGTCTACCTGCCGGCAATGCCAATGGCTCGGGAACTGTCGCAGCAACCGCTACCGGTCTCGCCCTTGGTCCTTGCGTTTCGAATAGAACTGCAAGCGTCAATAATGTGTTTACCACTCGAGGTGGCAATGTGATACTTCGCGGCGCATCTTCAACAGGAAATACAGGCACTGCTGCAGTCCAGCCGGGGGTAGTTATTTGTAATGGCACTACCTTCAACCTTGGCGTCGGCAAGATGGATCTCTCAAGCCAATTCCGAGCCGTCACGGCGAACTACCACTCCGCACTGTGGATTGCACCTTGGATCACAGCGCCAAATGCAAATGCTGTCGTGGTCAACAGCACCAATACCGCCAGTGACGCTTTGGACATTCGTGCTTGGGGGTCAAATGGCGACTACACGTCTTTTGGTCTTACCTTCAACAACAGCGTCGGTGGCGGAGCGCTGTTCGAACTAGATAGCATTTGGGCCAATTCAGCTGCAAACTTCAATTTCAATTCCGCCGGCCCAATGCGGATTGTTCCGGTGAGCACGAGCTTCGCATCACCTATGAATTTTGGATCAAACTTCACGCTGTCAAGTACAGCTAGTTTGTTTGAAGTCGGTACCGCATCAAACTCTGGTCAGGTTTACCTCAGCGGTGCCAAGCAGATCGCCGGAGATATAAATCTTCTCGGATCCAATGTCTCCATTAGCGCAGCTTTAACCACAACCGGTTCCGGCAAGAAGATAACCATTGTTTCGGACACTATTAGCCTCAGTGCCAACGTGTCAGCTACCAACTCAAGCCGCATAGAAATTTCCCCGCGAACATCGGGTCGCAACATTGTTCTAGGTGTCGCATCGATCTCGGCCTTGGCAATCCCAGCGGCTGCCACCACATTCTTGAGTGCCACTACCTTGCAGCTCGGAAGCACTACTTCTGGCAACATCTCGGTTGAGGCCAGCACCACATTTGCCTCTGCCAAGGTCACCAACCTTAAGCTAGTGACCCCGGGTAATGTGACTGCGGTCTCTGGTGCGGTGCTGACTGCTGCCAACTTGGCAATCGATGCCGGTGGCAATGTAAACCTTCCAGGCTCTAACTCTGTCGCTGGAAACGTGGCAATCTCGGCATCCGCCTCAGTTACCTATTCCTCTGCGGTGTCTTACTCACCAGCAGTTGTTGATGGAACTAACGCAGTCTTCGGTGTTGGTCGAGCAATCTCCCTAACCAACAGTCCAACCCTTGAGCAGGCAAACGAGTTCTTGGCGGTTACCTTCAACCCTCCACCTCAGGTTCTAATTACAGATGCTTACAACAAGTTGCTAGATGGCAATAACCGTCTGGCATACCAATACACCGCATCCGCCACCGTTGCTTCAGGTTCTGGAACCGTTACTGGTTTGACCTCTTCTAGCCGGGTTGGTGGAAACATAACCTTCAACGCCATCAAGGTGCTCTCTGGCACCGGCACCTACAACTTCGCGCTCAACGTCCAAGTTGATGCAAATACAACTCTTACTGTTACTTCCGCCAACTACAACATCATGGCCGGTGAGCCAGGTCGGCTAATCGTTACCGCCACTGACAACACATCGGTTGTTGGCCAGGCAGGCTTCTCCTTCATAGTCTCGGTGGAGGACACATTCGGCAACCGCATCATCCTTGGTGACCACAAGAACATCACCGTTTCGGCAACGGTTTCAGGAACCACGGCAGCGATTACAGCGGGTCGCCAAGTTCGAGCCAACGATGACGGTATTGCAACCTTTAGTGATCTAGTTGTCACAGGATCAGTCAGCGACACAATCTCCGTCTCCTTCACCGTGGCCTACACGAGACTCTCTGACAACCAAATCGTCACTGTTTCTTCTTCGGTATCAGCCATCACTCTTACTCACGCGGCAGCTGCCTCGATCACCCTCACCAACTCCGCAACTGCAAAGAGCGGCATCGCATTTACTAGCCAGCCGGTGGTTCGAATTCTCGACGCCTACGGTAACTTGGTTACTACCGGTGAGCAGTCGACGCAGACTGTGCAGCTCTCAGTCACACCTAGCGCAATGATCGGAACTACTGTTATATCGGCATCTGGAGGCATTGCCACCTTCGCCGGCATTGCCATCGAAGGTTCCACCGGCAGTAAGACGGTTACCGCCAGAATCTATTCACCAATTACTATGTCCGATCTCACCATTGTTGACCTAGGTGTTGGTGCCGCCAGCAAACTGACCTTGGAGACTGAGGGGCTCGGAGCAGTCAGCGGTGCAGTGCTAGCCACTCAGCCGGTTCTCAAACTTCGCGACAGCGCCAACAACTTGGTGACTGGTGTGGCTCACAACGTGGTGGCAAGCATCAACCCAGCCGCTTCGTTGTCTGGAACCACGATTGCGGTCAACACAACTACTGGCACAGCAACGTTCACCGCACTGTCGATCTCTGGTGTGGTTGGTAGTTACAGCATTAGCTACGCAATAGAAGGTGCAAGCAGCTCTGCGGTTGCAAGCGCTAGCCAATCGATTGAATTGACTCACGGTGAGGCAAAGTGGCTTCGCATGGTTTCCCAGCCAACCGCAGCAACTGCCGGAGTGACAATGTCACCGCTGGTTGTTGAAGTTACTGACGCTAACGGTAACCGTGTCACCACAGGCTTCTACTCCGCTAGATCGATTACCGTCTTCGGCACCTACCAGAGTGCTGCCACCGTGATTGGAACCAAGGCGGTAACGCTATCTGCTGGTGTTGCAACTTTCAACGACATCGCAGCGACTACCGGCGCAGGTCAAAACATCAAGGTCGGCATCCAAGTTTCTGGAATCAACCACGTCTTCTATGCGGACAACATCTTCCTCTCCGCAAACGTGGGTTACCAGCTAGGGCTAGACAGCACCACGGCTATCAATAGAACTGCCGGGCAAGCACAGACCAGTGACTACCTACTTCGCCTGAAGGATGCCTACGGCAACCAGACTTCGCAGAGCAGCACCATCTCTATCTTGGTCACTGCAGTTTCTGCATCTGACGGCGTCACGGTTCAGCGCACTGTCGGCACCTACATAATCTCTCCTAGCAGCACCTTTGTGATCATTCCGAAGAGCGCATTCTTTGTGCAGCAATCTGGCGACTACAAGTTCAGCTTTAGCTCTAGCGGCCTGGTTACCGCATACACCACGCAGTTCACGGTCACCAACGCGGCAGCCGACAAGCTAGTAATCCTGCAAAACATGCCGGCCAGCGTCCAGTCGGGCATCACGTTTAGCCCGACGGTGAGATTGCAATTGCAGGATGCCTTTAACAACCCTGTTCTCAACTCCACCGTCAGCGTCTCGGTCTCTGCAATCGCAGGATCGGTGACCGGTATTGCAGGTGGAGTAGTCCAGAACACCCTTGGAGAATCGATTATCGAATTCCCAGACCTGGCTATCAGTGGAGTGAGCAGCTCAGCGCAATTGCGCTTCACCGCCATAAGCAGCACCGGGGTGAATGCCAAGACCTACTCGAGCACCACATTCCGAATCACCTCCGGTGATCCATATCAGTTGAGCGTGAGCGCAACCGCCATCAGCGTTGCCAACCGCACCTCACTATCAACCTTCAGCGTCAAGGTGCTGGACCGTGTCGGAAACCTCGTTCCAAACTCGGCTGCCCAGGTCAGTGCGACTTTGACCGGTGCAACCCTGAGTGGCAATGCAATCGTCTTTGCATCTGGAGGAATCTCTACTTTCAGCTCGCTAGCGGTCTCTGGAACCACTGGAACCTATGACCTGTCCCTGGCCTCAACTGGCTTGCTACCTGCGACGGTGTCAATCACCATTACTCATGGTGCAGCTAACTCGATTGACTTCACTAGCCCTGCCACTTCCAAGAACGCGCTGACCGCATCCAGCATCGTTGCCAAGATCTTGGATGCTGATGGCAACCTGGTCACAACCGGTTCTCAGTCGACTCAGAACGTGACCTTGAGTGTCTCGAGTGCAGTGCTATCGGGAACTACTACCTTGGCAGCTACAGGCGGTATTGCAACCTTTAGCAATGTGGCAATTACCGGTCTGATTGGAGACAAGAACCTCTCTGCTGCGATTGCTTCGCCTTATGCGATCTCGACCTCGAACCAGATCACCCTGCTGTTCGGTAATGCACACTCGCTATACCTAACTACCCAGGCGCAGGGCTTTGAGAACAGTGAGTTCTTCACCACGGCTCCTGCGGTCACCGTTCGTGACGTCTCCGGTAACGCGGTATCTGCCTCCGGCATGGTGATTCGAGTAAGCGCCGCAACTGCAACACTTTCTGGTTCGGTGACCGCATCCGCTGATACGTCGATTGCAAGCTTCGCCTCCAACCTCAAGTTGCGCGGTGTTGTCGGAAGCCACACCTTGGCATTTACCGCTGAGGGTACTTCGAGCTCCGGCGTGATCTCTACCTCACAGCAGATTGCACTTACCTATGGCGCTCCAAGCCAGCTAGAGATTTCTGCTCACCCATCTGCTGCCCGCGTTGGCTTGACCTTTACACCGCAGCCAAAGCTTCGCATCTTGGATGACTCGGGCAACCTGGTCTCTAACAGCTCGCTTGTTGTCAGCGTTGCTGCAAACGGTGCTGACCTTGCCGGCGCCACAACCCAGAGCGCTGTCTCTGGTGTTGCTAACTACTCGGGTCTAAAGCTGGTTGGTTCTGCATCGAGCATCGTGACCTTGAGCTACAGCATCAACTCGGCTGGCACGACCATTAGCGCAGCCACCTCGGTGCAGCTGCTTGCCGGTAATGCGGTTGCCACCTCATTGAGCTGGACCGTCACCGATGTGAAGACCAGAGTCGCACCTTCTTACTCACCGGTTATCTCGCTCTTTGATGAGTTTGGTAACAAGGTTGTGTCTGACAACTCTTCTACCGCGGTTGCAAAGCTCTACCGCGGTGGCACGTTGATCACTCAGAGCGCAGTTGCCTTCACGGCTAGCTCGGGTGAGATTACATTTGCAAACCTTGCACTGAAGGCAGAGCCTAGATCGGGCTACTACTACCAGTTCGAAGTAATTGGTCAGGCCGCTGTGACCACCTCCGAGTTCGTGATTCTCCCTGGACCAGTTGCCCAGGTAGTAATCAACCAGGAGCCAAGTGCCGGCACCGCACCTAACTTGACTCGCACTGGTAACGCACTTTCGGTTCAGCCGATCATTCGTCTGTTGGACCAGGACGACAACCTTGTCACCACCGAGACTGGAACCACGCTCTCCGCTGTGATTGCATCCGGTGCAGGCGGAAGCCTGCTGACCGCTTCGACGTCGATTGTGAACGGTGTTGCGACCTTCAACCAGCTAGCTCTTGTTGGTGTGGTGGAGACTCCTACTCAATCGGCCGAGGTTTACCGACTCAAGTTTGAGTACGGTGCATTGAGCTCCAGCCCATCGGCTCAGCTAAGTGTGATGCACAACGTTGCAGACCGGATCAGCATCGTGCGCGATGCAGCCGATGGTCGCTCTGGTTTGATCTTCGACACCACACCTCAGGTGGTATTGCTTGACCGCTTTGGAAACCGAGTCTTTAGGGACTCAGCGGTAACGATTATAGGTAACCCGCAGGTCGTTGGCGGCGCCGGTAGCGCAGCCAACGTAAACAACAACCAGGGCGTTCGCAATGCTGCAGGTGTCTACACCTTCCAGATGGGTATCTCCGGATTGGTCGGCAACACCTACGAGATCAACTTCTACCGTCAAGCCGGCGGTGTAACACCTGCGGTCCAGAGCAACATCACTATTACCCACGGTATTGCGAACAAGATTGGCTTCTTGCAGCTGCCTTCCTCAACCGACTCGAACCAGGTTCGCTCCAAGACCGGTGAAGCGCTCAAGGTCCAGCCGGTAATTGAGATTCAGGATGCCGCCGGTAACCGAGTGCTCGATTCCGCAGATGTTGTCACCGCTACCTTGAACCTCACGCCAAGAGGTAACCGGGACTACCTAAAGAACTTCACCGTCTCTGCGACCGCTGGTGTTGCTAGCTTCTCAAACCTTGCGCTGGTGGTTGACCCAAGTCAGATCTATCGCTTGAACTTCAGCTACGGCTCGAACCAGCACACCGCTGAGGTTGATCTGCAGGTAACCCACGCGGATGCTGAGTACCTTGGAATCTCAACTTCGCCTATTGCAGGCAACAAGACCGGTGATCCGCTGGTTCAGTCGCCAACGATCGTGGTCTACGACTTCGACGGTAACCGAACCACCTCGCTGACGAACGTGACCATTAGCGCTTCGGTAGTTGTTGGCAGCGGTTATGTCGAGTCAAATGGTTTGGCGAGCGTGGTAAACGGTATTGCTGACTTCCAGAACCTAACCCTGGTAGCTCCGCCAGGAGAGAACCAGCAGTTGCGCTTCACCTTGCTGGGTGCTGTGAACTCAGCGTCAGCCGCGGTTGTTTCGCCTAACTCGCAGAACTTGAGCCTCACCTTTGCCGACCCAACCAAGCTGACGCTCTCGCAGCAGCCAAGCGTCCTAGTTGCTGCAGCAGAGCTTCTGAGCGCTCAGCCGATGGTTCGAGTTGAAGACCGCTACGGCAACCTAGTGACCAATTACATGGGCAGCATCGATGTCACCATCGCCGGTGGCGGTGGTCGACTGGTCAGCGGTCAGGATGCGACTATTGCGTCTGTTAGCGCTCTGGTTGTAAACGGTGTTGCCAGCTACAACTCGCTTCGCATCGAGGGTGACCCAGCAACCACCTATAACTTGCAGTTTGCAAGTGCAGGGCTAACCGGAACCAGCTCGAACAACATCAGCATTTCACCGGCTGCTCCTGCCTCGATCGTGATGCAAACCCAGCCGGTTGGTGGCGTGACTTCAGAGACTCTAAGTGTCCAGCCGGTAGCTAGGTTGCTAGACCGCTTTGGCAACCTTGTCACCACCGACAACTCGACTCAGGTGACCGTTGCACTGGTATCAGGACCGAACCGTCCGGGTGGTGCGAGTGCTTTGGTCGGTGGAACCACAACCGTCACAGTTGTCGGCGGTGTCGCAACCTTTACCAACCTGACCTTCACCGGTGCCACGAACCGCAACTATGTCCTTGGATTTACCGCCGGCAGCTTCAGCGTGAACTCCAGTGCTATTCAGGTCTCACCAGCAGCTGCGGCAACTCTGCAGTGGATTACCGAGCCGGTCGCACAGCGCACTGGCGAAGTCATGGCCACCCAGCCGGTGCTGCGTCTATTGGACTTCGATGGCAACATCGCAACCTCCACCTCTGCAACCATCGTGGCCTCGGTGTCTATCGGTGGCGGTTACATCGAGGCCGGAACCAGCTCTCAGGCAGTGAACGGTATTGCGACCTTCAGCGGCCTGACCCTGGTTGCAACACCTTCGGTATCCCAGCAGTTGACCTTCACCGCAACTACCGCATCTGGTTCGTTTGCGATTACTACCGCGACGAACCTGGTTGTCTCGCACACCACTGCCTCTTATATGGTTGCTCAGTCGCCGTATGTTCAGGGCGGTCGCCAAGGTGCTGCACTGGCTACCCAGCCAAAGCTGTTCCTATTCGACCGCTTTGGAAATAAGACCATCTACGACAGCGCAACCGTTGTTACCGCAACCATTGGTTCAGGTGCCGGTGGAGCCGTTAGCGGATCTAACACCGCTACCGCGGTCAATGGTGAGATTCTCTTTAGTCGACTTGCTGCTACCGGATCTCCTGGTGTGAACTACACCTTGAACTTCGCGGCCTCCGGTGGCTTCTCGCTAGCTGACA
This sequence comes from Microbacteriaceae bacterium, assembly GCA_027487865.1. Lineage (GTDB taxonomy): Bacteria > Actinomycetota > Actinomycetes > Actinomycetales > Microbacteriaceae > Aquiluna. The sequence goes on from JAIYCT010000002.1 coordinate 166,494, forward strand.
CCACAAGCTTCAATGTGTTCAAGACCGCTGAGATCAACCTGAGCTACTCGCCAGTTATCTATAGCGCAAGCAAGACGGTCAGCCCAGCAATTTTGTACACCGACTCAACCGAGCACAGCATTAGCTTCGTAGTAACCACTCCGAGCCTGTGTTCGGTGAACAGTAGCTCTGGTGTAGTGACGGTAATTGGTGCTGGAAACTGTGTGGTTCGCGCAACCGTGGCCGATGGCACTTACTACAAGTCGAACACCAAGGACGTCACCTTGGTTATCGCCAAGTCGCCTCAGGCTCCTTTGACCATTACCAACGTGGACTACGTCGACTTTGGTCAGGTACTTCCGCTTACCGCAGTCGGAGGTAGCGGAACTGCAACCACCAGATTCTTTGCTAGCGGCGAGTGTCGCACCATCGGTACCTCGCTCGCCTTCCAGGGCAATGCCACAGAAGACCTATCGCCGTCCTGTTCGATCTTTGCCGCTCGTTCCGGTGATGCCAACCACCTGCAGGTTGTCTCCGAGATTATGGACGTCACAGTTCTGCGAATTGCCCAGCAGCCACTGGCGATTGGTAACTCTCGAGCTACTGCAGTTGGAGACATTGAGCTCTTCACCGTTGGTGGTTCTGGAACTGGAACCGTTAGCTACACCATTACCGATAACGGCACTGCGCAGTGTTCGCTGATTGGAACCACACTTCGCGCTGCCCGCAATGGTGCCTGTGAGGTGAGTGCGCAGAAGGTTCAGGATGTCAACTACAACCTGGCCACAAGCCCGGCTATCACCTTCAGCTTCTCCAAGCAGATTCAGCAGGTCAGCTTCACAAGTGCGCTTCCTTTGATGCCACTTGCTGGTCAGACCTACCAGGCAAGGGCAACCGCATCGAGCGGTCTAAGCATCAGCTACACCATCACCTTGGGCCAAGAGATTCAAGCAAGTAGCAACGTAAGCTACTCGCCTGCGGTCTGTACCATGTCGTCCTCGGTCTCCGGCCAGGTCTTGTTCCTACGCAGTGGCTACTGTGAGGTAACTGCGACTCAGGCCGGTAACAATGTTTACGCGGCCAACACCGCGTCTCAACGCTTTGAGATTGGTCGTCAGAACCAGACCATCAACTTCGAGATGCTGAGCGACAAGACCTTTGGATCACCTTCTTGGCGTCTTGGTGCACAGGCAAGCTCCGGTCTTGACGTCAGCTACACCATCTCTGCTGGCATCACCGCTTGTACGGTGACCCAGAACGGCATTGTGACATTGCTTGCCGAGGGTAAGTGTCAAATTGTGGCATCCCAGGCCGGTAATGGCTCATGGGCTCCGGCACCGGATGTATCGCGTCTGTTCTTTGTTGAGCCAGACCTGGCCGGTGCTCCTTCGTTGGTGTCGGCAGCGGTAGGTAACCAGTGGTTCACCCTTGGTTACACAGCACCTTCTTACCTAGGTGGCAGCGCTGTTCAGCGTTACCGCCTCGAAGTGACCGATGTGAACAACAACAAGTATGTGAACTCGGCATGTACCACAACAGTTCCGCTGGTCTGTACCATCGCGGGTATTCCAAACGGTCGTGCCTACACCGCAAGAATTGCACCAATTACCAACGCAGGCATTGGTCAGTACTCGACGGTAACCGTTCCGCTAACCCCATCTCGTGCGGAGATGAGCGTTACCCAGCTGAGTGCGAACGTATCAACTGGTGGATTGGATATGACCTGGGTTACCCCGGTTGCCATCGAGGGCAACTTCTTGCGCTACGAGGTTTACGTTTGGGTTACCGGCACCCAGCAGCCTGCAACACCGACCTCAATTGTTTCCAACTCGACCTCGTCGACAATCTCGATGGCGATAACCCAGATTGCTTCTTCGAGCCCGACCATTGCACCTGCGGTATTCATCCAGCCTCAGCTGAATGTTGTTAGCTCCCACTACCGCACCACCAGCAAGGTCTTTGTCTTTGGCGCCATGCAGCACAGACCAATGGGCTTTGTCTCACTTGCTTCGGTGCAACAGAACGCTGCCACCGATAGCGCGACGGTTGGTTACACCATGAAGGTTGTTACCATCACCGACACCTACTCGTCCTCTCAGACCATCAACACCGCAAATGGTGTCAAGGTCGGTCTATCGGCTCCTGCTGCACCGACCCAGCTATCGCTTGACACGCAGGATGAATCAAAGATCATCGTGAGCTGGGGTGCTCCAAACTCGGATGGTGGTTTTGCCATCGAGGACTACAACGTTCAGGTCAATGGTCAAACGATTTGTGCCAACATCCAGGTAAGAATGTGTGAGGTTGGAACGGTAAGTCCGGGAGTCCCCTACAACGTCAGCGTCAAGGCAAGAAACGCACTTGGACTCGGTGAAGCAGCTGTGGCAAGTTACACCACGCCTGCACCACCTCCGGTTGTTATTGCGACTCAGCCGGTGCCTCCTGCTGGCCCATCTGGGCCATCTGGGCCATCGGTTACTCCTACTCCGACTCCTACTCCGACGCCAACGGTCAAGCCAACGCCAACCGTAAAGCCGACCCCTACGGTCAAGCCAACGCCTACCGTGAAACCGACTCCGACCGTAAAACCAACGCCGTCGGTTACTCCTAAGCCAAGTGAGGAACCAACTCCACCACCTTCGCCTTCAACTGCTCCTGAGACTGATGATGGCGATTCGGTGGTTGCTGGCCCAGAGGATGGCGATAGCGGTGCCGAGGGCACGCCGGTTGTTCCAACCGAACCGGACGACGAAACTCCAGCGGAAGTTACGCCGGGTATCGGCGCAACCGGCGATGACACCAAGCTGGAACCATTCAACCCGCTTGGTTCACCTGAGTCGATTGCTGCGATGGTGGGCATCCTTATCAGCGCAATGGCTGCTGCAGCAGCTGCTGCTGCCGCAGCGGCTGGGGCCGGTGGCGGTTCATCCTCCAGTTCTTCCAAGTCAGAATCTGAAGAGGGCGATGAGGACCTTTCGGAGCTAGAGGTAGCTCACGACCAGATCGAATTGGTTGAGGAGAACTGGGGAGACAAGCTTTCCTGGTTCAAGTCCAGGTGGCTCACCTTCCTCGACAAGCTCACGCATGATTTGACGTTGCTGTTGGCTCCGATCTCGCCGCTTTTGGCGAAGGTTATCAACGACGGTGCTTACCTAAGAGCTTTGCTTGGTTCGACCACCTTGCTACTGCCTATCGCAGGTGTTGGACTGGCTCTGACCGCTGTAATCCAAAACGGTGGTGAGGTATTCGCCCCTACCTGGTACCTAATGCTTGCGATCGCGGTTCTGGGGCTCTTTGATGCATTTGCCGGCTTTGCAGCCACCTTGGTGTTCTTGGTTGGTTCGATTATTGCCGCAGGTCAGCTTCCTGACCTAAGCCAGATCAGGACCCTCATGGGTGTAATGATCATCGCTATCGGTCCGGCAATGCTTGCCACAGCGTTCCGCACGCTCCGCAAGGAACCTGCTCGGGACCTGGATTCCTGGTGGGAGAGATTGGCTGACCTAGCGATTGCACCATTTATGGCCGGCTGGTCAGTTATGACCATGGTTTCGGTTATGCCGGCAATCTCTGGTTTGACGCTGAATATGGCCAACCACGTCACCGAGTTCGGTCTCGCGATCGCTATTGCGGCTGCTTTGCGCGTATTGCTCGAAGAGGGTTCTGCTCGCTACTTCCCAGCTCGTCTGAACAAGATCAACCCAACCGAGCTACCTGATTCACCGCTGGTGCAGAAGGCCGTTGCCCTATTGATTCGCTACGGCATCTGGGTTGTACTCTCGGGTGCAATTGTTGGATTTGGATGGCAGGCGTTTGTGGGATCGGCATTATTCCTACTACCAACCATCATCGGCTGGTACCAGGACCGCTTCCCGAATGTGCCACTGATCTGGAGAATCTTGCCAACCGGTGTCCCAGGCCTTGCCTTCACCATGGTGGTTGCCTCAGGCTCTGCAGCAGCAATCTCGATCTGGTTGGGTGCTACCCCTGCCTACGCGGAGCTGAGCTTCGTGTTGCTGCCGCTACCACTGCTATTGCTAAGCATCCTGTCGATGTTTGGCCGCGAGGGTGCTACCGAGAACGAGGTTCGAATCGCAAAACGTAACCGCTGGCTCTACCGAATCGGTGGTGTGGCGATGTTGCTGGTAACCCTGAATCTAACCGGGATTATCTAAAGCCGAAGCAGTACCAGGCTTGCGGCCATGACCGCAACACCTGCAATAAACCCATAGACACTGAGGTGACCACGAGCTGAGTTTCTTGCGGTTGGCAAAAGCGTATCGATCGCCAAAAAGACCATTACTCCGGCAACCATGGCAAAAAGGATGCCCAAAACAAAGTGATCTAGGAACTGGGCCAGTAGAAGGTAGCCAATAACGGCTCCAGCGGGCTCAGCGAGGCCGGAGAGGAAGCTGAGGCGGAATGCCTTGACCTTGGACTTTGTGGCGTAATAGACCGGGACAGAGACTGCAATTCCTTCTGGAATGTTGTGAAGGGCGACCGCAATTGCCAAGGCGATACCGATTTGCGGGTCATCTAATACCAGCAGGAAGGTCGCAAGACCCTCTGGGAAGTTGTGAATCGCAATCGCGAGTGCAACAAATAGCCCGGTACGAAGCAAGACCTTGTTCGCCCGGGCCTCAGATCGTTCCTGGTCGCTGCCCAACAGCTCAATCTCGGTGTTTTCGTGCGGGTTTGCACTGGATGGAACCAGCGCATCGATGATAGCCATCACGATCATGCCGCCAACCATGGCAATTGCAGCTACCGCCGAAGCCTGAACCGCAGGAATTGTCTCCGCGATGTATTTGGTGGACTTGGGGATGATCTCAACAAATGAGAGATAGACCATCACACCGGCCGAGAAGCCCATTGCGATGGCGAAGAAAGACTTGTTGGTGGTCTTGGAGAAAAAGGCCAACGTCGAGCCAATTCCGGTTGCAAGACCGGCTCCGAGGGTGACCAGGAACGCCAGAATCAATCCGCTTTCCATAGTCACCTCCTTATTGGGTCAAAAAAACCGGCCAATTACAAACCGGCCGGTTCCTTTGCTAATGCTTTATTTAGTGCTTGCCGCCGCAGCCACAAGTGTCTTTACCGCAATTGCAGTCCATGAATATCTCCTAGAAGTTCCAGTCGTCATCGGTGGTGGCTTCGTGCTTACCAATTACGTAAGACGAGCCTGAGCCAGAGAAGAAGTCGTGATTCTCGTCGCTGGCTGGGCTTAGGGCGCTGAGGATCGCAGGGGAGACTTGGCAGTCATCCTTCGGGAACAGTGGGTCAAACCCAAGGTTCATCAGTGCCTTGTTGCCGTTGTAGTGCAGGAACTGCTTGACGTCGTGGGTTAGCCCGATTTCGTCATACAGGTCTGCGGTGTACTTAACCTCGTTCTCGTAGAGCTCGAGGAGAAGATCGTAGGTGTAGCTCTTTAGCTCTTCCTGGCGGGCAGTCGAAGACTCGTTGTATCCAAGCTGGAACTTGTAGCCAATGTAGTAACCGTGAATGGCCTCATCGCGAATGATTAGGCGAATTAGGTCAGCGGTGTTGGTTAGCTTTGCCCTGGAAGACCAGTACATCGGTAGGTAGAAGCCCGAGTAGAACAAGAAGGACTCCAACAGTGTGGAGGCAACCTTGCGCTTTAGTGGGTCGTCACCGCGGTAGTAGCCCAAGATGATCTCTGCCTTCTTCTGAAGGTAAGGGTTGTCCTCGGACCAGCGGAAAGCCTCGTCGATGTCGTTGGTGGAGCAAAGGGTTGAGAACACGCTCGAGTAGCTCTTGGCGTGGACCGACTCCATGAACGCGATGTTCGTGATCACTGCCTCTTCGTGAGGTGTGCGAGCATCTGGCATCAGGCTCATCGAGCCAACGGTGCCCTGGATGGTGTCCAGCATGGTGAGACCGGTGAACACGTGCATGGTTAGCTTCTGCTCGTGTGGACGCAGGTTCTCCCAGGACTGCACGTCGTTGGAGATTGGGACCTTCTCAGGCATCCAGAAGTTCTGAGTGAGGCGGTTCCAGACGTCTAGGTCTACGGAGTCCTCGATCTTGTTCCAGTTGATAGGTCTGGTAATCAGTTTGGTAGCCATGTCGATTTCCCTCTTTCCTAGAGCATGCAGCTGACGCAGTTTTCGACCTCGGTGCCCTCCAAGGCAGCCTGGCGAATGCGAATATAGTAAATGGTCTTGATGCCTTTTTTCCATGCGTAAATCTGTGCACGGTTAACATCGCGGGTGGTTGCGGTGTCCTTGAAGAACAGTGTTAGCGATAGACCCTGGTCAACGTGCTGGGTTGCAGCTGCGTAGACGTCAATGATCTTGTCCGGACCAACTTCGTAAGCGTCCTCGTAGTACTCCCAGGTTTCCTCCGAAAGGAATGGAGCTGGGTAGTAAACCCTACCTAGCTTGCCTTCCTTACGGACCTCAACACGAGAAGCGATTGGGTGAATCGAGCTGGTCGAGTTGTTGATGTAGGAGATCGAGCCGGTTGGCGGCACGGCCTGCAGGTTCTGGTTGTAGATACCGTGCTTCATTACCGAAGCCTTCAGCGCCTTCCAGTCTTCCTGAGTTGGGATTGTGACGTTGGCCTTAGCAAATAGCTCCTTGGCCTTCTCGGTGGTTGGAGCCCATACCTGGTCGGTGTAGCGGTCGAAGAACTCACCGCTTGCGTACTTTGAGTTCTCAAAGTTGTGGAAGTGGCTCTTGCGCTCAATCGCGATCTGGTTTGACGCCTTGATGGCGTGGTAAACCACGGTGTAGAAGTAGATGTTGGTGAAGTCAATCGACTCCTCGGATCCGTAGTGGACCTTCTCGCGAGCAAGGTAACCGTGCAGGTTCATCTGGCCCAATCCGATGGCGTGTGACTTGTGGTTACCGTCCGAGATGGAACGAACGCTCTCAATGTTTGACATGTCAGACACTGCGGTTAGCGCACGGATCGAGGTCTCAACCGTTAGGGCGATGTCGCCACCATCCATTGCCATGGCGATGTTCATCGAACCTAGGTTGCAGGAGATGTCCTTACCGATGTCGTCGTAGCTGAGGTCAGCGTTGTAGGTGGTAGGGGTGTTGACCTGCAAGATCTCAGAGCAGAGGTTTGACATGTTGATGCGACCCTGGATTGGGTTAGCAGCGTTTACGGTGTCCTCATACATCACGTATGGGTAGCCGGACTCAAACTGCAGCTCGGCAATGCGCTCGAATAGCTCACGAGCCTTGATCTTGGACTTGCGGATGCGTGGGTCGTCGACCATCTCGTTGTACTTCTCGGTAACCGAGATATCTCCAAATGGAATGCCGTAAACCTTCTCAACGTCGTAAGGGGAGAACAGGTACATGTCCTCACCGTTCTTCGCTAGCTCCAAAGTGATGTCTGGAACAACCACACCAATGGAAAGGGTCTTGATACGAATCTTCTCGTCAGCGTTCTCACGCTTGGTGTCCAAAAAGCGCATGATGTCTGGGTGGTGAGCGTTTAGGTAAACCGCACCGGCACCCTGGCGAGCACCGAGCTGGTTTGCGTAGGAGAAGCTGTCTTCCAAAAGCTTCATCACCGGGATGATGCCGGAGGATTGGCCCTCAATCTTCTTGATTGGAGCACCGTATTCGCGAACGTTAGAAAGTGAAAGTGCAACACCACCACCGCGCTTTGATAGCTGCAGGGCTGAGTTGATGCCGCGGGCAATCGATTCCATGTTGTCTTCGATGCGAAGCAGGAAGCAGGAGACGAACTCGCCGCGCTGCTTCTTACCGCAGTTTAGGAAGGTTGGGGTTGCAGGCTGGAAGCGACCGGAGATGATCTCTTCAACCAGGTGAGTAGCCATGCTCTCATCGCCAGCTGCCAAAGTTAGGGCAACCATTACCACGCGGTCCTCGAAGCGCTCCAGGTAGCGAGTGCCATCAAAAGTCTTTAGGGCGTAGCCGGTGTAGAACTTGTAGGCACCCATGAATGCCTCAAAGCGGAACTTCTTCGAGTAGGCAAGCTTCTCAAGCTGCTCAATGAATGAGAAGGAGTACTGATCCAGTACTTCCTTCTCGTAGTACTCGTTCTCAACCAGGTAGTCCAGACGCTCTTCAAGGCTGTGGAAGAAGACGGTGTTCTGGTTTACGTGGTCTAGGAAGTACTTGCGAACCGCAAGCTTGTCCTTCTCGAGCTGAAGCTTCTGATCAGGACCCCACAGGTTGATCATCGCGTTCAGGTCCTGATAGGACATCGCGCTTTCGATGGTCTGCTTGCCAGTTAGGTTTCCCTGGTCGTCAGCTACTTCTACTAATTGGTTTGCCACAGTTCGGCCAGCCTTTCTTTTACTTCCGTTACGTCTTCTGGGGTGCCAGTGATCTCGAACCGATACAGCACTGGAACCCCGAGTTTGCTGGCGACTATGTCGCCGGCCTTGCAGAAGTGGGCACCAAAATTGGTGTTTCCCCCTGAAATGACCGCCTTGATGTGTTTCCGATTTACCGGATTATTCAAGAATTTGATTACTTGCTTTGGAACAGTTGATTCATCGTTGCCGCCACCATAGGTGGGAACTACTAGGACGCTGTCCCGATCGTGAACAAAGTCGGCTGCTTCTTCGGATTTCAGTGGAATCCGAATTGCGTTGGCACCTAGTTTGTCTACGAACCGCTTGGTGTTTTCTGAGACGCTCGAGAAATAAACAACATCGAACATCTCCTTCACCATTTCTACGCTGAGATTGCTTGGATCTTGTCCATGCGGAAACCGCTCCAGTGCTCGTCTCCAGAGACGACTACTGGTGCTGCGGTGTAACCCATGGTCTTGACCATTTCTAGAGCTACTGGGTCCTGAGACATGTCGACCTCGGCATACTCAATCTGGTTGCGCTGCAACATGCGCTTAGTGCTGTCGCACTGAACGCACGCTGGAAGCGTGTAAACGGTCACCGCCATGGGTGTTCCTCCTGGATAAGTGGGTTTTTAGGCCCGGTTTTAGCAAATTATTGTGAAAAATCTCGCAAACTGTGGATTTACAACATTAGCACTTAACCACTAGATGTAGTAGCAACTCGCGATTTTCTTCACTTATTTAGTTATTTCCTGAACATTAACCCACAGGTTGAACTTTAAGGCGGTAGCAAATCCCGCGTGTCGCGGGTTGTTCATCTAATGTGCTGAAAAGTTATTTTTACGGGCTGTAGAAACAGGGGTTTTTACACCCAATTTGACCTCAACACACCGACATTTATTAACAAATCGTTAGCAAATAAGTCATAGAAAATCGATCTCGGCCAACCGGATTTCAGCTTGCAGGGGCAAGAAGCTCGACTAACCGTCGCGAAAACTGCCTTTTCCTGCTCGGATAGCGAGATCCGGCTATGGATCTTTGCCTTGTTTGGCAATTTGTTCGCGATTATTATTTTTTTGGGGTTCGGCCCTGGACCATCGAAAATCTAAGGACAGCAGCTACTAATGATTAGAGTCGCAACCCTTGAAGACGCTCAAGAACTGCTTTCGGTTTGCAATAACCACGAACTACGCGTTGACCCAGACTTTGAACTGATGCCACTCAGTGAAATCACCGAGTTCCTCAATGGCTATGAAGAGCCTTCCCACACCATGGTTTTGGATGATGGCGGCATCCAAGCCGTGATGTTTATCCAAACCTCGACCCCAAGAAACCGCGTTGACCCAGACTTTTTTACCGTGGGCACTAAGGCACAGTCCAAAGAGCTATTTGATGCAGGTTTTGAGTGGTTAGCGCAAAACCGCAAGGGCTTTGACGTTCGAACTTTTTGCAACAAGATGGACACCGAGCTGCTTGCGCTGTTTGAGGAGAGCGGCCTGAGCTTTCTGCGTGATTACTACAAGATGGTCAAAGAGCCGGTCGAAAAAGGCTTCCCCGCACTCCCACAGGACATCACCATTGAGGCGGTTGACCTGGAGGGTGAGTCACGCACGCTACACATGCTTGAGACCGAGTCATTTACCGGTCACTTCGGTCACATCCCTCTAGGCCACGATCATTGGCTCGCAGAGAAAACCACCGAACCTAAGCTGGATCGCAAAGGCGTATTTATTGCCAAGGTAAAAGGTGAACCGGCTGGGCTTTTGATCTCCAATGACGCTCGGTCAGAGATGAATGGGGGCTGGGTGGACAAACTCGGTGTGCTGGAGAAGTTCCGCGGCCTGGGGCTCGGGAAGTTATTGTTGCAGTGGGGAATTGCTCACGCTGCCGAGAAGGGTTACCAGTCTGTGGGTCTTGGAGTGGACACCGGCAATGAGTCCGGAGCACTGCAGCTTTACGAAAACCAGGGCTTTAAACAGACTGTGGTTTGGCGCGGTTACGCAACCACTATTTAGAGCTCTTGTGTTGAGCGAGCCAGGCTCCCAGAATTACCACCGCACCGCCAATTGGTTCATACCAGTGCAGCTCTTCACCCAATAGCAAAATGCCCCAGATGGTTGCCAACACCGGATTGGTGAACGTCACGGTCAGGGCAACGGTAGATCCAGCCGCTTTGACGACATCGTGAAATAGTCGGTAGGCAAAACCAGAGCCCAAAACCCCCAGCGCCAGAAGCGCCAAAAGTGATTCCATGCTTGGAGGCCCCGTGAAAAGTGGTCCCGTAAATAGGTAAAACGGCAACAGCGTGATGGCGCTGGTGAATACCTGGGCTGCCGCCGAAGAAGTCCCCGAGAGATTCATCGGGGTTACATACTTGCGGATGTATGGACCACCGATGCCATAGGAAATGGTTGCCAAAACCAGTGCTCCAATTGCAAGCGGGTCGTTTTGGCCAAAGCCTTCCCAAATCCCGAGGGTGATCGCGACACCGATTAGCCCAACCGCCAAACCAATAGTGGCGATAATCGTCACCTTCTCGGTCCGATAGATAGTCAAGATCGCAAGCAGGGTGAAAATTGGGGTAGTGGCACCGATGATTGCGGCCAACGAAGAGGTGGTCGATTGCTGCGCGAAGCTAAACAGCGCAAAAGGTATTGCCGACATCAAAACACCGGCTATCCAGAGGTGGAACCACTGGGTTCCCTTCGGAAGCTGAAGCCTGAGTAAAAACACCAAGCCAAACATTGCCGCGCCACCAAGCAACGTGCGCCAAAAGGCGACACCGTAAAAAGGTAGGAATCTAAGCGAGAGTTCAGTGAATAGGAAGCTGGAGCCCCAGATCAGGGCCATTGGAATGAACTTCCAAATCCAGTGTGATTTCACCTAATGAAATCTAGTGGCTAGAAGGCGTGGTTTCGATCTCCGAGCGATCCACCGACCAAAGGGTGTGGAAGACACCATCGCGGTCGACACGCTTGTAAGTATGCGCACCAAAGAAGTCGCGCTGTCCCTGAACTAGGGCTGCCGGCAAACGCTTTGCGCGCAGGCCGTCGTAGTAGCTCAAAGATGATGAGAAGGCTGGGTTTGGAATACCGGCTAGCGAACTGTGAGCAACCACGTTTCTCCAAGATGCAAGCGATGAATCGATTGCCTTGGCGAAGTAGTCATCAAACAAAAGGCTCAGTAGGTTTTCGTTCTTGCCGTAGGCATCTGCGATGCGGTTTAGGAACTGGGCACGAATGATGCAACCGCCACGCCAAATCTTTGAAACAGCACCCAGGTTGATGTTCCAGTTGTACTCCGCAGCTCCGGCGCGAATCGCGTCAAAGCCCTGGGCGTAGGCAATGATCTTGGATGCGTAAAGTGCCTTACGAACATCCTCAACAAAGGCTGCCTTATCGTTAACCGACCAAGTGGTGGTGTGGCTGGCCATCCCTGCATTTCCTGCGCGCTGGCTGGACTGAGAGGAGAGGCTTCTTGCAAACACTGCCTCGGCTATGCCCGAAACCGGAGTGCCAAGGTTCAGCGCGGTCTGAACGGTCCAGACTCCGGTGCCCTTTGAGCCGGCTGCGTCCAAAACCACATCTACGAATGGCTTGCCGGTCTTGGCGTCAATCTGCTTCAGAACCTCTGCGGTGATCTCAATCAGGTAGCTCTCTAGCTCGCCTTTGTTCCACTTGATGAAGATCTCAGAGATCTCACTTGGGGAGAAGCCGCCAGCCTGGCGAAGAATGTCGTATGCCTCAGCGATTAGCTGCATGTCGGCGTATTCGATGCCGTTGTGAATCATCTTCACAAAGTGACCCGCGCCATCGGTGCCAACGTGGGTAACACATGGCTCACCCTCGGCTACAGCTGCAATCGAGGAAAGGATTGGACCGAGGGTCTTATAGGCCTCGGCGGTTCCACCAGGCATGATCGATGGACCCTTTAGGGCACCCTCTTCACCACCGGAGATTCCAGCACCCACAAAGTGAATTCCCTTGGCGCTGACATCCTTTTCGCGACGCAAGGTGTCGGTGAAAAGTGCGTTTCCGCCGTCAACGATGATGTCGCCCGATTCGAATCTCTCGGCCAACTGGCTGATTACGGCGTCGGTGCCGGCACCCGCCTGAACCATGATGATCGCGGTTCGCGGGATCGCCAAAGAGGCAACAAATGCATCGATGGTTTCGCTTGGAATGAAGTTAGCTTCTGGGTGTTCGTTCACCAATAGGTCAGTGCGCTCGACGGAGCGGTTGTAGATGGCAACTCTGTTGCCTTCGCGCGATGCCAAGTTGCGGGCTAGGTTCGAGCCCATTACGGCGAGACCAACGACGCCAATATTTGCTTTGTCTGACATGAAATTCCTTTAGAAACGGGGTGGGAAGTACTCAGGCTACGCGCGCAACAATGGGCGGAAATTTCTATTAGGTTACCCTACTTTGGCGAGCCAGAGGCTGGTATTTGGCGCAAGCTGTTAGTTTTGCCCAAGCATGCAAAGACAAACCAAATCCCTTCTGCTGGCCCTATCAATTCTGATTGTGGCGCTATTTCCAACGCCTGCTCACGCCGCCGGCTGCACACCAGAAAAGCAGCTTGCATCAAGCAACATCAAGCAGCTTCACGTTGAAGTCATCAACGCATCCAGCGGCCAGACGCTTTTTTCCAAAAATGAGCAGCAGCCAGCAAGAACCGCATCGGTTATGAAGGTGCTAACTGCAGCTGTTGCCCTAGATGTGCTTGGGCCGGACTACCGGATCACCACCAGCGCGATGGTTAGCCCAACAGAACCGGGGAAGATCTACCTGGTGGGAGCCGGTGACGTCACGCTCTCGCGCATGCCGGGCAACATCACTTCTTACTATGCCAAGGCCCCAAAGTTGGATACCTTGACCAAACAAATATCGGCCTGGGCAAAAGCCAGTTCGGTTTCCATTTCCGCTGTCTCGGTTGACTCTTCGCTTTTTGGAGGCGATAAGGAGTGGCACCCAACCTGGAGCAAGCTCGGTTTGACCTCCGGCTACATGGCTGCGGTTTCTGCGCTTCAAATTGATGCCGCCCGGCTAACCAGCACTCGCTATCCAAACAGTTGGCTCGCACAGCGCACCGCGACTCCGGTGAAGCAGGCAGGTGAGCTGTTTGTTGCGTCGCTGAACAAGCAAGGCCTCGCAACGGGTTTGAAAGCCAGCATCGCCAAAGCACCTAGCAACTCGGTGGTAATCGCGAGCGTGCAATCTCGCCCGGTCAGTGAACTTATTGCCAACATGCTTCGGGTCTCGGATAACTCATTGGCCGAAGCTCTGGGCCGGGTAGCGAGCATCAAGTACGGCCTCGATGGCAGCATGGCTTCGCTGAACACGCTTTACAAGAAAGTGCTCAAGGCACGCGGTTTAGACGTTTCGCAGATCTCAATAGTCGATGGCTCGGGATTGTCCAAGCTCAATCTGGTTCCACCTGCTTTGATCAATGACCTGCTGGTTTTAGTCGACCAAGGAGTCGGTGACTACGAAGCACTTGAGGCGGGACTTCCGGTCTCAGGACAGAGCGGTTCACTAAAATCCCGATTTGCCTCCGGCAGCAAGCTAGACACCAAGGGCAAAGTCTTTGCTAAAACCGGCTACATCCGCACCGGTTATTCGCTGGCCGGGTTCCTGATGGCCAAAGACGGCACCGAACTAATCTTCACGGTTTACAACCTGTCGGATCGAGCAAGCGCCAATCAACAGTTGGCGATGGACAACCTGGTTTACCGCTTCTACCAGTGTGGAGCTAACCTCAGTAACTAACTCAGGTCTGCGCGGGTTTTATCTAGCGATCTCATGACCTCGAGGCTAAAGGCGTGAGTGTGCTGGCGGTTTTCAATTTCACCACCGAGCACTGAATTGCTCACTGCCTCAATCATGTGAGCGTAGCCCGCACCCTTGCGCGGTCTTGAGAGTTGCTCAACTTTTGCCACATCGCTATTTGGCGCATAGGTTTTGATAACCGCATCCGTGGTGTGCCAGAACGCTTCTTGAATCTCAATGATTCCAAGATCACCAACCAATCGGGCTGCCAATCCAAGAGCGGTTGCAAGTGAGGAATTACCTCGCCCCGCTACTCCATTTTCAAATTCAAAATTGGTCATCGCCAGCGCATCAACACCATTTGGGTAGTTGTAGCCGGAGGTGCACTGGTGCTTGATCGGACTATCGGCAAACCAGCGGTTAAGGGTTGTGGTGTAAACGCCCTGGTCCAGACTCGACCCGCCACCAAGTTCCTTGTTGAACAATCTGTGGTCGTTGTCAAAGGTTCGCAAGAGACCAAAATTGGCTTCAATCAAACGCAGTTGTCCAATGCGACCGGACTTCACGATCTCGATGAGCTCATTGTGCAGCGGCAGGAACTTAGTCCACATCGCTTCCATAGAGAAAAGATTCTTTTGCCGAGCCAGTGCATAAATCTCTTCGGCCTCTTCGGCCGAATTCATAAATGACTTCTCGACCAAAATGTGCTTGCCGGCCTCAAGGGCCGCCTTCGCCATCCAGAAGTGCTCGGAGTGCGGGGAGGCGATGTAGATAAGGTCAATCTCAGGGTGAGCAATTGCCTGCTCAAAGGAAAGACTCAGTGCGCTAATTCCAACTTCGGCAAGCTTCTGATCCGCTTTGGAGGAGTCCCTTGAAACTAGGGCAACCAGCTCGGTGTTTTCACTTAGAGGAAAGTCCCGGAGAATTAGATCGGCCATCAAACCGGTTCCAACCATTGCCCAGCGCACGTTTGCCATTTGCAACCAACTAACTTATTTAGGAGCCTTTGGTTACTTTATTGGACCTTGCCAGTGAGCGTGCCATCGATGGAAAAACCAATCCGTGCATGGGCCAAACTGCCCACCAGTAGATCTGACCGAATAGCCCCTTTGGAGCGTAGATTGCTACCTGGGTCAAAATCGTCCCGCCGGTTGCGGAATCAACTTCCAGGTCAAATTCCAACCATGCCCTACCGGGCAGTTTCATCTCGGCCCGCAGTCGCAATAGCTGCTGAGGAATTACTTGCTCAACTCTCCAGAAATCAAGGGCATCGCCAACCTCTAGGTGGTTGGGATCGCGTCTGCCTCGTCTTAGCCCAACTCCTCCCACCAGGCGGTCCATGATTCCGCGCAGCTCCCAAGCCCAGCTCGCAGTCGAGTAACCGTTGTCGCCACCAATTGCCTCGACTCGCTTCCAGACCTCTTCGATGGAGTCGTTGGTGTGGGTAATGCGGACATCTTTGTAGAGCGAACCACCTGCCCAATCCGGGTCAGTAGGCAGCGGTTCAGAAGGGGTGCCGGGGGAGGATGCATCTGACCAGCGGGTTTCCACCCTGGCCTCTTTGATCTTTACCAGCGCTAGACCAACCGCACGTTCAAAGTTGGTTAGACCGCCCTCAGGGTCGGGAATCAGTTTGCGAATTCGCTGGTCAGTTGCAACCACCTCGTTCTTGAGGCTGTCTACCAAGCGCCTTGCCAGGGTTATTGGAACCGGAGTAACCAGACCAACCCAACCGCTTGAGAGTTTTGGAGTCAGCACCGGAAGCGGAATGATGATTCGCTTTCTAAGGCCCGCGACTTTGGCGTAGGCCTGCATCATATCTGCGTAGGTGAATATCTCAGGCCCTGCAATTTCGTAGACTCCGGCCTGTTTTGAAGTTAGCCCGGCAGTGCCGACCAGATAGCGAAGCACGTCTCTAACCGCGATCGGCTGGATGCGGTTCTTAACCCACTTCGGCGTAGTCATGATTGGTAGGCGTTCGGTTAGATAGCGCAGCATTTCAAAAGATGCCGAACCAGAACCAATAACTACGCCAGCCCTGAGCTCAAAGGTTGGGACACCAGAGGCGGCAAGAATTAGACCGGTGTCGACTCTGGCCTGAAGGTGTGGAGAGGCTTCCTGACCGGGGGTAATGATGCCACCGAGGTAAATGATTTTGCCTACCTTGTTTCGCTTAGCTGCATCGCCAAAGCCCTGCGCCATGTCTCGCTCCAGCTGCTCAAAGTCACCCTTTACCAAAAGGGCATGCAGTAGGTAGTACGCCACCGAGACTCCGGACAGCGCGGAATCAAGAGCTGCTTTGTCATTGGCGTCACCCTCGACAAGCTCTACCTGATCAATCCAGGTGTGGGTTGAGAGGCGCTGTGGATTCCTAGCGAGGACTCGTACTCGATAACCGGCTTCAAGAAGTTGAACGATTAGCCGACCACCGATATAGCCGGTGGCTCCGGTGACTAAACAGAGCGCGGGTTTCCGGCTTTTGTCTTTGAGGATGGTAAGTCCCGCGGTGATTTCTTTTGGCATAGTGTCTAAAACCTAGGGCCTTTCAAAGCGATTCCCGGCTTTGTTCTTGGTTTAGCAACTGTTCCAAATCTGTTAGCCGGCGAAGACCAGCCATGGGTTGGCTCATGCGGTGGTTGGACTTCAACCGCTCAGAGTTTTTGGATAGGAAGTTCCAGTAGCCGGCTGTGAATGGGCAGGCATCCTCACCAACGCGAACGGTTGGTTTGAATTTGCAGGAGCCGCAGTAGTTACTCATCTTGTTGATGTACGCACCACCTGAGGTGTAGGGCTTGGTGGACATCTTGCCGCCGTCGGCATACAGCGACATTCCAATTACGTTTGCCGGCATAACCCAAGGTGTGCCATCGGCAAAGGCATCAATAAACCAATCGTTTACCGCTTTAGGGTCAAAGCCGCGCTGCAAGGCGGTGTTACCCAGCACCATAAGTCTTGGAATGTGGTGGGTCCAGGCGCGTTCGTTTATATCCTTCAGCGTGCTGGAAAGGCAGTTTGCGTCAATGCCTTTGGCAGTAAGGTCTTGCCAACCGGCAGGGATTTCTGCGGTCGCACCCAGTTCGTTGAGGTTCTGGTAGTCCTGATCAAAGTGCCAGTAAAGCTGCCAAACGTAATCTCGCCAGCCGATGATTTGCCTGACAAATCCCTCAACACTTGCAAGCCGAGCACTCCCAGATTTGTATGCATCAACGGCGGCATTGACCACTTCAAGTGGCGAGAGCAGGCCAAGATTCATCGGGACCGAGAGCATCGAGTGAGCCATGGTCCAATCTCGGTTATCCATCGCATCTTCGTATGGGCCAAATAGATCTAGGCGATTGGTAATGAAATCATTTAGCGCAGCCAATGCCTGAACGCGATCGCCAGGGAAAATTCTTGGACCATCTAGTCCAATGAATGTTGCCTTGCCGTTTTTCTCGAGTGCATCAAGTTCGGCCCTGACCTGATTATCTAGTTCGTCCTCAATCGGGCGATAGGGAGAAGGAAGGCCAAGACCAGGCTTTGGGGGAGGAAGTCGGTTTTCTTCATCGAAGTTCCACTTTCCGCCAACCGGTTCTTTGCTATCCATCAAAATGTCAAGTCGATGACGCTGCAGTCGGTAGAAGTCCTCCAAGCGAAGTCGCTTGCCGGCTTTGGCAAGGTAAGCGTTCCAGTCCTGTTTGCCTGAGCAAAAGCCTGGGTTTTCTAATTTGGTTAGTTTCAGCAAATCGGATAGCGCGTCAAAGGATCTCGAGGATCCGCTGACCATCGAGGTGAGCTGAGGAAAGTCTTTGAGGTCTCGATAGCTTTCGAGTCGAACAGTTTCAACATTCGAAGCTTTGGCTCTTGCGAGTTGCGCGTAGCGAATCAGGTGCGCTTTTTGGCGATGGTAATTGCGCTTGGAAAATTGGCTGTCAACAATCGGTAGCAGCAGTTTTTCTTCGAGCTCAAAATGTGGTCCGAGTTGATCGGCGAGCAGCAGTTGCACCTATCGCCTTTCTTTAGAGGTGGTTTCAGGCTATCCGCAATTTGGACTTCTTACATTTCTAAAAGCCCGAAATAAAGCCTTTCTTTGGCCATTAGCGAACTCGCGTGTCGCCAATTCGCTATTTTTCAAACAGTGTGCGAGAGTGGGTGAACACAAAGGAGTGATACTCGTGTCACAAGTGCATAACCCAAAACACGACCCTGCTGGATACCGAGTGGTGCCTAATACCTCTCGTGAATTGAATCAAGACAGAGTTAGACAGCTGCTCGCCAAAGAGTGGGAGCTATTTCAAAAAACCACAAAACTATCTGGCAAAGAGAACGTTCGTGCCAGCAAGTCCCTACCAATGGGAGTTACATCTAGCTTCCAGCACTGGGACCCCTACCCCATTTCAGTAGCAAGCGCCAAGGGTGCTTACGTCAAGGACGTCGACGGTCGCAAGCTGTTGGATCTATCCATGGGCTTTGGCGCAATGATGGTCGGACACCTAAATCCAAAGGTGGTTCGCTTTGTAAAGCGTGCTCTCAGGAACACCGGAACCTTGTTTGTAACCCCTTCGCCAACCGCCACCGTTGCGGCTGAATTGTTCAAAAAGCGCTTCAACCTAGACATGATTCGCTTTACCAATTCCGGCACCGAGTCACTGATGTATGCGATTCGAACCGCCCGTGCGGCAACCGGCAAGAATGCCATCATCAAACTTGAAGGTGGCTACCACGGTGGTTACGACGCACTTCTGGTATCGGTAAAGCCAAGCCTTGCGAACGTCGGAGATGGCAATGCTCCAACTCCAGAGGTTCCGCCCGAGGTCGAGGCCGGAGAGGTGTTTGTAGTTCCTTACAACAACCTCGAATACCTCGAGAAGATCATGAGCGAGAACGCTCACAAGATTGCAGCCTTCTGCCTGGAGCCGGTGATGGAGAACATCTCCATCGTGCTTCCGGATGAGGGCTACCTTCGTGGAGTTAGAGCGATGTGCGATAAGTACGACATTTGCTTGATCTTCGATGAGGTAAAGACTGGACTCACCGCAGGAGAGGCTGGCGCAGCCGGTCGCACCGGAGTTGAGCCTGACCTGATTACCCTGGCAAAGAGCATTGGTGGTGGCCTTCCAGTTGCTGCCTTTGGTGGCAAGCAGAAGTACATGGACGCTGTAATCGATGGCCGCATGGCACACTACGGAACCTACAACGGTAACCCGTTGGTTCTGGCAGCGGTGATGGCGGTTGAGGAGCTAGTAACTCCAAAGGCGATGCAGAAGGCTGAGCAAATCAACGTCAATACCCTGAACAAGATCAACGCCATTATTGAAGAGTATGAGCTTCCAGCTCACACCATCGGATTGGGACTAAAGGGAGCAATCACCTGGTCTAAGACTCCGGTTCGCAACTACCGCGACTTCAAGAACGTGGACTTTGGCATTGCCGAACTGAGTTGGCTCTGGGGCATCAACCGCGGCATCATCACCCCTCCGGGACTCGATGAGCAGTGGTTGGTTTCTCTTATGCACACCCAGAAGGACATGGACAAGATGGTCGAGCACTTTAGGGAGTTGGCAAAGGCCCTTCGCGCATAAACTCTTGGGGCAACCAAAGGAGTTATGTGAAACCGAAGCAACTTTTCCTAACCTTCGCTAGAGGCGAGGCCATTACCTGGACGCTACTTATTTCCGCCCTGGTGATACGCGCAATGGGAGATCCAATCCCTGCGATTCTGACCATTGCCGGAGGCATCCACGGAGCGGTCTTTTTAGGCTATGCCGTGACCGCTTTGTTGGTTGGCATCAACCAGCGTTGGAGCTTTGGCAAGTTGGTCCTGGCCGTAGCGCTTGCGATTGTGCCATTCGCCACCATTCCTTTTGAGCGCAGGTTGGTTTCAACCTCGGCGCTTGAGGGTTCATGGAGAACTGTTTCGAGTCAAGACCAAAGAGATAAAGGATTCATCGATCGACTATTTCGCTGGTTCATTGCGCGTCCCTATCTGCTGCTAGCAGTTTTGCTGATCGCCATTCCGGCGGTGTTCGCATTCCTGTTGTTCTTAGGGCCACCGACCGAGTGGTTCAAATAGCGGTTAAAGAAAAACCCCGGGTCCTAGGACCCGGGGTTTCTTTTTAGCTTTAGTAGTCCGCGAATAATGTCGGGAAGATAGCTCCAAAGACCAGCATCGCTGGAAGCATTCCCACTAGCACAATGGCTTGGACAACGTCCCAATCGATTTTTTTCATTGGAGCCACAATCTTTCTATTAGTCCTTGAACTCTGACTTAGCGAAGCTTGAGTCTTCCTCAGTGCTCTTGATGCGAGCGATGGTGAAGATCACTAGGCCGAATAGACACTTAGCCAAGATGTCAGCCACGGTGTAGCCAACCTCGCGTAGTACGAATCCACCCTCGTCGAAACCAGTTGCGTTCATGTTTGCGATGAAAGCTAGTGGGTAAACACCCCAGGTTGCGAGAAGAAGCAAACGTAGTTCCTTGATCTTGCGCTGAACAGCAGCGGACTGCTTGTCTAGGGACTTGCCTAGCTCAACGAACAGTACGTACAAGATGTATAGGAATGGGATGGTCGATAGTAGACCCCAGACCGAAGGCGCGATGCCTGCGATGTTTAGGCCTGCGTCTCCTGGGTAACCAAGAGCGATCATCAGTGCAGCAGCAGGTACTAGACGAACTAGTAGCGAGCTCTGGACCGCGCGGGCTAGGCCGAGAACTGCAATGGTCTCAACCAATAGCAGTGGAACGGTTAGGAACCAGTCCACGTAGCGGTAGCCCACGTTGTAGACAGCGCCTTCAATGGCGTCTGGTCCAAAAGCGTGCTCGAAGCTCTCGAACATTCTGAAGTAGTGGTAAGCAGCGATACCGGTTACGGTTGCCGAAACCATTACTGCCATGCGGTAACGAGGTAGTACGCGGTCCTTTGCCATCACCAAGAAGATGGTGGTGAAAAGCATCGCTGCAATACCCAAAGAGAGCATGTTGAATACGATGTTGTATCCGCCCTCGGAGATCATTGATTCCATTTCGAAAGTCCTTTCGATGACTTTTTAATTAGATACAAGTCAGAAGTCCACTCGTCGAGCTTTGTTGGCTCAGGCGAATCGGCTACATTGCTCGACTCACAGCGATTTAACAGCATGATGCGAGTTGCTTAACCGCTAAAAAGGTAACGTTTTGGTAACTTGTTGATTCAGCCTACCTCTTTACCGTTTGGTAATCTCAATCTGAACGAAGGGGTTGATGGCAAATTGCAGGAATCCGCATCAACTCTCAAGCTCAGTTATCCTAGGGATCTGCCGGTCTCCCTGCTTCGAGAAGAGATCCTCGAAGCGATTCAAAACCACCAGGTTGTAGTTATCGCCGGTGCCACCGGTTCGGGTAAGACCACACAGATTCCAAAGATGTGCTTAGAGCTTGGTCGCACATCCATCGCACACACCCAACCCCGTCGTATCGCAGCCCGTTCGGTGGCCGAACGAATTGCAGAGGAGCTCAAAGTTGAGCTTGGTCAAGAGGTTGGCTACCAGGTCCGCTTCACTGACACATCGTCGAAGAAGACCCTGGTCAAGGTAATGACCGACGGCATCTTGCTCAACGCAATGCAGAACGATCGAAACCTGAATCAATACGACACCATAATCATCGACGAGGCTCACGAGCGCAGCCTGAACATCGACTTCCTACTCGGTTATCTAAAGCAGCTACTCCCAAAGCGCAAAGACCTCAAGGTGATCATCACCTCGGCAACTATTGACCCGCAGTCCTTTAGCCGACACTTTGATGATGCTCCAATCATCGAGGTCAGTGGCCGCACCTTCCCGATCGAGATTCGCTACCGTCCGGTGGTTTCTGAAAAACAGGGGGAGTCTGACCCAGATGCTGAGACCACAGCTAACGACTACATCGATGGCGTGGTCTCAGCACTCAAGGAGCTGGAGCGCGAAGAGGCTGGCGATGTCTTGGTCTTTCTCTCTGGAGAGTCAGAGATTCGCGATGCTCAGGACGCGATTGTTGGAGCTGCAACCGCGGGCCAACTAACCAAGCGCATCGAGGTGCTGCCGCTTTATGGACGACTTAGCTCCGCCGAACAGCACCGAGTCTTTGAGCCTTCAAAGTCAGCAGGCATTCAGCAGCGCGTGATTCTCGCGACGAACGTGGCCGAGACTTCGTTGACCATTCCAAACATCAAGTATGTGATCGATGCTGGAACTGCTCGCATCTCCAGATACAGCACCAGGCTCAAAGTTCAGCGCTTGCCGATTGAGGCGATTAGCCAGGCCAGTGCTAACCAGCGCGCAGGTCGTGCCGGTAGAACCTCACCTGGAACCGTGATACGTCTCTACTCTCAAGAGGATTTCAATTCCAGACCAGAGTTCACCGATCCAGAAATCCTGCGCACGAACCTAGCCTCTGTAATCCTGCAGGCTGCCAACCTAGGACTTGGTGAACTGGGGAAGTTCCCGTTCCTGCAGGCCCCAGACAATAAAGGGGTCAAAGACGGCAACAACCTGTTGATTGAACTCGGGGCACTCGCCCAGGATCAGCAGGGGCAGCTTGTTCTCACTGGGTTGGGCAAGCAGTTGGCTCGACTGCCGATTGAACCGAGATTCGCTCGAATGCTTTTGGAGTCAGCCAAGAACAATGTCACCCGTGAGGTGATGGTTATTGTTGCGGGACTCACCATTCAGGACCCAAGAGAGCGTCCTATTGAAAAGCGTGAGAAAGCAGACCTGCTGCACGCTCGCTTCACAGACCCAACCTCAGACTTCCTAACCCTGGTCAATCTCTGGAATCACCTTGAAGGGCAACAGGGCAAGCTCTCCTCGAGCGCCTTTAGAAAGCTATGTAAGGCGGAGCACCTAAACTTCCTGCGCATTCGAGAGTGGCAGGACCTTGTCAAGCAGCTCAAGCTGGTCACTAAGCCGCTGGGCTTGGATTATGGACCAGCACGGGTAAACCCCGATGCAATACACAAGTCGGTACTAGCTGGTCTATTGAGCCAGCTGGGGCTGTTGCAGGACCAAAAGCAAAAGTTCGTAAACGGTAAGCCGGTAAAGCAAAGGACTTCTCGAGAGTACTTAGGTTCTAACGGCAGAAAGTTTGTCTTGTTCCCAGGGTCGGCGCTCGCCAAAAAGCCTCCCGAGGCTTTGATGTCTGCGGAACTTGTTGAAACCAGCAGGCTCTTTGCTCGCATGAATGCGGCGGTTGATCCGGCCTGGGCTGCAGAGATTGCCGGGGAGCTATGCAAGCGCCAGATTTCTGATCCGCACTGGGAAAAGAAGATGGGCGCTGCCATTGCACTTGAGAAGGTCACACTATTTGGCCTGGTAATCATCTCGGGTCAAAAGGTGCAGTACTCGCGCATTGACCCAATGCATGCCAGAGAGCTGTTTATCCGTCATGCGCTGGTTGATGGCGAGTGGGATTCCAAGCAGAGCTTTGAGCGAGAGAACCGCAAACTCTTGGCAGAGCTTGAAGCAGAGGCTGAGCGAGCTAGAAAGCCAGAGCTAATTCCAGATGAGCAGGACCAATACCGCTTTTTCAATAACCGCATTCCTCTAGATGTTTTATCAACACGTTCGTTTGAGGGTTGGTGGCGAAAGATACGTGAAGAGAAGCCCAGCCTTTTGACCATGACCCGAGAAAACCTCAAAGAGGTCGCTCTGGTAGCGCCGGATGAGACTGAATTTCCGTCAAGCTGGATTACCCATGGGCATCAGTTCGATCTGCAGTATCGATTTGCTCCAGGTGATCTAGAAGACGGTGTGACAATCAGCATTCCGGTTGAGGTTTTGCCGAGCTTGGATTCCACGGAATTTGACTGGCTGGTCCCAGGTCTTCGATTGGAACTAGTCACCGAGATGATTCGAGCGCTACCAAAATCCATTCGTAAGTCGGTGGTCCCGGCGGCAGATTGGGCTAAGAAGATCTTGATTGAGCTGCACCCAACAGGCGCTCTGACCGAAACCATGGCCCAGACAATTCAAACTATGGCTGGCGTCAAGGTGTTGGCATCGGACTTCGACCTGAGCAAGCTTTCAGACGGACTCAAGATGACCTACCGAGTTGTAGATCAAAAGGGTAAGGCCGTTGCAACTTCGACAGACCTAGTTGAACTTCAAAGCAAGTTCAAATCCGAGGGACAGCGCGCTGTCGCCCAAGTTGCCACTCGACTACATAAAGACCTAGAGCGACAAGGGTTGAAGTCTTGGGACTTTGATCAGCTAACCGAGTTGGTTGAAACAGTAAGTGGCAATAGCAGTATCAAGGCTTACCCAGCGCTTGTGCTAAAAGGCAAGTCGGTGGACATCGAGGTGCTGGCAACCGAGGTAGATCGGCTTGCAAGACACCCCAGAGCTGTGGCTGAACTGGTCAGAATGGCAATCCCAACCCCCGCCAAATACATCGAGTCTCACCTCAAGCAGCAGGAGAAACTTGCACTCGCTTCCCTGCCTTACCAAGGCATTGGTGCATTTGTTGATGATGTAATCGCAGCCCTGGCTATTGAGGAAATCCAAAAAGTTAGGGCTGACGGCCTTATCTTTGCTCGCAAACAATTTGAGCTAATCCGCGACAGCGTCCAGGCAAAAGTCTTGGAGTTTTGCTTTGAGATTGTTGCGCTAGCCAGTGATATATCTGATGCTGCTCGAGCGGCCAATAAAGCCATTTCATCGGCTAGTGCGATGGACTTCCTAAACGAACTCAGCGACGAGAAGGCACACATTGCCCAGCTCTTGTCAAAGAACTTCATTTCCGCTACACCGCTGGAAAGACTCAAGCGCTTGCCGGTTTACCTCAAAGCCATCACCATTCGGGTTACCAAGATGCAGGAGAGTCCGCTCAAGGATCGCGCTGCTCAGGTTGAGTTAGTCCAAGCAATGCAGGTGTTCGCCAATGCCGGGGGAGAGTTGCCGCTGCCGGCTTCCGCCGCAACGAATTTGGTGCGAGCAAGGTGGTTGCTCGAAGAATTGCGGGTGAGCCTGTTTGCTCAAACTCTGGGAACTAAAGATCCGGTTTCACTGCAGCGAATCAAGAAGGCTCTCGAGAGCTAGCTCAGCGAAATCAGATCCGCGTAACCCTGGTTCCAGTGGTCCTCAACGCCATCCGGCAGAATCAAAACTCGCTCTGGGTTTAGCGCTTGCACCGCACCCACATCGTGGCTAACCAAAACCACTGCTCCCGTGAAGGAAGCTAGCGCCCGCAGGATTTCCTCGCGGCTAGCCGGGTCTAGGTTGTTGGTTGGCTCATCAAGTAGCAAAACGTTTGCACTTGAAACAACTAGTGCGGCCAATGCCAGCCTGGTCTTCTCGCCACCGGATAGCACACCTGCCAGTTTGGAAACATCGTCACCCGAGAATAGGAACGAACCCAATACTTTGCGGCAGTCGGTGTCATTTAGCTGTGGTGCTGAGGACTGCATGTTTTGCAGCACGGTTTTGGTGACATCCAGGGTCTCGTGCTCCTGAGCGAAGTAGCCGACCTTCAGACCGTGGCCCGGTTCGATCTGTCCGGTGTCGGGTTTATCCACTCCGGCGAGCATGCGCAGCAGCGTGGTCTTGCCGGCACCGTTTAGTCCGATGACCACTACCTTGCTGCCACGGTCAATTGCTAGGTCAACCGCGGTGAAGATCTCCAGCGAGCCATAGCTCTTGGAGAGATTCGATGCCATTAGCGGGGTCTTGCCACATGGAGCCGGTTCTGGGAACTTGATCTTGGCAACCCGGTCTTGTTCGCGAACCGCATCGAGTCCACTGAGGAGCTTCTCTGCTCGGCGCTGCATTTGGTGAGCAGCAGCAGCCTTGGTTGCCTTGGCACCAAACTTGGCAGCCTGCAGAGTCAAAACGGCAGCCTTCTTCTCGGCTCCCGAGCGCTCGCGCTTGCGACGTTCCTCGTCAGCCTCGCGCTGCTTTAGGTAGTTCTTCCAACCCATGTTGTAGATGTCGATTACCTGGCGGTTGGCATCTAGATAAAAGACTCGGTTTACGGTTTCTTCAACTAGGTCAACATCGTGACTAATCACAATCAAGCCACCGGCGTAGTTCTTTAGAAAGTTTCTAAGCCAAACCACACGGTCGGCATCAAGGTGGTTAGTTGGCTCATCCAGCAACATTGTTTCCGCGTTCGAGAACAAGATTCGGGCAAGTTCGATTCTTCTGCGCTGGCCACCGGAGAGAGTTCCAAGTTCTTGGTGCAAAGTCTGTTCGCTAATACCGAGGTTCGATGCAATCGAAGATGCCTCGGCTTCCGCGGCATAGCCACCGGCGGCATTGAACTCTTCTTCAGCTCGGGCATATTTCCTCATGGCCGCATCGTGAATCTTTTGATCGGTGCTTGCCATATCCATGGTTGCCTTGAGCATGCGCGCTGAGATATCTCCAAGCCCACGGGCATTGAGAATTCTGGTTCGCACCAATTCTTTTGGATCGCCAGATCTTGGGTCCTGGGGTAGGTAACCAATTTGACCGTGCACGGAAACTGTTCCGAGAGTTGGCTGGCCATCCCCGGAGAGAATCTTGGTGAGGGTGGTTTTACCGGCGCCGTTGCGACCGACAAGGCCGACCTTGTCACCCTTTTGGATGCGGAAATTCACGCCGGACATCAAAGTCCTGGCACCAATTTGAATTTCGAGGTCTTGAACCGCTATCAATCTAAATCTTTCCTAAGCGGCATGAATCATCAGACCGAGCAACCCAAAGTCTAATCCACTACCTCTGGCAGCGGGAATGGCTCATCTTGACAAACTAGTTAGGTAAACCTAACCTATTCACAGGAGTACTTTCGAAACTCACTTTTGATAGGAACATTATGCGCTTCAACAAGCTATTTGCTTTCTCCCTAACCGCCCTTATCGCTCTAACCGGCTGCGCCGCTGAACCTCAGGCGATTGACCAGGATTCGATCGTGCTCTACGCAGGTCGCGACGAGGAATTGGTGCAGCCGCTAATCGAGAAGTTTGAGGAAGAAACCGGTATCGCGGTTGAGGTTCGATATGCCAGCAGCGCGGAACTTGCGGCACAGCTATTAGAAGAGGGAGATAACTCTCCGGCAGATATCTTTTTTGCTCAGGATGCCGGCGCACTCGGGGCTGTCTCTAGGGCAGGACTTTTGACCAAGTTGCCACAAGAGATTTATGACCTGGTTCCAACTGCCTATTCGGCAGCCGATGGCATGTGGGTAGGCGTCTCCGGACGAGTTCGAGTTATGAACTACAACCCAAACACTGTCACCGAGCCACCAAAGTCTGTCTTCGATCTTGCAGATCCAATCTGGAAGGGCAGGGTTGCTATCGCCCCTACCAATGCATCATTCCAGGCGTTTGTAACCGCGATGCGCGTGGTTGAGGGTGACGACAAGACCCTGGCTTGGCTCACTGCCATGAAGCAAAATGCTGTCATCTTTGAGAAGAATGGTGCGATCCTGGAGGCGGTTGAAGCCGGCCAGGTCGATCTTGGTTTGATCAACCACTACTACTGGTATGCCCTTGCTCAAGAGCAGGGCGTTGAGAACATGAAGTCAAAGATTGCCCAGTTTGAGACCAACGATGTCGGCAATCTAATCAACGCGGCAGGCATTGGCATCGTCAACGACTCCACTGCGGCAAGAAAGTTCGTTGAATACCTGCTTTCGGAGACCGGTCAGACCTACTTTGCCGAGAGCACCAGAGAATACCCATTGATTGCAGGCGTAACGCCGGCAGATGACTTGACTCCACTGAAGGACATTCCAGCTCCGAAGGTTGACCTCAGTGACCTCGACTCTTTGGAGCGCACCCTAGAGCTGATTCGTCAAGCCGGGTTGATCTAGGCAAAAGTGCAAAAGCCTCCATTCGCAATTTCCGCGTTGGGAGTTTTTGCTGCCCTGTCAGCTTTATTGCCGCTTGGTTACCTGCTGGTTAGGTTGTTCGCCGGGTTCGAAAAAGCACTTGCGGAACTACTTCGTGCAAGGACCCTAGAGCTGTTAGCAAACACTTTGCTGCTCACGGTTTCAGTCACTATCACCGCGATGCTGCTTGGCTTTTTGCAAGCGTGGCTAACTACTCGCACTAACTTGTTCGGAGCGGCTTTTTTCGCAGTGCTCGGCACCTTGCCGCTGGCAATTCCAAGCTATGTGTTGGCATTGGCATACACCTCCGTCTTTCCGTCGTTCAACGGATTTTTTGCCTCCTGGATCACACTGTCGCTAGCCAGTGCGCCATACGTATTTCTCGCAGTTTCGGCAGCTTTGATTCGCTCGAATGTGAACCAGGAAGAGGTAGCGCGATCCCTTGGGCTCACTAGCTTTCAGGTCTTGCTTAGGGTGACTTGGCCTCAGGTTCGTTCTGCTGCGATGGCTTCGGGATTGCTGGTTGCGCTTTACACCCTGAGCGAATTTGGAGCGGTATCAATCCTTCGCTTTGATACTTTTACCAGAGCCATCTACAACGCTTATCGCGGATCCTTTGACCGAACCGCGGCTGCAGCATTGGCTGTGGTTTTGGTGCTGCTAACCCTTATCGTGCTGTATTTCGAGAAGCGATATCGCACCGGCTACACCCAAGTGGAGAAGCAGTCCAGGCAGCTAAAGATTCAACTGGGTCGATGGAAGTTCTTGGCTGGGGCAATGCTTTTGATTGTTGCAATTGGATCTAGCTTGGTGCCGGTAGCGGCATTGCTCTCTTGGACTTTTTCCGGTGAGG
The DNA here is from genome assembly GCA_027487865.1 of Microbacteriaceae bacterium. GTDB lineage: Bacteria > Actinomycetota > Actinomycetes > Actinomycetales > Microbacteriaceae > Aquiluna. Next base: position 195,199 of record JAIYCT010000002.1, read on the forward strand.
CATGGGATGTGTCAGAGATTCTCGGCGCGCTTGGGGCATCACTGGGGATGGCTGTAAGCGCGGGACTGGTGATTGGAATCTTTGCCACTGCGATAGCGATTTGGAATGTGAGATTCCCGAGCCGTTTTGCATCAGGTGTCGAGCTCACTGTTTGGTCCTCCCATGCGCTACCTGCCCTGGTGATCGCGCTATCGCTGGTCTTCTTCGGGGCAAACCTAACCCCCGCTATCTATCAAACAGTTTGGCTATTGATCTTTGCCTATCTGATTTTGTTTTTGCCAAACGCACTCTCGGTTATCACCACTCCGATCGCTCAGGTCTCAAAGGCTCAGGAGCAGGTCGCTAGATCCCTTGGTCTTGGAAAGCTCGGAGCAATCTTCAAGCTGGTGTTACCGATGTCTCAAGCTGGAATCTGGGCTGGCATCGCGCTGGCTTCGCTTGCGGTTTTGAAAGAGCTACCGGCAACCCTGCTGCTTCGGCCAAACGGAGTTGACACCTTGGCGACAGAGCTTTGGGCTGCCACCGAGACCCTGTCATACTCCCAGGCAGCGCCCTATGCGCTGCTGTTGATTATCATTGCGGGTGTGCCAGCCCTGGTGCTAAATGCCCAGGCCCGCAAACTGATCTCGGAGGTGAATGTCAAATGACGCAGCTTCAGATCAAGAACCTCTCTGTTAGCTTCGGCGGGCAAGAGATCCTCCACGACGTGAATCTTTCAGTTGAGCAAAAAGAGTTGATTGCGGTCTTAGGTGCCAGCGGTGCAGGAAAATCAACTTTGCTTCGCTTGATTGCTGGCTTTGAAGCTCCTAGTGCCGGCGAGATTTGGCTGAGCGGTCAGAAGGTCTCAAGCGCTGATACTTTGACCGCACCCGAACGTCGCGGCATCGGCATCGTGCCTCAAGACGCAGCACTTTTTCCTCACCTAACGGTTTTAGGCAACATCGAGTTTGGACTGAGGGGCTTGGGCAAGGCTGAGAAGCAGGCCAGGGTCTTGGAGCTTTTGAAGCTAGTGCGCATGGAAGAGTTTGCGGATCGCACACCGGATCAACTCTCCGGAGGTCAGGCCCAGCGCGTTGCCCTGGCAAGAGCACTTGCCAATAAGCCGGCACTTGTTTTGCTTGATGAGCCTTTCAGCGCACTTGACGCCGAATTACGCGAGGTGTTGCGTCTTGAGGTGAAAGCGGCTCTAAAGGCTGAGGGAGCAACAGCAATCCTGGTGACTCACGATCAGGAAGAAGCGCTTTCTCTGGCGGACCGGGTTGCGATTATGAGATCTGGAACGATCATCCAGGTTGGAACTCCAACCGAGATCTACAACGCACCAGCGGACCTCGGGATCGCAACCTTTTTGGGAGACTCAGTCTTGATTGATGGTGAGGTGGTGGATGGCAAAGTCCTCACCTCCTTGGGCAAGCTCACAGCGTTGAACTACGTTGAAGACGGTCAAAAAGGTGTGGTTGCGGTTCGAAGCGAGAACTTCTACCTGCAGCCAAATCCAAATGGTGACTCCGAGGTAATTGGTCGAGTCTTCTTCGGTCACGATGCGGTTGTTGAGGTGCAGACTCCTAGCCAAAAGATTCGCGCTAGATCAAACGGGCCATTCGCTCCAGAGGTTGGCATGCGTGTGACGGTTTGGGTCCGCGGAGCAGTGAACTTCTATCCAAACACCGTGAGGAAGCATTTACCTCTTTGACGCACTTTTGCCTCGAGAGCTAGTTTCTTAGGAGACCTTGCTCTGGCGCACGGTCAGGTTCGCACCCGAAGTCTTGATGACTTGGGAGTAGAACTTTGCTGATTCCTTCGGGATTCGCTCTTGGGTATCAAAGTCGACATAGACAATCCCAAAGCGCTTGTCGTAGCCCTCTGCCCACTCGAAGTTGTCCATTAGCGACCACTGGAAATAGCCACCAACATCAGCCCCGCGACTAATCGCATCTCCAACGCTGTAGAGGTGATCGTTTAGGTACTGGATGCGCTGTTGGTCATCAACCACTCCATTGGCATCCGGTCCAGTCTGATAGGCGCAGCCGTTCTCAGTGATAAACATCTGCGGCACCAGAGAGCCATACTCGCGCGTCCAGCGCACCAGTAGGTCGCCAATTCCGTATGGAGTTACCGGCCAACCCATGTCGGTCAGTGGTCCCTGTGATTGAGCCTCAACCGCGTAATCCATCAGCTGGTCAATAACCCTCGCGCGCGAGAAGTGGTCTTTTGAAACTCGGTGTCCAATGCGCCCATTGAAGTAGTAGTTAATGCCGAGCCAGTCGTTTTCAGCAACCTCAAGATCACCAGGTTGACCCACTCTCTTGAGGTGGTCGCCGTAAATCTCCCAGGCAAGTTCTGGGTACTCTCCGCGGAAAATACCATCCATCCAGAACAGGTTCTGCTGGGCATCCATTACCTTGGCGGCGTGAATCTGTTCCGGGTCAAAAACATCGTCGACATCAGGCATCGCTTGGTTTAGAACTGGTCCAACCAAAGCGGTTGGCGCAACACGCTTGATTGCCCTGAGGGCGGCGTTGTGAGCCATAACTGTGTGGTGTGATGCGGCAACCGCCTGACCAACATCTTGAATACCAGGTGCGTGCACACCCATTCCGTAGCCAAGCCAGGAGACCACCCAGGGCTCGTTGATGGGTGAGAACCGCTTTACGCGGTGACCAAATTCCTTCGCCACTTCTTGGGCATAGTATTCAAAAGCCGCAACGATTTCGCGGTTTGCCCAACCGCCTTTGTCCTGCAGTGCCTGAGGCAAATCCCAGTGGTAAAGCGTCAGCACCGGCTCAATGCCGGCCTGCTCTAGCTCGTCGATTAGCTTGTGGTAGAAAGCAAAGCCGCGGTCCTCGCGAACCTCGTCACCATTTGGGAAAAGTCTTGGCCATGAGATTGAGAAGCGGTACGCCTGCGCGCCAAGTGACTTCATAAGGGCTACGTCATCTGCATAGCGGTGGTAGTGATCGTTTGCGATAAGTCCGTGGTCGCCGTTGTTTACTCGACCCGGCTCTTCGCAGAAGGTGTCCCAGATTGACTTGCCCTTACCGTCCTCATAGGCAGCGCCTTCGATTTGGTAGCTGGAGGTTGCAACACCCCAGAGGAAGTCTTTTGGAAACATGGTTCACCAATCTCGTTTGGCCTAAAGTCTAGGGTTTAGAGAAATCAAATTGCTTGTTTGAGAGTCTCAGCTTTAGTCCAGACAACCCCCAGAAATGAAAAGTATGCTGAGGTAATGGCTCAAACATTGAACAGCTCATCGCTACTAGACACCTTCGGTGGACTACCTGTCCACCCACTCGCCGTTCACGGTGCAGTCGTTCTCCTGCCGCTTTCGGCACTAGCGCTCGCAATTTTGATTTTTGTCCCTAAGTGGCGCAAAAGCTTTTTCCCACTCACCTTGATAGGCCTTGGACTCTCGACGGTATTCACCTACATCGCCAAAGAATCTGGCGAGGCACTGGGTGAGCGAGTTGGAGAGCCACAGACCCACGAAGCTCTTGGAACAATTCTTTTTCCGGCATCGGTCGGACTGCTAGCTCTCGGAATCACCTTCTACTTTCTGCAGCGCAAAGACAGGCCTAAGTGGCAATTACAGGCTGCAGCAGGCTTGGCTTTAGCCGGCATCATCTCGGTATCGACGCTGACCTACTTTGTTGGGCACTCGGGCGCTGAGGCAACCTGGGCGAGCCGAATCGCACCTTACGAAACTCCTACCGCTGAGCCAACATCTTCAAATGAGCCAACCGCTGGAGCTGAGGGCATAACGGCCACGGAGGTTGCAAAGCACAACACAGCAACGGACTGCTGGTCTGTTGTCAACAAAAACGTTTATGACCTAACGTCCTATGTTTCCTCCCACCCAGGTGGAGCAGCCGTAATCACGGCGATCTGTGGCAAGGACGGCACTGCCGCTTTCTCAGGTCAGCATGGTGGAGCGGCAACGCCAACTAGCGTGCTAGCCAGCTTCAAGCTCGGTGCCCTTGCAACTGCGACCGGTGCAACCGGAACCCTCCCTCAGGCATCAGTGCCTGCGGGTGAGGGAGAAGAAGGCGAAGAGGGCGACGAGGACTAAGAGGCCCGGCCTCCAACTGTGGTGGCTTAGTCTGTTCTTATGAGTGATCTAAATGCCGTTGGTGACCAGGACAACTGGATTTGCTGGCTTTGCGATAAGCCGGTGGACCCAGACCTTTCGGTCAACAACGACCAGGGGCCGAGCGTCGATAGCTACGGCGCTATTCGAGTCAAAAAAGGCGCTGACTTTGTGGAGCGCTTAGCGCATCGTCAGTGCAACACCATGAAGGGCAAAATCTCTCCGGTAGTGCCTTGGCCAAAAGAGCTTTTGGTGGTCGACCCGTCGCCGATTTTTGAGACTGTTGAAAGACTTCGCAAAAAAGGCGGCCGAGAAATCATTGCTCGCTGTCCAGACCAGCAAGATGCTGAGCAAGCATCCGAGTGGCTATTGGATCGAATTAGCAGACTGGCTCCCGAGCTAAACCTCAGCACTCAGATAACTGCCGGTGGCGGACAGGTTGTGCTCGCTCTAAAGCTTGGCTAGCGAGTCTTAGCAGTCGCAGCCAATCAACATCGAGTCGCATTAGATTTAAAGCAATAGTCAGAAGGTAAAGAACGTGGAAAAAATCAAAGCATTCCTTGCCAAGTTGCCTCATCCGGTCAGGTGGGCGCTAACCATGGTGGTCGGTTTTGTGCTTTTGATTCTTGGCCTGATCATGATGGTTACCCCGGGCCCAGGGCTGCTATTCATATTCTTTGGACTCTCTATTCTGGCGCTGGAAATCGAGTGGGCGAGAGAGCTAAACAAGCAGGGCCTTCAAGGGCTAGAGCGAATCGCCGCCAAGATCAAGAGCTTCTTCGCCCGCAATCGCGGCAATAAGTAATCCGGGCTGGCTAGTTACCCAATATTTGGACTTCACCATGCATGGGTGAATAACCTCTCAGGGAATAGTGTTTAGCTAACTTCAATAAGGAGGCCGCTTTGGCTAAGAAACAAAAATCAACCTCACAACAGATTTCCGGACTGCGCCGCTACAACGTTGTTGCAGGTTTTCTGCACCTGATCCAAGCTGTTGGTCTGGGTTATGTTTTGACCCTGCTAGATAACCAGATTCTTTTTCCAACCACTCTGGATTACCCAACGGGACCTCCGGGGTTTGACCTACCAACCGACCGCGTTGTGCTGTTTGAGATCAACCTTGGTGCCGGAGTGGTTGCGTTCTTAGCGCTCTCGGCATTCTTTCACTTCTTGATTTCCTCACCTACGTTCTTCCCCCGCTATAAGGCAGGGCTTGAGAAGAACCGCAACTACTTCCGCTGGGTTGAGTACTCACTGTCCTCCTCAATCATGATTTGGCTGATTGCTCAGCTAACCGGTGTTTCTGACTTTGCAGCACTGGTTGGAATCTTTGCGGTGAACGCCTCGATGATTTTCTTTGGAGCACTGCAGGAGAAGTATGAGACTCCAGGAAATGGCAAGGGATTGCCATTTATCATGGGCTCGATTACCGGTATCGTGCCTTGGCTGATCATCGTGCTCTACACCTTGCAGCCGGGCTCCACTAGCGCTTCTGAGGTTCCAGGATTCGTTTATGGAATCATCGTCGCGCTGTTTATCTTCTTCAACACCTTCGCCTTCAACCAGGCGTTCCAGTACAAGAAGATTGGACCTTGGAGGAACTACCTATTCGGTGAGGCCACCTACATCACTTTGAGCTTGGTCGCTAAGACCTTGCTCGCGTGGCAGGTATTCTCCGGAGCGATAATTCCAGCCATAGTTGGCTAAGTAAATAAAGAACCCGCCAAGTGATCCTTGGCGGGTTCTCTATTTAATGAATTCTTACTTGGTAACCAAGCGCAGTGTTAGCGGGTACTTGTAGAACTCACCCTGAGCAGCCTTGATCGCAGCGATAACGCGCATGATGAACCAGTAGATCGGCGGCACCCACAATAAGAACCAACCGATTATCGAGATGGCCAAAATCGCCACTACTAGAAGCATGGTGATGCCGAAGTTCAATGACTCACGCACGTGGTGAGTGATGAATGGACCCTTGCCTCGAAAGACAAAGTAACCGATAACGGGAGCGAGAAACTCAAAAGGGATTGCGAGCAAGTGACTTGCGATTGCAAGGATCTTCTCGTTTCCAGGGGTTAGGTCTTGGCTGGCGTATGGGTTGGTATCTGTCATTTCAGCTCCTTGGCTTAGTTCTCATCATAGGCAACTCTGCTCAGATGCGAGTTCAACTTTCAGCCAATCCAGAGCGGACTTCAATTTCTTGCAATAGTGTTTCAAATACGCCTTTCAGTAATGGAGCTAGAGATGTCGATTCAGCCTGATATTTCCAGGTCATGGTTACTGGTGAACAGCCTTAGGGCTGAGCAGTTAGATGCCATCAGGGAATCAAGAGCAGACCAGATCGTCATTGACATTGAGGATGCCGTAGACCCACTAAACAAAGAGCGCGCCCGAGACGCTGTGGTCTATTGGCTGCAGTCTGGTTCGGCTTGGGTCCGAGTAAACGATGCCAGCACCGAGTTTTGGCGAGATGACTTGATTGCACTCAGCAGAGCCCCTGGTCTCAAAGGTGTGATGCTGGCTAAGACCGAGGACGGTCAGAACGTCGAGCAAACCTACAAACTCCTTGGCTCACACCTGCCTATCATTCCTCTGGTGGAGTCGGCCCTGGGTATCGAAAATGCCGTAGAGATCGCAAAAGCCAAGGGTGCTTTCCGCCTGGCATTTGGATCCGGTGACTATCGAAGAGACACCGGCACCAGCGCCGATGACCTAGCCATGAGCTATCCAAGAACCAAATTGGTTTTGGCCAGTCGCATCGGTGACCTACCTGGACCTATTGACGGACCAACGGTTGGACCAAACCACTCGGTCCTGAGGCAGCAGGCAGCGCTCTCTGTCACACTGGGTCTTACCGGCAAGCTTTGCTTGGACGAAAAGCAAACCGTGGTCATAAACGAAACCATTTGCCCTACCGAGTCGGACATCGTTTGGGCTCAAGAGTTCTTCGAAGACTTTGCGGCTTCCGGCGGAATGATTCGCGATGGCTCTGACCCACCAAGAATCAAGCGTGCCGAGAAGATTCTGAACCTAGCCAAAGCACTAGGTGTGCTTGAAGGCTAGTGCTTTCTAGTTTGTGAGCGAATCAGAGCCAGCGCGCTGCTTGATACTCGGCAAAGATCTTTCGAACAGTTCCGGTCTTGCCGCGGATCACTATTGACTCAGCCAGGATTAGGCTTCCCTTTTTGCGAACCCCTGACACGAGTGGTCCATCGGTGACGCCAGTGGCGACAAAGAATGTGTTGTCGGAGTTCACCAGCTCATCCATCTGGTAGACGTAGTCAAACTTGAGGCCAGCTTTATTGCCCGCAGCGATTTCTGATTCATCCCTCGGGGCGAGCTTCCCCTGCATGAAGCCACCCAGAGCGCGCACGCCACACGCGGTCACGATTCCCTCCGGAGAGCCGCCTTTTCCAATACACATATCAATTCGCGATTCACTCCGAGCCGCTTGGATGCCTCCAGCAACGTCTCCATCTCGCAACAGCCTGGTCGCGGCCCCTGCTGAGCGCACCTCGTCTATGACATCCTCGTTGTAATCCCGGTCCAGCACGGCAACCAGTAGCTCCGTCACATCTTTCTTGGCAGCGCGTGCGTACTCGGTGAGGTTGTCCTTGATCGACATTGACATGTCGCAAACCCCAACTCCTGGCTCGCCGGTAACAAACTTCTGCATCCGGTAAACCGACGAAGCATCGAGCATTGTCCCGCGATCCGAGACGGCGATTACGGAGATGGCATTCATGCGACCAGCGGCTGTGAGTGAAGTCCCATCGATTGGGTCCACCGCGATGTCCACTTTTGGTCCGTGCCCGGTGCCAACAATCTCCCCATTGAAAAGCATTGGGGCATTATCTTTTTCACCCTCGCCGATTACTACCAGACCCTCAAAATCAACGGTTCCTAAAAATGCCCGCATGGCATCTACTGCCGCACCATCTGCGGCATTTTTGTCACCCTTGCCAATTAGTGGAAAGGCCCTGATTGCTGCCGCCTCGGTGGCGCGCACCAACTCCATGGCCAAGTTTCGATCTGCTACTAGCTCGCTATCTGGAGCCATTAAGCCAATTCCTTCGGGGACGTCGATGCCACACATGATAGCAGTTGGTTCAGCTTGATATTTTGCGCAATTTCGCTAGCTGAGCGACACATCGCAATCGGCAACCTGCGCCTTAGTAGGTCATCGGCTGTCTTTACCTGCTCATGTTCCAAAACATACCTAACCTCAGCACCGCAGATTCCAAGCCCTTCGAAGATCGGCTCACGTAGTTCTGCACTTGTGCGAGCCAGCTCCAGAATCTCAAGCGCTCTGCTCCCATGACGGCGCCACAGCTCAGAGACAATCAGCTCAGCAGCTGGCCCATTGCCAAACACCGGCCTTGCAACTTTCTCAAAACTTTGCTGAGACTCCCTGGACTCTTCGCCGTACCAGTTCTCAGCCACGCCGAATTTACCGAGCTGGAACTTCTTCACCGCGGCGAAAACCTCGTCGCCCACATTTAGGCAGTCAGTTAGCTTGCCGCCGAACACCGTTACGACCCGCTTTTCAGTTGCAGTTTCAATAACGTGCTTTCTAGAAAGTTTGTGCCAATCCGAGGTGTCTCCCTTAGAGCTACCAGCAACCAGCGGTCTGACTCCGCATCGCTCCGAGATGATGTCGGATTCGACTAGTGGCCGCTCCAGGTTCATTTCCTTGTTGATCTGACGGAGAAGGAAATCGCGATCTGCCTGGGTAACTTCCTTGGTCTCACTATCGACTCTGGTGTCAGTTGTGCCAATCATGCTCCGGTCGCCCATTGGCAGCACGTAGAACATTCGACCCTCTTCGTCCCAAAAAGCTAGGACCCGATCCGAGTTGTGGATCTTGGGCACGATTAGGTGAACGCCCTTGGATAGCACGAGCCTGGATTTAGGAGTTACTCCCAGAAGCTCAGAGACGCCGGCTGCGAAAGGACCAGTCGCATTCACTACGCTCTTGGCTCGGTATTCGATCTTTTCGGCGGTGTGGGCATCTTGGGCAAGCAGATTCCACTCACCATCGAACTGGGCCTCAACTAGCTCAGAGTAGTTGCAAACCTGAGCGCCAAATCCCTTGGCGGTAGAAATGAAGTCCCAAACAAATCTGCTGTCGTTGTCCGGAAGCTCCGCATCAAAATACTCAAGAGCTGCGCGGCCTGGAATAAAGCTCGGCTCAATTACAGTCGCGCGATTAGCTAGGTAGAGCTTTGGGATCTTGGTCGCAAAGCCACCGATGACCCAGTACGCCATGGTGCCAAAGAGTCCTAGAACTCTGCCAAATGGTGAGGTGGGTCCGATCGATGCCAAAAAGCCAATTTCGCGAATGCGGTTTGGGTAGCAGCGCATGAGCTGGTTGCGAGATCGGCAGAGTTTGTAAACCAAACCAAATTCGTAGCTCTGGAGGTACTTGATGCCACCCCACACCAGATTGCTCGACTCTTGGGAGGTCGTGGAGGCATAGTCCCCTCGCTCCAGTAGCAGGACCTTCAGGCCAGACGCGGAAAGTCGGGCAGCGGATACTGCTCCGTTAATCCCACCGCCGATAATCGCTACATCGTAGAGGGTTGAATCCTTTGACTTTGACATTTCAAAACCGCCTTGACAACGCTTCCTGTTTCTTTTTACTCTAGTATCAATGCATAGTTTATTCTAGTAATGAATAAACATGCAGAATAGTTCTCGAAGATGAGGTTGCTGATGTCTAGCTTTTCCAATGTGAGTGATCCAACTGACTTGTCACGAATCAAGTCCGTTATTGCCTCCGCGCCACAGCCGGAGCGACTGGTTCCCCTTGGCATCAAGCAGCTAGAGATCTCATGGAATGCCTCCGAGTTATTGGTATTCGCAGCCGCCGAAATCCTGCGAGAGCAAAAGATCGAGCCAGTTGGAGCGAAGGTTCTTTTCATTACCGACGACGTGACAATCTTCAAAGGGCAGCGTGACTTCAAGGCTTACGTGAATGAGACCCTAACCAAATACTTCAAAGTGACCTGGCTCACGCTTACCGCCGACGGGGTGGTAAAGGTTGATGACAAAACCTTGGACCTAGCCAGTGCAGCGGTGCCGGGGCACGACCTTGTTGTTGGACTAGGTGGCGGAACCATTAGTGACATTGCCAAGGTTGCTTGCAATAGGAATCCTGGCACACAGTTGATTTCGATTCAGACTGCGGCCTCAGTTGATGGCTACACCGACAACGTTTCGGTGGTCTTGAAAAATGGTGTGAAGCGGACCATTGTCTCGAACTGGCCAGAGGTGGTTCTTGCCGATCTCGAAGTAATTCAGAGCGCTCCTCTGGAGCTAAACCTTGCCGGCTTTGGTGAGGCGCTGTCCCTATACACGGCACCGGCTGACTGGGAGCTCGCCAGCCGATTGGGCCTTGATTCAAGTTTTCACGAGACCCCTCGCGATTTGCTGTTGGCATTTGCGGGCGACCCAGCTGAGTGGGGCAATGGTCTTGCCATTGGGAACCTGGGTGCAGTTGAGCAGTTGACAAAGGTCCTAGCTATCCGCGGCATTGGAACCGGTATTGCGGGAACCACCGCTTGCCTGTCTGGCACCGAGCACCTAATTAGCCACCTATTAGATATGAGAGCGGTTGCATCTGGGGAGCAGGTCGGACTTCACGGCGCCCAGGTTGGGGCGGCATCGCTGGTGTCCGCTATGGCCTGGCGCTATCTGCTGGAGATTCTTCCCGAGCTAGAACTTCAGGCAGTCGACATCGACTTGTTTGCTCAAAAGGTAACCACGGCGTTTGCCGGCATCGATAAATCGGGAACCCTCACCAGCGAATGTATTTCTGATGTGACCAAGAAGCTGGAGAAGGTCCAGGCCCTGCAGCCAAGCATCGTTGCCCAACTAAAGGCCTGGCAGATTGATCCGAGCAAGCTTGCGGCAATCGCACCAATACCAGAGGCTTTGGCGCAGGGGCTTCTGGTATCCGGTGCTCCGATGACCTATGCAGATCTTGAGCCGTGGGTGACCGAAGAGATTTGGCAGTGGTCGGTCGCAAACTGCCACCTGATGCGCAATCGATTTACCGCGGTGGACCTGCTTGCGCTTTGTGGCAGATGGGAAAAATCTGACTGGGAAAGAGTCTTGGAGCTCACTGATTTGGCGATAGCCCAGGTGACCGCGTGAGCGAACAGTTAGTTATTTCCGTTGACTGCTCAACCACTGCCGCCAAGGCAATTGTCTGGGATGCCAGCGGCCGTCAGCTGAGCGAAGGCCGGCAGGACATAGCGCTGAGCATCCCCAATGAAGGCTGGGGAGAGCAAGACCCGAAGGCCTGGTGGTCTGCCACAAGTGCAGCTATTGCGGCTGCGGTCAAAGGCGTCGATGCAACCAAGATAAAGGCCCTGGTGCTCACCCACCAGCGTGAAAGCTTCGCCTGCTTGGATGAGAATGATGAGCCACTGCGACCTGCCATGCTTTGGCTTGACACCAGGGCACACGATCAGGTCAAGCGTTTTGGTACCAGCCGAATTCACACCCTTACTGGCAAACCAGCCAACCCCACCCCTGCGTTTTATAAGTTGCTTTGGATCAGGGACAACGAGCCAGCGGTGTTTGCCAAGATCAGCCGAGTAGCAGATGTGCACGCCTACCTGTCGCTTCAGCTAACGGGAATGTTTGCCACCTCGACCGCAAGTGCTGATCCACTCGGAGTCGTTGATCTCGAATCCATGGACTACAGCCCAGAGCTTCTCAGGACCCTGCAGCTGTCAGACGATGTCTTCCCGGAACTTTGTGTACCCGGAACTGTAATTGCGACCCTTTTGCCAGAGGTGAGCAAAGCGCTCGGCCTGCCGCTAGAACTACCTTTGATTTCAGGCGGCGGCGATGGGCAGTGCGCTGGTTTGGGTGCGGGAGTTGCAGCCCCGGGAACCGGTTATCTCAACCTCGGTACCGGCTTGATTGCCGGAATCTACTCGGATGACTACAAGCCAAGCTTTGCCTATCGGGCGATGTCCGGGACCGTTCCTGGCAGTTACAACTACGAGTTTTTTGTCGGTGCCGGCACCTACATGGTTAATTGGTTCAAGACTCACATCAGCCAGCCCGAGAACAACATGGGATTGGCCCCGGAACAGTACTGGGAGTCCAAGGCACTTGAGGTCCCAATTGGTAGTGAGGGGTTGTTTACCCTGCCCTACTGGAATGGTGCGCTAACTCCCTACTGGGACCAAAATGCCCGCGGTTCGATAGTTGGCTTCTCGGGAATCCACGGGAATGAGCACCTATATCGCTCGATCTTGGAGGGCATCGCTTTTGAATTGCGGCTCTGCATCGAAACTGCAAGTGCCACCATTCGTCAACCGGTTGAGCGCTTCATCACAATGGGCGGTGGCTCAAAGAGCGCGCTCTGGTGCCAGATCCTGGCTGACAATCTGCGCATCCCGATAGCAATCGCTCGGTCCCAAGAGGCCACTGCGCTCGGCGCTGCAATGCTCGGCTTCGCAGCCCTTGGGGTGTATGAATCGACCCCGGACGCCTCGGCAAAAATGTCTGGCTTTAGCCAAGAGTTTCTGCCCAATCCAGACAATGCTGAATGCTACGACCGCTACTTCGAGGTTTACAAGTCGCTATACCCAGCGTTGAAATCAACCTACTCGGCCATTCAGGAGCTGTAGAGATGAGCGTGGATAAAGTTGGGGATAGACCCGAAGACTTTTATGACGCCTACCTGTTTGATCTAGACGGAACCATTTACCTCGGCGAAGAGCTATTGCCCGGAGCTCGCGAGCTACTTGATTCGCTTCGGGCCCGCGGAAGCCAGCGAGTGTTCTTGAGCAATAACCCAACCAAGAGCCCGCAGATGTATGTGGACAAGTTGCGAAGGCTTGGAATCGAAGTCGAGCTCGATGAGATCCTCAACACAATCATTTCAACCGTCGGATGGCTGCAGGCCAATCGCCCCGGAGCCAAAGTCTTTCCAATCTCAGACCCACCGCTGATTGCTGCCCTAGAAGAGGCAGGAATCGAGATCAGTGACAATCCGGCCGAGATCGACATCGTGATTGCAAGTTATGACCATGACTTTCACTACCGGAAGCTGCAGATTGCCTTCGATACGCTCTGGAAGCACGGTAGGGGCGAACTGATTACCACCAACCCAGATCGATACTGCCCGTTTCCAAATGGCAACGGCGAGCCGGATGCCGCTGGAGTGGTCGCGGCCATTGAGGCGACCACCGGAGTGAAGTGCAGTTTCAATATGGGTAAGCCAGACCAGATCATGATCGATGTCGCGATGCAAAGACTTGCCGCCTCACCTGAGCGAACCATCATGGTCGGCGACCGACCAACCACAGATATAAAGATGGCGGTAAATGCTGGTATTCACTCCGCCCTGGTGCTCACCGGAGAGAGCCAGGGGCTGGTCTATGACCCGGTCAAAACCGGCATTACACCAACGTTTGTCCTCAGCAGAATTGACGAACTTTTGCCCATCCAAAACACCTCGGTGGGAAATTGTTGAAAAAAATTTGCGGATGTGTAGAATAATAAAACAAGAAGTGAATAATTATGATTCGGCAGGAAGCGAAAGGCAATTCAATGGCAGCACCAACTAAGGATCAGATGCTGGAAATGCAGCGTCGAATGCTGCGCATCCGCTACTTCGACGAGCGCGCCTCAAAGATGGTCAAGCGCGGTCACATCCCCGGAACCGTTCACACCAGCATTGGCCAAGAGGCTCAGGTGGTAGGCGCAACCATGGCGCTTCGCGATGAGGATTACATGACCGGTAACCACCGCAGCCACGGACACCCGATTGGTAAGGGTTCTCCACTGGGTCCGCTGATGGCAGAACTTGTAGGTAAGGCAACCGGCGTTTGCAAGGGCAAGGGTGGATCGCTTCACCTAGCCGACTTCAGTGTCGGCAGCCTGGGTGAATCTGGAATTGTCGGTTCGTCCATTCCGATTGCAGCCGGTGCAGCGCTATCGGCATCAGTATTGAAAAAGAGCCACGTTTCACTGGCCTTCTTCGGTGATGGTGCGGCGAATCAAGGTGTGCTTTACGAGTCCATCAACATGGCTGGCGTTTGGAAGCTCCCGGTTATTTTCTTGTGCGAAAACAATCAGTACGCCTTGAGCACCCCGGCCCACACTGTCACCTCAGGTGTAATCGCGGATCGTGCCGCCGGCTTTGGCATCTTTGGAGTCAGGGTCGAGAACGGGCAAGACGTGTTGGAAGTTTTCAATGCGGTATCTGAGGCTGCAGCTCGAGCCAGGGCAGGCGAGGGACCATCTCTAATTGAAGTGGTTACCTACCGCTTCAATGAGCACTCCGAGGGACTGAGAATCGGCACCGACTACCGAGACCCAGAAGAGCGTGAGCAGTGGCTCAAGCGTGACCCGATTGTGCTGTTCAGAAACTACCTAATTGCCGAGGGTCACTTTACGGCTGAAGCACTTGATGCCCTTGAAGCAGAGGTGCTAGCCGAGGTGGACGAAGCAGTTCGTTTCACCGACGAGAGCCCATACCCAGAGCCAGAGACCGCATTTGCAGATCTCTACACCGACAAAGAGGAGCAGTTCGCATGAGCTTGATGAGTTACTTGGGCGCTATCGGTGCAGCCCAGCGCGAGGCGATGGACGCCGACGAGCGAGTCATCATCATCGGTGAGGACGTTGAGGCAAATGTTTACGGCACCACCGGAGGCGGCAAGAGCCGCGCCGACAAAGGTGATTTTCTTCAGATGTACGGCCGCGATCGAATCCGAAACACTCCAATCTCCGAGGAGGCCATCGTTGGTTTTGCTGCCGGCGCGGCAATGACCGGATTGCGTCCAATCGTGGATCTTTCCTACTCCAGCTTCCTTTACATGGCAATGGATCAGTTCGTGAACCAGGTGGCAAAGAACCGCTACATGTTTGGAGGCCAGGCATCAATGCCGGTGGTTTTCCGCTCTGCAATGTTCTACGGGCTAAACACCGGAGCGCACCACTCAGATCGTCCATACCCAATGTTTATGAACGTTCCGGGACTGAAGATCATCGCACCATCTTCGCCATCGGATGCCAAGGGATTGCTGCGCTACGCAATTGATTCTGATGACCCGGTCTTGACCTTTGAAGCCTGCTTGCTTTGGGGCAGCAAAGAAGAGGTTAGCGACGAAGAATATCGAATTCCGTTTGGCAAGGCTCGCATCGCTCGAGAGGGCACAGATGTAACCGTGGTTGCTATCTCCTCATCGGTACCAGAGGCAGTGGCGGCAGCAGATGCCATGGCTGCAGAGGGAGTTTCGGTTGAGGTTATCGACCCTAGAACCCTTGTTCCAATGGACACCAGGGCGATTCTTGAGTCGGTTTCAAAGACCGGCCGACTTGTCGTTGCAGAGCCGGCACACCGCACCTGTGGTGCAGCTGGCGAGATCAGCGCCATCGTGTCAGAGGAGATCTTTGACGCACTGAAGGCGCCAATCATCCGTGTGACAGCACCTGACATGCAGATTCCATTCAGCCCAGCGCTGGAGAAGCAAATGTACCCAAACCGAATAACCATCGCAGACGCCATCCGCAAGGTAGCGGGACTGCGCTAATCAGAAGGAGCTAGTAAATGAGAGTTGAAGTTCTGCTCCCACAGTGGGGCATGGGAATGAGCGAGGGATCGATCATCCAGTGGCTGAAAAAGGTAGGTGACTCCGTAGTTGAGGATGAGCCGCTGGCAGAGGTCGAAGCGGAGAAGGTCGAAGAGGTTTTGGAATCTCCAGCAACCGGAACCCTGGTGGAGATTCTGGTGCCAGAGGGCGAGGCCGTAGAGGTCCGCACCGTGGTCGCCATCATCGAGACGAACTAATCAGCAACAAGAAAACGAGTATAGGAAAAGCTA
This sequence comes from Microbacteriaceae bacterium, assembly GCA_027487865.1. Taxonomy (GTDB): domain Bacteria; phylum Actinomycetota; class Actinomycetes; order Actinomycetales; family Microbacteriaceae; genus Aquiluna. The sequence goes on from JAIYCT010000002.1 coordinate 211,137, forward strand.
CATGTCCAAGATTGATGTAATCGGCTTGATCCAAGCCGCTCAAGCCGGGGGATACGCAATCGGCGGTTTCAACATGCACAACCCAGAAACCACCCAAGCCCTAATCAGAGCAGCCGAGAGGGCCAACGCTCCGGTTTTCTTGCAGGTTGGCCGCGCAGTTGTACCACACATGGGCCTTGCCGAGGCCTTCTACATGACTTTGCGCGAGCGCGATAAGTCTCATGCAGTGGCCCCAATCCACCTTGATCACGGAACCTACGATGAGGTTTTCGAGGCAATCAAGCTTGGTTTTGATTCGATTATGTTCGACGGCTCTCACCTGCCATTTGCGGAGAATATTGAAAAGACAAAGCAGGTAGTCGAGGTCGCCCACTCCTTCGGTATTCCAGTTGAAGCCGAGCTTGGACAGATTCCTGACGCTGCTGATTCAATCCACTGGCCTGACTTTTACACCAAGGTCGAACAGGCTGAAGAGTTTGTCGCCAAGACAGGTGTTGACCTATTGGCGATTTCTGCCGGCGTGATGCACGGTGTCACCAACCTCAAGCCCCAGCCGCTGGCTATCGACCTGGTAAACCAGATCCGAGAGGCAACCAACATTCCGCTGGTGCTACACGGAGCCTCTGGTGTTCCTGTTGACGAGCTCAGGCAGGCTATCTCCGCCGGAGTTCACAAGCTAAATGCTGACACTGACCTTAGGCACGCATTTCGATCCGGCATAGAAGACACCTTCAGCAAGGGCGACCGCCAGCTAGAAGAGGCAATGGACGAAGGCCGCCGCCGCATGATTGAAGCCACCATCCAGAAAATGCAGGACTACGGCTGCGCAGGAAAGGCTCCGGCCCTAACATGACCGCAGTAGAGACCGAGATGGGTGAAAAGGTTCCATTCAAAGGAATTCGCAGAACCGCAGCTCGTCACATGATTGCCGCCTGGCAGGTGCCAGCTTTTCACCTGACCGTTGAGGTCGACATGACTGAAGCTCTCAAGATAAAGCAGGTCAGCCCCGGTGCAAACCTAACCGACCTGTTGGTTTATGTTTCCGGTCGCACCCTTGCAGCTGTCCCTGAATTGAACGTGCACGTGGATGAAGAGGGAGTAATCCCCTTTGCCCAGGCGAATATCGGACTTGCGGTTGCAACCGACCAGGGCCTCACGGTCCCGGTGATTCATGACGCCGACTCCCTTTCGCTTCAAGGGATTGCCGCTCGCCGAGCAGAGATTGTGGAGCGCGCCAGAACCGGAACACTGACCCGACCTGACATCACTCTTGGAACCTTCACCATCTCCAACCTCGGGATGATGGGAATCCGCAGATTTGACGCAATCCTCAACGTGCCACAGGCTGCCATCCTGGCGGTTGGCTCTACCGAGCAGCGGCTGAGAAAAGTGAACGGCCAAGATACCTGGCTTCCAATTGCGGAATTCACCCTTACTTGCGATCACCGCGCTATCGACGGTGCGTCTGGAGCTAAGTTCTTGCAGCACTTTGCTGAACTGCTTCAGAGCCCAATTTCGGCTGAGTGATCTTTCAGGAGAAATGATCAATGCTCAGTCCTAACGGCCCTTTTGATTTGGTAGAAACCTCGGAACAGAACTCTGTGTCCGCGCAGGTTCAAATGAATTACTCGCTTTTGATGATTCGAGAAGTTGCCAAGGATCCTGAGTTTGGGCCACAGACCAGGGTTTACACCCCGGCACGAACAGTTGCTTTCAGTAAGCGCGAGGCTTTGATGCCGGGATTCGATCGTGCCTGGGAAATAGCGCAGGACATGGGATACCAGCCAGTGCTTCGAACCACCGGTGGCAGAACCGTGGTCTACAACGAGAACTCTTTGGTCTTTGACTTGGTCGTGCCAGAGCCTCGTTTGCGTTACCAGAGCTCATTCATCTTCAAAGAGTTTGGCTTGGCCCTGGTTGGCACTCTTCGATCAATTGCGGTGGATGCTCGACTAGGACCTGTGCCGGGGGAGTTCTGCCCGGGCACATACAGCGTGAATGCTCGAAACAAAACCAAATTGATCGGAACCGCTCAGCGGGCTTCAAGTGGCGCGAGACTGATCAGCGGAGTTTTACAGTTGTCAGAAGCTGACGAGGTTAGAGAAGTATTGAGCGAAGTTAATCAGGCACTCAACGTTGAGTGGGATCCAGCAACCGTTGGAGCTTTAGATCAGGAAATCGGCAGCTTTGACCCGAACCTGGTAAAGGTCTTCCTCAGCGATCAAATCAGGGCTTTCGGTAACCAGCTTTTCCGCCAGGAATACTCCTAAAACTAACCCTTGCGCCTCGGTGGCAAAGACCTAGTCGCGGCAACCGCCTCGTTCCATCCGGCCATAAGTTCAGCACGCTGATCGGCGGAGATTGCGGGTACGAATTCTCTATCCAGTTCCCATCGGTCGGTGATTGATTCCAGGCTCCAGGCACCAACCGCAGCACCTGCGATGTGAGCAACTCCCAATGCGGTTCTCTCGGGCTCGGTTGGCCTGAGAACTGGGATTCCAAGTACGTCGGCTTGGAACTGGCAGAGCCAATCGTTCTTTACTGCTCCACCATCAATCTTTAGGGCCGGCACATCCACGCCACCGCTGATCAACGCAATGACGTTGTCGACGGTCTGATAGGCCATCGATTCGAGCCCGGCTCGAACCAGGTGTGCCTTGGTGGTGTCCAGCTGCAACCCCATGATTGAGCCTCGCACGTCTCCATCCCAATAGGGATCGCAGAGGCCGTTGAACGCCGGCACGAGATACACCCCGCCGTTATCACTGACGGACCTGGCTAGGCTTTCGGCTTCGAGCGAAGAGGACAGTAGCCCCAGGTTATCCCTGAGCCACTGCATAGTTTTTCCGCTGAAGAAAACCACGCCCTCGGCTTCGTAGGTGAGCTTGTCCTCTAATCCCCAAGCAATGCTCGAGGTCATTCCCGGCATCAGCTGCGGCTTGTTGCCAACGTTTACGGTCAATACTCCTGCGGTCCCGTAGGTATTCTTTGCATCACCTGGATTCATACACGCTTGCCCAAATAGTCCAGCCTGCTGATCGCCAAGAATGCCTCGAATTGGAACTGATCCACGCATTGGTCCAGGGAGAATGCCAGGAGCCACATCACCGAAGTAGTCATCCGACTCTAAGACCGTTGGAAGCAGGGCAGTTGGGATTCCTAGAGTCTGTGCCAGGTCGAGATCCCAGCTACCGGTACTGATGTTTAGCAGCGCGGTCCTAGAGGCAGCACTGAAGTCGGTTGCGTGTCTTTGGCCTCCGGTGAGCTTGAATAACAACCAGCTGTCCATGGTTCCAAAGGCCAGCTCCGATTTCTCAGCACGCTGCAGTAATCCGTCGACATTTTGGCAAAGCCAAGCAATTTTTCCAGCGGAGAAGTAGGAGTCGTTTCTCACTCCGGTGCGTTCGCGAATCAGACCATCTAGTCCGCTCTGTCTCCAGCCGGCAATAATTTCATCTGTTTGCTTAGAGCTCCACATGACGGCGTTGTAAAGCGGTTTTCCGGTCTTACGGTCCCAGATGATTGCCGTTTCGCGGTGAGTGGTTATGCCAACCACCAGGATGTTCTCGGCTGTAGCGCCAATCTTTCGCATGGCCTGGTGGATAGCCTCCAGCATTGCCTGCCAAACGGCTTCCGGGTCAAGCTCTACCCAGCCTGGCTTTGGAAAGATTGCATGAATTGGCACAGCGTGGTCGCTGACTGCCATTCCTGACTCATCGAAAAGCACAGCCCGGGCGCTGCTTGATCCCTCGTCTAGGGCAAGAACGTATTTCTGCATGTTTTCTCCAGCGTCTTTGCTATGTCCTTATGCCACCTTAGGAACCTTCAGGTGATCTAGCCACACCTGATATTCCTTGATGTTCTGCGCAACCAACTTTTTGTCCCAACCATTTAGCTTGCCAACAATCTCGCTCGCCCTTTTGACCGACTCGAGCCCGTGTCCCGGTTCAAATGCCAACAGGATTCTTCTGGCATAGATATCGGTTAGGGTTTGGGCAAATTCGTCTTGGGTAGCTACCACCAGCTCAGCAGCAATTGCCGGTGACCTAGGGTCAAAGCGCTCCGCCAATTTTGGATCTTTTTTCACGTAACTTGCAATTAGTCGAGCCCTGGATCCATAAAGCGCGATCAAGCGCTCTGCGGTATCTGGCTTTATGGCCCCTCCAGCGACTAGTTCTGCTTTCAATGCAGACCAGTCTGTGTCTTGGGCTCCAGGGAACATCTTTTGCTTGTTGACACAGGCACGACGCTCACCAAATTCTTTCTTCAAAACCAGGGTCACTGCATCCTCCGCGAGTTGACGGAAGGTGGTTAGCTTCCCGCCGACCACCGAGTAAAGACCAGGTAGCGAGTCGCTGGTGTGGTCCAGAACGATGTGGCTTCGAGGGATCTTCCACTCCGAAACTCCAGGAGCGTATGGCAGCGGACGAACTCCGCTGTAGGTGTAGAGGATGTCTTTTCGGGTTAGACCAGACTCTGGAATCAGTGCATTCACTTCCCGCAGTAGATACTCGATTTCGGTTTGGTCTGCGCGTGCGGCATCTGGCTCGAGGTCAAATTTGGTGTCGGTGGTGCCGATCAAGTAACGACCCATCCAAGGAATAACCAAAACCAGTCTGCCGTCGGCCTGGGATTCGTAGTAGATCACGTCATTTGGTGCACCTGGGAAAGGGTCGACAATAATGTGGCTTCCCTTGGTGCCTCCGATAAGCCGCTTGGTGTTTCCCTGCTTGAGGTTGTCATTGACGCGGTCAACCCATGGCCCGGCGGCATTGATTACAGCCTTGGCCCTGATTGCCGAAGTCTCACCTGACGAGCTGAGGGTCTTGACTCCAACCACCCGGCCGTTGCCGTATTCAAATCCCACAACCTTTTCGTGGATTCTTATCTCGCCGCCTAGCTCACTAGCACCGAGTGCGAGCTCGACGCAAAGGCGTTCGGCATACTCAACCTGTCCGTCGATAAACACGGCAGCTCCGCCGAGCCCTGAGTCAGACATACCTTTGAAGCGATCCTTCACTTTGGCTTTGCCCAAGATGCGGTGCCACGGAACGGTCTTATCGATAGAGAGGAAGTCGTAGGCCATCATGCCAGCCCAAATCATCCAGGCCGGTCTGCGATTCTTCTTGTAGAAGGGCATAATCAAGTCGACTGGCTTCACAAGGTGAGGAGCCAGCTTGAATAGTCGCTCGCGCTCCTTGAGGGATTCGCGAACCAGTGCTAGATCCATGTGTTCCAAGTATCGAAGCCCGCCGTGAATTAGGCGTCCAGACCAGGCCGATACTCCAAAGCAAATGTCCTCTTGCTCAACCAGCACAACCGACATGCCGCGCTCAGCGGCATCTTTAGCGATGCCAAGGCCGTTGATGCCGGCTCCGATGACGATCAGGTCATACTCTTTGGCTGGCGTTGCAGTCTTTTTGGCGTTTGGCATCTAAAAAGTATCCTTCGCTGTTATTGGTTTTGGAAAGAGAGTCGGGTTTTTCTTTCGAGCCTGAGTCAGGCGCGCACTGCTTCTAGTAGCCAACCTGAACCCCTTCTCTGCACTGAGAAAATAATTATCCACTACTTGCATGGACATTCCTATCAAGCTAGTTCTTCTTCTTTCTGGTGTCAAGCCGATCGGAACCTCCGTTAGCATTTTGTAGCATTTCTATTCATAACGTGATAGAAAATGCTTTAGTCTTCATCCAATACAAAGAAGTAGGGGTCAATTCATGGTTAGTTCGCTCGACGCCGAGCAACTCCGCATGATTTCCAGGGTTGCAAAGCTGTATTACTCAAAGCAGCTCAGGCAAACCCAGATTGCGAAGGAACTTGGGGTTTCGCAGGCGAGAGTCTCTCGACTCCTTGCCGCGGCCGATGACTTTGGTGTTGTGAAGACAACTGTCGTCGCTCCTCGCGGACTACACCCAGACCTTGAGATGCAGCTTGAAGACAAGCTCGGCCTGCTGCAGGTGCACATCGTTTCATCGGTTGGAGAGAGCTCTAACCTGAACCAGGATTTGGGCAGGGCGGCAGCTTCCTTGATTGAGGCGATGCCGCTTGAGGGAAAGAACATTGGGTTCACAGCCTGGTCTCGCTCGCTTCGCTCGCTAGCCCGAGAGTTCAATCGCTTTTTGAAGATGGCCCCGGACAACATCGTTGAGCTGCTGGGAGATGTCGGTTCGCCACTGGTTCAACACGAGGCAACTTTGGCAACTGAAATGTTTGCCAATGCTCTGGGTGGAACCCCGGTGTTCCTCAGACTCCCGAGCGTGGTGACCAACTCTTTGATCGCTGAATCACTGATTCAGAACGACCCGCATGCGCGAGAAGCAATCGCCCTGATGGACAAGTTGGATCTGGCGCTGGTTGGTGTTGGCTCCTGCGACATCGCTTCACCAAACTACGCCGGTGCAAACTTCTTCACCCAGGATCAGCTCGAGATCCCAGTTCTAAAAGGTGCCGTTGGCCAAATCAACCTTCGCTTCATTGACGCTGAGGGAAAGCCAGTCGATTCCTCGCTAGATGCTCTAGTAATTGGAATCACTCTGGAGCAGCTTGCCAAGACCCCGATTCGCATTGCGGTGGCATCGGGCGATGACAAGCTCGCCGCGCTTAGGGCGGCAGCCAAGGGAGAGTGGATCAACGTTCTCATCACAGACCTATCAACCGCAGAGCAGTTAATCAGCACCAGCTAACCGGGCCTTGAACTTTGGTTGAGGCTCGCAGGAGCAGTCAATTGACAAGACCCCAAAAAAACTAAATACTGAATAGCAAGTCAAACAATGAATCATCATTCACAACACAGCGACGTGTTTGAAGATTCTTACAAAAATGAAAGGGATGGCCATGTCCTCAAAGTACGACGTCCGGCCTTACAAGATCCACATTCCTGATGCAGACCTGCAGGACATGATGGAGCGTTTGCGCAGGACCAGATTCCCAGATGACTTCGGAAACGAAAACTGGGACTACGGCTACAACACCGATTATCACCGCACCCTGGTTGATTATTGGATCAACGAATACGACTGGCGCGACGTTGAGCGCAGGATGAACGAACTCCCACACTTCAAGGTTGACCTCATGGGAGTCCCACTGCACTTCATTCACGTCAAGGGCAGCGGCAAGAACCCAATGCCGCTATTGCTACACCACGGTTGGCCATGGACCTTCTGGGATGTTCGCAAGGTCATTGAGCCATTCACCAACCCTGAAAAGTTTGGTGGAGACCCAGAGGACTCCTTCAATGTGGTTCTAATCTCGCTTCCTGGATACGGCTTCTCTTCTCCACTGAAGGAAACCGGCTGGAACTGGTGGCACACTGCCGATCTAGAGAACACCCTGATGAAGGATGTTCTTGGATACGAGAAGTATGCAACTGCCGGTGGTGACTGGGGTGCTTTGATTGCACAGCAGCACGGTCACAAGTATGCAGACGATGTGATTGGTGTTTACACCCACTTCCCAGCTCAGATGAGCCACTACCTACCAACCCACCCAGACCAGCCGCCAGGGATTGACTTCGATCCAATCCTGGGACTACCAGCTGGCCACAACTACAACGCCGATGAGGCTGGTTGGTTCGAGCGCGGCAAGCTCTTTGTCGAGCGCGAGAGTGGCTACGGCGAGATTCAGCTAACCAAGCCCCAGACCCTGGGTGCTTTGGTCGCGGACTCACCAGCAGCCCAGCTTGCCTGGATCACCGAGAAGCGATACTTCTGGGGCTTGGCAGAGCGTGGTGCAGGAACCGATGCATTTGAGAGGGTCTGGCCTAAAGAAGACCTAATCACTACCGCAGCGGTTTACTTCCTAACCAACACCGGTGGATCATCTTCCCGTTACTACTGGGAGTGTCTAGGCAACCCATGGAAGCCTTCGCACACCAACTTCCCAGTGGTGTCGGTTCCAACCGCGGTAAGCATCTACCCAGGTGAGATTTACAAGCCGCCAATCGTTTGGACCGAGAAGTATTTCAACCTGCAGCAGTACCGCGTTCACAACGACGGAGGACACTTCGCGCCACTAGAAGTTCCAGAAATCTACGTGGACGACGTTCAGACGTTCTTCCGTAACTTCCGCTAGAAACCTGATGAAACGGACCCGTTGGCCATTTGGTCGACGGGTTTGTTTTATCACATGTTAATAACAAATGAATAATTTTGCATTATCTGCTTGACTATCCAAATTTTTATAAATAGTCTCTTGTGAATGTCAATCCGACATGCGAATAGAAATTCAGGAGCTTGGAAACAAGCCACTGAGATAACCCAAAAAGGAGTCAAAGATGTCTCTCAAGTCGAAGGCAAACCGGCTAGTTAAGCTCTTTGGTATCGCAATGGTTGCCGGCCTAACCATGGCAGGCTGCACCACCGCAGCGACCGAAAGCACCTCAACCGGAACCGAAACCACTGAGCAAAAGGTAGTAAGCAAAGACGACATCGTTTTTGTAGCTTCAGTTATCAACACCACCAACCCATACTTTGCAGCAAACATTGCTGGTGCTCAGGCGCTAGCAAAGAAGCTTGGAGTCCCAATCGAGATCGTGGACTCTGAAGGCTCATCTCAGGTTCAGAACTCCAAGATCCAGGCAATCCTTGCAAAGGGCAAGACCGTAGTTATGTTCGTAAACACGGTTTCCAGTGCGGATGCTCCAATCATCGTGGAGGCCACTAAGGCAGCTGGCGGTTTCGTGACCATCTGGTGGAACAAGCCAGATGACTACGAGCCAAAGGATGTCGGCGACAACTTCGTTGCATTCCAGAAGCACCCTGGTGTTTCTTCCGGTGAATGTACTGCAGACCGCCTAGCCGAGTCCATCGGCGGCAAGGGCAAGATCATTGCTCTTCCTGGAGTACAGGACTCGACCACCAGCCAGACTCGTGTCGCTGGTCTTGAGTACGCACTTTCAACCAGATGGCCAGACGTCGAGTTGGTTGACGTTCGTCCTTCGGACTGGGACCCAGAGCTTGCTTACAAGAACTCTCAGGACCTAATCACCAAGTACGGTGCAGACATCAAGGGTGTCTGGACTGCTGACGACGGTATGCAGATCGGTGCCATGAAGGCATTTGAGGACGCAGGTCTACTAGGTCAGGTTAAGTTCGTATCCGACGGTCTATACCCACCAACCATTGAAGACATGCGCTCCGGCCGTGGCAACAATGCAATTGTTGGCGAGACCTTCCACCGTGGCTGGGCAGCATCAGCTATCGGTCTATACACCGCATACCTTGCGGCCATTGGTGAGATCAAGCCTTCAGAGCTTCCAGACGAGAAGCGTCACAGCTTGTTTGAGATTGCTTGTGTTGGTCCAGAGAACTTCGAAGAGTTCGCATCTTTGGACAACGACATCGACGGCTGGATTGATCAGCTACTCGTCAACGGTCCTTGGGACACCGCACCATTCAAGCTAATTGGTGCAGGCCCAGAGGTCCTTCCAGGACAGTAGTCCAGAGCTAAAAGAAAAGTAGTGAATGCCCAGCTAGTTAGTAATAGCTAGCTGGGCATTCGCCACCCACCCAAACTGCCAAAGGAATGTGACTTAGCATGGCAAACAACAACTCGGGGACCATCTCCCCAAGCGCTAACACCGCATCGATTTCCAATCGCATCAACTGGCGCAGACTGGCGGAGCCAAGTGCTCTGATCGCCACCCTGTTCGCCCTCATCATTATTTTTTCGATTCTCAACCCTCGTTTCGCAAGCGTCGAGAATCTTCGCAACCTAATGGACCAGGCAGCGTTGCCTCTGATCATTGGCGTTGGAGCAACACTTGTGATTTTGCTTGGTTCAATCGATCTTTCGATCGAGGGAATCATGGGGTCCGCTGGATTGGCATTCGTACTTCTGAGTGCCAACTCCCGAAGTGAATCTGACTTTGGCCTCTTGGCCCTTCTGGCAGCACTGCTAACCGGCATCATCTTCGGTCTGCTAAACGGACTGATCGTTACTAAGGTCAAGGTTCCCTCCTTCGTTGTGACCTTGGGTATGTGGTTTGTTGGACTGGGATTCGCCACCGTCTTGTATGGCACCGAAACCATCCCAGTACTAACCAACCCAGAGGTTTCGAGCTGGAGCTCGACGTTGACCTTTGGAGCTCCGAACTCCTTCTGGGCAGCTGTGTTTGTGGTAATCCTGGGCGTAATCACGTTGATCTTGACCAAGACCGGTCGTTCAATCATGGCGATTGGTAACAACGAGGTCATCGCCAGAAACTCCGGCATCCGCGTAGACAGAATCAAGATCACCGTCTTCGCACTAGCCGGATTGCTAAGCGCTGTAGCCGGAATCATCGCCGCCATCAAGCTCGGGTCCGGATCTCCATCGGTTGGTTTGGGCAGCTTGTTTATCACCATCCCAGCCGTGGTTATCGGTGGCACCGCGCTAGCCGGTGGCAAGGGTGGCGTCCTCAGGACTGCACTCGGTGTGCTGCTACTTACTGTCCTAAACAATGGACTGATCTTGGCCGGGGTAAGCCCTAGCTTCCAGTCGGGTCTCGCGGGAGCGATCCTGATTGCCGCCATCGTCTTCGCTGCATGGTCGCAGCGCGATCGTCTAAGGATTGCAAAATGAGCAATAGCGATAAGAACAAGACAATTGCACTATCGGTAAAGGACATCCAGATTTCATTTGGAGACCTGATGGCCGTAAAGGGCGTCACCTTTGATCTCTATGAGAATGAGGTAATCGGCCTGATCGGCGAGAACGGTGCTGGCAAGTCAACCATGCTGAAGATCCTCTCCGGCATTTACAAGCCAGACAAGGGAACTATCGAGCTCGGTGGAAAAACCCTGAAGCTCAAAAGCCCCGAGGACGCTAACGCCGCAGGAATCGGCGTGGTTCACCAAGAGCAGTCGCTGTTCACCAACCTCTCGGTTGCAGAGAACATGGACATTAGCGTTGGAAAAACCGGTAGCTCAAGCCTGATGGGTTTCTACAACTGGGCAAAAGTAAATGCTTCGGCCCGCCAGACGCTAGCAAAGATGGGATCAAAGCTTGACCCTAGGACGCTAGTGGGAGACCTTCCATTCGTGGACCGCCAGATGGTGGAAATCGCAAGAGCCATTCGAGTTGGCGAAGGTGCAAACACCAAGCCGGTCGTTATCTTGGACGAGCCAACTTCTTTGTTGGAACCCCACGAGACTGCAGTTTTGGAGCGCGAAATCTCAAAGATCCGTGAACTCGGGTCAGTCGTGTTCGTCTCACACCGTTTGGACGAGGTAATTCGTGTCTGCGACCGCATCCTGGTCATGCGCGACGGTGAACTAGTTGCGATTAGGTCCAAGTCTGAAGTTGATCAAAATGAGTTGTTCAGACTCATGGTTGGACGCGAGGCCAAGTCTGAAAAGCGTGAATACCGCAGACAGAACCAAGGTGAAGCACCTGTTGTTGAGCTCAAGTCTCTAACCAAGAAGGGCAAGTTCAAGAATGTGAATCTTGCTCTGGCGGCCGGTGAAATTACCGCCATCGTTGGCACCAACGGGTCTGGGCGCGAAGAGCTCTGCAAGGCCATCTACGGTGCCCTTCCAGCCGACAGCGGAAAGCTGCTGATTCACGGCGTTGAGGCTAGAAACTGGAGTGTGCCAAAGGCCATTAAGTTGGGCTTCGGTCTAGTCCCTTCCGAGCGAAAAGTAGAGGGCATGGTTGGCGGCCTCGATGCGTCCTCCAACCTGAGCCTGATTTTCGGCAAGGAAAGCACTGTGGGTCCGTTAATCAACACCAAGAAGCAGAAGGCCGTGGCCGACACCTGGTTCGAGAAACTGGATGTCAGGCCTAAGAACCCAACTCTTGAGCTAGAGCGCTTCTCGGGTGGTAACCAGCAGAAGGTCGTAATGGCCAAATGGTTAAAGTCCGAAGAGCTAGAGCTGCTAATTCTCGACCACCCGCTGCGTGGCCTGGACCCGGGTGCTGCGGCAACAGTGAACTCACTGATCAGGCAGGCAGTCCAGAACAACACTGCGGTCATTCTCTTGGCCGACACATTAGAGGAGGCCCTGGAAATGGGAGACCAAATTGTGGTCATGAGGGACGGCGAAGTATCTTCCGTATTTGACCTCCACAAAGAGCAGCCAACCTCGTTGGATCTGCTGGAAAAGATGGTGTGAAAATGAAAACAAGTACCCCAACTGAGGCTAGAGCAGTCATCGATAACACGACACCGCCAAAGAAGATTCAGTTTCGCAAGCTCTGGCAAACCTTTGGTCCGGCAACCATTTTCCTCGCAGTTTTCCTAATGATCTCTGCTTTCAACCCCAACTTCCTAACAAGCGGCGGTATGGGAATTGTTGCAACCTTGTCTGCTCCAATCCTGATGGTCGCCCTAGGTCAAGCCATAGTTCTGAACGTTGGATCGATTGACCTATCCAATGCCTCAATGAGCTTGCTGGGAGCAATCCTGCTTGCTTTAGCACTTCCGAATTTCGGAGTTACCTCACCAATCATCATCTTGTTGGTGACAACGGCATTTGGAATCTTCAACGGGTTCTTCGTTGCCTACACGAAGGTTCCATCCTTCGCACTGACCCTCGGTACCCTCGGTATCTTTCAGTCCGGAGCGCTAGTTTTCAGCAATGCGACAGCTGTTTACGTCTCCGATAACAAGGACTTCCTGGGCCACCTTCACACCACCAAGCTCGCTGGTGCTCCGACAACCTTCTTTATCGGTTTGGCGATGGCAGTGATCCTGTGGTTCGTCTTGCGCTACACCAAGGTGGGTCGAGGCATGACCGCAATTGGACTCAATGAGACCGGAGCGGTCTATTCGGGTCTCAAGAACCGCGGTCTAAAGGTCGTTGCATTTGGAATCTCAGGATTCATGAGCGGTCTTGGATCCTTGGTGATCATTGCTCAGTCTGGATCCGCATCACCTAACGGTCTAGGAAGCGACCTATTGCTACCGGGCATTGCTGCCGCGATTGTGGGAGGAACTTCGATCCTTGGTGGAGCTACCAATCCGATAAACGTGGTTTTTGGAGCTCTAACTGTGTCTATGATTCCGATTGCAAACGCAGTTCTTGGAGTAAATGCTCAGGCCCAGAGCCTGGTCTACGGTCTCGCCATCATCTCAATCGCCGCACTGATGTTGAATGGTTCTCGAAGCGGCATAGTCAAATAAGGAGAGTAAGAAATGCTTGGAAAAGTTACCCCAGGAGAACTGGCCAATGATGGCGTTCTCTCAAACTTGGAGCCAAAGGAAGTACTGGTCTACTTCGAGACCTTGGCAAACATCCCGCGCGGCTCTGGCAATGAGGAAGAAGCTGCGAACTGGGTTGTTGCATTTGCAAAGAAGCACGGTCTAGAGGCAGTCAAGGATGACATGCACTGCGTTCTGGTCAAAAAGCCTGGACAGCACGGCCTTGAGTCTGCAGCTCCGCTAATCCTGCACGGGCACCTAGACATGGTTTGCGAAAAGGGAGAGGGAGTCGAGTTTGACTTCATCAAGCAGCCAATTTCGCTGATCGTGGATGGTGACTACATCACCGCTGATGGCACCAGCCTCGGTGCCGACAATGGCATTGGAGTCTCATACATTTTGGCGCTGCTAGCTTCTTCCGACATCCCACACCCACCACTTGAGGCAGTTTTGACCGCCATGGAGGAGAAGGGCAAGGTCGGTGCAGGCCAGTTCGACACCACCAAGCTCAAGGGTCGCAGAATGATCGACTTTAACTGGATCACCGACAAGGAGATCCTGGCCGGCTGCAGCGGTGACGTGACTTTCCACGTTGACATTCCTGCCGAGTGGGAGGCTGTTCCTTCCAACCACGACACCGCATTTAGCCTTAGGGTCAGAGGACTCCAGGGCGGTCACTGCGAGTTTGATATCCAACTCGAGCGTGCCAATGCGCTTCAGGTGCTATCTCGTGCCATCGCCGATCTAGCAAGAGTGCTGGACATCAGAATCGAGTCCCCATTTGGTGGTGCTCAGAACAATGCCATTCCAGCGGATGCAGAGGCGATTGTGACCTTGCCATCGGCTCAGGCCGCGCAGGCAAAGTCGATCATTGAGAAGCTGGATGCAGCTCTGAAGCACGAGTACGACCTAGCAGATCCAAAGGTCCGTCTAGAGCTTGAGGCCACCTCACTACCATCGAGGGCTTTCTCAAAGGCTGCCACCGGCCGATTCGCCTACGTCACCTCACTGATCCCAACCGGCGTAATCAGCTGGAACATGCACGTTCCAGGTCGAGTTGCCTCGTCAAACAACCTAGGAACAGTCCGACCAATTGAAAATGGTGTTCGCCTGGCGTCCACCATCACAGCGGCGGTAACTTCCAAGAAGCACGAAATTCTTGACCGTGTCATCTCCCTTGCAAACCTGGCAGGTGGCGGAGTGAAGGTGGAGATGTTTGGATTGGATGCCCCAGAATTCCCATACCGTCCCGACTCGGAGCTTTTGGCAACCGCCACAAAGGTCTACCGAGACGTCATGAAGTCCGAACCTAACGTTGAGGTTTCCCAGTGCTCATTGGAGCTAGGAATGTTCAGCCGCAGGGTTCCTGTGGCCGACATCATCTCGATCGGAACAGAGCTGCAGGCACTGCACTCACCGGCGGAAAAGGTTAATCACACATCGGTGGCTCGAGTTTGGCCTTACGTCCAAAAGGTCGTAGCTCAGCTCGCCTAGATTGACAAAAAGACAAATCCCCCGGGAGCTTACGCTTCGGGGGATTTGTCTTTTGGCTTAGTTCTTTAGCAGGTACTCCGCAGTTTCGTGGTCGGTCACCAGGACGTTGACCCACTTGCCTCGAGCTACTGCAAGGGTGGCAACCCGCTTGCTCTTGCCACCGCTGACTCCAATTACCAGCGGAATCTTTTTCAGCTGGTCCAGAGAAACTCCAATGATGAACTCATTTAGCTCAGTTCGAACCGGCTGGCCATCTTTATCTAGGAACCTGAGGTTGATTTCGGCCACTGCGCCGGCCTTTTTGGCCGACTCAAATTGCTCAAGGGATAGAAAATTGGTGCCCTCTTGAAGGTGGGCTGGCATTTCTGCCACACCAATACCGACCATCGCGATATCTAGAGAGTCAAACTCCTCGATGGTTTCGTTTGCGTGAATATCGCCTTCCAGCAGGGCGTTCTTCATTGCCTTACTGCTTACCACTCCTGGAACCCTGAGGAACTCCGCGGAAGCATTGGTTAGTTTTGAAAAACTCTCGGTTGCAGTCGTGGCCGCATGTTGCAGCGAGGGATTTCCAACTCCGCCAAGTAGCTCAACAATCTTTGAAGCCTTGACCTTCGGAAACGGCGAGAGTGAATTTACAAAGCCGCGCAGCGAGCGGCTCCAAGAGGTAAAGCCAATTGACTTTCCTTCAATCGGCATCAGGTGAAAGACCGAAGCCAGTGCCATGCCCAAAGAGTCCACAAGTTCTGCGTCGTTTTCACCGGTGGCATCCACAACATGTACTTGCTCTAGGCCAAACTTCTCTTCGATTTGGCGCTCAAGCTCGGAGAAAAGTCCGGCAGGTGGAACGACAATTCGTCTAACGATGCCACGCTCTTCGGCGGAAGATAGCAGTCTCGAAACTCTTGCCTGGGAGAGGCCTAGCTTCTTAGCAATATCGGTCTGCACCATGGATTTTGAATGATAAAGGTGTGAGACCTTCGTCATCATTCTCAGACTCTCGACGTTCTCGTATTGATCTTCGCTTGCCACTGTAATCTCCCAGCATTTCTCGCTCTGCCATTGTGACTAAGCGACGCTACCTTGACTGTTTATTCTAGGACCGAAACAGGCCTCAAAGTAGCTCACTTGGCTTGGGATTTACTTGTCAAACCTAGGGTCAGCTACAGCGAGCGGAGTGAAAACCTTTAGGCTAAACCTCAATAGAGATATCGAAGGTGATAACCCTGCGCTCCGGCAGGTGGTAGAAGTGCGCCGGAGTGGTGGCATTTCGGTGCAGGGTCGTGAAGATTAGCTCCTCGGCCTTGTTCAAGCCGGTCTTATCGGCAGGAATTAGGGTCCTGTCGGTGACAAAGTAAATGGCGTCGCGCTCATCAAAGTGTTCGGATACCGAGTGCGAACGAAGCGCTCTTGGGACGTTTCGCTGCTCCATGAATCCTGATGGCACAGAAACTGATGCGAGGTAGTCGTTTACCTCTTTGTACACCGGTGGCTTGTGGCAAATCGGGGTGTCCATGGACTCTACGTTCACTACCAGGATCTTCTTTGGCATGCTGCCCAATACTCTGATCTGCTGCTCAAGTGCCTGTGGCACAAGGCCAACAACTGCTGATGGGTAAATACCAATGTTGTCGGTAATCGCAACCTTTCCACTGTTGCGCATGCGAGTGACCTGAGACCAGCTCATCGAGGTCTCGCTTAGGCGCTTATCTAGTTCGAAGCGACCCTTGCGCCAGATCCACATCATCGATGCCACGCAGAAGCCTGCGAGAAGTGGCAACCATGCACCGGTTATCAACTTCGTTGAGCTTGCGGCAAACAGCGTTAGATCCATGATCAAGAACAGCGAGAAGATCGGCAGCAGGACATAGCGGAAGCGCTGCCACTTGCTAAGGGCTAACAGAATCAATCCGATTGTGGAGACCAGCATCGTGAAGGCGATTGCAAAGCTATAAGCACCGGCCAAAGCGGATGATGAGCCAAAGACAATTACCAGCGTGATAGAGCCAAGGCCAACCACTGTGTTTACAAATGGCACGAAGATCTGGCCACGCTCTTGCTGGTTGGTGTGCTTGATGCGAAGTCTTGGCAGCAGTCCCAACTGAGATGCCTGGCTAGCAAGTGATGCAACTGCGCTGATCAAAGCCTGCGAGGCGATGATGGTCGCCAGAGTCGTGATGAGCAAAAGAAGAAGCGCTGGAATGCCGGCTGGAGCCATACCGAAGAAGCTGTTTCCAATTGCACTCGGGTCACGAAGCAATAGCGCTCCCTGACCGAAGTAGCTAAGTGGAAGTGCAATGCCCGCAAGACCAAACCAACCAATGCGAATCGGACCTCTACCAAAGTGACCGAGGTCGGCAAACAGTGCCTCTGCACCGGTAACCGCGAGGATTACCGAAGCCATTACAAATAGGGTTTGGAAACCATGGTCAATCACAAAGTTCGCCGCATACATCGGGTTTAGCGCGACCAGTGACTCAGGGTTCAGGGTGATCTGGTAGATACCGACAACCGACAGGGTGATAAACCAAATGATCATCACCGGACCGAATACCTTGCCAAGGTTGTGGGTCCCCTTGAACTGGAAGGTGAAAATAAGCACCAAGATAATCACAGTAATTGGGACCACCAGATACTCGAGCTCTGGGTTTATGGTCTTGATGCCCTCAACCGCCGAGATGACCGAAATCGCAGGGGTCAAAATGCCATCCGAGAATTCCATTGCGGCAGCCATCAGAAACATAAATACGGTGAAACCCAGAATTCCCTTTTTGCCAGCTCGAATCTTGCCGGAGAGCTGCGAGAACATTGCCAGGGTGCCACCCTCGCCACGATTATCTGCGCGCAGCACAAAGATTAGGTACTTGATTGAAACGACTAGGGTTAGCGTCCAAAAGACTAAAGACAGCACTCCAAGGATTTCATCCCGGGTGTCACCACCGGCTCTTACCGCTTCGTTGAATGCGTAGATCGGGCTGGTCCCTATGTCGCCGTATACGACACCCATTGCTCCGAGGGTAAGGGCAGAAGTTCGCTTGAAACCGCTCTGCTTTTTCTGTTTTGGCATTAGACCTGTCTTTTTGTAACCCCACCACATTACTCCTGTGATTCGCGCACTTTCCCCTGATTGGAAAAATACCTGGACGCGACTTGAGACACCTTGAGTTAGCGCTTCCGGAAGATCCCTAAAGCGCTAACCAGCGGCACAACGGAGACCAAAAGCAGCCAATTCCCTAATGGATCGGCGGACTGCCTCAGCGAAATCCCGGCGAATAGAAGTGCCCCGAAGATAACCGCTGAGCCAAGCAATCGAACACTGCGGTCGGCACGTTTGACTCGCTTTTCTAGTTCGGGATTTCGATTCACCAATTCACCGCGCTCAACCCGATTCGCCAAAGATTCAAATCGCTGTGGGAGTCTTGTCAAAGTCGAAATAAAACCAAAGATCTCCTGACCAATCCTTGCAACGCTTTGATTAGCACTTCCATTTAGCAACGAGCGTGCAAATGGGTCAACCGCATCCCACATGTTGAAGCTTCGATTCAGCGCACTTGTCACGCCAGAGATAACCGAAATGCTTCGAACCAAAAGCAGATAGTTCTCTGGAAGTTGGAAAGGTAATGTCAAAACCAAATCGCTAAATCGAAGAGCAAACTCCTTGAGTTCTTTGGGGTCAGTTTGAGTCAGTTCTGCCACGCCAATTCCGCCAAATCTCTTGAACAGCTCCGCAACCGCGCGCTCTAGCTGAACGGTGTCGGCCGTTGGCAGCAAGACCCCTAGGTCTTCGGTGGCCGAAACCCACGCTCTGGCGTCGCGGGCCACCACCGCAAAAATGAAGTTTTGTAGCTTCCTGCGCTGGTCATCGCTGATCTCACCCATCATCCCAAAGTCGATAAATGTCAGCGCAAACTGCGAAGGATCCTCGGAATTAGGTGTGACAAAGATGTTGCCCGGGTGAGGGTCGGCGTGAAAGAAACCGTGAACAAAAAACTGTTCAAAAGTGACCCTGGCCAGTTCCGCCGCAACGGCGTTCGGATCGATTCCTGCGTCATCTATTGACGTGACATCGGTGATCTTTATCGCCGTTACGTCGCTTAGGGTTAGCACTCTTCTGGCTGAGCGCTCCCAAACTATCTCTGGGGTTGAGACTCTTGGGTCGTTTATGAAATTGGCCTTGAAGCGCTCAAGGTTTTTGGCCTCGAATCGGTAGTCAATTTCTTCCAGGCTAGTGAACGCGAATTCCTCGACCAGTTTCGGTGCATCTGTCCTGCGAGAAACCAGCTTGACCTTGGCTAGCCAGTTGCCAATCTTTCGAAGTGCCGCGAGGTCAACCTCGACAATTTGCTCAATTCCCGGCCTGAGAACTTTTACGACCACATCGGTGTAACCAAGTTCTGATTCAAACCTCGGCCTAAGCCTGGCCCGGTGCGCCTGGCCCAGGGATGCAGCAGCCAAGGGCTCGGTGTCAAAAAACTCAAATGCCGTCGATGCTTCCATCCCAAGTTCCTGAGCGATCTGGCTCAGAATCGCATCCGCGCTTTCGGGTGCGACTTCATCCTGGAGGCCTTCGAGTTCGCTGGTTATCTCCCTGGGCAAAACATCTAGGCGCGAGGATAGAAACTGCCCCGCTTTGATCATTAGCCCGCCGAGATCTGCGGCTAGCGAGTGAAACTTGCGTGCAAGTTTTTGAAAGCGCTTGATTCTGGTGGATTTAGTAATACTGCCGAGCCCAAGTCTGGGCAAGGCGATCTCGTACCACCAAGACTGCGCAAGCGCGAGAGCGGCAAATCTGACTATTCGTCGATAGCGAGCCCGAAGTGCTGGGTTGGTTTTTAGCTCAGATTCGATTTGGGACAAATCAGTGCTTCTCGGCAAGAATTTCCTGCAACCTACGTCGAGTGTCTTCTAGCATGTCGACGATCCGCTGGTGCTTTGAGGCGTGGCTTGGGCCGGATGATTCAGCTACGGTCTGTGCCAAACGAGCGCCAGCTTTCAGGACTCCGGCGTGGGGCGCCCAGTTCTGCATGTTGCACTGGGTGCAGTTAGGAACATGTTGGTGGTCGGCATTAGGAATTGGTCCGGCGAGCTCGCGAGATTCAAACTCGGCTGTACCTGCCTTTGTTAGCTCATAGAGTCTGAGGTCTTCACGCACCACGATCTTTGCCCAGCGCTTTTCGATCAAGTAATCAAGCACTGACTGAACTTGAGCTTGGGTGGGGCTGTAGGTGCCAGCGCTAGCGAGGCGGATGTGAGAGACAACTCCGGCACCATTTTTTGCTCCACTACTTAGGGCGGCCAAGACGCCAAGTTCCAAGTCGGGCTGTAGAGCGGGGGTTGCGCTTTGAAATGGACTGTTTGCAAGACTTTTAGTTATGACCCTGCGCACGCCGTCAACGATGTCTTTGATGTCTTGGCTCATCGGGGAATTGTCCATGTCACTTGCCTTTCAGTGCAGTGCGATTACTCCTTGATTTCAAGCCCCCAAACATTGAAATCATTCCCATTTGCTCGCTCTAACAGCAGGCAGGAGCGTGGTTTGATTAATTGTGATTCACAGTTGGAATGTTTCTAAATCGACTTTGTTTTATTAGGCATGGAAATCGATCGTCGCTCCGCTCTAGCCGGTGCACTTGCCGTTGGGGCAGCCTTAGTCTTTGACCTTCCCGCTCACGCCACCGAGTTCAACCTGGGCAAAGTGACAGCCATCAAAATTGGTGCGGCCAAGATCTTTACCCTTGGGCAATCTCGGGTACTGATTTATCGATCCAGTTCTCAAAAATTCTTGGGTTACACCGCTGTATGCCCGGTTGATAAGAACCCCCTTGCACTTACGGGCGTCAGCGGCTCTCGCATTACCTGCTCAAAAGACAGAATTGCATTCAGTATGACCACTGGAAAAGCGACCAGCAAGGTTGCCCCTTTGGCGAGTGTCAAGGTGCGCTTGCAAAATGGTTTTGTGCTAGCCACCCTTGCCGGTACTGCATCGATAGCACCGACCCAAGCGGCTTCGCCATCGATGACTAAAGAGATCATCGAGGCGAGCAAGGTTCCAAACTCGACCGCGGTTAAAGTGAACACCAGCGTTGGCACACTCATGATTAGCCAAGTGCAGCGCGGGACTTACGTTGCGCTGTCAGCAATCTGCACACACGCCGGGTGTGAGGTCTCCGATGCTAATGCCACCACCTTGGCTTGCGGCTGTCACGGAGCGGTCTTTGCCAAGGCAGACGGCTCAGTTATTGAAGGGCCTGCCAAAACCCCGCTGAAGCGCTACGACTTGGTTGAACGAGAAGGTTTCCTCTACTTCTCCTAAACGGAGTGTGCCTGAACTCAACCACGCAAAGCTGTCTCACAGGAAATGTTTGCAATTTGTAACATTCGGCGGGTAAGGACTTTGTAACGAATAGGTTATCTAGATGATGGAACTGAAACTAAAGAGCAACTCAGAGTTTGCTCAGGTCTACAAAGAGGCCAAGGCTATTGCCCCTGAAGCATTTGGGCAGTCATCGCTAAACAACCTGATTGACGGGCAGTGGGTCTCAATAGGTCAAGCCCAATCCCACTTCAACGCAGTCGATGGGCAGCAGATCATCGGCCCAACCATGCTCAATCTCGAGCAGGTTCAGCACGCGGTCGATCAAGCGGTGAAGCAAGATTCAGATTGGTCCAAGACCCCGCTCGAGGAGCGCAAGGCAAGGGTCGCCAAAGCTATCGAGCTTCTTCGCGAGCACAGGGACGCTATCGCCAGGCTAATCATTTGGGAAATCGGTAAGCCTTGGAAGCTAGCCTGTGCCGACGTGGATCGCGCTATTGAAGGTGTCGAATGGTACCTGGGTGAAATTGATCGTCAGATGCACGGCAGGACCCCACTACCTGGACCGATCTCCAACATCGCAAGCTGGAACTATCCGCTAAGCGTTCTAGTTCACGCCGAGTTGGTACAGCTTTTGGCAGGTAACGCAGTTATCGCTAAGACTCCAACCCAGGGTGGTTTTCACGCTCTAACCCTCTCTCACGCTCTTATGGCAAGGGCGGGACTGCCGGTGACACTGATTTCTGGTTCTGGTGCGGAGCTTGCGCCGGCTTTGGTTAGCTCAGATTCATTGGGAGCCCTAGCTTTTGTTGGAGGTCGAAACAATGGCCGTGCAGCCGCTAGCTCGCTTACCTCACTTGCCACCAGACACATTTTGGAGCAGGAGGGCTTGAACTCCTGGGGCGTATGGAACTACTCGAACTGGAGTGAGCTTTCAGCGCACCTAGCTAAGGGTTTTGAATACGCCAAGCAGCGCTGCACCGCTTACCCGCGCTATGTAGTTCAGCGCGAGCTGTTTCCAGAATTCCTAGAGATGTACACCGCGATGCTGGGATCTCTAAAGTTTGGTCACCCGCTGGCCGTTGAAGATCCAAACGATGACTACCCAGATCTACACTTCGGCCCAGTTATTTCTGGCAAGAAGGCTGGGGAGTTGCAGCAGGCATATCAGGAGGCAATTGAACGAGGCGGCATTCCACTAATCCGTGGCTCCCTAGATAACGGCAGGTTCTTACCTGGCCAAGATCGCTCGGCTTACGTGGCACCAATGACGGTATTGGACCCACCAAAAGCTTGGTCTATTCACCACTCTGAGCCTTTTGGACCTCTGGACTCGATCGTGTTGGTCGACACCGAAGCAGAACTGATCTCTGCGATGAATGTTTCTAACGGAAACCTAGTGAGCTCAGTTGCAACCGATGACCTAGCCTTCGCGGAGCGAGTCAAGGAAGAATCCCAGGCCTTCAAGTTTGGCGTGAACAAGCCGAGGTCTCGCGGCGATAAGGCTGAAGTATTTGGTGGTCGCGGAGCCAGCTGGAGAGGTTGCTTTGTCGGCGGTGACTTGCTAGTTCAGTCGGTGACCGAGGGCGATGGACCACTGTATGGAAACTTTGCCGACGGATCTCGTTACCCAGCGGTCGTTTAGTAGATACCCACTGGGTGCTAGAGCACTTAGCATTGAACTCCAGAGGCGATAGCAGGCCTGGTTCCAGCGGTTGAAAGAGGATAAGTATGCCGGTTATGCCGATGTTTCCCCTCACAACCGTTTTGCTACCCGCAATGCCGTTACCGCTGAGAATCTTCGAAGAGCGCTACCTCAAACTGCTCGGCGATCTGCTCGGTGAAGAGACCCCTGAGTTCGGAGTGGTTCTAATTGCTCGCGGCCCCGAGGTTGGGGGAGGCGAAAAGCGCATGGACATCGGAACCATAGCCTCGGTGACAAACATCGGCACGACAGAGGAGTTTTACGGCCTGGAATCTATCGGGTCAAAACGCTTCAGGGTAAACGCTTGGCTACCAGACGATCCCTATCCGCTTGCAGACATCGATCTAATTCCTGATCTGATTTGGGTTGACACCCTCATGCCGGCGCGCGTTCACCTGGAAACCAAGGTGAGGCAATTGCTGGCTTTTGCAAGTGAATTTGGCGATCTGCAATACGGGCCAGATGTTGAGTTCAGCGATGACCCCATGGAGGCATGCTGGCAGCTAGCTGGGGTTCTCCCGGTGGGTCAGCTCGATCAAATGGATTTGCTCGGCTCAGAATCAGCCGACGAGTTGATTGCCAGAACCTACGAAATAGTCACAGCCGCTGAATCGGGGCTGAAGGCCATGCTGGATCAATCTGGCGAGGGTGAGCCAACTAGCTAGTTGACCCGCCCTTCCAAATCGAGAATTACTTGATTAGACCCTTAGAGAACAACCACTCGCGTGCAATTTGATTAGGTGACAACTGCTCCTGGACGCTGCGGACGTTCATTGCGATTAGGTCCTGAGCAGTCATAGCTTGAGACACCTTATTGATCAGGTCTCTTGCTTTTTGGTCTACCGCATCAGATGCAATTGGCACAACGTTTGATGCCAGGAATAGGCCCAGCGGATCTGCGAGGGTCACTAGACCCAGCTGCTGAATTCTTGGGTCTGCGCTGTAGACATTTGCCATGTTGACCAGTCCAGCAACCAAAGCCTCAACTGTCGCGTCGCCGGTTGCCTCAAACTCAACCTTCACTCCGTAGAAAGAATCCAGTCCGGTCGGTCCATATGGACGTTCTGCAAGTTCTGGCGCTCCACCCAGCTTGAGTCCAGTTAGGGCGGCAAGATCGCCGATGGAGGTTAGGTTGTTCTGTGCAGCAAAGTTTGCTGTGACGTTATAGGAATCCTGGTCGCTGGCACCCGACATCTCAAGAGCGCTTAGGCCTGCTGGCAACGCAGCGGTTAGGGCACTGTAGACGTCGTCAGCCGCGGTTGCGGTTGCGGTCGCGTCAAAGTACTGCAGCAAGTTTCCGGTGTATTCCGGGAACAGGTCTACCTCGCCAGACAAAAGTGCCGGGACGTATACATCGCGCTGGCCCAATGAGAATTGGCGGTCCACTGTGTAGCCAGCATCTTCCAAGACCAGAGCGTAAGCCTCAGCAATGATTTCATTGGAGTAGTAGGCCTGAGAACCGATAACAATCGGTTCGCTCGGGGTCTGAGCACAGCCAGCTAGAGCAAGAACTGCTGTCATCGCGCTCGCGATTAGAAGTTTTGCGGTCTTTTTCATTTCAGTTACCTTGCCCTTATTTGTCGTAACGTACTCAATCGCGTTTTCTGTTGCAGCATTCCCAACACTAGGTTTCCAAAAAGGGTCAAAAGCACTATTGCAATTGCACCCGCGGTGACCTGAGCAAAGTCTCTAAGGGCAAGGCCTTGAATGATGGCAAAGCCCAGGCCCCCTAAGCCAACCAGCGGCGCCAAAACAACAGTCGAGACAACCTGAATAAAGGCGATACGTAGACCGCCGATTATTGAGCTTGCGGCCAGCGGCAGTTCGACATGCCAGATCAATTGGATAGGACGCATTCCCTGCGCAATCGCTGCAACCTTGGTGCTTCGCTCAATGGTGCTTATCCCCGAATATGCCCCTGCCAAAATTGGTGGGACTGCGATTGCTGCAAGCGCCAAAGTAACCGCTAGTTCTCGATTGACTATGCCCAACAGCATTACCAGAGCAAACAGTAACCCCATGGTTGGTATGGCTCGTGAAATCGAAGATAACCCCACCACTAAGGCTTCGCCCTTACCAAGGTGACCTATGAGTATGCCCAACGGAAGTGCTAACAGGCTGGCCAGCAAGATAGAGCTGAGGCTGATAGCTAAGTGCTCTCCAAGGAGATTCAACAGGCCGTAACGGCCGAGCCAGTTTTCTGGTTCGGCAAACCACATCCAAAGATCTGCGAGGCTAAACACTAACCGCCCGCTTTCTCGCCCACGGCGTCAAAGCGCGGCCAATTAGCCAGATCAGCAGATCAAGAGCAATGGCAATTACAAAAATCGCTAGCAGTCCGGCCGTTACCTCTTCCGCGATTTTGCGTTGAAAGCCATCCAAAAACAAATAGCCGAGGTTTCTAACTCCAACTACCGCACCAATAGAAGCCATCGAGACCGTGCTCGCCGCAGCAACCCTAAAACCCGCCACTAGACCGGGGATGGCAAGTGGCAGCTCAACATGAATAAAGTGCTGCCACCGGTTCAGACCTTGCGCCCGGGCAATGAAGTTTGCAGATTCTGGCACCTGAGAAAAGGCGTCACGTGCTGAGAAAAACATCGATGCAATGACGTAAATGGTGAGCGCGATGATCACGTTGGTCGGCCCCAGGTAACTAGTGCCGATAAGCACTGGAAGGGTGACGAACAGGGCAAGCGATGGCACCGCATAGACGGCGCTCAACAGACCATTTGTCGATGCCACAAGTTTTCGTGGAATGAATTTAGCCAGCACCACCGCAAGCAGTGAACCCAAAACAAGTGGAATCAGCGATACCCAAAGGTGAGTAGTCGTTAGACCAAGAACAAAGTCGATGTTTTTTAGAAACCATTCCATTTAGACGCCGAGCAGTTTTTTAACGAAGTCGTTCTTTGGGGTAGCTCTGAACTGAGCGGGAGTTCCCTGCTGCTCAATGCGGCCGCCCGCTGAAAGCAAAACGAGATTGTCAGCCAGCCGCAGTGCTTCGTGCCTGTCGTGGGTGACGAAAATGATCGTCAGTGAAAGCTCACGCTGAATTCGGATCAACTCGGCCTGTAGCTCCTCTCGGACAATAGGGTCCACCGCACCGAAAGGCTCATCCATCAGCAGGATATTTGGCTTGATTGCCAGAGCCCTGGCAACTCCGACTCGCTGCTGTTGGCCGCCAGAAAGTTGGGCAGGGTACCGGTCAAAAAAACTTTCGTTGAGTCCAACAAGGTGCAGCATTTGAGTTGAGTTGGCTCGGGCTTCTTGTTTACTTTGGCCGGAGATTAGAGCAATTAGTTCGACGTTATCGAGGATCGTCTTGTGCGGCAGAAGTCCAACCTCCTGCATCACGTATCCAATGGATCGACGCAATTTCACCGGATCCAGACCCGAGACATCCTGGCTGTCAATTGTGATGGCACCGGAGGTTGGTGAAACCATTCGGTTGACCATCTGAAGCAGGGTTGTTTTTCCAGACCCGGAAAGCCCCATTAAGACTGTTATCTGCCGACTGGGAACGACTAGCGAAAAACCGCTTATTACCTCAGGTCCTGCAAAGGCCTTTGAGACATCTCTAAATTCAATCAACGGATTGACCTTCGGGCAGAGATCAGATCTTGGTTACTTCGACGCCTCGCCAAAAAGCCACATGACCGGCGATCTGCTTGGCGCGCTCTTTGGGATCGCGGTAGATCCAAACGGCATCCTTGTTGGTCTGACCAGCAACCTCAAGGTTGTAGTAGCTGGCTTCACCCTTCCAAGGGCAGGTCGACTTCAAAGTCGAGTCAGAGAGAAACTCTTTGTTCACGCTGTCCATTGGGAAGTACTGGTTGCCCTCAACCTCGACGGTTTTGTCAGATTCTGCAATTACATGACCATTCCATTTAGCTTGGTACATTTTTTACTCCTTGGGTGAACCGTTGTATTTCTTGGGCAGAGAGTGGGGGATTCGAACATCCCCTACCTGCACTACTTGTATTGAACCGCGGGATATTTGGTCCAAAGTAACACGCTTTCGATGCTGTATCTGCAAATCTTTGGGATTTCTTGACCATTTCGCCGACGGCTCTAGATGCCCAGCGGTGGCTTGGAAACGAGCTTGCGATCTCAATTGGTCTACAGCCATGTTTTGGAACTAATCACTGGCTTTGCTTCAACCGCAAAGAATCAAATGTTGCAACCTCTCCGCTCCAAATTGTTATGTCAAGATTCGGATAAACAACGCTAAACATCGTAGAATTACGGCAGATTTCCGAAGATAAGGTGCAAAGTGCAGAGAAAATCCCGAATTCTCATAGATCAGTCCCACTCCCAGGCCTGGACTATTGACCTTGATCTTGCAGCCGAAATGAACCCGGCAAACCCTGCCGATGCTAGCTATGCAAACTTCAAAGAGCTTGCCGAATCCGCCGGCTTTGAAGTTCTCGCCCACACCTCGGGAACCATCAGTGAGTCAACCCTGCAAGGTGTCGATGTTTTGGTTTTGCCACATGCTGCATCGCCTGAGTGGGAACACACCGTTGGCTATGGATCACCACTTCTTGAAAAGTCAGAGATCACTGCGATTAAAGCCTTCGTTGCATCGGGCGGGGGACTCTTGGTGCTTGGTGAAAACGAGCAGGCTAAGTACGGTAACAACTTCAATGAGCTGATTGCCGATTACGGCATCAAGCTAACCAATGAAACCGTTCAGGACCCAGCTAATAACTTCAAGGATGTAGCGTCTTGGCCAAAGCCAGAATTCCCAACCCTACTGCTTTCAGATTTTAGGTTTATGGTCCACGAGGTGGTGCTCTATCGCACTGGAACGCTGGATCTCGGAACCGATTTTGCCGGTGAAGTCTTCTTGAGGACAAGCGAATCCGCGCTGCCAGCTCAGGCTGCGGTCGCAGCCGCAACTCGAGTTGCTGATGGTCAAGTTGTCGTGATTGCTGACTCGGATATCTTTGGAGACGATTCGATTAATGACCTAGATAACTCCAAGCTTTTGCTCAACATCCTTGGCTTTTTGGCACTTGGTTCAAAACAAGGAACTCGAGACGTCGCTGAGGTAAAGCGACAGCTAGCAGAAAGTCCAGCGTGGACCAAACTGCAAGCAGCCATAGAGTCGATGCGTCCGATGCAGAACAAGGACGGAGCAATCGAGGATGCGTCACACCATTCGCAAGTCTCTAGTTTGCTAGATCAAGTAATCGCCAGCATCAGAGCTCTGACTCCAAACTTCTCTCACCAAACCGAATACCTAACCCAGGTTGTGAAGGACCTAGAAGCTTGGCGTCAGGGTGGATTCGCAAAGCCAGATTTCTATCAGTCGCTAGAACTGTTTAGGCCAGACCTAAAGCGCAGCGATGACGTGCAGCACCTAGCGGTGTTCTCGATGTATACCCAGAACGGCAATCCAAATCGCAACCTGGAAGCTTTGGTAACTAACACCTTCTGGCCCGCATGGCTTGCGAATAAGGAAAAGAAGTACTCAAACCCTGCCTTTATCCCAATCGAATTCATTGGCTTTACCGCAGGCTACGACACCAACTCCGCAGTGTTTTTCCCCGAGACTGTAGCCGTTCGCGAAGTAGCCACCTACCACTGGGGCGGCATCTTCTGCGATCGTGAGGCAGCGCGTTTCCGCAAGGTGGTCGCTGGTGCCAAAGAGCTACTGCACCTGCCACTTCCGGTAAACGCCGAGGAGCTGCTGGATGATCAGCTACTTGCTCAAGAGACCTTCGTGCTTTGGGACCTTATTCACGATCGAACCCACTCCCGTGGGGACCTACCTTTTGACCCGTTCATGATCAAGCAGCGCATGCCGTTTTGGATGTATTCCCTAGAGGAACTTCGGTGCGACCTCTCAACCTTCCGAGAGACTCTTGTTTTGGAGGCCGAAGGCGACAGGCTTGCCAAGTACATCAGGTATGCGATCTTGTTTGACAGACTGTTCCGCTTCCCAATCACCGGCGGCAGAACCAGAAACTATGACGGTCTTGGCGGTCAGATCATCTTTGCCCACCTTCACCAAGCAGGTGCTTTGCACTGGAGAGATAACCGCCTTACCTTTGAGTGGGACAAGGTGATTGATGCTGTTGTGGAGCTGAGCAACCAGGTTGATGCGCTCTACCACGATGGCATCAACCGCTCGCGATTGGCGCAGTGGATTACAGCCTATGACTTTGTCAAAGAGCTAGTGCCACCGCACCCAGCATCCAACTGGGCTAAGGGTGCCGACCAGCTTCCAACCGCGGGCGAGCTCAAAGAGGTTGTGAACTTGGTGCTGGATGATGAGTTCCCACTGAATGTCTTCTACGAGACCCTGAACCGCAAACTCTCCGACTTGGTGTTGTCCACCAAGGGAATTACGGCCTAGGGCATACTTCAATCATGGAATCTCTAGACCGACAGATTGTCTTAGCCCTAGCTAAAGACTCTTCTCTTTCGCTCACTGACTTTGCAGCGCAACTCGATGTTCCAAGTTCAACCCTGCACCAGCGAGTAAAGAAGTTAGAGGCCAGGGGAGTCATCACTGGGTATCGAGCTGAGGTAGATAAGCGTCAGGTTGGGCTAAAAATCAATGCGCTGATTTCGCTCACCCCTATTGATCCAGCAGCACCTGATGACATCGCCGAGAAGGTCTCTGAGATTCCAGAGATTGAATCCTGCTGGTCGGTGGCCGGAGTCGAGTCATACATCGTGAAGGTCGCTGTTGCAGAGCCTGAGGCTTTAGAGGAACTACTCGCCAGAATCAGAGCAGCCGCAAATGTCTCAACCAAGACCAGCGTTATTCTCTCCACCGCTTTTGAGTCCAGACCACCAGCCATTCCAGAGGAATCCAATGACTAATCAAAGAGGCTTTGCAAGCGACAACTACGCAGGTATTCACCCTGCAGTGCTGGACGCAATCGGCAATGTCAACCAGGGACACCAGGTCGCATACGGCGAAGACAGTGAGACCGAAAGGTTCCAAGAGGTCGTCAGAGAACTCTTTGGTCCAAACGCCGAAGGGTTCCCTGTTTTCAATGGCACTGGTGCGAACGTCATTGCGCTGCAGGCAGCAACCCAGCGGTGGGAAGCTGTGATATGTGTCGAGAGTGCTCACATCCACGTTGATGAGGGTGGCGCTCCAGAGAAGATGGCAGGACTCAAGCTTTGGACTGTTCCATCCCCTACCGGCAAGCTAACCGTTGAACTTGCCAAGAGTCAGCTATTTGATATTGGAGTGGTTCACCGAGCTCAGCCGGGAGTTATCAGCATCACCCAAACCACCGAGATGGGAACCCTGTACCAGCCAGATGAGATCAAAGCGCTAGCAGACCTAGCGCACGAGCACGGTCTGCTATTTCACCTCGATGGCGCAAGGCTTTCAAACGCAGCTGCCGCCCTGGGTGTGAGCTTTGCGGACTTCACCACCAAGGTCGGTGTGGATTTAGTTTCCATGGGAGGCACCAAGATTGGTGCTTTGGCTGCGGAGGCGGTTGTAGTAACTGACACCAAGTCAGGTCGTGGCAAAGAGCTTGCGGCAGCAATGCCATTTTTGAGAAAGACCTCGATGCAGTTGGCATCAAAGATGCGCTTTATCTCCTGTCAGCTCAACGCACTGTTTGAAGACGGTGCAAAGGTCGCACTAGAAAACGCTAAGCATGCCAATGCAATGGCATCGAAACTCTTTGATGGCATTACGGAGATTGCTAAATCTCACCCGGTGGTCTCAATGCCTAACAGAGCTGAAGCGAATGCGGTGTTCCCGATTCTTCCTGCGGACATTACCGAGAAGTTGCAGCAGTTCTATCGCTTCTACGTTTGGAATCAGGCGACCGGACAGGTGAGGCTGATGTGTGCTTTTGACACCACTGAAGCAGATGTCGAGGGGCTACTGTCAAAGCTGAGAGAGTTGCTGGCGGCGCGTTCCTAACTTGGCCTCGAGCCTCAAGGGTTGTCGATTCGCAGAGCGTAGTCTTTTGAAAAAGGAGAAATTGTGGACAAGTGGATCAAGGTTTTGATGTGGCTAACCGCAGCCATCTTTTTCTCGCTAGGGGCTATCGCAGTCCCTTATGGACCGTGGCTTTCGAGTAACCAAGATACAAATCCGATCCTCGATTGGGCCATCTACCTGGCAACCGTTGGCATTCCAATGGCAATCGCATTCGGAATTGTGCGCTACTCGCTCAAGAAGCACGAGGACTGAGAGAAAAACTCGGACTCTCGCCCTTGCTGCGGAACTCTGCTGTCTTTTAAAGGACAAAACCCTCTGATTTCTCAGAGGGTTTTTCACTGTCTCATTAGTGAACAAGCGTTTTCACACCGCGCGGAGAATGGGGGATTCGAACCCCCGAGGGCTTGCACCCAACCAACTTTCCAAGCTGGCGCCATAGGCCACTAGGCGAATTCTCCGAGGGAGAGTTTAGCCCGAAAACAGCAATCGAAACCAAGAATCCTTAATCTCATGATTGGCTAGCATGGTTACAAAGCCCTTGTCGGGCAGTTAGTGGGATTCAAAGATGAGCCTTGTTGGACACTGGATCAATGGCGCCGAGGTAAAAAGCAACTCTGGTCGATTGGGCGATGTCTACGACCCCGCTCTAGGTGAGGTCACCAAGCAGGTTGGCTTTGCAAACCAGGCCGAAATCAACCAAACCATTGCAGCTGCAAAGGCCACGTTCCCAGCTTGGCGTGATGCCACCTTGGCAAAGCGTCTAGGCATCATCTTCAAGTTCCGTGAGCTGCTCGATGCTCGCAAGGGCGAGCTTGCAGCAATCATCACCGAGGAGCACGGCAAAGTGCTCTCGGATGCACTGGGTGAAATCACCCGCGGTCAAGAGGTCGTTGAGTTTGCCTGCGGCATGCCTCAGATGCTGAAGGGCGAATACTCCGAGAACGCATCAACCAATGTTGATGTTTATTCGATCAAGCAGCCACTGGGCGTAGTTGGGATCATCAGTCCGTTCAACTTCCCAGCCATGGTTCCAATGTGGTTCTTCCCGGTTGCTATTGCTGCTGGTAACTGTGTTGTTCTAAAGCCGAGTGAGAAGGATCCATCTTCGGCAATGTGGTTGGCGAAGCTCTGGAAAGAAGCAGGACTTCCGGATGGTGTATTCAATGTTCTACAAGGCGATAAAGAAGCCGTAGATGGGCTTTTGACCCACCCTGATGTTGCATCGATTTCGTTTGTTGGCTCTACTCCAATTGCTCAGTACATTTACGAAACCGCAGCCCACCACGGCAAACGAGTCCAGGCACTAGGTGGAGCTAAGAACCACATGCTGGTCTTGCCAGATGCCGATCTTGACCTAGTTGCCGATTCTGCAATAAATGCCGGATTCGGTTCTGCCGGTGAGCGCTGCATGGCAATCTCCGTTGTAGTCGCGGTCGAGCCGGTGGCAGATGACCTGATTGCAAAGATTGCCTCGCGAATGGCGCAGATCAAGGTCGGTGACGGCAGGCGCTCTTGCGACATGGGACCTCTGGTCACCAAGGTGCACCGCGACAAAGTTGCCTCATACATCGAGATTGCTGCGCAGGATGGTGCCGAGATCGTGGTTGATGGTCGCGGAGTGGTTGCCGATGGTGCGCCAAATGGATTCTGGCTTGGACCTACCTTGATTGACAAGGTCCCACTGTCTTCGAAGGTCTACCAAGAAGAGATCTTTGGTCCCGTACTCTCTGTGGTTCGAGTGCAGAGCTACCAAGAAGGTTTGGATCTGATTAACTCCGGAGCCTTTGGTAATGGAACTGCAATCTTCACCAACGATGGGGGAGCGGCAAGACGCTTCCAGCACGAGGTTGAGGTCGGCATGATCGGCATTAACGTGCCGATCCCGGTGCCGGTTGCTTACTTCTCATTTGGTGGTTGGAAGCATTCGCTATTTGGAGACTCGAGGGCTCACGGCGAAGAGGGCTTTAGATTCTTTACCCAGACCAAGGTCATTACTTCTCGTTGGCTTGACCCAAGCCACGGTGGCATCAACCTAGGCTTCCCACAGAACTAAACGTAACCGCCTGGATTTACGCTCTGGTGTGCTCAGGGCTAATCTGCCGTAGAATTTGAGGCGACTCCTCGTGTGGCGTCACCTTGGCTAATCCCCCAGGACCGAGAGGTAGCAAGGGTAACTGAGCTCTGGCGGGTGCACGGGGAGTCGCTTTATTCACACACCTTCCCCAAGACAAATCTTTGTCTGAAATGGGGGTTAGGCTTGGGGCGTGACTACCGCTCTCTACCGCCGCTATCGCCCAGAATCCTTTACGGAGCTGATTGGGCAAACTCAGGTTGTAGAGCCACTGATGTCTGCACTTCGAGCAGACCGCGTAAACCACGCCTATCTTTTCTCCGGTCCTCGCGGTTGCGGTAAGACCACCTCGGCAAGAATCTTGGCCAGGTGCCTCAATTGCGCTGAGGGTCCAACCGATACCCCCTGTGGCAAGTGCCCGTCCTGCATTGATCTTTCCCGTGGCGGATCTGGTTCATTGGATGTTGTCGAAATTGACGCAGCCAGCCACAACGGTGTTGACGATGCACGTGATCTAAGAGAGCGAGCAATCTTTGCTCCAGCTCGCGACCGATACAAGATCTTTATTCTCGATGAGGCCCACATGGTTACGACCCAGGGCTTTAATGCGCTACTAAAGATTGTCGAAGAACCACCTGCCCACGTGAAGTTCATCTTCGCCACCACTGAGCCAGACAAAGTTATTGGCACCATCCGTTCCCGCACTCACCACTACCCATTCCGGCTCGTCCCACCGGGGGAGCTGCTTGAGTATCTGACCTCGGTATTGGAGTCAGAGGGCTTTAGTGCAGAAGGTGGCGTAATGCCACTTGTGGTTAGAGCTTCCGGCGGCTCAGTGCGAGATGCCTTGAGTTTGCTGGACCAGCTAATCGCCGGCAGTGACACCAAGGAGATTGCCTACGAGCGAGCAGTGAACCTGCTCGGCTTCACGCACGATCAGCTGATGAGCGAAGTAATTGATGCTTTTGCTGAGATTGATCCGGCAAAGGCTTTTGCTGCGGTGGACAAGGTAATCCAGTCCGGCCAGGACGCTAGGCGATTCCTTGAGGATCTTCTGGAGCGAATTCGCGATTTGATGCTGGTGTCTTCGCTTGGGGACGGCGCTCGCGCAATCCTTAGAGGTCTAGGTCCGGAGCAGTTTGACATCCTGACTATTCAGGCAAATCGATTCGGTCTCAACCAGCTCACCTCTGCCGCTGAGGCCACCTCAAAAGCTTTGGCAGATACCTCTGCGGCATCGAACCCCAGGCTTCAGCTTGAACTACTTTGCGCAAGAGTGTTAGCTCCAGCAATCGAAGCTCCGGTAAAACGCAGCGCACCGGTAGCCGCACAGCCACAGGCTTCTGAGCCTGTAAAGGTTGCAGCGCCTGCTAAGGCTCCAGCAGTCAAGGTTGAGTCAGCGCCTGAAGTCGCTACCCAAAAGCCAGAGCCGGTTGCTCAGGGGCCACTCAACACCGCTTCATTCAAGAGCGGTTGGCAGGACATTCTGGATGCACTAGCGAAGAAGTCACGCTCAGCTTGGGCGGTGGCATTCACCACCAAGGTTTTGGACTTTGAGGGCGATGTACTTACCCTTTTGTTCCAGTCGCAGCGAGATGTGGATGCATTCAAAACCTCACAGGGTGCTTCTGAAGTTCTAAGAACCGTCATCAAAGAAAAACTTGGTGTGGTCGTGAAGTACCGAGCCAAGGTTGCCGAAGAGGCCCCAGCTCCGGTGACAGCTGCGGTTATCGAACCAACAGCTGCAGAAGAGTTTGTAACCGAAGAAGAGATTGAAGCTCAAGAGCCGGCTACCGAGGTCATTCAGCAGCCGGTGGCTGCAGAGGATGAGCAAGCCGGGGAGTTCTTCCTACGCGAAGTTTTAGGTGCCACTCCAATCAAGAGTGATGAGAACTAATGTACGACGGCATTGTTCAGGAACTTATTGACGAGCTCGGTCGGCTGCCGGGTGTTGGCCCTAAGTCTGCCCAGCGCATCGCTTTTCACCTGATTGAATCCGATTTGGAATCGGTGAACAAGTTGGCCGATGTTCTTCGAGAGGTAAAGCAAAAGGTTCGCTTTTGCGAAGTCTGCGGCAATGTTTCCGAGAACCAAAGATGTGGGATCTGCGTTGACCCTAAGCGCGACTTGAGCGTTATCTGTGTGGTTGAGGATTCCAAGGACATCAACGCAATTGAGCGCACCAGAGAATTCCGCGGCAGCTATCACGTGCTCGGTGGAGCTATTTCGCCAATTGCTGGAGTTGGTCCCGACCAGCTTCGCATCAAGGATTTGATGAAGCGTTTGGCTGATCCTGGGATCAAGGAAGTGATTTTGGCAACCAACCCAAATCTTGAGGGTGAGGCAACCGCCACCTACCTAACCAGACTGCTTGGTGCCATGGAAATCTCGGTTACCAAGCTCGCATCAGGGCTACCTGTGGGTGGCGATCTGGAATATGCGGATGACATGACTTTGGGCAGAGCCTTTGAGGGTAGACGCCGAGTCAACTAGAATTGGGAGACTACCACGGAGGTAGAATCCCCCTTTTTTCCAAGGAGCGCCCCTTGGCACTAATCGTGCAAAAATTCGGTGGGTCTTCCGTCTCTGACGCTGAGAAGATCAAACATGTCGCTGCGCGCGTTTTGAATACTCAGGCTGAGGGCAACCAGGTGGTAGTTGTGGTTTCAGCAATGGGCGACACCACCGATGAACTTATTGATCTGGCGGATTCAGTTTCAATTGATCGCGGTAGCCGGGAAATGGACGTGCTCCTTACTGCTGGCGAGCGTATTTCAATGTCGCTCCTTGCGATGGCCATTCAGGAGATGGGTGGCAAGGCCAAGTCTTTTACCGGTTACCAGGCCGGTATCTCAACCGATTCCAACCATGGTTCAGCCCGCATTTGGAAGATTGAGCCAGCAAGAATCAAAACCGCGCTTGAAGCGGGCGAGGTTGCAATCGTTGCTGGATTCCAGGGTTTTTCTTTTGAGACCGGAGACGCCACGACCTTGGGTCGCGGTGGATCTGACACCACCGCAGTTGCACTGGCAGCATCGCTAAAAGCAGATGTTTGCGAGATCTACTCTGACGTTGACGGTGTTTACACCGCCGATCCTCGCGTGGTTCCAAGAGCACACAAGTTGTTCCAGATCGATATTGATTCAATGCTGGAACTCTCCTCATCCGGAGCCAAGATTCTTTACATTCGTGCGGTGGAGTTCGCTCGCCGTCACTCTGTACCACTTAGGGTTCGTTCAACTTTTAGCCTTGACCCGGGCACCCTCGTTTACACCAACCAGCCAGGAGATGAAGTGGAAGAACCAGTCGTTTCAGGTGTTGCATCAGATGACACCCAGTCCAAGATCACCGTAGTGGGATTGCCAGACCGTCCAGGTAAGGCAGCCGAGGTGTTCCAAGTGGTCGCAGAGTCAGGTGCGAACATCGACATGATCGTTCAGAACGTTTCAACCACCGAGAACCACCTAAGCGATATCTCATTCACCCTGCTACACGTTGACCGTCCAAAGGTGGTTGAAGCCCTCAAGGCTAAGCAGGCTGAGGTTGGCTTCCAGTCGGTCTCATACGATGACGAGGTTGGCAAGCTTTCCATTGTTGGAGCGGGTATGAAGACCTCATCAGGTGTTTCCGCCAAGTTCTTTGGTGCGCTTGCCCGCGCAGGCATCAACATCGAGATGATTTCAACCTCTGAAATCCGCATCTCGGTGGTTACTCGTGCGGACCAGCTCAAGGAAGCTACTCGCATTGTCCACACCGCATTCGAACTTGACGCCGCCGACACCGCAGTGATTTACGCCGGCACTGGAAGGTAGCTAATGTCAAAACCAAATCTTGCACTAGTTGGAGCAACCGGAGCCGTTGGCACCGTGATGATTGACATCATCAACGCACGAGAGAACATTTGGGGCGAGATTCGCCTGATTGCCTCTGCGCGCTCAGCTGGTAAAGAGATTATGGTTCACGGCACCCCTCACACCGTTGTTGCACTGAGCGAGGAGGCCTTCGATGGCATAGACATCGCAATGTTTGACGTGCCGGACGAGGTCAGCGAAATCTGGGCTCCAATCGCTGCTGCCCAAGGCGTTGTCGCAGTTGATAACTCAGCAGCTTTCCGCATGAACCCAGAGGTTCCACTGGTGGTTCCAGAGGTCAACCCACACGCCGCTAAGTCGCGTCCGCTGGGCATCATCGCAAATCCGAACTGCACCACCTTGACCATGATGGCTGCCCTTGGTGCGCTGCACCGCAAGTGGCAGCTAACCGAGTTGGTCGTATCTTCCTACCAGGCAGTATCAGGTGCTGGCGCTCCTGGAATTGAGCGCCTACAGCTTGAGATCCAAGCGGTTGCTAAGAACCAAGATGCTGGTTTGTTCTCTGACAACGTGACCGCGACTGTCGACGCTCATGGAGCACCACTTTCTGATTCGCCATGGCCAGTGCCAATTGCGCTAAACGTTATTCCCATGGCTGGTTCGCTAAAGGAAGACGGACATTCCTCCGAGGAGCTAAAGGTTCGAAACGAATCTCGCAAGATTCTTGGTATCAAGGACCTCAAGGTTGCTGCCACCTGCGTTCGTGTGCCAGTTCAGGTTGCACACTCACTCTCAGTCCACGCCACCTTCGCTCACCCGCTAACCGCGGATGAGGTTCGTGCAGAGCTTGAGAAGCAGCCAACTGTGGTTGTGATGGATGACCCAGCAAATGGCATCTACCCAACCCCAGCACATGTTGCCGGTCAGGACCCAACCTTTGTCGGTCGTATTCGCCAGGCACAGGATTTCCCAAACACCATTGACCTGTTTGTGGTTGGAGACAACCTTCGTAAGGGTGCTGCACTAAACACCTACGAGATCGCCGAACTGGTAGCTGCGGAGCTTGGCTAACTAATAGTTAATAGCGTTGCACTTGGTGGGCAGAACAGCCTCACCGGGGCAAATATTGAGCAACCCATACCGCCAGAAACATGCAGCAAGCTCTGCTTTTCGCCAAACTCCCAACCGCTGACACCTTGGGCGTATTCGGTTGGTAAATCACAGTTGGTAACCAACGCTTTTGAACCCGGCAAACAAATCTGACCACCGTGAGTATGTCCGGCAAACACCACGCTGGCGTCATGGTTTGTGAAGGCTTCGATTACTCGCAGGTATGGCGCGTGAGCAACACCAATCAAAAGATCTGCCTCGGTGAGTGAGTGCTTTTGGATTGCTAGAGAGCCAAGATCATCAAGGTTTTCATGAGGATCGTCCAGCCCCATAAATCCAAGCTTTGTGCCCGCTACATCAAGAAATCCAGACTGGTTGTTCAGATCTAACCAGCCGGCACCTCTGAGTTCCGAGGTGAATCGTTTGGTGTCTAGATCCACTTCGTTTCGCACCGTTGAAGGTCCCTGGAAATAGCTGAGTGGGTTTCTAAACTTTGGTGCTCGGTAATCGTTTGATCCGTTTACAAAGACACCTGGGAAATCAAAAAGTGGTCGCAGTGCGCCAAGGCAAGGGTTTATGGCGTCTTTGTGTCCAAGGTTGTCGCCAGTGTTTACCACCAGGTCAGGATTCAGACCCGCTAGCTCCTTCAGGAAACCGGCCTTTTTGCTTTGCCCGGGAGCGAAGTGAATGTCGGAAATGTGAAGCACGCGAATCGGCTTGTCTACACCGATTGCAAGCTCTACTTCTCTAAGCTCAAATGGCCCAGCGTTACCGGCTAGCCACATTGGTTCGGTATCAAAACAATCGCGCTGTTGGCACTGATTTCTGAACCTGCGGCAGGCAGAGTGCTGTTGGCAAGGCCTTCGGCAAGAGCCGGGTCACACTGCTTGAGCTGGCTTTGGCTGGACTGCGGCAAAGAGACCGTGAAGCCCATAGCCTCTAGGTTGGCCTTCGCCTGGTTTAGTTCTAGCCCTCGGACCGTTGGGACAATTTGCTTGCCACCGGCTGAGATAAAGACCTTCACGATCGAACCGCGGGCTATGGTTTCACCGGCGGCTGGGACTGTGTAGGCAACGGTGCCGGCAGGGGCAGTTGAGGAGACTTCGTTCTTTTGGATTGCGATGTTTAGCTGTGCACCTGTGATGGTTAGCTTGGCTGATTCCAAATCAATGCCTGTGGTATTTGGAATTGCGATCATGGTGGCTGCGGTGTACTGCGGTAGCGCGGCAGGGAAAGCTTCACCGACGTATCTCTTGTTGACCTCGGTCATGATCTCTTTCCAGATCGAGTGTCGAATCGTCGAGACTGCGCGGCCATTGACACTCTTGGAAGACTGCGAGGTGAGCCCCGAGACATTGCCGACCCAGGTGGCGGTTGCGACCTTGGAGGAGAATCCAGTCATCCAGGTGTGGATGCGCTTGTCTGTGGTACCGGTCTTTCCGGCAAGCGGGGTGCCATCGCCTGGATTTGCAGCAGCACCGGTTCCACCGGATACCACGCCGCGCAGGGCTTCGACCATGGCGTGCGCGATATCTGGGCTGACTGCTTGCGAGCAGATGGTTTTTGGCACTTCAAGTTCTTCGCTGCTGCCTCTAAGAATGACCTTGTCGATTGCAACCGGCGAGCAAACCGTTCCATTGTTCGAGATTCCAGCGTAAGCAGCTGCCATGGTGAGTGGCGCAATTTCATTGGTTCCCAGAATGGTTGCCGGTACATAAAGTAGCTCGGTTCCATCCGCGCGGTGGACTCCAAACGATGCCGCAGTGTCGCGAATTGCGCACAGGTCAAGCTTTGATGCCATCGCCGCAAATGCGGTGTTCTGCGATGTAACAACGGCTTGACGAACGCTTAAATCATCGATGGTCTGGTCTCCGGAGTTATTGACTTCCCAGAGTCCCACCACACCACCGCAGCTAGCGCGGAAATCCTTCTCAACGTTCCAGATCTTTACCTTGTCGGCTGCGCCGTCAAGGTCAACGTCTTCACCGGTGAAGATTCGACCGTCAACGTGATCTCCCAGGGTGTAGCCATTCTTTAGCCATTCGGCCAGGGTAAACACCTTGTAGGTAGATCCAGGCTGGAAGCCAGAGGAGCCACCGTAAGGCTTATCGGTGTTGAAATTCACTGAGGTTCGACCGGGTTCTGGATTATCAGACTGGTCGAAGAATCGGTTTTGAACCATGGCTAGCACACGTCCTGTGCCAACCTCAACCGATACCGAGGCGGTGCCAAAGGCCCACTCGTTATCACCTGGCAGTTGGTCCATGGTGGCGTTGAAGGCTACCTCTTGGACATCTAGGTCCAAGGTGGTGTAAATCTCAAGCCCACCGCGACGAAGCAGCATTTCACGGTCTTCCGCAGTCTCACCAAACTCGGTTGAGTTACGAATCGTCCAAACCGTAAAGTCGCAGAAGAAGGCGGTTGATTGATTTGCTTCGCAACCCTGTCGGGTCTTGGTGATTTTGGTTTGAATCGGAGACTCTTTGTAGCCATCTGCTTCGACCTGGGTGATAAAGCCCTCATCTGCCATCGCTTGAATAACATAGTTTCTGCGACCGATACCGCGCTCTAAGTTCTCAGAGTTATCTGGCTTGTAGTCATTCGGGGATTTCAGCATCGCCGCAAGGTAGGCAGACTGCGGGACATTTAGGTTCTTGGCGCTGGTGCCAAAGTAGTACTGGCTAGCTGTCTCAACACCATTTATCTGGTTTCCTAGGAAAACCAAGTTCAAGTAACCGGCGAGGATTTCCTTCTTTTCCACTTCGTTTTCCAAGGCGATGGCAAGGCGAATCTCTCGAAGCTTTCTGCCAACAGTCACCTCTGTTGCAGCGGCAATTGCTTCCGCATCACCGGTTAGGTTCGCAACCTCCACCTGAGATTGGCGGACGTACTGCATGGTGATGGTTGATGCACCAGGACCTTCACCGAAGGTTGCCAGGTTGGTAAGGGTTGCTCGCAACAGCGAGATGATGTCCACACCACCGTGCTCGTAGAATCTTGGGTCTTCAACCGCGATAACGGCGTTGATCAAGTTGGGGGAGATCTCCTCAAAAGGGACCTCAATACGGTTCTCGTGGTAGAAATCTGCCATCTTGACCGGCTTGCCATCGCGTAGCGCGAAGATAGTCGAGGCCTGAGAGGCATTTACCGGCTTGATATAGGCGGGTAGGCCTTCGAATAGGCCAGCGCCGGTGGATGCTGTGACGCCTGCAACGGCTGCCATTGGAGCCAAGATTGCCACCGACAACACACCGGCTACTGCACTGAGTAAGCCAAACTTCAGTAAGTTTGTCAGCGCGGATTGAGATTTCTTTCCGGACATAGACTCTAGGTTACCTGTCCCTTGCTGAAACGGAGCTGTTAATGACTAAGTGGGAATACATCACAACCCCCCTGCTACTGCACAAAGAAACTCAGATCTTGAACACCTGGGGTAACCAGGGTTGGGAGCTGGTTCAGGTGACCACCGGCCCTCAGGGCGGCCTAATTGCCTTCTTCAAGCGTCAGGTTCAGGCATGACCATCGAGCAGAAGCTGGCCGAGCTAGGACTCGAACTACCAAGTGTTGCAGCTCCCGCTGGCGCTTATGTCCCAGCTGTGATCTCGGGCAACCTAGTGTTCACCGCCGGCCAGATTCCCCTGGTTGATGGGGTCCTGATGGCGACGGGCAAGGTTGGAAACGAGATTTCTCCGGAGTTTGCAAAGGAGATTGCCCAGCGCTGTGCGCTAAATGCGCTGGCTGCAATCAAGAGCGTGCTTGGTGACCTCTCTCGCGTAAAGCGCGTCGTCAAAGTAGTTGGCTTTGTCGCTTCCACTCCAGAGTTCACCGGTCAGCCAGGAGTGCTTAACGGTGCTTCGGAACTTCTGGGCAAGGTGTTTGGCGATGCCGGACTGCACGCTAGAAGCGCAGTTGGCGTTGCATCGCTGCCACTTGATGCTCCAGTCGAAGTCGAACTAATCGTCGAATTCGTCTAGGAACTAGTCGTTTGCCCCGGCGTTGATGCGCCCGGTGATGGTGTCCATCACTGAGCTATCGGCCAGGGTGGTCACATCTCCAATTGGCCTATCTTCGGCAACATCGCGCAGTAGCCTGCGCATGATCTTGCCGGAGCGGGTCTTTGGTAATTCGCTCACCACAAAAATGGTTCGAGGTTTTGCAATTGGACCAATTTCCTTGGCTACGTGGTCGCGCAGCATCTTGGACGTGTCCTGATCTGAACCGATCTGGTCTTGGTGTGAGCTGCGCAAAATAACGAATGCCACAACCGCTTGGCCAGTGGTCTCATCCTTTGCTCCAACCACAGCTGCCTCAGCAACAAACGGGTGGGATACCAAGGCCGACTCAATCTCCGCGGTGGACAGTCGGTGGCCAGAGACATTCATGACGTCATCGACTCGGCCCAAAAGCCATAGGTCGCCATCGGCATCAAACTTGGCTCCGTCGCCAGCAAAGTATTTACCCTCAAAGCGTGACCAGTAGGTCTCCTTATAGCGCTCCGGGTCACCCCAGATTCCGCGCAGCATCGAAGGCC
This sequence comes from Microbacteriaceae bacterium, assembly GCA_027487865.1. Classification (GTDB taxonomy): domain Bacteria; phylum Actinomycetota; class Actinomycetes; order Actinomycetales; family Microbacteriaceae; genus Aquiluna. The sequence continues at coordinate 253,223 of JAIYCT010000002.1, forward strand.
ATGGTTCTTTGATTGTTAGGTAACCGCCATGACCAGGGCCAACCTCAACACCCTCATCATTTACAATCCCGATCTCAATTCCTGGAAGCGCCACATGAGCGCTACCCGGCTTGGTGGCCGTGATTCCGGGCAGTGGGGAGACCATGATTGCACCGGTTTCGGTCTGCCACCAGGTGTCAACAATTGGAGCCTTGTTGCCACCTATGACGTCTCGGTACCACATCCAAGCCCCAGGGTTGATTGGCTCACCAACGCTGCCAAGCACGCGGATTGAACTTAGGTCGTAGTGGGTGGTAACGCCTTGGCCGATCTTCATAAAGCTGCGAATGGCGGTAGGTGCGGTGTAAAGGATGTTCACGTGGTACTTCTGAACGATGTCCCACCATCTTCCCCAGTCTGGAGAATCCGGAGTACCTTCGTAAATCACCTGGGTAGCTCCGTTTGCAAGTGGTCCGTACACAACGTAGGAGTGACCGGTGATCCAACCAACATCTGCGGTGCACCAGTAAACATCCTGACCTTCGTGCAGGTCAAAAACATTCTTGTGAGTGTAGGCAGTCTGGGTTAGATAGCCACCGCTGGAGTGCAGAATTCCCTTTGGTTTTCCGGTGGTTCCTGAGGTGTAGAGGATAAACAGCGGGTGCTCGGCATTGAAGCCCTGAGCAACGTGTTCCCTGTCTGCCAGGTTGAGCTGTTCTTCCCACCAAAGATCGCGTCCCTCTTCCCAGTCCACCTCTGAATCGGTGCGGTTTACGACCAAAACGTGCTCTACGGTTGGACACTTATTGTCAGCCAATGCTTCATCAACGGCTGGCTTTAGCAAGCTGGCCTTGCCCTTGCGGTAACCACCGTCTGCGGTGATAACCAGCTTGGCCTGAGCATCTTGGATACGAGAGGCTAGTGAGTCTGCCGAGAAGCCACCGAATACAACCGAGTGCACAGCGCCAACGCGGGCAACGGCTTGCATCGCGATGATGGCCTCTGGAATCATCGGCATGTAGAGAGCTACTCGGTCACCTGGTTGAATACCCAGTTTGATAAGGACGTTGGCAGCCTTCTTTACCTCGATAAGAAGATCAAGGTAGGTGTAAACCTTGGTGTCGCCTCTCTCGCCCTCAAAGAACAATGCCACGCGCTTGCCCCAGCCGGCTTCAACGTGACGATCCAGGCAGTTGTAGCTGACATTCAATTCACCGTCGTGAAACCACTTGGCAAAAGGCGCATTGGACCAATCCAGGGTTTGCGTGAAGGGCTTGTGCCAGTGCAAATTTCTGGCCTGTTCGGCCCAGAACTCCAGGCGATCTGCCTTGGCGCGCTCATACATTTCCGGCTGCGCAATCGCATTGGCAGTAAATTCTTTGCTCGGTGCGAAGCGTCTTTCCTCGTGCAGCAGGTTCTCTATCTCGTGTTCAGCAGACATCTTTGCCCTCCAGGTGTTGACTTTCAAATCATGCCAGATACGGGGGTGTCAACACCAAAAACATCAGTATTGAGGCGACTGGGCGAAAAAGTTCCTCAAATGGGGGACAAGCGTAGTGATAACCGAATAGCATTTATCTCTGGCTTCGGCCAGATGGCGACTGCAGCGTTCCCCCAATGCGCAGTCGCTCGCCGGCAGGTTTCCCCCAAACCTGCCGGCCCTTTCTTTTTCCACAGAAAACCTTTCTTGGCCAGATAGTTTTCCGCAGCAGTCCACCATCTAGTCATGGAGATTCAGTTACCCAAACCACTAGCCGAATTAATGGCTCAGCCTGGGCTAACCGATCTAACCCTCAATGGCCACGCTCACACCTATATAGATGTCGGTGAGGGACTTCACCGAACCAGCAATCCTTTTGAGTCGGAACAAGACCTTTTTGAGTTTTTGATTGAGCTGGGATTTCAAACCGGTTCTCGGATTGACATGTCAAAGCCGATTTCGGACTTTATGGTCCAGGGTTTTAGGTTTCATGCCGTGCTTGGGCAAGGAGTCTCTCCAAAGCCACTGGTATCAATCAGAAGGCACCCGCATGCGGTGATTCGATTGGAACACCTGGTCGAGGTGGGCATGCTCTCTCATCTTCAGCATGAGTTTCTAGAAGCTGCGTTGATGCAGCGCCAAAACATAGTGGTTGCCGGAGCAACTTCTTGTGGCAAAACCACCTTGCTCGGTGCGCTGATCGCAGAACTTGATGAGCGGGTCATATGTATTGAGCAGATTCCAGAGCTGATGGTTTCTGAGCCAGCCGTATCGCTGCACGAACGATCGGCAAACCAAGAGGGCGCGGGGGCGATCTCGATGCAGCAGTTGGTGATTGAAGCGCTACGAATGAGACCCGATCGAATCGTGGTGGGTGAGGTTAGGGGGAGCGAGTTTGGCGTGCTGCTGCAAGCCATGAACAACGGTCACACCGGCACTATGGCGACCCTGCACTCCAAGAGTCTTGCAGATCTGCCCAATCGATTGATATTGCTTGGACTGCTCTCTGGTTTTGACAGGGAACTAACCGTGCAGATGGTTAGCCAATCATTCGATCTGGTACTTCAGCTGCAGCGGGTTGCGGGGCTGCGCAAGTTGACTCACATCGGAAGGCTCACCCCAGAGTTGAGCGTCATCGAGGTGGTGCTTTGAGTTCGGTGGCAAACTTCGGGGCCCTGATGTCTTCGGGTTTGAGCATAAAGACCGCGCTTGAGATTTCCGGTCTGCAGCTAGCGGGGTCAAGCCCGATCGAGAAACTGCTGTCATCGGCTATTTACTCAGGCGCTCCAGTGCGTAAAGTTGCCAAGCGACTAGTTGGTTTTGAGTTAGACCTGGAGCGTTTCCGCTCCGAACTTGCAACCGCCAACGCCGTGCCAATAGCCACCAGGAAGCTTTTACTTTGGCTACCAGCGCTCTCGCTGGTGATTGGCCAACTCGCAGGGTTTGGAACTCTCGCCGCTATCTTTCAGCCACTTGGTGCGGTAGCGCTCGCGATCGCTGGAGTATTGATTTTGATAGGAATCCGTTGGTCGGGGAAATTGCTACGACCGCTTCTAAAAGAACCTGAGCATCCAGCCTTTGACCTGCTGCGATTCAGTCTGCTGCTCTCGGCTGGCTCGCCACTGAGTAACTCTCATCCCGATGCGCTGTCAAAGCTGGTGGACCTCAGTCGCCTTACCGGTGCCCCACTGCAAGAGCTGGTCGAGATCGAAATAGAACTGACCACCCAACGTGCCCTGCAGGAGTCGATGGCAAAAGCCAAGCGCATGTCGATCGAGCTGCTGGTTCCGATGTCGCTAACTGTTCTGCCCGCTTTTTTGATTTTGACAATCGTCCCGATGCTGATCGGTTTCGGGCTCTAAGGAAAGGAAAGAAAATGAAGCAATTGGTAAGCGACCGCGGCGCCATCACCGCCGAGTATGTAATCGCAACTTTAGGAGGAGTGGCATTTGCAGGGCTGTTGATTCTGGTTATGCGATCGGATGCGGTACGCGATTTGCTATTTGGACTGGTGGCGAGGGCTCTTGGTATTCAGTGATCAAAAAGGAGCCGTTACGGCAGAGTTCATGCTGTTGTTTCCAACCGTTGTGCTGGCCCTGGCTGGATTACTTGGGGTATTCCAGCTCGGGGTAGCGCAACTGGAGCTGACTCGTGATGCGTTTACTCAGGCGAGGCAACTTTCGATCAAAGAGTCGCTGTTGCCAATCGAAGGAGCTCAGTTCGAAAGCTATCGAGACGGGCAATTGGTATGTGTGGTTGCCCAAAAAAGGCTTGCGATTGATTTGGAGGCAACAGCTTGTCTTTTCCAACATGGAAGTTAGATTCCGGCAGTGTTTCCGCATCACTTGCGATCTTGTTGGCTGCCGTTCCGAGCTTCTTGCTGGTCTGCGGATTAGCTATTCAGCTGGCTTATTGGCAGCAGCAGGTGCAATTGGTGGCGGATGCGGCAGCCCTCACGGCAAGTGAAACGGCGAGAGGGTTAATCTCCGGTTACTCTTGCGAAAACCCGGAACAAATTGCCACTGCATTTGACTTAGAACTTGACACATGTCGTATTGTCGGATTCAGTGCGTTGGTGAAGGTGTCAAAATCTTTGCCGCCATTTCGGCTGACAGCCCAGGCATTAGCTGGGCCGCCTAAGTAATAAGGAGAGCTTTTTGCCAAAGAGATTGGTGATTGTTGAGTCACCGGCCAAGGCCAAAACCATTGCCAAGTATCTGGGCAGTGATTTTGAAGTGCTTGCGTCCGTTGGTCACATTCGCGATTTGGCCGAGCCAAAGGATGTTCCAGCCGACAAGAAAAAGGGTCCGCTGGGCAAGTTCTCCATCGATGTCGACAATGACTTCCTACCTTTCTATGTGGTGTCGCCGGGTAAATCCAAGACCGTTAGCGACCTAAAGGCCGCGCTCAAGAAAGCTGACGAGCTCTACCTCGCAACCGATGAAGACCGCGAGGGCGAGGCAATTGCTTGGCACCTGCTGGAGGTTCTAAAGCCGAAGGTTCCGGTTCGCCGAATGGTGTTCAACGAGATCACCAAGGAAGCAATTCAAGAGGCTGCGAATAACACCAGAGCTCTAAACGAAGACCTGGTTCAGGCGCAAGAAACTAGGCGCGTAGTAGACCGCTTGGTTGGCTATGAGATTTCCCCGGTGCTGTGGAAAAAGATCAACCGCGGACTATCCGCCGGTCGAGTCCAGTCTCCCGCGATCAGAATGATTGTTCAGCGCGAGCGCGAGCGCATGGCATTCGTAACCGCCGGTTACTCGAGCGTGACCGCAGCGCTAAGCAAATCCGACATTGATTTTGAGGCGAAGCTCACCGCAATCGACGGGCAGAAGCTGGCATCTGGCAAAAGCTTTGACGAGAACGGCAAGCTAAGCGGTTCGGCCCTAGTGCTTGCTCCAGCCAAGGCTGAGCAGCTAGCGACTTCCCTGAAGTCCCAGCAGCTAACCGTTGGGCAGGTTGAGGCAAAGCCTTCGACCCGCAAGCCATACGCACCTTTCACCACCTCTACCTTGCAGCAGGAAGCTTCACGCAAGTTGGGTATGAGCGCTAAGCAGGCTATGGATACTGCTCAGCAGCTCTACCAAGAGGGTCACATCACCTACATGCGTACTGACTCTCCAGCGCTATCACAGCAGGCAATTACTGCCGCCAGGGCTCAGGCAGCCGAGCTATTTGGCAAAGAGTTAGTGGCCGATGCCCCAAGGATCTACGGTTCAAAATCTAAAAATGCCCAAGAGGCCCACGAGGCAGTTCGCCCATCCGGTGAGGTATTCAAGCACCCAAGTGAGCTAGCCGCTGTCCTTCACGGAAGATCACTTGCCCTTTACGAATTGATCTGGCGCAGAACCGTTGCATCTCAGATGGCAGATGCCAAGCTCTCGACAACTTCTGTGAAGTTCAGCGTGAACCTTTCCGGTGAAGAGCTAGAGCTCTCGGCAAGTGGAACGACCGTCACCTACAAGGGATTCCTTGCGGTTTATGACGAGACTCGCGAAGACGATAGCGATGAGCAGGCTAAGTTGCCTCAGCTTGCGGTCGGTGACCAGATTGCCGTAAGTGAGGCAACCGCAAAGTCACACCAGACTCAGCCACCTGCCAGGTATACCGAAGCATCCCTGGTGAAGGCTTTGGAAGAGCAGGGGATCGGAAGACCTTCCACCTATGCCGCCATCATCTCGACGATTCTGTCTAAGGGGTATGTCGTCAAGCGCGGTAGCGCTTTGGTTCCAGAGTGGATCGCCTTCACCGTTACTCGCTTTTTGGAGGAGAACTTCGGCAACCTGGTGGACTTTGAGTTCACCGCAAAGATGGAAGAGGATCTTGACCGGATCGCCCTTGGTGAGCTGGATCGCTCCAGCTGGCTCAAGAACTTCTACTTCTCTGAGACAGGGCTCAAGAACACCGTTGAGTCCCTAGGGGAATCAGATCCGAGACTGATCAACAGCTTCGAAATTGCCGAGGGAATCCAGCTTCGAACCGGAAAGTACGGTCCATACCTTGAGGTTATGGAGGATGGCGAGCGCAAGCTTGTGAATATCCCTGAGGGCCTAACCCCAGATGAGCTAACCCACGAGAAGGCAATTGAACTAATCAATACCCCGGTAGCTGAGGACAGGGTATTGGGTGCTGAGCCGACCAGTGGTTTGGACATCATCGTCAAGGACGGTCGCTACGGCGCATACGTGACCCTCGTCGATGAGGGTAACCCAAAGCCAAAGACCGCTTCGCTATTCAAGACCATGACTGTTTCAAGCGTCACCCTCGAAGAGGCCATCAAGCTACTCACACAACCTAGGGTGCTGGGACTAGATCCAGAGTCCGGCGTTGAGATTACCGCTCAGAACGGTAAGTTCGGGCCATACCTCAAGCGCGGGAATGACTCTCGATCACTAACCGCAGAAGAGCAAATTTTCGAACTCACTCTCGATGAGGCAGTCGAGATCTACAAGCAGCCAAAATACGGCGCTCGCAGAACCGCATCGACTCCACTTCGCGAGTTTGGCGAGGATCCAGCATCTGGTCAGCCGGTTTTTGCAAAGACCGGTCAATTCGGAAACTACGTGACCGACGGCGTGATCAACGCCACCGTGCCAAAGGACGAGCCATTGGATGAAATCTCCAACGACCGTGCCTTCGAGCTGCTTGCGATTAGACGTGAGAAGCTTGGGGTGGGACCGGGAGAGGTGCCAAAAACTTCAAAGGCTAAGAGTTCTAGGAAAAAGCGCTGACGTGTTTATTACTTTCGAGGGTATCGACGGAGTTGGAAAGTCAACTCAGTTAGACCTATTGCAAAGCTGGCTTGAGGGCCGTGGCCGCGAAGTACTCAGAACCCTTGAACCCGGTGGCACCGAACTTGGTCAAGAGATTAGGCACCTATTACTTCACCGCAAAGGCGATGTTGCCGCTAGGGCCGAAGCACTGCTCTATGCCGCTGACCGCGCTCACCACGTTGCAACCAAAATTCGCCCAGCTCTAGCCGACGGCAAAGTGGTTCTTAGCGATAGATACTTCGATTCCTCGGTTGCCTATCAGGGCGCAGCCCGGGAGCTGGATGTCACCGAGGTTAGAAACATTTCGCTTTGGGCGGTGGACAACCTGATTCCAGATCTCACCGTACTTTTGGATCTTGATGCCCACGCTGCGATTTTGCGCAGAAACAAAACCGGAACTGAGCCCGATCGCCTAGAGCGCGAGAAGGTTGACTTTTTTGAAAGAGCGCGCTCGCAGTATCTGGAACTTGCCAAAGAGCCTCGCTTTTTGGTGGTCGATGCAACCTTGTCTATCGATGAGATTCAAGAACAAATCAGAGCTCGGGTTTTGACCATGGAGAAAAGTTGAGCCACCCGGTTTGGGATGAACTGCTTGGCCAGCCAGAGGCAATTGAGCAACTTCAGAAAGCAGTGGCAGGCAAGCCAGATTCGGTGCATCACGCCTGGCTCTTTACCGGCCCCGCAGGATCAGGTCGCTCCAATCTAGCCAGGAGCTTTGCTGCTGCCCTGGAATGTGCCGTGGATGGCTGCGGTCAGTGCCAGCAGTGTCGCTTGGTGCAGGCAGATGCTCACCCGGATGTTGCCATGTTGGTCACCGATCGAGTGGTCATCAGCATCGAAGAGGTTAGGGACTTGGTATCTCGCTCCTCGATGTCAACCACAATTGGTGACTACCGAGTGGTCATCATCGAGGATGCCGATCGCATGACGGAGCGCACCTCAAATGTTTTGCTAAAGGCCCTAGAGGAACCTGCCGAGAAAGTGGTCTGGATCCTATGTGCTCCAAGCGTCTCGGATCTACTACCAACCATTCGTTCAAGAACTCGCAACGTGAACCTAAGACTGCCTTCTGTTGATGAGGTTGCGACCCTGTTGGTGCAGCGCGATGGCGTGGCATTGGATTTGGCTAGAAAGTCTGCGCTGTTGGCACAGAACCACGTGGGCATGGCAAGAAGACTCGCACTCTCTTCGGATGCGAGGTCGAGAAGGTCAGAAACCCTAAGGGTCCTGATGTCGATCTCAAATCTCAGTTCTGCCATGGTTGCCGCCGATAAGCTTTTGGGTGTTGCTAAGCGCGATGCCGAAGCATCGAGTGCAGAAAAAGATGCTGTCGAAAAAGACGCGCTTATGAAGGCATACGGCTTGGCGGTCGACGAAAAGCTTCCACCTAACCTTCGCTCGCAATTCAAAGAGCTAGAGGAAAACCAAAAGCGCCGTGCAACCAGAGCGCTTCGCGACGGGATCGATCGCATTTTCACAGATGCCGAGTCGATTTATCGAGATTTGATGGCGCTGCAATTAGGCGCTGAAGTAGAGCTTGTGAACACCGAGATTGAGGCGGATCTGCTTCAGCGATCACAGGGCACCTCGATTGAGCAAACCATCGCTATCTTGGATGCCATTACCCAATCCAGGCAGCGGCTGGCCTCCAACGTTAGAGACCTGCTGGTTCTGGAGGCTCTTTGCACCAACTTCATCTTCCGGGGTCACCTTGCGGCTTAGTGGACTGGCACTCTCGGCGCTGCTGTTACTTACCGGCTGTGTAGCGCAAGTCCCAAGTCCAATAGAGCAGGTTGAGTCCGGCGTTGATTTCTTGAAGCAGCAGATCAGCTGGGAGGCGTGTGATGCTGGCTTTGAGTGCTCATCCGTCGCTGTTCCGCTCGATCACCTAAGCCCGGATGGACAGGTTTTTGAAATCTCGCTGATCAGGAAAACCGGCACAGAAGACCTTTCTCCGCTTTTGATCAACCCGGGTGGTCCGGGAGCGAGTGGCGTGGCTTACCTTCGCGATAGCTATGACAGCCTCGGCACCGAAAAGCTTCGGAGTATTTTTCAGCTGATTGGCTTTGATCCCCGTGGAGTGGGGGAGTCAGCTCCAGTGACCTGTAGCGATCTGAGTCTGAAGGATCAGATTTATTACGAAGAATCTGGTTTCCCACTGGGATCTGACCAAGACATTGAAATCTCCAAAGATCTGTTGACGAGGTTTGCCGCCTCCTGCCAAGAGTCCGGTTTTGATGTTGCTTACTTCAACACCCAGCAGGCTGCGCGAGATTTGGATGTGATTCGCTCTGCCCTTGGAGTTGAGGAGCTGGATTACCTAGGTTTCAGCTACGGCACAGAGCTCGGGGCCACCTACATCGCACTTTTCCCTAATCGAGTTGGCAGATTCGTGCTTGATGGAGCAGTTGACCCAACCCTGAGTTCTGGTGAGTCAACGGTGAAGCAAGTGGAGGGATTCGACAAAGCCTTCAGGACTTACCTGGCGGACTGTCTCGCGCAAGCCGGTTGTCCATTCACAGGCACCGTGGACGACGCTTTGAAGCGGGTAGATGAGCTTTTAGTAGATCTTCAAACAACCAAGCTGTCCAGTCAGTATGAGCGTGAGGTTGGACTGACGGCTGCGCTCTATGGAATCTTTGCGGCGCTTTATTCGCAAGCTTCGTGGCCTTATCTAACCCAAGCTTTTGAAGAGGCGTTTGAGGGTGATGGTTCGACGCTAATGCTGCTTGCCGACTTCTACAACGACAAAGACCCGGAGGGCGGTTACCTCTCCAATATCAATGAGGCAAACACCGCCATCAATTGCGCCGATGAGCGAGTTGCCCCAGAGGACTTTGCGATTGTGAAGCAGTCCGCGCTTGATGCCAGCAAAGTCTTTGGCAAGTACTTCGCCTTCCCAGAACTAGGTTGCCTTGGCTGGCCCGAGGGGAAATCCATGGTCGAAATTGACTACGCGGTCGGTCTAGAAGTCGGTCCGTTGGTGATTGGAACAACTGGAGATCCGGCAACTCCTTATCAGCAGGCGGTCAGCTTGGCAAAGATCCTAAGTGGAGCGACGCTACTGACATTCCAAGGCGAAGGTCACACAGCCTACGGTTCGGATACTTGCGTCAATGACCATGTTGAGAATTATTTGTTGGGTGACAATCTTGGATCTGCAGAACTTATCTGCAATTAGTTCTTAGGCGAACAGTCCCAGCAGAATCGCGATAAAGATTCCAACGAAGATTGCCGGGGTCACAAACTTGGCGATTTCAAGCCACGGTCTGAAGCTAATGATTCTCTCGACCAGTGGGTACTTGTCGGTTACTAACTTCAGTGAGTCAATGGTTGCTTGGGCCTGTGAGGCAGCTGAATACTCAGCAAGTGCCCCAAGGATTCCGCTTGCCAGAAGAATCAGGGCGAAACCAATCTTGAGATAATTGCCTGACCCGGCAATTTCTGGGGTAGCGATTGCAGCGAATGCCAATAGTCCTGTCGGTGCCAGCTGGGCCAAAATCAGGTGCAGGCGATTTGTATTGAATTCTCGGATTAGTTGCGAGGTTTCCATGGTTGCCCTTTCAGGAGATATAGACAGATGCCTAGTAAGAACACCAAGCTACAAGAAAAGCTTTCAATTCGCTTTCGAAAGCTGCTCTCTGGAGCAACCGATGGAAACCCACCGTGGCTTTCGGTGGTTGCCGAAGGCGATGACATCGGAATGTTTTCCCCTAATGATGCTCCCTGGATTATTCACCGAGACTTCTCCACCTTGGTAGGGGGAGTAAGAGCGCTATTGATGCAGGCCCTTCACCCAGGATCTCTTGCTGGCGTTGCCCAGCACTCAAGGTATGAGCAGGATCCATTAGGCCGACTCTCCGGAACCATTCGCTGGCTGACCATCACAACTTTCGGATCCAACCAGGCCGTTCAGAATGAAGCTGGCCGAGTCAATCGCATGCACACCAGAGTTAGCGGCGAGTACCAAACGGCACAGGGTGAAACCTCAAGCTATCGAGCTGCTGACCCAAGACTTCTGCTTTGGGTACACATCGCCTTTATGGAGAGTTTCCTGAGGTCTCATCAGAACTACTCCAAGGCTCCCATTCCGGGCGGTGCAGATGCCTACGTGAGGCTCTGGGGTAAATCTGTCGCGCCACTTGGGCTGGACGATGTTCCAACTTCGGAAGCAGAGCTCAACCTGTTGCTGGATGAGTTTTCAGAGGAGCTAATAGTCACCGACCAGACCCGCGCTGTGATCAAGTGGATTAAGAACGCGCCGCTGCCGCCACTGACTAAACCCGTCTACAAACTTCTCTTCTACTCTGCGGTCGCAAGCCTAGATCCAAGGTTCCGAGCGCTAATTGGAATTCGCTCAGCTCCACTTTGGCTACTGCGTCCGATCACCACCAGCCTGCTATCGCTAATGAGATTTGCCATTGGACCTGAATCTCCAATCGAGGATGCGGCACTTAGGCGAATTGATCGGGTAAAGGCCTCCTAGAGAAACGGGCAACCTCAATAGTTGCCTGTTTTTCTTTGCCGCTAAACTTTTGACGTGCCGAAGGCATGCGCCACCCTAGCTCAGTCGGTAGAGCAGCTCCCTCGTAAAGAGCAGGTCAGGAGTTCGATTCTCCTGGGTGGCTCTGAACAAGTTGAACCGTAACCCCGTTGGAGATCTAGAAGCAGGAAGGACTATCGAGATGGCACTGAAGGCATTGTTTGTGCAGCACGATCACGTCTCTCCGGTCGGACCAGTGGGCGAGAGACTTGAGATGCACGGATTTGAGATTGAGACTCTTCCAATCGTGTCAGAGGAAAACTACCGAACTCCCAACATCGAGTTCAGTTTTCCTGACTTCAACGATTACGACCTCATCATTCCTCTCGGCTCCCCTTGGGGGGTCTGGGATGACGCCTGCATTGGAAACTGGTTGCAAAGTGAGCTCGACTGGATTGCAGCGGCAGTTGAAGCAGGTAAGCCAGTCCTTGGAATCTGTTTTGGTGGCCAGCTTCTGGCTCGAGCTCTAGGCGGCAAAGTCGACAGAGCACCCAGCCCAGAATTGGGGTGGACATACATCTTTAGCGATGACCCGTCACTGGTGGGAAATGGACCTTGGTTCCAGTTCCACTATGACCGCTGGGAGTTGCCTCCGGGATCGGTAGAGATCGCACGCACCCCTAAAGCCTCTCAAGCCTTTACCTATAAGCGCGCACTCGCCCTGCAGTTTCATCCCGAGCTGAACGCCTCCACGCTTGAACAGTGGCTGGTTTGGGACGGTCGAGAAGAGATAACTGAGGATGGCCAAGATCCGGATGTGATGTTGCGTCAAACCCAAAACGAGGACCCTGCAGCGCGGCTTCGCACATTTGACCTAGTGGATCAGTTTCTAGAGCGAGTTGCAGGGCTTCGCTAAGAAAGAAAACCTCGCAGCAATGCGGCCGATCCCTCTAGGTGAGTCCTCATGAGTTCGGAGGCAAGGGTTGGATTGCGGCTAATAATGGCTTCCAGAATCTCCCGGTGTTGCTCATTGGAGTGCTTGATGTTTGGTGGCAGCAACGGAATTTGATCGAGCATCTCGTTGATCCTCGAGCGCGAAAAAGCCACCTCTTCGAGCAGTTTGTTTGATCCACAAGACTCCGCGATTAGCAGGTGAAATCGAGAATCAAATCTTCGGTAGTCAGCTGCCGATGACAAGGTGGTGTCCCGGTGAGCTTGATGTAGTGCTTTTTGCTGGTCTGCGCTTAGGTCAGACTTAGCCGACTGATAGGCCGCGCCGCACTCCACCACCTCCCGAAACAAAATGGCTTCCTCAAGAGCTTTTGACTCGAACTTGGCGTGCGGCCTGACTTGCTCAGGAAGCGATGCAGAGACGAATGTTCCTCCGTAGCGACCTCGGCTTATTTCCAAGAAACCAGCTTCAACCAGCGAGGAAATCGCCACCCTAACAGTGTCTCGAGAGACTCCCATAAGCCCAGCGAGATCTCGTTCCGCAGGCAGTTTTTGTCCAGGCGAGGCAAAGCCGAGCTTTATGGTTTGCAGAATCCGCTCCACAGTTTCTTCGTAGACGTTTCCACTGCGAATCCTGGTCAACAGCAGAGTGGAGTTTGCTACAGCAAAAACTGAGTCAGGTATTGCCGTCTCGGCTTGCATCACATGGGTGTTACGTAGTGGCCTGAGATTCCACCATCGACCAAGAAGGTAGAGCCGGTAATAAATGAGCTGTCATCCGAAGCCAAGAACGCTACGGCTGCCGCTAGCTCGTCTGGGTCTGCAAACCTTCCCATCGGAATGTGGATTAGACGTCGCGCTGCACGCTCAGGGTCTTTTGCAAAGAGCTCCTGAAGCAGTGGAGTGTTCACTGGACCAGGGCAGAGCGCGTTAACTCGAATGCCCTGGCGAGCAAACTGCACACCGAGTTCGCGGCTCATCGCCAACACACCACCCTTAGATGCTGTGTAGGAGATCTGACTGGTAGCACTTCCCATCACTGCCACAAATGAAGCAGTGTTGATGATTGAGCCAGATCCCTGCTGGGTCATGTACTTCAGGGCTGCTCGGCAGCAGAGGTAAACACTCTTTAGGTTTACGTCTTGCACTTTTTGCCAAGCAGGCATCTCGGTGGTCTCGATTGAGTCGTCATCCGGTGGCGAGATTCCAGCGTTATTGAAGGCAACGTCGACGCTGCCGTGCATTTTGAAGACCGTTTCGAACAGGTTGTTCACCTGCTCCTCGTCCGCGACGTTGACCTGCACGAAGTTACCGCCGACCTCATCGGCTGCGCGCTGGCCGCTTGCCGGATCCATGTCGGCAATCACAACCTTTGCCCCCTCCGCCGCAAATCTTCTGGCGGTGGCAAGACCAATTCCTGAAGCACCTCCGGTGATCACGGCGACTTTGCCCGCCAGTCTTTGGGTCAGATCCAGTTTCTTGATGCTCATTGCTTTCTCCTATTCAGCCGAGTAGTAAACAGTTTTTTCTTCTGTGAAGTGCAGCGGAGCGTCTGGGCCTAGCTCGCGACCAAGTCCAGACTGCTTCATTCCTCCAAAGGGGGTGTTGTATCGAACGGAGGAGTGAGAATTCACCGATAGATTTCCACTCTCAATTCCCCTGGACACTCGAATCGCTCGACCCAGGTCCCTGGTCCAGATCGACCCGCTTAGTCCATAGATGGAATCGTTCGCGATTCTGATTGCATCCGCCTCATCTTCGAAAGGCAATACCGAAACCACCGGCCCGAATACTTCTTCTTTGAAGCAGCGGTCATTTTCACCCTTTGCCATCAAAACGGTTGGTGCCATGAAATATCCCGGGCCTGATGGAGCACTGCCTTTGAACAAGACATCAGCGCCATCGAGGTAGCCCGACACTGAATCAAAATGCTTCTTCGAAACCAGTGGCCCCATATCCGTGCTCTCGTCCCTCGGGTCCCCGACCTTGAAGGCTTTAACCGAGGTCTCCAAACCGCTCAGGAATTCATCCAGCACGCTGCGCTGGACAAGGATTCTGGAACGCGCGCAGCAATCCTGGCCGGCATTTTCAAACACTGAACTTGGCGCTGTCGCAGCCGCCTTGGCGACATCTGAATCCGCGAAAACTATGTTTGCGCTTTTTCCGCCGAGCTCAAGGGTTACCCGCTTCACCTGATCGGCTGCCCCGCGCATAACCTGCTTACCCACTTCGGTTGAGCCTGTGAAGACAACCTTCCCAATTTCTGGGTGAGTGACAAACCTTGATCCGACTACAGATCCGCTTCCAGGTAGCACCTGGAAGAGACCCTCGGGTAGACCAGCCTCTTGCGCTAGTTCACCAAGCCGGATGCTCGTCATTGGAGTCCACTCCGCTGGCTTGAGCAATACAGCATTACCCGCTGCCAGAGCCGGGGCAAAACCCCAGCTACCGATGGTCATTGGAAAGTTCCAAGGGGTAATGATTCCAATGACACCAATTGGGTCGTGGAATGTGATGCTCATTCCATTAGCAACTGGAATTTGCTTGCCTGCCATGCGCTCCGGTGCTGCGGCGTAGTAGTCCAGCACATTTCGAACGTGGTTGGCTTCCCATCTAGCCTGAGAAATGGGGTGTCCAGAGTTAGCGACCTCAAGCTGTGCAAGTTCCTCAACGTGCTGCTCAACCACCCGAGCAAAGTCATGCAGACCGCGGGCGCGCTCGGATGGAGCAAGAGCAGCCCACTTGCGCTGGGCGGCTTTAGCTCGAATAACAGCCTTGTCCACCTGCTCCTCGGTGGTGTGCTCTATCGATGCAATCTGCTCTTCGGTCGCAGGATTTATTACGTGGAAGGTCATTTTGCTCCTCTGCGCGCCTTAGCGGCGGCAACTAGTGCTTTGAATAGATCTAGGTTGTCGAGCGTCTGCTCAGGGTGCCACTGCACAGCCACTCCAAATGGGTAATTCTCAAGTTCGATTCCCTCAATCACACCGTCTGGGCTCTTCGACGAGACAACAAGGCCCTCGCCCAATTGGTCAATTGCCTGGTGGTGATAAAGAGCTGCCCCTGAAACTACCGGGCTTGAAACAGACTGACTCAGCTTTGTGCCGGGTAAGACATTCAGATCCATATGGGTGAATACACCACCACCGAGCTGGTATCGGTTATCGCCCAAAACATCCGGTAGGTGTTGAATCAGTGTTCCACCACGATTTACATTGAGCATCTGGGCGCCTCGACAGATTCCGAGCAGCGGCAGCTCCGCCTTTATGGCGGCGGTTAGGAGTGTGTCCTCCATCTCATCGCGTACCGAATCCGCATCCTCAGCATTTGGGTGAGGGGCCTGGCCATATCTGGTTGAATCAACGTCGCGACCGCCGCAAATAATCAGACCGTCGAGCCTTGAAACAATTTCTGCGGCATCAGCTTGACCGATTGCCTGCGGCGGAATAATCACAGGGACGCCACCGGCTCTGGACACACCCTCTAGGTAGAAGGCAGGCAACATTGCCATCTCGGTGTCCCAAACACCCGTTTGTCCACGCTGTCGGTAGCTAGTTAGACCAATAAGCGGATTAGACACGCTCAAATCCTCTGACTCGCTCCCACTCTGTCACTGCGGAGTTGTAGTCCCTGATCTCGGTTTTCGCGTAGTGCACATAGTGATCTACTACTGCGTCTCCAAAAACCTCTCGGGCAATCTTCGAATTTGCGAACAGCTCCATCGCCTCGGGCATGCTGGAGGGGATACGAGGCTTGTCAGATGCGTAACCGTTTCCGACCGTCATTTCCTCAAGGTCAAGATTGTTCTCAATCCCGTAGATTCCTGCTGCGATCATGGCAGCAGTCGCGAGGTATTGATTTACATCGCCACCCGGCACTCGATTCTCAACCCTCATGCCGTGCCCCTGGCCAACAACCCTCAACGCCAAAGTTCGATTGTCAAGGCCCCAGGCAATCGCGGTGGGGGCAAAGCTGCCCTCCACGTAGCGCTTGTAGGAGTTGATCTGAGGAGCGTAGAGCAGCGAGAACTCGCGCATTAGCTTCATCTGTCCGGCAAGGAAGCTCTTGAAAGTAGCCGACATTCCGCGAGGGTCGGACTTATCAGCGAATACCGCCGATCCGTCGAGGCCTCGGAAAGACATGTGGATGTGGCAGGAGTTTCCCTCCCGCTCGTTGTACTTTGCCATGAAGGTAAGTGACTTGCCGTGCTTCTCGGCGATTATCTTGGCTCCGGATTTGTAGACACCGTGGTTATCGCAGGTGCGCACTACCTCGTCATAAAGGAAAGCGATTTCCTGCTGACCGAGATTGCACTCGCCTTTGACGCCCTCGCAATACATGCCTGCAGCATCCATTGAGTTTCGAATTTCGCGCAGCATTGGTTCTAAGCGGGTGGAAGCCAAGATGTCGTAGTCCACGTTGTAATCGGTCGAAGCCTTGAGGTCCTTATAACCCTTTGCCCAAGCCTCGCGGTAGGTGTCGTCAAAGACAATGAACTCCAGCTCGGTACCGACAAATGCCCGCATCCCCAACTTCTCCAGGCGTTCGACCTGGCGTAACAAAATCGACCTGGGAGACTCGGCAATGAGCTCATGACTGGTGGTGTAGAGATCTGTGTTTACGATGACGCTGCCCGGAAGCCAGGGTGCCATTCGCATAGTGCTCATGTCGGGAATCATCGCCATGTCCGCATAACCGGTGTCCCAAGAGCTGATGTCATAGCCCTGCACGGTGTTGTTCTCGATGTCAACCGCCAGTAGGTAGTTGCAACACTCGGCGCCATGCCCAGCAAGATTCTCAATGAAGTGACGGGCAGAGGCCCGCTTGCCAATTAGGCGGCCCTGCATGTCTGTGAACCCCATGACCACGGTGTCAATCTCACCTGATTCATAGAGGTTCTTCAGTTGCTCGAGGCTAATGAATCCTTTGTTCGACATAACACCCTCTTCTTTGAGGTCGAATTTCCTACCTTTGACCAAACACTACAACTATCTCTGGATGTGCGTTGGCTACTTTTGGACCTCAGAGCGAAAAAATATAACAATCTGATGCGTCTGAAGGAATATTTCAGATATTGCAAAATCAACACACGAGGTGCCCTCTTTTGGGTCTAGATTGAAATTGTTTCATCCATTCACAACGTCGTGCGTGGAGAGCCCTCGACTCGGGGACTTTTCTGGGGCGACAGATTAGGAAGCAAATGTCTTCAGAGCATGTCAAAGTCTCAGGCGCAACCTACAAGCGTCCTGAGGACGGTTATTTTGAAAAGCGCCAGCTGAAACGAGCGGCTGGAATCTATGGCCTTTGGGGATTGGCTGTCGCGGCCGTTATCTCCGGAGACTTCTCCGGCTGGAACTTCGGGCTGGACGTAGGTGGTTTCGGCGGTCTACTAATCGCCTTCGCAATCCTCGTCGTCATGTACTACGGTCTGATGTTCTCAATCGGTGAGATGTCCTCAGCTATGCCTCACACCGGAGGCGCGTACTCATTCGCCAGATCTGCAATGGGCCCGTGGGGTGGATTCATCACCGGCTTGGCGGAGACCATTGCCTATGTTGCGACGACCGCAGTTATTGTGTTCTTCTCGGCAAGCTACGCAGATGGCATCTTCTCCGAACTGTTCGGGTTATCTCTGCCGAACTGGGCTTGGTGGATCATCCTCTACGTTGTATTCGTGGCCTTGAACGCCACCGGCGCGAAGGTCGCATTTAGATTTGCAATTGTGGTGGCGATCATTTCCCTCGCAATCCTTTTGGTTTTCTCAATCATGGCCGCAGCATCGGGTCTGTTCTCATGGGACAACCTCTTCAACATCGCTCCAGACCCTGGCCAGACAGCGTTCTTGCCATTTGGCTGGGAGGGAATCCTGTGGGCAATTCCGTTTGCGGTTTGGTTCTTCCTTGGTATCGAGGAACTGCCACTTGCTGCGGAAGAATCCCACAACCCAGTGCGTGACATCCCAAGAGCTGGACTTTGGGCTCGCACCACCCTAATTGTCTTCGGTCTACTAATTCTTTTCTTGAACACCGGAATCGTTGGTGCCGAGGAACTTAGGGTCGCAGGCGAGCCGCTTTTGGATGGCTTCCGTGCGATGGTTGGCGATCAGGCTGCTGCACTACTGGGCCTAGTTGCACTAATCGGTCTGTTGGCCTCGCTGCAGGGAATCATGTTTGCTTACGGTAGAAACATGTACTCACTATCCAGAGCGGGTTACTACCCGAGGTTCCTCTCGATTACCAACCGTTCAAAAACCCCATTGGTGGCATTGATTGCCGGAGCGATTATTGGGTTCGTAGCGCTGTTGGCTATTGAGGTACTAACGGCTGTTGACGCCGAGGGTGCCGGAGCAGTTGCCGGTGCAATCGTGCTAAACATTGCGGTTTGGGGAGCAATGCTTGCCTACATGATGCAGGCAATCAGCTTCCTGCTGCTTCGTCGCAACCTACCAAACATCGACCGTCCATACCGTTCTCCTTGGGGAGTCCCAGGAGCGGTTATTGCAGCGGTTATCGCCGGTATCTCATTCGTGGGTTACCTCATTAACCCTGCATTCCAGACCGCAATCGCCGGTATCGCTGTGATTTACATCGTGATGCTGATTGCGTTCGCTGTTCGAGGCCGTCACAACCTAGTGATGTCTCCGGAAGAGCAGTACGCAGTAGACAACACCAAGTAGGTGTAACTCCAATAGCGAAAGCGGGTCGACTAGTTTTGTCGGCCCGCTTTTCGCGAGGAAAGACTATGAAGCAAATTGGCGCACTAGATCTATTCACAATCGGCATCGGACCGTCTTCATCTCACACCGTGGGTCCGATGCGTGCAGCATTTCGCTTTGCCCATCTAGTGGAGGGCCAGGAAATAGATCGAGTCCAGGTGATTCTCTACGGCTCACTGGCGGCCACCGGAGTTGGGCACGGCACGAAGGACGCCCTCGCAGCTGGTCTGGCTGGTTACACCCCAGAGCTGTGCGACCCAGAAATGGTTCGAGGTGCATTTGAAAGATCTATTGAATCCGGAAGAATTTCTATCCTGAACCGCGAGGTCCCATTCGCGGAAGAAAACCTCGAGCTGCGCTCTCGAGAAAGACTCTCTCATCACTCAAACGGAATGACTTTTCAGGCACTGCTTGCAGGTCACGTGGTCCAGGAGCAGACCTACTTCAGTGTCGGGGGAGGCTTTATTGAGACCCTCGGACTGCAGCAGGAGGAGGACGGAACCGAGGTTCCATATCCCTTCGCATCGGCGGTCGAACTGATTCAGTTGGCTAAAGCTAATTCGATGACCATCGCCGAGTTGACATATGCGAATGAGATCGCCATGCACCCCAAAGATGTTGTCGACCAGAAGCTGAAAAGTATCTGGGAGGCGATGCGCAACTGCATCGAGAACGGTCTGCAAGCCGAGGGAATCCTCCCTGGTTTTCTCAAGGTCCCCAGAAGGGCAAAGTCGATGACTGCCGCTCTGCACCGCGTGGTGGAAGACGGGACCGCGGTCGGAGACCTGACAGCGGAGTGGCTGCAAGCCTTCGCCATTGCGGTCAATGAAGAGAACGCTGCCGGAAACAGGGTTGTCACTGCTCCGACCAATGGAGCTGCCGGAATCATTCCAGCGGTTGCCTATTTTGCCCACCGGTTTCGTGGCGTGAGCGACGAGAAAATTGCCTTTGATTACCTGCTAACGGCAGCCGCGATTGGCTCGCTCTACAAACGCAACGCCTCGATCTCGGGCGCTGAGGCGGGTTGTCAGGGTGAGGTGGGCTCGGCCTGCTCTATGGCTGCGGCAGCCATTACCGCTGTCATGGGTGGGACCCTAGAGCAGATTGAAAACGCTGCTGAGATTGCCATGGAGCACAACCTGGGTCTGACCTGCGACCCTGTTGGTGGATTTGTGCAGCTGCCATGCATCGAGCGCAATGCGATTGCGGCCGGGACTGCAGTGGCGGCCATGAGGCTTGCCCTGATGGGAGATGGTGTGCACAAGATTTCGCTGGACACCGTTATTGAGACCATGCGCCAGACGGGGTTGGATATGTCATCGAAGTACAAAGAGACCTCCACTGGCGGGCTGGCCGTGAACGTAGTGGAGTGCTAAGGATCAGGCTTAAATGTGAAAATGCCCCTCCCTTTCAGGAGGGGCATTTTCCTTTGAACTAGTTGTAGATTGCTGCCCAGTCGGAGATCTCGAGGACGTAAAGCTGTCCACCCTCGATGATGCTTGCCAAGCTGGTTGCTGCGTCTGCGATGTCTGGTCTAGAGATTGCAGGGGTAGCGTGGATCTGTGCGTTCAAGATGTAGTAACGGCTCTTGTCGCTAGTGCTCTTTCGGAAGAACTTGGTCACATCGGTAACACCGCTGGACTCCTCGTCTTCGGTCATGAATGCTGCCTGACCCTTTTCGAAGTACTGCTGCTTGAACTGTAGAACGGTTGCTAGCTGAGCGGTCTTGGTGTTGTAAGCCACTAGACGCGCACGGAGAGCGTTGTTACCCGGATCCTCCTGGATCAACACGTTGCCAAGGTCGTCGACCTCAATGTTGTCTGGCTTGGATAGGTAAGGAGCCTCAGAACCATCTAGCAGCATGGTTAGTGTCGCACCAGCTAGCGGCTTCTTGACGTCCTTGAAGGTTAGCTTCCATAGCGCTCCACCGTCACGGGAGACGGTTGGGGTTGCTGGGTTTGGAGTAGTAGCCTTTGCATCCTTGTTGGACTGAGTGGTTACGAAGTAGTAGACGTTTGGGTTCTTAGGGTCAAACGCGCCATCTTCAACGCGAGAGAAACCAACACCCCAGGTCTGTGCGAATTCGTTCTGAAGGGTTCCGCTGTTCCTCCAGTTAACCTCGTTGAAGGAAACCGGTACGGATACGTTCTTCGAGTAGGAAGCGCGGAATGCGGTGTCAGTCCTGACGCCGTTGATTCCCAAAACGTAGTTCTTACCGTTGTTTAGTCCGGCCTTTTCGAACCAAAGACCCTTGTTGTTCTTGGTTCCAACATACATCCAAAGCTGAGAGTCGATGTCGTTGCCGTCCTCGCCACCTAGAACAACGGTGGTTGCAGTCTTGGTGTTAGCTACCTGGAAAGACTCCCAAGATGCAAGACCTAGGCGTGGTAGCTGAACTAGCTGACCAGCTTCGTTTGCAGCGAATGCACGAGACTCAACACCAGCTTCTTCACCGGTTAGGAAAACGTTGCCGGTGTAGCCAATGGTGGTCTTGCCAGACTTGTAGGAAAGTACGCCGGCTGCTGCCAATCCTGCAGAGCAGAAGCGGTTTAGCATGCGGGTGTGAGCCACAGTCGATGCCGGAGCGTAAGCTGGTGCGCCCGGTGCAGCCGCGTGTAGGCCGAGTGCGTAGTCGTACCAGATGACGTCGTTTAGGTGCTCTTTGGCATCTAGAACCTTGCCGGTTACTGGGTCAACGGTGAAGCGAGTGATGGTTGAACCACCGGTTGCGTCACCTGCAGCGCGAGAAATGCTTGCTGCGATGCCAGTCGCTGCGATCTCGTGGTTCATTAGGATCTGAAGCTTGCCGCCCTGGGTGTAAGCACCCATGCCGTCTGGAATACCTGGAACCATCCAGCTGCCGTAGGTGTTACCAGATGTTGCAAGCACCGAAAGCTTTGCGGTTGCCTTTACTGACTCTAGGTAAATCGGCTCAGTTGAGTTTGCCGAAGCTGGGATGCTCATACCTAAAATTGCTGCCGGGATTAGCGACAAAGCAATGTATTTGCGCATTTGTTCTCCTTGTTTGGGGGACGTTCGGGGAAACTATCGATTAGCGAAGCAAACTTCTTTGATGCAAATGGTGAACAAAGGACGCGCCGACGGTTTCCTAGAGATGAATTCCTTAGAATTTCCTGAGAGTTTTTGGCGTTAGTCGCACAGCACTCATTCCCTTAAGCTTTGAACCAGTTTTAGTTGTGAAAAGGAAGTGCCGTGCCTACTTTCAGCGATGCCGAAAAAGCCGCCATGCAGGAGAGGGCTCGCGAGCAGCGAGAGTTCAAAAAGCTATCTGGTGAGGAGCAGGTCAGTCGCAAGATTTCGGAGATGAATCCCCAAGAGAAGAAACTCGCCCAGGGGATTCATGATCTAGTGCTTGCAATTGAACCGAAGCTCAAACCTCAGACTTGGTATGGCATGCCTGCCTACTACCTCGATGGCAAGGTGGTTTGTTTCTTCCAGGCCGGTTCGAAGTTTGAATCTCGCTACTCAACCTTTGGGTTCCAAGAGGCAGCCCAGCTGGATGACGGTCATATGTTCGCAACCAGTTTCGCGGTTCTGGAATTCACTCCAGCGGTGGCAGAGCAGATTTCAAAGCTCGTGCGTAAGGCAGTTGGTCAGTAACTAAAAGCTTGCCAGTTCGGCAATCGTTGTAAACCGGCGCTCACCGGCTGCTGATTTGTGAACCAAGCTGAAGCTAGGCGCACCGACGGTAGTTGCAAATTCAAAGTGCAGCTCATCTTTAGCTCCGGTCCAGCTCATGGCTAGCCTGTCCGAACCCAATACCTGCCAGGCGAAGTTGCCTTCGAAGGCGCTCGATCTGCGAATTCTCGCCATCGCAATAATCGCCTGGGTTACCTCACTCTTGAGAGCCTGGTCAATTTCCGCAGGGGTGTAGTTGTGGCGGTTGGTGTCACGACCCTGGGCAGTTGTTGCAAAAAGCTCTTTGTCATCCATGCCGTTGAAGAGCCCGACGTAGTAGACCTGCGGTTCTCCCGGCAGCAAGAACTGCACCATGCGAGAGATTACATAAGCGGTGTCATTAGCCAAGATGTTCGGCAAGGTGGCATTGATCTGGTGTGGCAAGTCAAACCACTGCGGGATCACGCTGGCAATTGCGGAGTGGCCGCCGGTGTTCTCCTCGGCCTTTTTGAAGATAAAGGCCATCTCGTCTTGGGTGATAAGACCTGGGCGACCGCCAATTGGTCCGCCATCAATCACGCCGTAACCATCGTGGGTATCCAGCACATTTAGGCAGTTGTCTGGGCGAATCTTGAACCAGTTGTCCAAGCGATCAACCGTGCCAGTGAAGAAAGAGTGCAATAGCAGCGGCGCGGTTTGGAAATCGTAGATCAGATCAACCAGCGGTGCGATGTCCAACTGCTGGGTGTAGTGAGCGTGAACCTCGACTAGAACTCGCATGTCGTAACCGTGGATCTTCTCGGTCAGCTCTTTTACGAACTCCAATGTCTCTGGAGTCATAAACGAGTCTGTGCCCGGAGTCTTTACGGCATAGCCAATTGCATCTAGGCGAACGACCTTGACGCCACCGGACTTTAGGGCACGCAACACTCGGTCCAGGTAGTCCTGTCCAGCTGGGTGGTTGATGTCGATGTCAACCTGCGATGGCATGAAGGTTGTCCAAACCAATCTGCGCTCACCGGCAACGTTGTAAGCGGTGAAGGGGAAGCCCGGTCTAGGTCGGTAGAAAGAGGTAATACCTTCTTCGGTTCCGCCATTTGGGAACACCACATCGTAGGTGAGGAACATTCCTGCAAACTCTGAGTCATCACCCTTTTCCTGCCAATCCAAAAACTCCGGGGAGAGGTAGGAGGCGTGGTTCACAATCAGGTCAGCTGTGAGCTCGTGGGTCTCGGAAATGCGCTTGAAGTCAGTCCAGTTGCCAAGACGAGGATCCACAATGCTGTGGTCAATTGGGTCAAAGCCCGCGTCATCACCGTCATACGGGTGAAAGAACGGAAGCACGTGAATGCCGCTGAAGTCTTTTAGTGGACCCGCAAGTAGCTTCTCAATCTCGGAAAGGCTTCCTCCCACGCGCTCGGCGTAAACGAGAATGCTGGCGCCCGACATGGGTTCCTCCTGTAAGCGATTGCGGTACTTAATTACACCAATAGTAGTGAGACAAAAGGGAGTAAAAGCAAGCGTTTACAAAACCGCTTTACCTACCATCAATCGAGCAGGCCGGTGTGCCTCCGGGTAGCCGGTGTCGGTTTTTTGCTACCCAGTGGTAAACCACAAAAGCAATGCTGGTAATCACCGGCCACTTCAAAACGTATCCCGCCAAAGACCAAATGGTCTTGGAATCGATCAACCCCTGGGAAATCGCCAGGTGGCCGGATTCAATCCCTTTGTCACTGACATACTGAACGGCCTGTTCGCAGTCCTGCAGATTCAATCCCAAAGCGCTTAGGTCTGATCGCTGGTATGGGGCGGTGGGAATACGATTTTTGGTCATGCGGACAAATGCACGAGCGCTCGAAGAGCAGAACTTGCAGTCGCCGTCAAAAATCAAAACCATGCTTTAGTCAACCACTGCACCGTTTAGCTATTTCCAGAATCCGGTTTGGATACTTGCCAAACCGCTCCCAGAAAGGCGTAAAGTTGCATGGTGAATTCTGAGCTGGCTAAATCAGCGCCTTGCGTGGCTTTGTCACACACCCAGACCCAAGTGGCAGGTGAGTGATTTGAAGAAGCAGATTCACCCCTCCAGACTGATTGTCCTCGCTTTTATGGGCGTAGTGGCACTTGGCACTGTTCTATTGATGATGCCGTTTACTTCGGTCAGCGGCACTCCAACCAGCTTTGCTGATGCCCTGTTCACCTCTGCAAGTGCGGTGACGGTTACCGGTTTGTCATCTGTGGACACCGCACCGCACTGGAACATCTATGGCCACTTCGTTATCGCCCTGCTGATTCAAATCGGTGGATTTGGAATTGTTGGCTTTGCAACCCTGCTGGGATACCTGGTTGATGGTCGTATTTCTCTAAGCAGTCGAGTATCGGCTAGAGCAGAAGCAACCGTCAGCGGTAATCCGGATGTTCGCAAGCTAATCACCAGCATCTTGCAGATGATGCTGTTCTTTGAAGCATTGCTATTCATTTTCTTGTTTTATCGCTTCTTCACCGAGTACGGCTATGACTTCCAGGACGCGGTTGGCCACGGTGCCTTCCACGCAATCTCTGCATTCAACAACGCCGGTTTTGCTCTTTACAGCGACAGCTTGATGAGCTTTGCGCGAGACAGTTGGATAATCATCCCGATCTTCTTTGGTGCCTTCATGGGATCTCTTGGATTCCCTGTGTTGGCAGAGGGATGGGACCGAATCAAGAATTCCACTAACAAGTTCTTGGGTCGCAAGTTTGTTTTCCTACCGGTTCAGTGGTCGTTGAACTCCCGCATCATTCTTTGGGCATCTCTGGTGTTGGTGGTCGGTGGCACCGCTTACATTGCAATTCTGGAGTGGAATAACCCACGGACTCTTGGGCCGCTTGATCCATTTACCAAGATTCTTGATTCGATTTTCGCTTCGATTATGCCTAGAACTGCAGGGTTCAACGCTCAAGACATAACCGCAATGCATCCTTCAACCTGGCTGGGTATGGACCTACTTATGTTTATCGGTGGTGGCTCAGCATCGACTGCCGGCGGTATCAAGATCGGAACCGCGGTGGTTTTGGCCTACATCGTTTTCACTGAGATCCGCGGTGAGACTGCGGTCAACATCGGTAACCGCAGATTGCCAAGATCTATCCAGCGCCAGGCACTAACCATCGTCGGTCTAACCGCCTCGGTTTCGGCATTCGCCATTGTGATCATGCGACTAACAACCGAGTTCCCACTGGACATGATTATCTTTGACGTACTGTCGGCGGTTTGCACGGTGGGGTTGTCAACCGGTGTCACCATGGACATGCACGATCCAGGCAAGGTCATGTTCGCAATTTTGATGTTCATCGGCCGTGTTGGCCCGGTGTCGATGGCAACAGCTTTGGCGCTTAGAAAAGCTAAGCGTCACTTTGAATATCCAAAAGAGAGCCCACTTATCGGGTAGTAGTACCCAATAAAAAGAAAGAAGCTAGAAATGGGAAACAGCAAGCCAAAGGTGAAGCGCAGATTCCACAGCGCAAACGTGGCGGTAATTGGTTTGGGCCGCTTCGGTTCAGCGTTGGCAACCGAATTAGTGAATTCCGGTCACCAGGTTTTGGGCATCGACAGCGATGATCGAATTATTCAGCACCTTGCACCAACGCTTACCCACGTGGTTGCTGCTGACACCACAGACGAAGAGAATCTTCGCGAACTAGGCATTGCGGAAATGGATAGCGCCGTTGTTGCCATCGGTGCCGACCTAGAGGCCTCGATTCTGACCGCGTCACTGCTACTACAGATCGGAGTCAAGCAGGTTTGGGCAAAGGCCAACTCAGCATCTCACGGTCGCATCCTGACTCAAATTGGTGTCCACCACGTGATCTTCCCTGAGTACGAGATGGGCCGACGAGTCGCCCACCAGGTTTCGGGTGAGTCTTTGGATTACGTCCACATCGATGAGGACTTTGTAATGGTGAAAACCTATGTCCCAGTCGTTTTTGAGGAACAGCCACTTTCGGAGGCGAAGATTCGTGCCAGCTATGGCGTCACAGTAGTCGCCGTAAACGACGGTTCCGGCTACAAGCCAGCCTTCCCAGATACCGTGCTTCGCAAGGGAAATACCATCGTTATCGCCGGGCCTAAGGGACCACTAGACCAGTTCTGCCAGCTGGATTAATCGCAAATTGAGAACCACCATCTTTTGGATTGCTCAGGCAATCCTGCTCGCTCTGTTGCAGTACCTCTATCACCCAAGCGTTGTTTTGGCAGCAGTTGGCCTAGCACTCATGCTTGGGCTAGTGCTTCTTTCGACCTGGAGTGCCAGGCGCAGTGCTAAGGGTGCTCGGGGAATGGTGATTGGTTTGATTGTCGCCGGAGTATCCGGCTTTATGTTCTCGCAAGCCATGGATGTGGCTTACGCCCTGCTTTCAGCCCCGGAGGGTTTGAGATTCACTGTGATTTTTGAGTCGCTCTTTGCAGGACTTTGGATTGCAGTCTCCTCGCTAGTTGCTAGGGCGTGGCTTCCGAGGGCGCAAAAACAGGAATAGTCCAGCTGCTGCGAGCCCCAAAGACCCAAAGAGTAGCCAGTAGTTGGCTGGCTCTTGTGGAGCCGGTGCAGAGGTTGCAATCAGGCAAGGCTCGATGTTTGCACTTGCCACATAGCCTGAAGTGTTGAGAAGTTCAAATTTGTAGGTGCCCTCAATCGGGTGTCCATCGGACGACACCACTCTCCAGGCAACGTTGTAAGTTCCTGCCTGGTCTAGATCGGTTTGGGCTGAAGCTAGCGTGCCATTCAGCGCAGCGCAGGTAGCAGCCGCCGGGCTGCCATCGGGTCCGGTCACCAGAATTTCCGCACCACTGCCAAGATCCAGTAGCTCATTAGAGAAGTCGAGTTTGATCTCAATCAGACCGGCTTCGACCTGAGAACCGGGCGCTGGAATCTGATCAATAACGTCATCGTGAGCTGTTGCGCCGGGTCCAACCAGCAGTGATACGAGCAATCCAAGGCCAATCAAGTTAAGCTTCATGGGTAAAAGCGTAAGGCAGGTTTAATGAAGCAGGCCCTTTATGGGATTTCCGGTGGCTTGGTAGCCGGGCTACTCTTTTTGTCAATTTTGTTTTTGGGACCGCTGTCGAACCGCCAGGACGCAGCGCCAGTTGAATCGCAGGCTGCAACCGTCTCTGCCGTTGCCACAAGTTCTGCCGTTGCAACCGAAAGCGCAACTGTTAGCGCTGTGGTTTCACAGTCCTGCAGCGTCAAGGAGTTTTTAGAAGCTGACGGCATTTTGGATCTGCAGGCTCAGGTGGTGGATGTTTCAACCTCCGCTGTGTTGCTTGATGTGAACTCCAAGGTCGGCGCTAGAACTGCGTCGGTGCTAAAGCTGGTTACCGCTGCCGCAGCGCTGGAAACCCTTGGACCTAACTATGTGGTCACCACCCGGGTTTATGTCGACTCTCTAGACCCAAGCATTTTGTATGTGGTTGGTGCAGGTGACGTCACTCTTTCTAGGACAGATGTGACAAGCCAAAGCGTCTATAAAAACGCTCCCAAGCTTGCAACTCTCATTCGTCAAATCACTAAGGCACTGCCTGGTCAAACCTTCAGCCAAATTGTCGTAGACAGTTCGCTCTACGGTGCCAAAAATGGCGACTGGAAGAACGATTGGGACAAGAAGGGCATTGCCGAGGGCTACATGTCCAGAGTCTCTGCGCTGCAGATCGATGGTGACCGAAACAACCCTGCCGGGAAGGACTCTGCTCGCGGTAGCGATCCGGTTGCTAGAGCAGGTAAGTGGTTTAGGGAAGCGCTTGGGGCGGCAGGAACTAAAGCGGTTGTGGTAAATGGAATTGCTCCTACCACTGCACGGGAAATTGCCAAGGTCACATCTCGGCCGATCAAGGAGTGGATCGACTACATGCTCGTGGTCTCCGACAACACCTTGGCAGAAGCACTTGCGCGCTTGGTTGCCATCGACACTGGATTCGGAACCAGCTTTGCCTCGCTTGATGGGGCATACAAGCTTGCTTTGAAGAACACCGGCTTGGACCTTAGCTCCCTCAGAATCGAAGATGGTTCAGGACTATCGGATTACAACGCGGCATCGCCTGCGCTGATCAACTCGCTGCTGGGACTGATTCAGGCCGGCTATGGCGATTTCGAAGTAATCAAGGACGGTATGCCGGTGGCAGGAACACCCGGTTCACTCTCGTATCGTCTTGAGGATGCCGCTGGAAAGATCACCGCCAAGACCGGCTGGATTCAAACCGGATACACCTTGGCTGGGTTTATGCAAACCCCAGACGGTGGCAACCTGCTGTTCACCATCTACAACCTGGGCAAGGTAACAGAGGCAAATCGCGAAGCAATGGATGATCTAGCAATGGGCATCTATAACTGCGGAACGCTATTGGGTAATCAGTAGCAATGTCTAAGGCTCTGTTCGTTATTGATGTGCAGAACGACTTTTGCGAGGGTGGTGCTTTGGCCTGCCTGGGTGGCGCTCAAGTTGCAGGCAGTATCACCAACTATCTCAGGGGTAACAAATCCCAATACGACATTGTGATTGCATCCCGGGATTGGCACACGCCAAATAGTGCCAACGGCGGTCATTTTCCAGCAGCCGGTACTGACCCGGATTTTGTGAACACCTGGCCGCTGCACTGCATTGCCGGCACCCCCGGTGCCGAATATCATCCGAATCTAGATCTTTCGCTGATAGACAGCCACATCAAAAAAGGTCAGGATCAGCCTGGCTACTCCATCTTTGAGGGCGTCACGGATGCTGACGAAAAGATTCAGGACTTGCTCACTCGCTTGAGGATTACCGAGGTTGATGTGGTTGGCATTGCAACCGACTACTGCGTTCGAGCCTCTTCACTTGATGCCAAGAAGTTCGGTTTGGATGTTCGGGTGATTACCTCTTTGACCGCCGGCGTATCGGCAGGATCCACTGAGGCTGCGATTGATGAGCTGGTTGATGCTGGCGTTGCAGTTGCGGCAACTGTTTAGAGCTCTCGCTTAGCACCTTCAGATGGGGTCACAGAGAATACCCTTGGCGCTTTGAATCCAGCCTTTGCAAAAGCCAGCTCGCAGTTGTTTGCAAGTTCCGCAAGCTTGTCTTTGTGGATGATCGCAATTGCTGCCCCACCAAAGCCACCTCCGGTCATGCGAGCACCGATTGCGCCGGTTGCCATTGCAGTCTCAACCGCTAGGTCCAACTCGGCAACCGAGATTTCAAAGTCATCCCGCATCGAGGCGTGGGATTCCAAAAGCAATCTGCCCAAAGACGCAAGGTGGCCTTCGCGCAGCGCAATTAGAGTGTCGAGCACTCTTTGGTTCTCGGTGATGATGTGACGCACTCGCCTGAAGGTTTCGTCGTCAAGCTGGGATTGAGCTCTTGGGAGATCAGAGAGCGAGAGTTCTCGAAGCGATGAAACTCCAAGTTCCTTGGCACCAACTTCGCAGGAGGTTCTTCTTGAACCATAACCACCGTGAGCATGTGAGTGGGAGACCTGGGTGTCGATCACCGCAACCACTAGGTCGTGCTTACTGAGTCCTAGGTCAACCACTGTGATTTCCAAACTTTGGCAGTCAATTAAGACAGCGGCATCGTTTTGAGCCATCATCGAAGCGGTTTGGTCCATGATGCCGGTTGGGGCACCAACGACCTGGTTCTCAGCCTGCTGGCCAATAAGTGCGAGCTCTTTGCGGCTAAGTCCTGCACCCCAAAGTTCATTTAGCGCGCTCGCCATGGAGCTTTCGATTGCGGCAGAGGAGGAGAGCCCTGCACCAATTGGCACATCTGAGGTGATGTAGCAATCAAAACCAGATGTTGCCTTATCTCTCATTACCCATGCGACGCCAAGAGGGTAAAGCGCCCAGTCCAATCCGGTTGGCTTTGGGTCATCGAGTGAAATCTCATAGACCCTGCTGTCAATTTCACTCACCACTTTGCAGATGCGATCAGTGCGCAAGGACACCGCCGCATAGGTGCGGAAGTTGATGCCAAAGGGAAGCACGAAACCATTGTTGTAATCGGTGTGTTCGCCAATTAGGTTAGCTCTTCCTGGAGCAGACCAAACACCGGTTGGTGCGTAGCCAAAACTTGATAGAAATCCCGCTTGGGCATTTGCAGTTAGATTCACTGCATTACCTCACGGAGCCTTTGAGCCGTTGCCTCCGGAGTCACATCTCCCACCCAAGCGCCCATGGCTGCCTCGGAACCGGCTAGATACTTCAACTTGTCTGCAGCTCGACGAGGAGAAGTGATTTGCAGCATCAGGCGGAACTGGTTCCGCTTCTCCACCTTCGGGGCCTGGTGCCATGCGGCTATGTAGGGAGTAGGGGAGTCGTAGATCTTGTCGACAGCCTGTAGCAGCGTCTTGTAGAAACCTGCCAAATCGGCAATCTCGTATTCATTTAGCTCAGAGAAATCCGGCACTGCTCGCTTTGGCAGTGCGTGAATCTCAATTGGCCACCGAGCTGCAAATGGCACGAAAGCGATGAAGTGCTCGCTCTCGAGAATCACCCTCTCACCTTCGGATTCAAAGTCGTAGAGGTCCTGGAAAAAGTTAGGGCCGTAGCTTTCGATGGCAGCCAAAAGCTGCTTGGTCTTAGGGGTGACAAAGGGGTAGCTGTAGATCTGACCGTGCGGGTGGTGGAGGGTGACTCCAATTTCCTGACCGCGGTTTTCGAATGGGAACACCTGCACCACACCCGGCTGGTTGTAGAGATCGCGAGTGCGATCACTCCAAGCTCGAATCACAGTTTCGATTCGGCTCACCGGCATCGATCCCAGGCTTCCCTCATGCTGGGGGCTAAAGACCACAACTTCGCAGCGACCAAAAGCGGTGGTGGAAAATCCAAAGGGCTGATCTCCAGCTGGAGTAATTTCACCGGTCTCAGGACCAAAGGCTGGACCCTTATTTTCAAAGACCGCAACATCGAAGTTGTCAGGTAGCTCAGAGAGGTTAGTAGCTGTTGTTGGGCACAGCGGGCAGATGTTTGCCGGAGGTAAAAATGCTCGAGTCTGCCGGTGACTGGCAACGGTGATGTAGTCGCCGGTTAGCGCATCAAACCTAAGTTCTGCGGTCTGTGGTCGAGATTCTTTTTCTCTTTGATCAGCCTTGCGAATGGGTGGCAGCGATGACCCCTGGTCGTCAAAATAGTAGAGGTCACGGCCATCGAAAAGCTTCGCTTCGATTCGCTCTCTGGCACTCAAAATGACTCCTGATTCGGTTATCTATAAAGGATAGGCTCAAAATCAAACAAATTCGATGCTGCAAATCCTGAAATCAATTCGCATTCAAAGGCCTCCATTTGGCATGCAGTGAAATGAAACTGTTATGCCAGATACAAACTTCTCCTTTTGAACCACTCGATGTGAACGCTAACATGGCAGCTATTACGCAGCGTTGCAGTGAGGGAGTGTCATGTCAGAGCACAAGTTTGAGATTTGGTTTGTGACCGGAAGTCAAAACCTTTACGGAGATGAAACCCTTCGCCAAGTTGCCGAGCAGTCTCAGCTGGTAACGGACCAGCTCGCTAAGGGCCTGAGCGCAGATGTCGCTCTGGTTTGGAAGCCGGTTGTGAAGACCAACGATGAGATCCGCGCCACTTTGATGGCGGCTACCGCGAGCGATGCGTGCGTCGGTGTAATCACCTGGATGCACACTTTCTCTCCGGCCAAGATGTGGATCAACGGCCTAGAAGTTTTGAATAAGCCACTGCTTCACCTGCACACCCAGGCCGGACAGTCTTTGCCATGGGCAACCATCGACATGGACTTCATGAACCTCAACCAAGCTGCCCACGGTGACCGTGAGTACGCCCACATTCTCAGCCGCATGGATGTTGCTCGCAAGGTGGTGGTTGGACACCCAACCGATAGCCGCGTTCAGCAGGAGGTCGATGCTTGGGCATTTGCGACCCTGGGTTGGCAGAAGTCTCAGCACCTAAAGCTTGCTCGCTTCGGAGACAACATGCGCTATGTCGCAGTTACCGATGGTGACAAGGTTTCGGCGCAAATGACTTTCGGTATGTCTATTGAGCAGCTCGGTGTGAACACCCTGGTCGACGCAGTAAACGCGGTTAGCGATGCAGATGCTGAGAAGCTTTGCCTCACTTACGGCGAGCTCTACGAATTGGCACCGGAACTTAAGCCGAGCGGAGCGAGACGTGACTCCCTGGTCTATGGCGCAAAGATTGAGATTGCGCTTCGTGGCATTTTGGAGACTGGCGGTTACTCGGCCTTCACTTCAAACTTCGAGGACCTTGGTGCCCTTCGCCAGTTGCCTGGCCTTGCGGTCCAGCGACTGATGGCAGACGGTTATGGCTTTGGTGGCGAAGGTGACTGGAAGACCTCCGCACTTTTGGCAATCATGAAGGCGATGACCCCGGTCAATGGCGGAACATCTTTCATGGAGGACTACACCTATCACTTCGGTCCAGGAACCCCAAAGGTTCTGGGTGCTCACATGCTCGAGGTTTGCCCTTCGATCTCAGGCCAGAAGCCACGCATTGAAATTCACCCGCTAGGTATTGGCGGCAAGGAAGATCCAGTTCGCATGGTCTTCACCGCGAAGCCGGCATCCGGTCGCGTGGTCTGTCTCACCGATCTAGGTGGCCGCTTCCGCATGATCTCGAATGAGATCAAGATTGTTGAGCCAACTCAAGACCTACCTAACCTTCCAGTTGCCAGAGCGGTTTGGGAGCCAGCTCCAAGCCTTGAGGTTTCAGCTGAGGCATGGATGTTGGCTGGCGGTAGCCACCACACCGTTTTGACCAACTCGGTTTCCGATGCAACCATTCAGGACTTCGCTCGCATCGCAGGTGTGGAACTGGTGAACATCGATCACAGCACCACCTCGGTTTCAATTCGCAAGGAACTGCAGTGGTCATCGGCTTACTACCGGTTGGCTTCTAAGTTTTAAGAATGGCTAATCCCACCCACACCCTCACCCATGGCGATGCCGAAGCGGTAATCAACTTGGTTGGCTCGGCGCTGGTGGGATTGCGTTTTGGAAATCACATAGTGATTCCAGAGCTAAACCTCGAGCCTAAAACTTATGCTGGCAGCCTCTTGGCACCTTGGCCTAACCGTATCGCCCAGGGTCGCTACGTATTTGAGGGCAATCAGTATCAGCTTGAGGTTCGAGATGGTCTGGGAAATGCGATGCACGGCTTGGTTGATGAGGCGACCTTCGAGATAATCGAGACCAGAGCCGGTTTTCTAAAACTTTCCACCAAGGTTGAAGCTTCTACTGGTTACCCTTGGAACTTGCTCGTGGAGGCCAGCTTCGAGCTAACTGCAGATGAATTAGTCATTAGCTACTTTGTGACCAATGTGGGATCTGGCAATGCACCCGTTGGCATTGGCACACACCCCTACTTCCCATTTAGTGATGACACCACCATTGAGGTAAACGCCGATACCGCTTCTGTTCACGGCTCCGACATGCTTCCGGTTTCGCAGACCCCGGCAGCCGAGATTGGATTGGGTTCGGGCAATGCCGTTTTGGCGAGGGAGTTTCAGTTGGACACTCAATTCACCTCGGTTACCAATCCGGTGGTAACCTTGAAAACCGGCGATCACGCGCTTGATATCTGGCATGACAATGCCCCCTGGCTGATGATTTACACAACAAATAAGTTTCCATGGGCGGATGGTCCTGGTAACGCAATTGCCATCGAGCCGCAAACCTGTCCGGCGGATGCCTTCAACACCGGGGAAGACTTGCGGATTCTTGCCAGTGGCGAATCGACTTGGATGCGCTTTGGCCTAAAGCATCGAGGCTAAGGTTTAAATCCTATGAAGTGGACGATTTTCGGCAAACGACCAAACACTCCGGCCCCTAGTTGGACCCCGGTGATTTTGGCATTTATCTTTGCCAGTCAAACCTTTATAGATTCTTCGGCCGGCTACCCGGCTTACATGAGCTACCTAGCATTTGTTTCTGGGCTCTGGTTTTTCTATCTCGGGCTAAGGGCCAAAGCGCTCATCGGGTTTTTGTTTGTGCCAGTTGCTGGGGCCTGGCTGCTACCGCTAATGGGAATCGACCCGTTTACGCAAATGAACGCGGTCACCTTTGGCGCTCACTCGCTTCTGGCCTTGCTGTTTGGCGTTGCGTCTTACACATATGCCGCTCGTGAGAGAGTCAAGAAATGAGCGACAATTTCGTTGGCTTTGCTCAGTCCCCAAAGCTTGATCCGATGCGTGAAGTTGTGACAAAGACTGTGGAGCTTTCAGCCAGCTCGGAGATTAAGCTTGCGATTCAACTGATCTCAACCGAAGCGGGACTTTCCAGTTGGCTCGGGAAATTGGCCAAGTTTGATTTTCGCCAGGGGGCAAAACTCAAATACGGCGAAGCGGGTCATGGCGCAACATTTGCCCTTATTCAAATCCCAAAGCGTTTTGTGGTGGTCGCCGAGACCTTGGGCGAGGTTGACTTTCGATTCAAAGAGCAAAAGGCAAGCTACCAGCTCAACATCACGGTGAGAAAAGCCCTATTGACTTCAGAGCGTGAAGCGTGGGAGCAGGATGTCGCAAAGCTGGAGCAGGTGTTTAGGGGGGTAGTAAATGGCTAATCCCAAACAGGCGAATATCTATGACGTTGCGCGCCTTGCCAAAGTCTCACACCAGACCGTTTCGCGAGTTTTGAACAACAACCCTTCGATTCGCCCGGAGACCAAGACTCGAGTTCTAAAAGCAATGGAGTCTTTGGGCTATCGGCCATCGCTTGCTGCCAGGGCATTGGCATCTTCCAAAACCAAGATGCTTGGAATCCTGTCCTCCGACACCGATTTCACAGGCCCTGCGGCAATGGTTCACTACATGGAGGCGGCGGCTCGTGCGCAGGGTTACTTCGTTGTGACGGTTGGGATTGATGCCAACGATGAGCAATCTGTTCAGTCCGGTATCGATCACCTGATGAAACTTGGTATCGAAGGTCTTGCTCTAGTAACGCCACAGTTGCGTGCGGTTGAAATTGCCAGGGGCGCAGTCACGGGAATTCCGGTTGTCACTTTAGACAGCATGTATCGCATGGATGAGCTTGCGGTATCGGTAGATAACTTTGCCGGCGGTGCGACAGCGACTCAGCACCTTATTGATTTGGGTCACAAAAACATCGTTCACATTTCTGGACCTCAGGGCTGGTTTGAATCAACCACCAGAGCTGCCGGCTACACCGCCACCATGCTCAATGCCAACCTGGTTCCGCAGGTAATAGATGGAGATTGGCAACTGACAACCGGTTATCGAATCGGTAAGAAACTGGATATCGATTCCAAGGACATAACTGCTTTGTTTATCGCCAACGACAGAATGTCAATCGGCTTTTTGCACGCGATGCGGGAGCGTGGAATTGATGTTCCAAAACGGTTGAGCGTGGTCGGTTTTGATGACCTTGAGGAAACCGGCTACACGTCCCCGCCGCTAACCACCCTGCGTCAAGACTTCAAAGAGCTCGGAAAGCGTGCCATGAACCTACTGCTTTCAGAGATTGCCGGCACCTCGACCAAAAAGCTTGAGCGATTGATCCCAGACCTGGTTTTGAGATCCTCAACCGCAGCACCACCAAAGTTATAAAAGCGTAATGGTTTTTGCCCTTATTTGAAGGGATGTTATCGCTAACATTAGGAGCAAGGACGGAGTTGTCATGCCCAGTAGTAAGTACACCATTGGCGTTGATTACGGCACACTCTCAGGCCGAGCCGTCGTGGTAGATGTTTCAGATGGCACAGAGCTAGCATCCGCAGTTTTTGAGTATCCAAATGCCGTCATGGACCAGGTGCTAAATCGCACCGGAGAGAAGCTCCCTCCCGAGTGGGCACTTCAAGATCCAAACGACTACGTCGAGGTTCTAAAGCACGCCGTTCCAGAGGCGGTTCGAGCCTCCGGAATCGACCCGAAGGATGTCATTGGCATCGCCACCGACTTCACCGCCTGCACCATGGTTCCGGTCAAAATCGATGGCACCCCGCTAAACCAGGTGGCAGGTTTTGAAACCAATAAGCACGCCTACGTAAAGCTTTGGAAACATCACGCTGCCCAGCCACACGCTGACCGTGTCAACCAGGTAGCTCGCGAGCGAGGCGAGTCATGGCTAAATCGCTACGGTGGACAGATTTCCTCCGAGTGGGAGCTGGCAAAGGGCTTGCAAATTCTTGAGGAAGCGCCTGAGGTTTATCAGGCGATGGACAAGTTTGTTGAGGCGGCGGACTGGATCGTCTGGCAGCTCTGTGGCGTTTACTCGCGCAATGCCTGCACCGCCGGCTATAAGGGAAACCTGCAGGATGGCGCTTATCCATCGAGGGATTACTTCGCAGCCCTAAACCCAGATTTTGCTGGCTTTGCAGAGGACAAGATTGAGCACCCAATTGGACAGCTCGGCGATGCTGCCGGTTATCTCACCAAAGAGGCTGCCGAGTGGACCGGCCTTACCGAGGGCATTGCGGTTGCGGTTGGAAATGTGGATGCTCACGTGACCGCTCCAGCTGCCAAGGCAACCGAGCCAGGCCAAATGGTTGCAATCATGGGAACCTCTACCTGTCACGTGATGAACGGTGATGTCTTGGCAGAGGTGCCGGGCATGTGCGGTGTGGTTGATGGCGGAATCGTTTCCGGATACTACGGCTACGAGGCTGGCCAGTCAGGCGTCGGCGACATCTTCGCTTGGTACGTCAAGAACCAAGTCCCACAACGCTATTTCGATGATGCCCAGAAGGCCGGCAAGTCAATCCACCAGTTCCTAACCGATCTATCTGCCACCCAGGCTGTTGGTGAGCACGGACTTGTGGCACTTGATTGGCACAGCGGTAACCGCTCGGTTTTGGTCGACCACGAA
The DNA here is from genome assembly GCA_027487865.1 of Microbacteriaceae bacterium. Classification (GTDB taxonomy): domain Bacteria; phylum Actinomycetota; class Actinomycetes; order Actinomycetales; family Microbacteriaceae; genus Aquiluna. The sequence continues at coordinate 290,561 of JAIYCT010000002.1, forward strand.
CTATCCGGCATTTTGCTTGGTGCCACTTTGACCACCAAGGCAGAAGATGGCTACCGAGCACTTTTGGAATCAACCGCTTTTGGAACCCGCAAGATTGTGGAAACCTTTGCGGCATCTGGAGTTCCGGTCAAGGAGTTCATCGTTGCCGGAGGGCTGATCAAGAACCACTTCTTGATGCAGCTTTACTCCGACATCACTCGCTTGCCACTTAGTGTTTTGGAATCCGAGCAGGGTCCGGCGCTAGGTTCTGCAATTCACGCAGCGGTAGCAGCCAAGGCTTACCCAAGCGTTCGCGAAGCGGCGGACAAAATGGGCCGAGTATCCAAGGCGCTTTACGTTCCGAATGAAGAGCGTGCCAAGCAGTACGACAGGCTTTACGCAGAGTACGAGCTGCTGCACGACTACTTCGGTCGCGGAGTAAATGACGTGATGAAGCGACTAAAGGCGATGCGTCGGGAGGTGCTTGGTGCTTAGCGAGAAAAAGGTAAGAAAGCAGCTTTCTTTACTGCACGCTCAACTTTGGGATGCCGGGCTGGTTGTTTGGTCGGGCGGAAACATCTCGCAGCGCATCGAGGGCGGATTTCTGATTAAGCCTTCGGGCCTGGCTTACGACGAACTAACCCCTGAGTCGATGGTGCTTTGCGATCTTGACGGCAATGCCAAAGACAAGTCGCTAACCCCATCTTCAGATACCGCTGCCCACGCTTACGTCTATCGAAACATGCCGGATGTCGGGGGAGTAGTTCACACTCACTCGAATTACGCCTGTGGCTGGGCGGCTGCGGGAAAGCCAATTCCTTGCGTGCTAACCGCTATCGCTGATGAGTTTGGTGGCGAGATTCCACTTGGTCCATTTGCCAAGATTGGTGACGACTCGATTGGCCGCGGAATTGTGGAAACTCTTGCCGGGCACCGCTCCAAAGCGGTGTTGATGAAGCAGCACGGAGTATTCACAATCGGCAAGGATGCTAAGGATGCGCTAAAGGCCGCGGTGATGTGTGAGGACAATGCCAAGAGTGCATTTATCGCCCAGCAGCTCGGCGGCGGATTGCCAATTGCGCAGGCAGACGTCGACGCTTTATTCAGTCGTTACCAAAATGTATACGGACAGTTATCAAATGAGTGAGCTTGGCTCGATGACGCATGCGAGACTGTTCCCTGTGGCAAATGTGAGCGGTAACTTTTTGGTAACTGCCACTGCTATTGCATCAAAAGTTTCGCAGAACCGCTTCCCATTCCGGGCAGTGGCTGCGGGAAGAAATCTGAGCGAGATGGACACGCTCAGATCAAAATCATTCGGAGGTCCGACCGAGAACGAAAGGAACAGAGTTGTTTAAGAAACTACTCGGATTCGCAGCTGTAGCTACTGCATCTGCAATGGTCCTAGCCGGTTGCGCAAGCACCGCTACCGAGACCACTGAAGGCGGCGAAGAGGCTGTCGCAGGCGGCCTAATCGGTGTATCCATGCCAACCCAGTCCTCAACCCGTTGGATCTCTGACGGCGAGAGCATCAAGGCTGAAATGGAAGCTCAGGGCTTCGAAGTTGACCTTCAGTACGCTGAAGACGACATCCCAACCCAGGTTGCACAGCTTGAGGGCATGCTAACCAAGGGCGCAAAGGCACTGATCATTGCAGCTATCGATGGTACTCAGCTAACTGACGTACTACAGGCTGCAGCAGATGCTGGCGTTCCAGTTATCTCCTACGACCGTCTAATCCGTGACAGCGCGAACGTTGACTACTACGCAACCTTCGACAACTTCAAGGTTGGCGTTCAGCAGGCTACTTCGATGCTAGTTGGCATGGGCGTATACGCAACTGAGGACTCCACCTCAGCTGACGGCGCTAACGCTGCTGGTCCATGGAACGTAGAGCTATTTGCTGGTTCCCTAGACGACAACAACGCATTCTTCTTCTTCAACGGTGCGATGAGCGTTCTACAGCCACTAATCGACTCTGGCGTACTAGTCGTCAAGTCTGGTCAGACCACCATCGAGCAGGTTGCAACCCTTCGTTGGGACGGCGCTGTAGCTCAGAAGCGTATGGAAGACATCTTGGTAGGTAACTACGCAGATGGCTCCATCGTGAACGGTGTGCTATCTCCTTACGACGGTCTAAGCCGCGGTATCATCGCAGCTTTGACTGACGCTGGTTACACCGATCTTCCTACCATCGTTGGTCAGGACGCTGAGGTTCTATCAGTCAAGGCAATGCTTGCAGGCGAGCAGTACTCAACCATCTTCAAGGACACTCGTGAACTTGCAAAGGTTGCAGCAGGCATGGCAGTCGCAATTCTCAACGGCACTGAGCCAGAGATCAACGACACCACCACTTACGACAACGGTGTAAAGGTAGTTCCTTCTTACCTACTAACCCCATACATCGTCACCGTAGACAACTACAAGGAATTGCTAATCGACTCCGGCTACATTGCCGAAGCCGACCTAGGCTAATCACCCTTGATCCGATGATTGACCCCCGGGGTAACCCGGGGGTCAATCTTCCAAGTAACCTGTCAGTTAAAAAGAAACAAAGGAGCGCAAATGTCCAACTCAATTCTTGAGATGCGCAGCATCACCAAAACCTTCCCAGGTGTAGTGGCATTGGACAAGGTCACCCTGACTGTAGAGCGCGGCGAGATTCACGCGATCTGTGGCGAGAACGGTGCTGGAAAATCAACCCTGATGAAGGTTCTCTCCGGGGTTTATCCATTCGGTACTTACAGCGGCGACATCGTTTTTGAAAACAACATCAAGAAGTTTTCCAACATTCGTGATTCCGAGGCCGAGGGTATCGTAATCATTCACCAGGAGCTAGCCCTTAGCCCTTATCTTTCGATTGCCGAGAACATCTTTCTGGGCAATGAGATCAAGACCTTTGGTCTGATCGACTGGAACAAGACCAACCAGGAAGCCGCCAAGCTAATGGCGCGAGTTGGCCTTGAGGAAAACCCAGTCACCGCCATCAAGGACATTGGTGTTGGTAAGCAGCAGCTTGTTGAGATTGCCAAGGCACTTTCCAAGCGGGTAAAGCTTCTAATTCTGGACGAACCAACCGCCGCCTTGAACGACGAAGACTCAGCTCACCTTTTGGACCTGCTTCGTCACCTAAAGGGTCAAGGCATCACCTCGATCATCATCTCTCACAAGCTAAATGAGATTGAGGCGGTTGCTGACACCACAACCATCATTCGCGATGGAAACGCTATCGAGTCGCTCCACATGAAGCAGGATTCGGTTAGCCAGGAGCGCATCATCAAGGGCATGGTTGGTCGCGAGATGGAGAACCGCTACCCAGCTCGTAACCCAGAAATTGGTGAGGAGATTCTGCGCGTTGAGCACTGGAATGCCTATCACCCAATCGACCGCAACCGCATCGTGGTTGATGACATCTCAATGAATGTTCGCCGCGGCGAGATTGTCGGCCTTGCCGGCATCATGGGTGCTGGAAGAACTGAGTTTGCAAGAAGCCTCTTTGGTCACTCCTACGGAACCAACATCACCGGCAAGGTATTCAAATCCGGTAAAGAGATCAAGGTCAAGACCATCTCCGAGGCGATCGACAACGGCCTGGCTTATGCCACCGAAGACCGCAAGAGATACGGCCTGAACCTAATCGAGGACATCAAGCGAAACATCTCTTTGGCATCGCTGAAGTCTTTTGTCTCGATGGGCCTTGTGAACAACAACGAGGAGTTCAAAAAGGCCAGCGAATATCGCGACTCGATGAACATCAAGGCACCGAGCGTGCTTTCAATCACCGGCCAGCTCTCTGGTGGAAACCAGCAGAAGGTTGTGCTTTCAAAGTGGATCAACGTAAACCCAGATGTTTTGATTCTGGACGAACCGACCCGTGGAATCGACGTTGGTGCGAAGTACGAGATCTACTTAATCATTCAAAGACTTGCAGCCGAGGGTAAGGGAATCATCGTGATCTCTTCTGAGCTGCCAGAACTATTGGGCATCTGCGACCGCATTTATGCAATCGCAGAAGGTCGAATCACCGGGGAAGTGCTCCGCAAGGACGCAACCCCAGAACTACTTATGAAATACATGACTATGGAGAAGGGTAGGAGCTGATGTCAGCTTTTATTGAACGCAGTAAAGGTTTCTTCGACTCGATCGGAGACAGACTGCAGGGTGTAAACCTCAGACAGAACGGTATTTTCCTAGCGCTGATTGCTTTGGTGTTGTTCTTTGCAGCCACCACTCCAAACGCCGCTTCGATTACCCCAACCAACTTCTCTAACCTGGTGGTGCAGAACGGTTACATTCTGGTTCTCGCCATCGGTATGGTCATGGTCATTATCGCCGGTCACATTGACCTGTCGGTTGGATCGGTTGCCGCCTTTATTGGTGGAGTTGCCGGTATTTTGACCGTTCGACCGCTCGAGCAAGATGGCTGGGACTGGCTTCCAGCGCTGCCTTGGTGGGCCGGCATCATCGGTGCCATCCTGGTCGGCGCGATAGTCGGTGTCTGGCAAGGTTTCTGGGTGGCATACGTCGGTATTCCGGCATTCATCGTGACCCTGGCGGGTATGTTGCTGTTCCGTGGAATGGCGCTTCTTACTTTGCAGAACTCCAACATTGGTCCATTCCCTGACGAGTTCCGTGCCATCGGTAACGGTTTTCTGGACAAGGAAAAGAACTTCAATGCTCTGATTGGTTTTCCGATTGATTACAACCTCACCGCTTTGGTTGTTACCGCGCTCGGTGTAGTTGTTCTTTGGATTGCGGTGCTTCGCCAGCGCAGCGGAAAGATCAAGTACGGACAGATCGTTGAGCCTCGCACCTGGTTCTACATCAAGAACATCATTCTTAGCGCCATGGTGCTCTACGTTGGCTTCCAGCTTTCCCAGGCAAACGGTATCCCGATCACCTTGATCGTGTTGGCTGTATTGATTGGCGCGTACACCGTGGTGATGAACCGCACCCCATTTGGTCGCTACATCTATGCAATCGGTGGAAACCTTCACGCTGCAGTGCTCTCCGGTATCGATGTTCGTAAGGTCAACTTCTGGTTGTTCGTGAACATGGGTGCCCTGGCGGCCCTATCCGGTGTGCTAATCGCCGCTCGTATGAACTCGGCAGTGCCTAAGGCCGGAGACGGTTTCGAGCTAGATGCCATCTCATCGGTATTCATCGGTGGTGCTGCGGTTCAGGGTGGTGTCGGTACCGTTACCGGCTCCATGATCGGTGGTTTGATCCAGGGTGTCTTGGCAAACGGCATGAACCTAAACTCGGTCGGTATCGACATCCAGATGACCATCAAGGGTCTGGTATTGCTACTGGCTGTTGCGTTCGACGTTTGGTCAAAGCGCCGCAAGTAATTCGGATAGCAAAAACCCGGGAGGCGAAAGCTTCCCGGGTTTTTCTTTAGGTTCTATTAGCTGGCGCGACGAGCTCTTGCGTAGCGACGCTTTAGTGAGCGACGCTCATCCTCAGAAAGACCGCCCCAAACACCAGTGTCCTGGTTCTCTTTGATGGCGTATTCGAGGCAGTTGGCAGCTACGTTGCACTGGCGGCAAATGGATTTGGCTTGCTCGATTTGCTCCAGCGCTGGTCCGGTGTTGCCCACTGGGAAGAAGAGCTCAGGGTCCTCATTGAGGCAACGGGCCTGGTTTAGCCAAGTCATATCCATAATGTTCTGTTATTCCTAAGTTTTCAAACCGAAATCCCGCCAATCAAGCGGGTAAAGTCAATGTTGCAACCCCCAAATGGTTTCACAACTGGGAGAGGAAATCAAGACCCAAAATGTCTAACCCAGGACTCAAGTTGGTTATTTCCGCGAGTGTTATTGCGATTCAGTCCCTAGCTATCTGGGGTTTACTGGCGTGGGTAGTAGTCCTGATTTTTGTTGAGACTCCAACATCCTTGGTGTCTGCACTGTTTCTGGTCGGCCTTTTGATTGCAGCTGGATTGTGGAGCAGCAACATTGTGCTCGGGCTTTGGCGCAGGTCACGCTGGGCTCACACGCCAGCCATGGTGCTTCAGCTTTTGATCGCCTCTATCGGAGTTGCCAGCTTTGCGGGAGAGTTTGGCAATTTACTCATCGGTGTTTTGCTTTTGGTTCCAGCGACGGCAGTTTTTGTCCTGCTGTTTAGTAAGTCAGTTCGAGAGCTGTTTCAGCGCTGATTGATTCGTTTTAGCAGCATATCAACGTGACCGGTTGATTTGACGCTGTAGTAAGCGGCTATAACCGTAAAGCTCTCATCAACGATCACAGTTGAGCGAAGCACGCCCTTATAGGTTCTGCCGTAGAGCGTCTTGGTGCCAAATGCCCCATAGGCCTTGTGGGCGATAAAGTCCGGGTCACTCAAAAGCGGGAACGTTAGCTGTTGGGCGTCTTCAAAGTCTTTTAGTTTTGCCGGCTCGTCAGGAGAGATTCCTATTACCGCATAGCCTTTAGCGGTGAATTCGGAAATGCGATCTTGGAAATCTGCCGCTTCTTTGGAGCAGCCAGGTGACCCAGCTGCGGGGTAGAAGTACAAAACGGCCTTCTGGCCAGCCAGTTTCTCCGAGGAAAACTCTTGGCCATTTTGGTCCAGCAGGCTAAAGGAAGGCGCTTTCGACCCTTCGGTCAAGCGGAATTCCTGATCGCTCATTTGACCCTCACATTCGAATACAAGGCTAGGGGTGAAATCTGACTAATGCCTGATAGTTCGCCAATAGCGTTGCTGTCCCCAATAAAAAAGTGTCGGGCTGTGGTTGCATAATTCTTGTGGCTCAAGTTGGGCCTAGGGTTGAGAATAGAGGTTGAAAGTAGATTGGGGCGTCTAGTGATCAAGCGGTGGATTGCAGCTAGCGCAGCTGCCCTGTTGTCTTTGGTTTTACTGACTAACCCTGCTTCAGCGGCTATTCAGAACTATCAAGAGTCACCGGCTGACACTTATACCCAAGCCGGCACACCGGCAAACTTCAATGTTTTGAATGTCTCCTACGCAGAATTCTCAGAGGCACCGGATTTCCATTACTTCTACATCGATTTTGCGGCCCCACTTCAGGCGGCTCAGTTCAACGACCGGTTGGGCTCCTGGGCCATGGTGATGATCGATTCCAATAACGACGGAGCTGAGGATTTCAGGGTAGAAACCGGCTTGGAAACCTTGGACGGAAGCTTTGGTTCTCCCGCTTATGTCCACGATGAGAAGCGCGATCGGGAAGTGTCCGGTTGTTCGGCGGTTTTCTTTAGCAATCTCAAGGAAAAGGTTTCTTGGGTGGGCTTCAAGCTGCCATACAACTGCCTAAAGCTTCCCAAGACCTTCGGAATTCAGGCTTACGCGGACTACAACGAGAACGACAATTCCGGGTTTGACTACGTGCCAGAGGATAGTTTCTTCAAGGTCACACACAAGCTCAATAGCGCAGCAACTGTAACCGGCCTAGCACTGCCAGCTTTGGCATCGCAAGCCCTTTACTCGGTCAATAGCCCGGGGGCTGCTCCCAATGACCTAGTAGCCCTAAGTCCTGAGGTTCTGAAGTCTGTGGTCACAGTCTTCTGCGATCAGGGGCTTGGCACCGGTTGGGCGGCCAAGGTGTCGATCCCAGCCTCGGTAACTGCCCAGGGCATGAAGACCTTCCTAGTTACCAACCACCACGTGGTTGAGGACTGCATAAGTGCAGGTGAGGTAACCCTCACAGACAATGCCGGCAACTCCGCCATTGGCTACATCGCCTCGGCAGACGCAACCAAAGACCTAGCCGGGATCTACACCAAGATGGTGCTGCCGAGCCTTAGCTTCCGTGGTGAGCGGCCTACGCAGGGCTGGTGGGTTGGCGTATTGGGATCCCCGAGAGGCCTTGATGGCTACCTAACAACCGGACTTGTTGCCAAAGTGGTTGCAGACGGAAGTGAGTTTGGAGTTTCGGCCTCGCTGAACCCTGGTAACTCAGGTGGTCCGATCTTCGATCGCGATGGCCGAGTCTTGGGAATCGCCACATACAAGCTTTTGGAATCTGAGGGGCTTGGTTTTGCACGAAGTGCAACCCTGCTCTGCACGATTGTCGTGAAGTGCGACTCGGCTAACCCAATCTGGTCAACCCAGCTAGCAGCCAAGCCAGGTAGCGAGGTAGGTGGCGGCACCGCTGCGGGACAACTCAAATCCGCAACCCTGCCTTCCTTTAGCGCAAAATCCTCAAAGCTCAGCGCGACCCAGCAGAACTCAGTTAATCGCCTTTTGATTCTCAATAGCTGGACCACAAAGTTTGTTTGCAGCGGGATCATCTCCACCAAAGCAACCAGCACAGAGAAGTCCTTGGCAAAATCTAGAGCCAAAGCGACCTGCGATTTTGCAAAGAAGCAAAACCCAAGCCTGTCGACTTTCTATCAGGTGAAGACTTCGACCTCAACCTCGACAATCGGCAAAGTTCTGGTGACGCTCAAGAACTAAGCCAGGTATGTCATCCTTGCTGGTTTTCTAGTTAGAGTTTTATCAACGGCTAGGGGAAACTATGTGCTTTGTTTGCACCACGGTGGCAGCAACGCTAATCATTTCCAGTCAAATAGTCCCGGTCGATGCCATAAGTGCTGCGCCGACTACCCAGCTCACGCTCACTTCTTATGCAGCAAACGCCGTACCCCTGAGTAATCGGCAAAAATCCGAGATTGAGGCACTGGTTGAGAGTCAACCGGCTGCAGAAAAATTCATCTGCACCGGAATCCGTTTAGCCTCTGCTCCAGCTTCTGAGAACGTGCTGTTGAGAAAGCGAGCCCAGGCCGCTTGTGACTATGCCCAAAAGCTAAACCCAAAACTCGCCATCTGGTTCCAGAACAAGCCCACCACGGTTAGAAGCTTTGCGGGCAAGGTGCTAATCACCGTCAAGAATTCAACAACCTCAACTCTTCCCGTCACCAATCCGGGCTCACCAAGCCAAAGTGACCTAAGCACCCATCCCTCAATCACAAATCAAGCTCTGTTGTCGCCGGTAGAGGTTTGCAAAACCTCAGATGTATCATTTCGCCCCGATACCTCCAATGGTTTCCCACGGCCCACCACAGCCAAGACCGGAACCGTATCCGCTCGGATTCTGCTAGTCCCAATCATCTTTAGTGATCTGCCCTACACCGACTTTGACAATCTGAGGCTGAAGACCGCCACCGATCAGGTGAGAGAGTTCTATCAGAAGACCTCTTACGGCAGGGTTTCGCTCACCTACGAGTTTCTCCCGAAGCAGTACTGGATAACCATGTCCAAGTCAGCCGCCGAGTATCGACTGCCAGAAAACATCCCCCAATACAACAAAACATTCTTGGTTGAGGACGCCTTTGCGTTAGCGGATCCCTCAATCAACTTCGGCCTTTACGACGGAGTTGCACTGACTACCGGCTATTCCACAAGAGTCAATGGCGGGCAGGGTTTTCCAGGAGTCTCCTTTACGACCAAGAATGGAATTGCGAAGGGAGTCACCCTAGAGCTAGGAAGTGCCGCAGCTAATAGTGAAGTTATGGCCCATGAACTCGGTCATTCTCTATTTGGACTAGAAGACCTATACGTTTTTCTAAACTCCAATCGCCCCTCGGTCCCAGAACCTGTTCCAGCCGGATCCTGGGACATTATGAGCTCTCTAGGGCGAGAGTTCTTTGGCTGGAACAAGCTTTTAATGGGGTGGCTCGAGCCGAATCAAATTCGATGCCTCAGCAATCAAGCCGCTTCCTCGCACTTCATCGAAACAATCGACACTGCAAGCAATAAACCAAAACTTGTTTTGATCAATCTCGAAGCGGGTGTAACTCTGGCAGTTGAAGGCCGGAGCCAATGGACCAGCGGCGTTCTCGTCTACAAAATTGATAGTCGCATCAATCACGGCGATGGTCCCATCATCGCCCAGAAGAACCTGCTGAGTTCGGGTCAGCAGCTAACGCTGGACGGTTGGACAATCAAGGTAGCTGCAGTTGACCCCAGCGGCTTCTTGGTCGATGTTGTAAAGGGCTAGCTCAACAAAAAACGTGACCTGCTGTGCAGATCACGTTTTCTTTGAGTTCGAATTACTCGTCTTCGTCAACTTCCTCAGCGGCCTCTGCAGGCTCTTCAAGCTCTGCCTCATCGCCTTCAAGCTCTGCCTCATCGCCTTCAAGCTCTGCCTCATCGCCTTCAAGCTCGTCCTCAATGAACATGGCCTCGTGAATATCGCTAAGCATGTTGTGAATATCTGCCAGCATTTGAATCTCAGTTAGTTCCAGCTCTTGCTTCTCCATGATTTCTCCAATCGACAATTCCCCTGCGGAAGCCGGGACTTCATGTTGTTCTGAGGTGATGAATTTCAAGTGTCGAATCCCTTACCAGAGGCTGTATCGAGTGTGAAAGTTTGGCTGGGGCAAGTTGTTGGTAACTAGGAAGTCGAGTCAAAAACTGCTAGGATTTTGCGCTGTCGCACCTCTAGCTCAATCGGCAGAGCAACTGACTCTTAATCAGTGGGTTCTGGGTTCAAGTCCCAGGGGGTGCACCATTTTTTTTGAGTTAATCCCTCAGCTGCAGACAAAGACAACATTTCAAGGGGTTAGCCCCTTTTCGATGATGCTCCCAGCGCTTCAGCCAACCAGCTGGTTGCCTTTGACATGTAATCCTTGGATAGCTGAGATTCTGGCGCTAAACCTTCAAAGGCGTGCGGAGCACCCGATACGATGTCCAGTTCACAGTCCACGCCGGCAGCTTTCAATCGTTCGGCGTAGGCCCTATCTTCTTCGAAGAACAGCTCAACATCCCCGACCCCGACCCAGGCTTTTGGCAGTCCACTCAGGTCTTTGCGTCTCGCAGGAGCGGCGTAGTCCGCAACCTTTTCGGTTCCGAAGTTCGCTCCGAGATATGAACCCCAGCCAACGAGGTTCATGCTGTTGTTCCAGATGAAATGCTCAACACCATCCAAAGATCTGTCTTGTGCGGTGCGGTCATCAAGCATCGGGCAGAACAGCCATTGGGCTACCGGCTGAACCCCAGCCTCATCGTGCAGCCTGAGAACCAACCCAGCGGCAAGGCCACCACCGGCACTCTCGCCACCGATCGCGATGCGATTCACGTCGAAGCCTCGTGGGGCGGAATTCTCTAGCATCCAGGTCCAAGCAGCGTGGCAGTCATCAACCGGCGCAGGATATGGGTGCTCTGGAGCAAGCCTGTAATCGGGAGACACAACGACCACACCTAGCTCTGAGGCGATACTTGCCAATCGAGCATCGTCCATCTTTGGAGAGCCGATGATCATGCCGCCGCCGTGGATATAAAGCAGTGCGGCAGCAGTTTTTTGCTTGGCGGGAGAGTAAATCCTGAGCTTCAGACCGCCTGAAGTTGTCAGTTGCTCAATTTGAACACCCGCTGGAATCTTGACCTTAGGCACCAAAGCGGTGAGCAAAAGTCTGGTGAGCGCCCTGCCAAACCCGCTTTGAATCGGAAGCTTGGGCATCGAGGTTGTGCTTTTTCTAAGGTCTGGATGAATGAGGTTAACGTCCATTTTGCTTACTCCTTCGAGGTCCCATTGCCAGGGACCGCAATCTTTAGGCCGGCATTCCAAACGCTTCGTCTTTGAAGAGCGGGAGTACATGTCAACCTTCCACGATCATCATTCAACTCTTGATTATGCCCTCCCACAAGGGGGGGGAGTCCTGGAGAGTGTCGAGCCAAAGCAATGGGCTTTGACCGGATTGGTCAGGGAGGTATTTTTTGAGAGTAGAAGTCTTTCAATGTAGGGCGTTTAGTTTAACTCACAATTTGGGGAGCACTTGCTTCGGCAATACCTGACTTCGCTTGTTTTTCAAGTCCGACCGTCACAGCAAAAGTATCTTCATAAACATCAAAGTCATAAGCTTTACCCCACCGCAATTTGATTACGTGAATGCCTGGATTTATGTAGGGCTCTCCGTTTTCAAGAGTGCATGTCGCTACCCAGCGGGCAAATACTGTTGTGTTCCATGGCCCACCGTGGACTAGGACACTTGTTACGTTGAATTCAAGTTCTGGAAGAACTGTTCCCACCCTCATAAACCACCGACGCATTGCCTCTTTGTCATGTCGAATACCACCTAGTGAATTAGGACCCGCAAAACGATGGGTGAGGTTCTTAGAGGACAGGCCACCTAACACCTGTTCGTAATCATGATTTTGCACGGCAAGAAATGTTTTACGAACTAACCTCTCGACAATGGAGCTGTAAATCAGCATGTGCTTCAAACCCTTCGAATTCCTTATTTCCAATAATCATAGGTAGAGTCTCCACCTTTGGACACACGGCCAGCCAGCAGGCTCTAAAGATCAGCAATACCTGTTCACTATCCCGCTTGTGACGGTTGGTGAGGCCCTTAGCGGCCTTGCAGAAACTACAGACGTGACTCTTAATCATTGGGTTCTCGGTTCAAGTCCGATGGGGTGCACGAAAAACCCAGCTCTTATCGCGAGAGCTGGGTTTTTACTTTCTGGGGTTTTCTTCTTGGTTACAACTAGTCCAAGAAATCTTGAACTAACGATTGTGGAATTCAAGAACCTGCTTTGCAAAAGCCGCGGATAAGTCCCACGCTTGCTTGCGGTAGCTCGCTGCAAGCTTGTGCGATTTGGCAATCTGCTCATCAATGTCGATTCCCTCGCGAAGAAAAGCTCCGCGGTAAGTGCTTAGCCATGCCAACTGCTGAGAAAGGCCGACCTCGGGATGAAACTGGGTTGCCCAAGCGCTTGAGCCAACTCTGAAAGCTTCGATTGTGCCGTTGCTTTCGCCCAGCAGAACTGCGTTTTCCGGTAGATCAAAGCTGTCATAGTGGAACTGGAACGCGTCGGCGGTATCACCCAAAGCCCCGATCACTGGATCGTTAGAGGCTTCTGGCAACATGTCAACTTTTGTCCAAGCAAATTCGCCAGTCTCGGCTTTATAGACTCGACCTCCGGCAGCCGAGGCGAGCAGCTGCGAACCAAAGCAAAGTCCAAGCAGTGGAGTCTCGGAGACTAGCGCCCATTGCATAATCTTGCGCTCATGGCTCATCCAAGGATGTTTCTCTTCTTCGAGAACGCCCGCGTGAGCACCGAGTGAAATGACTCCCGAATACTGCTCGAGCTTTTCTAAGTCTGGGCGGCCGACACTGTCATTTTGCACATCCCAGGTGTCCATGAGAATTCCGGCCTCAGCGATTGGGTTAGCCATCTCATTGAGATGGTCATCGATGTCGTGCACCACAACAAGAATCTTCGGCATGCTTTTCATTGGGCCCCAAACGTTTGTTCCCACAAAGATACTATCCCTAGGCTCAACTTGGTTTCTTGGGCTAGAAATTTCTCGAGGCTAGTCAGAACTTTTGCGCCATTTGCGGATTGCTGTCCGCACCAGACCGACAACAACGAGCACAAAGCCCACCGGCAACGTGAAAAACATGAACCAGATGTATCCACCGGTGCCGTTACCCTCATCCCACATCGAGACACCTTGGATGATGGATGTCACAAATGCCAGAGCTAATGGCGAGAAAGCAAAAATTAACCCCACACGCGCAAACGGGAATGGTTTCAAGAGAATCGATCTCGAATTTGCAACTACTGTTTGTGCTCCGGGGAGACATTCGCAAATCGACCCAGTCGAGCCACTGCAGAGTTGAGAGACCCTACCGGGTTCACCATAGTGAATAGGAAGAGTCCGAAGAGGGCGAGCGCAGCCCAGGGCGCGAAGAGCGCTGTGGTCAAGGCAATCGCTCCGAAGACGGTCTTGATCACACTGTAGACCGAACCCATTCGCAGTAATTCCTCACCCGTGAATGGTGAGTCGCTTGTCACGGTCAGAGGTCGTTTTTTCATTGCGACCAAGAACAGCAATGCAATCGGTCCTTCAATGAAAATTAAAACGCCAAAGTAAAACACGGCCCATGCCATGTTGGGGGTATTGATGCTCTCGCCCAGTAGCGCAGCTCCTGCTGGGACCAGCGCCGCAACCATGAATCCAAGTCCGTGTTGCCAGACCATTAGCGCATGCGGCTTGCCGGCGAATTGCGAGTACACGTGGTACTGATACCAAACCGCGAAGAGCACAAAGAAGCCCAAAACAAAAGCTAGCAAAATCGGCCATTCGTGCAGCAGGGCACTATTCAAATCAGGCTCTTCCGCAATGTGCATAACTGCACCGACAACATCTAGACCTAAAAGCGTCAGGGCTATGGCATAAATACCGTCACCCAAAGCATCAATGCGAGAGTGTTCGATGTCAGGAAACTTCTTTGCCATAACGACTCCTAATTTTGAAAAAATACTAGCAGTGCATTGAGGGCCATAAGCAGCGCCGAACAGTTAGAACGGGGCAAGTCCTCGCCACTGGATAACTGTTCCGGAAATCTCAAATCTCAGCATTAGCGAAACAGTGCTGGGACCATGCATGCGACCAGCAAGATACCTGCGGTCCAGTTGAAGATTTTGCACCGGATGCGAGTAGGTAGGTGTTGTTCGGCCCGGAGCGATTGCGGTCACAAATCCGAAGGTTGCAACTGCAACCAAAAGCTCTACTGGCACCTCGTCATTCCCCCACTATTTGGGCAATAGGCTAAAACGACTTGAAAGGTAGAACATGTCCAAGGCGCTAGTCATTGTCGATGTCCAGGTAAGCCTGTTCCTTGGTCCTTGGCCTGTGCCGGGGGCGGCGGACTTACTCCAGCGCATCGGGGACCGCCTGCTGAAAGCACGGCTTGAGAATGAGCAGGTTATCCACGTTCAAAACGATGGCCCGGATGACGAAATGGATGCTCCAGGGGAACCTTGGTGGGAACTGGTGCTGCATCCAAAGGACAACGAGCTAGTGGTTCGTAAGACCACCCAAAATGTTTTTGAGTCCAATCCAGAACTCGCCTCAGAACTCAGGGCCAAGGGGATCACGGAGCTGGAATTTGCAGGTGTCCAGTCGGATATGTGTCTTGGCGCATCCGCTCGAGCAGCACACGAATTGGGTTTCAAGATTTCGGTTGAGAGAAACATGCATGCCACCTACGACGGTGGCTACCCTGGTTCTGAAGACCCGACCCCTGCTTCTGAGATTTCTGATCGAATCCAGCTGGAACTTGAAGCGCTCAAATGAACAATTTCGTCAGCTTAGAGCCCAAGCAGATCCCCGCCTATCTAGAGGCGATTGAATCTGCCGGCGCGAAGGTTGTTCCGGTCGGTCCCGAGGTCAAAGCATTGGTCTGGACTGACTACGCAAATCCTCAGGGCTTAGCCGATACCTTGAAGGCAAACCCGCAGCTTGAGTGGGTGCAGCTTCCTTTTGCCGGTGTCGATGCTTTCAAAGAGATCATCCAGTCGAGTCCTGTTTTCACCTCTGCCAAGCGCTCTTACTCTGAGCCTGTTGCGGAGCATGCTTTGATGCTTTGCATGGCCCTAGGGCGAGTTCTTCCCGAGCGGATTCGCGCCAAAAGCTGGGGCAAGAAGCACGCCGACTCACTCTTTGATGCCGAGGTCTTGCTGATCGGTGGTGGCGGAATCTCTGAACAATTAGCTGAGTTTCTGATCCCATTTAGATCCAAGGTGACGGTGGTCAGAAAACATCCTGAACAGCCATTCCCTGAGAGTTTTACCGGCAAGATAGTGGGCTTCGATAGCTTTGACGCAGAACTATCAAAGGCTCAGTTCGTGGTTTTGGCCTGCGCGCTAACGGATGAAACAAGATTCCTTTTCAACCGCGAGCGTTTTGCTTCGATGCGAAGCGACTCCTACCTGGTGAACATCGCCAGGGGAGAGGTTGTAGATCAAGAAGCTTTGCTTGAGGCTTTGGCTTCTGGGCAGATTGCTGGTGCGGCAACCGATGTTACCTACCCAGAACCACTGCCTGAAGGTCACCCGATGTGGAGTGAACCAAGACTTATCATCACCCCTCACACGGCAGACACTTTGCCCCAGGTGACCAGGCTTTTCTCGGATCGCTTGAGAGTTAATGTGAGTGCCTGGTTAGCCGGAGGTCAGTTGACCGGCATCGTGGACAAAGCGCTGGGCTACTAGTGGACTTTGGAACCTGGGCCCTCTACGCAGCAGCGGCGGTTGGGCTGTCTTTGACTCCAGGTCCTAACGGTTTACTCGCCCTAACCCACGGAGCGCTTTACGGAACCAAGAAAACCCTGGCGACCATCTTTGGCGGTCTGCTCGGTTTTGCGGTGGTTATCGGCATGAGCATGTTTGGTATTGGTGCTCTACTACAGGCGTCTGCTGAACTACTGACTGTGCTGAAGTGGGTAGGAGGTGCATACCTGGTCTGGCTTGGTATTCAAGTCTGGAGATCTGAGCCATTGGGGATTGCCGACACGGTAAGCCGAACCAGCCTTGGATCATCGAAGCTATTCAGCCAGGGCTTTTTATCGGCAGTCACGAACCCAAAGGGAATCTTGTTCTTCGTGGCATTTCTGCCGCAGTTCATCGACCCAAACGCATCACTTTTCTTGCAGTTCGTGATTATGGCCGCGACATTTGTGTTCGTCGAGTTTTGGTATGAGCTGATGGTTGCAACCTTGGCGGATCGAATTCAGCCGTGGCTAAAAAAGGTAGGCAAAAACTTCAACCGATTCTTCGGCTCAGTGTTTATGGCAATCGGAGTATTGCTGCCGCTTCGTTAGAAGCCGATCTGCTTTCTAAGCATCTCGATGTGTCCCTTGGCCTTCACGTTGTAGAAGACGTTCGAGAGCACACCCTTCTCATCCACCACGAAGGTTGAGCGAATGGTGCCCATGTAGGTCTTGCCATACATGCTCTTCTCGCCGTATGCGCCATAGGCATTCTGAACCGCGTTGTCCGGGTCACTCAGAAGCTCAAAGTTGAGACCTTCTTTGTCCTTGAACTTCTTCAGCTTCCCTGGCTCATCAGGTGAGATGCCCAGCACGGTGTAGCCGGCGGACTTGAGGGAGTTGATGTTGTCTCTAAGCTCGCAAGCCTGAGTGGTGCAACCCGGAGTGGAGGCGGCAGGGTAGAAGTAAACAACTACCTTCTGACCCAAGGTCGAAGCCAAAGAAATCTCTTGGCCGTCCTGGTTCTTTAGTGTGAACTGCGGTGCCTTGGCACCAATCTCTAGTGTTGAAGTCATGAGGAAAATAACTTTCTGAGCCCCGATACAATTCCCACATGTTCGCATCAGTTGCCGGCTTCTTCACCGGCCTTTCCTTGATCATCGCCATCGGTGCACAAAATGCCTATGTGCTCAGGCTTGGATTGATGCGTCACCATGTGTTTGCAGTGGTGCTTTTTTGTGCGGTCTCAGATGCAGTTTTGATCATTGCGGGAGTTGCGGGCTTAGGTGCTTTAATCCAACAACTTCCCTTACTTCTTGAAATCTTCCGATACGCAGGAGCTGCCTACCTTATTTGGTTCGGTATCGGTGCGGTTCGCAGAGCAATCAACCCGAAGACCCTTGAGGCTCAGGGTGAAGCGCTGCCGCTAATCAAAACCTTGGGCACCATGGCGGCCCTGACCTGGCTAAACCCCCATGTTTATCTAGACACCGTCATTCTCCTGGGCTCGATTGGAAACCAATTTCAGCCAAATCAGTGGTGGTTTGCCCTCGGTGGGGCTTTGGCCAGTTTCGTGTGGTTCTTTTCTCTAGGTTATGGAGCAAAGCTCTTGTCCCGTTTCATGTCCTCGGTTCGATTCTGGCAGGTGCTGGATGTCGCTATCGCGGCGGTTATGTTCAGCATCGCGGGAACACTACTTTTTAGTTCGCTGTAACTAGCAAGCTCATGTTTGATAAATCGGGCATAATCAAAGCGTGAACCCAGACAGTTTTGGCAATTTTGCGAATCGCTCCAGCTCAAAGTGGCGCAGGTTCCCTGAAGATGTTCTTCCAATGCACGTTGCAGAGATGGACTTTGATGTCGCGCCTGCAATTCGCGATCGAATCAAAGATCTAACTGACCGCTCTGACCTTGGTTACACCGGCCCAGTTCCAGAGGTTGCAAAGGCATTTGAGGCATTTGCGCTAGAGCGCTGGAGTTGGCAGATTGCACCTGAACAGCTAAAGCTTGCTACCGATGTTGGAGTTGCAGCAGTTGAGATTTTGCGAGTGCTGACCAAGCCTGGCGACAAGGTCCTGCTCAACAGCCCAGTCTACTCAAGTTTCTACCACTGGATCGAAGAGGTTCACGCCGAGGTGTCGGATGTTCCTTTGGTGCTCAAGGGTGATGATTGGGTGCTAGATATCGCAGGTATCGAGAGCGCATTTAAGGACGGCGTCAAGGTTTACCTGCTTTGCTCGCCGCAGAACCCGGTGGGCCGAGTCCACACCGCCAAGGAACTTACCGAGATTGCCGAATTGGCAGACAGGTACGGCGTAACCGTGGTCAGCGACGAGATTCACGCGCCACTTAGCTGGGTGCCGTTTACCCCATACCTTGCGCTAGGACCCGCTGCCCAGCACACCGGCGTGACCATTAGCTCGAGTTCAAAGGCTTGGAATGTTGCCGGCCTAAAGGCCGCCTTTTATATCACGCAAGGTCCTGAAGTTCAGGCCAGACTTAGGGCAATCCCAGAGGCTTTGCACTGGCGCACCTCGCTGATTGGTGCCTTTGCGATGGAGAGTGCCTACTCGGACTCTGTGCAGTGGCTGGACGATACTGTCGAGCAGATCCAAGAGAACCTGGCCTTCTTCCAGCACGAGGTCGCACAAAAGCTACCAAAGGCAAAGCTTTTCAACATGGAGAGCACCTATTTGGTGTGGGTCGATCTAGCCGGCTACAAAGTAGATAAAGTCCAGCATGTGCTTTTGCAACAGGCCAAGGTGGCGGTGGTGCCGGGTAACGATCATGCCCCTGAAGATCAATACTCGAACTTCATTCGATTCAACATCGCAACCTCAAAAGCCAGAATCAGTGAGGCCATCTCGAGAATCTCAAAGGTTCTCGAGGGCTAATCTTGTCTCGTGTTTGACCAGGTAAATCAGTTAGCCCAGCAGCTGTTTCAGCAGCATGGGCTGGTCAACTATTCGTTTGGATTCGATAGGGCAATTCGTCGAGCCGGGCTGTGCAACTACTCACAAAAGCGCATCACCATCTCAAGGCACCTAGTTGAAGCTGGAGACATGCATGTGGTGGAGCAGGTTTTGCTTCATGAGATTGCCCACGCCCTAACCGGACAGGCAGCTGGTCACGGCAAGATCTGGAAGGCGAAGGCTAGCGAGCTGGGCTACCTTCACCAAAGAATCGATGGCACACCACTTGCCAAGCAGGTCGCGAAATACAAAGGTGTTTGCCCCGGTGGCCACGAGCACTTTCGTTCACGGCAACCAGCAAGAATGCTCAGTTGCAAACTCTGCGCCCCGAGTTTTTCTCGCCGCTATCTAATTAGCTGGAGCGAAAACTAAGCGCTTGGACCAATCAGTAGCGAGCAGATGACTGCACCTGCAAAAAAGTTCAGCCAGATAAACACTTTCCAACCGCGGTTGGCTCGCTCACAATTCTGATCGGTGATGTTTAGCTCTCTACCAACCACAAATAGGTAGGGGATTGCTGCCAAGGCCGCAAAAGCAAAGCGATCTGGCAGGCTCAAGGCCAGAACTCCGGCCACAATGTAAAAACCAAAGGCGATTCGGGTTGTAAGCCTTGCGCCAAGTGCGGTGGCAATCGATGCAATCTTGGCCTCACGATCTGCCCGGACATCCTGCACCGCACCAAAGGCGTGAGAGGCCATGCCCCAAATCAAAAAGGCAGCAATTCCAGTCACCAGAGCACCGGTGATCTCAACCTCAGCCATCGCAAGGCCAACCACTAGGGGCCCAACAAAGTGCCAGCTGCTGGTTAGCGAATCCAAGAATGGAATCTCTTTGAACCTAAGGCCCTTGACGCTGTATGCCACCACTGCAAATAGCGTCAGCCACAGCCAGAAAGTTGAGTTTGGGTTCACAAGCGAGAGCGCAATTGCAAAGGGAATCGCAATTCCAAAAGCCCAGAACAGCGTTAGTCGGTGGTATTTGGGATCTAGCAGTGCTCCTTCGATGCCACCTTTTCTGGGGTTTCGAAGATCACTCTCGTAGTCAAAAACATCATTTACGCCATACATCAAAAAGTTGTAGGGGACTAAAAAGAAAAAACATCCCAGCCAGAAGATCCAATCGATCGCTCCGGTTGAGAAAAAGTAAGCGGCACCAAATGGGAAAGCGGTATTGACCCAGGAGATTGGCCTGGATGCCACAAACAGTTTGGCTACAGCGCTCACTTCTTCCTTCCCAATAGTTCCCAGGTGAGTGGAATCAATACCAATCCAACAAGTGTGTAAGAGAAGTCCTCAATCGGTGCGACTCCTAGTTTTACACCTGATATCAGAGCTTCGTCATAGCCAACTATGCCAAACAGGATGATTAAGTTATCAAACACCAATGTCATCACGAGCGTGAGAATGGCCGCCAGTCCAAGGGCTCTGAGGTTAAGGCGCTTTCTAAAAAGCAGCGCTAGAACACCGAAGAACAAAACCGGTGGGAGCGCAATCGCGAGGTAGCTCAACTCTTGCGCCATTTAGCAAACCCTAGGTAGGCGATCAAAATCGTGTAGCTCAAAAGCGTTAGGAAAAACACCTCTTCGATGGGAAGTTCCGGTGCGATTGTTATGCCGGTGAGGTAGGGGCCTTCACCTCGGAAAAAGATGCCCTGGGAAATGCCAACCAGATCCCAAATCAAAAACACGGTTACTGCCACCCCGATAGTTATTGCTGATCTAACGGGCTGCGCAAACAGCGCTAGCTTGTGCTTGAAATCAATTAGCCCCATTCCCAATAGGGAAACGGTTAGGGCCGCAAGATAAAGAATCAAGCCAAGCCTTTCCAGACCTTGACTGGCTTTAGCTCGCCCTTGATAGGGCCTGCGCTTCTGTCATCGGTTAGGTGCTTGTAAACCAGCTCGGCACCAATTAGGCACATCGGTAAGCCGATGCCTGGAATGGTGTTGTGGCCAACGTAGAACAGGTTCTTGAGCTTCTTGGAGTAGTTCTTAGGTCTGAAGAAGGCGCTCTGTCGCAGGGTGTGGGCCATGCCCAGTGCGGTGCCGTTCCAAGCGTTTAGCTCGTTCTGGAAATCACGCGGTCCCATGGTCTTTCGAACCACGATGCGCTCCTTGAGATCTGGAATATCACACCAGGTGGCAATCTGGTCAATCACCTTGTCAGCTGCCTGCTCAAAGCTTTCGTCTCCTGAGCCACCAATGCCGACATCCGCTGCGGCTGGAACCAAAACGAAGATGTTCTCCATGCCTTCAGGCGCAACGCTCGAGTCGGTCTTGGAGGGGTTGCAGATGTACAGGCTGGCTGGGTTCGGAACCTCTGATTTACCATCAGCCTTGCGGAAGACCTTGGCGAAGTTCTTGCCCCAGTCCTCGGTGTACAACAGGGTGTGGTGATTGAGCTGATCGATCTTGCCCTTGACCCCTAGGTACATCAACAGTGCCGAAGGTCCAGCAACGCGCTTGTCCCACCAGGACTGCGGGAATGACTGATCTTTGCGCTCTAGCAACTTGGTCTCTACAAAGTGCAGGTCGGCGCTCGCAACCACTACATCGGCGCGGTATTCGGCTGCTCCAACCTGAACTCCGACGGCCTTGCCATTTTCGGTAAGGATCTTGGTCACTGGAGACGAGGTGTGAATTTCAGCGCCGTGCGCTCTGGCAAGTCCAGCAATCGATTCAATCAAGGTGTAGAAACCACCCTGCGGGTAAAAGACGCCCTGATTCATATCCACATGGGTCATCAGGTGATACATGCTCGGGGTGTTGTATGGGGATGCACCCAAGAAGACCGCCGGGAAGTTGAGCATCTTTTTGAGGCGGTCGTCTTTGACAAACTGACCAGAGAAGTCATACAGCGAGGTGGTCAAAAGCTTTATGAACTTGCCAAGCTTCGCAAGCACCTCTGGGTGCAGAAAGGACCTTAGGTCTTTGAAGTTGGTGTACAAGAAGTGCTTGATGGATAACTCATAAGCCTCTTGAGCGCTGTCTAGGTACTTCTGGAGCTGCTCACCGCTACCTTCTTCAATCGACTCAAACATCGCCTTGATCTCTGGAAGCTTTTCGCTCATGACAAGGCGGTCGCCCAAGCCCTCATTGCGAGTTTGGTAGGCCGGGGTAAGTCGAACGAGGTCTAGCTCGTTATCTGCGGTGGTGCCCATCAGGTTGTAAAACTGTTCGAAGGCATCCGGCATTAGGTACCAGCTCGGACCCATATCGAATCTAAAGCCATCCTTTTCCCAAAGGTAAGCGCGACCGCCAAGGCCCTCTCTGCCCTCGAAAAGCTTCACCTGCATGCCGGCCTTAGCCAATAGCGCAGCGGTCGAAAGACCTGCAATGCCACCGCCAATCACGATTGCGGTTTTTTGGCTCATGGCTTTGCTCCTAAGAATGATTTGATAACCAGCGACAACTTCTTGAAGTTGCCAACGCTGATACGTGTCTCAATCAACTTGGTGGCTTCGGTATTTCCAATTTTGTGGTTTAGCTCGGTAAATAAAAGCTGCGCTGCGGTAACTGCGGCCCTGGCGGATTTTGGAAGAAGCGGCAGTGACTGAGCACTTAGCTTGAGGTCCTGGTTGATATCCGCCACCAGGCGGGCCTTGGTTTGCTCGTCGAAGTTTGAGACGTTGACGTTTGGGAAGTAGCTGCGGCCAAGTCTCTTGAAATCTGCACTTAGGTCTCTAAGAAAGTTCACCTTTTGAAATGCGGAACCTAGGGCTCTAGCTCCCTTGACCAGGGTAATTTTCTCTTCTTTGGAGTAGGAGCCTCCGTGCACAAATGCCGCCAGGCACATCAAGCCAACTACCTCGGCGGAGCCATAAACGTAGGTGTCAAAAGTCTCTTGGGTGTGTTCGGTCTCGGTTAGGTCCTGGCGCATCGAGTAGAAAAAGGGCTCCACGATGTCCTTGCTGATTCCAACCTCGCGGGCTGTTACGGCGAAGGCGTGAATGATCAGGTTCGTGCTAAATCCAAGTCGCATTGCGCGGTAGGTTTCCTGCTCAAATGCATTGAGCTCTACTTCCGGATCTATTTCCGGTGCGCTTAGTGCTGCATCCGCGGCAGAGCCATCGACAATCTCATCTGCGACGCGTACCAGGGCGTAAATGTTCTCGACGTGGTGCCTGATGTCTTTGGATAAAAGTCTGGTTGCCATACCGAACGAGGTCGAGTAGCTGTAAATGACCTCTTTGCTGGCGCGATGCGCTGCCTGCGAGTAGAGGGTTAGCCCGGTCGGGACCTTTGTCGTATCTTGGCTTTCCACCCTTCTAGGCTACTAGCACTTATAGGTAGGATTGAACAATGCCTAGCTCGATGAAACCCCGCTCCTTTGCTGTTACCGATGGTCTAGAGAGAGCCGCTGCTCGCGGCATGCTCCGCGCGGTCGGAATGGGCGATGAAGACTGGGAAAAGCCACAGATTGGTGTTGCCTCGTCTTGGAACGAAGTCACTCCCTGCAACCTTTCGCTTGATCGATTAGCAGATGCCGCCAAGATGGGCGTGCACGCAGCCAAGGGTTACCCGTTGGAATTTGGCACCATCTCGGTTTCCGACGGAATTTCCATGGGACACGAGGGCATGCACTTTTCGCTAGTTTCTCGCGAGGTAATCGCAGATTCGGTTGAGACCGTGATGCAGGCTGAGCGTCTGGACGGATCTGTGCTTTTGGCTGGTTGCGATAAGTCGCTGCCGGGCATGATGATGGCTGCCGCTCGTTTGGATTTGGCTTCCGTATTTCTATACGCAGGTTCGATTGCACCGGGCTGGGTCAAGCTTTCTGACGGAACTGAGAAGCAGGTCACCATTATTGACGCCTTCGAGGCGGTTGGTGCATGCAAGGCCGGCAAGATGAGTCTTGAGGATGTTGACCGCATTGAGCGTGCAATTTGCCCAGGCGAAGGCGCTTGTGGCGGTATGTACACCGCTAACACCATGGCCTCAATTGGTGAGGCGCTAGGCCTAAGCCTTCCAGGCTCTGCATCCCCACCATCTGCCGACCGTCGCCGCGATGCTTGGGCACACCGCTCGGGTGAAGCAGTTGTGAACCTAATTGCAAAGGGCATCACCGCTCGCATGATTTTGACCAAGAAGGCTTTCGAGAATGCAATTGCGGTTCTTATGGCTTTTGGTGGTTCCACCAACGCTGTACTACACCTACTTGCAATTGCTCGCGAGGCCGAGGTGGACCTTCAGCTTTCGGACTTCAACCGCATCGCTGACAAGGTTCCGCACCTTGGAGATCTCAAGCCTTTTGGTCAGTACGTAATGAACGACGTGGACCGCGTTGGCGGAGTACCGGTAGTAATGAAGGCGCTTTTGGATGCAGGACTCATTCACGGAGACTGCCTGACCGTTACCGGCAAGACCGTTGCCGAGAACCTTGCGGATATCAACCCACCTGACCCAGACGGCAAGATCATTCGTGCCATGGACAACCCAATTCACAAAGACGGTGGCATCGCTGTGCTGCACGGAAGCATCGCTCCAGATGGAGCGGTCGTGAAGACCGCTGGCTTCGACCTTGCCTTCTTCGAAGGCCCGGCTCGCGTTTTTGAGCGTGAGGGCGCAGCCATGGAGGCACTGTCTCGCGGCGAGATTAAGTCTGGCGACGTAGTGGTTATTCGCTACGAGGGCCCTAAGGGTGGCCCGGGTATGCGCGAGATGCTTGCTATTACCGGTGCGATTAAGGGTGCCGGTTTAGGTAAAGATGTCCTACTATTGACGGACGGACGATTCTCGGGCGGCACAACCGGCCTATGTATCGGACACATTGCACCAGAGGCCACCGACGGTGGACCTATTTCCCTGGTGCGTGATGGAGACCTGATTCGGGTTGACATCAAAGCTCGTTCGCTTGACTTACTGGTCGACGATGAAGAGTTGGCTCGCCGAAAGACTGACTGGCAGCCGCTGCCACCGCGTTACACCCGCGGTGTTCTCGCTAAGTACTCCAAGCTCGTGCACTCCGCCGCAGAAGGCGCTTACTGCGGTTAGTTGCACACCACGAACGAAGAAGGTCAAATGTCTAAGGAAATGCTCACCGGAGCACAGGCAATCATCCGCTCGCTTGAGATGTTGGGTGTTGACACTATCTTCGGCCTGCCAGGTGGTGCAATTCTGCCAACCTATGACCCATTGATGGACAGCAAAAAGATTCGTCACATTTTGGTGCGCCACGAGCAGGGTGCCGGTCACGCTGCAGAGGGATACGCAGCTGCCAGCGGCAAACTCGGTGTCTGCATCGCGACCAGTGGACCTGGAGCCACCAACCTGGTCACCCCGATCATGGACGCCATGATGGACTCCGTTCCACTTCTTGCAATCACCGGTCAGGTGAACTCGCACGCTATTGGAACCGACGCTTTCCAAGAGGCAGACATCGTTGGTATCACAATGCCAATCACCAAGCACAGCTTCTTGGTTACCGATGCATCGCAAATCCCAGCGACTATGGCCGCGGCCTATGAGCTTGCAACCACCGGTCGCCCAGGTCCGGTTTTGGTTGACGTTGCCAAGGATGCTCAGAACAAGAAGTTTGAATTCTCTTGGCCACCAAAGGTAGAACTCCCTGGCTATAAGCCGGTTACCGACCCACACGGCAAGCAGGTCCAGGCTGCTGCCGAAATGATTCTTGCCTCACACAAGCCAATCTTCTACGTCGGCGGCGGAGTAATTCGTGCCGAGGCTCACGCAGAGCTTGCTCGCCTAGTTGAGCTGGTCGGTGCGCCAGTGACCACCACCTTGATGGCACGCGGTGCTTTCCCAGATTCTCACCCAAACCACCTCGGCATGCCGGGAATGCACGGCACCGTTCCTGCGGTGACCGCTTTGCAGAAGGCTGATTTGCTAATCACCTTGGGCGCTCGTTTTGATGACCGCGTTACCGGTGACGTGAAGAGCTTTGCGCCGGGTGCCAAGGTAATCCACGTGGACATCGACCCTGCAGAGATTGGCAAGATTCGTCATGCAGATGTTCCAATCGTTGGTGATGCCAAGGTCGTAATCGCAATGCTTACCGCGGAGCTTGAGAAGCAACTTTCCGGCAAGAAGCCAGACTTTGCTTCCTGGTGGCAGTTCCTCAACGGCCTCAAAGAGCGCTACCCACTGGGTTATGTCGATACTGACGACGGCAAGTTGTCACCTCAGCTAGTTATCAAGCGAATCGGTGAACTTTCGGGTCCAGATGCGACCTACTGTGCGGGAGTGGGTCAGCACCAGATGTGGGCGGCACAGTTTATTAAGTACGAGCGTCCAAACTCCTGGTTGAACTCTGGTGGTGCGGGAACCATGGGTTACTCGGTGCCGGCGGCCATGGGTGCAAAGGTTGCTGAGCCAGATCGTTTGGTCTGGGCAATCGATGGCGATGGCTGTTTCCAAATGACCAACCAAGAACTAGCAACCTGTGCGATCAACAACATTCCAATCAAGGTTGCGATTATCAACAACTCTTCTTTGGGTATGGTTCGCCAGTGGCAGACCCTGTTCTATGACAAGCGCTACTCGAACACCGACCTTCACACCGGCACTGACACCGTGATGATTCCGGACTTTGTGAAACTCGCTGACGCCTACGGCTGCCTTGCGATTCGCGTTGAGAGGGAAGACGAGATTGATGCCGCCATCAAGCTGGCAATCGAAACCAACGACCGTCCGGTGGTAATCGACTTCATTGTCGGAAGAGATGCCATGGTTTGGCCAATGGTTCCAGCAGGTGTTTCCAATGATGCGGTGCAGTATGCCCGCGACGCAGCTCCGATCTGGGATGGGGAGGAGTAGAAATGTCTCAGCACGTACTCTCACTGTTGGTTGAAGATAAGCCTGGTATTTTGACTCGCGTTGCAGCGCTTTTTGCTCGTCGTGGCTTCAACATCGAATCGCTTGCGGTGGGAACCACCGAGGTCGAGGGCCTATCTC
The DNA here is from genome assembly GCA_027487865.1 of Microbacteriaceae bacterium. Classification (GTDB taxonomy): domain Bacteria; phylum Actinomycetota; class Actinomycetes; order Actinomycetales; family Microbacteriaceae; genus Aquiluna. Next base: position 317,381 of record JAIYCT010000002.1, read on the forward strand.
GCATTACCGCGGTGGTCAGCCTTGATGGTCAGCCACTCGAGCAGGTAACGAAGCAGCTGAACAAGCTGATCAATGTTCTGAAGGTTGTTGAGCTGGAGCAGGATGCTTCGATCGCTCGCGATCACATGCTTATCAAGGTAAAAACTGATGCCGCGACTCGCTCACAGGTGCTAGAAGCCGTTACGCTATTCAGAGCCCGAGTTGTCGATGTTGTTAGCGACTCGGTTGTAATCGAAGTCACCGGCGACTCAGCAAAGTGCAAGGCGTTTCTAAAGGTGCTCGAGCCATTCGGCATCAAAGAACTAGTTCAATCTGGAGCAATCGCGATTTCGCGTGGCTCTAAGTCCATGAGCGAAAAAGTACTTCGCTAAAAACAGCTTCCCCATAAACAATCAGAGAAAGAAATAAAGTGGCAGAAATCTTCTACGACAAGGATGCAGACCTAAGCATCGTCCAGGGCCGCAAGGTCGCCGTGTTGGGCTTTGGCTCACAGGGTCACGCTCACGCACTGAACCTCAAGGACTCCGGCGTTGACGTCGTAGTTGGTCTTCTAGAGGGATCCAAGTCTCGCGCTAAGGCGGCAGAGCAGGGTTTAAAGGTTTTGACTCCTGGTGAGGCAGTCAAGTGGGCAAACGTAATCGTGGTGCTTGCTCCGGACCCTAAGCAGCGCGACCTTTACACCAGTGACATCGCTCCTAACCTGCAGCCGGGAGATGCACTCGTCTTCGGTCACGGTTTTGCCATCCGCTTTGGATTTATCACCCCGCCGGCCGATGTCGACGTATTCCTAGTCGCTCCAAAGGGCCCAGGCCACACAGTTCGCCGCGAGTATGTCGCGGGTAAGGGTGTGCCAAACCTGATCGCTGTGGAGCAGGACGCTACCGGTCACGCACTGGAGCTAGGTCTTTCCTACTCCAAGGCAATTGGTGGAACCCGTGCGGGAACCATCAAGACCACCTTCACCGAGGAGACCGAGACTGACCTATTTGGTGAGCAGGCTGTTCTCTGCGGTGGTGCATCTCAGCTAGTGATGTACGGTTTTGAGACCCTAACCGAGGCTGGCTACCAGCCAGAGATCGCTTACTTCGAGGTACTGCACGAGCTAAAGCTCATTGTTGACCTGATGTATGAGGGTGGCATTGCAAAGCAGCGTTGGAGCGTATCTGACACCGCTGAGTACGGTGACTATGTTTCCGGCCCACGCGTTATCGGACCAGACGTCAAGGCTCGCATGAAGGATGTGCTAACCGACATTCAGAGCGGTGCATTCGCCAAGCGATTCATCGATGACCAGGATGCCGGAGCTCCAGAGTTCAAGGCACTTCGCGCGAAGGGTGAGGCTCACCCAATCGAGGCCACCGGCCGCGAACTGCGCAAGCTGTTCAGCTGGATCAAGACGGACGACGACTACCAAGAAGGTAGCGCTGCCCGCTAAAACTCAATCAAAAGCCCCCGAGAAATCGGGGGTTTTTGGCTTATCTGGGTCAACGCCAAAGTCACTTTTCTTCGGCTAGACTTTCTCCAATCCCATCGCTGTCGATAACGACGTTAGGTTTGCCATTGTCTAAGCCAGTTGTTCTAATTGCCGAAGAGCTTTCGCCTGCCACGGTTGAAGCCCTCGGTCCAGATTTTGAAATTCGCCACGTAGATGGTGCGGATCGTTCCAAGCTGCTTCCAGCACTTGCCGATGCCAATGCAGTACTGATTCGCTCAGCCACCAAGATGGACGAAGAGGCGATTGCTGCAGCTCCAAAGCTCAAGGTCATCGCCCGAGCAGGTGTGGGTCTAGACAACGTAGACATCAAAGCTTCAACAAATGCTGGCGTCATGGTTGTGAACGCACCAACCTCAAACGTGATTTCCGCAGCCGAGCTCGCGATTACCCAGCTCATGGCGCTTTCCCGTCACATCCCAGATGCCAATGCATCTCTCAAAAACGGCGAGTGGAAGCGAAGCAAATACACCGGTGTCGAGCTTTACGAGAAGACCATCGGAATCATCGGACTTGGCCGCATCGGAACCTTAGTTGCCCAGCGTCTAGCCGGTTTTGGTGTGACGCTGATTGGTTATGACCCTTATGTCACTCAGGCTCGTGCCGAGCAAATCGGCGTTGAGCTGGTTGATATGGATCAGATGATGAAGCGTGCTGATTACATCACCATTCACATTCCAAAGACCCCTGAGACCACCGGCATGATCTCCACCGATCAGTTTGCAATCGCGAAGTCAAACCTTCGCATCGTGAACTGCTCGCGCGGTGGAATCATCGACGAGGCTGCGCTCTACGCGGCGCTTAAGACAAACCGCATCGCAGGTGCTGGTCTGGATGTGTTCGTAAACGAGCCTCCAACGGATTCACCACTTCTAACTTTGGAAAACATTCTGGTTACCCCACACCTTGGCGCATCTACCGATGAGGCCCAGGAAAAGGCTGGTATCTCGGTTGCTCGCTCGGTGCGCCTTGCTCTGGCTGGTGACCTAGTTCCAGATGCTGTGAACGTTGCAGGCGGCGTGATCGATGCATCGGTCAAGCCAGGCATTCCATTGGCTGAGAAACTCGGCCAGATTGTTGCCGGTCTTGCCCACACCTCGATTGTCTCGGTTGAGTTTGAGGCCAGGGGAGAGATTGCGGCTCACGATGTCACCGTTTTGAAACTCGCTGCTCTAAAGGGCTTGTTCCAGACCATGGTCACCGAGCAGGTCTCATACGTGAATGCTCCGCTTATGGCAGAGCAGCGTGGTGTTGAGGTTCGGCTGACTCAGGCAACTGAGAGCGATGAATACCGCAATGTCACCACCTTGAAAGCTGTGCTTTCAGATGGCTCGGTAGTTTCTGCCGGCGGCACGGTTATTGGACCTAAGCACCACCAGAAGGTTGTCTCCATCAACGGTTACGACGTTGAGATTTCGATGGCCGATCACATGGTTGTCATGGTCTACCAGGACCGTCCGGGAATCGTTGCCGTTTACGGCAAGGCATTTGCCGAGGCATCAGTAAACATCGCAGCTATGACGATTGCTCGTCAGCAAAAAGGAGGCAAGGCACTCAGCGTTGTTACCGTTGACTCTCCAGTCGCACCTGAGATTTTGGAGAAGCTCCGCACTGAGATCAAGGCGGACGTTATGCAGGCAATCTCGATCTCTGAGGCCTACTAAGCCTTAGTTTCAAGCGATTTAGAGGCTAGGGTCTAGCGAAACTTCTTTGCCTGCCGAAATCCAGCTGCCAGTGCCACCGGCAACCGAAACGACATCAAAGCCCTGTGCCTCTAAGTATTCTGCGGCTTTCATGCTGCGAACACCACCCTGGCAGATAATCCAAATGGTCTCGCCCTGCGGCAACAGTTCGGTGTTGTCGGGGACTGTGCTCAGTGGAATGTGATGGGCCTGAGGGACGTGTCCGGCTTCGAATTCGTGGTCCTCTCGAACATCGACAACAAATGCTCCATTAGAGATTGCGCCTTCTAGTTCGTCGATGGTTACTTCATTAGCCATTAGTCATCCCTTTCAAAAATCTGGTTCCTAACCAGAAAGACTTGCTCTAGTTTGCCACGTCTATGCAGGACTTAGCCCTGTAAGCAATGGGAAAAGGGTTTAGGGTTGTCCTAAACAATCTGTGAGGTTCAGTAGTGAAATCCATCAATCTTGCCGTTATCGCCGGAGACGGCATTGGCCCTGAGGTCACCTCGGTTGGCATTGCTGCCTTGGAGAAGGCCCTTGGTGGAGTGGAACTCGACATCACAAGCTATGACCTGGGTTCAGATCGCTACCTGGAAACCGGTGAGGCACTGACCGAAAACGACCTTGAGCAGTTGGCCAAGCACGATGCTATTTTGCTCGGTGCCATTGGAGACCCAAGGGTCCCATCGGGAGTTTTGGAACGTGGGCTATTGCTAAAGCTTCGCTTTGCATTTGATCACCACATCAACCTTCGTCCTTCGAAGTTGTTCGAAGGTGTTGTTTCTCCGCTTTCTAATGCCAAGAACATTGATTTTGTTGTGGTGCGCGAAGGCACCGAGGGTCCATACGTTGGTAACGGTGGCGCTATCCGCCAGGGCACCGACCAAGAGGTCGCCAACGAGGTGTCGGTGAATACCGCCTTTGGTGTTCGCAGAGCGGTTGAATACGCTTTCGACCTAGCTTCGAATCGCGAGCGCAAGCACGTCACCCTGGTTCACAAAACCAACGTTTTGGTTCACGCCGGCAAAATCTGGCTTCGCATGGTCGAAGAGGTTGCGAAGCAGTATCCAAAGGTGACCCACGACTACATGCACATCGATGCGGCCACCATTCACATGGTGAATTCCCCTGAGCGTTTCGATGTGATTGTCACGGACAACCTCTTTGGTGACATCATCACCGACCTTGCAGCCGCTATTTGCGGTGGCATTGGCTTGGCTGCTTCGGCTAACCTAAATCCAACCGGTGCTTTCCCCTCCATGTTCGAACCCGTTCATGGCTCAGCACCGGACATCGCGGGCAAAAACCTCGCTGATCCAACTGCAGCAATCCTTTCTGCAGCGCTAATGGCTAGAACCCTCGGCTACACCGAGGCGGCAGCCAAAATTGAAAAAGCGGTAGCGCAAGACCTATCTAGCCGCGGGGATTCAAAGCGTTCGACCGATCAGGTTGCTCAAAGCATCCTGGAACTTATTTAGGTGACAAGCATGGATTTCAAGGTAACCAAAAACCCAAACCCAACTCCAAAGAGCGAACGTGATGAGATTCTCGCAAATCCAGTGTTTGGGGCAAAGCTCACCGACCACCAGGTGGTTGTCGTGTGGGAGAAGGACAAGGGTTGGCACTCCGCCGAGGTAATCCCTTACGGGCCAATCATGATGGACCCGTCCTCGGCAGTTTTGCACTACGGCCAGGAGATCTTCGAGGGCATCAAGGCTTACCGTCACCAGGACGGTTCGATTTGGACTTTTAGACCAGAGGCAAACGCCAAGCGTTTGCAGCGCTCTGCTCACCGCATGGCACTTCCTGAGCTGCCTACCGAGTTGTTTATCGAGTCACTCAGACAGCTCATTGCGGTAGATGGCGATTGGGTTCCAGCTCCTGAGGGCGAGAAAACGCTTTATTTCAGACCGTTTGAGATCGCTGCCGAGAACTTCCTAGGCGTTCGTGCTGCTCAGCGCGTGGAGTACCGCGTTATTGCATCTCCAGTTGGTCCTTATTTCACCGGTGGGCTCAAGCCGGTCGCTATTTGGATTGCACTGGATTCCGCTCGTGCTGGAAAGCACGGCACCGGTGAGGCAAAGACCGGTGGCAACTATGCGGCATCTTTGCTAGCCCAGTCCAAGGGTCTCGAAAACGGCTGCAGCCAGGTGATGTTCCTAGACGCTGAGAGCGCGACCTACATCGAAGAACTTGGTGGCATGAACCTGTTCTTTGTCTACAAAGATGGTCACGTTGTAACCCCTGCGCTTGATGGCACAATTTTGCGAGGTATCACCAGGGACTCCTTGGTAACCCTGCTTCGCGATCGTGGGCTTGAGGTTCAAGAGCGCAAGGTCACGCTCGATGAGGTTCGCAACGGCGTCAAGGCCAACGACATCGTCGAAGTATTTGCCTGTGGCACAGCCGCAGTGATTACCCCGGTTGGCATTTTCAAGTCCGAGCAGGAGGAAATCGTTGTTGGCGGTAACGAACCAGGAAAACTCACTGCTCAGATGAGAGCGGAGTTGACTGGAATTCAGTATGGAACTGTTCCAGATCGTCACAACTGGATGCACAAGCTGGCAGACTAAGCGAATGAGAATTGCAAGATTCAGTCTCAACGGTGAGATTAGATTCGGCTCGGTAGTTGGAGATCAGGTAACCCTTTTTACAGGTAACCCATTTGAATCCAAGGAACTATCCGGGCAAACGGTCACTTTGGACCAAATTCAACTTTTGGCACCGGTTGCTCCAAGCAAAATCATCTGCATCGGCATGAACTTCGCCGCTCACGCAGCTGAAATTTCGCAGGATGTGCCAGATGAGCCACTTATGTTCTTCAAGCCGGTAAGCGCCATCATTGGACCTGGAGACACCATCGTGTTGCCACACCAGTCTGACCAGGTTGAGGTGGAAGTTGAGCTTGCGGTCGTGATCGGTAAGCAGGCGAAGAACATCTCCAAGGGTGAGGTAAAAAGCCACATCTTCGGCTACACCATTGGCAATGACATCACTGCTAGAGATATTCAGTTCTCCGACTTGCAGTGGGCAAGAGCCAAGGGTTTTGACACCTTCTGCCCGCTGGGTCCATGGATTGAGACCGACTTCGACCCAAGGGGTAAGCGTCTGGATTCGCGTATTCACGATGAACAGCGTCAGCATGCCAACACTAAAGACATGATCTTCGACGTGGAAACCCTGGTTTCCTACGTATCGGAAAACGTCACCCTTTTCCCAGGTGATGTCATTCTCACCGGCTCTCCAGCGGGAATCTCTCGCATGAATCACGGCGATTCGGTTGAGTGTGAGATTGAGGGTATTGGCGTTTTACGCAACCAAGTTGCCTAAGCTTGTCAGTTGTTATGACCCTAATTACCGCACCTACCACTTCCGCTTCGGGCTCCGAGATCAGAGTCCGCTTTTGCCCATCGCCAACAGGAACCCCACACGTTGGGTTGGTTAGAACCGCCCTTTTCAACTGGGCTTATGCCAGACGCGTCGGCGGCACATTTGTTTTCCGCATCGAGGACACCGATGCCGCGCGTGACTCTGAGGAGAGCTACCACCAGATCATTGACGCCTTGCGCTGGTTGGGCATGGATTGGGACGAGGGTGTTGAGGTCGGTGGCCCGCACGAGCCATACCGTCAGTCGCAGCGCACCGAGATTTACATGGATGTGATCGACAAGCTCAAAGAGTCTGGGCACGTCTACGAGTCATTCCTAAGCGCCGAAGAAATCGAAGAGCGCAACAAGGCCAACGGCAGAGCAGTTCAACTTGGCTATGACAATTCGGAGCGCGAACTTTCACAAGCCGATCGTGAGCGCTACTTGGCGGAGGGTCGTGAGCCTGCACTTCGCCTTAGAGTTCCTGACCAAGACATCACCTTTGATGACCTAGTTCGCGGCGAAATCACTTTTCCAGCCGGCTCTTTCCCGGACTTCGTGGTGGTTCGCCCTGGCGGTCAACCGCTCTACACGCTGGTGAACCCGGTTGACGATGCGCTGATGGGCATTACACACGTGCTGCGTGGTGAAGACCTGCTGTCATCCACCCCACGCCAGATTGCGCTTTACAACGCGATGTTTGAGGCGGGAATCACCAAGTTCATCCCACGCTTTGGCCACCTGCCATTTGTGATGGGAGAGGGAAACAAGAAGCTTTCTAAGCGCAACCCAGAGAGCAACCTCTTTTTACACAAAGACCGTGGCTTTATCCCAGAGGGTCTTCTAAACTACCTCTCGCTTTTGGGTTGGTCGATTGCCGCAGATCGCGACATCTTTACCCTCGATGAGCTTTGCGCAAACTTCGATGTGGCAAATGTGAACCCAAACCCGGCTCGCTTTGATCAGAAGAAGGCGGACTCCATCAACGCCTCACACATTCGCATGCTCGAGCCAGCCGACTTTGAGGCAAGAATTCTGCCCTACCTGCAGTCCGCAGGGGTATTGCCTGCCTCACCAAGCCCCGAGCAGTTAGAGCTGCTGCACAAGCTTTCCCCGCTGGTTCAAGAGCGCATCACGGTGCTTTCTGAGGCAGCCGGCATGTTGGGATTCATGTTCCAATCCGACGATCAGCTGCACTATGAGGCGGATGCTCTCGAGCAGCTTCCAGAGAATGCAAAGTTGATTATCGAGACTGCAATTTCGGCCCTTCGCGACCTCACTGATTTCACCACCGATGCCATTCAGGCCAAGCTCAGCGAGGCTTTGGTTGAGGGTCTAGGCGAGAAGCCTAGAAATGCTTTTGGTCCAATCCGAACCGCATTCTCGGGAAGAAGGGTCACCCCACCGCTTTTTGAATGCATGGAGTTTTTGGGCAGGGAAAGAAGCATTTCTCGACTAGAGGCTTTCGCATCCGCGCACTAAGATAGAGCGTCGGGCCTAGGCCCAACCATTGGGATATGGTGTAATTGGCAACACGAAGGTTTCTGGTTCCTTTGTTCTTGGTTCGAGTCCAGGTATCCCAGCAATTTAGATCCGGAGGTAAAAATGCTTGATGCATTTGCCTCCGGTTTTCTAGTTTTTGCCTTCACTGCAACCGCACTTTTTCAATTGGCTCTCGCCTTTGGTTCACCGATGGGGGAGTATGCCTACGGTGGTCAAATGCCTGGCAAACTGCCAACCGGCTACCGAATTGCAAGCAGTATCTCCTTTTTACTAACCCTTGCCATCGCTGGTCACTACCTCGCTCAACTTGGGGTCGTGCCAAAGCTATTGAGCCCGGAACTAAATCAGTGGGTCAACTGGGGACTTGTTGGCTTCTCAGTCCTTGCTGCGGTGATGAACAACATCACCAGATCAAAAAAAGAAAAGCGACTCTGGGGTTCAACCACCATCGCGATGCTGATCGCAGCAGTTATTGTCGCGCTCTAAGCGTTTATTGACTCACCAGGCAGCAGGTAGCTGAATTCTCCGCCGTGCTTTGCTACATACTCTCGAATCCGACTGTTTTGGAGCTGGTGGCCATTGTCATTCAAGATCGCGTTGTGGGTCGCAAAGGCTCGCTTGGGCCTTACCGCCTCCAGGTAATCAATCAGATCTGAGATCTTCATCCATGGCGCAGCAGATGGGCAAGCCAATACTTCAAATGGGTAGTCGCACCGGGTGTAGCTATCGCCGGGGTAGTAGAGCTTGGAATTGACAAGCACTCCAACGTTCTGCACCAATGGGATCGAGCGGTGGATTTCCTGGTGCAGGTCTCCAAAAAAGTCCAGTTGGAATTCACCAACTGTGACGTGCGAACCGTGGGTTACCACCTCACAGCTAATCTCACCCAGCTTCGCTGCAACATCCTGGGGTCCGAATATCTTGAGGTTTGGGAATTTCTCTTTGATTGCTTCGATGTGCGGAAGGTAACTGTGGTCATCGTGCAGGTGAGTCAGCACGATTCCAACTACGTTTTCTAGTTCTGGAAGTGTCGGTGAGTAAATACCCGGGTCAACTAAAAGCTGCTGCGAAGATTCTTCGAGAAGTAAAAAAGCATGTTCGAATTTGTTGATTTTCATGGTTACCGCCTCAAAGAACAGTCTATGTTTGTGTCATCTGTGAAAGGTCGGCAATGAAGCCAATTGGAGTTCTGGTAAACCCTGCGGCAAATCGAGGTCGCGGAAACCAGGTTGGTGAACAGGTTTTCCACCAGCTTTCTAAGGCAGGCATCCCTGCCATAAACCTCTCCGCCGAGTCAGCAATAGCTGCAGCATCCAAGGCCCAAGTTGCAATCAGCGACCAGGAGATTTCTGGCGTGATCGCCGTCGGTGGCGACGGCACCGCGCAGTTGGGTGTGAACATTTGCGTTCCCAATCAAATCCCACTGGGCATAGTCCCTGCCGGTACCGGAAACGATCAGGCCAGAGAGCTAAAGATCCCACTCGGTGATCCGGCAGCGGCTATCGAAAACATCCTTGCTGCGTTGGACGCTCCTAAGCGAGTAGACGTAATGCGGGTGGTAACCGGTGAGCGCGAGTTTTGGTCTTTCGGATCTATTTCTGCAGGTTTTGATGCCATCTGCGCCAAGCGAGCCAATGGTTTGAAGTGGCCCAAGGGTCCAAATTCCTATGTGGCGGCGATGCTGCTGGAGCTGCCAAGTTTCAAGCCAATCGAGTATCGGCTAACCGTGGATGGTGAACACCGAACCGTTAGGGCGATGCTCTGCGGTGTTGCAAATATCCAAAACTTTGGCGGAGGCATGAGAATCTCTCCGGAATCCGACTGTCACGATGGTGAGCTAGAGGTCTTTATCCTGCACGAGGTATCCAGGCCTCGCTTGCTCAGGATCTTCCCAACTGTCTACAAAGGCGAACACGTCAAGTTTCCAGAGATTGAGATTTTCAAAGCCAAATCCATTCGCCTGGAAAATGACAACTACCCGATTTCTTGCGATGGCGAGATAGTCGGACACGCGCCATTTAGTGTTGAAATCCACCCGGGAGTGTTGCAGGTCTTTAGCCGTTAGATTGCCAAGCTCTTGGTTTTGTGGCAAACTTCTCAGGTTGCTTTCGGCTCCATCGTTTAGCGGCCTAGGACGCTGCCCTCTCACGGCAGTAGCGCGGGTTCAAATCCCGCTGGAGTCACGAATTCCGCCCCTGATTGACCTTCTGGTCTTAGGGGCGGATTTCTTTTATCCGCGCCAGCGTCTTGAGAAGCTGGTTGCCACCACGATAAACACCACTGGAATCAGTGCCGCTGCGTTTAGCCCACCGAAGGTGTAGAGCAGCAAGATGGTGCCCGATACCGCGCCACCAAATGCTCCCGATAGGTTCATTAGAGAATCGCTAAAGCCCTGCACCTTGGTCTTCTCATCAGTTGGCAGCACCTCGGTCAGTAGTGCACTGCCGGCAACTGTTGCGGCTGACCAGCCAAGCCCCAAAAGGAATAGGCCGACTATCACCATTTCAAAGTTGTTCTGGCCAAGACCTGCAATAGCGATGGCTGCAAAGAAGATGAATTGCCCGAGCACAATGGTTCTTACCGAGCCAATTCGATCAGCGAGCATTCCGAATACCGGAGCAAACGCATACATGCCAGCGATGTGCAGTGAGATGGTTAGGCCAACGTCTGAAAGTGAATGGCCGCCAGCACTCAGATGTGCCGGGGTCATGCTCATCACCGACACCATGACCATGTGGCTGAGGGCAATAGTCAGAACCGCATAGCCAGCCATCGGGCGTTCGCGAATCACCTCAATGGCTGCCCTCAAGCCTGGGTTTACTCGTCTCGCAGGAAGCCCCGCAATTTCCTTGGCAATCAAAAGCGGATCGGGTCTTAGGCCAAACCAGAAAATCAAGGTCGAGGTTAGCTGGGCAACAATCGTGAATAGGAAAGGCCCCGCTAAATGTGGCAGGCCTATTGCTAAGCCAAGGTTTTCTCCCGGGGCAATCAAGTTCGGCCCGACAACAGCGCCAATCGTTGTTGCCCAAACCACCAGTGAAAGGTCTTTGCCTCGAGGCCCTGATACCGGAATATCCGCCGCTGCGAATCTGGCTTGCAGTGAGACGGCGGAGCCTGCACCCAACAAAAACAGTGCGAGAAGTTCGATGGGGAAAGAGCGCAGCGATGCCGCCAAAATCATGGTCATTGCCCCTGTGATTGCTATCGCAGCGCCAGTTGCTAGGGCGACTCGACGTCCCAAGCGATAGGCCAAGTTGGCCAGCGGAATGGCGCTGGCTGCGCTTCCCAGGGTGCTCAAAGTTGCTGCTGCGCCAGCCCAGGCGGTGGTGCCGGAAAGCTCGACTGCCATTAGGGCACCTACAGACCAGGTGGCTCCTAGCCCAAAACCACCGAATGCCTGGCCTAATGCCAATACCTTTACGGTTCGCTTTTGAAGCCTAGAAAGCTGTTCTGGCTGATAGTTGCTCATTACCTAAACCTACAGCTTGCGGTAAACTCGTAACCTACGCACTCGCGAGGTGAAACATGTCAAACAAGCCAATAACTCTGGCTGAAAAGCTCTGGAGAGACCACTTGGTGGTCAAGGGCGAAAACGGCGCGCCAGATTTGATCTACATCGACCTTCACCTAATCCACGAGGTAACAAGCCCACAAGCTTTTGACGGCCTAAGACTTGCCGGTCGTGAACTGCGCCGCAAAGACCTAACGATTGCAACCGAGGACCACAACACCCCGACCCAAGACATTCACCTGCCAATTGCGGATTTGACCTCAAGAACTCAGGTTCAGGCGCTGCGCGATAACACCGCAGAATTCGGCGTTCGCATTCACTCCCTGGGAGATAAGAACCAAGGAATCGTGCACGTGGTGGGCCCGCAGCTTGGCTTGACCATGCCTGGACTAACCATTGTCTGTGGCGACTCTCACACCTCGACCCACGGAGCCTTTGGTTCTTTAGGCATCGGCATCGGCACCAGTGAAGTCGAGCACGTAATGGCAACTCAGACTTTGCCGCTTGCTCCTTTCAAGACCATGGCAATCAATGTCGAGGGAACACTGCGTCCGGGCGTTAGCGCTAAGGACATCATCTTGGCCGTAATCGCCAAGATCACCGCCAGCGGTGGCCAGGGATACGTTTTGGAGTATCGCGGTAGCGCGATTCGCTCGCTTTCGATGGAAGGTCGCATGACCATCTGCAACATGTCCATCGAGGCAGGCGCTCGTGCCGGAATGGTTGCCCCAGACCAGATCACTTTCGACTATCTAGAAGGCCGCCCACATGCACCTACCGGTGCCGAATGGGAAGCGGCTGTTCAATACTGGAAGACCCTGCAAACTGACGAAGGCGCTGTCTTTGACGCCGAGATCTTTATCGATGCAGACAAGTTGGATCCATTTGTCACCTGGGGAACCAACCCTGGCCAAGGTGTCTCTCTCATGGACAGCGTTCCAGACCCAAGTTCAATTTCTGATTCCAGTGAGCGCGCAGCCGCAGAGCGTGCCCTGGAGTACATGGATCTAAGACCCGGCACCAAGATGAAGGACATCCCAGTAAACACCGTGTTCCTTGGTTCTTGCACCAATGCTCGCATCGAGGATCTACGCGCTGCGGCAGCTGTCGTAAAGGGTCGCAAGAAGGCCGATGGTGTTCGCATGATGGTGGTGCCAGGTTCGGCAATGGTGCGTTTGCAAGCGGAAGCCGAAGGACTAGACAAGGTTTTCAAGGACTTTGGTGCGGAGTGGCGCTTTGCCGGTTGCTCGATGTGTTTGGGTATGAACCCAGACCAACTAGGAGTGGGCGAACGTGCAGCTTCTACCTCGAACCGAAACTTTGAGGGACGCCAGGGTAAGGGTGCTAGAACCCACCTGGTCTCTCCAGTGGTTGCTGCTGCAACCGCAGTTCGAGGAACCCTTTCCGCTCCTTCGGACCTGGAGGCGTAAATGGAAAAGATTTCAGTTTTCGAGGGTGTTGCAGCGCCACTAAAGCGTTCCAGTGTCGACACCGACCAGATCATTCCTGCGGTTTACCTAAAACGAATTACCAAGACCGGTTTCGAAGACGGACTATTCGCCCACTGGCGCGCTCAGGAACCGGATTTTGTTTTGAATCAGACGATATTTCAGAACGCGGAGATTTTGGTGACCGGTCCAGATTTTGGTACCGGTTCATCACGTGAGCACGCGGTTTGGGCACTTCGAGACTTTGGATTCAAAGCGGTATTCAGTCCTAAGTTTGCCGATATCTTCAGGGGCAACTCCGGCAAGCAGGGCCTAATCGCAGGCGTGATTTCCGAGAGTGATATGGAAGCGATGTGGGCTGCCATCGATGCCAACCCCGGTATCCAGGCCAAGATTGACCTGCCTGCCCAGTTGGTCACCATCGGTGAGCTAAGCGTCAGTTTTGAAATCGACGAATACACTAAGTGGCGTCTCACAGAGGGTCTCGATGACATCGGGATCACCTTGCAAAACGAGGCAGCAATAGCCGCGTTTGAGGCTAAGCGAGAGGCTTGGAGACCCAAGACTCTTCCGGCCAAAGGAGTCTAAGTGAGCGAAATCACTATCAACGGTGGCAAGCCACTTGCCGGCCGCGTGGACCTCAAGGGCGCGAAAAACCTCGTTACCAAGGCGATGGTTGCATCGCTTTTAGGTGAGACCCCATCCATTCTCAAAGATGTTCCACACATCTCGGATGTTGAGGTGGTCTCGCGTCTTTTGCAACTGCACGGAGTGACAATTGCTCACGATTCAGTAACCGGCGACATGGTGCTTGACCCGTCAAATGTTGAGCAGGCTCGCATGGTGGACATCGATGCTCATGCCGGTAGCTCGCGTATTCCGATTTTGTTCTGCGGACCACTACTTCACCGACTGGGTGAGGCGTTCATCCCGGGTCTGGGTGGCTGCGAGATCGGTGACCGTCCGGTTGACTTCCACTTCGATGTCTTGCGTGCCTTTGGTGCGGTAATCGAAAAGCTTCCAACCGGAACCAGGCTAAGTGCGCCTGATGGGCTCAAGGGAGCAAAGATTTCTCTTCCTTATCCATCGGTGGGTGCAACCGAGCAGGTATTGCTATCTGCAACCACCGCGTCTGGTCTTACTGAGCTCTCGGGCGCAGCAATTGAGCCTGAGATCATCGACCTGATTTCGATTTTGCAGAAGATGGGCGCCATCATTTCGGTGGACACCGATCGCGTGATTCGCATCGAAGGCGTGAAGTCCCTAACTGGCTTTACTCACCAGGCGCTATTTGACCGCAATGAGGCCGCCAGCTGGGCAGCAGCGGCGCTTGCGACCAAGGGTGACATCTTTGTCGGTGGAGCTCGCCAGGTTGAAATGATGACCTTCCTAAACGTCTATCGCAAGGTCGGCGGTCAGTTTGATATCGAAGACGACGGAATTCGCTTCTACCACCCGGGCACCGAGCTGCAGCCGGTGGTTATTGAGACCGATGTCCACCCAGGATTTATGACTGACTGGCAGCAACCGCTGGTGGTTGCGCTGACCCAGGCCAAAGGAATCTCAATTGTTCACGAGACGGTTTATGAGAACCGCTTTGGTTTCACCGATGCCCTGAACCAAATGGGTGCTCAAATTCAGATTTACCGCGAGTGCCTGGGCGGTAACCCGTGCCGCTTTGGTCAGCGTAACTTCAATCACTCGGCGGTTATCTCCGGACCAACACCACTTCGCGGAGCGGATATTCGCGTTCCCGATCTCCGCGGAGGGTTTAGTCACGTCGTGGCGGCCCTTGCTGCCGAGGGCACCTCGAACGTTTCAAACGTCCAACTGATTTCCCGCGGTTACGAACGCTTCATCGACAAGCTCGGTGCCCTAGGTGCCGACTTCAAGATCGAAGGTTAGGAACGTGGCAGAGGCTAAGTTGCCAAAAGTTCTTCGCGAGAAGAGCTTTGTTTTTACCTTGGTCGCATCAATCCTGGCCCCACTTATCCGATTGATGTTTCGAGTCAAAACCGAGGGTGTAGAAAATCTGCCAAAGGGTGGCTACATCTTGGTTGCCAATCACGTGAACTACCTAGACCCATTAGCTTTTGCCTACTCCGTTTTTATTTCAATGAAGCGCACTCCGCACTACCTTGCCAAAGAGTCGCTGTTTCGGCTTCCGGTAATCGGGGCACTACTTCCAAAGGTCGGACAGATTCCGGTGTATCGCACCGGTCGCTCTAATGAAGAGCCGCTTCGAGCAGCCGTGGATTTTCTAAAAGCTGGCCAGGTGGTTGTGGTTTTCCCGGAGGGAACCCTGACTCGTGATCCAGATCTTTGGCCAATGCGTGGAAAATCTGGTGCTATTCGACTTGCAATCGAACTTGGCTTGCCAATTGTTCCAGCCGGTCACTGGGGAATCGAAAAGATCATGGGGACTTATTCAAAGAAGCTCCGTCCAAATCCTTTTCATGTTGTTCGAGTGAAAATTGGCAAACCTATGCGCTTTGACGAACTTCGCAAGGATGGCGTGAGTGCTCAAGAGGTGAACCAGGCCACCGAGAAGGTCATGCGAGCTATCTCCGCAATCGTGGGCGAGCTTCGGGGAGAGACGCCACCTAAGGAGCTTTGGGATCCTGCCAAGCATGGTCAGGCTGAGATCGGTAACTTTAGGAAAACCAAGTGAGTCGCTTGGTAGTCATGGGCGCGGGTTCCTGGGGAACCACAATCGCCAAGGTCATTGCCGATGCCGGTCACGAGGTTGTGCTTTGGTCAAGGCGTGATGAGGTTGCGGTTGAGATAAATGAGACCAAGCGCAACAGCGACTACCTACCCGGCATCGATCTTCCTTCAAACCTCACCGCCACCAGCGATTTAGCTTTTGCTCTCAAAGACGCCGAGCAGA
This sequence comes from Microbacteriaceae bacterium, assembly GCA_027487865.1. Classification (GTDB taxonomy): domain Bacteria; phylum Actinomycetota; class Actinomycetes; order Actinomycetales; family Microbacteriaceae; genus Aquiluna. The sequence goes on from JAIYCT010000002.1 coordinate 333,278, forward strand.
TTTACCTGGCGATTCCATCTCAGAGCTTGCGCCAAAGTCTTGAGTCTTGGAAAGAGTTCATTCCAAAAAACGCAACCCTCATCAGTCTGATCAAGGGCCTTGAGCAGGGTACCGGCTTGCGTATGAGCGAGGTAATGGCCTCTGCCACCGGCTTGCCAATGAGTCACATGGCTGTGGTTTCCGGCCCGAACCTAGCTCTAGAGATTGCAAAGCAGGAGCCTGCAGCTTCGGTTTGTGCCTGTGCTGATGTCGATCGTGCAAACGAGGTCGCTAGAACCTGCTCGAACGACTACTTCACGGTGTTTACCAACCAGGACGTCATCGGTACTGAGCTGGGCGGGGTCCTCAAGAACCTGATCGCCGTTGCAATTGGAATTGTGAACGGCTTGGGCTATGGCCAAAACACCAAGGCCTCGATCATGACCAGAGGTCTGACGGAGATCACAAAGTTTGCAGTTGCTCACGGGGCGAGGCGCAGGACCATGTTTGGACTTGCTGGCCTCGGCGACCTAATTGCAACCAGCGAGTCATCGCTTTCTCGTAACTTTAGAGCAGGTGAAATGCTGGGTCAGGGCTTCACTAAGCGCGAGGTGCTAAAGCGCATGGGCACGACTGCCGAGGGTCTAGGCTCTGTCGAACCGGTTTTGGAAAGTGCAGTTCAAAAGGGTATCGAAATGCCAATCGTGGCCCAGGTTAGCGATGTGCTAAACGGACGCATGAAGCCGCAGGACTTTGGTCGCCAGCTAAACCTCGCGGATGATGTCGAGGTCGAATTTTGATTCGGCTGGCTTTGATTTACGGCGGTGCCTCGTCTGAGCACAGCGTTTCTTGCGTCACTGCCCTAGGCGTTTACTCGGCAATCGACAAATCCAAGTATGAGGTGATTCCAATTGGGATTACACCTGCCGGAAAGTTCGTGCTGAACCCTATTTCAACCGACTGGAAGCTGACTGACAGCCCAACCGTTAGAGACGGGATAGAGGTCTACCCAGCCTTAGGCGGGGGCCGCTGGAGAATGGCGGATGGCACCGACCTAGGCGTTATTGACATCGCATTCCCAGTGCTGCACGGTCCAAACGGTGAGGACGGTTCGATCCAGGGGCTACTTCAGCTGTGTGAAGTTCCATACGTTGGAAATGGTGTGTTGGCATCTGCGGTGGCCATGGAGAAGTCCAAGGCCAAAGCGCTGTTTCAAAATGCTGGCATTTCGGTGGCAGCTGGACTGGTAATCACCGAGAAAGAATTCGAACTCAACCCGCAAGGGTTTCTAAAGCAGTGCCAAGAGCACTTTGATCTGCCAGTTTTTGTAAAACCATCTCGCTCGGGGTCTTCAGTGGGCGTGAGAAAAGTGAAAGAGCTTGAAGATTTAGAAGCCGCCATAATCGAAGCTTTCACTCACGACAACACCGTTTTGGTCGAAACCGCGGTTGTGGGCCGTGAAGTCGAGTGTGCGGTTTTGGAACTTCCAACCGGTGAGCTAAAGGTTTCCTTGGCTGGCGAGATTGTGGTTACCGGTCGTGAGTTTTACGACTACGAAGCTAAGTACTTAGGTGGCGGAGCGGACCTATTGGTGCCAACCTCGCTGACAGATGCAGAGCTTGCTGAAATGCATGACTTGGCTACGCGAGCTTTTAGAGCGCTTGGATGTTCAGGTCTTGCCAGGACCGATTTCTTTTTGACTAGTTCTGGTTTTGTAATCACCGAGGTAAACACCATGCCGGGCTTTACGCCCATCTCGATGTATCCATCGCTTTGGCAGGCAACCGGGGTGAGCTACACCGAATTGGTTGACACTTTGATTCAGACTGGGCTAAGCCAAGGTACTCAGCCTCGCTAGTTGGTAATCTCCGTGCAGACTTTGGTCGCTGGGATCTTTGAAACCGCGCTCGCTAGCGCCTCAAGAGCCGAAACCCCACTTGCCATATTCGAGTCAACAATTACCTCAACCGCAGGGTTTCTGGCGAAGCTGATAAACCGATAGTTCGGGGCTTTTGAGTCATCAACCAACCAGTCCACTCCAGCTGCGCTCACGCAGCTCAACTGTGAAACCTCAACGAGCTCAAGCCCACACCTTGCGATGATTGCGGCCGGTTCACCCCAGGCCGATGTGGCCTGGGCATTGGTGAAGCGCTGTGCAAGCTCCCCAATCGATGCAGGGTAGCGAACCGAAACCTCCGCACACGCAGGGTCATTTGCCATGGCTGCCGGCTCTAGGTTCACGGTTGCGGCACAGCCGCTAAGTAGCGGAATTAGCAGTAGAAGCAGAAGTTTTCGCATCAAATACAGGCTAGCGTTGGTTTGTGAATTATTCAGGCCCAACCGTATTTGAACTAGGCGAAGTTGCCGCACTCAAGCTTGCTGTGAAGAACTTTCGCAAGGTGGAGACAACCTTGGTTGGTTCCGGCGATGACGCTGCGGTAGTGGCAGTTAGCGATGGCCGCTTTGTGGTTACCACCGACACCATGGTTGAGGGTCACGACTTTAGAAACGACTTCTCATCCGGCTACGACCTCGGGTTCAAAGCGGTAGCCAGCAACGTCGCAGATGTCGCCGCTATGGGAGCCAAGCCCATCGCGCTTGTTGTCGCGATGGTGATCCCTAAGAACACGACCCAGATGTGGTTGGAAGATTTTGCTCGCGGATTACAGTCCGGTTGCAACCAGCTTGCGCCAGAGTGCGAGATTGTCGGGGGAGATCTAGCTTCCGGTGAGCAAATTGTGATTGCTGTGACTGCACACGGCCATCTCGCGGGTGCTAATCCGGTATTGCGCTCAGGTGCCAAACCGGGCGACAAAGTCGCTCTAGCCGGCACCTTGGGTCGTGCTGCGTGTGGCTTGGACCTTTTGCTACACCAAGATAAGTCGCTAGCCAAGGCTTATGACGAGTGGGTTGCGGTGCAGCTTCGCCCAACTCCACCGATTGAACTTGGAGCATTGGCCGCTAAGAGCGCAACAGCGATGCTGGATGTCTCGGATTCACTGGCTTTGGACTGCAACCGCTTGGCTGAGGCATCCGATGTATCAATCGAGCTGGACCGCACCAAGTTGGAGGGCTACGCAGCCGTTCTGGAGCTGGCCGCGCAATCTATGGACGCCCGAGACGACTTAGTTCGAGACCCAATGGATTGGGTGCTCTACGGCGGAGAAGATCACGCACTTTTGGCAACCTTCCCCAAAGACTCTGAGATCCCAAGGGGCTTCAAGGTAATTGGTGAGGTTGTAAAGCGCCAAAAGGATGCGGTAACTCTCGGGGGAGTTGTTTTGCAGGCGCGCGGTTGGGACTCGGTTAGTTCCTAGGCGTGTAATTCGCTGTTTAGCTCAATACCCTGACCCTCGCGGGCGATTGCCTCAACGGCTCCGGTTTGAGAGTTCCTTCTAAATAGCAGCCCCGGAAGCCCACTGAGTTCTGCAGCCTTTACGACCTGGCTTCTGCCGTCAACCTTCAGGGTCACCTTGGTGCCCGCGGTGATGTAAAGACCTGCCTCCACGGTGGAATCGTCGCCAATCGAAATACCCACACCGGAGTTAGCTCCAAGTAGCGCGCGCTTGCCGATTGAAACCTTGTGCTTTCCGCCACCGGAGAGGGTTCCCATGATCGATGCGCCACCACCAATGTCAGAGCCATCGCCAACCACAACACCCTGTGAGATGCGGCCCTCGACCATGGAGGTTCCCAGGGTTCCGGCGTTGAAGTTCACAAAACCCTCGTGCATAACAGTTGTGCCGGGGGAGAGGTGGGCACCAAGGCGGACCCGATTGGCATCGGCAATGCGGACCTTCTTAGGAACCACGTAGTCAATCAGTCTTGGAAACTTATCGATCGAGTGAGCGACAACTCCGTGGTTGCGAAGGGTTACAGTCTTGGCTTCAAAATCTTCGAGGGTCATCACACCGCGATTGGTAAATGCCACAATCGGAAGGTTTGGGATTAGGCCCTCAAGGTTGATGGTGTTTGGCTGCACCAACAGGTGAGAAAGGAGTTGAAGACGTAGGTAGGCATCCTGGGTTGAGGTGACCGGATTGGAAAGTTCGATCTCCACGCGAATAACTTCGGTTCTCACGTTGCGCAATTCGTCAACGCCAACCAGCTCGTCAAGTTCTCTTGGTGAAAACCACTGCAGGTCTGACTTCGGCGCTTCGCCAACGGCTGGTTCTGGGAACCAGGCGTCCAAGACGGTGCCATCTTGGGCAATGGTTGCCAATCCGTGGCCCCAGGCCTTATCAGTTAGGTATGTCGCGCTCATCCTCACCAGAATACAGGTAGCCTTTTTGCCATGGCACTTGATACTTCCAACCTTGTTGAGCTCACGATGGCGATTTGCGACATCGAATCGGTCTCCGGCAATGAGTCGGCGCTCGCCGATGAGGTTGAAAAGCTGCTTTCTTCTCGTGAGCACCTAAGCGTGGTTAGAGATGGAAACGCAGTTGTCGCCAGCACGAATCTTGGGCGTGAGTCCAGGGTTGTGATCGCAGGGCACCTAGATACCGTTCCGATCGCGAACAATCTTCCGACCAAGCTGCATCACTTTGAGCGCGAGCAGGTCATTGTTGGCCGCGGCACGGTGGATATGAAGGCCGGCGTGGCTGTGATGCTGAAGCTTGCCGTTGAACTCACTGAACCAAAGTTTGATATCACGTGGGTGTTTTATGACAACGAAGAGGTTGCCAGTGACCTAAACGGTCTTGGCCGCCTAGTTCGCAACCGACCAGATATGATCCAGGGTGATTTTGCTGTGCTGTGTGAACCAACCAGCGCTCTGATCGAGGGCGGGTGTAATGGCACCATTCGCATCGAGGTTTCAGCCACTGGCAAAAAGGCACACTCCGCAAGACCATGGATGGGCGAGAACGCAATCCACAAACTCGCACCCATTCTCGAAAAGTTAGCTTCTTATCAGCCGGAAACGTTGAATGTCGACGGACTGGAATACCGCGAAAGCCTGAACGCAGTTTTGGCACACGCTGGAATCGCCAGCAACGTAATTCCAGATCTGGCAACCCTTACGGTGAACTACCGCTTTGCTCCTTCTCGCTCCGGTGCGGAAGCAGAATCGCTGATGCGACAGTTTTTTGCAGGTTTTGAGGTGTCGGTTACTGACCTTGCCGTTGGCGCCAGACCGGGCCTGAACACCCCGCAGGCGCAGGCTTTTATTGCCGCACTCGGTTCAGAAGTAAAGCCAAAATATGGCTGGACGGACGTTGCGCGCTTTAGCGCTTTGGGAATCCCAGCGGTGAACTATGGACCGGGTGACCCATCTTTGGCTCACGCCGACAACGAAAACGTTCCAGTGGGGCATCTTTTTGACTGCGAAGCTGGTTTGCGAAGCTGGCTTAGCGGAAACTAATTTGGCTTTCTAGCCGTGTTTCTGGGATAATTGTTGCTTCCGCGCAATACCCAGGAGTAGTTCTTATGGCAGCAATGAAGCCTCGCACCGGAGACGGTCCAATGGAGGCAGAACGCGAACCACGCGGCCTAATCATCCTTCGAGTCCCACTTGAGGGTGGCGGACGCCTAGTCGTTTCTGTAAATGAAGCCGAAGCAACTGAACTTCACAAAGTTCTAGCCGGCGCAATAAAGAAGTAGCTATTCGGCTTTTGCGATAAGCAGCAAGCCGTCTCCAACCATGGAGATGCTTGAGAAAAAACCAGTCACGTTTGAAAATGATTTGATTGTCGCGCGCAATGCCGATGTCTCATCATCACGAAGAGTTGGGTTGGGGACGCGATCCCGCCACAGCGCGTGAGAGATAACCAAAGCACCACCCGGTCGAATCAAGCCAACCGCAGTCGGAAGAAGTTCTTCTACCTCTAATGGATCGATGTCCAAAAACACCAGGTCGTAGCCGCTCTCGGCCATGTTTCCCATGACCGCCTTGGCCTTGCCGGTGATAACTCGAATCCGGCTGGCAGGAATATCTGCAGCCGCAAAGTTCTTGCGAGCAACATTTTGGTATTCCGGCTCATTGTCAATTGTGGTGAGGATCGAATCCTTTGAGGCACTGAGAAGCCAAAGTCCAGAGACACCAGCTCCTGTGCCGGCCTCAACAATGTTCTTGGCTTTCGAGATGGCAGCTAGAACTGCTAGCTGAGCTCCTGAGGCTGGGGTGATTGACTCGACTCCGAGTTGGTCGGCATGGTGCCTAGCTTCAGCAATCGCAGCGGGTTCGACGGCATAGTCTTCGGCGAATTTCCAGCTCGATATTTTGTCAATCATGATGTCTCTAAGCATAGGTAGGTATTGCCTGCAAAGCCCGGATTCGAAAGCAGTAAACTCAAAGGATGTTTGGTCTAAGCGCTGAGAAACTCATTCTGCTCGCGCTGCTTGCTGTTTTGATTATTGGACCTGAACGTTTGCCACACTACTCCAAGCAGCTAGCGGAGTGGATCAAGAAGGCCAGACGCATGGTGGACAATGCTCAGACTCAAATGAAGTCAGAGCTTGGCGATGGTTTTGAAGACCTGGACTGGAAAAAGCTAGACCCGCGTCAGTATGACCCTCGAAGAATTGTTCGCGATGCATTGCGAGAGCCGTTGCGTGAGCCAAATGCCGCCGAAAAGCTAAATCGTCCTAAGGTTCAAGAACCTCTGAATGTTGGCGAATCTGCGCCGTTTGACCGGGAAGCTACCTAAATCCACTTTGTGAGCTTGGTCATCAGCGGAGCCATGACCTTGTATTCCTTTGCCCTGGTGGGCAATCCAATCGGCAACTTATTTGCCACACCAATAGTGCGAGTCTCGGTGAAACGAAGTAGTCCATGAGGCCCGGAACGTCTTCCATTCCCAGACTGCTTCATACCGCCCATTGGGGCTGCCATAGAAGCCATGCTGGCTCGGTAACCCTCGTTGATATTCACCGAGCCGGCCATCAACCTAGGTGCGATCTCAAGTGCCTTGGAGCGATCTCCAACGACCGAGGCGTTTAGTCCAAACTCGGTCGCGTTAGCAAGCTCTACTGCTTCGTCCAGTGAGTCATACCCAACCAGGGCCATGACCGGTCCAAAGACTTCCTTGGTCATAATCTCTGCAGTCTTTGGAACTGCGGTCAAGACCGTTGGAGCGTAGAAGTTTGGACCTAGGTTCTCCAAGCGCTTGGCTCCGGTCAGCACCTTGGCACCCTCGGCAACCGCACGATCAACAAAACCAGAAACTCGATCCATCTGAGCTTTTGAGGTGAGGGATCCGACATCGTGCGAAAAGGTATCCGAAGATCCAACAGTCATGGACTCGATTCGGCGCTTCAAAATAGTTGCAAACTCAGCGATTACCTTGTTTGGAACGTAAAGACGCTCGATAGACACACAGAGCTGACCGGCGTTACCAAAGGCTGAACCAAGAGCGATTTCTGCAGCCTGCTCGAGGTTTGCACCAGGAAGCACGATCATTGGATTCTTGCCACCAAGTTCCAGGCTGTAGCCGATGAGTCGCTTGGCAGCGCGCTCCGCGACGATGCGGCCGGTCGGAGTAGAACCGGTAAAAGCAACGTAATCAGCGTTGTCGGTTACGGCGTTGCCAACCTCATTGGCTTCACCTTGCACCACCTGCCAAATCGCTTCTGGGACTCCAGCCTTGATAGCCAATCCTCTGGCGAATGCGACGGTCTTGGCGGTTTGATTATCCGCCTTCTGGACCACGGCGTTGCCGGCCATTAGAGCTGGCAGGACATCCATCATGGTTAGCGCCAGCGGGTAATTCCAAGGGGTGATAATGCCTACCACGCCAACCGGCGCAGGCTCCACGAAAGCAGTCAACATGACTGGAACGCCGGACTTGACGCGCTTGCGTCGCATAAGCTTCGGGGCAACCTTGGCGTAATAGGAGATGGCACCAAGCGCTCCGGCAACCTCTTCGAAGGCGTGGGAGCGGGACTTACCGGTTTCTGCCTGGAGCTGGTCCATCATGACATCCTGCTCTTTTGCCAAGATCGCAGCCAATTTTTTGGCAACCAGTGAACGATTCTGAACCGAGGTGGCCCAGCTGGGTTGCACCACTCGAGCAAGCTGAAATGCCTGCTTGACTTCGTCAGCGCTGAAGGCCTGAATGTCGTGGAGCTTCTCCCCGGTGAGCGGGCTTACGACCGAAATAAGATTCATAGCTCTATCTAACGGGGTTTTAGCCCCAAAGATTTCCCATTTAGCCCAATTGGTATTGCTGCAATCTGCTTGGCGAGCTCGAATATTTGCTTGGAAATCTCGTGTTCTGGGTTTGAAGCCACCAGCGGCACACCGTTATCCGAGGACTCTCGCAGCTCGCTACTGATCGGCAGCTGGGCCAACAGCTCGACAGTTTGGCCACTAAGGGCACTCAAGCGATCTGCCACGGCTTGACCGCCGCCTTGGCCAAAGATGTATTGGTTTCCAGAATCGCTTGGTAGGTAACTGAGATTCTCTATGACTCCGAGAATGTCCTGGCCGGTCTGCAAGCCAATCGCTCCGCTTCGCTCGGCCACTGTGGCAGCGGCAGACTGCGGGGTGGTAATCACCAGCGAGCGTGCTTTTTTCAAAAGTTGGCCAAGGCTAATTGCAACATCTCCGGTGCCAGGAGGAAGATCTACCAGTAGGTAGTCCAGATCGCCCCAGTAAACATTAGTTAGAAACTGCTCAATTGCCCTGTGCAGCATGGGTCCTCGCCAACCAACCGGTTGGTTGTCGGTGACAAAGAATCCGATCGACATCACCTTCACGCCAAATGCGATCGGCGGCAAAATCAAATCGTCTAGCTGAGTCGGATTCTCGCTAATGCCCAGTTGCCCAGGGATTGAGTATCCAAAAATGTCGGCATCTATCAGGCCAACCTTGTGGCCGAGGGAAGCCAGTGCAACCGAGATATTCGTGGTTAACGTGCTCTTTCCGACACCGCCTTTGCCGCTTCCAACAAAGATAACCTTGGTGAAGTTATCGTCTTGGGCGAACGGGTTGAAACGAACCGGTGCATCGCCGCGCAGCTTTACCTTCAGTTCATCGCGTTCTGCCTGGGTCATAACAGACATGGTTAGTTCAAAAGAAGAAAAGCTCTCACTCAGCACCTCGCGAACATCGCGCTCTATTTTCTGCGCTGCCGGGCAACCTGCGATCGTGAGCTTTACGATGACCTGGGCTGTGGTGTTTGTTTCAGAGGTGATCTCCACCATCCCGAGCTCGGTGATTGGGGCTCTGAGTTCTGGGTCAATAACCAGCTTCAAAGCGGCTAGCGCTTTGCTCATTTGGTCTTTTTAGGCTTGGTCTGCAGCTCTTCTAAAAGCTCTCGCACCACATCGCGCAGTTCATCCTTGACGAAATCCTTGGTGGCAACTTCATCCAGGGCAAGCTTTAGCGCTGCGACCTCACGGGCGAGGTATTCGGTGTCAGCTAGGTTTCGCTCAGCTCTCTGACGATCCTGCTCAAACTTCACTCGGTCTCGGTCATCCTGGCGGTTCTGGGCCAAAAGGATCAAAGGTGCTGCGTAGGAAGCCTGCAGCGAGAGGATCAGTGTCAAAAGGCTGAAGTTCAAAGCTCTTGGGTCGTACTGAGCATCTACCGGCGCCAGGGTGTTCCAAGAGAGCCAGATCATCACGATGATGGTCATCGTGATTAGGAACGCTCCGGTTCCCATCGCTCGGGCAAAGCTCTCCGAGATGCGGCCAACCGCCTCTTGGTTCATGCTTGGTGCACGGAATACTCTTCGAGACTTTGGAGTCTCGAGAGGTGATTGATTTCTAGCAATCATCAGTCCTCACTTCTCCAGTCATCCGGTAGCAGGTGGTCCAAAACGTCGTCCACGGTAACAACACCGAGCATGTGTCGCTCGGCGTCAACCACCGGCAGGGCAACCAGGTCATAGGTTGCAAGGTCACGGTGAATCTGCGAAATGGAGGTATCGACGTGGATTGGCTCTTGATCTGAATCCAGTAGCGATGCCAATCTTTCGTGCGGCGGATAGCGCAGCAGTTTTTGGAAGTGAACTACGCCTAGGTACTTACCGGTTGGGGTCTCATAGGGCGGCAGCGTCACAAAGACCTGAGCAGCTAGAACTGGCTCGACTTCTTTGCGTCGAATCAGTGCCATCGCCTCTGCCACGGTGGTGTCGGCAGCACAAATGATTGGCTCCGGGGTCATCATTCCACCGGCGGTATACGGTTCATACTTCAAAAGTTGGCGAATATCATCCGCTTCCTCTTGGTCCATCAGATCCAAAAGGGTCTCGGTGCGCTCTTTCGAAAGATTCTGCATAAGGTCGGCTGCGTCGTCAGGATCCATGAGATCCAAAACCTCGGCTGCACGTTCATCCTCGAGTTCGTTCATGATCTCGAGCTGCTCTTCTTCAGGTAGCTCTTCTAGTAGATCCGCCAGGCGCTCGTCGTCGAGCTCCTCTGCCAGAGCAATCATTCGGTCTTCAGGTAGTTCCAGCACTGCGGTTGCCAAGTCTGCTGGCCGAAGGTCGGCGACTGTTGACAGTAGCTGCTGTGCATCTTGCTCAGCCGGGTTTTGCTTGTTCTCCTGAACGTCTTGCCACATCACGAACTCAGTTGGACCCTTGGCAAAAGGAAGGGCGGTGTTCTTGGGTCGGCGGACAAAAAGCTCGCTTAGTTCCCAGTCACCACGCTTGTTTTTCTCGATCGCGAAGTCTTCGATGGTGGCATCGCCGGAGCCATCCAGCAGGGTGACCTTGCGGCCGAGAATCTCAGCAATAGCCCTTACCTCTTGACCGCGCTGAGAGAAGCGGCGAAGGTCAATAAAGCCATTGGTCATCAGTTGTCCCGGTGCAATTGCGGTGACTCGTGCCACCGGAAGAAAGACTCTTCTGCGGCCAGAAATCTCAATCACAAAGCCGGTTGCGCGAGGAGGAAGAGACTTTCGGTACGCCATTAGAACGTCAATGACTTTTCCAACTCGATCACCGAGTGGGTCAAAGACGCCACAGCTCGCCAATCTGGCTACGAATACTCTGGTTGCGCTCACAGAGATAACCTTATTCGCCAAATGCAAACTTCTGGCAAAATGCTCACATGACCGATGCCCGATCTAACCCTAAAAGTGGCCGTCTTGGACCTATTGTTCCCAAGGGCCACTCGCTTGGTGAGTTTCCAAATTACCAAGATGCCACCAAGTTGGTGGAACGCCTCATTGCTGGCGACTTCGCGCCAAATAAGATTTCGATCATTGGTCACGATCCAGTTTTGGTGGAGAAAGTCCGCACCCGCCTGGGCTACGGGCGAGTAGCGCTCTCAGGTGCTATCACTGGTTTTTGGATGGGTTTGATTTTTGCCCTTTTGATTGGCGCTGGGATTGAGGTTTCACCAGAAGGCGGAATGAGCTATCTGCCGCAGCAGTTCTTCTCGGTTCTGGTGGTAGCGGCAGGCCTTGGCATGCTGTTCCAAATCATTAGATTCTCGACAACTAAAAACAAGCGATCGTTTTTATCATCGCAAATGCCAATTGCCACTCGCTATGAAGTCATCGTTCCAAACGAGGATGCGCTACCAGCACTCAAGATTCTAGGTTTAGCCGGCAGCTCCGAGTAGTTCCTGGGCATACCAGGCTTCAAGTTCAGCTGTGGTTCTTGGCAATGCGGCTGAGAGATTCTCGACACCGGTCTCAGTAACCAAGACGTCATCTTCGATTCTCACACCAATTCCGCGGAATTCCACCGGAACGGTTAGGTCATTGGCGTGGAAATAAAGCCCTGGCTCGATGGTGAAAACCATGCCTGGCTGCAAGATGCCCTCTTGATACATCTCACGTCTGGCTTGGGCGCAGTCGTGCACATCCATGCCTAGGTGGTGGCTGGTGCCGTGCACCATGTAGCGGCGGTGGTGCTGGTTCTCCGCCTTCAGAGACTCTTCTAGGGTCACCGGCAAGAAGCCAAACTCGGACACCTTTTGGGCAATAACCTCAATGGCTGCGTTGTGGATGTCCTTGAACTTGATTCCCGGTTTAGCAATATCAAAGGCAGCGTCCGCTGCGGCTAACACCGCATCGTAAATCTGCTTTTGCTGCTGAGTGAACTTACCGTTGACTGGAATGGTCCTGGTTATATCGGCCGTGTAGAGCGAATCAAGTTCGACACCGGCATCAACCAGAATCAGATCTCCCGGCTTTACCTCACCGTCGTTGTTGGTCCAGTGCAGGGTGCAGGCGTGTGCACCGGCTGCCGCAATGGTTCCATAGCCGAGGTCATAACCCTCAAGACGTGCTCGGGAGTAAAAAGCGGTCTCCACCACGCGCTCACCGCGGGAGTGGGTCGTAGCCTTTGGAAGCGAGCGAGCGACATCACCAAATCCGCGAATCGAGACGTTTACCGCCTCACGCATTTGGGAAATCTCGTAGTCATCCTTGATAAATCTCAAGGTGGAGAGAGCCTCTGCGAGTTTTGCATTCTTTGGAGTAACCACCTTGCCGATTTTCTCCAGGTGCTTTGGCAACTTTGCCAGATCTTCGGTTTCGATACCGAGCTGGTTAGCGACCTGCAGAAGGCTTGGTCTTGCTCCAACCCAGAATTCGCCAATCATCGGGTTTGCAAAAAACTCATCAGAGTTCTTGTCCGCGGTCGGCATTAGATAGAGAGTTGAGTGGACCTTGGTCTTACGAGCATCAATCACCAATACCGAACCTGGAACGGTTGCAGAACCCCAGCCGGTCAGGTGAGCAAATCCAGAAAATGGGCGATAGCGGTATTCATCGTCATTCGAGCGAACCTTTGGTTCCCCGGCCGCAATCACTAGAACCTTGCCCTTGAACTGCTTGGCAATTTCCGCTCTGCGCTTCTCGGTGAAGTCCGCAACCTCCCAACGAGAGGTTTCCTGCCCTTGAGAATCATCCCAACCTGAGGCGATGTACTTCAGAAAGGTTTTAGATTGTGGCGTGCGCGATCTGTTGGTCGGCTTTGACTTTTTTCCCATGCCACTATTCTCTACCTGTGATCGACCTTCATGCACACACTAATTTTTCGGATGGCAAGGATACCCCAACCGAATTGGTGCAAAATGCCGCCCGGGCCGGGATTCAGGTGCTGGCAATCACCGATCATGACACCGTAGCCGGCTGGGATGAAGCGATTCAGGCTGCCCAGAACTTCGGCATTGGGTTGATACCCGGAATTGAAGTTTCAACTCGAGCGGTAACGCCATCTGGCCATGGCGTAAGCGTTCATATGCTGGCCTACTTGCCAGATCCAAATGATCAAGCGCTGATTGGTGCGCTGAACCGCACCAAAGAATCCAGAATGGTTCGCGCTCGCGAGATGGTGTCGAGGCTCTCGAAGGATTACCCAATTGACTTTGAATTGGTGCTCAGGCAACTTCCTGAAGGTTCAACTATTGGCAGACCGGCAATCGCCGATGCCCTGGTTGAAGCCGGGATCGTGCCAACCCGCTCAGATGCCTTTACCTCGATTTTGCATCGGACTTCCAGTTACTACGTCTCGGAGAAATCCCTGGACACCATTGAAGCAATTGGTTTGATCAAACGTGCCGGGGGAGTAACCGTCATGGCTCACCCGCTAATTGATTTTCCTCCGGGTGCAAAGCGGGAGGATCTTCCAAGGGCTCACTTTGAAACCTTGATTGAGGCAGGGCTGGATGGCTTGGAGGTAGATCACCGAGCTGTGCCAGATGTTGCAAGGCACTGGCTAAGGGATATGGCCCTAAAGCACAACCTGATTGTTACCGGTTCCTCGGATTACCACGGGGTGGGCGGCAAAGACAACCTACTTGGCGAAAATGTCACCTCGCCCGAGATGCTTCAACGAATTATTGATCAAGCCTCAGGCTTTGAACCACTCACATAGTTGCGAGAGCGGTTGCGATCGCGCCTAGGTGCTTGCTTAGTCGGTTCGGTTCTGGCAGGTTGCTGCTGCTTTGGCTTTGAATCCTTTGCCGGCTCTCTAGTTGAGCGGGCAATGCGACCCTTGGTTCCCACAGCAATCCCGAGCTCCTCATAAAGGTGAGGGGAGTTCGAGTAAGTCTCCTGTGGCTCAGGCTTTTCCAGCTCTAGTTCGCGGTTGATGTGAACCCAACGAGCCATGTCATCCCAGTCCACAAAGGTAACTGCAACGCCGAGCTTTCCAGCGCGACCGGTTCTACCGATGCGGTGTAGATAAGCCTTTTCATCCTCAGGAACCGAGTAGTTGATTACGTGGGTAACGTCGTCAACGTCAATTCCACGAGCCGCGACCTCGGTTGCCACCAGGATGTCTTTTTTACCGGCGCGGAAGTTTGCCATCGAACGCTCGCGAGCTTCCTGGCTCATGTCTCCGTGCAGCGCGGTGGCATTAAAGCCACGGTCGATTAGCTCCTCGGAAAGCTTTGCGCTGGTGCGCTTGGTGCGAACGAAGATCACGGTCTTACCGCGTCCCTCGGCCTGCAAGATGCGACCGACTACTTCGTCCTTATCCATCGAGTGAGCGCGGTAAACAAACTGCTTGATGTCAGCTTTGGTCTTACCCTCATCCGGATCTTGCACACGAATGTGAATAGGTCGGTTTTGGTAACGACGGGCGAGATTCAGAATCGCTGCCGGCATGGTCGCGGAGAACAGCATGGTCTGGCGCCCGGCAGGGGTGAAGCTAAATAGCTTCTCAACATCCGGCAAGAAACCAAGATCCAGCATCTCATCGGCCTCATCCAGCACCATGAACTTGATCTTTCCCAAATCCAAAAGCTTTTGCTTGGCAAGGTCGATTAGTCGACCCGGGGTTCCAACTACTACCTGAGCACCAGCCTTGATCTGAGCAATCTGACCTTCGTAAGCCTTGCCGCCATAGATGGCTGCAATTTGGGTGCTTCGGTTTGAAGCAGCGAGTTCTAGGTCCTCTGCAACCTGAACAGCAAGTTCACGGGTTGGAACCACAACCAGCGCCTGAACGCCGTGCTCTGGGTCTTTTCCAAGGGACTGCAATAGCGGAAGGCCAAAGCCTAGGGTCTTGCCGGTGCCGGTCTTGGCCTGTCCGATGACGTCAGTTCCAGATAACGCAACTGGAATAGCTTGTTCCTGAATTGGGAATGGACTGGTGATCGATTTGGAATCTAAAGCGGCACAGATGTCCTCATCTATGCCAAGGGAACGAAAGTTCAAGAATTCTCTCCATTAATTCGCCACTCCCGTTAGTGGGATGCGGTCGCAAGTTATAAGCTTTTCAGGTGTTGGATTGGTTGCGCAGACTCCGCAAGGTGTCCCAGAAGCTTTCGCTCCCCTCGCGTGATGCGAGCTCGGGTAGAAGCCAAATTCAACTCAACCCTGCCAAGCTTACTCCTTCGCCTGAAATCTACCTAGGTCGGCTTGCTCACCTCACGGTCAGCATCGCAGAGCAGCTAGACCAGCAGTCGGAAACAGCGGGCGATCAAACTCTTTCTAAGAAGCTTCACCTGCTCTCGAATAAGTACTACTCAAGGCACGCAGAGCTGGTTCCGCTGCTCGCAAAATTGGATGTGGTCCCAAGCGACCTAGAAGCGCTTTACGGCAGCTCAATCAATCAGCTGCTCAGTAGAACCAAGGGCGCAGACTTCTTTGAGGAGATGATGCGCGACTACATCGTGTTTGGCATGCTGGAGGACTCTTTCCGCAAGTTGGCAAGGGGACTAACCCCTGCACGACGGATAAAGGTTGAAGAGCTTTTGTCTCACCAGGAGCTTGAGAAGCTAGCGCAGGCCACGCTGTTTGACGCAATTTCTCAAGATCCAAGGCTTGGTCAGCGACTGGCGCTTTTTGGGCGCATGGTGGTGGCGGACTGCCTATTGGAGATTAGAAACTCAATCAGTTTTGAAAAGGTTTTGGTCACCGGGTCATTCAATAACGATGCCGACCGAACCCGCGCTCAGTTCAAAACACTCGAGCCATACACCTCAGAGTTGATCGCAGCGCACACCGTGCGGATGGATCAACTAGGCCTTTCCGCCTAGGCGAATCTCGGCCAACTTCTTTTCCTCGGCCAACGCCCTAGTGCGGGCGAGGTAACGAGTTCCGAAAATCATTGCGGCAGGCATGGCCAACATCACGATGAACCAGATCCAGGCTTCGTCGTAGTGAAAACCAGCCCAGGTGAGAATCAGCCAAATCAATGAACCCGAGACTAGAGATATACCAGCCGGGACCAGCTTGCCGTAGTACTCGGAACTCGGAAGCACGAAAGGTGCTACCAGAGCCAAGATTGCGGCGTATGCCAATAGAACCAAAATCTCCATTACGCGATGAATCCCACTCTGCGGCTTTGCTCCGCTCCAATTTCAACGTAGGCAATGCTTGCGGTTGGAACCAAAATGGTGGTGCCCTTATCGTCTTCGAAAAAGACCAGCTCCTGCTTGGAAGCGAACGCCGTCGAGATCAAGGTTGAAACCTGCGCCGAGCTCAGGTTTGTCTCGAAACTTAAATCGCGCTGATTCTCGCGTATGCCAATTCTGATTTCCATTGCACTCCTTTGGGGATTACTAGGTTACGACATGAAAAAGTCATAGCGTGCAAATAGATTTGCCTAGTGGTCGAAAACAATCAGGTATTTGCTCAGGGTGCAGTTGATGCAACTGGCGAATTTAGCCTTCGATCCCTATTAGATATCAGTTCAGGGCAGCACATTGTCCTAGGTGCGCCCGGTTCGGGAAAGACCACCGCCTTGCGCCACTTAGCGATGCAGCTCGAACACACAATTGAGCCATCCCAGATTTTGGTGCTGACTCCAACCAGGCAATCCGCCAGCAAGCTTCGCGACCAGCTGGCTTTAGCCAGCAAGCGAGCAACTTCTGCGCCACGTGCCCAGTCGGTAACAAGCTATGCCTTCGGCCAGCTAGCGGCGAGTAACCCTGGGATGCGATTGCTTTCCGGTGCCATGCAGCAAAGCATTCTTCGCGAGCTGATTGAGAAAAGTGCGAGCAGTCCTTGGGGTTATGACCTTCAGACCATTGGATTGCAGGGCTTTATTCAAGAGCTTAGAGACCTGTTTGCGGTTTGCATCGAAAATGGCCTCTCAACTGTGTGGCTGATGGAAAAATCCCAAGAGTTCAATCATCGTGGTTTGGCAATTGCTGCGGAGCTCTTGCCGGCTTACGAAAGTGAACTTCAGGCCCAGGGCCTAGTTGACCCATCAAAAATGATTCTCAGTGCAACCGAATTGCCAGCGCCAGATTGCAAATGGCTGCTGGTAGATGACGCCCAGGATTTCTCGAAGGCTGGGTTGGCTTTAGTTCAGAAACTTGCTCAAAGCGCAAACCTTGCGCTGTTTGGTGACCCGGACAGCACAGTGCTTGGTTTTAGATCCGGCTTTGTTGACGGGTTTGTCGGCGAGTTCCCTCAGGCGACAAAGCACTACTTGGAACCCAACAGCAATTTTGCTCTTGAGCTTTCGAAATTGGCCTCGAAGCTTCCACCGCAATTGGCTGGTCCGCAGCGGCCGAGACCAATTGGTAGCGCAGGCAATGTCCGAAGTGCACTGTTTGAGAATCAGGTGAGCGAAGCGGACTGGCTGGCCAGTGAGATTCGGCAGCGAAGAATGAGAGATGGCCTGAGCTGGGGAGATTTCGCAGTTGTTGCCAGAACCAGAACCCAGCTCGATCAGCTGGCTTCGGCGCTTGCGGCTCGCGAAGTACCCACCTCAACACTCGGCACCAGCCAGGCGCTACGGGATCAGCCCATGGCCAGAGCGCTATTGGAAACGGCGCAGTTGGGGCTTAGAAGAGGCGACCAAAATTCAGTGATAGAGGTGTTGCACTCACCAATCTTCGGCCTAGATTCGATAGCCATTCGAAGGTTGAAGCGCCAACTAGCGCAGCAAGCAGATTTAGATCAGGTCCCATCCTCGGAGCTACTTATCGCGGCACTAGAGGTGGAAATCGAGCCGAGCACTCCAGAATTTCGCAAGCTTGGAAAACTCACCGCCCTGATTCAAAGCATCAAGTCTTTGGCGGACTCAAGTGCTCACGAATTGCTGTCCGCTGTTTGGTCGATTGTTGATCACGCGGCGCTGGAGGTGCTCGCTAAGGGGTCATCCGAGGTCGCACTCAGTGCCAACCGTTCGCTGGATTCGGTGCTTGAGCTATTCGCCGCCGCCCAGCGATTTGATGCAAATCAGCTTGGTACCGGATCTGATTTTGTCTTTGCGCAGCTCGAACAGGCGGTGCCAGAAGACTCTTTGGCTGCAAAGGGGCTTCGCCCTGCGGTGCAGTTGACCACGGCTGCCGGGCTTTCAGATCGTAGCTATCAGGTTGTGTTGCTGCCGCGCCTGCAAGACGGAATCTGGCCAAACCTAAGACCCAGAAGTTCGCTGCTTGGGGCCACCTCACTATCGGGCTACCTAAATGGCAAGGTGGCACAACCAACCCTCCCGGTTCGATCGGAGCTAGAAGATGAGATTCGTCTGTTTTACAAGGCAATCGGAGCTGCCCGCTCCGAGGTGATTATCACCGCCATGGTGTCCCAAGAAGAGCAGCCATCACAATTCTTCGAGATGCTGGGACTAGCACCGGCGCAAAATGAGCAAGCAATCAGCTTTGATCTTCGACGTTTGGTTGGAAGTTATCGCAAAGCACTTGCATCCGGCGACCAATCGGTGGCACCGCTATTGGCTGCGCTCGCGCTGCTGCAGGTGCCAGGAGCAAATCCAGAGGGCTGGCAGGGATTGTTGCCACTTTCAACCAATCAGCCGCTAGTGGTTGAGGGTGAGGATATTCGCTTCTCGCCATCGAGGCTTTCCGCTTTCGAGAAGTGTCCGGTGCACTGGTTCATCCAGAACTTTGGAGGCGATGGCTCTGGCTTTGAGGCATCATTGGGCACTTTGCTGCACGCCGCTCTCGAAGTCTCTTCTACGGAGGCTGAGCTTGAGAACTTTGTCGAGAGTAATTGGCACACCCTGGAGTTCGAAGCAAGCTGGCAGTCCAGTGGGCAAAAGCGCAAAGCGCTGAACATGGTGGCCGCCCTCGGTGAGTACCTACGCAGCGCTGGCGAATTGGTAACCGCCGAGCAAAAGTTTGAGGTGAAAATCGGACGCTTGGTTATTGCCGGCAAGATCGATCGAGTAGAGCGAGATGCGGATGGCGGTCTGCGAGTGGTAGATCTAAAGACCGGAAAACCACCAAGTGCCCAGGAGGTTCTCACTCACCGGCAGCTAGCGGTCTACCAATTAGCGGTTCGGGAGCAATACGGCGAAGAGATGGCCGGTGGCCGAATCGTCGCTGTTGGAGACCAGCGCCTGAAAGTATTGGACCAGCCACAGGTATCTGGAGAATTCGAAGGGGAGATTCTCGAGCTACTGAAGAGAGTTGAGGATGCGGCGGGCGGCAATAGCTTCGTGGCTGAGATAGCCGATCACTGCAACGAAGATTCGAACTGCCAACTATTGATATCCAAGGTGGTGACAAGTGGCTAAGTACTCTGCCGATCAGGTCTATAAGTTACTCTCGCCACACTCTTTGACTCAGGAACAAAAGGCTGTCATCGAAGGCGCTTCAAATAGCTCGCCGACCTTGGTAATAGCGGGAGCCGGCAGCGGCAAGACCGAGCTGATGACGGTCAGGGTTCTTTACCTGATCGCCAATTCGCTTGCCCTACCCTCGGAAATTCTCGGACTTACCTTCACACGAAAAGCAGCGAGCGAACTGTCCGCGAGAGTAAACCAAGCGCTCTATAAATTGCGTGAGAGTGATATGTGGCCAGCTGAACTGCAGCAGGATTTCACGCCACCGAATATCACTACCTACAACTCCTTTGGAAATGATATTTTCCGCAAGCTCTCGCTAGCGGTTGGCTATGAGTCGGATGCCACCTTGCTCACCGAGGCAAGCTCGGTTGCGCTGGCTGATGAGCTGGTTCGCAATCTAAAGGGCGATCTACATCGCAACCTAGAGGATTGGGATAAGACCAAGGATTACCTGATCGAATTGGTGCTTTCGCTGGCTTCCGAGATTACCGACAATCAATCAACTCCCGAGACCATGATTTCCACTCTGACTAGTTTTGCCGAGCAGATTTCAGGGTTACCCAGAAGCGATAAGGGAGAGCCCGGTCAGTTTCAATACGTCACAGACTTACTCGATGCTGCCGCGCTCAATGTGGTGATTGCAGAGTTGGTTGGTGAGTATCTAGCGCTGAAAAAGCGAAGAAACCTAGTCGACTTTTCAGACCAGGTAGCCCTGGCGTTGAGCGCACTCACAACTGAATTTGAACACGGTTACCGCTTCGTTTTGCTCGATGAATACCAGGACACCTCGAGCATTCAAACTCAACTCCTAGCCCGCTTGTTTTTCGCTCAGGCGGTTTTGGCCGTCGGTGACCCGAATCAGGCTATTTACGGTTGGCGTGGCGCTAGTAGCAATAACCTCGCAGGTTTCCACGCCGACTTTGGTTCCAAACAAGCTCAAACTTTCCAGCTTTCGAAGTCCTGGCGATCCGGTCAAGCGGTGGTGGATGCGGCCAATCAACTCACGCAGGCTCTGAATGCCATCCAGCCGGAACTGGCCCCGGTAACTCTGACACCGGGAGTGGCTAACCGCGAAAACTTCGTAACCGCTGAAGTCTTTCAGGACGAACTATCCGAGGCAGAAGCGGTAGCGGACTGGTTCGAAAAAAACCTGGACGAAGATAAGTCCGCTGCACTATTACTCAGAACCAAAGCGAGCATGCCGCTTTATGCCAAAGTCATTTCTGAGCGGGGGATAGCGGTTGAGGTATCCGGGCTTTCCGGGCTGCTGCAGCTTCCCGAGGTCATGGATTTGATTTGCGCTTTGAATGTGGTGCAGCGACCAGAATCCGGAGCATCGCTAATGCGCCTGCTCTCGGGTCCACGCTGGAGGATTGGGCCCAAGGACCTAGCGGAGCTTTCTGCGACCGCACAGCGCCTATCGAGGATTAGGTCTGAGGTTACAAGTGCTATGCCCGTAACGATTGTGGAGGCATTGGATGAACTAATTCGTCCAGGTGCACTGGAGTATTCGAACTTCTCTGAAGTCGGAGGAGCGCGCTTGGTCATGGCGGCCAAGCTCTTGCGGAAGATGCGCGCCACCTCGAATATCTCATTGGCCCAATTCGCCTGGGTGGTAGTTCGAGAGTTAGAAATTGACATCGAGCTATTCGCGCACTCCAGTGCGCCAAATCCATTGGCCAACCTCGAGGCATTTATTGCTCGAATATCCGAATACGAACAGTCTTCGCTCCGACCTTCGCTGACGGGGCTGCTTTCTTGGCTCGATTACGCCACCGAAAAGGAAAACTTTGAGCTGCCACGCCTTGGGGCTAAAAAGGGCACGGTTCAAATCATGTCGGTGCATGCCGCGAAAGGTTTGGAGTGGGACTTGGTTGCCCTCGCTCAGCTGAATAAGGGCGCCTTCCCGGTCGATGGCAAGGGAGCTAAGGGCTGGTTAGCAGCGGGCAAGCTGCCATTTGCCTTACGAGGTGATTCAAATGTGCTGCCTGTCTTTAGCTACCAGCACGCCACCACGCAGAAAGAACTAAAGGCAGCCTTCGATCAGTTCCAAGAGCTAAATCGCCTCAGGCAGCTAACTGAAGAGCGAAGATTGGCTTATGTCGCAGTCACCAGGGCAAAGACCGCTCTGCACATCACTGCTTCTCACTACAAGCTGGGAAACAAAAAACCCAGGGAACTATCTCCATTTCTAGTTGAACTTATTGAGAACTCACTGGTTGAGCTGGTCAGTGCGATTCCAGATGTCTACGAAACCAATCCGCTGGATGGCCGCAAAGAGCAAATGGTTTGGCCTTTTGATCCGCTTGGCGATAAGCGCCAAGAGATTGAGTCGGCCGCATCTTCGGTTATCAGTTCTGCACCTGCAAGTCTTGAGAGTTTCACGGAGCTTGCCTTGTTATTGGAGGAGCGCGAGCGCGGTAATTGGCTGGCAGCCCCAGAGCTCCCCAAGCGTCTAAGTGCTTCTAAGGTCATGCAGCTGATTACAAATCCACAGGAGTTTGCAGACTATTTGGCTAGGCCAATGCCTGCGGTGTATAGCCCGGTTGCGCAACGCGGCACCGACTTCCACCGACTGCTCGAAGAGCACTGGATGAAAGATGCTGAGCTGGCCGATCAGGATTGGGCAGAAGAGGATTTGGAGCTCAAGGCAAACTTTGAGAATTCTCGATTCGCCACTCTCAAGCCCGACTTTGTCGAGCAGTCCATCGAATTTGAAATAGCCGGCCTCATTGTGGTTTGCAAAATTGACGCGATTTTCGAAGAAGCAAGTGGATTCTTGATCGTGGACTGGAAATCCGGTTCCGCACCCAAGACTGAAGTGGACCTAAAATCTCGCGCGATCCAGCTAGCGCTCTATCGAATTGCCTTTGCGAAATGGCAGGGTATTGGGCTGGAAAAAGTATCCGCAACCTTCTTCTTTGCTGCAGATGGCAAGGAAGTCATGCCAGATCGATTGATGTCAGAGCAGGAGTTGGTCACTGCGATCGAGGCTGCTAGAACAGCTCGTCGAGGCTAGTTTCTTGAGTCTTCGGGACTTCTTGGGCTGATTGCTCAGCCTCAACGCCAGCGACCTCGTCAAAGATTGATGCGGCGGTTACTTCCTCAAGATCTTCGCTCTCGCGAGCCTCTTCAACAGCGCTTAGTTCCTGTGTCGGCATGGCTGCAGGAATGATGGCTGCTGCCGCGGCCAAGCCTACAAAGCTGGTAGCGGTCAGATCCTTTAGGTTTCCGGCTTCAAGGTTGTCTTTTAGCTCAGCCAAAAGTTCTTCGGCTTGCTTGATCTGTTCTTGGTCACCAACAGCTAGGCAGTGCAGCAGCCAGGTTCCCAGTTCCAACTCGGAGTAGAGCATCGCACGCTGAGCAAAGTTCTCATCGGTCGTAGGTCGAGCTGCGCGGTAGTGGATCATCGCGTCTTCGAAGGCAGAAGGCAGCGCACCACCGGACAGCCAGCGGAAGTCTTCTGCTGGGTCACCGATTGAAAGCGAGTTCCAATTTGCCAATCCAACAACCTGCTGGCCATTGATCAAAACGCCATCAGAGCTAATGGCGCCGTGGGTGATGGTCGAGTGGAAGCGGAATAGCCCGATGTCTTCGAGTGCCTGCTCCCAGCGGCTAAGTAGCTGAGCCGGAACCTTGCCGGTTGCGGCCATCTTGTCCAGCTCGGAAACTTTTTGGTGCAGGATTGCGGCCGAGTCATACTGAGGTAGTCCGGCCTCCGAGATTGCTTCGACTGAAAGTGAATGCAGAGCGGCAAGCGCTTCACCAAAGGACTTTGAGAATGGCCCAGGTCCCAGGCGAGAAAGGTCTGGGCTTGAGCCTTCTAGCAACGTGAACAACACACCGGTGGTTCCCTTGTCGTCTTGGGTTTGTCCAAGTGACTCTGGAATCTCAAAAGGCAAACGAGAAGAAAGGCGGCGCATGGACTGCACCACCATTTGCTCGGTTGCCAATTCGCTTATGCCGGCAGAGTTTGCCGGAATCTTGAACTCATAGGCCTGCCCATCGGCACCCCAAAGTCTCAAGGTCTCCAAATCTGGGTTGGAGTCAACTTTCAAGTAGTGCCGGAAGTTTTTTCCAGGCGAAGCATCGGCTGCCAGTGCAGCTAAAATCAAAGCAGGTCGTCCCACATCACACAGGTTAGACGGTCAATGCCCAGCAAGCGGTCAATGCCACGCGAACCAAGAGGATTCCCAATTGAACTCGGACCAGTCTGATCTCGACTTCCTAGCGGAACTCGATGACGACCAAAGGCTTGCTGCTGAGGCTTTGCTTGGTCCGGTCTGCATAATTGCAGGTGCCGGCAGCGGAAAAACCAGAACTATTTCCCATCGAATTGCGCACGGCATCGAAACTGGCGTCTACACAGCGAACCGAGTTTTAGCTCTCACCTATACAAATCGTGCGGCAAGTGAACTTCGATCCAGGATGCGCGATTTGGGAGCTGAAGGTGTTCAGGTCAGGACCTTCCACTCGGCGGCTCTTAGCCAGCTGCAATTCTTTTGGCCTCAGCTCACAGAGTCACTGGCACCGAAACTGATAACCAACAAGCTCCCCGTCCTAAAAGATGCTCTTGAGGAATTGAAGATCCGAGGTTCGGATGAAGATTTGAGAAGCATCGCTTCCGAGATTGAGTGGATGAAATACGGCCTAATCTCTTTGGACGAGTATCAAAACCTAGATCGCCCCAACATCGCGTCTTTCTCGAAGGACAAGTTTTTGGAGGTGGCCGGAAGATTTGAAGCAGTGAAGCAGCAGCGCAGACTTGCCGACTGGGAAGATGTTCTGCTGCTAACAACGGGGTTATTGAGAAACGAAGCACGAATGCTCGCTCACGTGCAGCAGCAGTATCGTCACTTCACAGTTGATGAGTACCAGGACATCTCACCCCTGCAGCAGTCACTGCTTGAGACTTGGCTGGGGGACCGCGAGGAGCTCTGCGTTGTCGGCGACCCGAGACAAACCATCTACACCTTTGCCGGAGCGGATCCAAGTTTTCTAACCGGATTTATTGGGCGTTTCCCGAGCGCCCAGATCTTTGAGCTCAACCGCAACTACCGCAGCAGTCAGGAGATTGTTCAGCTGGCTAATCGAGTCGCCGAGCACGGCGAGCTCGAGGCGGTGCGAATGTTCAGTTCTCGTCCAGCTCACCAAAAATTCTCCAGCTCACTTGCCGAGGCCAAGTGGATTGCCGAGACGATTTCTGAAGCAGTGCAGTCCGGAACCGACCTTGGTGAAATTGCTGTGCTCGCGAGAATCAATTCGCAGCTTGAGCAGGTGGAGTCGGAACTGACAAAGCGTGGTATCAAGTGCCAGGTGAGAGGCACCGGACGTTTCTTCCGTAGACCAGAGATCATGCAGGCCATGATTGCGCTCCGAGCCCTACAAACCTCAGAGCTAACCGAACCACTGTTTGTTTCGGTGAGCAACATCATTTCTGCGCTTGGTTGGAGTTCACGATCGGATGGCTCTGAGAAGTGGCTTGGGCTGAATTGGTTTGTTGAGGTGCTCGAGGAGTTCTCGGGTGATGTCAGCTTGGATGAGTATCTTCGCGAGCTTCAAGAACGCGAGCGGTCCGGTCACGAGCCTGTGATGGCGGCGATTTCGCTTGCCACCATCCACGCCACCAAGGGACTTGAATGGAAGCTGGTTTTCCTCTGCGGACTAAACCAGGGTTACTTCCCAATTTCCTATGCGCAAACCAGTTCTGAGCTCGCCGAGGAGCGCAGGCTTTTCTACGTTGGCCTCACCAGAGCCAAAGACCGATTGTTGCTGTCTAGCAATTCAGATAAACCGGTTTCGGAGTTTCTCAGTTTCGTCTCTTAGCGGCAGCCGCAGTTAGTTTCTGGCACTACGCCTTCAATAATCTCTCCGGTCTTGGAATAGAACTCGAGCGGATTGTTTGCAGCTTCCAGCGGATTGTCGATCTGATTCAGGATTCTTCGCACCGCGACACTCACTGCTGCCAGCATGCTCACCGAGTCGGCGAGGTCGCGATCTAACTGCGAGAGCTGAGTAACTGTGGCCAGCCAATTCGGATCTTCTTGCATTCGGTAGATTTCTGAGCAAGCGAGGCAGGGTGTTATTCCTGGATTCACAAGTTGCGAGATGCTTGCACCGGATTCTGTGAAGCAAATCGAAATGTGGGGAACATCTCTTGTCATCCAAACCTGGTAATCCGCCGGATCCACAACGTCGTTTGCGATAAGCAGCGCAGCCGAGATTCGATCGAGCCCGTTAGTTAGCCGAGTGTGCAATTGCAGCTCGTCCCGCTTTTTCCCGAGCTGCTGTTTTGCCGCTTCGTGTCGAGTTAGGCCGATTGCCATTGGGACGTATCCGAGTTCATTGGTGTCCGGTTTTCTGACTCTGGTGCCATCGAATGTGATGAGAGTTCCAACGCCCGCTGTGTAAAGGGCTTTGGCTGCCAATAAACCGGTTCTTGAAAGGCTTGAAACAAAGACTTTGGCAAGACCACGTTTCTTCATTACTGCCGCCGGGTCCTTGAAATCGGCTAGGAAGACCCTCATGATTTCGGCAAACCGCATTTCGACATCACTTTGATCCAGTTCAGGTAAAAAACTGCTGGTCTGTCGAATGAGTGGAGCCAGCCGATTCAAGATCAAATTCAGCTCCGGCTGATGAATTTTTGCAAGTCTGGTCAGGTTTCCAAATTGAACGTTGGTAACGCCCTGTTCCAAAATGTCGACCACACGGTGCTCGGCCTCGGATTGGATTGGAATCAGCGTCGGATTTGAATACCCGTATTGCCTGATGTTCTCAGAGTGCCAGATGCGAGCAAGGCTGGGGTTTATTTGTTTGACCATTGAGAAAGAATTCCGCAAAGCGAAATCTCTCGTCGATGGTTTTCCACAGGCTAGTTGCCGAGAAGTTTGTTTAGCTCGCTGTCGAAATCGTCATCGCCACCAGAGAGTCGTTTGATCAAAGCGCTCGGGTCTTGAATATCCTCTGCACTTGGCAGCAGGTCAGGGTGCATCCAAATTGAATCTCGCACCGCAGTGCCAACCTCAGCGGCCAGCTGCTGCCACATCGCCATGGCTTCGCGCTGCAATCTAGGTCGAAGCTCAAGCCCCAGCAAAGTTGCAAAGGTCTTTTGAGCGGCACCCACGGCTTGACGACGACGCAGCAATTCAAACACTTGGTTGATCCCCGGAAGACGGCTTGCCGCGCTAAACGCGACAGCATCGGCCCAGCCTTCAATCAAGGCGAGAGTGGTTTCGATGCGGACCAAAGTTGCTTCCTGGTCGGCAGTTCTCGGAGTGATTAGCCCGCCGGATTCGATAACCAAATTGAAAGTGGTTGGGTCGCTTGGATCGATTTGCTGGGCTAGGTTCTGGATCGATTCCGGATCAATTTTTAGCCCGGCGGCAAATTCCGAAACCTGGGTGGCTACCTGATCGCGCAACCAACGGTTTGTGGCGTATAGCGAAGACACTGCCAGCTCTCGGATGGCTAGGTAAATCAAGACCTCAGACTTAGGTGTCTCTAAATCCTTCAGAAAGTCCTCGACATTTTGAATCACAAGGCCAGGTCTAGTCGACAGCGGAATCCCAATCTCACTAGCGCTGAGCACATTCTCGGAAAGTTTGCCAACTGATTGTCCGAGCTGAGCGGCAAACATTGAGGCACCGGCATTTTCTAAGAACTTGGTCGCAGGGCCAATCATCCCAACCAATTCCTCGGGCATCACTTGGGTGAGGTTTTCACTAAGTGCTTTGGACATGCTCGCGGCTACCGGTTCGGCGAGGTCTTTGAAGAGTGGGATGGCGTCTTGAACCCAGAGGGCTCGAGAGAGCTGCTTTAGCGGCTGAGAATTCGTGAATTCGGTTTGCTCCCCGAGCCAAAGTTGAGCGATTTCAAAGCTGTTCTGAATTTCCGCGCTGATTACCTCACTGGGCTGACGCTGCCCATCCTTAGCAAGGTCTAATGCGGTTTTGGTTGCTAACTCCCAATTCACGGGTCCGTCGCTATCGGACATCATGGCCTGCACCTGGCCAAAAAGTTGACCTAGGAGTTTGGGGTTTAGACCGGCTCCGGCAACCTTGGAAAGCTCTTCTGGGTTCAGTGCTCCAGATTCGAACATGCGCTTGAGGAGCTTCTCCAGCTCTTCTCTGTCGCGATTCTCGTCCACTTAGATTCCTAACCTTTCTAAAAACGCTACCGCCAAAACCCCAAACAAGCTGGGAAATCGCTGATGATAAGCGGGCTGTTCGCCCACGGCGTGAGGACGCTGAGGTTTCCTAACCGAAAGATTCGTAGCATTGTTGCAATGACTTTTTTCAAGACTTCTAACCCGCGACTCAAGCCCGGCAGTTGGGCCATTACTGCCCTGCTCGTGCTGAGCCTGGGAGGTCTTATGGCCCTTCCCAGCGGATACGTGATTGAGAGACCTGGACAGGTCTTCAACGTAATGGGTGAAATCGACGATAAGCCGGTTATTTCTGCCAGCGATGTGAAGACCTTCGAGAGTAAAACTCGATTTGACATCACCACAGTTTCACTTTTAGGCAATCGCGACTCGACCCCCGGTTGGTTGCAGGTACTCTCCGCATGGATCGACCCGGCCCAGATAGTGCTTCCGCTGGATGAGGTCTACCCGCCGCAGCTATCCACCCAACAGGTTCGAGCCGAATCGACAGCTCAGATGGAAGTGTCTCAGCAGGATGCTATAGCGGCTGCACTGACTGAACTCGGCTACCCGCTCGATCGCCAGCTCTACGTGGCATCTGTCATTCAGGACACTCCAGCTTCCAAGAAACTGGTGGCAGGGGACTACTTACTGGCCGTCGGTGCAGTTGAGGTTTTGACCTATGAGGAACTCAAAGCGCAGATCCAGCTCTCCCAGGGACAGCCGATCATCGTCAAGGTCTTGCGCGATGGTGAAAGCAAAGAATTTGAACTGACACCTGAGAAAAAGGAAGACACCTGGGTAATCGGTGCGATGGTTGGATACGTCTATGACTTCCCGGTCGAGATCGCACTTCAGCTCGGTGATGTCGGTGGACCCTCGGGTGGCTTGATCTTCTCGCTTGGGATTATTGACGTATTGACCGAAGGGTCGCTTGGTGGACAAAATCACATCGCCGGCACCGGAACCATCTCGGCAGATGGCAAGGTCGGACCAATTGGCGGAATTGAGCTTAAATTGATTTCGGCTAAGAATGCCGGTGCTACTTTATTTTTGGCACCCGAGGAAAATTGCTCTGAGGTAATCGGGCAGATTCCGGGAGGTCTCTCGGTTGCAGTTGTGAAGGACCTCAAGTCAGCACTTCAAGCAGTAAAAGATTTCAATTCAGGAAAACCAGTACCGCCCATCAGCTGCACCAACCAGGAGAAAAAGTGACTCAAGCAAACCTAAGACCTCAGCGCAAGGCGTCGCCATTTTCGATTGCCATCGGCATCGTGGCGGTTATTGCAGTGGCATTGCTATCAGCCGCCGGTGTATTCACCGATCTACTTTGGTTCCGTCAGTTGGGATTTGAAACCATCTTTGTTACCGAGATTGTGGCTCAGCTTGTCACCTTCCTAATCGGCTGGTTGGTAATGACGTTGCTCATTGGATTGGGACTTGGCCTGGCCTGGCGCACGAGGCCCGTGTATCTCAAGCTGAGTGAAGCCTCGCCATTTCAGGCATACCAGCAGATGTTCGAGAGCGTTGGAAAGCTGATTCGCTGGGGACTGCCGGTTGTACTTGGAGTCTTTGGCGGTCTGATTGTTTCTCGCCAGTGGCAGGTGATTGCACTTTGGCTGAACGGTTCGGAGTTCGGTCAGACCGACCCTCACTTTGGATTGGATGTTGGCTTCTACGTTTTCCAGCTGCCGTTTCTAACTTTTGCCGTTGGCTACCTCTCTGGAGCGTTGCTACTGGCTGCTTTGATTAACGGTGCAGTGCACCTTATCTACGGTGGAATGCGAATAACTGGCCGTGAGATTAAGGTTTCAAAGCCGGCGAGAATCCAGCTCACCAGCCTGGTTGCAATTTACCTAGCGGTCCAGGGAGTAAGCCTGTGGCTTGACCAGTACAGCACCGTATCCGCATCCGGAGCTCTTTTCACCGGTGTGAACTACACGGCTGCTAACGCCACCATTCCGGGGCTTCAGATCCTTGCGATGATCTCTGTCGCCGTAGCCGTGCTTTTCCTAGTCACAGCTGTGATTGGCAAGTGGCGAGTGTCGATTATCGGTACCGCGATGATGGTGCTCAGCAGCTTGGTTGTCGGTGGGCTATACCCGTGGATCATTCAAACTTTCCAGGTGGTTCCAAATGAGCGAACCCTGGAGAGTCCATTCCTGCAGCACAACATCGACGCGACACGAATTGCCTACGGCCTAGAC
This sequence comes from Microbacteriaceae bacterium, assembly GCA_027487865.1. Taxonomy (GTDB): domain Bacteria; phylum Actinomycetota; class Actinomycetes; order Actinomycetales; family Microbacteriaceae; genus Aquiluna. The sequence continues at coordinate 363,004 of JAIYCT010000002.1, forward strand.
GGTGTCGAGGTTGTGGACTACGACGCCAAGGTTGTTGCTGAACCAGGTGCGCTGCGCAATGACGCAAAGACCACCGCGTCAATTCGTATTTTGGACCCGGCGCTGGTCTCCGATGCCTTTAGGCAGCTTGAGCAGTACCGCCAGTACTACAGCTTCCCAAACCGGCTGCACATTGACCGCTACGAAATAGACGGCCAGGTGCAAGACACCGTTGTTGCAGTTCGTGAATTGAATCAGTCGGGACTTGGAGAATCCCAGTCCTGGTACAACTCAACCATCGTCTACACCCATGGTTTTGGTCTGGTCGCAGCCTATGGAAACAAGCGCGATACCGATGGAAAGCCGCTTTTCCTTCAGTCTGGAATCCCACCTGTTGGTGCACTTGGGGAGTTTGAGCCGAGGGTCTACTTTGGCGCAAATTCACCGCTCTACTCAATTGTTGGAGCACCTGAGGGAGCTCAGCCGCTGGAGTTTGACTACCCGGCAGGCGTAGATGGTGAAAACGAAACCTACACAACTTTCCAAGGTGACGGTGGACCGAAGATGGGCGACTTGGTTACCCGTTTGGCATACGCACTGAAGTTCCAGAGCGAGCAGATTTTGCTTTCGGACGCTATCAATGAGAACTCTCAAATTCTTTACAACCGCGATCCAGCGACTCGTGTTGCAGAGGTAGCGCCATACCTGACCTTGGATTCAGAGGTCTATCCAGCCGTTGTGGATGGGCGAATCAAGTGGATTATCGATGGCTACACCACCAGCAGTAACTACCCATTTGCAAATGCCGAAAACTTTAACCTTGCAAAACTGGACTCGGGATCTGATTCCTTCGGTTCGGGACCTTCAACCATCAACTACATCCGCAACTCTGTGAAGGCAACCGTAGATGCCTACGATGGCTCGGTTGATCTTTATGCCTGGGACGAAGAGGATCCAATCCTTTCTGCCTGGATGGGAATCTATCCGGACACCGTTCAGCCACGCTCTGCCATGAGTGCTGAGTTGATTTCTCACGTGCGCTACCCAGCTGACCTATTCAAGGCTCAGCGTTCGATTCTTGGTCGTTACCACGTGACCGAAGCTGGTGCGTTCTACTCGCAGCAGGATGCCTGGATGACCCCTAACGACCCGGTAGAGGGAACTGGAATTGGAGAGCTTCAGCCTCCTTACTACCTAACCCTGCAAGCACCTGGTGAGACTCAGAGCAAGTTCTCGCTCTACTCAACCTTCATTCCGCAGTCGACCGGCGAAACAACTAGAAACGTACTCACCGGCTACCTGATTGCAAATGCGGACGCGGGTAACCAAGCGGGCAAGGTGAATGCCGACTATGGCAAGCTCACTCTGCTCAATTTGCCGAGGGAGACCATTGTTCCAGGACCTGGACAGGTGCAGAACAACTTCAACGCCGACAGCAAAGTTTCTTCGCTACTAAACCTTTTGCGACAGGGTTCTACTCGAGTGCTAAACGGTAACCTTCTGACCCTTCCGGTTGGCGGTGGCTTGCTTTATGTCCAGCCGGTTTACATCGAGTCAACCGGCGAGACCAGCTACCCGCTACTTCAAAAAATCCTTGTGGCCTTCGGTGACCAAATTGCCTTCGAGGACACTTTGGAAGAAGCCCTTGATGCGCTATTTGGCGGTAACTCGGGAGCAGGCGGCACAACCGAGCCGGCCACTCCGGGAACTGGCTCCTCTAGTTCTGGAACCGTAGATCCGGCCAGCCCTGAACTCTCTGCCGCTTTAGCTTTGGCAAAGCAGGCCATCGAGGACAAGCAGGCGGCTCTGGCCGCTGGCGACTGGACTGCCTACGGTGAGGCCGATGCTCGTTTGGCAGAGGCCGTAGCGCAAGCCCTAGGACTATTGGCGGACTAGCAAATTTCCTGCTAATGTTGGAACTTCGCCGCGGGGTGGAGCAGTTCGGTAGCTCGCCGGGCTCATAACCCGGAGGTCGTAGGTTCAAATCCTGCCCCCGCAACTAGGAAAATCCCTTCAATGAAAATTGAGGGGATTTCTTTTTCCTGTGGAATCTCAAATTTGCAAACTTCCAAACTCATCTAACTTGCACTCATGAATTTGCTCGTTGTCTTACTCGTTGCACTTGGGGCAACAAACCTGGCTGCCGACTTTCAATTCTCATCAAATAACTCTTCGTTGCAGGCGAACTCCTCGACCAAAGATCGTGCCCACCAGCAAGCTAGCGAGTGCCCAGATGGCATACCAGGTCAATTCAGCGTTTGCGCTGATGAGGTAGTTGGTGGCGGGGGTGGCAGTTCAGGTGGATCGGGGGAGGTAGCGATGCGGGAATGCCGTTACTTTGCAAATGGCACCATCGATGTTCCAACCATGACCGTAATCACAGCCTGGGTGCCGGTTGGGTCAAGACCCTGCATCGGAGATGAAGTCCCTAAGCCATCAAGCTCATCAGGCACCACCATGACCGCCGAGGAAATTGAGCTCAGGGATCGCTTTACCGCAATGGCAGATAAGCCATCGGCTTGGTGGAGCCCCGGATCAGAGGTTGAGTTTGAAGACGAGATAGAACTCCACGTTCAAGCCAGCACCGAGGTTATCTCCGGGGTCTTACTTGGAAGATCTGCTCAGATTAGGTTCCGACCAGTAACGGCTAGGTGGGAGTTATCAAACGGTAGAGACCTTTTTGGTTTTCATCGGAGTTACGCATTCTCTAGCCCTGGAAACTACTGGGCAAAGGCGTTTGTTTCTTATGAGGTGGATTACAAGTATTCGACCGCTAACTGGGTATACAACGCTGCCAGTTGGGAGCTGTCCTCCAACAAATTGTCTATCGCGGTGATTGAAAGGGAGCGGAGGACCTTGTTGGTGGGATGATTGTCCTTGGGGATTTCAGAATTTACACAGGTTGAGTTCATAGAATCCCCAGTCTTGCCCGACAGAATTTGGGCAACTCGAAAGGAAACCCATGTCTGAGTGGAATCGCTCTGGAGATAGTCAATTTAGTTTCGGTAATACCTACTCTGCTCCAGTAGCCCAAGCTCCAAAGCGCAAGCGTCGTCCAATTCGCGCGCTCGGGATCGCACTGCTCGCGCTAACCGCAGCGCTAATCGGTGGTGTAGTTGGATCAACCGCATTCACGCTTTCCTATCTGTCAATTTCCCAGCCAGCTCCGGTTGTCGTAAACAACACAGAGAACGTCAACTGGGTCACCGGTGCCGCATCAAACGCCGCACCATCGGTAGTTACCTTGGCGGTTGAATCTGCTGATGGTTCAGGTTCGGGATCCGGTGTGGCACTTACCGAGGATGGTTACGTACTAACCAATGCCCACGTTGTCACTCTCGGAGGCTTGACTCAGAACCCAAAGATCACTGTTCAGCTTTGGGACGGTTCGGTTTATCGTGCCAAGCTAATCGGTTATGACTCGGTCTACGACCTAGCGGTGGTAAAGGTTCAGGTCGCAGGCCTAAAGCCAATCACTTTTGCAGACTCTGACAATTTGAATGTTGGTGAGGATGTTGTCGCGATCGGTGCCCCACTTGGTCTTTCTTCAACCGTGACGCAAGGCATCATTTCGGCACTAAACCGCACCATTCAGGTGGCAAGCGCAGAGGTTAGCGAGAACCCAGGACTTCAGTTCTGGAACGGGACTGGAAACGCGCCAATCTCGCTTCAGGTGATTCAGACCGATGCCGCAATCAACCCCGGTAACTCAGGTGGTGCGCTGGTGAATAACCAGGGCGAACTGATCGGAATCAACGTTGCGATTGCCACCGCCGGCAACGGCGAGAGCGGAAGCATCGGTGTTGGTTTTGCAATCCCATCAAATACCGCCTTCAGGATCTCGCAGGAGATCATTGACACTGGGTCCGCAAGCCACGGTCTGTTGGGTGCGATGGTCAGGGACAACAATGTCCAGAACTCAACCTTTTCCACCGGCGCTTATGTAGAGAAGCTTACTGAGGCTGGTGCTGCAGAAAAGGCGGGAATTATGCCTGGCGATGTGGTCGTAACTTTTGCCGGTCAAACTGTGACCTCGGCCGCTGATCTCACTGCGATGGTAAGGGCTGAACCGGCCGGTGCAAGCGTCGAGGTTGAGGTTATTCGTAATGGTTCCAAAAAGACTTTCCAGGTCACCCTGGGCGATGCCGCGGATCTAAGGTAGTGGCCATGGCAGAGCAGGATTTTGGCACCAAGGTAGAACAGCAGGTACACCTCGATCAGGGTGATCACGAGCGCTTCTCGCACTATGTGCAGAAGAACAAGATTGTTGAATCGGCGGTTCTTGGAAGCGCGGTTGTGGCACTTTGCGGCAAGGTCTGGACCCCGACTCGCGATCCACAGAAGTTTCCGGTGTGCCCAACCTGCAAGGAGATTTACGAGGGCCTAAAGCCTGGAGATGACGAGTCTAAATAAACTCAACTGGAATAGCAGGCTCGCCCTTCGACAGGCGAAGTGCTCCTGCCGGTAGCTCAGAAATTGCTGCGCTGTGGTGCTCTCGAGCGCGCAAAACGCCTTGGATTCCAAGGTATTCAGTTGCAATTTCACCATTGGAAATCATCGGGACCTGAAGTGCTCGTCCAGCCTGTGGTTCTCCAGAAATCAGCTCTGACTTTGCAACACCATTTTCCAAAACTCGGCTGGCATGCTTCTTGCCACCGCGGTTGGTTTTGAGTTTTGAGGTTTTCGCAACGTCTACCCACTCACCGTCATCTGTGTGAGCCACAAGTTTGTATACAAATCCGGCGGTTGGGTGACCAGAGCCGGTGACCAAACTGGTTCCGACGCCGTAGCTATCAATCGGTGCGATTGCCAAGGCAGCGATTGTGTATTCGTCTAGGTCACTTGTGACTGTGATCTTGGTTTGTGCCGCCCCTAAATCATCAAGCTGCTTGCGCACCTCAACGGCAGAGGTGGCTAGATCTCCAGAATCGAGACGAACTGCTCGAACCTTTCCGTCAGTTAGTCGCACCGCAGTCGCCACAGCATTTTTGACATCGTAGGTATCAACCAGAAGTGTGGTCTCAGTTCCCATGGATGCGAGCTGAGCTTGGAATGCCTGCTCTTCGGTGTCGTGCAGCAATGTGAAAGCGTGCGCGCTGGTGCCAGCGGTCTCGATGCCGTATTGAGCACCGGCAGCAAGATTGCTTGTCGCATCAAAGCCTGCAATAAATGAAGCTCTGGCCGCCGCGACCGCTGCTGACTCGTGAGCTCGACGTGAACCCATCTCAATCAGACGTCGGCCGGCTGCCACTGATTTCATGCGAGCGGCTGCCGAGGCTACTGCAGAGTCATAATTCAGAATCGAGAGAATCACAGTTTCTAGAATTACGGCTTCTGCAAAGCTACCCTCCACGGTGAGGACTGGAGAGTGGCCGAAGTAAAGCTCACCCTCGCGATAACCAAAGACATTTCCCGAGAATTTATAGTTTGCAAGCCAAGTGAGAGTCGACTCGTCCACCACCGAGTTGGCCCTTAGGAAATCAAGCTCTTTTTCCTCAAACCTAAAGTTTTGAATTGCCTCCAAAACTCGCCCGGTTCCTGCCACCACGCCGTATCGACGTCCTGCAGGGAGCTGGCGGGTGAACACCTCAAATACGCACCTGCGCTCAGCCTTTCCAGACTTCAGCGCTGCCTGGAGCATGGTGAGCTCGTAGCGATCGGTATTCAATGCAGTGGACACCTCTTTAGCCTATCTACCCAATGAGCTTTAGACTTAGTCAGTGGATTCCAGACCAATTGGTGTATTCGACTCAGGAGTCGGTGGCTTGACGGTGGCTCGAGCAATCATTGACCAACTTCCGCACGAATCCATTCACTACGTAGGCGACACTCTGAACTCGCCATACGGCCCCAAGCCCATCTCGGAAGTCAGAGCACTAGCCCTTGAGGTTATGGATGAACTGGTGGCATCGGGTGTAAAGCTTTTAGTGATTGCATGTAACTCTGCCTCAGCAGCTGTTTTAAGAGATGCCAGGGAGAGATATACCGAGGGACTCGGTGTCCCAGTAATTGAAGTGATTCAACCTGCGGTTCGCAAAGCGGTGGGGACTTCTCGCAACCACAGGGTCGGTGTCATCGGAACCAGCGCCACGGTGAACTCAAAGGCTTACGAAGACGCTTTCGCTGCCGCGGTTGACTTTGAGATCACCTCTGCGGCCTGTCCAACTTTCGTGGACTTTGTTGAGCGTGGAGTTACTTCCGGACCTGAGCTGCTTGCGGCTGCCGAGGCCTATCTAGCTCCAATCAAGGCAGCGAAGGTTGACACTTTGGTTTTGGGCTGCACCCACTACCCACTGCTGCACGCAGCACTGTCATATGTAATGGGTGACAGCGTTAACTTGGTTTCATCGGCAGACGAGACCGCAAAAGATGTCTTTAGGGTGCTGACCGAGCACGACCTTTTGGCGCCTGTAACTGCAAAGCCAAGCTACAAGTTTTATGCCACCGGTAATGCACAAGAATTCGAAAGCCTGGCCAAGCGTTTCTTGGGACCTGAGGTTAACGATGTAACCCACCTGGAGCGAAAGGCAACAAATGAGTAGGCCAAACGGCAGAGCAGAGCACGAGCTGCGCGAAGTCACTATTGAACGAAACTTCACCATCCATGCCGAAGGTTCTGTGCTGGTTTCCTTCGGTAACACCAAGGTTTTGTGCAACGCCTCTTTCACACCCGGAGTACCTCGTTTCAAGAAGGACTCTGGTGAGGGCTGGGTCACGGCTGAGTATGCCATGCTCCCGCGTGCCACTCACGATCGTTCGGATCGCGAAGCGGTCAAGGGCAAAATCGGTGGCCGCACCCACGAAATCTCAAGACTTATTGGTCGTTCGCTTCGCGCTGTGATTGATGTGAAGGCCTTGGGGGAGAACACCATCGTGTTGGACTGTGATGTCCTACAGGCCGATGGCGGAACTCGCACCGCAGCTATCACCGGTGCCTTTGTTGCACTCGCTGATGCTGTTGCTTGGGCCAAGAGGCAGGGACTGATCGCCAAAAGCGCTAAGCCGTTGATTGACACCGTTTCTGCAGTATCGGTTGGAATCATTGATGGCGTTGCGGTTACCGACCTCGAGTATGTCGAGGATGTCAGGGCAGATACCGATATGAACGTTGTGGTTACCGGGCGTGGGCTTTTCGTCGAGGTGCAGGGCACCGCGGAGGCAGAGCCATTTGATCGCGATGAACTGAATCGTCTGCTCGAAATGGCGCTGGATGCCAACAAGCAACTTGCCGAGGTTCAGCGCTTGGCATTGGGTGAGACACTGGAAATTCGCTAGTGGAAATTGTTTTTGCAACCGGGAACAAGCACAAGGCCCAAGAAGCCGAGGCAATTCTCAAACTTGCAAATCCAGATGTACAGGTCTTGACCTACTCGGGCCCTGAGCCAATTGAAAGCGGCACAACCTTCCTGGAAAACGCACTCATCAAAGCTCGCGCAGCTTTTGAGGCAACCGGGCAGCTTTCCTTTGCAGATGACTCCGGCATCGCCTGCGAGGTGATGGGGGGAGCGCCTGGAATCTTCTCGGCAATCTGGTCTGGCACCAGAGATGATGCCACCAACAGAAACTTGCTGCTCAAGCAGCTTGAGGATATTCCTAACGAGCACCGCGCAGCCGCATTCGTCTGCACGATCGCCATGGTTGGTCCGGACGAAGAGATTTCGTTCACGGGTATCTGGCCGGGGTCAATTTCAACTGAGGTTGCAGGTCTAGGCGGCTTTGGTTACGACCCAGTTTTTATCCCTGAGGGATTGGAAGTAACCGCAGCTGAATTGGACCCGGAGGTTAAAAACTCTATGTCTCACAGAGCCATGGCGCTGCAACAGATGGCGCAATACCTAGCGAAGCGCTGATTTTCCAACCCGTACATTCGTAATTGTAAAAATTGTAAAGACAATCGGTATCGGTCTGATACATAAGTGTTATCGGAATGTAATCGCTTGCAGTCAAAACTTGTCTTCCCCGTGTTTTATCCTTAGGGCACCCTCCTAACGTGTGAGGTTCGGCCAACGTTGGCCGATGTCGAAAGGAAAAACATGTCAACACTACGTCGTCGCGTGGTTGCTCTTGGAGCGACTGCTGTAGCGGCTACCTTGGTAATGGCCGGTTGCGCAAGCACCGAGACCGTAACCGAGGAGACCACTGCGACTGGATCTGACGCTTGTGCTGCTTACGAGGCCTACATGGGCAACGAGGGCACCGAGGTTGAGATCTACACCACCATCATTGACCCAGAAGCTTCACTCTTCATCGAGTCTTTCGCTGAGTTTGAGGACTGCACCGGCATCACCATCAACTGGAACGGAACTCAGGAGTTTGAGGCTCAGATTTCTGTTCGCGTTGAGGGTGGCACCGCTCCTGACATTGCAATTTTCCCACAGCCTGGCCTATTGGCTAAGTTCGCTGGAAACGGCCTAGTTCCTGCAAACGACGCAACTTCTGCTTCGGTTGACGAGAACTACACCGCTGACTGGAAGACCTACGGCACCGTCGATGGCGTGTTCTACGGCTCTCCACTGGGCGCTAACGTGAAGTCCTTCGTTTGGTACTCACCAAAGACCTTCGCTGACAAGGGTTGGAGCATTCCTACCACTTGGGACGAGCTACTAGCTCTATCTGACACCGTTGCTGCTGAGGGCTCTGTTCAGCCTTGGTGTGTTGGTTTCGGTTCCGGTGACGCTACCGGTTGGGTCGGAACTGACTGGATGGAAGACCTAATGCTTCGCTTCCAGGACGCTGCAACCTACGACCAGTGGGTATCTGGCGAGCTTCCATTCAACGACCCTAAGGTTGCTGAAGTTCTAGCTGAGGCTGGCAAGATCCTAAAGAACCCTGCTTACGTAGGCGATGTTGCTTCTATCGCTACCACCACCTTCCAGGAGGGTGGCGCTGGCCTAGTTGACGGCAGCTGTGCAATGCACCGTCAGGCATCGTTCATCGGTGGCATCCTTGCTGCTGACTTCGGTGCAACCATCGTGGACCCATCGGACACCACCACTGAGGGTGGAATCACCACCTTCTACTTCCCAGGTGTTTCGGCTGACAACAAGCCTGCACTTGGTGGTGGCGAGTTCATTGGTATCTTCGCTGACCGTCCAGAGGTACACGCTGTACAGCACTACCTAACCACTCCTGAGTGGAACAACAAGAAGGCAGCTCTTGGTGGCTGGTTCTCTGCAAACCTCGGTCTAGACACCGCTAACGTTGCAGACCCAGTAAACAAGGTTGCAGTTGAGATCCTTCAGAATGCATCAACCTTCCGCTTCGATGGCTCCGACGTGATGCCAGCCGAGGTTGGAGCTGGTTCATTCTGGAAGGAAATGACTGCATGGGTAGCTGAGGACAAGTCTGACAAGGCTGTTCTAGACGCTATTTACGCAAGCTGGCCTTACTAATAAGCCACACAGTTACAAATAGTTAAACAAGGCTGTGGGGCCTGCTAACGCAGGCCCCACAGCTCTTCTTCAAAGGTTGTTAGGATTCGCTAATGTTCACACTGGCACTTCACGCGGCGAGGAAAACCCCCGCGGACATCATTGCGGAAAACTTCTCCCTTTTGGCCCTAGCTCTATTGAGCTTCGGAGCTGTCATCTTTTTGTTCTTTCTTCTCGCATCTCGCACTTCGGTAAAGACCCAAGAATGGTTGAAATACCTGGTCTTCCTTGTGCCATCGATTTTGCTTTTGGTAGTCGGCTTGATCTATCCGGCTATTCGCACCCTGATTCTTGCCTTTATGGACAAAGAAGCGGAAACCTTCGTAGGTTTTGACAATTTCGTCTGGGCCTTCACTATCCCAGAAATCACCGTGGTGCTTGCCAACACAGCTATCTGGGTTGTGACCGCACCAATTCTTTCCACTGTGATTGGTTTGGCCATTGCCTACATGACCGACCGCATGAAGCGCCCGGCAGCTATCAAGTCGCTGATCTTTATGCCGATGGCGATTTCCTTTGTGGGCGCCGGCATTATTTGGAAGTTTGTTTACAACTACCAACCAAATGACAACAAGCCGGACATCGGTTTGCTATCTGCGATTTTCAAGGGACTTGGTCTAACCCCGCCCAACTGGTTGCTTGAAGCGCCTTTGAACTCCTTCTTGCTGATCGTTGTAATGATTTGGATTCAGACCGGCTTCGCCATGGTTGTGCTTTCTGCGGCACTCAAGAACATTCCTGACGAGGTGGTTGAGGCCGCCATGCTTGATGGCGCAGCTCCTTGGAAGCGCTTCTACTTGGTTTCGGTGCCCATGATTCGTGCGACCATCGTGGTGGTGCTAACCACAATCACGATTGGAACCCTCAAGGTCTTCGACATCGTAAGAACGATGACCGGTGGAAACTTCCAGACCAACGTAATCGCGAACGAGATGTATTCCCAGGCCTTCAGGCAGATGAACTTTGGACGAGGCTCCGCTTTGGCGATCATCCTTTTCGTCGCGATCATTCCAATCATCATTTACAACATTCGACAACTGCGCCTCGAGAGGACGGAAAGATAATGACCTCTCTAATCAATAAGTCACTTGTAAAGTCAAAGGCCAAGAACGTTTTCTCTTCCCCTTGGGCAGCCCTTGGCGCTTGGATCATTGCGATTTTGTGGACCATCCCAACATTCGGTTTGCTGGTCACTTCGATTCGTCCAGAAAAAGACATCAACAACTCAGGTTGGTGGACTTTCTTTGTAAATCCAAACATTTCCTTTGAGAACTACCAGCAGGTGTTGTTCGAGGGGTCCACCACCAACCCACCGCTCTACCAGTTCTTCTTCAACTCGCTAGCGGTAACACTTCCGGCGGTAATCTTCCCGATTACCTTGGCGGTATTTGCGGCTTACGCTTTGGCATGGTTTGAATTCAAGGGAAGAGATTTCATCTTCTTCTCAATCTTTGCGCTGCAGGTTATTCCGCTGCAGTTGACTTTGATCCCACTACTTCAACTTTTCGCAAAGGGCCTAGTGATTGGCGATGTGACAATCATCCCGGACTTCAACATCACCGGAACCTACATCCCAATTTGGATTGCACACACCATCTTTGGTTTGCCAATGGCGATCTTCTTGCTGCACAACTTCCTACGTCAAATCCCTCGTGAATTGATTGAAGCTGCTCGAGTCGATGGTGCCGGCTGGTTCACGCTGTTTTCAAAGATCGTTCTTCCACTTTCGGTACCGGCGATTGCATCTTTTGCAATCTTCCAGTTCCTCTGGGTATGGAACGACCTGTTGGTAGGTCTGACATTCGGAGGTGGCGCGAAAGAGGTTGCACCAATGACCATTCGTCTTGCTGAGATGGTTGGAACCAGAGGGTCCGGCTGGGAGCTATTGACTGCCGGTGCTTTTGTTTCGATTGTTGTTCCGCTGATTGTGTTCTTCTCGCTGCAGCGTTACTTCGTAAGAGGTTTGCTGGCTGGATCGGTTAAGGGTTAGCCAAAAGCGCCCCTAGCAGGATTCGAACCTGCGCTCCCGCCTCCGGAGGGCGGTGCTCTATCCCCTGAGCTATAGAGGCGGGGACGAATCCAGCCTAGCATCGGCAAAGTTTTTAGCTATCCGCCGACTTAGGTTTCAACCATCAGGCGAAAGCGCTCTTCGATTCCAAGGCCTTGCACGGGTATGATTTAGGTTCACCGCCGAAATCAATCTCGTCGGTTGCCATACCCTAAGGAACTAGGTCCAAAGTGACTCCCAACCAGCTTTCGGAAGCCATTGTTGCTGCATTGCGCGCACTGGTTGCCGCTGGCTCTTTGGAGCTGGAAGTTCCAAGCGAGGTAGTGGTCGAAAGACCAAAAAACCGTGAGCACGGAGACTGGGCAACCAACGTCGCCATGCAACTTGGCGCTAAGGCTGGTTTGAAGCCGCGAGACTTCGCCGAACTATTGGCTTCAGAGCTTCAAAAGAGCGCAGGAATCGAAAAGGTTGAAATCGCAGGCCCTGGCTTTATAAATCTTTTTGTCTCAGACTCCGCAGCCGGCGAGCTTGCCCGCGAGATAGTCACCGCAGGAGCAAGTTTTGGTCGAGGCGTTGAGTATCAGGGCCTGAAGATAAACCTTGAATTTGTTTCCGCCAACCCAACCGGACCAATCCACCTGGGTGGCACACGTTGGGCTGCGGTCGGTGACTCACTTGCGCGAGTGTTTGAGTTTGTTGGCGCAGAGGTAACTCGCGAGTACTACTTCAATGACCACGGTGCTCAGATCGATCGTTTTGCGCGTTCACTACTTGCGGCAGCTAAGAATGAACCAGCTCCCGAGGATGGTTACTCAGGGGCATACATCCAAGAGATTGCTGCTCGCGTTCTAGCCGAAACGGCGGAAGAAATATTGTCTTTGCCGGATGATCAAGCCCAAGAGAAGTTCCGCGCTGCCGGTGTTGAACTTATGTTCCAGCAGATCAGAGAGTCACTGCACGAATTCGGCGTTGACTTTGATGTTTACTTCCACGAGAACTCGCTCTATGAATCCAAGGCCGTTGAGCGTTCGATTGAGCGCCTCCGTGAGATGGGCCACATTTTCGAAGAGGACGGTGCTATTTGGCTTCGCTCCACAGCCTTTGGAGATGATCGAGATCGCGTAATCATTAAAAGCGACGGAGACGCCGCTTACATTGCCGGCGACATCGCCTACTACCAGGACAAGCGCTCAAGAGGCTTTGACCGCTGCATCTACATGCTCGGTGCAGATCACCACGGTTACGTGCCTCGAATGATGGCGCTTTGTGCTGCGTTTGGCGATAAGCCAGGTGAAAACATGGAGATTCTGATTGGCCAGATGGTGAACCTTGTTCGCGGTGGCGAGCCGGTTCGCATGTCTAAGCGTGCAGGAACCGTGGTGACCATGGAAGACCTAGTGGATGTGGTCGGTGTTGACGCCGCTCGCTATGCCCTTGCTCGTTCATCGATTAACTCTTCACTCGATGTTGATCTTGAGCAGCTCACCAAAAAGACAAATGACAACCCAGTTTTCTATGTCCAGTACGCTCACGCTAGAACCAAGCAGGTTGCCAAGAATGCGGTGTCGCTCGGGGTGGATGACTCGGAATTTGATCCTGCGCTACTGAGCCACGAAGCAGAAGCAGAGCTATTGGCGAACCTAAGTGAATTCCCAAGGGTTGTTGCTCAGGCGGCTCAGTTCCGCGAACCTCACCGCATTGCAAGGTACATTGAGGTGGTGGCTGGAAGTTACCACCGCTGGTATGACAACTGCCGAGTCACTCCATTGGGCGGGCAAGAAGTAGAGAGTGTTCACCGCACCAGACTTTGGCTAAACAACGCGGCCAGCATTGTGCTTGGCAACGGGTTGGCACTTTTAGGCGTATCTGCTCCGGAGAGGATGTAAGGGTGAAGAATCCACTTGCTCCTCAATGGTTAGTTGCACCAGCCGATCTCAATGTCATTGATGCCCGAATTTGGCCGAGGACCGCAAAGCGCAACAGCCACGGTGAATTGACTATTGGCGATGTGTCGGTGTCCGCCCTGATGCGCCAGTATGGCTCACCACTTTACGTGGTGGACCAAGAGGACTTTGAAACCACACTGCTTTACATCAAGCGAGCCTTTAGCGATGCCGCCAACAAAATCGGCACCACCGCAAAGCTTTACTACGCATCCAAGTCCTTGCTTACTGCAGAGGTGGTTCGCTGGGTAATCGATGCAGGTTTGTCGGTAGATGTATCAACCGGTGGAGAGCTTGCTGTTGCCCTTGCCGCAGGAGCTAAGGGCGAGCGCTTGGGACTTCACGGAAACAACAAGTCTCTGGTGGAAATCGGCAAGGCGATCGCCTCCGATGTTGCTGTCATTGTTATTGACTCTGAGCTTGAGATTGAGCGAATTGCTGCTGTTGCGTCAGCAGCTGGAAAGACTCAGGCGGTAAGGCTTCGTGTCAACTCTGGTGTTCACGCTCACACTCACGAGCACCTTGCTACCGCAAGAGAAGACCAAAAATTTGGTGTCGCGCTCAGTGATGTTGAGGAACTGGTTGGAAAGATCCGCTCGTTCTCGAACCTTCGCTTTCTGGGACTTCACTCCCACATCGGTTCGCAGATCTTTGTGGTGGACGGATTTGTTGCCGCAGCCGAAAGATTGCTCGATGTTCACGCCCAGCTACTAAAAACTGGTGATGTTCCAGAGCTGAATCTCGGCGGTGGATTTGGAATTGCCTATACCGAGGCGGATAAGCCACTGGGCATTGCCGACATGGCAACCCGAATCATGCAGGCGGTTGCTGCTAAGTGCAGCGCCTTGGGCATTGCGGTTCCAAAGTTGGCTTTTGAGCCGGGTCGAATCATTTCGGGACCGGCGGGAATCACGCTTTACTCGGTTGGAACCATCAAGGATGTAACTGTCTCTGAACAGGGCATGGGTGCAACCCGCAAGTACGTAAGCGTCGATGGCGGCATGAGCGATAACGCAAGACCTGCGCTCTACCAAGCCGAGTACTCCGCCATGCTGGCATCCAGAGTCACCTCGGCAACTCCGGCACTGGTGAGGGTCGTGGGTAAGCACTGTGAGTCTGGCGACATAGTCGTAAGACACGATTTTCTACCTTCGGATATTGCGGTAAATGATGTTTTGGCGGTAGCGGCAACCGGTGCCTACTGTTTCTCGCTTTCTTCAAATTACAACTTCCTAACCCGACCAGCCATGGTTGCGGTCAAGGGCGGCAAGAGTTCGCTTTTGATTCGGGCGGAGACAGAGAATGACCTGCTAAGCCGCGATGCCGGAATTAGCCAAGGAAAGGCATAGCCATGGAAATCGCTTATCGCCCAATTCGTATTGCACTTTTAGGTGCCGGATCAGTCGGCTCCCAGGTCGCAAGACTCTTGATCGAGAACCGTGACGAGTTAGCTCAGCGCGTTGGTGCGGACCTTGAACTAGTTGGCATTGCGGTCCGTAATCTAGACTCCGCGAGAAACGGCAACCTGCCAAAGGCGCTGCTGACCCTCGATGCCGAAGCGCTTATCAAGGCAGCAGACATCGTTATCGAGCTAATCGGCGGCATTGAGCCTGCCAAGAGCTACATCACCCTGGCATTGAACTCTGGTGCGGACGTAATCACCGCAAACAAGGCTTTGATCGCCGCCCACGGAACTGAACTGTTTGACCTAGCCGAACAGCTTGGCGCTCAGCTTTACTTCGAGGCTGCCGTCGGTGGCGCGATTCCAATCATTCGTCCACTGCGCGAGTCGTTGGCAGGTGACAAGGTCAACAAGGTGATGGGTATCGTCAATGGCACCACAAACTTCATCCTTGATCGCATGGCTTCTACCGGTGCAAGCTTCGAAGATGCCCTAGCGGAAGCTCAGCAGCTTGGTTATGCCGAGGCTGACCCAACCGCTGATGTTGAAGGTTACGACGCAGCCAGCAAGGCAGCTATTTTGGCATCGCTTGCTTTCCACACCGAGATGCCGGTCGAAAATGTTTACCGCGAGGGTATTTCTCAAGTGACGGCGCTGCAGATCGAGACCGCTCGCGAGGCTGGGTATTCCGTGAAGCTTTTGGCAATTTGTGAGCGCGTTCCAGCTATCGATGGTCAGCCAGAGGGGATTGTGGCCCGAGTGCACCCAACCTTGATTCCTGATGACCACCCGCTGGCTGCAGTTCGTGGCGCATACAACGCAGTATTCATTGAGGCCGAAAGCGCCGGACGTCTGATGTTTTATGGTGCAGGCGCGGGAGGACCGGAGACTGCCTCCGCAGTCCTAGGAGATCTAGTTGGTGCCGCAAAGCGCCACCTAGCCGGAGGTCCCGGAATTGCAGACTCGGTTCACGCAAACCTGGACATTTTGCCGGTGCAGGCAATTAGCACTCGTTTCCAGATCACCCTGCAGGTAAATGACCTTCCTGGTGTTTTGGCCTCGGTCGCAACGGTATTTGCTCAGCATGGCGTTAGCGTTGAAACTGTTGATCAAAATGCGGCGGGCGAAAACACCGGTGCACTTTTGACCATCATGACCCACGAGGCTGGCGAAGGCGAACTTGAGGCGGTCGTAGAGGATTTGCGCGGTAACGCAGCGGTCCAGAAAGTCAACTCGGTTATCCGAGTGGAGGGAATCTAATGGCTCACCAGTGGCGCGGGGTTATTCGCGAATACTTTGATCGACTTCCATTCACCCAGGACGACCCAATTGTCACTTTGGGCGAGGGTGGCACTCCACTCATTGAAGCACCGGCGCTCGCAAAGCTTTTGGATGTTGGATCAGTGCACCTCAAATTTGAAGGCATGAACCCGACCGGCTCGTTCAAGGACCGCGGTATGACTACTGCTGTTTCAAAAGCCAAGGGCAAAGGGGCGAAGGCAGTTATCGCAGCGTCAACCGGTAACACATCCGCAGCGGCTGCTGCCTACGCGGTTGCCGGCGGCATGCAGTCGGTAGTTTTGGTTCCAGCCGGCAAAATTTCTTGGGGCAAGCTATCCCAGGCGGTTGCTCACAAGGCACAGATTCTTCAGGTGCGCGGAAACTTTGATGACTGCTTGCGACTTGCTCGCGAGCTCAGCGAGAGCTACCCGGTGTTCCTGGTGAACTCGGTGAACCCAGATCGCCTGCAGGGTCAGAAGACCGCAGCCTTTGAGGTATTTGACGCTCTGGGATTCGCACCGGACCTACACGCCATGCCACTGGGTAACGCCGGAAACATCTCGGCTTACCACCTTGGTTACCGCGAGGATCGCGATGCCGGTCGAATTCAGAAGCTGCCAATGCTTTACGGCATCCAAGCGGCAGGTTCTGCTCCGTTTGTTCTAGGTAGGCCAGTTGCGAAGCCAGAGACCATCGCAACTGCAATCCGAATTGGAAACCCAGCGTCTTGGGATCTAGCTCAGGCGGCAAAGGCTGACACCAATGGTGCTTTCGGTGCGGTGAGCGATAAGGATATTTTGTGGATGCACCGCTTCCTATCTCAGGAGACTGGTGTATTCGTTGAGCCATCCAGCGCTACCGGCGCTGCCGGGCTATTGCAGGCCAAGCAAAAGGGCGAGTTGCCAAAGGTGAATTCCATCGTCGTTACCGTTACCGGTCACGGCCTAAAGGACCCAGACTGGGCCCTGAAGGATGAGCGTGGTCGCCAGATTAAACCAAAGAAGGTTTCCGCAACCGCAGATTCGGTTGCCGGCGTATTGGGCTTGGAGAAAAACAAATGACCAAGGTATCGGTAAAGATCCCCGCCACCAGTGCAAACCTAGGGCCTGGTTTTGACACCTTGGGTATGGCGCTGAGCTTCTATGACAACTACTCCGCCGAGGTAATCCAAAGCGGCCTTGAGATTACCGTGGTGGGCGAGGGAGAAAAGGACATCGCTCGCGATCAGAACAACCTGATCTACTCGACGATTGCCTATGTATTCGCCAAGTTCGACAAGACCGTCCCACCGCTTCGAATCAACTGTCACAACAAAATCCCTCATGGTCGCGGCATGGGTTCATCTGGTGCTGCGGTATCTGGCGGCGTGATGCTGGCAGCCGGGCTGCTAAAGCCAGAGATCGTGCTAACCGAACAGCAGCTTTTGGATTTTGCCACCGAACTGGAAGGTCACCCGGACAACGTAGCGCCTGCGCTATTTGGCGGGTTGACCATTGCTTGGAAAGACGAAACCGGTCCGCACCACAAGAAGCTAACCGTGCACCGCGGTGTTTCACCTTTGGTTTTGGTTCCACCAAACCAAATGTCAACCAAGCTCGCTAGAAGCCTCCAACCAGAGTCAGTTCCACACACCGATGCGGTATTCAATGTTTCTCGCTCTGCACTACTGGTGGCAGCCCTGACTCAGAGTCCAGAGCTTATGTTTGCCGCTACCGAGGACCGCCTGCACCAGAACTACCGAGCCAGTGCAATGCCTGAGACCAGCAAGCTGATCGAGAAGCTGCGCGCCGAGGGTCACCCAGCTGTGGTCTCCGGGGCAGGGCCTTCTGTATTGGTGCTGGAGGTAGACCCGGTGAAGCGTGTTGCAGCCGTAGCATTTGTGGAGCGGGAGTTTCCAACTTGGAAACCACTTTCACTTGCGGTTGACTTCAAAGGTGCTAGTGTTGAAGTGCAGTCTGGATCAGGCGTCTAAAAGCCCGCCACTGCATTCTCAAGAAATTCTTCACAAATCCGGCACATTTGCCGCCAAGAAACGAGTAGTTACCACATGGATGAAATCCAGCAGGACAAGCCTGTAAAGAGAACCCGCCGCGCAACCAGCGCAACAGTTTCCGCAGAAGCAACCGAAGCAACAAAGGCAGCAAAGGCTCCTAAGGCCGCCGAGGCAGAGGTCAAGACCTCTGGTGATGCAGAGCCAAAGACCGAAAACCGTCGTCGCCCCCGCCCAGCTCGCGGCGAAGCCAGGACCGAGGGTGGCGAAAGCAACACTTCGTCTGAAGCCGGTGCAGAGCGTGGCGAAGACCGCGAGACCAGAAGCTCAGACCGCGAAAACAACCGTGACCGCGATGACGAACGCCGTGGCGGAAACCGCAACCGTCGTGGACGCTACCGTGACCGTGACCGCCGTCGCGCTCCTGGTTCACAGGACGAGTCAGAGCCGGAGATCACCGAGGATGACGTTCTAGTTCCAGTTGCTGGAATCTTGGACGTACTGGAGAACTACGCGTTCTTGCGCACCTCCGGTTACCTTCCTGGACCAAACGATGTTTACGTCTCCCTAGGCCAGGTAAAGAAGTATGCCCTTCGTAAGGGTGACGCGGTAGTTGGCGCAATTCGCCAGCCACGCGAAGACCAGAACAACCAGCGTCAGAAGTTCAACGCGCTAGTTCGCGTTGACTCGATCAACGGCCAGACCATGGAAGAAGCTGCAGCTCGCGTGGAGTTTGGCAAGCTAACCCCGCTCTACCCAGACACTCGTCTTCGCCTCGAGACTGACAGCAAGAAGCTCTCCACCAGAATCATCGACCTTGTTGCTCCAATTGGTAAGGGTCAGCGCGGACTGATTGTTTCTCCTCCAAAGGCCGGTAAGACCTTGGTGCTGCAGGCAATAGCGAACGCTATCGCTACCAACAACCCAGAGGTTCACCTAATGGTGGTTCTAGTTGATGAGCGTCCAGAAGAAGTTACCGACATGCAGCGCACCGTCAAGGGTGAGGTTATTGCCTCCACCTTCGACCGTCCTGCCGAGGACCACACCACCGTTGCAGAGCTCGCTATTGAGCGCGCAAAGCGTTTGGTTGAGCTCGGTCACGACGTTGTAGTCCTACTTGACTCGATCACCCGTCTGGGCCGTGCCTACAACCTAAGCGCACCAGCATCTGGACGTATTCTGTCCGGTGGTGTTGATTCATCAGCCCTTTACCCACCAAAGCGCTTCTTCGGTGCAGCTAGAAACATCGAGTTCGGTGGATCGCTAACCATCCTGGCTACCGCCTTGGTTGAGACCGGTTCAAAGATGGACGAGGTTATCTTCGAAGAGTTCAAGGGAACCGGAAACATGGAGCTTCGCCTGTCCCGCCAGTTGGCAGACAAGCGCATCTTCCCAGCGGTTGACATCAACGCATCCGGTACTCGTCGCGAAGAGATGCTGATGAGCCCACAGGAGACCAAGATCATCTGGAAGCTACGTCGCGCCCTTGCAGGGCTCGAGCAGCAGCAGGCTCTGGAGCTTGTGCTTTCTCGCCTGAAGGACACCGCATCAAACGTTGAGTTCTTGCTCAAGCTTGAGAAGTCGATGCCAGTCCCACAGGAAAGTGACTCGGAGTAACTTTGCTTGATTCGCTTGCAGGCCTGAAGGCTGAGCACGCGAGTTTGCAGGAGCAACTCAGCGACTCGGCCATTCACACCAACCCAGCGTTGGCAAAAAAGCTGAACCGTCGCTACGCAGAACTGTCGGCAATCATGGCCGCCGAGAGCAACCTGATTAAAGTCACCGAGGATTTGGCAGCAGCCAAGGAATTGGCAAAGGAAGACGAAGTATTTGCCGAAGAGCTTCCAGGTTTGGAGCAGCAGCTCAAAGATGCCGGCGAAAAGCTTCGCAGACTACTTATTCCTAGAGACCCAGACGATGGTCGCGATGTCATCATGGAGGTCAAAGCCGGTGAAGGTGGTGCCGAATCGGCGCTATTCGCAGGTGACCTACTTCGCATGTATATCCAGTACGCAAACTCCAAGGGTTGGAAGACCGAAATCCTCGACCGCACTGAGTCTGACCTCGGTGGAATCAAGGATGTTCAGGTTGCGATCAAGTCCAATGCCACCGACCCAGCCGATGGGGTTTGGGCCCACATGAAGTATGAAGGTGGCGTTCACCGCGTTCAGCGCGTGCCGGTAACCGAGACCCAGGGTCGCATTCACACCTCGGCTGCCGGAGTATTGGTATTCCCAGAGGTTGATGAGCCAGAAGAAGTTGAAATCAGCCAGAATGAAATCCGCATCGACGTGTTTCGCTCTTCCGGCCCAGGAGGTCAGTCGGTAAACACCACCGACTCCGCGGTTCGAATCACACACTTGCCAACCGGCATCGTGGTTTCGATGCAGAACGAAAAGTCTCAGTTACAAAACCGCGAAGCCGCGATGCGCGTATTGCGCGCCAGAATCTTGGCCGCTCAGCAGGAGGCCATCGAAGCAGAGCAATCTGCTGCACGACGCTCTCAGGTGAAATCAGTTGACCGCTCGGAGCGAATTCGTACCTACAACTTCCCGGAGAACCGCATCGCGGATCACCGAACCGGATACAAGTCATACAACTTAGACCAGGTTATGGACGGTGCCTTGGAGCCGATTGTTCAGTCCGCTATCAAGATGGACGAAGAAGCCAGACTCGCAGCCCTCCAGGGTGAGTAGTGAAACTCTCTGAGGCGCTAGCCTTCGCGAGCGAAAAGCTCAGCGCAGCTGGCGTGCCATCACCGCAAGCAGATGCAACCTGGCTGCTTTGCCACATCCTTGAAACTGATCGCTCAGACCTTTTGACTCGAATCACATTTGACCAGGACCTTGCCGCCGAGCAGTTAGACGCTTTTTTGGTTGCCCTTGCCAGACGAGAAAAGCGCGAGCCACTGCAGCACATCACTGGCAAGGCAGCATTTCGCTCACTTGAGCTAAGCGTTGGTCCTGGGGTCTTTATCCCAAGGCCTGAGACCGAGCAGGTGGTGCAGTACGCAATTGACTACCTACGCCAACTACCTACACCAGGCGTCGCAATAGACCTCGGCACCGGATCCGGTGCAATTGCCATCGCCATGGCGGTTGAAGTTCCGCAAACCAAGGTCTATGCCGTTGAGCTCTCTCAAGCTGCGTTTGATTACGCGGCGAAAAACATTGAGGCGAATTTAGCCGCGGTAGAACTTCGGCTGGGGGCTATGCAGGAAGTGGTTTCGGATCTGGTTGGTGGCCTTGACGTTGTCATCTCTAATCCTCCATACATCCCAGATTCCGCTATTCCAATTGACCCAGAAGTTAGAAATTTTGACCCGGAACTGGCTCTTTACGGGGGAGAAGACGGCCTCGATGTGATTCGTGACATCTCAGGCATCGCAGCAGCGCTACTTAGAGCCGGCGGGCTTTTGGTCTTGGAGCACGCAGACGGCCAGTCCGATGCCATCCGTGAATTACTATTGAATGACGGTTGGTTGAGTGTGAGTGCGTTCCAGGATGCAACCATGCGATACCGAACTATCACGGCAATCAGATAGCGAGGCAAAATGCGGGTTTATGACTGCTCTGTCGACACTGACCTGCTCACCGGATTCCGCCAGGCCAAAGTGGGCCTTGGCCGCGGCGAAGTTGTAGTTATCCCGACCGATACCGTTTATGGCGTTGCCGCCGATGCCTTCAATGCCAAAGCGGTTGAGGCGCTGTTGAACCTCAAAGGCCGCGAGCGCACCTCTCCGCCTCCGGTTCTGATTCCAAAAGTCGAAACCATGTTGGCGCTAGCCCAGGACCTTCCACCGGTCGCAAACCAGCTAGCTGCAGCTTTTTGGCCTGGCGCTTTGACTATGGTGTTGCAGGCCCAGAGCACCCTGGAGTGGGATTTGGGGGAGACCCGCGGCACGGTCGCCTTGCGGGTTCCAGATCACAAGATCACCTTGGCACTTTTAGAGGACTGCGGCCCGCTAGCGGTTTCCAGCGCCAACCTCACCGGTCAACCGGCAGCGGTAAATGCCCAGCAAGCCGTTGACTACTTCGGCGATAAAGTTTATACCTACCTCGATGCCGGAGCCAGCCCAAAGGGCGAAGCTTCGACAATTTTGGATCTCTCGCAGGTAAATGCGGGTGAGCCAATTCGCGTGCTGCGCCTAGGTGCACTGTCTTTGGATCGGATCCGCAGTGTCATCGGAGATGTTGAGCTCAAGGTCAACTAAATGAGGGCCTATTTCCTAGTCGCGCTACTCACCGCTTTGGTCACCTATTTGGCGACCTGGGGTGTTAGGTGGACGGCTAAGAGATTCAATATCCACCCCGCTATTCGCGAGCGTGATGTGCACAAGTCGCCAACCCCGAGAATTGGTGGCATTGCCATGTTCCTGGGCCTCGGCGCCGGGGTCTTCGCCTCTGCCAGCTTTGGTTGGTTTGACTCAATCTTTGTGAACCCGGGTCCAATCTGGGCGGTGCTTGCAGCGTCGGCGGTAATAATCGTGGTCGGACTTTTGGATGACCTAGTGGATTTGGACTGGACCGCCAAAATGGGTGGTCAAATGGGTGCAGCCTGGATATTGGCCGCTTCTGGAATTCAAATAGTTTCGCTACCAATCGCCGGACTTACAGTCGGCAGCTTTGCGGTTTCCTTTGGGGTAACCGTGTTTTTGATTGTCTTGATTATGAATGCCGTGAACTTCATCGATGGTCTTGACGGCCTAGCCGCGGGCGTGGTTGGCATTGGAACCCTGGCATTTTTTGTCTACACCTACTTACTAGCCCAGCAAACCTCTCCCACTAACTACTTCTCGATCGCCGGTCTTTTGGCAGCCTTGGTGTTGGGAATGGTTGCGGGGTTCTTGCCTCACAACTGGCGTCCAGCAAAAATCTTTATGGGCGACTCCGGAGCAATGTTGCTTGGCCTATTGATGGCGGTTGGTGCAATTACAGTCACCGGTTCGATTGACCCGGCAACTGTGACCAGAAACGACTTGCTACCAGCCCTGATACCACTGGCCTTGCCGGTCTTGATCCTGGTGATTCCGCTTTTGGACCTAGCTCTGGCGGTAGTTAGACGTTTGCGCCGCGGGCAATCACCTTTTGCCGCCGACCGCGAACACCTGCACCACCAGCTCCAAGACGTTGGCCACAGTCACCAGGGTGCAGTGATGGTGTTTTATCACTGGACCGCACTGGTTTCGATTTCGCTGTTGCTGTTCTTCTGGTTGGATTGGCCACAGGTCATGGTCATCTTTGGCTTTTGGTTGATTTTGGCCTTGGTCCACACCTACTGGCCGGTATTCAAAAGACGTTATACGTTCAGAAAGGCACTCCGTGGCAAGTAGTTCTACCCAGGTCTTTGCTAAGGCCCTAAAACTCAGTGCGCTGTTGGTTGTATCAGTCGCGGTTATCTGTTCGATCATTGGCTACCTGGTGGTGGGTGTCGACGGCCTTTGGACCGCACTAATCGGCTCTGCAATTGCCTTGGTTTTCACCTCGCTAACAGTTTTGAGCGTGCTGTTTGGCGCGCGGCTGCCACTTGGTGGGTTCTATGGCTTGGTTCTCGGCGGTTGGCTGCTAAAGATCGTGCTTTTTGCGCTCCTTATGGCAGCTCTGCAGCGCATGGACTTTATCCACGGCCCGACACTGTTTTTTGCCATCGTGCTGAGCGTTTTGGGCAGCCTGAGCATCGATTCTTGGGTGGTGCTTCGGTCCCGCATTCCAACTATTGATTCACGGGATTAGTTTTTTTGATTTAGGGGTTTGGAACAGGAATTCCTCCTATAAACTTTTGAGGACTTCCTTAGACCACCCGCGACGTTTACTACGCCGCCCGAGCCAGGAGTATGAAGCTGTTTAGTGCACTGACTCTGTTTGCGGCCGAGGAGGGCGGATTCCACCCACCTTCGATCATGGAGTTCTACCCGGAGATTGTTGCCTTTGAGGGCACGATTTTTGCAATCAATCGAATCATGATGATTCGTTTGATCGTGCTTGCAGCTTTGCTAGTTCTTTTCTACTTCTGGACTCGCTCATTCAAAAGAGCAGTCCGCACCGGCAACGTAGTTCCTGGTCGATTCCAGTTGCTTGGCGAAATGGCTTTGAACTTTGTTCGAAAGAACATCGCTCACGACCAGCTAGGCGAGAAGGATGGCGATCGCTTCCTGCCGCTTCTGACCACCATCTTCTTTATGGTCTTGGGCATGAACATCACCGGAATCATTCCGTTCGCAAACATCGCTGGCAGCTCGGTTGTGGGACTGCCACTGGTTTTGGCCGCTGTCGCCTACGTCACCTTCATCTACGCAGGTATTCGCAAGCACGGTGTGAAGTTCTTCTCAAACGCGCTATTCCCGGCAGGTGTGCCAAAACCGTTCTACGCACTTGTGACTCCGATCGAGTTGCTTTCGACCTTTATTCTTCGTCCGGTGACTCTGGCTCTTCGTCTTTTGATGAACATGATCGCCGGTCACTTGCTTTTGGTTCTGTGTTTCTCGGCAACACAATTCTTCTTTTTCGAGGCGGACGGGTTGTTTAAGCTCTTCGGAGCCGGCACCCTAATCTTCGGTTTCGCATTCACGATCTTCGAGATCTTGGTTGCAGTTTTGCAGGCATACGTATTTACACTTCTGACCACTGTCTACATTCAGTTGGCATTGGCAGACGAACACTAAAAAATAAACCCCACGGAAGGAAATCAAGTGGACGCAGTTAACATCGCCGAACTATCCGGCAACATCGCAGTGGTTGGTTACGGCCTAGCCGCAATCGGTCCAGGAATCGGTGTAGGTCTAGTTGTATCGAAGACCATCGAGTCCATCGCACGTCAGCCAGAGCTAGCAGGCAAGCTACAGGTCACCATGTGGCTAGGTATCGCCTTCACCGAGGCGCTTGCGCTTATCGGTCTAGCTACCCCATTCATCTTCGTCTAAGCAAAAGGTAAACGATGATTTCAAGGATTCTTGCCGCCGCAGCGGAGGAGGGTGCAGCAGCACCTAACCCGCTGATTCCGGCTTGGTATGACATCACCTGGTCATCGGTTGTCTTTGTTGTTCTGCTGACCTTCTTCTGGTTCAAGGTTCTGCCTGGATTCAAGAAGATGCTCGATGAGCGCGCTAAGGCAATCGAAGGACGCTTGGCTGAGGCCGAGGCTGCCCAGCGATCTGCCGAGGAGCGCACAGCTTTCATCGAAGCTGAGCAGGCCAAGCTCCGCAGCGAGTCATCATCAATCCGCGAGGAGGCACGCTCCGAAGGAGCTGCCATCCTGGCAGAGATGAAGGCTCAGGCGGCAGCCGAGGCAGAACGCCTACAGCAGACAGTCAAGAACTCACTCGAGGCAGAGCGTGAGGTCGCCCAGCGCGTCCTTCGTGCCGAGATCGGTGAGCTTGCGATTGAACTTGCTTCTCGAATCGTCGGTCAGAAGCTTCAGGAAGACGCCGTCGCCAACAAGGTTGTCGACGACTTCATCTCAGAGCTTGAGGGTAAGAGGGCGTAACAACAAGTGGCATCCAGTACCAGAGCAGCCAAACTAGCGGCCGAGCAAGCGCTCGGATCGCTATCTGGCCTAACCCTTGACACCGCAGCAGAACTGTTTGCGGTTGCCAATGCCCTGCATCAGAGCGCGCAGTTGCGCTCGATACTGACGGATCCTTCCGCCGCAGTAGCAGGCAAGGAAAAGGTAATTAGGTCGGTTTTTGGCGGCAAACTATCGGATGCTTCCCTCAACCTAACCATCACACTTGCAAAGCTACGCTGGTCTGCCACTCGCGACATCGCGAAGGTGGCAGAGCAGCTGGCAGTGCGAGTTGTTGCCTCAGTTAGCACCGACGCTCACGCCCTACAGGCCGAGCTGTTCTCGCTAGAGCAGATAATCGCCCAGGACAACGAGTTGGAGCTAGCACTTAGCTCAAACCGCGCATCGGGCCAGCAGAAGCAGGCGCTTGTGAAGTCGCTTATTTCTGGGAAGCTTTCGGCAGCTGCCGAGCTTCTAGCTCTGCAGGCGGTTCTCAGCCACAGCGTAAAGCGCTATGCCGCGGTCTTAGAGAACTACGGCAGCTGGGTAGCACAGGTGGCGGGAGAGTCAGTTGCACTGATCACCGTCGCTAAGCCGCTGAGTGATGACCAGCTACAAAGGTTGGGCAACGCCCTAACCGCAAGTTTCGGCCGCAAACTTCAGCTAAATGTTGAGGTTTCGGAAGATGTAATAGGTGGCGTTCACGTCGCCGTGAATGGTGAGGTCATTGACGCCACCCTTCTCACCAAACTTAACCACGCAAGATTGCAACTGAACTAACTAAAAGAAGCAGAGGAACCAATGTCAGAGCTCAAGATCAACCCGAATGAAATTCGGGATGCCCTGAAGGACTTCGTTTCGTCCTTTGAGCCGCAGGGAACCGACAAGCAAGAGGTCGGCTACGTCATCGACGCTGGCGACGGTATTGCTCACATCGAGGGACTGCCAAGTGCGATGGCGAATGAGCTATTGCGCTTCTCGGACGGCACCTTGGGTCTAGCACTGAACCTCGACGAGCGCGAGATCGGTGTTGTTGTGCTTGGTGAATTCACCGGCATCGAAGCTGGTATGGAGGTCTACCGCACCGGTGAGGTGCTCTCTGTTCCAGTTGGAGATGCTTACCTTGGTCGCGTAGTAAACCCACTGGGTGCACCGATCGATGGCCTAGGCGAGATCAAGAGCGAGGGTCTTCGTGCGCTAGAGCTTCAGGCTCCTGGTGTTATGGACCGTAAGAGCGTTCACGAGCCACTGCAGACCGGCATCAAGGCAATTGACGCCATGATTCCAGTAGGTCGCGGACAGCGTCAGCTAATCATTGGTGACCGCCAGACCGGCAAGACTGCGATTGCGGTTGACGCAATCATCAACCAGCGCGACAACTGGCTATCGGGGGATGTAAACAAGCAGGTTCGCTGCATTTACGTTGCAATCGGTCAGAAGGGTTCCACCATCGCTGGTGTGAAGGCAGCCTTGGAAGAGGCCGGAGCAATGGAGTACACCACCATCGTGGCTTCTCCTGCATCTGACCCAGCTGGTTTCAAGTACCTAGCTCCTTACACCGGTAGCGCAATTGGTCAGCACTGGATGTACGGCGGCAAGCACGTGCTGATCATTTTCGATGACCTATCGAAGCAGGCTGAGGCCTACCGTGCGGTTTCGCTACTACTACGCCGCCCACCGGGCCGCGAAGCTTACCCAGGTGACGTCTTCTACTTGCACTCTCGCCTACTAGAGCGTTGTGCCAAACTTTCTGACGCCATGGGTGCCGGTTCGATGACTGGACTTCCAATCATCGAGACCAAGGCAAACGACGTTTCTGCATACATTCCGACCAACGTGATCTCGATCACCGACGGTCAGATCTTCTTGCAGTCAGACCTTTTCAACGCCAACCAGCGTCCAGCTATCGACGTGGGTATCTCCGTATCCCGCGTTGGTGGTGCGGCTCAGCTAAAGGGCATCAAGAAGGTTTCCGGAACTCTGAAGCTAGAGCTAGCTCAGTACCGCTCCTTGGAAGCCTTCGCAATGTTCGCATCTGACCTAGATGCAGCTAGCCGTAAGCAGCTTGCGCGTGGTGCACGTTTGACTGAGCTTCTAAAGCAGCCTCAGTTCTCGCCATACCCGGTTGAGGACCAGACCGTTTCGATCTGGGCTGGTACCACTGGCAAGCTGGACGAGGTTCCAGTTCAGGACATCCTGCGCTTTGAGCGCGAGTTCTTGGACTACCTAAAGCGCAACACTTCGGCACTAACTGTGATTCGTGAGACCGAGAAGCTAGAGGACGACACCGTCAACGAGCTTGAGAAGGCAATCGAGCACTTCAAGAAGATGTTCCAGCTTCACACCGGTGAGCCACTAGTCAAGGCCGGTAAGGAAGAAGTCAAGGCTCTAGCCGACGAGCAGGTCGGTCAAGAGAAGATCGTAATTCAGAAGCGATAAGGAATAGGTAAGGGTTTAGGTTATGGGTGCGCAACTTCGGGTCTACAGGCAGAAGATTAAGTCTGCCAAGACGACCAAGAAGATTACCCGTGCAATGGAGCTGATCTCGGCATCGAGAATTCAGAAAGCCCAGCAGCGGGTCGCTGCCTCTACCCCTTACACCCGTGCCGTAACCCGCGCAGTTTCAGCGGTAGCTTCTCACGCGAACATCGACCACCCGCTAACGCGCGTCACCGACAAGCCAACCCGCGCAGCGGTGTTGATCTTTACCTCTGACCGCGGACTTGCTGGTGCGTTCTCCTCGGGTGCGCTAAAGGAAGCTGAAGCTCTGACCGTAAGGCTTCGCGAGCAGGGCCAGGAAGTTGTTTACTACCTGGTTGGTCGTAAGGCACTTGCTAACTTCAACTTCCGTCGTCGTGCTTACATTCGCGAGTGGACCGGTGGCACTGACCTTCCTCAGTTTGAAACCGCAACCGAGATTGCAAATGCTGTTTTGGAGCTATTCCTCTCGCCTAACGAGGATGGCGGAGTAGACGAGATCTACCTGGTGGGCAACGAGTTCGTCTCGATGATGATCCAGGAGCCAACCACCACTCGCCTGCTACCTCTTGAGGTAGTTGAGCAGCAGGCAGTCGCTGGCGCTGAAGTCTTCCCACTGTATGAATTTGAGCCAGAGGCAGACAAGGTGCTAGACGCTCTGCTTCCGGTTTACATCGAAAACCGCATCTACAACGTAATGCTGCAGTCTGCTGCCGCCGAACATGCTGCCCGTCAAAAGGCCATGAAGAGCGCAACCGACAACGCAGACAAGTTGATCCTGAACTACACCCGCTTGGCAAACGCAGCACGTCAGGCAGAAATTACCCAGCAGATTTCGGAAATCGTTGGTGGAGCAGACGCTCTGCAGACGGTTGACGAGGACTAAGAGAAAGAAAGCACAATGGCCGAGAGCACTAAGACAGCAACGGGTCGTATCGCACGCGTGACCGGACCGGTGGTTGACATCGAGTTTCCGCACGATGCGATCCCTGGAATCTACAACGCCCTGACCACCGAGGTCGCTTTTGGTGACCAGAAGTACACGCTTACCCTTGAGGTTGCGCAGCACCTTGGTGACGACCTAGTTCGTGCCATCGCGCTAAAGCCAACCGATGGCTTGGTTCGCGGTGCGATCGTGTCAGACACCGGTGCTCCGATCTCCGTACCAGTCGGTGATGTCACCAAGGGTAAGGTTTTCAACGTTATCGGCGAGGTGCTGAACGCTGAGCCAGGCGAGAAGATTGAGATCACTGAGCGCTGGCCAATCCACCGCACCCCTCCTGCCTTCGACCAGCTTGAGTCCAAGACTCAGATGTTCGAGACCGGTATCAAGGTCATCGACCTACTGACCCCTTATGTACAGGGTGGAAAGATCGGTCTATTCGGTGGTGCCGGTGTTGGTAAGACCGTTTTGATCCAGGAAATGATTTACCGCGTGGCAGAAAACCACGATGGTGTGTCGGTTTTCGCCGGTGTTGGTGAGCGAACTCGTGAGGGTAACGACCTAATCGAAGAAATGAAGGAGGCCGGCGTTATCGAGAAGACCGCACTGGTCTTCGGTCAGATGGATGAGCCACCTGGGACCCGTTTGCGCGTAGCGCTTTCTGCACTAACCATGGCGGAATACTTCCGCGATGTTCAGGGCCAGGACGTGCTGTTGTTCATCGACAACATCTTCCGTTTCACCCAGGCAGGCTCTGAGGTTTCCACACTGCTAGGCCGTATGCCATCAGCCGTGGGTTACCAGCCAAACTTGGCTGACGAAATGGGTCTGTTGCAGGAGCGAATCACCTCTACCCGTGGTCACTCGATTACCTCGCTACAGGCAATTTACGTTCCTGCTGACGACTACACCGACCCAGCCCCAGCAACCACCTTCGCTCACTTGGATGCAACCACTGAGCTAAGCCGTGAGATCGCTGCCAAGGGTCTCTACCCAGCTGTGGACCCACTAACTTCGACCTCTCGAATCCTGAACCCTGCCTACATCGCAGAAGATCACTACGCGACCGCAATTCGCGTCAAGGCGATCTTGCAGAAGAACAAGGAGCTTCAGGAAATCATCGCCATCCTTGGTGTCGAGGAGCTTTCCGAAGAGGACAAGATCACAGTGTCCCGTGCTCGTCGCATCCAGCAGTTCCTATCGCAGAACACCTTCATGGCAACCAAGTTCACCTCGGTTCCAGGTTCGACTGTTCCGCTAAAGGACACCATCGAGGGCTTCTCTAAGATTGCCAACGGTGACCTGGACCACGTTCCAGAGCAGGCGTTCTTCAACTGTGGTGGCCTTGACGATGTCATGAAGGCATACGACCGTATCCAGAAGGATCTGAAGTAGTGGCAAGAGAACTCAACGTAGACCTAGTCGCAGCAGATCGTAAGATCTGGTCCGGCAGTGCAACCATGGTGGTCGCTAAGACCGCCGAGGGTGAAATTGGTCTACTCGCAGGTCACGAGCCGATGCTTGCCATTATGGCAGCGGGTCAGATTCGAATCACCCTTGCAGAAGGCAAGCCAGTGATCGCAGAGACCACTCAGGGCGGGTTCTTATCTATCGAGTCTGACACTGTCACCTTGGTGGTCAGGGACGCAACCCTGATTAGCTAATGCTTATTCTGCTGCCGCCGTCGGAAACTAAACGTTCCGGCGGCGTTGGCATTTCTATCGACAAAGCTGCCATCATTTGGGCCGCACTTGATCCCGCGAGAGATGTTTTATTGAAGAAGCTCGCGACGCTCTCTAAGTCAAAGGCCAAGACCGTTAAAGCTTTGAAGCTGGGTAAGAATCCGGATGCGGATATCGCGAGTTTGAAAGTGCTGCTAACCGGACCAACCATGCCAGCGGTCGAGCGATACTCCGGCACGCTCTATGACGCACTTGACTTCCAGACGCTTTCGCCAGCAGGGCAAGAGCGAGCCAAAGAGAAGCTCTTTATTCAGTCAGCTCTGTTTGGCCTTTTGCCGGCCACCGAGCAGATTCCCTACTATCGGCTCTCGGCAAATAGCAGCCTTCCTGGCATTGACCTCAAAAAGCACTGGATCAAGGCTCACGTAGCAGTCTGGCCAAGAATGCTCGGTCCAATCCTCGATATGAGATCAAAGAGCTATGCCGCCCTAAACCCAATTCCTGATCGCGAGCACTACACGGTTGAGGTATTGGATCAGGCCTCTGGCAAAGCGTTGAATCACTTCAACAAAAAGGCCAAGGGGGCATTTGTCAGAGCGGCGCTTGAGCACGGCTTAGAAACTGTTGACCAAATCCCGCAGATAGCAAAACTGGCAGGCCTTTCGGCCCGCCAGTCTGGCTCAGTGATTGAACTTATTGTCCCAACTGGCTTCTAGCCATTCTTGGTGTCGACACCAGGTTCAATCATTGGGGTAACTTCCTCATACTTCGGCAGTTCAATAACGCCATCCTCGAGGCTAATGATGGAGTCGAACCAGCCCTGGTCGTTGTAGAGCAGGTGACCTGGAACCAGCCAGAATCCGCCGGCTGCATCCCAAACACCAAGCATGGCTGCCTCCGACTTACTGATCTTTAGGTCAACGATCTTTGGTGCTGGATTCTCTTCTGGAGCTGCGCCTTCGCCTGGCAATGGCTCGACTGCTGTTTCAGACCCAACAATCGGGTCCACGCTAACTCTTGAGCTGATCGCAGCGTTGTTATAGAAACTCGCTGGTGCAGAACCGTACCAGCGGCCCTCCTTGATTCGAGAAACCGTGTCGTTGGCAGAGATGGTTTTGAATTCGCCACGATCTACCAGCTTGAAGCTGTGACCGGAAGCGTTAGATAGGTTTCCCCAAGCATCCCAGCCAACAGAAACGCTAACTGGAAGCGTCTGACCGGCCAAGGTCAGGTCTGCATAGGCATAACCACCCCACTCGTCGCGAGAAACCGTGAAGTCACTTGCAGATAAGTCAGTGCCGAGGGATGAGAAGAGCTTGGCAGCGTATTGCGCCATCTCTTCTTTTGATGGGACTAGCTCTGGCTGAGGCTTTGGCTGCTCGCAAGTGTCTGGCGAGGTACCGTCATCTTTAGTTTCCGATGGAGTTGTGCTGCACGCCCAGAGCGATGGGTCCCAGCTTGAGAAGTACCAGGCTCCAGTGCCAGCCCAATAAACATTCAGATAAGACTCGATACCGGAGTCAGACTTACTTTGAACCGTAAAGCTTGGTGCTTGATCGGTTGACCACTCGTCCTTTTTGATCTCACCTTGGAGCTGGAACTGTTTCATCAGTGATGCCATTAGACCTTCTGCGGTGCCAACAAGTTCCGCCTGATAAACATGTCCCTTGCCGGTTGAATCACTAAGCCCATCGGCGATGTAGTTGTACTGCACGTAACCAGGCCAAATCATGCTCATCTTCGCATCAGCCGGTGCAGACTCTGCGCTGGCTAGTGTCTGGCCACCTTGCGTACCGATGCCCATTGTGAAAAGCGGCGCTGGTGCAAAAGCGCTAGGTAGCAAAAACGCGCCTACCAAGGCCAAAGAAGCAGCTGCCATCGACCCAAGACCTAGGCGAACGCTGTTGAAGCCAAAGACTCGCTTTGGCTTGGCTTTGGCTGCCTGGGCAACCACGTAATCCGAAAGTTCTGCACCCTCGGTAGAGATCGAGTTTGAGATGCGGTTTCTAAGTTCTTCGTTTTCGTTCATATCCATGATGTGTAGTCAGCCTCTAGTTATTTTCAGAATTCAGTAGCTGGGTAAGTTTTGCTTTTGCTCGAGACAGCGAGATTGCACAGGCATTCTCGCTTTTCTCCAATGCCACGGCGAGCTGCTGTGGCTCCAGGCCCTCAAATGCCCACAGTGCAAGGATTTCCTGCTCCTTAGCATTCAATGCCTTCCATGCCTCTGCTAGCTCTAAATCTGCAAGAGCTATCGTCTCGGCACTGGGAGCGGATTGCGGCTCTTGCAGGGTTGCAAAAATTGCCTGTCTGCCGGCTTGCTTGCGGTTGTAGTTGGAGATTAGGTAGCGAGCTGACTTGTATAGCCAAGGAAGTTCTAGTCCTTTTGGAATGCTGTCTTTCTTTTGCCAGGCCAGCGCAAAAAGATCCGCAGCTATGTCCTCAACGTCCTCCGACTTGGTTCGTCTTGCGATAAACCTTGATGCTTCAGGCAGGTAGGCCCGAAAGATGTCGTTAAATTCTTGCTCAGTCATTTCTCTCCCATCTAGCCAATGTAGTGGCGATGCAAATCTTTTCAGTCTCTTCTGAAACAACCCGGAGCGTGGTCTTTCACCAAGCCCGATGATTGCATCAGGGCATACATGGTGGTTGGACCAACAAAACTAAATCCCATCTTTCGCAGCGCTTGGCTCAGCGCAATTGACTCTTCACTGGTCGCAACCCAGGTGAAGTTTGATTCTGGAGTCTGTCGAGTTTCTGGAGCGAATGACCAAATCAAACTGGTCAGGTCTATGTCTTGATCGAGCACTAGGTTGGCGTTGTTAATCGCCGAGACGATTTTGGCCCGATTTCTAATGATCTCAGGGTTCAGCATCAAATCCTCGATCTTATTGGCGTCAAACTTTGCCACCTTTTTGATGTCAAAGTTTTCAAATGCTCTTCTAAATCCCTCGCGTCGCTTCAGGATGGTTATCCAGCTCAGGCCCGCCTGAAATCCCTCGAGACAGATTGCTTCAAAGAGTTCTCTCTGACCTCGGCCCTCTTGCCCCCACTCGTTGTCGTGGTAGCGAATGTAGATCTCGTCGTCAGTGACCCAGGAGCAGCGGGTTACCCCATCAGCATGTATGCGCGTGTGGGTCACTCGGAGAACTCGATTTTTTCAAGCTTTAGAAGTTTGCGCTTAGTCGGTACCCCATCGCCACCCGAGTAGCCGGTGATCTTGCCACCAGTTCCCATTACGCGATGGCAGGGGACAATCAAGGGGATTGGGTTTGCCCCTACGGCCGCACCAACTGCGCGGGAGGCCTTTGGCTTCCCAATTCGTTGAGCAATCTCACCGTATGTCATGGTGCGCCCATGTTTGATTTTCGAAATCTCGGTCCAGACTGCGCGCTGGAAGTCTGTGCCAGAAAGGTCAAGTTGACCCGGGTAATCAATCTCGCTGCCGGCAAAGTAATCTGTGATCCACTTGATGGCTTTATCAACCTGCTTCTCGGCCAAATCGCGACTCACGAAGTCCAGCCGTTTTGCCTTGCCAAGCAAAAATGAAAGCTCTACCACCGCTTTATCGCTCGCGGAGATAGCCAATCGGCCAATGGGCGTTTCCACAACTTTTGTGCAACCAATTTCGATGTCCATGACTTAAGTATCTCGAACTCAAATTGTGATTTTTGTTATCAGCGGCATAGCTGTGGAAAAGAGTTATCCACAGAATCTCAGTTTGGCTACATTGCAATCTCACCAGCGGGCAAATTTGGAGCATGCAAAGAAATCTCTCCT
Organism: Microbacteriaceae bacterium; assembly: GCA_027487865.1. Taxonomy (GTDB): domain Bacteria; phylum Actinomycetota; class Actinomycetes; order Actinomycetales; family Microbacteriaceae; genus Aquiluna. Next base: position 397,421 of record JAIYCT010000002.1, read on the forward strand.
CACGGCTTCGCGAGTTATTCGCAGTGATTAGCACTGCCCAGACTGCGACTAATGCCGAGCCGGTTGCAAATCAAACAGCAGCCACCTATCCCCAGGACGCTTTAGGTTTGGATCAACTCGGCGTACCGCTCGAAAATCCAATGCGAAATCCAAAGTGGCACTGCCTAATCCTTGGCGCAACCGGCTCAGGGAAGACCGCTTTGGTCCACAGCCTGGTGAGGAATCTCAACTCTCGGGTGGTTTGGCTCGAAACTCAGAACCCTGAGTTAGTTGCTGTGGCGAGTGCGATCTGCGTAAAGGAGCGCTTTGAGCTGCCGGTGGTTTTAGTGGTGGATGATGTCCATCTTTTTACCGAACATTTGGAACTAATTGAGTTGGTGGCTCGCGATGGCAGAAAGTCAAATGTTTTCCTTGTCGTCACAGCCCAGTTGATCGCTGATTTACCTCAGTCAGTTTGGCGAAACTGCCAAATCAGATTCGCCCTCGGCCCAGATGCTAACGAGCAACTGAACCTCACTACCTACGAGCAGTTGGCCGAGCACGTTATCGCTTTTAGTTGGGCGGGTAAGCGAGGACTACTTCAGCTTGAAAAACCTAAGGCTTTACCGCAAACCGCGCTTGACCAGGGAAATCCCTTACTTAGACGCGCTTCCACGCCTCAGTTAGCACCTTACGAAGAATCTGCTCCAGCTCGTCAAACTCCTTTGGACCAATGGTCAAAGGAGGAGCTAGCTGAACCACAGGGTCTCCACGATCGTCAGCTCGGCAATACAGGCCTGCCTCATAGAACGCGCTATTCAAGAACCCTCTGAGAAGCTTCTCGGACTCTTCCTTGGTGAAGGTCTCGCGGGTTTCCTGGTTCTTGACAAGCTCAATGGCAAAGAAGTAACCATCGCCACGAACATCGCCAACAATTGGCAGGTCGTAAAGCTTTTCCAAGGTCTTGCGGAAGATAGGGGAGTTGGTGCGGACGTTGTCCACCAGCTTCTCGCGGTCATAAATGTCGAGATTCGCAAGTGCTACCGCGCAAGCAACCGGGTGGGCAGCGAAGGTGTAACCGTGCGGGAAGATTGTGGTTCCCTCGGTGAATGGCTCAAAGTACTTTTCCTTGAGGAACAAAGCACCCAGAGGCTGCGTTCCAGAGGTGATTGCCTTTGCGGTGATCATCATGTCTGGCTGGAGGCCGTAACGGTCGCAGGCAAACATCTCACCAGAGCGGCCAAAGCCGGTAATGGTCTCGTCCGCCACGAAGATCACGTCGTACTTATCGCAAATCTCACGAACGCGCTTGAAGTAGCTCGGGTGAGCGGTGAAACAGCCACCGGAGTTCTGGATTGGCTCAACGTAGAATGCGGCAACGGTGTCTGGCCCCTCCATCAAGATAGCTTCCTCGATGCGATTAGCTGCCCAAAGGCCGAACTCTTCTTCTGATGCGAAGCGGTCCCTCGCGCGGTACCAGTTGGTGTTTGGAACGCGAATGGTTGATGGCACTAGCGGCTCAAACATTGCCTTCATGGCTGCAATACCGGTGATCGATAGAGCTCCGTGGCTGGTGCCGTGGTAGGCGGTCATGCGAGAGATGACCTTGGTCTTAGTTGGCTTGCCCTTGAGCTTGTAGTACTGCTTCGCAACCTTCCAGGCAGTTTCAACCGCCTCGCCACCGCCGGTGGTGAAAAAGATTCGGTTTAGATCTTTTGGCGCATAGCTAAGCAGGCGCTCTGCAAGCTCAATTGCGCGCGGGTGGGCATAGGCCCAAAGCGGCATGAAGTCCAGCTCCATCATTTGCTTGGCTGCGGCATCAGCAAGTTCCTGGTGACCGTGACCAGCATTTACTGCGAATAGACCACTTAGGCCATCAATCACTTTGTTGCCCTTGGAATCCCAGAGGTAGTGTCCTTCACCCCTGGTGATGATGGTCATGTCTTTGGTCTGATAGGGGGAGTGGCGAGTGAAGTGCATCCAAAGGTGGTCTTTTGCACTGCGCTGCAGTTCTTTGTCGCCGTAAGGATCGCCGTTGCTCATTGCCTCGAACAGCTTGAGGTCTCGGCGCTCGCCGGATTCGGACTTCTTGGACTTCTTCTTGCCGAGTAGGGCTAGTAGACCTTTGGATTTCTTGGCTGCCATTGCTATCACTCTTAACTTCGTCGTTAGTTGGCTATACAGATGTTATCGGGTTCCCCAGCTGTAGAACTGCTTGTGGAGCTTGAGGTACACAAATGTCTCAGAGGAAATCACTCCCGGTAGGGACCGGATTTTGTCATTTAGCAGCTGAATCAGGTCTTCGTCATCCTCACAAACCACCTCGACCAGAACATCGAAACTGCCCGCCGTGAGCACCACGTAGTCCACCGAGTCAAACTCCGTAAGCTGCTTTGCAACCTCTGATGCATTTCCCATGCACTTGATTCCGATCATTGCCTGTCGGCTAAAGCCAAGCTTCATCGGGTCAGTGACCGCAACCACCTGCATCACTCCAGACTCGGTTAGTTTTTGAACCCGCTGACGCACGGCTGCTTCTGAGAGACCAACCACTTTGCCGATCTCGGAGTAGGACTTTCGGCCGTCAATTTGCAATTGCTCAATAATCTTTTTGGACACATCATCCAGTTGAGAGCGGCTCGCTCTTTCCATTCTTGCCATTTCAGAAGTATTGCCCAAAGCTGCGCCTTCAACGATGGAATTCGCAACTAATTTGTCAAATAGTTACGAATTCAGTCGAGTTTCAAAACTAGGCTGTCGAAATGGCCCCTGCGGGTTTAGAGTCGAAGCATTATTAGCTCAATGAGGAGTTTCGCGTGTCAGTGAAGCAATTGAAAAACTTTGTCGGTGGCAAGTACGTAGCTGCGTCTTCTGGTGAAGTAAGCGATGTCATCAACCCATCAACCGGACAGGTCTATGCCCACGCTCCGGTATCAAGCGAGCAGGATGTAGCTGCTGCCTATCAGGTTGCCCAGGCTGCTTTTGAAGAGTGGGGTCAAACCACCCCGTCTGAGCGTCAGCTAGCGCTGTTTAGGATCGCCGATGCGCTAGAGGCTCGCGCCAAAGAGGCAGCAGAGGTTGAGTCCGAGAACACCGGTAAGCCACTTTCCACCCTGGTGGATTACGAGATCATGCCCTCGGTTGACCAGATTCGCTTTTTTGCGGGCGCTGCCAGAAACCTAGAGGGTCGCTCCGCCGGTGAGTACCTCCGCGATCACACCTCAATGATCCGCCGCGAGCCAATCGGTGTAATCGGTCAGGTGACTCCTTGGAACTACCCCTTGAATATGGCCACCTGGAAGTTTGCCCCTGCAATTGCAGCGGGAAACACCATCGTGCTAAAGCCATCAGACACCACCCCGGCATCCACCTTGCTGCTGGCAGAAATCGCTGCCGAGTTTCTGCCAGCCGGTGTCTTCAACGTGGTTACCGGTAACCGCGACACTGGTAGAGCGATGATTGAAAACCGCATTCCACAGATGGTTTCTATCACCGGAAGCGTTCGTGCCGGTATGGAGGTTGCCAAGAGTGCAGCCTCAGACCTAAAGCGCGTTCACCTAGAACTTGGTGGCAAGGCTCCGGTAATCGTATTTGCAGACGCTGATTTTGCTAAGACTGCTGCTGGAATTGTTGCAGCTGGATTCTTCAACGCCGGTCAAGACTGCACCGCTGCCACCAGATTGCTGGTGCAGGAATCTGCCTACGACGAGTTCATGCCGTACCTTTTGGCAGAGGTGAAGGCCAGCGCGAAGGTCGGAAAGCCATCCGAGGAAGACATTTTGTTTGGACCGGTCAACAACGCCGGCCAGCTTGCTCGAGTTCAGGGCTTTATCGATCGTCTTCCAGATCACGCCAGAATCGAGGCCGGTGGTAACCAGATCGGTTCGGAAGGCTACTTCTTTGAGCCAACTGTTCTTTCTGGCTTCAAGCAGACCGATGAGCACATTCAAGATGAAATCTTTGGACCGGTCATCACCGTTCAGAAGTTCTCGGACGACGCTCAGGCGCTGAAGTGGGCAAACGACGTTCAGTACGGCCTAGCTGCTTCGGTCTGGACCACCAACCACTCTCGTGCAATGCGCTTTGCAAAGCACTTGGACTTCGGTGCGGTTTGGATCAACACCCACATTCCATTGATTGCAGAAATGCCGCACGGTGGCTTCAAGCACTCTGGCTACGGCAAGGATTTGTCCCAGTACGGCTTTGAGGATTACACCCGAATCAAGCACGTCATGAGCTACATCGGAGACTGAGGATAGAAATTCGTTTTCTTGGTCCTAAAAGTTAAAGTTTTGTGACAAACTTGGGCTTGCTTCGGTTTCCCGGTAGCGATGTTCATGTTGGTTATTACTCACCACTGGATTGAAATCCGTGGACTAAGGAGATTGCAATGAAGGAAGGTCTACCTCAGGACCCAATGATGCGTCAGCTCGTGCAAATGGCACGTGGCAAGATGCTTTCTCGTCGCGCTACCCTTTTGGGACTAGGTGGCACCGCAGCCGTGTTGTCTTTGGCCTCTTGTGCCGCTGACGCCAAGAGTGCTTTGACTCCGGCAACGGACCTTTCTGACAGCGAAAAAGTTTTGGTTTGGCACAACTGGCCGCTTTACATGGACGGTGAGGATGACGCTTCTTACCCGACCCTGAACCGCTTCATGGGCGAGACCGGCATCACTGTCGAGTACATGATGGAAATCGACGACAACGACACCTGGTACGCCAAGGTGAAGGACCAGCTTGCCTTGGGCACTGACCCAGGCTTCGACGTGGCTTGCCCAACCAACTGGTTGGTAAACCGCATGATCGGTCTTGGTTACCTTCAGACCCTAGACAACGCCAACATGCCAAACAAGGTCGCAAACCTAGCTCCTGCTTACCTAGGCGATGCCAATGACCCAGAGCGTTCTATCTCTGTTCCTTACCAGGGCATCATCGGCGGAATTGTTTACAACAAGAAGATGTACAAGGAAGCAACCGGCAAGGACGCCCCAACCTCGCTAGCTGATGTTTGGGCTCCTGAGCTAAAGGGCCGTGTTGGTCTTATCTCCGAGATGCGTGACTCTGTGGGCCTAACCCTATTGAGCCAGGGCATCGACATCACCAGCGAAGACTCCCTAACCGAAGATGCGTTCAACGCAGCGGTTGAGTTCATTGCTGCTCAGGTTTCCTCCGGCCAGATCTTCAACATCAAGGGCAACTCCTACGGTGAAGACCTAACCAACGGCAACATCATCGTGGCATTGGCCTGGTCTGGAGACACCACAATCCTGAACGCCGAGGTTGGCGAAGAGCGCTTTGGTTTCGTTGTTCCAGACACCGGTTCAACCATCTCCTCTGACTCCTTCGTTGTTCCTATGGGTTCTGCCCACAAGAAGAACGCAGAAGCGCTAATCAACTATTACTACGACCCAGTGAACGCAGCTGAGTTGGCTGCTTACGTGAACTACGTAACCCCAGTGGTTGGCGCCAAGGAAGAGATGCTCAAGACCGACCCTGCGTTGGCCGAGAACCCATTGATCTTCCCATCTGAGGAATTCCTGTCAAACGTCTTCGCGTTCCGCGCTCTAACCGGACAGGAAGAGCAGCGCTTCGCCACTGCGTGGCAAAACGTCTTGCTAGGCGCCTAGGTGGCAACAGAGTTCGTAGCTAGGGGTCAAGACCTAGAGCTAGTTGGCATTCACAAGGAGTTCCCTGGCTTCACCGCCATTGAGAACCTTGACCTAAAGATTCCAGCCGGCGAGTTCTTTGCACTGCTTGGACCTTCGGGTTGCGGCAAGACCACCACTTTGAGAATTGTGGCGGGATTGGAAGAGGCCACTCGCGGCAAGGTGCTAATTGGCGGCAAGGATGTCACAGCATCCAAGCCTCACGAGCGTCCAGTGAACACTGTGTTCCAGAGCTATGCGCTGTTCCCTCACATGTCCGTTTTGGAAAACGTGGCGTTTGGACTTCGTCAGCGTAAGGTCTCTGATCCGCTTGCCAAGGCGACCGAAGCTCTGCAACTGGTTGAGCTAGAACACTTGGCACTGCGCAAGCCCCAGCAGCTCTCCGGCGGTCAGCAGCAGCGTGTTGCATTGGCTCGTGCCCTGGTAAACCGCCCGGCGCTATTGCTGTTGGATGAGCCACTTGGTGCATTGGACCTCAAACTCCGTCGACAGATGCAGGTTGAGCTAAAGGCCATCCAGATGGAAGTTGGTCTTACCTTCTTGCACGTCACCCACGACCAGGAGGAGGCCATGGACATGGCCGACACCGTAGCGGTTATGAATAAGGGTGAGATTGAGCAGATGGGTGCCCCAGAAGCCCTCTACGACAGACCAAAGACCGCCTTTGTTGCCAGATTCCTAGGTCAGTCCAACATCTTTGTTGGAGATGTGGTTGAGGAAAACGACCACAGCATTTCCATTAGCTGCAATGGCCAAAGAATTGCTGCACCGAAAAAGCGCTCCGAAAAGCACAGTGGCAAGGTTGCTTTGGGTGTGCGCCCAGAGAAGGCAACTTTCCACGCTGACAAGCCTGACCTAGATTCCAACCACAACCTGGTTGGCCCCGGTGAGATCATTGACATCCGCTTCACCGGAGTTTCCAACCAGTACCTAATCGACGTTCCAGGCTTTGGTGACATCACTGTCTTTGCGCAGAATGTCGGCAAGAGCCCGGTGGTCGAGCTGGGCGCTCATGTTTGGGTGAGCTGGAAGGTCGAGCACGCATTTGGCCTAAGCGATCTGCCACTCAAGGCAGATAACGACGAGGCATAGAGCCCGTGGCATTCGTAGCGCTAGGGCAGGGTTCAGCGGGTAATTCCTCCGCACCGAAAAAGGCTTCCAGGGTAGCCTTCATCCTGTTGGCTCCGGGCATGATTTACCTGGGGTTGTTCTTTCTAACCCCACTGGTTTCGCTGGTTATCACCTCGCTAAAGACCGCCTCGTTTACCGGCGAAATTGGCATGTATGACTACGGATTCCAGGTCTCGAACTACGCCTATGCGCTTGATCAGTACCTTCCACAAATCACCAGAAGCTTTATCTATGCGCTAATCGCAACCCTGATGGCGCTGCTGATTAGCTACCCAATCGCTTACTTCATCGGCGTTAAGGCGCGCAACAAACCGATCCTGCAGGCGTTTTTGCTGACCTTGGTTATCGCACCATTCTTTATTAGCTTTTTGCTTCGCACTTTTGCCTGGAAGCAGATCTTCTCCAACGAATCTCCAGCCACGCAGTTCCTACAGTCAATCGGCGTGCTGGCTCCAGACCAGTATGTGATCGGCAGCAGCTTTGCGGTGATTGCAGGTTTGACCTACAACTTCATTCCCTTTATGACCCTTCCCATCTATACCTCTTTGGAGCGACTAGATACTCGATTGGTTGAGGCCGGGGCAGATCTTTATGCAACTCCGGTTCAGACCTTCTGGAAGGTGACGTTCCCGCTCTCGCTACCGGGTGTTATCTCAGGAACTTTGTTGACCTTCATTCCGATCTCGGGTGACTATGTTTCGGCCTCCAGGGACTTCTTAGGTGGTTCTGACACCGCGATGATTGGAAACGTGGTTGAGGCGAACTTCTTCCGCATCCAGGATTACCCAACCGCCTCAGCGCTGTCGGTAATGCTGATGGCTGCCATCGTGGTTTTGGTTTCGGTCTATGTTCGAAAGAGTGGAACGGAGGAGCTACTGTGAAATTTTCACTGGGGAAGTGGCTTCTTCCGACCTATGTCACATTGGCGTTTATCTTCACCATGATTCCAATTGGCTACACCTTTGTTTTCTCATTCAACAAAGTTGAAAAGTCGAATATTGCTTGGAAAGAGTTCACATTCGACAACTGGCTAAACATGTGTGACCAGCCGGTGGTTTGTGAAGCATTTGGTAATTCGTTGGCGATTGCCGTTATCTCCACCCTGATCTCCACCGCGCTTGGAACTGCCATCGCTATCGCGCTTGGTCGCTATAAGTTCAAGGGACGCTCAGCAACCAACCTACTTTTGTTCTTGCCAATGGCAACCCCAGAGGTTGTTATGGGTGCCGGCCTTGCCGCGCAGTTCCTAAACGTTGGTATCTCTAAGGGCTTTTGGACCATCGTGGTTGCCCACGTCATGTTCACCTTGAGCTTCGTGGTGGTAACTGTGAAGGCCAGAGTGGCAACTCTGGACCCAAGACTTGAAGAGGCTGGTCGCGACCTCTACGCAAACGCATCCTCGGTGTTCTGGAGAATTACCTTCCCACTTTTGCTACCTGGCATCATGGCCGCGGCAATGCTTTCGTTCGCATTGAGTTTTGATGACTTCATCATCACCCAGTTCAACTCGGGACCTGAGACTACGTTCCCGAAGTTTGTCTACACGGCGGCGGCCCGTGGAATTCCACCTGAGGCCAACGTGATTGGATCACTGGTATTCATCGTGGCAATTGCAATCGTGATGATTGTTCAGGTTCGTGCCTCGCTAAAGGCTAAGAAGCTTCGCGCTTAGCGGTAAAGCGATTCGACAGCATCGCGGAAGTGCGCGTTGTGGTGAGCAACATCTTCTTCGTTGGACGCTGGTGACATCAATACCATGTTGTGGAACGGCGTCATCAAAATACCGCGGTTGATTGCGTGCAGCTGCAGGTACTGCTGCAACTCGAAGTCATCTGCATCAGCTGCCTGGCGGCCATTTAGCGGCGCTTGAGACCTAAAGCTGTATTCGCCTCGGCAACCAATTTGCGAGACCTGCCAGGGTAGGTCGTACTCATCAATGACCGCCTGAATGTTTTGTGTCCAGATCGTCGCCAGTGCCTCCATGCGGACAAATGCCTCAGTGGTCAAAACCTCGCTCAAGGTGGCGCGAACTGCCGCCATCGAAAGAGCGTTTCCGGCCAAGGTGCCGCCAACGCCACCGACGTCGATGGACTCTAGGTTGGTTGAGGTTGCAATTCGATTCGCAAGCTTCTCGGTTAGGCCAAATGCACCTACCGGAACACCACCCCCGATTGTCTTACCTAGAACAACAGCATCTGGATTCAGGTCGTACTGCCTAGTCATTCCGCCAGTGCCTGCCGAGATGGTGTGGGTTTCATCCAAAATCCAGATCACGTCATACCTCTGACACAACGCCTGCATGCCCTCCAGGTAGCCAGGCTCTGGGAGCACGATGCCGATGTTCGTAAGTGCCGGCTCCATTAGCATTGCGGCCACCTCGCCGCTGGCGAATGCCTTTTCGGCAGCCTCCAGATCGTTGAATGGAATAACGATGGTGGTCTGGTTAGGGTGAACCGGCATTCCGACGTTGTCATGGCGAGGAACGGTGTTGCCGTTATCGTCCAGGACAGCAAAGGTTTCATCCACGGTGCCGTGGTAGCAGTAGTCGTGGACCGCAATCTTCGCTCGTCCGGTAACGTGACGGGCGTAGCGCAAAATGTGCCTATTGGCGTCGGTTGCGGTTAGTGTGAACTGCCACTTTGGCATTCCAAAGCGCTCTGCTAGAAGATTTGCTGAAGCGATCGCATCTGCAGTTGGCAACATGTAGGTCGAGCCCTTGGCGATCTGGTTCTGCACGGCCTTGACGGTTGCATCGGGCGCGTGTCCACACATTGCACCGGTGTCACCCAGGCAAAAGTCGGTGTAATCCAGGCCGTCAACGTCGGTGAAGTGTGAACCCTTGGCGTGGTCAACGTAGATCGGGAAAGGACCTGGCCACTTGGACATCCAAATCATTGGAACACCCTGCACCATAGGACCTAGGGCCTGCTGGTGGTTTTTACCCGACTGCGGGTGGGTTTCGATGAAGCGGTTTATTTCTGCCTTGAAGAGGTTGTCTAGGCGCGCTCTGTCGCCGTAGGCATGCACGATGAATCACCTTCGATTCTGATTGAATGTCGCATTCTGAGCCCGAGAGGCTCTAAATCAACCCTAGGGGGTGATTTACAACTTTGCCAAACCGGCAGCTAGCACGTCCATGGCATCGTGAAGCAGCTCATCGGTGATAACCAGCGGAGGCAAGAAGCGAATCACGTTGTTGAAGGTACCGGCATTGAGAATAAGCACACCGTTTTGGTGGCAGTGCTTCACAAGTGCCTCTACAGCAGCAGCATTTGGAGTCTTGGTGCCAGGCTCAACCAACTCGATTGCGATCATCGCACCCTTACCGCGAAGGTCACCGATTACCGGATACTGGCTCTTTAGTTCGCCTAGTCGAGAAAGAAGAACTTCCCCAATTTCCAGTGCACGCTCTAGCCAGCCGCCTTCTTCGAGCTGCTCCAAAACTGCGACACCGGCTGCGGTAGCGGTAGGGGAGCCACCGAAAGTTCCACCAAGTCCACCCGCGTGAGACGCATCCATAATATCGGCGCGACCGACCACACCAGATAGCGGCATACCGCCGGCAATACCCTTGGCAACAGTAATCAGGTCAGGCTCAAAGCCCTCTTCCCACTCAGATGCAAACCACTTACCGGTTCTTGCGATACCGGACTGGACCTCATCGGCGACCATCACGATGCCATTCGCTCGGCACCAGGTTGAAAGCGTTCTTAGGAATCCAGGGGCTGGAACGATAAAGCCACCCTCACCCTGAATTGGCTCGATGAATACTGCAGCTAGCTGAGTGGCACCAACGCGCTTCTCCAGGTAGGTGATTGCTCTGGTAGCAGCTTCCTCACCGGTCATGCCTTCGGCATCACGGAACGGGTAGCTCATTGGAGCGTGGTGCACGCTGCCGGCAAGCGGGCCAAAGCCGGTGCCGTAGGGGTGCATCTTGAAGTTCATGCTCATGGTCAAATTGGTTCTACCGTGGTAAGCGTGGTCAAAGACCGCAACCTCGGTGCGACCGGTTGCCTTGCGAGCAATCTTTACCGCGTTCTCAACGGCTTCGGCACCGGAGGTAAAGAAGGCAGCCTTCTTGGCAAAGTTTCCTGGCGCGTGCTTGGTGATTAGCTCACCAACCCGAACGTAAGGCTCGTATGGCGCAACGGTGAAAAGCGTGTGGGTTAGCTTTGCAACCTGGTTCTGAACCGCTTCGACAACGCGCGCGTTCGTGTGACCGATGGTGACAACACCAATTCCGCTACCCATGTCAATCAGCTGGTTGCCGTCCACATCCTTCATGATCGCGCCGTGGGCGTGGTCAATAAAGACCGGTAGGGCGGTACCAACGCCGGCAGCAATTACCTGCTTGCGACGTTCTTGCATCTGGGTGGAAAGGGGACCCGGAATTGCTGTTGCGAGGATTCTCTTTTGCTCAAGGCTCATACTTCTTATTCTAATTTCGCGTAGGGATTGTTGGCCCTCATTTACACAGAATTGAGAGCGAGTTCTAAGCTTTTGGCATGCGCAGAGTAATTGTCCTTGGCTCCACCGGTTCGATTGGCACCCAGGCCCTTGAGGTAATTGCCGCAAATCCGGGCCAACTGGAGCTAGTTGGCCTTTCTGCTTTCTCAAACAAAGAACTTGTTTCAGCGCAGGCAAAACAATTTGGACTCACCGAAAACTCGGTTGCTATCGGTGCTGAGGCAGCGGCGCAGCTGGTTGCCGATCTGGATGCCGATGTTGTCGTAAACGGAATCACCGGTTCTGTTGGACTTGCAGCGACCCTTGCGACTTTGAAATCGGGCAAGGTATTGGCACTTGCCAATAAAGAGTCATTGATCGTGGGTGGACCGCTGGTCAAACAGCTTGCTCGCCCCGGTCAAATCGTCCCGGTTGACTCAGAGCACTCAGCCATTGCGCAGTGCCTTCGGTCGGGTACCGAAGCCGAGGTGGCAAAGCTGATTCTTACCGCCTCTGGAGGGCCATTCCGCGGTTTTAGCAAGCAGCAACTCGAAGCGGTAACCCCACAGCAAGCTCTCAAGCACCCAACCTGGAGTATGGGAAAAGTCGTTACGACCAATTCCGCGAGCTTGGTAAATAAGGGTCTGGAGCTAATAGAAGCTCACCTTTTGTTTGACATTCCTTTTGACCGAATCGAGGTAACCGTGCATCCGCAATCGGTGGTGCACTCAATGGTTGAGTTTGTCGACGGTTCGGTAATTGCGCAGTGCTCACCACCGGATATGAAGCTTCCGATCGCGCTCGGTATGGCATGGCCCGACAGATTGGGGCACGTAAGCGCTGCGGTGGACTGGACTAAGTCGCACAACTGGGTGTTTGAACCGCTGGATGAGGAAGTCTTTGGCTCTGTGGCGCTTGCCCGACAGGTCGGTATTGCTGGAGAGACCTACCCTGCGGTTTACAACGCAGCCAATGAGCAAGCGGTAGAGGCATTCCACGCCGGCAAGATTCGATTCACCGGAATCTTTGAGATCATCGAAGAAGTGGTTTCCCAGCACCAAGCATCTAGTGAGCTAAGTCTCGATTCTGTGCTGGATGCCGAGATGTGGGCTCGCAGGACTGCGGATTCGCTGATAGCTAACGCTTAGGTCAGGGTTTAGCAGGTAGCGTTAGAAGCAAATGGATATCGTTCTCTACATACTGGGCATCTTTGCCGTCATCGTGGGAATTGCGCTGTCTATCGGCCTTCACGAACTTGGTCACTATCTACCCGCGAAGCGCTTCGGGGTTCGAGTCAAGCAATTCATGATCGGCTTTGGCCCAACCGTGAAGTCCTGGCGTCGGGGAGAGACCGAGTTTGGCATCAAGGCCATTCCACTTGGTGGCTACATCCTGATGACCGGAATGTATCCGCCGGAAAAAAAGCCAGCCAGAGGTCTGTTCTCGAAGTGGATCAACGAGGCTCGGGCTATAGAGCGCGAAGACATCTCAGAATCTGATTCCAATCGACAGTTCTATGCGTTAGCGCCATACAAAAAGCTGATCATCATGCTCGGTGGTCCTGTAATGAACTTCTTACTGGGGCTCTTGCTGATTGCAATTGCCCTCAGCGGCATCGGCACCATGCAGCAGAGCTTGAGTATCCAAAAGGTTTTCGAGTGTGTAGATGTGCAAGAAGACGGCAGTTGCCCAAGCGATTCGCCACTTTCCCCGGCGGCGCTCGCGGGTATTGAACCAGGCGACACCTTCACCGCCGTGAATGGCAATCCGGTCGCGAGTTGGCAAGAAGTCATTTCTGGGTTCAATCAAAATCTCGGCAGTCCATCCCAGGTTTCGGTGTCTCGCGCTGGTGAAAAGTTAGAGCTTTCAATTACTCCGGTGTTCTTGGAGCGTCCGATTTACGGTTCCGATGGCAAGGCTTTGCTTGACGATCAAGGTGCTCCTCAGACAGAGTTCAAGCCGCTTTTAGGAGTGCTACTCGAGCCTAAGAACATTCCGATGCCAATCGGCGAATCACTGAGCTATGGCCTAGGTGCCACCGGCGCAACCTTTGGTTTTATTCTCACTTTGCCGCAACAGGTCTGGGCTGTTACCAGCTCAACATTTGGGCTTTCAGAGCGCGACCAAAATGGTGCGGTGTCAATTGTCGGCGTCGGTCAAATCGCGGGGGAGCTGAGCCAGTCTGAGCTGCCACTTGAGTCAAAGGTTGCCTCTCTTTTGATGTTGCTTGGGGCTTTGAACCTGGCGCTATTTGCATTCAACCTGATTCCGCTATTGCCACTTGATGGCGGTCACGTGCTGGGGGCAATCTACGAATCGCTCAAGCGCAGATTCGGTCGAGTTTTTCTCAAAAAGGACCCGGGTCCAATCGACACCGCAAGGACATTGCCTTTGGCATATGGGGTTTGGTTGGTGTTGATTTTTGTCGGTGTGCTTTTGATCATGGCGGATTTGGTAAACCCAATCACGCTCGGCTAGGAACAAAGTAGCCCGGCAAATGTTTATGCTTTGTTGGGTAAAGAAGGGAATCAATTGCCTGCTGTAAATCTAGGTCTGCCTAAGTCGCCACCTCCAACGCTGGCTCCTCGGAGAAAGACCCGCCAGATCATGGTCGGCAAGGTTGCCGTAGGTGGAGACGCCCCAATCTCGGTGCAGTCAATGTGCACCACCCCAACCACCGACATCAATGCCACCTTGCAGCAGATCGCAGAGCTAACTGCATCGGGTTGCGACATCGTGCGCGTTGCAGTTCCCAGTCAGGATGACGCGGATGTGCTTCGCATCATCGCAAAGCGCAGCCAAATTCCGGTGATTGCAGATATTCACTTCCAGCCGAAGTATGTCTTTCAGGCAATTGACGCCGGTTGCGGTGCCGTTCGAGTAAACCCAGGCAATATTCGTAAATTTGATGACCAGGTTGGCGACATCGCCAAGGCAGCAAAAGCGGCAGGCGTTTCGATTCGCATCGGTGTAAACGCCGGTTCTTTGGACCCGCGCCTTTTGGAGAAGTACGGCAAGGCCACCCCTGAGGCACTGGTTGAGTCAGCGGTTTGGGAAGCCAGCCTGTTTGAAGAGCACGACTTCCACGACTTCAAGATCTCCGTGAAGCACAATGACCCGGTGGTAATGGTCAAGGCCTACGAGATGCTCTCTGAGCGCGGCGACTGGCCACTTCACCTCGGTGTAACCGAGGCAGGACCTGCGTTCCAGGGCACCATCAAGTCTTCGGTTGCTTTTGGTGCACTTTTGGCCAAGGGCATCGGCGACACCATTCGCGTTTCGCTCTCTGCTCCGCCGGTTGAGGAAATCAAGGTTGGATCTCAGATTCTTGAGTCGCTAAACCTTCGTCCTCGCAAGCTAGAAATTGTTTCCTGCCCATCTTGTGGTCGTGCTCAGGTTGATGTTTACACCTTGGCAAACGATGTCACCGCAGGGCTTCAGCACCTAACCGTTCCAATTCGAGTTGCCGTTATGGGCTGCGTGGTAAACGGACCAGGTGAGGCACGTGAGGCAGACCTAGGTGTGGCATCTGGCAATGGCAAGGGACAGATTTTTGTGAAAGGTGAGGTCGTAAAGACTGTGCCTGAATCTGAGATTGTTGCCACCTTGATCGAAGAGGCAAATCGTATTGCTGCTGAAATGGACCCTGCTCTTATTGGCACGGCTCAGGTAATGGTGGCTGACAAGTAGCTAACATTGAGCCCATGCCTATTCGCTTGAGCTCACTTTTCCTGCGCACCTTGCGCGAGGACCCTTCCGACGCGGAAGTAAACAGCCACCGCCTATTGGTGCGTGCTGGTTACATTCGTCGCAATGCACCTGGTGTATTCACCTGGTTGCCGCTTGGGCTTCGAGTAAAGGCCCGCATCGAGCAGATCATTCGCGAAGAGATGGCCAATGCCGGAGCGCAGGAAGTTTTCTTCCCAGCCCTTTTGCCAAGAGAGCCTTTTGAGATCACCGGACGCTGGAAAGAATACGGCGACAACCTATTTAGGCTTCAAGACCGCAAGAAGGCGGACTACCTACTAGCTCCCACCCACGAAGAAGTCTTTACCCTGTTGGTGAAGGATCTTTATTCGTCTTATAAAGACCTACCGCTGTCGATTTACCAGATCCAAAACAAGTACCGCGATGAGGCAAGACCAAGAGCGGGTCTATTGCGCGGTCGCGAATTCGTTATGAAGGATGCCTACTCGTTTGACGTCACCGACGAAGGTTTGGCTATTAGCTATCAGGCGCAGCGCGATGCCTACGAGCGAATTTTCCAGCGCCTCGGTGTTGAGTATGCAGTCGTCAAGGCAGATGCCGGTGCGATGGGTGGTTCTAAATCAGAGGAATTCCTGAACCCATCTCCAATTGGTGAGGACACCTTCGTTCGCTCGAAAGGTGGTTTTGCCGCCAATGTTGAGGCGGTCAAGTTCTCGGTTGCTGAGGATATTGATGGCTCCAAGAACCCAAGCGCTGTGGTGCACGATTCTCCAAACACTCCTACCATCGCGACTTTGGTGGACTACTCAAACGCAAGCTTCCCTAAGGGCGATGGTCAGTGGGGCGCATCCGACACCCTAAAGAATGTGGTTTTGGCATTGATTTCCCCAGAGGGCAAGCGCGAGCTAGTAATCGTTGGTGTTCCTGGTGATCGCGAGATCGACCAGAAGCGTGCCGAGGCATTTTTTGGCCCTAACGATGTTGAGGCTGCCAACGAAGAAGACTTCGCAAAGCATGCGCTTTTGGTCAAGGGGTACATCGGACCAATCAAGGACGGCGCTCAGCTTTTGGGTAGGGATGCTGCAACCGGCATCAGGTACCTAGTTGACCCACGTGTTGCCAAGGGCAGCCAGTGGATCACCGGTGCGAACGTTGACCAGAAGCACGTTTATCACCTCACCTACGGCCGCGATTTCACCGCCGACGGCGTTGCAGACATTGCGGAAATCCGCGATGGGGACCCAGCCCCTGATGGTTCTGGACCGCTGGAGCTTGCTCGCGGAATCGAGATCGGGCACGTCTTCCAGCTCGGTCGCAAGTATGCCGAAGCGCTGGGTCTTCAGGTGCTGGATGAGAACGGCAAGCTAGTGACCGTAACCATGGGCTCCTACGGAATCGGTGTCACCCGTTTGGTTGCGGTTATCGCCGAGGCATCTCACGATGACAATGGCTTGATCTGGCCTGAGAGCGTAGCTCCGGCAGATCTCCACATCATCGCCGCCGGCAAGGACGAACTACCTTTCGAAGCCGCTGAGCAGCTTGCTAAAGAGGCGGAGAAGTTCAATCTTTCGGTGATTTTGGATGACCGCGACAAGGTGAGCCCGGGTGTGAAATTTGCCGATGCTGAGCTGATTGGCGTTCCCTGGATCATCATTTGCGGTCGCGGAGTTGCCGACGGCGAGGTTGAATTGTGGAACCGCCGAAGCGGCGAGCGGGTTCAGGTCAAGCTAGACTCTGCTATAGCTGAGCTTTTAGCTAGGCGCGCATAAGAAAATACGTTAGGAGCGGCCTCATGGATATCGATATTTCGGTGCTGCGACTTTTGGAGCGCGAAAAAGACATTCCTTTTGATGACCTGGTCAACATCATCGAGTCCGCAATTTTGGCAGCTTTTTCCAAGACTGGCCAGGACCAGCCCAAGGGCCCACGCGCAGAATTAGACCGCAAGACCGGTCACGTCACCATCTTCACCCCAGAGCTCAATGAAGAGGGTGAGCAGATCGGCGAGAAGGATGTAACCCCTGAGGGCTTTGGTCGCGTCGCAGCGGCTGCAGCGAAGCAGGTTATTGCCCAGCGCATGCGCGAGATTTCCGATGAGGGCCTACTCGGCGAATTCAAGGGTAAAGAGGGCGACATCGTCGCAGGTGTCATCCAGCAGGGTTCCCGCTCCAACATGGTTTACGTAAACCTAGGTTCCATCGAAGCACTGATGCCTCCCGAGGAGCAGGTGCCGGGTGAGGATTACTCCCACGGCAGCCGTATCCGGGTTTATGTCACCAACGTTCAGCGCGGACCTCGTGGCCCGCAGATCACCGTTTCCCGCACCCACCCGAACCTAGTCCGCAAGCTATTCGCACTTGAGGTGCCAGAGGTGGCATCCGGTCAGGTGGAGATTGCATCGGTGGCTCGCGAAGCCGGCCACCGCACCAAGATTGCCGTTATCGCTAAGGAGCCAGGCATCAACGCCAAGGGCGCTTGCATTGGTGAACTTGGCCAGCGCGTTCGTGCGGTATCTGCAGAGCTCAACGAAGAGAAGATCGACGTCGTGGACTTCAGCGAAGATCTACCCAGGTTTGTAGCTCAGGCGCTATCGCCTGCCAGGGTCTCAGATGCATTTGTGATTGATGCTGCCACCAAGGCGGTCAGAGTTTTGGTTCCTGATTTCCAGCTTTCGTTGGCGATTGGCAAAGAGGGTCAGAACGCTCGATTGGCAGCGAAACTCACCGGCGCCAAGATCGATATTCAGCCCGACAGCATTCTCGAGGGCTAGCCCAATTAGGGCTAAGGGCCTAGAATGAAGCCGGTAAGAACCTGCGTTGGCTGTCGCCAGCGCGATTCGAGAGAAAATCTGGTTCGAGCAGTAGCAGAAAACGGTGTTGTGAGAGTTGATCTCGCAGCCCGGCTTCCAGGCCGAGGGGTTTGGTTTCACAGCCACTGTTCACAATTAGTTTTGGATCGAAAAGGGTTCAGAAAAGCCTTGGGCGAAGCAAGTACCGCTGAGTTTGAGGCCTGGCATAGACAGGCAAGAGAAGATGCTGGAAACAAAATGAGTTCCTCGAAATGAGATTCGCTCACAACTAAAGCCTGCCCTGTTCGGCAGGCCCGAACAGGAGAAACTAAGTGGCGCTTCCACGCGTATATGACCTAGCCAAAGAACTTGGCATTGACACAAAGGTCGCACTATCCAAGCTTGAAGAGCTCGGCGAGTATGTCAAGGGTGGCTCTTCCACCATCACACCACCGGTAGCAGCAAAGCTTCGCGCCGCGTATCCAAACGCTGGCAAGGCCGCACCTAAGAAGGCAGAGCCAAAGGCAGCTGCCCCAGAGGTTGAGGCTTCGGCTCCTGTCGCTCCAGTTAGCAAGCCAGCACCTCGAGAAGAGTCTTCGGTAGCAGAGGCTCCAGCTCCAGCCGCACCGGTTGCTCCGGCAGCCCCCGCTTCGGCGAGCTCAATCATTGGAATTCCACGTCCGGGTAACAACCCGTTCAGCTCGAACCAGGGCATGGGCATCCCACGCCCGATGGCTCGCCCGGGCAACAACCCGTTTAGCTCAAACCAGGGCATGGGCCGCGGCCCTCGCCCAGCTGGTGCTCCACGTCCAGGCGGTGCAACCGGTGCGCCCGGTGCTCGTCCAGGTCAGGGTGGTGCTCCTCGCACAGGCGGTGCCCCTCGTCCAGGTGGTGCCCCTCGTCCAGCCGGTGCTGGTTTTGGTAGCCCACGTCCAGGCGGAGCTCCAGGATTCGGTGCTCCAGGTGCCGGTGCAGGTGCTCCGGGCGGTCGCCCAGGTCCAGCCGGTCGCGGAGGTCGCGGAGCTGGTACCGCAGGTGCATTTGGAAAGGGTGGCTCTAAGAACAAGGGCCGTAAGTCCAAGCGCACTAAGAGAGAAGAATTTGAGCAGAGATCTGCCCCGAGCCTCGGTGGTGCAGTGGTGCCACGCGGCGACGGTAACACCGTTGTTCGCATCCGCCGCGGAGCTTCGATTCAGGACTTCGCAGACAAGATTGGCGCTAACGCCGGCCAGTTGATTACCGTGCTGTTCCACCTGGGTCAGATGGCTACCGCAACTGCATCCTTGGATGAGGACACCTTCCAAATTCTCGGTGTTGAGCTCGGCTACAAGGTCGAGGTCGTATCTCCTGAGGACGAAGAGCGCGAGCTATTCGAAGGGTTTGGATTGGACATCTCAACCGGTATTGAGGATGAGGATGACGAGGACCTACAGCCAAGGCCTCCAATTGTCACAGTTATGGGTCACGTTGACCACGGTAAGACCAAGCTTTTGGACTCGATTCGAAGTGCAAACGTGGTGGCAGGCGAAGCCGGTGGAATTACTCAGCACATCGGTGCCTACCAGGTTCACACCATTCACGAAGGCACTGACCGCGCCATCACCTTTATTGACACCCCGGGTCACGAGGCGTTCACCGCTATGCGTGCTCGTGGTACTCAGGTAACTGACATTGCAGTCTTGGTGGTTGCAGCTGACGACGGCGTTATGCCTCAGACCATTGAGGCACTAAACCACGCTCAGGCCGCCAAGGTCCCAATTGTGGTTGCAGTGAACAAGGTCGACAAGGAGGGTGCAAACCCTGCCAAGATTCGTCAGCAGCTAACCGAGTTCGGTTTGGTTGCCGAAGAATACGGTGGCGACGTGATGTTCGTTGACGTCTCGGCACTAAAGAACGAGGGCATTGACCGTCTGCTGGATGCAGTCCTGCTAACCGCAGATGCTGCGCTAGACCTTCGCGCTAACCCTGATCGCGATGCTCGCGGTGTTGCGATTGAAGCCAACCTAGACCGCGGTCGCGGTTCGGTTGCAACCGTTCTGATTCAGTCCGGAACTCTTGAGGTTGGAGACGCAATCGTTGCCGGTAGCTCACACGGTCGTGTTCGTGCGATGTTCGATGAGAACGGTGTCGCGGTTGAGAAGGCATACCCTTCCCGTCCGGTTCAGGTTCTTGGTCTTCAGTCAGTGCCTCGCGCTGGTGACACCTTCGTGGTGGCAGAAGACGAGCGTCAGGCACGCCAGATCGCCGAGAAGCGTGAAGCTGCTGACCGAAATGCGCTATTGGCCAAGACCCGCAAGAAGCTATCGCTTGAGGACTTCACCAAGGCACTCGAAGAGGGCAAGGTTGAATCCCTTAACCTCATCATCAAGGGTGACGTTTCCGGTGCCGTTGAGGCCCTGGAAGACAGCTTGCTCAAGATTGTGGTCGACGATTCAGTTCAGCTTCGAATCATCCACCGTGGTGTTGGTGCGATAACCGAGTCTGACGTCAACCTTGCAACTGTTGACTCCGCAGTCATCATTGGATTCAACGTGCGACCAGACAACAAGGCCAGAGAGCGTGCCGACCGCGAAGGCGTCGACGTGCGTTTCTACTCGGTCATCTACAACGCACTTGATGACATCGAGAGCTCACTCAAGGGCATGCTCAAGCCAGAGTACGAAGAGCAGCAGATGGGTACCGCAGAAGTGCGCGAGATCTTCCGCTCCTCCAAGTTCGGCACCATCGCAGGTTCATACGTTCGCTCGGGTCTAATCCGACGCAACGCAATGGCTCGCGTGTTGCGTGATGGCGTGATGATCAAGGAAGGTCTGAAGGTTGACTCCTTGAAGCGATTCAAGGATGACGCAACCGAAGTGAAGACCGACTACGAGTGTGGTATCGGTCTTGGTGACTTCAACGACATCTTGGTCGATGACGTAATTGAAACCTACGAGATGGTCGAGAAGCCGAGGGTCTAGTGGTTGATCACGCACGCGCTCGCAGGCTAGGGGAGCGAATCAAGGTATTGGCCGCAGAGGCTATGGAAAAGGTTGTAAAAGACCCGGACCTAGGTTTTGTGACCATTACCGATGTTCGCGTAAGCCCGGACCTCTCGCAGGCAAAGCTTTACTTCACCGTCTTCGGTAGCGCCGAGGACCTTGAGGTTTCAAAAGATATTCTGGAGAGCCACAAGGGCAAGCTTCGCAGCGAGATCGGTCGCCACCTTGGCATTCGAATCACGCCATCTATCGAGTTCATCAACGACGAAGTGCCGGTTGCTGCCGGTGCCATGGCTGATCTTTTGGCTGAGGCAAAGCGTCGCGATGCCGAGCTGGAAAAGATCGCCAAGAATGCTGCGCCTGCCGGCGATGCCGATCCGTACATCAAGCCAAAGACCTCGGAAGATTAATGCCTTCCGCACTCGTGCTGATCGATAAGCAGCAGGGTTGGACCAGCCACGACGTGGTTGCAAAGCTTCGCGGCATTCTGGGCACCAGAAAAATCGGTCACGCCGGAACTTTGGACCCAATGGCAACAGGTCTGTTGGTGCTGGGCGTTGAAGGCGGCACAAAGTTGCTGCAGTTCATTTCCGGTAGCGACAAGCAGTACATCGCAACCATTCGCCTGGGCGCTTCAACCCACACGGACGATGCGGAAGGCGAGATACTTTCCTCAGCTTCCGCAGTAGCGGTCACCAAAGATCAGATTGATGCTGAGATTGCAAAACTGACCGGTGAAATAACACAGGTTCCATCATCGGTAAGTGCAATCAAAGTCGATGGCAAACGCGCTTATGACTTGGTTCGTGAAGGCCAAGAGGTCGAGCTAAAGGGCCGCCAGGTTACGGTTTCCACTTTTCAAAGGACATCTGACCTCAGACAAGTACAAGACTTTCTAGATTTCGATGTCGTGGTTGACTGTTCTTCCGGCACCTACATACGAGCCCTTGCTCGAGACATTGGTGCAGCCCTCGGCGTTGGCGGTCACTTGACACAGTTGCGAAGAACCAAGATCGGCAACTTCGATCTGACTAACGCCACCGAAATAGATAAGCCACCAGTTGTGATTCCACTTAGTGAAGCAGTGCTAAAGCTGTTTCCAGCTATTGAACTCACTTTCGACCAAGCTCAGGACATTGTCCACGGCAAGCGCATCACCTGGGATGCAAATGAGATCGTTGCTGCCTCATGGAATTCAGAACTGCTTGCCGTGCTAGAGCCGGTTGGGACTGAGCTCAAATCAGTTGTCGTTTTCCCGGAGGTCTTCAATGCTTGAGTGGTGGTACCAGGCCCAACTCTGGTTTGGAGTTGTCGCGGGCTTATTGCTGGTTGTAATGGGACTGATCGGTCGCAAACCATCGGGCTTCTCGTTGGCACTGGTTGCCGGCAGCGAATTCGGATTACTGATGCAGCTAATTGCATCGATCACTCTGGTGATTTTGGGGGAGCGCGCCAAGCTCGACACCTGGGAGTTCTTTGGCTATTTGATTGTGGCGCTAATGGTGCCATTAGCAGCAGCGCTTTGGGCACTTGTTGACCGAAATCGCTGGTCTACTGTGGTTATGGGGGCTGGAATCTTGACTGTGACAGTAATGCTGGTTCGCATGCAACAAATCTGGAGTGGAACTCCAGTTTCATTCTCGTAACTCTCGCTCGTAGTTAACCTTTCGTTAACCTTCTGTTCGTGGAAATTCAACCCACAGACTCCACGGTAGAGAACATGTCAAATGATGTCGCGCCAAAGCGCCTAAAGCTGCGCAGCAAGCCATCTCGCACCGCGGACAAAGTGTTCTTTGCGGTTGCCAAGGCAGCCGGCTATTCCTCATTCGTTTTGGTAGCCGCAATTCTGTTCTTCTTGATGCTTCGCGCCTGGCCGGCTTTTGAATCTCAAGGCGTGGTGAACTTCATCTTTGGAGCGGGCTGGAACTCAACCACTGACCCACAGATTTTCCACCTGGGGCCAATGCTTTACGGATCACTCCTAATCGCCGCAATTGGTGTGGCATTTGCAGTTCCAATGGCTATTTCAATTTCCTATTTCATCTCGTTCCTTGCACCTGAGCGCGTGGCGAAGATCGCAACCGTAATTGTTGACCTGTTGGCAGCCATTCCTTCGATCGTGATCGGACTCTGGGGACTGGGAGTCTTCTCCCCGGTAGCTGCCGAATGGGGAAGGATGCTAAGCGAGGCACTCGGCTTTATCCCAATTTTCAGCAACGCAGTCGACATCTTCCTGCGCTCACCGTTCATTGCATCGCTAGTAATTGCTGTAATGATCGTGCCGATTATCGCTTCGATCACCCGAGAGATCTTCTCTCAAATGGATCAGGAAATCATCAAAGGTGCAATGGCTCTTGGCGGCACAAGAGAGTCAATCTTCCGCAAGGTGATTCTGCCTACCGCATCCGGCGGAATCGTCGGTGGAGTGCTTTTGGCTCTTGGGCGTGCGATGGGTGAGACCGTGGCAATCTTCTTCGTACTGAACCTAACCTTTGACGACTTCAACTGGTTCAAGATTCTTGAGCCATCCGGTGGTGCGGTTGCATCGCTGGTGCTAGCTCGCTTCAACGAAGCGCTAGACACTGAACTTTCTGCCCTACTCGCCGCCGGTGTGGTGCTGTTCGTAGTGACTTTGATTGTCAACACGATCGCCTCTTACATCGTTGCTAAGGCTCAGCCTTGGAGGAAGCTATGACCGACACACTTGCACAGCCAAGACCAAAGAACGCTGCTCCCTGGGAGAAACTCGGAAGCCGGGTTCGTTTTGCCTCTTGGATCACATCTTTGGTTCCAGCAGCAATCTTTGTGGCGGCTTGGCTTGGGTTGCAGCTTGACTTCATGGCGGCACTGTTAGCAATCTTCTTGCCGATTCAGTTGGCCTTTGGTGCCTGGGCAGGTTTTTACTCCTACGGTCGCAAGGGCGTCAACGATGGCCTATTAATGGTCGTCACCTTCTTCTTCTCGACCTTCGTGCTGGTGCTTTTGGCATCGGTTATCTGGAGCGTTATCTCCGAAGGTGCGGCCGCGCTTTCACCGCACTTTATCTACCAAAACAATCGCTATATCACCGGAACCACCGGACTTGAGATTGGTGGAGCGGGTCACGCGATTCTTGGTTCGGTAATCATTACCGGAATCACGACCGTCATTACAGTTCCGCTGGCTATTGCAACCGCTGTTTACCTAACCGAGACCCGAGACGGTGCAAGGGGAGTAGTGCGCACTTTGCTGCAGGCCCTAGCTGGTTTGCCTTCGGTTGTGGCGGGTCTGTTCATCTACTCAATGTTGATTGTTAGCGGCTGGTCTAGCCAGGTGGGCGTCATGGCATCGCTTGCGCTTATCCCGCTAATGCTTCCTACCATCTCGCGTGTTGCCGAAGAAGCGCTGCGTTTGGTTCCGAGTGAACTGCGCAACGGAGCGCTAGCTCTGGGCGCTCCAAGCTACAAGGCATTCTTCATGGTTACTCTTCCAGCTGCGAAGTCTGGAATCGTAACCGCTGTGCTTTTGGGTGTGGCTCGAATCATTGGTGAGACGGCTCCGCTGATCTTGACTGCGGTCATTGCCAACGAGACCAACGCGAACCCATTGGCAGGCGGAATGGCAACCCTGCCTACCTACATCTACAACTTCCTATACCTAGGAGATGCAACAAGCTTGCAGCGTGCCTGGGGAGCAGCTCTTGTGCTGTTGATCTTTGTTGGAATCCTGTTCGTCGGAGCGCGTGTAGCTTCAGCCACTCGCGTCGGCTCAAAGCCAAAGAGGAGAAAGAAATAATGAGCAACCTCAATCACCTAGAGACCAAGGACATCAATGTTTGGTTTGGTGAGCGCCACGTTCTGCGTGATGTCTCCTTGCAGTTCCAGAACAACCACGTCACCGCGCTAATCGGACCATCCGGTTGCGGTAAGTCAACCTTTATCCGCACCCTGAACCGCATGCATGAGCTCATCCCAACCGCTGGCCTAAGCGGACAAGTTTTGCTAAACGGCGAGGACATTTACGCTCAGGCGGTGGACCCGGTGAATGTTCGCATCAACATCGGCATGGTTTTCCAGAAGCCAAACCCGTTTCCTACTATGACAATCAGGGAGAACATCCTGTCCGGCCTAAAGCTCTCAGGTCGCAAGATTGAGGATGGCGATGGATTGGTTGAGACGTCGCTCCAGCGCGCGTCGATGTGGAACGAAGTCAAGGACCGTCTTTCTGAGCCTGCACTATCGCTCTCCGGTGGCCAGCAGCAGCGTCTATGCATCGCAAGATCATTGGCCATGGACCCGAATGTGCTATTGATGGACGAGCCTTGTTCGGCTCTTGACCCAGGATCCACTCGCCGCATCGAGGAGACCATCCTGGAGCTGAAGGAGAACATGACCATCGTCATCGTTACCCACAACATGCAACAGGCTCAGCGCGTTTCTGACTCGACAGCATTCTTCCTTTCCGAGAACGGAAACCCAGGCGAGGTTGTCGAATTTGACACCACTGAGAATGTCTTTAAGCGTCCAAAGGACGACCGTACAAACGAGTATGTAAATGGACGATTTGGTTGATGTTCACCATTGGTTAACCTACTGAACAGGGTGGGTTAATCCTGGAACTCGAGAATACAATCCGTCATCCAGACTTTCTAAAAGGAGAAACAATGCGTTTGAGCAAGATCGCCAGCATTTCCGCTGGTGCAGCGCTAATGGCAGCAACCGCTTTTGGCGGACCAGCTGCAATGGCAGAGACCATCACCGGTACCGGTGCTAGCTACACCCTTTCACTTCAGACCGAGTGTGCCGCTGCGTACACCGCGCACCAAGTGACCTACGTATCCAAGGGTTCGACCACTGGCCGTTCGGACTACTCGAAAGGCGTTAGCGACTTCGGTGGATCTGACATCATTTTCAAGCCTTCTGAAGTCAAGCCAAAGAACTTCACCTACGTACCTCTACTAGGTGGACCAATTGCTATCTCTTACAACATCGCAGGCCTTACCCGCCTAAACCTAACCGCGGCAGTGATCAGCGACATCTACCTGGGCAAGATCACCAAGTGGAACGACAAGGCGATTGTCAACTTGAACAAGAGTGCAAAGGCTCTTCTTCCAGACGCGACCATCACCCCGGTTTACCGTTCGGACGGCTCTGGTACCACCGCTAACTTCACCAACTACCTAAGGCAGGTAGCTGGCAAAGCATGGGCATTCAGCGACGCATTCAAGACTGCAGCAACTGGTGTTGTCGGTGTTGGAGCAAGCGGTAACTCTGCTGTTGCAACCACCATCAAGTCGACCGCTAACTCTTTCGGTTTCATCGACCTTGCGGATGCAAACAAGAACGCTCTACCAATCGCACACCTACAGAACGGTGCCGGCCAGTTCCTAAAGCCAACCATCGCAAACTCTAAGGCATTCATTGAGGCTACCTCGATGAAGGCCACCGGTGAGGTTGTATTCGACTACAACAAGAAGCTAAACGGCGCTTACAACCTGTCGCTAGTTTCTTACGGAATCGCTCCAACCAAGGCTGGCACCGCGAAGGCTGACGCTGTTCGCGAGTACCTGACCTACTTCATCAAGGACTGTGCACCTTCAAAGGCTGCAGCTGTCGGTTACGTAGCGCTATCTGGAAAGTTCCAGACCACCGCTCTGAAGCTGGTTTCCAAGGTCGACTAAAACAACATAAAATGATTCAAAACATCTGGGGTGCGGTAATTCCGTGCCCCAGATGTTCCATTTGGAGGGAAAGTAAATGCGCCGCTTAGTTTCTGCAATCGCACTGTCGGGAGCAATCCTGGCAACCTTGACAGCCTGCGACCCTCCAATGCCTGACTCCCTTTTGGTTGAGTTGGCAGAACGAACCGTGGTCTGCCCCGAGAGTGCTGTAGACGTTTCGGTCACAGAGTCTGTGCTTGATGTCTCAAGCTTCTGGAATGACAGCATTACCAACGCCTGTGCAATTAGCCTGAACATAGTTGAAGAGGCCGCAAGCGGCATTCAAATAACCGATCACGAGTCCTTCAAATGCGAGCCGTTCCTAACCGTGCCGGTAGCGATGGATGCAGCGGTGATTTCCTTCATGGTCGGCGATAACTACGAGCTCACTCTTGATGCGCCGACGCTTGCCGGAATCTTCTCTGGCACAATTACCAACTGGTCAGACCCAGCTATGGTCGCGCTGAATGAATACGCGATCTTGCCCGACCAGGAAATTGTTGTTTCACCATCTGCGCTAGGCCCTGCTAGAGATGCCATGGAGACATGGCTAGAAGGCGAGATCGGGGTGGATCTCGACTTGAGTTTTATCGAAGATACTTCAGGTCTGGAGTCTGAGAGTCTTTACGCCCTGGCAGACGGCGAGATTCGAATCACTGCTTTTTCGAGCACGCTAACAACCGGTTACCCACTGGCGAATATCGCAACCATTCCTGGAGATCTGGCAAGTGTCGTGGTTCCTGATGCTCGTTTGATTCAGACCGCAGGTACGCAGGTTGATTTGATCAAAGACCTCGATGCGCAAACCGTGAACTTTGTCTACAACAAGGAAAACGAAGTGAAGCCGCTTTTGGGTGCGGTAGATGCTCTGGTGCCATACGCTCCTGTTTATGCCATCAAGATGGGTCTTTGCGGTGAGGACACTGTAGATCTTCGCAACACCGCCCGTTACCTTCTGCGTCTTGATGCCCAGGGTGTGGTCGCCACCGGTGTCTCATCTCCGCTACCGGAGCACATCCGAATCGCAGCCGCAGCTCTGATTGATGCTGGAAACCCAAGCATCGACCTCGATGCTGAGGTAACTCAGTAGCTCTCAATTACACTTATCCGGTGCCAAAACAATCCTTGGGTGTCGGAAGAGTGTTGATTGCTATCTACGCAGTCTTTGCAATCTCCGCTACCGCTAGGGCTAGCTACCAGCTAATTCGTGAGTTTGACCAAGCTCCGCTGGCATATTCGCTCTCTGCAATCTCAGCGGTGGTCTATTTGTTGGCCACCTACTCGCTCTCCAAATCAGAGGCCAAGTGGCAGCGTATTGCGCTCTATACGATTTGGTTTGAACTAGTCGGCGTTATCGCGGTTGGGCTACTGAGCCTGGGCTTGCCTGACTTGTTTGCCCATCCTTCGGTTTGGTCGAATTTCGGTGCGGGTTATGCCTTTATCCCGCTACTGCTTCCAATACTTGGATTGCTCTGGCTTAGGAAGCGCAATGCTTGAAGTAACTAACCCGTCTGAAATCGACCTTGAATCAAGCCCTGGCACAGCGGTTGCCATTGGCAAGTTTGATGGCCTTCACCTTGGACACCAGCAGCTGCTTCACGAGTTACTGGAATACTCCGAAGAGGCTGGCTTGGTTCCGGCTGTTATCACTTTCGATCGACACCCAAAGGCGCTTTTGGATCCTGAGAACTGCCCTAGGCCAGTTATCGGGCCTAGACAAAAGGCTGCACTTATGACCGAGGCAGGGGTAGAGATTCTATTGACTCTGCCATTTACACAGGAGCTGGCAGACCTCAGCCCAAAGGACTTTATTGAGCAGGTGATTACCCCGCTCGGTGTGAAGATGATCTTCGTTGGTGAAGGCTTTAGGTTTGGAAGCCACGGCACCGGGACTGTAAATGATCTAAGGGACTTCGGTCCCCAGTTTGGTTTTAGAGTGCGCGAGGTTGCGCACGTGCAGGCTGCAGGTCGAAAGATCTCATCTACTGACCTCAGGGCAATTCTCGATGCTGGCAAGGTCGAGGTCGCGAGCCTTTTGCTTGGGCGCAATCACCGGGTCACCGGAATCGTGGAGCACGGTCGAAAGCTTGGTAGAACCCTAGGTTTCCCGACCGCAAACATTTCTAGAAGTGCGGAAGGGTATCTTCCGGGCGACGGCGTTTATGCCGGCTACCTGTATGCCGAAGGAGTTCGCTACCCGGCTGCTCACTCGGTGGGCACCAACGACACCGTCGGACAGGTGCCAAAGATCTTGGAATCCCATGTAATCGGTCGGACCGATTTGGACCTCTACGATCTTGAGGTGACCTGCGAGTTTGTTGCTCAGGTCAGGGGCTGGGTCAAGTTTGCGTCGCTTGAAGAGCTGATTGCTCAGATAACTGTGGATGTCGAAAAGGCATCCGAAATTCTCGGGGAGTAGTCTTCTTACATGAACTTCGTAGACGCCATAGCTTCTGGATTCAAAAACTATTTCAACTTCAAGGGTCGGGCCTCGCGCTCTGAGTTTTGGTACTGGGTGCTGTTCACCATTTTGCTCAGCTTGGTGCTAGGCACTATCGAGACCGTGATTTGGCCTGCTGCCCCGATCGACAGTGAGGATCTGGAAGCAGTCTTGAATTCAGCGCTGAGTGCTCCGACCCCGCTTACCTCGCTGGCAAACCTAATACTTTTCATTCCTGGCCTCTCGGTGAGCGCCAGAAGGTTCCACGACGCTGGATTTAGCGCGAAGTGGCTACTTTTGCTTCTGGTTCCGGCCGGTTATTCGATTTTTGCGATTGTTGGCCTGGTTGCCATTGGAGCCAGCTACTTCGGATCCACCATGCCAAGCGTGGAGGATTTCCCGGTCGAGGTCTTGATGTCGATCATCTTCTTGATTGCGCCGATCTTTGCCCTTGGGTTCGCGGTGTTTGTGATTCACATGATTTTCGCGCTGAAGCCAACCAGATCTTTCTACGACGGCAACAAGTACGTCGAGCCAACTCCGTTGAGTTCGGTCGATGAGGGAACCACCGCCTAGACGAAATCGCTTTTTATCCCTAGACTTCTCAGGTTGCCGTGTAACGGCCGCGGATACAGAGAGCTTGAAACTCCCCGTTTCAGGCACCGCGCAGCGAGGGAAAGGAAAAAGCAATGGCATTAGATCTAGCCGTAAAGACCCAAATCATCGAGGAATACGCCACTAAGCCAGGCGACACAGGTTCTCCTGAGGTTCAGATTGCTGTGCTCAGCCGCCGCATTGCTGACCTTACCGAGCACCTAAAGGACCACAAGCACGACCACCACTCCCGTCGTGGATTGTTGCTACTTGTTGGTCAGCGTCGCCGCCTACTCGGTTACCTACAGAACGTTGACATCGCACGTTACCGTTCACTAATCGAGCGCCTAGGCCTTCGTCGATAAGTTTGGATTTACGCCAAGACCCCCGGACACAGTGTGTTCGGGGGTCTTGCATTTCCTAGGCATTTAGCTGTTTGCTTGTTAGGCTTTACCTAGGAGTTCCCGAAGGCGGGTCCTCGGTGGAAATCTTTGGGTAGTGCCCCAGATGTTTTTACTGACGACCAGCACTTCATAAGGCCAATCGGCCTTCTCCAGCACGCAGCAAACTTGCAATTGCAAGTTGACGTTTCGCGTGCGCTGAGGAAAAGGAGGGGCCATGGAAGGCCCAGAAATCAAAGCAACAGAAGCAATTATTGACAACGGCAAGCACGGCAAGCGCGTAATCCGCTTCGAGACTGGGCGCCTAGCCCAGCAGGCAGCCGGTAGCGCAGCGGTTTACATTGACGAAGAGACCATGCTCTTTTCGGCAACCACCGCATCTAAGCAGCCAAAGGACCAGTTCGACTTCTTCCCGCTAACCATCGACGTTGAAGAGCGTATGTATGCGGCTGGAAAGATCCCGGGTTCATTCTTCCGTCGTGAGGGTCGCCCATCGACCGCAGCCATCTTGGCTGCTCGTCTGATCGACCGTCCACTTCGCCCATCATTCGTTGATGGTCTTCGTAACGAGATCCAGGTTGTTGTGACCGTTATGTCTATTGAGCCAGATGAGCTCTACGACGTAGTTGCAATCAACGCAGCCTCGATGTCCACCCAGCTTGCAGGTCTTCCGTTCTCCGGCCCAGTCGCCGGTGTTCGCGTTGCACTTATCGATGGCCAGTGGGTCGCATTCCCTAAGTACTCACAGCTTGAGAAGGCCGTATTCGACATGGTGGTTGCAGGTCGCGTTGTCATCGAAGATGGCAAGGAAGACGTTGCAATCATGATGGTTGAGGCTGAGGCGACCGAGGGTTCGATGGACCTAATCGCAGCTGGCGCAATCGCTCCTACCGAGGAGATCGTTGCACAGGGCCTAGAGGCTGCAAAGCCATTCATCAAGGAATTGGTTCGCGCACAGGTTGAGCTAGCAAAGTTGGCAGCAAAGCCAACCGCAGACTTCCCAGTGTTCTTGCCTTACTCCGATGAGGTTTACGCGGCAGTTTCCAAGGCAGCTGAGACCGAGCTTGCTCGGGTCTACCAGATCGCAGACAAGCAGCAGCGCCAGGAGCAGGACGACGCCCTCAAGGCCAAGGTCAAGGAAGAGATGGTTTCAGTTCTCTCCGAAGAGCAGATGCCTCAGTTCTCTGCGGCATACAAGTCCGTGACCAAGAAGGTCATGCGCACCCGTGTTCTAAAAGAGGGTATCCGCATCGACGGTCGCGGTCTTCGCGACATTCGCGCCCTGGATGCAGAGGTTGCAGTTATTCCTCGCACCCACGGTTCAGCTATCTTCCAGCGCGGTGAGACCCAGATCCTTGGTGTCACCACCTTGAACATGCTCAAGATGGAGCAGCAGCTAGACGCTTTGACCCCAGAGACCTCAAAGCACTACATGCACCACTACAACTTCCCTCCTTACTCCACCGGTGAGACTGGTCGCGTTGGTTCTCCAAAGCGTCGCGAAATCGGTCACGGAGCATTGGCAGAGCGCGCACTTGTGCCGGTACTGCCAAAGCGTGAGGACTTCCCATACGCAATTCGTCAGGTATCCGAGGCGCTTAGCTCAAACGGTTCAACCTCGATGGGTTCGGTTTGTGCTTCAACCCTCTCGCTACTAAACGCTGGTGTGCCACTTCGTGCACCGGTTGCTGGTATCGCAATGGGTCTGATCTCAGACACCGTCGACGGCAAGGTTCAGTACGCAGCATTGACCGACATCTTGGGTGCAGAAGACGCACTGGGAGATATGGACTTCAAGGTTGCCGGTACTCGCGAGTTCGTAACCGCTATCCAGTTGGACACTAAGTTGGATGGAATTCCAGCTTCGGTTCTAGCAGGTGCTCTAACTCAGGCCAAGGAAGCTAGAAACTACATCCTTGACGTGATGCTAGAGGCGATCGACGAGCCAGACGAGCTTTCTCCTTACGCTCCTCGCGTTATCGCGGTGAAGATCCCGATTGACAAGATCGGTGAGGTCATTGGTCCGAAGGGCAAGATGATCAACCAGATCCAGGAAGACACCGGAGCTGACATCTCGATTGAGGATGACGGAACCGTTTACATTGGTGCAACCAATGGTGAGAGTGCTGAGGCTGCAAAGGCTGCGATTAACGCCATTGCAAACCCACACGTTCCTGAGATCGGTGAGCGCTTCCTAGGTACCGTTGTGAAGCTAGCTACCTTCGGTGCCTTCATTTCGCTAATGCCTGGCAAGGACGGCCTACTGCACGTTTCAGAGCTCAAGAAGATCTCTGGCGGAAAGCGCGTCGAGAACGTTGAAGACATTCTCGAGGTTGGTCAGAAGCTTCAGGTTGAAATCACCAAGGTTGATGACCGCGGCAAGCTATCGCTTGCTCCAGTTGTCGAGGGCGAAGAAAGCGCTGCGGAAGCAGAGTAAGCATTGCTCTTCGAACTAAATAAGTCACAGACGTTCACCGCTGAGGCAGCCCGGGTTTCTCGCTCGGTGCTGCCTAGCGGTGTTCGCATTTTGACCGAGGAGGTCCCCGGAGCACCCTCTGTCGCCATCTCCGCTTCGGTTGCAGTCGGTTCCAGGGATGAGACCGGCGGACACTTTGGCTCGACCCACTTTTTAGAGCATCTGCTGTTCAAAGGCACCAAGCGCCGCGGTCAAAAAGACATCTCGGTGGCTTTTGATTCGGTGGGCGGATCCTCAAATGCCGCAACCGCTAAGGAATACACCAGTTACTACGCCAGAGTGCAAAACTCGGCTTTGCCTTTGGCGATGGATCTTTTGGTGGACATGTTCACCTCGGCGAGAATCGACGATTCAGATTTCACTGTCGAGCGAACTGTAATTCTTGAAGAGCTTGCGATGAATGACGATGATCCTGAGGATGTCGCTCACGAAGCATTAGCCGAAGCCCTGCTGCCAGAGCACGAACTTGGCCGACCAATTGGCGGCACCCCGGACACCATCAACGCTGTTGATCGCGATTCGGTGTTTGAGCACTACCTAAAGCACTACCGACCAGAGAATCTGGTGATTACTGCCGCAGGCGGTGCCAGTCACGAGCAGGTAGTCGAGCTTGTAAACACTGAGCTTGCTCGAGTTGATTGGCAGGCAGCTTCGAGCCCAAATGCTCGTCGAGCTCAGTTTGATGCGGAACTGGGACAGGCTGAGAAGTTTAGATTTATCGAAAAGGATGTGGCGCAAGCCAATGTTCTTCTTGGGTTTCAGAGCATTCGTGGAAACGATGACGCTAGGTATGCCCTAGGGATAATGAACACCATCTTGGGTGGTGGAATGTCGTCCAGGCTCTACCAGGCTATTCGTGAAGAGCGTGGCTTGGCATACTCGACCTACTCTTACCAGCAGGGCTATGCCGATGCCGGCTACTACGGCCTCTATGCCGGCACCAACCCGGAGAATGCTGTCGTTGTTACCAAGCTGATGTGGGAGATCTTCCAGGAGCTTGCAGACAACGGTGTGACCCAGGCTGAATATGATCTAGCGCTGGGAAACATCACTGGCGGCCTAGCGCTTCGATACGAGAGTTCTATCGCCCGCATGAACCGCTTGCTATCAGCTGAGATCGGCACCGGGGAGTACCTGTCGGTCTCGGAGGTAATGGAACGATTTAGTGCGGTAACTCTGTCGGATGTGCAGCAAATTGCGCAGAGAATCATCACCTCACCGTCATCACTGATTGCGGTCGGCGAAGGACTTGAACATCTCCAAGAGTTAGCTTGATAGGTTTATCAGCATGATCTCAGTAGCGGTAGTGGGCGCAAGCGGCAGAATGGGCAGCCTTGCGCTGCAACTTATTGATTCCGATGCCAACCTCAAGCTGCACGCTTCCCTGACCTCAAAGTCTGACCTTTCACACATGCTCGGTGCTGATGTCGTGGTTGACTTCACACTTCCTGAGGTGAGCCGGAAGGTGGTTGAGTACGCCATCAAGCACGATCTCAAGATCGTTGTTGGCACCTCCGGTTGGAGCGAAATCCACCTTGCGGAATTGAGCAAGTTGCTCGCAGAGCACCCAAGCGCCGCAGCGATTGTGGTCCCTAATTTCTCAATTGGTTCGATGCTCGCTCAGCAGCTTGCGGCTTTAGCTGCCAAGTACTTTGACTCCATCGAAATCGTTGAGGCTCACCATGCCGGCAAGGTCGATTCGCCGTCTGGCACCGCAGTCAGAACCGCTGAACAGATTGCTGCTGCCCGCAAAGGCATGGTCCAGCCACTAATTCCAGGAGTTGAGCAGCCTGCTCGCGGTCAAGTGGTTGCGGGTGTGCCAATCCACTCACTTCGCCTGCAGGGAGTCTCTGCGAAGCAAGATGTGATTTTCGGTGCCGGTAACGAGATATTGACCATCTCGCACGAGGTTTCCTCTCACCACGCTTATGCCGAGGGCATTCGCCTGTGTATCGCATACGCCCAAAGTGCCAAGGGCCTAACTGTCGGACTTGATCAGGTCGTAGCGAACTAGTGTCAGCAAAAATCTGGGCCTTGGTGATGGCCGCTCTGGCTGTTATTTATTTGGTTTTGCTGGGCCAAAAGGCTATCTTGCTGCTGTTAGATGCGAGCCTGGTGGCAAAGGCCATGGGAGTTGCACTTTTGGTGCTGCCGTTGATTGCCGCTTGGGCAATCCTCACCGAAATCAAGTTTGGGATGGACGCAGAGAGACTTTCTCGCAGAAATTCTGAGCCCGCGTTGGAATTCGAACTTCGACCAAGCGGTAAACCAACCAAGGAAAGTGCTCAGGCTGAGTTTGAGCGAATCAAATCCTTGGTGTCAAAAGATCTTTCCAACTGGGAACTCTGGTTTCGCCTGGGGGAGTGCTACGAAGCTTCCGGCGACCGCAAGCTAGCTCGCAAGTCAATCCGCAAGGCAATCAAACTAGCTAACGATCCCAAAGCGCTTTAGGCCTAAGTACATCTGGCAACCCAGGCAGAAGTTGAAAAATGCGTTTAGGAAAGCGGCAAAGAAGATAAATCCAGCGCTCACTGCAACCAGTACCGGTGCAAACCAGAAACCAACCAATCCCAACAGCGCAAACCCAAGTCCTACCTTTTGGGCAAACTGTGGTGGGCGTGAATCCTCTAGCTCACTTGGCGCTGAAAGGCGCGGGCGAACTAGCTTCTTAAACACAAGTCCGTATGGGTGAGTCTTAGGGCTAAAAACGCTCCAGCTAAATAGCACTGCGAGCAACACGATTAGCGGGTAGGCGGCAGAGAAGCCCTCTGGGGCCGATACCGCGATACCGAACGCGGCTAGGGACAGCGCGCTTGTGATGGCGGCACCGAATCTTGGTCCGCGAGGATCGATTAGTTCTGCACTCATTTGATTCCTAACTTTGTTAGCTCTTGTTGGATTAGTCCTTGCTTTGGAACACCGCTCACCCGGAATGTTAGCTCGCCTAGTGCGTTGAGGATAAAGACCGTTGGGGTTTGCGAAATATTAAACCGGGCCGCAAGATCTAGCCGGTCGGTTAGATCAACTTCGGCTTGCAGCACTCCGGCGGAGCCTTTTTCTATTTGCGTAAGAGAACGACGAACCCCAGGGCACTGCCCGCAATACTCCGTCGAAAATAGCAGCAGGGTAGCGCTCTTGCCCGGTTTGCTTACCGGGGAGCCATTCTTGTGAGCTCCAATTCGCGAAAGGTCAATGACCTCGCTTTTTTGGATGCTTCGGCCTCTGCCCGCGGATACTTTGTAGAAGATGCCAGCAGCCAGCGTGAGGCCCAGTAGCCCAAGCGCTAGATACAAACCAGAGATTTCCACTTGCCAAGGGTAAGCGATTGCACCGACCAGTTGCGGAGTGTTGCGCTTTTTTACTTTTTGGCTCGTCTAGGCTTTGTGCCGTGAGTGAAATTGAATTTAGAACAGATATGACCGTTGAGCTGGTTCGAGCCTCTGCCAACGATGCCGACGTGCTTTATGCCGCAAGAGTTTCAACTCAGGGCGAGCAGACCCTTGAGGGCGCCCTAAAGTCCGATGCCGAGACTGATCAGCGCGACAAGGGTTTGATCAACTACCTGATGCGCGATCGCCACGGATCCCCTTTTGAGCACAACTCTCTTACGTTCTACGTTCAGGCCCCAATCTTTGTATTCCGCGAGTTCATGCGTCACCGCATCGCAAGCTACAACGAAGAATCCGGACGCTATCGTGAGCTTCGTCCGGTCTTCTATGTCCCGGGCCCTGAGCGCAAACTGATTCAGGTTGGAAAGCCTGGTCACTACGAGTTCCATGACGGCAGCGCTGAGCAGACCGCACTGGTTGAGCAGGAAACCATGGCGGTTACCCGCGCAGCCTACGAGGCATACCAGCGCATGCTGGAGGCAGGCATTGCCAGGGAAGTGGCTCGTATCGTGCTGCCACTGAACATCTACTCGAGCATGTATGTCACCATGAACTCTCGTGCACTGATGAACTTCCTATCGCTTCGCACCTCACGCGAGGGCACTCACTTCCCCTCTTACCCGCAGCGTGAGATCGAAATGGTTGCGGAGAAGATGGAAGATTTCTGGGCGGAGCTTATGCCTTTGACCTACGAATCCTTCAACGCGAATGGCCGAGTAGCCCCGTAGCCTAAACAACCAGGTTCTTGGTTCCCCATTGCCCATGCGGGTAGGCTAGTCAAATGGTTCAACAACATAAAGATCTCTTCGGTCAGGTGCTGGTCGCGCTCGTGACCCCGATGACCGCGGATGGTGAAGTCGATTGGGACGCTACCGAGCGTCACATGGACTATGTGATTTCAAATGGTGCAGACGGCGTAGTGGTTACCGGCACCACCGGTGAAACCTCAACCCTTACCGATGCTGAGAAGATCAAGCTTGTCGAGGTTGGAAAGTCCGTTTCTGCGGGACGTGCCAAGATCATCACCGGCGGTGGCTCTAACGAAACCGCACACGCCATGCAACTTTACAAGGCCAGCGAAAAAGCGGGTGCAGACGGCGTCATGATTGTGACCCCTTACTACAACAAGCCAACCCAGGCTGGAATTCTTACTCACTTCCGACTAATCGCTGACGCCACCGACCTGCCGGTTATCTTGTATGACATTCCAGGGCGCACCGGCGTTGCCATTGCCTACGACACTTTTCACCGCGCAGCCAAGCACCCAAACATCGTTGCAATCAAGGACGCTAAGGGTGATTTAGCGCAGGCTTCTCGATTGATGTTGGAAACCGGATTGCTGTATTTCTCTGGCGATGATCCGAATGTTCTGCCTCATCTTTCGATTGGGGCCACCGGTCTGATCGGTGTCACCGCAAACATTGCCCCTCATGCCTATCGCGAGATGGTGGATGCCACCAATAAGAACGATTTCCACTCAGCACTCAAGGTCCACAACGCACTTGAGCCGTTGCAGCGTGCGATTATGACTCACGTTCCAGGAACCGTTGCGGCAAAATACGTGCTGCACGGTTCGGGGCACATCAACTCGCCTCGCGTGCGTCTGCCGCTGGTTGGTCCTGAGGACCATGAGGCAGCAGCAATCGAAAGCGGCATCGACCAGGTGGTTTCGGTCCCAGGCTTGAACTTCGATAACTTTAGACCGGATCGCAATGCTGCTGCCGGTGGTGCCTTGCCCAAGGTGGCGGGAACTACTCGCTAGTGGAGTTATCGGCACCAGCACCGCTTAGACCAGGCGTTTTGCGCATCATTCCGCTTGGCGGAATTGGTGAAATTGGTCGAAACATGACCGTATTTGAACTAGACGGTCAGATCATGATTCTGGACTGCGGTGTGCTGTTCCCAGAGGAAACTCAACCCGGTGTCGATCTGATTTTGCCGGATTTTGGTTACTTGGAGGACAAGCTGGACCGGATTGTCGGTGCTGTGCTCACCCACGGTCACGAGGACCACATCGGTGGCGTGCCATATCTTTTGGCGATGCGCAAAGACATCCCAATCATTGGTTCAACGCTAACCCTTGCGCTAGTTGAGGCAAAGCTAAAAGAGCACCGAATCACTCCTTTCTCGCACACCGTGAAAGAGGGTCAGATCGAGCAGCTTGGCCCGTTCAATCTTGAGTTTGTGGCTGTAAACCACTCGATCCCAGACTCGCTGGCGGTAATCATCAGAAGCACTGCCGGAACAGTTTTGGCTACCGGTGATTTCAAGATGGACCAGTTGCCTCTCGATGGCCGCTTGACCGATCTTCGGACCTTTGCACGCATTGGCGAAGAGGGCCTTGATCTATTCATGGTGGACAGCACCAATGCCGATGTCCCAGGCTTCACACCGCTGGAGCGCGATATCGGTCCGGTTATTGAGAACGTGATTAGCAAGACTTTGGGCAAGGTGGTGGTTGCGTCATTCTCCTCACACGTTCACCGCGTGCAGCAGGTGCTGGATGCAGCGGTTGCAAATAATCGCAAAGTGGCCTTTGTTGGCCGCAGCATGGTTCGCAACATGGGCATCGCGGCAGACCTTGGCTATCTCAAAGTTCCTGCCGGTTTGATTGTTGACCTAAATGACATCGATGAGATTCCAGATAACCGAATTGTGCTGATGTCAACCGGCAGCCAGGGTGAGCCGATGGCTGTGCTATCGAGAATCGCTAACCGCGATCACCGCATCATCATTGGTGAGGGCGACACAGTTTTGATGGCGTCTTCTTTGATTCCGGGTAACGAGAATGCGGTCTACCGAGTAATCGATGGATTGATTCGCCTTGGCGCGAATGTGGTGCACAAGGGCAATGCCAAGGTTCACGTCTCTGGACACGCAGCCGCAGGGGAGTTGCTTTACTGCTACAACATCCTCAAGCCCAGAAACGTGCTTCCGATCCACGGTGAGGCACGACACCTGCACGCAAATGCCAAGCTCGCTATTCAAACCGGAGTGCCTGCCGAGCAGACTCTGATTGTTCACGATGGCGCGGTGATTGACCTGGTAGATGGTGTCGCCAAGGTTGTCGGCCAGGTCCCTTGCGACATGCTCTATGTCGATGGCAAGACGGTGGGAAAGATCACCGATGAGGACCTCAAAGACCGCAGAATCCTTGCGGCCGAGGGATTTATCTCAATTTTTGCGGTGATTGATCCGAGCACCGGCAAGGTTGTCGAAGGACCTGAGATTCGCGCTCGAGCGTATGCCGAAGATGACCATGTGTTTGACGACATCCTTCCTGAGATTGAGCGGGCACTAGAGCGCGCTGCGGTTGAGGGAATCAGGGACACCTACACAATGCAGCAGGTTATTCGCAGGACCATCGGCGGTTGGGTGGCAAAAGCTCACCGCAGAAAGCCAATGATCATCCCGATCGTTGTTCACTCCTCCCGCCCTGCCTAGGGCAAAATGACCTAAAGCCTTGCTAACTTGTGTGCATGGCTTCAAAGACCCCACCGCCTAGAAAACCCAGCGGTAGAAAACCGGCGCGAACTGCAGCACCTAGAGCAGCAGCCACTAAGCCACGTCCGGCTAAGGCACAGGGTCCAGGGTTTTTGGCGGGGCTGAGCAAGTTTTACCTGGGAACTGCTCACCTAATGGGCAAGTTCGTGAGAGCGTTTAGCACCGAGAAGCTGGCAGACGAAGATCGTCGCGACGGCGCACCATTTTTTATCTTTCTGCTTTCCGTATTTGGAGCGGTTTTTGCCTGGTTTCTAATCAATGAACCTTGGGCAAAAGCACTTCACTCCTATACCTTCGGCATGCTTTTTGGCTTGGTGGCTTATGCGCTACCGGCAGTCTTCCTTTTCTATTCGCTGTTTTTGTTTAGGCACCCAGCCTCGGTGCGCGATAGTTCGCGATTCGCCGTTGGTTTTTGGTTATTTCTCTCGGTAATCTCAGGCTTCTTCCACATCTTTGGTGGAACGCCCTCCCCAAATGTTGAAGGACCTGAGGGACTAGCGCTAGCCGGAGGACTCTTCGGTTGGTTGATTGGCGGGCCGCTGTTGAGCATGCTCACCATCTGGGGGGCAACACCGGTGCTGGTGCTTTTGGTTGCTGTCTCGGTTTTGGTTATGACTGGCACCGCGCCAAACAAGATCAAGCCTCGGCTTAGCGAGTTCTACAACTTCCTGTTCGGCATCAAGCCAAAGGCTGAAATTCCAGATGCTTTTGACGGCAAGAAGTCCAGCTGGTGGAACAAGGACAAAGCTGTCAAGCCTGCATTTGACACCGCTGTGGTTGAAGCCATTGATGAATTTGTCGACGAGCACCTCGAAGAGCCTTACCCAGCGGTTGAAATGACTGATCCTGTCGAAGAACTCGAGTTTTTATCGCAAGAAGAGGGCCTCACCGAGCCAATTGATGTGCTCGAAGAAGCAGCCGTAGCAGCCCCCAAGGTAAAAAAAGCCAATAAACCATACGTGTTGCCATCGCTCTCGCTTTTGGCTCCTGGCTCTCCACCAAAAGCCAAGAGCGCGGTCAATGACCAAATCGTTGCTGCAATCAACGATGTCTTCAAGGAATTTGATGTCGAAGCTAGAGTCTCTGGATTCCAGCGCGGTCCGACGGTTACCCGCTACGAAGTTGAGCTAGCGCCGGGTGTCAAGGTTGAGGCGGTGACTCGCCTTACCAACAATATTTCTTATGCGGTGGCGTCCAACGAGGTGAGAATCCTGGCACCGATTCCCGGTAAGAGCGCTATTGGAATTGAAATTCCGAACACTGACCGAGAGACAGTGTCTTTAGGTGATGTGCTTCGCAGCAAAAACGCAGCTAACAGCACACACCCGCTAACCATTGGTGTCGGTAAAGATGTCGAGGGTGGTTACCTAGTTGCGAACTTGGCAAAGATGCCGCACCTTTTGGTTGCAGGTGCAACAGGTGCGGGTAAG
Organism: Microbacteriaceae bacterium; assembly: GCA_027487865.1. Classification (GTDB taxonomy): domain Bacteria; phylum Actinomycetota; class Actinomycetes; order Actinomycetales; family Microbacteriaceae; genus Aquiluna. Next base: position 438,051 of record JAIYCT010000002.1, read on the forward strand.
TCCTCTTTCGTGAACGCGATGATTACCTCGATCTTGATGCGCTCAAAGCCATCCGAGGTTCGCATGGTGCTAATCGACCCAAAGCGAGTAGAGCTCGCGGCTTATCAGGGCGTCCCGCACCTTGTCACCCCAATCATCACAAACCCCAAGAAGGCAGCCGAGGCACTGCAGTGGGTTGTGAAGGAGATGGATTCTCGCTACGACGATTTGGCAAGCTTTGGCTTTAAGCACATCGATGATTTCAACCGGGCAATCGTGGCCGGTGAAGTCAAGGTGCCGGAAAATTCGCGTCGAGAACTACAGCCCTATCCATACCTACTGGTAGTCGTGGATGAGCTAGCAGATCTCATGATCGTTGCCCCGCGCGATGTTGAAGACTCGATCGTCCGAATCACCCAGCTTGCAAGAGCCTCCGGTATTCACCTGGTGCTTGCCACCCAGCGTCCATCAGTTGACGTTGTCACAGGGTTGATCAAGGCAAACGTTCCTTCGAGACTGGCCTTCTCAGTTTCCTCGGTCACCGACTCTCGAGTAATCCTGGATCAGCCAGGTGCCGAGAAGCTCGTTGGCCAAGGAGATGCGCTTTTCGCACCAATGGGTACGAACAAGCCGGTGAGGGTTCAAGGTGCTTGGATTTCAGAAGACGAGCTGCATCGAATCGTGAACCATGTCAAAGCGCAAATGGAGCCCGAATACCGCAGTGACGTCACCGTGGTTGCTCAAACGCGCGTTGTCGACAGTGACATTGGAGATGACCTTGATCTTTTGCTACAGGCCACCAACTTGGTGGTCAACTCGCAGTTTGGCTCAACGTCAATGCTGCAGCGAAAGCTCAGGGTGGGTTTTGCCAAAGCCGGAAGGCTCATGGACCTCATGGAATCCCGGGGTATCGTCGGTCCTTCGGAGGGTTCAAAGGCGAGAGATGTCCTGGTCAAACCAGACGAACTTCCGCAACTGCTCGCCAAGTTGTCAGGGGCTACCTCAGCGGTATTTGAGGGAGACCTGCCAGGCGAAGAGGATGACGGCGATGAAGATGCTTGGCAGCTAACCGGCAGGCGAGATGACTTCTAAATCTTTTCTGTATCGCCAAACTCCAAACCTAATCACCACACTTCGAATTCTGATGGTTCCGCTGGTGCTCTGGTTGATCATGGTCGGTTGGGACTCCTTCACTGATCGCATGATTGCACTGGTGTTATTGGTTTTGGCTGCATCAACCGACGGTATTGACGGAGCCATTGCCCGCAAGCGAAACCTTGTCACGAACCTCGGCAAAATTCTTGACCCAATTGCAGACAAGGCTCTTCTATCAGGAGCGTTGATAGTGCTATCTATTCAGGGAGCTGTCCCGTGGTGGGCAACCGTGCTGATCTTGATTAGAGAGTTTGGAATTACGGTTTATCGCCTGGTGATCGCTAAGCGACGAGTGATTTCAGCATCCGGTGGTGGCAAGTTCAAGACCGTGATTCAAATTATCGGTGTATCGATGGCGTTAGCACCGTTTGACTTTTTGGGCGCTTGGTGGGGCTGGCTTACCCAGGCCGTGATCACCTTCGCCGTTGTAATAACCTGGTACACCGGAATTCAATACCTCAGGCCAGCCAAGTGAGTTTGAGCCAGCGGCTGATTCAACACGGTCTGTTTATTGCCACCGCTGAGTCGCTAACCGCTGGCCTTTTGAGTTCGGAACTCGCAACCGAGCCTGGAGCATCAGCATTCTTACTTGGGGGAGTGGTCTGCTACCAGGATGAGGTCAAGGTGAATACCCTGAATGTCGCCCCGCACTTGATTGAAACCCAATCCGCCGTATCTCCAGAGGTTGCAATATCCCTTGCGACAAACGTCAGGGGCCAGTTTGCGCTCGAAGGCTCAAAAAGCATCGATAGCGTCATTGGACTATCAACCACCGGTGTCGCAGGCCCCGATCCAGTTGGAATTCACCCAGCCGGCACTGTATTTTTGGGCATCTCTTCTGCCAGAGGCTCACGCTCAGTTGCGTTGAAATTGTCTGGCACAAGGTCCGAAGTTCGAGCCACAACTGTTGCCAGCGCGCTTAGTGAACTCGAGGATGAAATTCAAGAGCTATTTGGTTGAGAATCAGGAAACATTCAGCAACCAACTGTAAATTTGACGGAATCAACCGCTAGGTTACTTTCCAGGAGGAAACCCTTTGGTACTACTAAGGCAAGAAATCGGTGACGTATTACGCTCACATCGACTTCGTCGCGGCCAGACCTTGCGTCAGGTAGCTGCGAAGGCATCTGTCGCACTGGGTTACCTATCCGAGGTAGAGCGCGGCCAGAAGGAAGTTTCTTCTGAGATCCTCGCTTCGGTAGCAGAGGCACTCGAGCTGCCGCTGTCGGTAGTAATGCGCGAAGTTTCTGATCGAGTCGCCTCGGTTGAGGGTATTTACCTAGACGACACCTACATCCCTGACACTGTGCCAGACGCTTTCATGACAGAAGCAGGGCTTTACTCTCAGTCGAAGTTTTGAAACTAAGCCAGTTTCATCAGCTACTGCACGATGAGTTCGGGGCACAATTCTCCCAGGTTCTGATTAGAGATTTTCGACTTCACCATTTCCAAGACCAAACCGCAGAAGAGCTGATTAGAGCAGGCGTTGACCCAAAGGAAATCTGGTTAGAACTGTGCAAACAGCAATCCGTGCCTAAAGAGCGCTGGAGCGGAATTCCGGTAAAGAAAAGACACGCCGAATAAATCATTCGAAATTTTGTTCGAACGTCTAGTGTTCTATCTAGATAGGTCCAAACCTGCGAGTTATCAACAGTCATTTGGTTGAACTCAAAAAAGTCAGACCTACGAATTAGCTTCTAGGGAGCTAAAGAAAGAGGTAGAAAATGCCAAGTGCATCCGACAGAGAGAAAGCGCTAGATACTGCGCTAGCACAGATTGACCGCCAGTTCGGCAAGGGCTCGGTCATGAGACTCGGCAGCGAAGAGCGCGCTCCAATCGAGGCCATTTCCACCAGTTCGATCGCCCTAGACGTAGCACTGGGTATCGGTGGCCTGCCTAAAGGTCGAATTGTCGAGATCTATGGCCCAGAGTCCTCCGGAAAGACCACCTTGGCGCTGCACGCTATCGCCAATGCCCAACGCGCTGGCGGCATTGCTGCCTTTATCGATGCTGAGCACGCTCTCGACCCTGAGTACGCCAAAGCTTTGGGTGTAGACATCGACGCACTTTTGGTCAGCCAGCCAGACACTGGTGAGCAGGCCTTGGAGATTACCGACATGCTGATCCGTTCGGGATCAATTGACGTGGTCGTAATTGACTCGGTTGCCGCTTTGGTTCCTAGGGCAGAAATCGAAGGCGAAATGGGAGACTCACACGTTGGCCTCCAGGCTCGTCTAATGTCCCAGGCTCTTAGAAAGTTGACCGGAGCTTTGAGCAACACCAACACCACCGCAATCTTTATCAACCAGCTGCGCGAAAAGATCGGTGTGTTCTTTGGTTCTCCTGAGACCACCGCGGGTGGTAAGGCTTTGAAGTTCTACGCCTCGGTGCGTTTGGACATCCGCAGAATTGAAACTCTAAAAGAGGGTACCGATGCAGTTGGTAACCGCACCCGTGTAAAGGTTGTTAAGAACAAGCTAGCGTCGCCTTTCAAGCAGGCCGAATTTGACATCATGTTTGGTGAGGGTATCTCTCGCGAAGGTGGACTTATCGATTACGGCGTCGAACAGGACATCGTCAAGAAGTCCGGAGCTTGGTACACCTTCGACGGCGAACAGCTTGGCCAGGGTAAGGAAAACTCTCGTCGCTTCCTCAAGGACAATCCAGAGATAGCGGACATCATCGAGAAGAAGATCAGGCACAAGCAGGGCATTGGCGTGCCGCGTGCAGTAGCAGACTTGCCAGCCGAGGAGGCCCCAGAGGTCGCCAAGGCCGCAAACGATGCCTAACGAACCTAGTAGCGAGAAGCTGGAACAGCGGGCGAAAAACGTCCTGCTGTTCCAGCTTTCTCGTTCCATGAAAACTCGTTACCAGTTAGCCAATATTCTGAAAAAACGTGAAATTCCAGAGGAAATAGCAAACGCCGTCCTGGATCGCTTCACCGAGGCGCAGCTAATCGATGACGCCGCCTTTGCAAGGGCTTTCGTAAATTCCAGAATCGCGATCTCAGGCAAATCAAGGTCAGTAATTTCTCGCGAGCTAAATCAAAAAGGCGTCAGCGCGGAGGATGCTCATCAGGCGCTCAGCATCATCGACCAAGAGTCAGAGGATAAGACGGCTTACGCAATAGCCAAAAAGCGCTATCAGCAGCTGACATCCCTTGCACCAGATGTCCGTAAACGCCGGCTCATGGGGTTTTTAATGCGCAGAGGTTTCTCCGGCGCCCTAGCATCAAGAATTCTGCGGGACCTAGAGCAGTCAGAGTAAAATTCACGGGCTATGTCACTTACATACGAAGTCCGCACCTACGGCTGTCAGATGAACGTTCACGACTCTGAACGCATCTCCGGCCTGCTTGAGTCTGCCGGCTACATAAAAGCCGAAGACGTGGATCCGGACCTGGTTGTTTTCAATACCTGTGCGGTGAGAGAAAACGCGGACAACAAGCTCTACGGCAACCTAGGCATGATGCTGCCAAAGAAAGAATCGAACCCTAATCTGCAGATAGCGGTCGGTGGGTGCCTGGCCCAAAAAGACCAGGACGTCATCATTAAAAAAGCCCCTTGGGTCGACGTGGTCTTTGGTACTCACAACATTGGCTCACTTCCGACCTTGCTAGAGCGTGCTAGGCATAACAACGAAGCTCAAGTTGAGCTCTTGGAAGCCCTTGAGGTTTTCCCGTCCACATTGCCAACCAAGCGCGAATCCGCTTACTCCGGTTGGGTCTCTATTTCAGTTGGCTGCAATAACACCTGCACCTTCTGCATTGTCCCAGCGCTTAGGGGTAAAGAGAAGGATCGTCGACCCGGGGACATTTTGGCTGAGGTAAATGCCCTGGTTCAAGATGGTGCCATCGAAGTTACTCTGCTTGGACAAAACGTAAATACCTATGGCGTTGAGTTTGGTGACAAGGGTGCTTTTGCAAAGCTATTGCGAGCCTGTGGCCAAATTGAAGGTTTAGAACGTGTGCGTTTCACGTCACCGCATCCAGCTGCTTTTACAGACGACGTGATCGAGGCAATGGCTGGAACTCACAATGTCATGCCTCAGCTACACATGCCGCTCCAATCGGGTTCTGATCGCATCCTCAAGGAGATGCGTCGCAGCTACCGATCCGAGAAGTATTTGGGCATTCTGGATCGAGTTAGAGACCTGATTCCTGATGCCTCAATTACCACCGACATCATTGTCGGTTTTCCAGGCGAGACCGAAGAAGACTTTCAAGAGACAATGCGGGTTGTCGAGGCTGCGCGATTCGCTACCGCCTACACCTATCAGTACTCCAAGCGCCCGGGAACACCGGCAGCCGATCTTCCGGACCAAGTGCTCAAGGACGTCGTTCAGGAGCGCTATGAGAGGCTTTTAGCGCTCGTCAACGACATAGCTTGGCAAGAGAACAAGAAACAGGTTGGAAAGACTGTAGAAGTCCTTGTAGCAACTGGAGAGGGCCGTAAGGATTCCCAGACCCACCGCCAAACCGGACGAACTCAAGACAGTCGTTTGGTTCACTTTGAAGTACCACAGGGTGGGGATATCGCTCGCCCTGGAGACTTGGTGACCGTTCAAGTGACTCAAGCTGCCCCTTACCACCTGCTTGCCGAAACTTCACCGGGGTCGACTTACCAGGTCCGTCGCACTCGAGGCGGAGATGCTCATGACCGACGCGAACTGGAGAGCTGTGGCGCGCCAGTGCCTGGAAGTGGCAAGGTTTCGCTTGGGATTCCGATCAGGTCCAAGAGTGTCCTTTAGAGTCCTTGCAATAGTCGGGCCGACAGCGTCTGGAAAGACTGGCTTGGCACTCGAGGTCGCAGCTCAAATGACTGCGTTGGGTAGGCCGGTAGAGATCATCAATGCCGACGCAATGCAGCTTTATGCCGGAATGGATATTGGAACCGCAAAGCTTCCAGAATCTCAGCGCCAAGGCATCCCACACCACCTATTCGACATACTCACGCCAGCGCAGGAAATGACTGCAGTTGAGTATCAGAGAGTGGCGCGAGAAGAGTGTCTGGAAATCTTTGCTTCCAACAAAACTCCAATGTTTGTCGGCGGCAGCATGTTTTATCTAGCGGCTGCGCTCGACAATCTCGATTTTGCTCCCACGGATCCATTAGTTCGTTCGGAATTAGAGCAACAGGGTCAAGAAATCGGAGCGCTGGCCATGCATGAAAAGCTGCAGCAGCTGGATCCGATAACGGCAGACAAGATTCCCTCGCAGAATGTTCGCAGAGTGATACGTGCACTCGAGGTGATTCAGATCACGGGGGAGAGCTATGCATCCTCCCTGCCAGAGCCAAGCTATTGGGAGCCAACTTTGCAAATCGGCCTAGATGTCCCTCGAGAGCTACTGAAAAAACGCATTTCATCGCGAGTCGAGAAAATGTGGGAGGCGGGCATCGTTTCTGAGGTCCAGCAGCTTCTGAAGGCTGGTGAACTTGGCAGGACAGCAAGCATGGCGATTGGATACAAACAAGCAATCGCCGAGCTCAATGGCGAAATGACTACTGAGGAGGCAAAGGCCGAGACTGTAGCGCTAACCAATCGATACTCCCGTAGGCAGATGTCTTGGTTTAGACGCGATAAGCGAATCCTCTGGCAGTCAGCGGGTGAGCAGATGACTGATGAGGTTATGAACTTGATTAGGCTTGAACAATGAACATCGACTTCACCAAGGGCCACGGCACGGGCAATGACTTTGTGCTGGTCGATGATTTCGACGGTATCTTGGATCTCACCGAGGAGCAAATTCAGCTCATTTGCGACCGGCACTTTGGAATCGGTGCCGATGGATTGATCTTGGTGACCCGAACTGAAAACAGTGAGGTTGCTCACCTTTTGCATGACGAGCCAAATGCCGAATGGTTTATGGACTATCGAAATGCTGACGGCTCAAAGGCCGAGATGTGCGGAAACGGTATTCGTCTGTTTGCCCGCTACCTAACCACCCGAGGACTTGCCTCGATCATCGGTGGTTCGACCTTGCCAATTGCGACCCGCGCTGGCGTGAAGGATCTAACCAGCACATCGACTGGTTTTGCAGTTGACCTAGGTCGCTGGGGCGTTGAAACTGAGGAATACCTTGTCAAGGCCGACGGCATTGCGGTCGCGCGTCCAGGTCTGGGCCTGAACCTAGGTAACCCACATGTCGTAGTCGCACTTGCCGATCAGGGCGAACTTGAGGCGCTGGAATTGAACAAAGCTCCAAGGCTTGAACCGCAAGCTAGCAAGGGCGCAAATGTTGAGTTTGTAGTTCTCGATGACCCACTAATCAAAGAGGGAGTAGCCAGCATCTCAATGCGTGTTCACGAGCGCGGGGTGGGGGAGACCCTTAGTTGCGGAACTGGCATTGCAGCTGCTGCGTTGGCAATTAGGCACTGGGCGGACAATGGCCAAAACTTCTGGCGAGTCAGGGTTCCTGGCGGCGAGGTTGGTGTGCGAATGTTTCCAACCGAAGACGGCGAACATGTTGCAATTTCAGGTCCAGCGGAGATTGTCTACAGCGGAACCTTTAGTCTCTAGTTACCTCTAGGACCCGGAAACCCTTATCGGTTGAAAACCTACTAGCCGTCAGGTCTGGAAACTCAGCTTGAATCCAAGCCAACAGCGAGTCAGCCCCAAGTTGCTTCTGGACAACCAGCATGGCTCTCCCTCCGCTTTCTAGGCGAGGTAGCCAACTTCTAAGAAGATCATGCAGAGCTGCCTTGCCAATCCGTATCGGTGGATTAGACCAAATCGCGTCGAACTTTAGATCTTGCGGCACCTTGTCTGCGGTTATGACGTTTATATTTGTAAGTTGAAGCTTTGCCGCATTGTTTCTAGCCAGTTCCATGCTGCGCTGGTTGACATCGAGCGCCCAGACTTTGGTTTCTGGGCTGAGGGTGGCAATGGCAAGTGAGATAGGTCCCCAGCCGCAACCTAGGTCAAGGACATTTCCAGACTCCGGAAACTCTTCAAATTTGCTCAACAGGATTGAGGTTCCAGGGTCTAGCTTGCTGGCGCTGAAGGTGCCACTAGCAGCCTGAACGGCGAATTCTCGCCCCGCTACCTGGTAGGTGATTTCGCGAAGCGTCGCAGGTTTATCTGGGCTTGCGCTGAAATAGTGCTCCTGGGACATGTTGCAAACCTAATACAGCCCTAGGGTTTAAGTGCAATGGAAACCGAATCCACGATTGAACGTATCCTCAGGCGAGGAGCAGCTGCGCCGCGCAATGAATTTGATGGCGACCAGCTTGATCTCGAGGCGAGAGACTCGCTTCGTCGTGTGGCAGGACTCTCAACAGAGCTGCAGGACATCTCGGATGTGGAATACCGCCAGCTTCGCCTTGAGAAGGTCGTGTTGATTGGAGTATGGGGGTCTGGCACCCTCACCGATGCCGAGAACGGTTTGCGTGAGCTTGCTGCCCTAGCAGAAACCGCAGGTGCTGAGGTTTTGGATGGCTTGTTGCAGCGACGTAATTTCCCAGACCCAGCAACCTTCTTTGGCAAGGGCAAAGCGCAAGAACTAAAAGAACTCGTCGCATCATTAGGTGCGGACACAGTTATCGCTAATGCCGAACTCGCTCCCTCTCAGCGCCGAGCACTCGAAGACGCTGTCCAGGTAAAGGTCGTTGATAGAACTGCCATCATCCTGGACATCTTTGCTCAGCACGCTAAGAGTCGTGAGGGTAAGGCTCAAGTAGAGCTTGCCCAGCTGGAGTACCTATTGCCGCGACTTCGCGGTTGGGGTGATTCCATGTCGCGTCAGGCCGGTGGTCAAGCTGCCGGGGGTGTTGGTATTGGATCAAGAGGCCCCGGTGAGACCAAGATCGAACTTGATCGCAGGCGCATCAACACAAAAATGTCCAAGCTCAAGCGTGAAATCATCGACATGAAGCAGGCTCGAGACATCAAGCGCTCAAAGCGTGAAAAGAACAACGAGCCTCAGGTGGCAATTGCTGGATACACCAACGCTGGCAAGTCTTCTGTCCTAAACCGCATGACCAAGGCTGGCGTGCTGGTTGAGAACGCTCTTTTTGCAACCCTGGATCCCACGGTGAGGCAACATGCGACACCCGATGGCCGCGGTTACACGATTGCCGACACCGTCGGATTTGTTCGCCAACTCCCGCACCAGTTAATCGAGGCTTTCAGGTCAACGCTCGAGGAGATTTCTCACGCGGACCTGATTGTTCACGTGGTGGATGGCACCGACTCGGATCCTATGGGGCAGATTCGCACCGTTCACGAGGTGATTTCCGAAGTGGAAGCTTCAAGTATTCCTGAGCTAATCGTCTTCAACAAGGTGGACCTTCTAAGCGACGAAGATCAAGTCCGGCTTCGCGGGCTCGTTCCCGGTTCACTTCTTATCTCAGCAAGAACCGGATTGGGCTTTGAGGAACTCGAAGCAAAGATTGCGGAGCTACTGCCAAGGCCCGATGTTGAGTTTGTCGGGGTTGTGCCATACAGCCGCGGCGATCTGGTCTCAAGGGCGCACCTATCGGGCAAGGTGCTGGAACTTGAATATGTGGAATCGGGCACTCGCTTGAAGGCACTTGTAAAGCAAGACTTAGCGGCAGAATTGCTGCAGTTCGCTACACAGCCCTAAGCACAGCCACAACCTTGCCAAGGATGACTGCGTGGTCACCAAGGATTGGTTCGAATGCCGAGTTACGTGGCAATAGCCAGGTGTGGCCATCTCTCTGCTTGAAAGTCTTCACCGTCGCTTCGTCTTCCAGCAGCGCAGCCACGATGTCGCCGTTCTCAGCGCTTTGCTGCTGCCTAACGACTACCCAGTCGCCATCGCAGATCGCGGCATCAATCATGGATTCCCCGACAACCTTCAAAAGGAACAGGTCACCCTGACCTACCAATTGGCGAGGCAGTGCGAAGACATCCTCGACATTCTGTTCCGCAGTAATAGGGCCACCGGCAGCAATCCGGCCAACCAGCGGGACCATTGCGGCGTCAGCTTTGAAAATCTCTCCCGCAAAGTCATCAAATCCCAACAGGTCAATCGTCCTTGGACGACGCGGGTCACGGCTTATGAATCCGAGCAGCTCGAGCTTGTTTAGCTGGTGGGAAACGCTGGCGGTGGAGCTTAGCCCGACCGATTCGCCGATCTCTCGCATCGACGGTGCGTAGTTCCTGGCCTGCATTGATTCACGAATTACAGCGAGAATTCTCTGCTGCACATCGGTCAACTCAGAGCTATCCATAACTGCCCCTCTCAAAATGTCAGTGGGTGAAGCTTTACTTCTTATGTCGAAACTGTATTCGCTAAATCAGCGTTTGCCAAACACATTTTCGAGTTATTTGAAGAATTTCTTGCAAAAAACTTGAAAATGTCGGAAATGTTTCTATACTTAGAACAAATGTTCGAAACAAAGAATCGAACAGAAGGGTGATGATCACAATGAGTGCTGTTACTTCCTACCGACTAACCAGCCCAAGACGCCTGCTCCGCGGGCTCGCAATCTTGGCCTTGGCTGCATCCTTCACCATGGCATCGATTTCGGGCTCCTTCGCAGGAAGCCAAGAGCCTGGCGAACTGCAGTACGTAACGGTTCAGTCCGGTGATTCGCTTTGGTCGCTTGCAGACTCTTACGCTTCAAATCAGGATCCACGCGACTGGATTGCTGAGGTTGTCTTGCTGAACGCACTTGAGACTGCTGAGCTAACTCCTGGACAGCAGATCGCCCTCCCATAGCCCAATCGGGTAATCTCTACGGGTGACCAATCTCGATGACCTGCCAATTCGCGATGACCTTAGAGGACTGAAACCCTACGGTGCTCCTCAGCTTGATGTGCCTGTTCAGCTGAACGTAAACGAGAACACTTTTGGCATTCCAGAGGCAGTGGCACTGGACATCATTCAAGAGTTAGCTTCCGAGGTACTAAGACTCAACCGCTATCCAGACCGAGAGTTCATAGAACTCAGGGGACAGTTTGCGGCTTTTCTGGGACATGGCCTAAGCGCTAGTCAGACCTGGGCAGCGAACGGCTCCAACGAAATCCTCACCCAAATCTTCCAAGCCTTTGGCGGACCGGGTAAATCAGCTCTAAGTTTTGGCCCGACATATTCGATGTATCCAAACATTGCTCGCATAACCCTCACTGATTACCGCGAACTTCCTCGCGAGGCTGCTTTTGAACTGTCTTCGGGTTACGTGGCCGAGCAATTGGCTGCCCACAAGCCGTCAATTGCGATCTTATGCAACCCAAACAACCCAACTGGAACATCGATTGACAACGAGGTCGTTCGAGCTGCCTATGACGCCTTTGATGGCATTTTGGTGATTGATGAGGCGTATGCGGAGTTCTCTTCAGAATCCTCCGCTGTTGAGTTGTTGGCAGGACGTCCACGTTTGATCGTTAGTCGCACCATGAGCAAGGCATTTGCATTTGCCGGAGCGCGAGTCGGATACATGGCTGCTGACGAGGCCGTTGTGGACGCGCTGCGGATTGTACGTCTTCCTTATCACCTGTCGGCTTTGACCCAGGCTGCTGCGAGAGCAGCACTTCGTCATGCACCGGAAATGCTTGCGAATGTTGAGCAGATTAAGGTTCAAAGAGACCGAATGATTGCTCAGCTGGGGCTCTTGGGCCTGAGCGCATACAAATCAGAAGCTAACTTCGTGTTGGTAGAAGGTTTTGAGAATCCCAACGAGGTTTTTGAGGCGCTGTTGGCCAGGGGAGTAATAGTCCGTAACGTCGGAATCCCCAACACATTGCGCATAACAGCAGGTACTGAGGCAGAGACCAGCAAATTACTCGGTGAACTAGCCTTGATTCTTGGCTAAACTTGGGACATCTTCCCAAACGAGGTCCAAACATGAGCCGAATTGCAAAGCTTTCCCGCGCAACAAGCGAGTCCAAGATCGAACTTGAGTTGAACCTTGATGGTTCAGGTCAGTCCGAGATTGAGACCGGTGTGCCATTTTTCGACCACATGTTGACCGCTTTTTCCAAGCACTCACTCATTGACCTCAAGGTCAAATCTGTTGGCGATATCGAAATCGATGTTCACCACACCGTTGAGGACACCGCAATCGTCTTGGGCCAAGCCATCAAGCAGGCGCTTGGAGACAAGGCCGGTATCGCACGTTACGGCGACGCTACTGTGCCGCTGGATGAGGCCTTGGCACGTGCGGTTGTGGATGTTTCAGGTAGGCCGTTTCTGGTCCACTCTGGAGAGCCTCAAGGTTTTGAATTCCACCTAATCGGTGGTCACTTCACGGGTTCGATGGTGCGACACGTTTTTGAGGCAATCGCCTACAACGCGGGCCTTACGCTGCACGTGACCGTGCTAGCGGGCCGTGACGCTCACCACATTGCCGAGGCCGAGTTCAAAGCACTGGCTCGCGCTATGCGCAAGGCAGTAGAGCTTGATGTTCGAGTATCTGGCGTTCCTTCAACTAAGGGAAGCCTTTGACTAAGACCGTCGCGGTCTTTGACTACGGCAGTGGCAATATTCACTCAGCCTGTCGCGCCCTAGAGCACGCCGGTGCGGAGGTGTTTCTAACCTCAGATCGCAAGGTTCTTTTAGAAGCAGACGGCATGCTGCTTCCGGGAGTGGGGGCATTTGCTTCGGTGATGAGAAACCTAACCAAACACAATGCAGCCAGCCTTATCGACCAGCGCCTGACAGCGGGACGAGCTGTGCTTGGTATTTGCGTTGGCATGCAGGTGATGTTTGAGCATGGCGTCGAGCACGGGATTGATACCGAGGGCCTTGGACAGTGGCCAGGTTCAGTAACCATGCTTGAAGCTCCAACTTTGCCGCACATCGGCTGGAGCAAGGTTTCAAGCGATCCCAAGAGTTCTCTATTCGAAGGAGTCGAGGATGAACGCTTTTACTTCGTCCACTCCTATGCCGCAAAAAACTGGGAGCTAGATATTCAGCCGCCTTTTGTGAAGGCAGCGTTGACCTGGTCCGAACACGGCGAACGTTTTTTGGCAGCGATCGAAAACGGTCCGCTCAGTGCAACCCAATTCCACCCCGAAAAATCAGGCGAAGCAGGTTTGCAGCTGCTTCGAAACTGGATTCGTTCTATCTAGGAGACACATGAAACTCGAACTTTTGCCAGCGGTTGATGTTGCCAGCGGTAAGGCTGTCCGTCTGACTCAAGGTGAGGCCGGTAGCGAGGAGGACTTTGGTCACCCTCTTGCTGCAGCGCAGGATTGGATTAGCGCTGGGGCAGAGTGGATTCACCTGGTTGATCTGGATGCTGCATTTGGCAGGGGAGACAATCGGGCCGTGATCGCCGAAGTTGTTGGTCAAGCCGGAACTACCAAAATCGAACTCTCCGGTGGTATCCGCGATGACGCATCGCTGGCCGCCGCTTTGGAACTTGGTGCTACCCGCGTCAACCTTGGCACCGCTGCGCTGGAGAACCCAGAGTGGACTGAGAGCGTGATTGCTAAGTACGGGGATCAGATTGCTGTTGGTCTAGATGTCAGGGGTACAACTCTGGCTGCCAGAGGGTGGACTCAAGAGGGCGGAGATCTGTTCGAGGTGCTGGCCCGGCTGGAAGGCGCTGGCTGCTCACGCTATGTAGTAACGGATGTAACCAAGGACGGCACGCTACGCGGTCCAAACCTCGAGCTTTTGAAGCAGGTCATGCAGTTCACCAGCAAGCCGGTGGTCGCATCCGGTGGGATTTCATCGCTTCAGGACATCAAGGACCTGCTGGAGCTAGTTCCACTTGGCTTGGAGGGAGCGATTTTGGGTAAGTCGCTCTACGCTGGCCGCTTTAGCCTGCAAGAAGCTCTCGCAATCGCCAACGGCTAATGCACGACAAATTTCACGATTCTGCTGGCGTTCCCTGGGAAGGTCGAGAATTCTCGCAAAACAACTGGTCTCAAGACGATGGCTCAACCCCAAAAGCTTTAGCTGAAGTCCTGAATCGCGAGCTAGATAAAGAGGCTCTCTTTAGCGCGCTGTCGCAATCTCGATTGCTAATTCCATTGCTTGCAGAACTTGGGGAAAGTGGTGTTGGGGCGCACGGTGAAACTGTCGATAAGAGCGCAGATTTGGCAATCGTGGCAGTCAGCACACCCGATGGTAAAACTGCGATACCGGCATTTAGCTCGGTTGCCGAGATGACCGCTTGGAATCAAACCGCGAGGCCAGTCCCGGTAGAGAGCGCAAAGCTGGCAATTGCAGCAATCGGCGAGGGGCATGAACGAGTAATTCTCAACCCAGCAGGTCTAGCAATCGGCATTCGCCGGCCGGCGCTCGCTGCATTGGCCCAGGGACTTAGCTGGAAGCCACCGCATAAAAACGAGTTGGTTTTGCAAATGATTTTCCAGGCTTCTGCACAGCAGTCTGAGATTCAGACGGTCAGAGCATTTGATGCCGACCCTACCGGGCAGCTACAAAAGCCTGAATTAGGCCTTGAAATTATGTTGGTTGGTGGTCTGACTCAAGAGCAGTTGCAGCAAGTGTTGACAAAGTTTGGAACCACTTTGCAAACCCAAGAGTTCTTGCAGCTGGTGGACTCCTTCACCATCAAATTGGTTGCGGGCTAGTTCACCGGACCGGTGTATTTCTCTCCGGGCCCTTTGCCTGGTTCGTCTGGGAATGCCGATGCTTCTCTAAAGGCAAGCTGCAGTGAACGTAATCCATCGCGAAGTGGTCGGGCATGGTGATCGCCAATCTCAGGTGCGGCAGCGGTAATCAGTCCAGCCAGCGCGGTAATCAGCTTTCTTGCCTCATCGAGGTCAGCCGGCGCATCTTCGGCGAGACCGCACTGCACGGCAGCCGCGCTCATCAGGTGCACAGCGGCAGTGTTGATAATTTCTACGGCAGGGACTTCGGCAATGTCTCTGGTGAGCTCTTCGGACAAAATTCCTCTTTCGAAAATGGGTTTTGTTCTGCTAGGCTACCTGAGGCTCTGGGCTAATAGCTCAGTGAAAGTGGATTACATTCCCACCTGTCTACCGCCTCTAAAGGTATCCGGGTTTGAGCGTTTGATGCTTTTGCGCGCATATCGTGCGAGTCAAAACGGTACCTAAGGAGCTAGTTATCAGCGATCCGCGCATCAATGAGCGTATTCGTGTCACCGAGGTTCGACTAATCGGACCTGCAGGTGAACAGGTTGGCGTTGTCCCTATTGATCAAGCATTGAGAATGGCCCGTGAGGCAGACCTAGACCTAGTCGAGGTAGCACCGGAAGCCAATCCTCCAGTTTGCAAGGTAATGGACTATGGCAAGTTCAAGTACGAAGCCGCACAGAAGGTTCGCGAAGCTAGAAAGAACCAGGTCAATACCGTGTTGAAGACGGTTCGTTTCGGTCTAAAGATCGACGATCACGACTACAACACCAAAGTTGGACAGGTTCGCAAATTCCTAAAGGCCGGCGACAAGGTGAAGGTGATGGTTGTCTTCCGCGGTCGCGAGCAGTCACGTCCAGAGATGGGTGTGAACTTGCTTCGCAAGCTAGCGGATGAAGTAACCGAATTCGGAACCGTGGAGTCGAACCCTTCGATTGATGGCCGCAACATGGTCATGGTCATTGGGCCGTTGAAGAACAAAGCAGAGGCAAGGGCCGAAGCTAAAAAGGCCCAAGCTAAGCCTGCACAGGCCGAAGCAACATTAGAGAACTAAGGAGAGATCATGCCGAAAATGAAGACCCACTCGGGCGCCAAGAAGCGTTTCCGCTTTACCGGCAGCGGCAAGCTGATGAAGCAGCAGATCAACATGCGCCACAACCTGGAGCACAAGTCATCAAGACGCACCCGTCGTCTAAACCAGGACCAGGTAGTGTCCCCAGCAGATTTCAAGAAGCTAAAGAGACAGCTCGGCCGCTAGCCGACGCTTAGAAATAGGAGTAGAAAATGGCAAGAGTAAAAAACGCCGTCAACTCGCTGAAGAAGCGTCGTGTTGCGCTTGAGCGCGCTCACGGTTACCGCGGCCAGCGTTCACGTTTGTACCGTATGGCAAAGCAGCAGCTACTGCACTCGTTGGTTTACGCATACAACGACCGCAGAAAGAACAAGGGTAACTTCCGTCGCCTTTGGATTCAGCGCATCAACGCAGCTGCTCGTCTAAACGGCATGACCTACAACCGCTTTATCCAGGGCCTAGCGCTTGCTGGTATCGAGGTTGACCGTCGCATCATGGCTGACCTAGCAATCCACGACCCAAAGGCCTTCGCGTCTTTGGTTGCATCTGCAAAGGCAGCACTGCCTAAGGATGTAAACGCGGCCAAGGCTAGCTAATGCTTGACGCCCCCAAATCCGAAAGGGTGAAGGGGGTCGCACGCCTACAACAAAAAGACGCCCGGTTAGAAACCGGGCTCTTTTTGCTTGAGGGGCCTCAGGGGCTCAAGGAGCTTTGTAAGCAACCGGAGCTGGCACAAGAGGTCTTTGCGACCGCTAATGCCCTTGATCGGTATGAGAATTTATTCGATCAGCTCTATGACGCCTCGGTTCCAATTATTGAGGTCTCCGATTTGGTCATGGAGAAGCTTGCAGACACCAAGACTCCGCAGGGCGTTGTTGCTGTTGTTTCTCAGTTTGATGTCAGCCTCGAAGAGCTGATTGCCTCAGGTCCCCAGCTGATTGCCATCCTGGATCAGGCTCGCGATCCAGGTAATGGTGGCACTGTGATTCGCGCAGCTGATGCCGCAGGTGCGGACGCTGTCATCTTCACAACTGATTCAGTTGATCTTTACAACCCGAAGCTGGTTCGTTCAACCGCAGGCAGCATCTTGCATGTCCCCGCAGTTATCAATCAAGACCCCGCTGAATTAGTAGCAGCCCTCAAGGCAGCTGGTATTCAGGTATTCGCTGCCAGTGCCGGTGGAAAATTGATCACTGAAATCACAGCACAACTCTCAAAGCCAACCGCTTGGATCTTTGGTAACGAAGCCCACGGCGTCTCACCTGAAATGCTTCAGTTGGCGGATGAAATTGTCGCTCTGCCGATTTTTGGAGCAGCAGAATCGCTAAACCTTGCTACAGCAGCTTCAGTTTGCCTGTATGCCTCAGCGTTTGAAATGCGAAGCAATCGCTAAACTTTACGAGTGTCTGAACAACTAACAGCCGAAACAGTAAGCCAAGCGCTTGCTTCCTCTCTTGCGCTTGTGCAAAAGGCAGACAACTTTCAAGACCTAAAGGCCATCAAAGCTTCTGCAGTTGGCGAAGAGTCGCCACTTTCAAAGCTCAATGCCCTTATCAAGTCGCTTCCAAACGACCAAAAGGCTGAGGCTGGAAGGTTGGTTGGGGCCGCGAGGGCCGAGCTGAATGCCGCTTTCGCAACCAAGGAATCCGAGCTGCAGGCTGTTGCGGATTCAGAGGCTCTGGAATTAGAGCGCGTTGACATCACCGCCTACCCAAGAGTTGCTCCAAAGGGTGCAAGGCACCCGCTGTCGCTTCTAATGGATTCGATTAGCGATGTTTTCATCGGTATGGGTTGGGAAATTGCAGATGGTCCGGAGCTTGAAAACGAGTGGTTCAACTTTGATGCACTGAATTTCCACCCGGATCACCCGGCACGTGCCATGCAGGATACGTTCTTTGTAGCGCCAGTGGACAACCACCTACTGCTGCGCACGCACACATCTCCGGTGCAGGTGCGCTCACTGCTAGAGCGCGAATTGCCGCTTTATGTGCTTTGCCCGGGACGGGTTTTCCGCACCGATGAGCTCGATGCCACCCACACCCCGGTATTTCACCAGGTGGAAGGGCTAGCGGTCGACAAGGGTCTAACCATGTCTGATCTCAAGGGCACCCTGGAGCACTTCGCACGGGTGATGTTTGGACCCGAAGCCAAGATCAGATTGCGCCCGAGCTTTTTCCCATTCACTGAGCCATCGGCAGAGTTGGATGTGTGGCACCCAGGCGCTAAGGGCGGCGCACGCTGGGTTGAGTGGGGCGGCTGCGGAATGGTCAACCCCAATGTTTTGCTTGCCGCAGGCATCGACCCTGAGGTTTACACCGGATTCGCCTTCGGCATGGGCATTGAGCGCACCTTGATGTTCCGCAATGGAGTTCGAGACATGCACGACATGGTGGAAGCCGACGCTCGGTTCTCCCAGCAGTTTGGCTCGGTGATCTGATGAGAGTTCCTTTGAGCTGGTTGGCAGAGTTCGTAGAACTGCCTCAGAATTCCACCCCGGACGATGTCATGGCGCAGCTTGTAAAAGTTGGGCTTGAGGAAGAGGGCTCTCACGGCGGAGATATCCGCGGTCCAATTGTGGTTGGCAAGGTTTTGGAGTTTGTCGAGGAGCCTCAGTCGAACGGCAAGACCATTCGCTGGTGCCAGGTTGAGGTTGCCCCAGGTGTCGTAAACGGCGTGGTTTGCGGTGCAAGAAACTTCTTCGAGGGCGACAAGGTGGTCGTTACTCTGCCAGGGGCAGCGCTTCCTGGTGGCTTTGAGATTGCAGCGCGCAAGACTTATGGGCACGTCTCCGATGGAATGATCGCCTCCTCAAGGGAACTCGGACTCAGCGATGACCACGAGGGAATTCTCAGGCTTTCAACTCTTGGGCTTGACCCTGAAGTTGGCACCGATGCCCTAGAACTTTTGGGGCTAAATGAATCTGCCGCTGAGGTCAATGTCACCCCAGATCGCGGTTACTGCCTTTCGATTCGCGGCATAGCGCGCGAGTACAGTCACGCCTCAGGCGCAAAGTTCACGGACCCTGCAACCAAAGTTTCCGCTAAAGCCGGCAGTGGATTTAGCGTCCAGGTTCAGGACGATGCTCCAATCCACGGCGTTCCCGGATCTTCTATTTTTACAACCCTTGGAGTCTCAGGGATTGACGCAAATGCACCTGTACCGAGCTGGATGGCGAATCGTCTCAAGCTTGCGGGCATGCGTTCGATCTCGATCGCTGTCGACATCACCAACTATGTGATGTTGGAACTTGGACAGCCAATTCACGCCTATGACCAGGACAGACTCGTTGGCGGGATAACCGTGCGACGCGCTGTTGCTGGGGAACAACTTCAAACCCTGGATGAGAAGGTTCGCACCCTTCACCCTGAAGACCTTTTGATCTGCGACGACTCTGGACCAATTGGTCTGGCAGGAGTCATGGGAGGAGCCTCTTCCGAGGTCAGCTCAGCCACAAAGAACGTGCTGATTGAAGCGGCGTTGTTTGATCCGATTTCAATTGCTCGTACTGCTCGCAGACACAAGCTGGCATCGGAGGCATCCAAGCGCTTCGAGCGCGGAGTTGACCCGGAAGTTGGTCCAATTGCGGCCGCTCGTGTGGCACAGCTTTTGGTTGAACTTGCCGGCGGGCAGCTCAATGGTTTTGGCTCGAGCTACCGAACTGACCTTCCAAAGATTGAGATCGAGCTACCGTTTGCTTTTGCGTTGGAGCTGGTGGGAGTCGACTACGCCAACCAACAGATTTTGGATCTTTTGCATCAGATCGGTTGCGAGCTTCGAGTCCACGATGACGCTGTCACAGTAACTCCTCCAAGTTGGAGACCAGATATTCGTCACAAGACAGATTTGGTCGAGGAGGTCGCAAGACTTGCTGGTTACCACCTGATTCCTTCCAGGATTCCAGTTGCCCCTCCAGGTCGAGGTCTGACACCAAGGCAGCAATTCCGTCGCAGGGCACTTGCTGGTTTAGCTGGAGCGGGTTTCACCGAAGTTTTGAACTACCCGTTTTACTCCGAACAGCAAAACCGTGAGTTCTCACAGAGCCCTGCACTCAGGCTAGAAAACCCAATGCAGGGGGATAGTCCGGAACTGAGAAACAGCTTGATCCCAGGACTGCTGCAGGCAGCGGCCAGAAATCTTTCGCGTGGAACCACCGACGTTGCTTTGATTGAAGAGGGCTCGGTATTCCTTCCAGCTCAGGGCAATGCGACTACCTCACTTCCGGTCGGCAACGTTCGCCCAAGCTCTGAACAACTTGCTGAGTTGAACGCCTCAATTCCAGTTCAGCCAAGGCACCTAGCTGGAGTTGTGCTAGGAGACTGGATCCCTCAGGCTCCTGGGCAGCAGGCAGTTCAGTCCGGCTACCCGCAGGCAATTTTGGCTGTTGAGCAGATCACTCGTGCCGCCGGAGTTCCGTTTGAGATTAGACAGTCAACCGTGTTGGGTTTCCACTCGGGAAGAGCCGCCGAGGTATTGGTCGAAGGTGAAATCGTTGGTCATCTGGGCGAGGTTGCTCCGGCGCTAACAGCCGAGTATCACCTGCCTCGAAAAGTTGCAGCATTCGAGATAAATCTTGATGCGCTATTCGCTCACGCTCCGGAAGTTTTGCAGGCTGCAGAGCTCCGAGTCATGCCGGCCGCTACTCAGGATCTATCGCTTTTGGTTTCCCTGGATGTTCCAGCCGCGGACCTGATTGCTGTTATTCGTGAGGGTGCGGGAGATCTTCTGGAAGATGTTTCGCTGGTCGATGATTACCGCGGCGACAACGTGCCAGCGGGCAGTAAGTCTGTCACGTTCAGCCTTCGCTTCAGGGCAGCTGATCGCACATTGACTCAGGCTGAGGCCACCTTGTCTAAAGACGCAGCGGTTGCTTTGGCAAGTCAAAAATTTGGCGCAACCCTAAGGGCGTAGATGGTATTCAAGGTCGCAGTAGCTGGAGCCAGCGGTTATGTCGGTGGTGAATTGCTGCGCCTGATTGCTATGCATCCAGAACTTGAACTTGGCGCTGTTACCGCCAACACAAATGCCGGCCAACCAGTCTCCGCCCTGCATCCTCACCTAAAAAGTTATGAAGATCGAGTTTTCGTGGAGACCAGCAGGGAGAGCCTTGCAGGTCACGACATTGTGTTCTTAGCGCTTCCGCATGCCACCAGCGCTGAAGTGGCCGCTTACCTGCCAGAGAGTTTTTTGGTTTTGGACTGCGGTGCAGACTTCCGGCTCAAGGATTCCAAGGCCTGGGAGAAGTTTTACGGCACCGCACATGCTGGCACCTGGGCCTACGGTATGCCGGAGCTCACTTTGGCTAGCGGAGGAAAGCAACGTGAGAATCTGCGCGGGGTGAATCGGGTGGCGGTTCCGGGTTGCAATGTCACAGCAATCACCTTGGCACTAGCTCCAGCTCTTACCGCCGGGCTTATTGAACCAAAGGACATCGTTTCAGTTCTCTCGGTGGGAACTTCGGGTGCTGGAAGAAGCTTGAAGGCAGACCTACTCGCTAGCGAAGTTCAAGGATCAGCCCGCGCATACGGTGTCGGTGGAATCCATCGACACACTCCAGAGATTGAACAGAATTTGGCACATGCATCGGGTGCGGAGGTGAAGGTGTCTTTCACACCGGTTTTGGTTCCAATGTCCCGCGGAATTTTGGCCGTGAACACCGCGAAGGTGAGCAATAGCTTTAGCTTTACCAAGTTAGTTGCTGCATATGAGCAGGCTTACGGTGATGAGGTATTTATCCAGGTATTAGGTGAGGGGCAGCAGCCCAACACCTCATCGGTTTTGGGAGTCAACACCGCTCAGATTTCTTTGAGTTTTGATCAGTCAGCGCAGCGCGTGGTTATTGTTTCTGCAATTGACAACTTGGTCAAGGGAACCGCCGGAGCTGCCATTCAGAGCATGAACCTCGCACTTGGCTTGCCGGAAACCCTTGGGTTGCCAATCGATGGAGTGGCGCCGTGAGCGTGACCTTTGCCAAAGGCTTCGCCGCCAGCGGTGTGGCCTGCGGGCTCAAGACCTCGGGCAAGAAAGATCTCGCAGTAGTTGTAAACCAGGGACCGCTGCAGTTAGCTGCCGCTGTTTTCACTACTAACCGCTGTCAGGCGAATCCAATCCTTTGGTCCAAAGAGGTCATCAAGGATCAGAAAGTATCGGCAATTGTCCTGAACTCCGGGGGTGCCAATTGCTACACCGGACCGCAAGGTTTTCAAACCACTCATGCCACAGCGGAAGCTCTTGCTAATCACCTAGAGGTCTCATCTTCGGATGTATTGGTGTGCTCCACTGGCCTAATTGGCGAGCAGTTGGATCGCGAGAAGCTTTTGGACGGCGTGAAGAGCGCGGTTGACACCTTGTCTCACGATGGCGGAGTTGTTGCAAGCGAAGCCATCATGACCACCGACTCGGTTGCCAAGCGCGCCGAAGCTGAATCACCCAGCGGCTGGCGAATCGGTGGTATGGCCAAAGGCGCAGGAATGCTTGCTCCGGGGCTTGCAACCATGCTGGTGGTCATCACAACTGATGCGGTAGTTGGCTCAGCAGAGTTAGATTCAGCACTCAGGGCGGCCACTCGGGTTTCTTTTGATCGCTTGGATTCCGATGGCTGCATGTCCACTAACGACCAGGTGACCTTGATGGCGTCTGGTGCTTCGGGGATTGCGGCTCAATTGGATGAATTTCAAGAGCTTCTCACTCAGGTTTGCAAAGAGCTGGCGTTGAAATTGCTTGATGATGCAGAAGGTGCTTCCCACAACATCCACATCACTGTCGAGGGTGCGGCAAGTGAGGACGATGCCGTTGAGGTTGCCAGGTCGGTAGCTCGCAACAACTTGTTCAAGGCGGCAATCTATGGCAACGATCCAAACTGGGGCCGAATCCTTGCCGCGGTTGGAACCACTAAGGCCGAATTTGACCCATACAACATCGATGTTGCCATCAACGGAGTACTAATCTCCAGCAATGGCCAACCAGCAGGGGATAGAGGTTTGATTGACCTTGCGCCTCGCAAGGTGGAGATCAACATCAACCTAAATGTCGGTGTTGATTTCGCAACCGTGGTGACCAATGACTTGACCCACGAATACGTCGAAGAGAACAGCGCATACTCCAGCTAATGATTCCTGCCAACCCAGACCAAGCGCTCGCCCGCATCAAGGCCGAGACTCTAATCGAGTCTCTGGATTGGTTGCGCGAGTTTCACGGGCGAATTGTGGTTGTGAAGTTTGGTGGTAACGCGATGGTCGATGAGGCTTTGCAGACAGCATTCGCGCAGGACATGGCGTATTTGAGATTTGTCGGTATCAAGCCGGTGGTGGTTCACGGCGGCGGACCTCAAATCACCGCTCGTCTTTCGGAGCTTGGTATTCAAAGCGAATTTAAGCACGGCTTTAGGTACACCGACGAACAGACCATCAAGGTCGTTCGCGATGTATTGCGAAATCAGGTCAGCAAACAGCTTGCGGAACTTATCGAAGCCTCTGGAGCCCAGACTGTGGTGCTTTCAGGCGAAGACGACAATCTCTTCAGGGCCGAGAAGGTAACTGCCTCAACACAAGAGGGTGAAGTAGATCTGGGACTTGTCGGAGAGGTCCGCACGGTAAACCCAAGAAGCGTGCTGCAGGCCATCGACGCTGGCAAGATACCGGTTATCTCAACCGTCGCACCAACGGTTTATGGTGAGCTGCTAAATGTGAACGCAGATCTGGCAGCCTCGTCCTTGGCTGTAGCGCTGGGCGCAGAGAAACTCATGGTTCTCACCGACGTTCCTGGGCTCTATGCCGACTGGCCAAACTTGGACTCACTGGTATCTGAGATCACGGTTTCGGAATTGCGGGAACTTATTCCAGCATTGGAATCTGGCATGATTCCAAAGATGCAGGCTTGTCTTGAGGCGGTAGAGGGTGGTGTGCCAAAAGCACACATTATTGATGGCCGTCAACCGCACAGCATTCTGCTTGAGATTTTTACTGAGTCCGGTGTCGGCACTCAGGTAACTAACTAAGGACTGACGTGACTAGACACTTTCTAAAAGACGATGACCTGACACCAAAAGAGCAGGCTGAGATTCTTGAGCTTGCCTTAGAACTAAAAGCCAATCGTTTTGCACACAAGCCATTTGCCGGTCCTCAGACCGTGGCAGTTATTTTTGATAAGACTTCAACTCGAACCCGAGTCTCGTTCGCCACCGGCATCGCAGACCTCGGTGGAGTCCCGCTGATTATTGATAGCGGATCCTCGCAGCTTGGCAAAAAGGAGTCGGTAGCAGACACCGCTCGAGTTTTGGATCGTCAGGTAGCGCAGATTATTTGGCGTACCTATTCCCAAGCAGGGCTTGAGGAGATGGCCGCGAACTCCAAAGTTCCTGTCATCAATTCGCTTTCCGATGACTGGCACCCGTGCCAGCTTTTGGCAGACCTGCTCACAATCAGGGAAGAGTTTGGCAAGACCCAAGGACTCAAGCTTGCGTACATTGGTGATGCTGCTAACAACATGGGTAACAGCTATCTTGTGGCTTGTGCGCTAGCGGGTATGAGCGTTTCGATTGGCGCTCCAGCCGGATTCCAGCCGGCTGCCGAGGTAGTAGCTAGGGCTCAGGCGATAGCGCAGCAGTTTGGTCAGCACATCGAAGTCTTTGAAGATCCAGCTCTGGCTGTTGCAGGAGCAGATGTAGTTACTACCGACACCTGGGTTTCAATGGGCATGGAGGACGAGAAAGAAAAGCGCGTGAAGCTATTTGCGGGCTACACGGTGGATTCAGCACTTATGGCAAAGGCCAACCCAAGTGCGATCTTCCTGCACTGCTTGCCCGCCTATCGCGGCTACGAAGTAGCTGCTGAGGTGCTTGATGGTGCGCAGTCTCGAATCTGGGATGAAGCGGAGAATCGTTTGCATGCGCAGAAGGCGCTAATGCTTTGGCTCTCAAGGCAAAACTAGACTTAGCAGGATAAAGAAGTAAGAGGACAGATGGCACAGAGCAATGACTCACTTTGGGGCGGACGGTTCGCGTCTGGCCCAAATGACGCCTTGGCTGCACTTTCTCGATCCACGCACTTCGATTTTCGACTAGCTCCCTATGACCTGCGCGGCACCAGTGCTCACATCCAAGCGCTTCACAAAGCCGGCTATCTTTCCAGTTCCGAATTGGCGGTCCTTGAGGACGCAATCGCTCAGTTGTTGGAAAAAGTTTTGGCCGGAAGCTTTGGACCGTTGCCGCAGGAGGAGGATGTTCACGCAGCATTAGAGCGTGGACTCATTGAAATCGCAGGAAGCGACATTGCCGGCAAGATTCGCGCTGGTCGCTCACGCAATGACCAGATTGCCACTTTGATTCGTTCATTTTTGCTGGATGCGGCTTCAGAGATAGAAAAGCAACTGCACAGTTATCTGGCAGCGCTGGTAGCCCAAGCCACCAAGCACCGCGGTGTTGCAATGCCTGGCCGAACTCACTTTCAGCACGCCCAGCCGGTGCTGCTTTCTCACCACCTGCTAGCCCATGCCTGGCCGATGGTTAGAAACTTGGAGCGCTTAGAAAATTGGCGTGACCGGGCAAACCTGTCTCCCTATGGCTCTGGCGCACTGGCCGGTAACACGCTTGGCCTTGATGCAAATCTGGTGGCAAAAGAACTTGGTTTTGCTTCGGTTACTCAGAACAGCATGGATGCCACCGCCTCCAGAGACGTGGTCGCAGAATTTAGCTTTATCGCAACCATGATTGCGGTTGATCTATCGAGGTTCGCCGAGGAGATTATTGCTTGGTCGACTTTTGAATTCGGGTATGTCCAGTTGGATGATTCTTTCTCAACCGGTTCCTCGATCATGCCGCAGAAAAAGAACCCTGATATTGCCGAGCTTGCAAGAGGCAAGGCCGGAAGGTTGATTGGTAATCACATTGGACTACTTGCAACCCTGAAGGGATTGCCGCTGAGCTACAACCGAGATTTGCAGGAAGACAAAGAACCGGTATTTGATTCGGTGGACAGCCTGCTTTTGGTTTTGCCAGCATTCTCCGGGATGGTTGCAACCCTTAGCTTCAATACCGAACTGCTGGAGTCTCTTGCGTCAATGGGTTACTCACTGGCCACCGATGTTGCGGAGTGGTTAGTCAAACAAGGTGTGCCTTTTAGAGACGCTCACGAGATCACAGGTGAACTTGTGAAGTTCTGCGAGCAGCACAACCTACAGCTTCAAGATCCAACCGATGCCCAGTTGGCGGCAATCTCCAACCACCTCACCCCGGAGGTCCGTAAGGTAATCGACGTTCAGAGCGCTATCTCAGCTAGAAGCACAGCCGGTGGAACCTCGTTATCCGAAGTGGACAAGCAGCTTGGAGCTTTGAATAAATTGCTAGCGGGGGAGAAGTAATTGGCCAGCGCAGAAACTATGAATAAACAGCGCAATGACGCATCCTTTAGCCACATTCTGGATGAGCTGAAGTGGCGCGGGCTGGTAGCGCTCTCAACCGATGAGGAAGCCTTGCGCAAAGAGCTCTCGGAAAACTCGATCACCTACTACTGCGGCTTTGATCCAACTGCCCCTAGCTTGCACCTAGGAAACCTGGTCCAGCTTTTGACCATGCGTCGGTTGCAGCTGGCCGGTCACAACCCGCTGGCACTTGTGGGTGGAGCAACCGGATTGATCGGTGACCCAAAGCCAAATGCTGAGCGCACGCTGAATGACAAGGCAACGGTTTCCGAGTGGGTCAGCCGCTTGGCAGACCAAACCGAACGTTTTTTGGATTACCAGGGGCCTAACGCAGCGCGGCTGGTGAATAACCTGGACTGGACCCAGAACTACAGCGCGCTTGATTTCCTAAGAGATGTAGGCAAGCACTACCGCGTCGGCAAGATGCTCGCAAAAGATGCTGTGTCGGCTCGCCTGAATTCGGACAGTGGTATCAGCTACACAGAGTTCAGCTACCAGATTCTCCAGGGACTGGATTTCTTAGAGCTAAACCGTCGCTACAACTGCGTGCTGCAAACCGGTGGTAGTGATCAGTGGGGAAACCTAACCTCGGGCACGGATTTGATTCACCGCGTCGAAGGTTCATCTGTTCACCTGATAGCGACTCCGTTGATTACCAACTCTGACGGTAAGAAGTTTGGAAAGAGCGAGGGCAACGCGATTTGGCTCGATGTCGAACTCACTAGCCCTTATGCGATGTATCAGTTCTGGCTAAACACCGATGACGCAGACGTTATTGATCGACTCAAGGTATTCACCTTCCTACCCCGGGCTGAGATTGAGCAGTATCAGCAAAAGGTTGAAGCTGAGCCATTCAAGCGCGAAGCACAGCGTCGCCTAGCCCTAGAGGTTACTGAGCTTGTTCACTCGCATGCAGAGGCCATTGCGGCCCAAGATGCAGCCATGGCACTATTTGGCGCGGGAGATATTCGGTCACTTGATGCTAAGACTTTGCGTTCAGCGCTCAATGAGCTGCCAAATGCCGAGGTTTCCAAGGGTTCCTTGGTAGTTGATGCTCTGTTGGCTACTGGGCTGTGTGAGTCCAAGTCAGACGCGCGCAGAGCTATCGAACAAGGTGGAGTCTCGGTCAATAAAACCAAGATCGATAGCGAATCTGCGGTTTTAGATGATGTTTTGCCGGGAAATCAGGCTGTTTTGGCTCGCGGAAAGAAGTCGCTCGCCGGGCTTTTCTTCTAATTTGAAGACTCAACACGCCGTTTCTGCCCTCGATTTGACAGCTTTACCAAATCGTGACTAAGCTCTACGAGTTGTCCAAAGTTTGGCAAGATCCGATTGAGATCGCCGGCTCAAGTTTCAACAGTCTTAGACCAGAAACTAGCCCTTGTGGCTTGCAATTTTTGCGTCTAGGATTTAGGTCTCCCGCTGAGATAACTGGTGGAAATTCCTCGGAAACGAGGAGTTGACATGGGGTGTCAAATCGGTAGACTTGAAAAGTTGCTCTGGAGTTGACCCGCGAGGGAAAGCCAGATGCATCCGATCTTTGAGAACTCAACAGCGTGCACAATGTCGATGCCAAAAACCTCGGCTGGAACTTCGGTTCTGGCAGAGATTCCTTTTGGATAAAGATACAAAACATGAATTGTCAGTTGACAGTTCGAAAGCCAAATCAAATTGATCACCCCTTTTTCCGGGGTGTTCGTAGAAGCTTGCCTACTTGTAGGCAGAATGATTTTTACGGAGAGTTTGATCCTGGCTCAGGACGAACGCTGGCGGCGTGCTTAACACATGCAAGTCGAACGATGAAGCTGGAGCTTGCTCCGGCGGATTAGTGGCGAACGGGTGAGTAACACGTGAGCAATCTGCCCTTGACTCTGGGATAACTGCGGGAAACTGTAGCTAATACCGGATATTTTCCTCGGTGGGCATCCACTGGGGAAGAAAGAATTTCGGTCAAGGATGAGCTCGCGGCCTATCAGCTAGTTGGTGAGGTAATGGCTCACCAAGGCGACGACGGGTAGCCGGCCTGAGAGGGTGACCGGCCACACTGGAACTGAGACACGGTCCAGACTCCTACGGGAGGCAGCAGTGGGGAATATTGCACAATGGGCGAAAGCCTGATGCAGCAACGCCGCGTGAGGGACGAAGGCCTTCGGGTTGTAAACCTCTTTTAGCAGGGAAGAAGCGAAAGTGACGGTACCTGCAGAAAAAGCACCGGCTAACTACGTGCCAGCAGCCGCGGTAATACGTAGGGTGCAAGCGTTGTCCGGAATTATTGGGCGTAAAGAGCTCGTAGGCGGTTTGTCACGTCTGCTGTGAAATTTCGAGGCTCAACCTCGAACTTGCAGTGGGTACGGGCAGGCTAGAGTGCGGTAGGGGAGATGGGAATTCCTGGTGTAGCGGTGGAATGCGCAGATATCAGGAGGAACACCAATGGCGAAGGCACATCTCTGGGCCGTAACTGACGCTGAGGAGCGAAAGCGTGGGGAGCGAACAGGATTAGATACCCTGGTAGTCCACGCCGTAAACGGTGGGTGCTAGCTGTGGGCCACATTCCACGTGGTCCGTGACGAAGTTAACACATTAAGCACCCCGCCTGGGGAGTACGGCCGCAAGGCTAAAACTCAAAGGAATTGACGGGGGCCCGCACAAGCGGCGGAGCATGCGGATTAATTCGATGCAACGCGAAGAACCTTACCAAGGCTTGACATATAGAGGAAAAGTGCAGAAATGTACTCCCCGCAAGGTCTCTATACAGGTGGTGCATGGTTGTCGTCAGCTCGTGTCGTGAGATGTTGGGTTAAGTCCCGCAACGAGCGCAACCCTCGTCCTATGTTGCCAGCACGTAATGGTGGGAACTCATGGGATACTGCCGGGGTCAACTCGGAGGAAGGTGGGGATGACGTCAAATCATCATGCCCCTTATGTCTTGGGCTTCACGCATGCTACAATGGCCGGTACAGAGGGCTGCAATACCGTAAGGTGGAGCGAATCCCAAAAAGCCGGTCTCAGTTCGGATTGAGGTCTGCAACTCGACCTCATGAAGTCGGAGTCGCTAGTAATCGTAGATCAGCAACGCTACGGTGAATACGTTCCCGGGCCTTGTACACACCGCCCGTCAAGTCACGAAAGTCGGTAACACCCGAAGCCGGTGGCCTAACCGTAAGGAGGGAGCCGTCGAAGGTGGGATTGGTGATTGGGACTAAGTCGTAACAAGGTAGCCGTACCGGAAGGTGCGGCTGGATCACCTCCTTTCTAAGGAGCATCTCGAAGAACTTCGGTTCTTCATAAGAGAGCCATCTGCAGGCAAATGTTCTGTAGCTGGTTAGCTCATGGGTGGAACATCACATTGGAGCATGAAGAAATCTTTTGAGAAGTACGCCGCAAGGCTGGAAACTCTGGGATGGATTTTGACCTCAGCACGCTGTTGGGTCCTTGGAGATCGGAAACGAAATCCAGGGGCCATTTCGAGTTTGACTCATAATGGTCAGGTTCGTATTGAGAAGGGAAACCTTTGAATGCGGAACCGCCCGTACTTTGAGAACTACATAGTGGACGCGAGCATCTTTAGACCTGGATTTATCCAGGTCGACGATTTGTCACGTATTTATACGTGGTAGATCTTCTTTGTGTGTCAAGTTTCAAAGAGCACACGGTGGATGCCTTGGCAATAGGAGCCGAAGAAGGACGTAGCAATCTGCGATAAGCCTCGGGGAGTCGATAAGCAGACTTTGATCCGAGGATGTCCGAATGGGGAAACCCAGCCAGACTTGATCTGGTTACTTCCCGCTGAATGTATAGGCGGGATAGAGGGAACGATGGGAAGTGAAACATCTCAGTACCATCAGGAAGAGAAAACAACAGTGATTCCGTTAGTAGTGGCGAGCGAACGCGGAAGAGGCCAAACCA
>JAIYCT010000013.1 GCA_027487865.1 Microbacteriaceae bacterium
AAGAAAGCTAGAACCAGGACCAGTGCATAGCGAGACCCTGAGAAGGCGAAGACTTCGCGCCGAAGGCAAGTGCGTTGACTGCATGGACCCTGCCTACAATGGAGGATCGCGATGCCAACCTTGCGGTCTGCGGTTGCGCGAGGAGAGCCGCATCTACAAGCGACTCGGGACGAATACTAAGCCGGATGCGCCACTGTTGGTGAGAAGTGGTAAGCGAATTTACTGACTTGACAGGTTAGGTTTGACGGTAAGCATGAAAGAAATGAGCGACGACAGCAACAAGTTTACTTGGGAGGAGCTGGATCTGATCCGCTACTTCCTAGTCGAGAATAAGAAGGAGTTCACTGAGTTCGCCACTGAGTTTGGTGATGATGAGGACGTTGTCGAGGAGATCCTCTCGAAACTCTGGGGAGCGATGGAAGAACTGGTATGAGCCTCAACCCCCGGCAGCAGAAGTTCGCGGAGCTTTACCATCGTTACGGCAACGCTACGAGGGCGTATGGCGAGGCGTATGATGCTCCTAAGACCGCTAACGGAACCTATCCGGCATGGGTCTCTTCGGACGGCAATCGGTTGGTTAAGAATGAAAAGGTTCGCCTTGAGATCGACAGGCTAAAAGGTGAGGTCGCTTCACTAGCCTCGATGACACGCGAGGAGATGGCGGATTACCTGTTCCAAGCCATTACCACCCCAATCGAGGATATCGGGCCGGAATCGCCTCTGTGCGAGGAATACGCGGTCGATGAGAACGGGAAGATCAAGGTCAAAGCCGTATCCAAGATCGCTGCAATCCGCGAACTCGCTCGACTCACTGGCATGGACTCACCGCAGAAGATCGAGATCTCCGCTGAGAACGAGTTCCTCGGGATGCTCGCCGCACTCACGCAAAGCAAAAACGATTAATTATGGCAATCAAAAAAACGCACGATGTCGTTGCTACTGTCGGAACCTACAAGGATCGGGACGGCAACGAAAAAAAACGATACGTCAACTGCGGATCCGCATTCCTCGATGACTCGGGGCGGATGTCGATCAAGCTGGAAACAATCCCGGTCTCGCCGGAATGGTCTGGTTGGGTATCGCTCTATGTGGCCGAGAAGCGGGACGCTCCCGCGCCTGTTGCTGCTGATCGCTATCGGGGCGCACCGGATGGGCCGGATGGCGAGGACATTCCGTTTTGACCATGTCGCCTGAGATCCAGGCATTGAGGGATCGCCTGTCTAACAAGGATTGGCGGATGCGGAACCTATATCTGATCCTCGACGAGGAAGGCAGGACGGTTCCGTTCATCATGCGAGGCGAGCAGGAGCAGTTCCTGCGGGAGCGGCACAACCGGAATTTCATTCCGAAGGCGCGGAAGCTTGGGATGTCTACTGCCATCGTGCTGGCGAACCTCGATGACTGTATCTTCAACGGCAACCTAGCGGCAGGGATCATCGATCTAACCAAGGACGATGCCTTCGCGAAGCTCTCGATGGCAAGGTTCGCTTGGGCATCTGGTCCGCTCCATCCAGATCCCGCTATCGGCGCATTGTGGAAGTCACTGCACAAAGCCAATCCGCTCGAAAAGGATGCCGGGGGCGAGATGGTCTGGCGCAACGGATCGAGGATCACGGCAGGCGTAGCGTTTACGGGCCGCACTCCGCAACGCCTGCACATATCGGAATTCGGTCCAATCTCAGCGAAGTTCCCGGCTAAAGCCACAGGCATCAAGCGAGGCGCATTCAACTCGTTGCCGCCGGGAGGCATCATCGACATCGAAACGACGATGGAAGGTGGGCAGTGGGGCGAGTGTTACAGCATCTTTCAGTTATCCCTTGAGGCAGCGAAGTTCGATTCCCTTACGCCATTGGATTGGCGACTCCACTTTTTCCCTTGGTGGGGGCATCCTAGCTACGTCCTGCCGGGAGTGAAACCTGGTAGGACGGAAACTGTTGAGTATTTCGATGGACTCAAGACCAAATACGGCATCGACATCCCGCTCGACCGTCAGGCATTTTACGAGCGGCGCAAAGCGGAGCAGGGCGAGGAGATGTGGCAACAGTTCCCCTCGGTGATCGAGGAGGTGGACAGGCAGATTGTGCCGGGACAGATCTATCCTGAGATGAAGACCTTGCGTTCGACCAAGCGAGTGTCGGAGTTTGCCCAAGAAAAGGGCTACCCGGTCTTCACGGCATGGGACTTGGGATCGTCCGACAACATGGCGGGGTCGCTGATTCAGCCGGCAGGCAAGGCGCATAATTTCCTTGCCGGATGCGTAGGTGAGGGCGCAGGAGCAGCAGGGGTGGCGGAAGTCATCCGCAAGTGGGAGGAAGAATTCGGGCCGATCCTCACGCATTTCCTCCCGCATGACTGCGAAATCACCGACAAGGGGAGTGGCAAGACTTACCTCCAGCAGTTGGTCGAGTGCGGCATCCCGCGCAAAAACATTGCCGTTGTCCCGCGCATTCCCGATCTATGGGTGGGCATCGATGAGGTCAGGCGCATCCTCCCCAATTGCTGGTTTCACTCCCGCATGGATGACCCGATCTTCTCGGAGTCTGGCGCAAAGCTCCCGTCGCTAGTTGGCAGGCTGGAAGGCTACCGGAAAAAACTCGACTCCTCGACCGGGATTGTGAGGGACGTTCCCGTCCACGATCTCTGCTCGCACTACGCCGATTCAGTCAGAACCTACGCCGAAGCATTGTCGAGAGGGCTGGTTCGCGGGAATGTCCAACGAGTCGCCGCCGCGCAGGTAGTCAGTGGCTTTCGGGGCGCAGCGCAACCACAACGCAAGCAGGCAAGAGTCCTATCATGACTCCATTTGAAACAGCAAGGGCAACGCATGAAGGATACGGCATTGAGCCGTTCCACCAGGCACTAGCGGCACATCTAGCGCATGGGGTTGTCATCTCGACTGCAGAGGTTTTCCTGCTGATGCGACCAGTTGATACGAGGGCGCGACACATTAAGTTCGATGACCCTGCCTATGTGTTCAATAATCCCAACTGCTGGCACTGTTACCTCGCAGCCGGGGATATGACGCAATTTGGACGATATATTCCCTACCAATTGCCGTTCATCTCATATGTGAAAAGAAACCGCTTGCGCATTCTGCCTTTGACGCAAACGACGTTTCTTCATGGGTGGAAAAAACAAACTCGCAGAAGCGCAGTCCAAAGCGTCAGCAATCGCTCAACAGACTGCAATGAAACAAGCGAAGGCTGCGCGAGCAGCTAATCGAGTCGCAGTCCGAACCGCACAACAGGACCGTCGAGTCGGGATGCGCCAGAACGCAGCACTGATTGCCGCAGAACGGGACAGTGCAGCCGCACTTGCGGCCCTCGATCAAGGCAACGTCCAAACCGAATACATCGAGGGCGACGAAATGATGCGCCGACAAGGTGGTCGAAAGGGAGCGTATTCCTTCGGCAGACCTATGTCCTCCATGCTGGGTGGAGCCGATACCCGATTGGGATGACTGACGCAAAGCAGATCCTGCAACGCTACAAAGCTGCCGAATCTATTCGGTTAGCCATGCATAGCATTTGGCGGGATGTTGCCGTTCACGCCGATCCGCTTAACCGGGAGATCGGAGTTGATACAGCTACTGGCTGGACTCCTTCAGTCACGGGGCAAGCCGCGATCTTTGACTCGACCATCAAGGAAGCTGCGCGGATCTATGCGGCAGGCTGCATGTCATGGATGACTCCTAGCGAGAGTAAATGGTTCGCCTTCAATGCTCCGCGCATGTTCCGACAGGACGATGGCATTAAAGCTTGGTATTCGGAATGCACCGACATCGCGGCTGAGATCCTAGTGGGAACAAACTTCTACTCGGAGATCCACGATGTTTACGCGCAGGACGGTCCATACGGAACTTCCGGTCTGTTCATTCGCGAGAACTCCACCTTCGGCCTGCACTTTGAATCCTTCCAGATCGGTGAGTATTCGATCCTAGAGAACAACCTCGGGGACGTTGATACTGTGTTCCAGGTGAAGAAGTTCAGTCCGCGCCAGTGCTTGCAGGAGTTCGGTGAGAAGGTGCTAACCGAAGAGGTTCGGAAGAAGTTGGAGAATCCCCTGACGGCAGACGATGAGACCATCGAAATGCTTCAGTTCATTGGTCCGCGCAACGAACGGGATCGGTTCAGCCGCTCCATCCAGAACGCTCCCATTGCGTCCGTTTGGATTGAAAAGGCTAGCCAGACCATTTTCAAGGAGTCAGGCTTTTACGAGACTCCGTTTGCCATTCACCGCCACCTCAAGTGGGGACGTTGCCCATATGGACGCTCTCCCGGCATCGAGGCGCTGTATGATGCGCGGCAGTTGAACTACATGCAGCAGCAACTCGACACGCTTGTCGAGAAGCAGGTCACTCCTCCCGTCATCGCTCCCGCTGAGTTTGAAGGCGTGATCGACCTGCGAGCAAGTGGGGTGACGTTCACTACGGACATGTCGAACCGTCCGCAGTATTTTGGCAATCCCGGCAACTACCTGGTGGGCGAGGACCGCACTGAATTCCGCAAGCGTCAGATCAACAACTGCTTCCATGTCGAGCTTTTCCAAGCACTGGCATCTGTTCCAATTGGGAAGCAAATGACCGCAGAGGAGGTGCGTCAACGCAGGTTCGACCGCATTCCCAACTTCTCGCCAACGTTCGCTCGCAAGACGCGGGAACTCAGTGATCCGATCATGCGGCAGGTCTTCTCGACCTTGCTGCGACTCGGAGCGTTCCCGCCAGCACCTCGACAACTGGTGCAACCGCTACCGAACGGCGAGGTCTTCATCCCGCCGCCGAACATTGTCTACAGTTCCAAGATGGCGCTCGCGTTGCAGTCGATCCATAACGACGCATTCGTTGACGCACTCAGCCTCGCGAGCAACATCGCGCAGGCTCGACCGGACATCCTCGACAACCTCGATCTCGACGATGGGTTCCGAAACTACGCTCGCAATGCTGGCATCCTAGAGTCCTCCCTTGTCCCTGAGAAGTCACGGGATCAAATGCGGATGCAAAGGGCGCAGGCACAAGCGCAAGCGGAGCAGCAGGCAGCAATGCTGGAGGAGAGCGATGCAGTGGCGAAGCTTGCAGGTGCGGCTAAATGAGCATCGACGATATCATCTTTGGTCGCCGTCCCGGCGAGGCAGACGATGCCTACGCTGCGCGAGTCGATGAGATCCAGCGAGCATTCCGCAACGTCCTTGCCAGCCTAGATGGGCATAAGCTTGTCGCACTCCTCACGCAAGCAGTAAACCCGATCAAGCCTCGCTTCGGCGCAGGAGTCTCCGCTGAGATGGCAGCATTCCGCGACGGGCAAGCGGATGTCATCGCGACCCTTTTAACCCGTGGAACGAACCTCGGGATGTCCAAACCAGACAACTACCACAACCAATGACAACCGAAGAAAAACGATTGGAACTTGAAGCGGCAGGCATCAAGGTCCGAACCAATGCCTCGCCTGCCAGAGTCGATGACCTTTACGCCGAATACCAGGCGATGGTCGAGGAGCATGGGCCGATTGTTGAGCAGGACATCGAGCCTGTCGAGGACATCGAGCCTGTTAAGGTGACGGTCACCAGTTCCAACGACGATATGTTTGATGAGTTTCAGCGGTTCTTGAAGGCGCATGGAACGGTAATGGAAGGAGGGAAGACTCCAATTGTGGTTGAGTGGGCGCGAGCTAACCTCAACGACGAGCAGTTCAATTTTATCTACAGAGGGAGGGTCAGCAAATGAGCGAAGAAGCAACCATCTCCGCACCAGCATCCGCTGAACCTTCGGCAACGCCTAGCGCAGTGTCTGTCGATACGTCAGCCACAACGGCAGCATCGACCGCATGGTATGGTCAACTACCGGAATCCCTCGCAGGCGACCAGAAATTCTTCGATCAGTTCAAGGATCAGGAGACCTTTATGAAATCCGCCAAGGAAACCAAGTCCGCACTTTCCCGCAAGATGGAAGGCTACGTCAGGATTCCCGGCGAGAACGCGAGCGATGAGGACATCGCGGCATATCACCAGGCTATCGGAGTGCCGGAAGATCCGTCTGGCTACGAGATCACGGCAGAGGATGCCATCAACCTTCCCGGCTTTGATCCCGAAGCGTTGGGACCAATCAAGGAAGCCGCGCATTCCCTCGGCCTTTCGGCGCAACAGTTTGAAGGTCTAGTTGCCGCGCAGGCTCGCATCGAGGCGGCACAGATCGCTGAGATGACGCAGGCAGAGCAGGCACTGGTAAATCAGTGGGGCAACGATTTTGAGTATAAGGTCATGGACATCCAGCAACGTGTTGGCGAGGTGCTTGATCTCGACCAGATGCTAATGCCTCGGGCGGATGTCCTTCGGGCATTGGACTTCCTCGCAGCAGATTTCCGGCAGGATTCGACCGCAGCAGGACGCACCTCGCCAGCAGTATCCAGCATCGAGGAGCAGATCAGTTCGATCATGCAGAGTCCCGGCTATCGGAACGGGACCGACAAGGCTTCCCGCGAACGACTGCATGGTCTGTATCGCGAGCAGGCAGCAAGAGAAGCAGCAACACGCCGATAATTTTTCCACCGCAAGGAGTCGCTACCTAGCAATGGAGTCCCTACCCGCGTTTGTCGTTTTTCGCGGGTAGGGATTTTTTTTACTTGCGCTCCGACAGGTTGACGCAAAGCAATGTAGATAGTTCTTCAAATGGCCCCTGAAATGGGACTACCGGGAGAAGGCACGCAACTACGAATGGCCCCACTAGGGATTACCGGACGGAAGTAGCAACCCTAAATCTCACAACCCATTTCAAAATTATGGCAACTTCAGTAGCCCACGGTATCCCAGAAGAATTCCGCCGCGAATTCACCAACAACCTCGAACATGAGGTCCAACAGCTTCTCTCCAAATTCTCCAGCCGCATCAAGGTTGAAGGCTTTGAAGGCAAGGAGAACATCTACAACTCGATGGAGCCTCGCACGTTCAAGAGCCGCAACGGGCGACTGCAACAGTCTGCTCCTACGGAAGCTGAACTCCACGCTCGCAAACTGACCAAGGTTCCGTTCTACGATCAGGCGATCTTCGACAAGTGGGACAAGGAGTTCCTCGGCAAGCTCGCGCTTCCTGACTCGGAAACGATCCAGGCGATGAAGGCTGCCTACGCTCGTCTGATCGATGAGCAGGTCTGCATTGCTGCTGGCGCGACCGTTTACGGAGGTCAGGAGCCTTACGTCACCGCTATCGATCTCCCTGACACCCAGAAGGTTCCGATTGCTACTGGCGACAGTGTCAACGTGTCGGCAGGATTGAATCCGCAGAAACTGATCAAGGCTATGCAGATCTTCAAGGAGAATGACATCTATCCCGAAGAGGAAGAGTTGATTGTTGCGATCAATCCGGCGGCAGAGCAAGAGCTGTACAACTACATCAAGTCCGCAACGAATGACGTTTGGGCGAACATGATTGCCAAATGGGCAGAATCCGGCGGAACTACCAAGTTGTTTGGCTTCACGGTCATCTGCACCAACAGGCTCCCAACCACCAGTGCTGGCGTTGCTAGTTGCTTCGCCTACTCGGCCAAGCGAGGACTCTACATGGCTCCCGAAAAACTGGAGATCCACATGGATGTCCTTCCAACTCAGCAGCACGCGCTCCAGATCTCAGCCTACGCGACCCTCGGGTTCATGCGTCGTTTCGAGAAGGGCGTTGTGATGATCCCCTGCGACAACACTCCTGGAGCTAGCTAATTCAACACTGAAAGGAAACCAATCTCATGGCTGACAAAAACACTCAATACTACCTCGACGCACTGGAGCAAAATTACCGTCGCGATGCCGCTCCAAACATGGCGCACCTGACGCACATCATCAGGCACGCTGAGTTTGACATCACGTTGGAAACTGGGTTTCTGGCTGCGGACGACAACTACGTCCTTGGGAAGCTTCCCATTGATGCCCACGTTATTCCTAACCTGTCCTTTGTGGTCAGCGTTTCGGGAGCGGTTGGCGCATCAGTGAGACTCGAAAAGGTTACCGCTTCTGCGGCAAACCCAACCCTACTGACTGCTGCTGCCGCTATCACAACTGATGGCACTGCTGTTGTGTTTGGCGCGGCATCCGGTTCAACCACTGGATTCCCGATTGTCACCGCAAGCGAATATCTCCAGATCACGCTCTCCGCCGTGACTGCTGGCGCTGTTACCGCAGGTGACGTTGTCAAAGTGATTGTGGCCTACATGCCCACCGTCTGCGTTTCGGTTTAACCCTCACGCCCCACTCATCCTTCTGGGTGGGTGGGGCTTTTCTTTTAAATAGCGGGATGGTCTAGAGGTATGACGGGAGGCTCATATTCTCCAAACATGGGTTCGACTCCCGTTCCCGCAATCTATTGCGAACATGGCTGAAGTTGACATCGCGAACCTGGCCCTCTCCCATCTGGGAGCGCAACGGATCGCGTCATTGTCAGATACCAGCAAAAACGCAATCGCTTGCCGTTTGCACTACGACACGGTTCGCGACTCGCTACTGCGAACCAGGCTTTGGAAGTTCGCAACCATCCCGGTCGCACTGTCAAAGCTCGCAGACGCTCCCCTATTCGGCTGGAGCAACGCCTTTTCCCTTCCGCACGATTTCCTGCGGATCTCTACGTTCAACGGTTTCGAGGTCGATCTCCGCGCCACTGAGTTCCGCATCGAGGGGCTGACGCTGCTCACTGACGCAGACGCCGCAAATATCTCCTACGTTCAACGAGGAGTCTCAGCGGATCGGTTCGATGCCAACTTCATCGAGGTGCTTTCCTACCGGCTGGCATCAGCAATCGCGATGGAGATCACGCAGTCGCAGGAGTTGCGCAACCTCATGGAGGGCATGGCGGCAGAGAAACAGAAAAAGGCGGGGCATGTCAACGCGGCACAGGGACGGTCAACGGTGATCTCCGGTCCTTCTGACGCAGCATACGGGAGGCACTACTAATGGCTACTCCTACCGACATCTGCAACATGGCGATCTCACGGTTGGGGCAGCCGAAGATCAACGATATCGCGGAGAACTCGGCAGCAGCAATCGCTTGCCGGGATCATTTTGAACCAGTTCGTGACGCTCTCCTGCGTGGACATCCTTGGAACTTCGCAACCACTCGGGCCGATCTTGCAGTGGGCGAGACTCCCGCTTACGGATGGAGCAGATCCTTTACCCTGCCGGATGACTTCTTGCGTCTGAACACGGTCAACGGAGTCGAGGCATCGAGGTGCGAGGCAGACTACTCTTTGATGTTCAGAACGATCTACAGCAACGCGGACACGCTCCAAGTGACCTACGTCAAGCGAGTCGAGGACACTACCCTGTTCGACCCTTTGTTCATCGAGGCATTGGTTCTCAAGCTCGCGGCGGCAATTGCTCCAAGCATCGCAGATCCCACCGAAAAGGGCGCGATGGAAGGACTTGCAGCTAGCAGACTAAGAGACGCTGCCTTCGCGGATGCGAGCGAGAACCGTTCGATAATCTCGACCACGGTGATGGGAGCGGCATCCCGCTACTATCGACCGCAGGCAGTAGCATTCGACGCTTGGGGACCGTCCGTAGGCATCAAGGGAGGTGATGGGTGGAGTCCGTTGTTTAGCCTCGTCAACGACGCAGGGCGCGAGGTGGTCTACGTCTACGATTGGACAGGCGGCGACGGCATCGCTCCCAAACCGGGGATTGGCTATGTTGGTCGATACGGCATCGTTTCCAACATCGCGGATGCCGTAAGTATTCGCGGGGCAACCGGAGCTACTGGAACGACCGGAGCTACTGGACCACAAGGACCACCTGGAACGTCAGGATCTATCCTCGACACTAATACTGCCACAAGCGGATTGACGGGAATCCTCAAATCCTCTGGCAACACGCTTGATGTTGCTGTTGCGGGAACTGATTACATTGCCCCAAGCACTGACGCGACTCTAAACAATCTTACGTCTAGTTCACTTCGTGGCGCAGCAGGTGTAAAATCCCAACTTCAGTTTCCAGATTTTACCACCTTTGGAACAAACAGATTTATTGGGACGGGCAACGGAGCGTCTGGGTTTAACTTGACTGAGCTTTACGACGGATCAGGAAACCGTATCGGTTATGTTTATTGTGACGCTACGGGGGGCATGAGCCTCGCTAATCAGCGAGCGGGAAGTCTTAAATTTCTTACAAACAACCTTGATCGTCTTACTATCTACTCGGGTGGCGGCGCATATCTTGGAAACTCAGCTACCGATCCCGGCGCGAACAATTTAAAGGTTCAAGGAACGGTTGAAGCTGAAAGCGGGTTTGCATACGCTCCGGCAACTTTATCGGATTGGACAGGGAGTGCTGATCCCGGCATGGTGGATGATGCGCTTGATCAACTCGCAGGGAGGACGAAGACGTTAGAGACTTCCGGTGGAGGTGGTGGTGGTGTGCCTGCTGCTCACGCATCGACGCATGTCACCGGAGGAACGGACAAGATTCGCGATGCGACCGCCAGTCAGGACGGCCTAATGACTGCGGCTTTCGCGACAAAACTCAACGGATTGCAAACTCAGAAGGGAGTCATTGGGATCACGATTGACGGAGCGGGAAGTCCGTTCACAACTGGCGTGAAAGGCTACATC
The DNA here is from genome assembly GCA_027487865.1 of Microbacteriaceae bacterium. Classification (GTDB taxonomy): domain Bacteria; phylum Actinomycetota; class Actinomycetes; order Actinomycetales; family Microbacteriaceae; genus Aquiluna. Next base: position 10,577 of record JAIYCT010000013.1, read on the forward strand.
CGCGTTCCCTACAATTGCACGATCAACTCATGGACGTTGCTAGCAGATCAACTTGGAAGCGTTGTGATCGATTTGTGGAAAGGTTCGATTGGATCTGCGACGCATCCAACTGTTTCGCAAACCATTTGCGGAGTTAGCACTAAGCCAACCATAACCAATAACATTCAAAGCAATGGTTCGCCAACCGGATGGTCTACAACCCTAACAACTGGAGACTATTTAGCGTTCAATGTAGACTCGATTGACATTATGTTTCGAGTAACGCTTTCCATCGATATCACGCGAACGTCATGAGTGAACGAGAAACAATTCGATCCGCGATGAATGCGGCGTTTTTATCCCTGCCTAATTGGTTGGTGGTTCCATTTCTGCCAATGAGGGAAACGCTCACAATCCTGTTTGATCTGAAGCAGGACCAACTTGCGCGGGACGTTATTAGCGCAATACCGCAACCTGCATCGTGGACGCAAGAGCAGTTGCAGCAGTTTGATACTGCAAAAGCAGCAATTCTAGCAGGGATCGATTCGCTGATTGCGGATACAGAAGCAAACGATCCAATGCGAACTCCAGAGGCAATCGCGCAAATAGCGGCAGCAGAAGCAAGGAGGGTCGAGTAATGCCACTGGTAAACATACCGCAATACTACATGCCTGAGAACGTTGCGGCAGCACCGTCCATTGCAGGTGCTGTTACGTTTGACCTCACGGCAATCAACCAGACTGTCGCCCTCGTGTTCTCGATGCCCAAGTTGGCACTGTTGGACGAGTGGTCCTTTTATGTCTTTTCGGCTACGGCAGGATGCAACGCGCAGGTTCGCCTAGAGACGGTCGATATCACTACGGGGATTCCTACTGGAACGCTAGTGAACGCAAACGCATTTGCCAACGTGACAATTGCCAGTGGTGCTGGCTTTTATTCTGGGGCATTTCAAGCCAACTTTACGATCACGGCAGGAACAATCGTTGCCTACGTCATCAAGGCACTCACAGCACCAACTGCTCTTCGGTTTGGGGTCTTTAACGATGCCACCGCTTCAACCGGACTTCCGTATGTGCTAGACAGTGGACCTACGCCAATGTCTTCCATTTCGCCTTTGTTTGGTCTAGGCGTGTCCGGTGGAACCGCTTTACAGTTCCGCAACGTTTGGCCGATCATTAGCGCAGGAACCATTACATACAATGTGAACTCTAGCCCTAATGCTTACGGCAATCGCCTAGATATCGCAGTATCGTCGGTTATTTCTGGCGTGAGGTTGTGGTTTGAAGCAGATGGACCTGGATTGATAAAGCTTTACGATGCAGATGGATCAACCGTTCTGAGATCGGTCACATTTGGAGTAGGACTTCCTCCATTTTTAGATGCATACATAAACGACTTTTATTTTAACTCGCCAATTGCTCTTCCACCGGGACAGTATTTTCTGTCAGTCGAGCCAAACACGGCAACATCGCTAACCTTTTACAACTTTGTGTTCCCCTCTGCCAAATACAGGTCAGGTAGCCCACTGGGAGGAAACAGTTTGGCGCGAGCATCGACTACGGTTGCTGGGGGACTTCCTCTTTCCCCATCAGATTGGTTTGTCCAATTGACTCAGCAGACTACAATTGTGCCGATCATTGAAAGCATTGAAACTGGTGGAGTTGGTCAATCTGCCCATACCTTCGTCGCATGAGCCTACACGTTCACAGAAACAGCTTCAACGCAGGCGAACTCAGTCCGCTGATGGATGCTCGCGTAGACGAGGCGAAACATCCGTTCTCCTGCCGGATCATGGAAAACTTCCTCCCAAAGATCTACGGAGGAGCGTTTCGCAGGCCGGGAACGATGTATTTGGGGACTCTGCCAACGGTCGCGGAGTGGACTGAGCGAACTGAAGAGCATGCCGCAAATCTGCTATTTGGTGGAGAAAATACGGTTCCAAACACAAGTGATGACGATTCATTATACGAGATCGGAAGCCTTTGGGTGCGTGATGTTGCGATTCCATATCTCGCTAGTTCGGTAACATCAAGTTCTGCAACATGGACACAGCAGGGGCTGCGACATGACATGCAAGCAGTTGGAACTCCAGGCAACGCGCAAAACTCAAGTGCTGGATACGGAGTCAATTCCCTTTGGGTTATAGAACCTGCCGGAACACTTTACAAATGCACCGTATCAGGCCCATCAACGGCAACATGGGTACAGGTAACGCAGCTTTCTTTTCTCACTGCCACAACTGCCCCAACTACGAGCAACAACTCTACGCAAGGATATGTGAATAATTCGCTATGGTTCATCCCGCAAAGCGGGGCATTGTGGATTTGCACAAACGCTTCAACTGGAGCATGGAGCAAGATCGTCAATCCGGTTTGCAGATTCATCCCAAATCAATACGACGACGTTAATAAAGGCTATATTGCTGGTTCCTCCATTGCGTATTACAACGGCTTTGCGTGGAAATGCACCAGCACAACTGCGAACGCGGCCCAATGGTCTCCATTAAATGTAAAGCATTCAATGGAGGAAACGCGAAAACCAGAAACGTCCGACAATGGCGGGGACGGTTTCGTTGCTGATTCTGTTTGGGTATGGAGAACCAGAACGCTTTATGAATGCACAAGTGCTGCAAGTAACGCGGCTACATGGGGAATCGTTAGCGGAACGCACAACCTAACATCGACCAGATATCCCATTGGTTCTGACGGGACGAATGTCGGATATGCCGCAGGCTCGATCTGGGTGGATACCCAAAAGAATAAAGCCTACGAACTTACTTCCACGGCCATTAACACTTCTGCGCGATTTGTTGATTTTAACCTAAGTGCAACGGAAAGACGCGTCATCGAGATGCGGGACGGGTTCATCCGAATCTGGAATGACAATGGGGCGTTGGTGGAGGACGTAATCAACAACCCTGGTAACCCATTAGTTCTGACAACGCCTTACTCGGAGTCGGAAATCTTTGACGTTCAGATCGCGCAGATTGGCAATCTAGCGTATTTTTGCCATCCGTTACATCCCCCGCAAAAGCTGGAGCGGACATTTGTTGCGTCTTATTTTTCGGAAACTTTCACTTGGTCAACGGTCAACTGGTCATTCCCTGCATTTCGCGA
>JAIYCT010000006.1 GCA_027487865.1 Microbacteriaceae bacterium
TGGGGATAGAACGCAGGGCTTTCGCCGAATGGCAGCGAGAAACAAGCCTGCCGGAATCAGGTCTCTAGTCTATGGGATAGGCAAGGGTAAAGTGCGTATTGAGGGTTTGAGCGTGTCTTACGAATTCAAACGCTTAGATCGCCGAACTGACCATCTCAGAAAGGCTTAACTCAGCCCTAAATCCCAAGACTTGGTCAGCTAAATCAACTCTCGCGACCAGGAATGATGGGTCGCCAGGCCTCCGAGGGTGAACCTCCGGGATCAATGTGGATCCCTTTTGAGCCAGGATTTCGTTCATGATTTCACGGACACTGTAGCCCCGGCCGCTTCCAATATTGATGGCAGGTGGCAAGTCGTGCGTCTGAACCCTTTCTGCAGCCAACAGGTGTGCCTTCGCAATGTCGACCACATGCACGTAATCACGGACACAAGTGCCGTCAGGTGTCTCGTAGTCAGCCCCAAAAATTCTTGGATTTTGGCCCACATCTATTGCCCCCAAAACCATCGGAACAATGTTTGCCTTAGAGGTGTCTCGCATTTCGGGTCTTGATGAACCGATTACGTTGAAATAACGAAGTGAGGTACCACGGATGGCTCCGCGGCTAATTTCCGCCGAAAGGGCATTTTCCGCCTTTAACTTTGTAGCGCCATAGGGAGAAATGGGATGCGCCTTGCTCTTTTCGTCTACAAATCCATCTTGGGAAGATCCATAAACCGCTGCGGTTGAAGACTGTATAAAATATTGAACTCCGGACTTAATCGATTCAGCTAACAACGTCTGAACACCTTTGAAATTTACTTGTTCATACAACTCTGGTTTAGCTAACGATTCATCAACCGATTTTAGTGCTGCTAAATTAATTATTCCAACTATTGATTCCTTCTTCAAAACTTCCGAAACAAATAACTGATTACAAATATCTCCTAAATAAACCTTAACTTTGTTATTCAATGGGGAATTAATCAGACATTTTTTTGTATCAAGCCCAATTACATTTAGACCATTCGATAAAAACTGTTCAACAACGTGTTGACCGATATAACCTGAAGATCCTGTCACAAGCCAAGTCATCAGAGACCCATGAGCTTAGCTTGGCGGTCAAAGTCTGGAACTGCCACTCTCACCTCTTCAAAAGTTCCAATCGATTTGATCTGACCTCTATCCATATAGATAACCAAATCTGCATTTCTCACTGTCGACAAACGGTGCGCAATCATGATTACTGTCACGCTTCCTCGTAAATCTTGTACTGCTTTTGAAATTGCTGCCTCGGTTTCACCATCTAATGCGCTAGTAGCCTCGTCCAAAACAAGTAACTTCGGCTTTGTAAACAGCGCTCGTGCTATACCGAGCCTCTGTCGTTGACCACCACTCATTCGTGTTCCGCGCTCGCCCACTTGAGTATCCAATCCGAGTTGCAAACTATTTACATAGCTCTCAAGTTGAGCTGCCTTTATTGCATCCCAAACCATTTCTTCTCGCACAAACTCAGACCTATAACCAAGTCCAACATTTTCTCTAATAGTTCCATTTGAGATAACGACATCTTGAGGAACATAAGAAATCGCACCGGGCCAGCGCACAATTGCATCTTGAGGTTTTAAACCAGAAATCAATACCGACCCATCTTCAGGCTCTAAAAGTCCCAAAATTAGGTCAACTGCCGTTGTTTTCCCAGCTCCTGTTGATCCAACAACAGCCACAGATGATCCTGCAACGATTGAGAAATTCTGACTGTCAACCGCTACAAATTCAGAATTAGGGTACTTAAACAAGAGATCTCTAACTTCAATTGTTGGGATAAATCCAATGTGTTCGATGATTGGAGATTGAACTGATGGCGAAGACATTGCAACGCCATCCAAACTCGCCATTAATTCAAGTGTCGGTTTAGCTTGGGCAAGACTTCCCTTGATTGCAAGAGAGGCCTGCTGTAAACGTAATGCTGCAGGTGCGATTCTGCTTCCAGCAGCCATAAACACCGTAAGTGTTGCCACTGCTTGAGCTGCGTCTTGAAGTAAAAACTGAACAGCGCTAAGTAGTAATCCGCCGAAAACTAAAGAAGATTCGATCACGTATTTACTTATGTAGGGAATAAATGCATTTTCTGCAAGAACATTTCCTAATTTATACCGCATCGTGCCAATCTCATTTGCATAGTGATCGCGTCTGTTATGGACCATAGATTCGCGGTAAGAGTTTAAAACTTCCAAAATTTTTTCATTTGATTCAATTGTGAGTTGAGTATTTTTCGCACCTAGAGTTTTTGCCTTAAGATTTAAAATTTTGTAAAGGATCAAGCCAATAATTCCAAACATTAATACCGTTCCAAATGCCATTGTTGGGTCAACAATGAACAATCCAACGCTAAGGATTATCAATAATGATCCGTCAGCTATAATTGTCACTGCAGTACCAACAACTCCTAACATAATCACTGATACGCCATTAGTAACTGCAAACAAGGTCTGTTGCGTTGTCCTTGATTGAATATCCAGCAATGACTGTGACAATAACTTGGAAATCAGTTCAGATGAAGCCTTTGCACCTTTATGGCTCAGAAAGAAAAGTGTCTTGCGAGTGAAAAACACTGAAAAGATGGTCCGTCCCAAAAGGAGGATAGTCGCGATGATTCCAAGCACAGCGGCTTGAGTCTGAAAAGTTTGATCACCGAGTCCCAATAAATCCAGAACACTAGAAACGCGCTCACCAGGGCCTTTTGACTGAATGCCATTTACGGCGAGCGCACCAAGAATTCCAATAACGGCAACGCCTGCTAAATCAACAAAACCCATCACGATTTGCACCAAAGCTACAAGGTAAATCTTTTTGCGATCCTTAGGGGCAAGCACCTTTGTAGAGGCATAAAAGGTTGAATTGGTGAAAACACGCATTAGATCTACACCCATGTTCCAACTGTATCGCCCATTAGACTTGGGCCCTGTACGACTGTATATGTAAAAAGCTTAAGCAGTAAGCGGGGGTAGATTGATAAGCACAAAGACCTTCAAGGTCGCGATTAAGCATGGAGGTGTCCGGAGCGGGCTCAGCCACTTTGCAGCATGCCTGTTTGGGGATCCAAGATTCTTCCGCCCTGCATCAAGCCTTGATTTTCGAAAATTCGCACTGATCTCTTCATCAAATCTAGAAGACTTCATTCATGCCTTAATACCTGACGCAAATCCGAATCTTGTTCGAAAAGCATTAGACACCTCACGTGTTGGTATAGATAATCTTCATCTCAAAAGCTCCGATGACCTCAGTTTTCCCGAAAGGTGGAACGCGGGGCGAAATCTCCAATACTTACTGAGCGCTATGGTGATTCTCCTTAAACCAACGGTTGTGGTTGAAACTGGTTCAGCTAATGGAAATTCGGCAGCTGCAATTTGTTTTGCCTTAGACCAAAATCAAAAAGGCCATCTTTGGTCTTTTGACATTAAAACAGAAGTTGGGCAGTTGGTTCCCGAGTCCTTGCGTTCTAAAGTTAGCTTTGTTTGTGTAAATGGTGCCGTCGAGGATTTCAAGGAAAAATTGCAAGGTTTGGATTTTGAATCTTCTCCTTCTATTTTTCTCCATGACGCTGACCATTCATATCTTGGGCAGCTAACCGATTACAGATTGGCTAGTGAAATGGGATTTAACTACATTATTTCAGACGACATTGATGCGAGTCTGGCTTTTTGTGACTTTGCAGGAAGTGCTGGTCAAATTTTTTATGACGCCCCTAAGTTTGTTGGTGCTGTCAAATCGGTCCATAAGTGAAGGTATTAGTCACCGGCGCTGCCGGCTTTATTGGAGGAAATCTCCTAATGTCTCTGCAGTCAGAATCGATAGAGGCTGTAGGTATTGATAATTTTTCACCGTATTACAACGTGGATATGAAACGAAGTCACATTCGAAGTATAGGCCTTCAATCACAAGTCATTGATGTGGATATTTGTGATTCAAGAGCATTACATGAGTTGTTCAAGGATTTTCAACCGACGCATGTTATTCATTTGGCAGCCCAAGGAGGAGTGAGAGCTAGCAAAACAGACCCAATCCCATACTTAATGTCTAATCAAACAGGGTTTCTAAATGTGCTAAGTGCTTCGGAGAATTTTGGGTGTGCAAAATTCTTGTATGCAAGTAGTAGTAGCGTTTACGGGGACTTATCAGAAGCCCCATTTCAGGAAAGCCAAACACTTTCGGCACCAAAAAGTCTTTATGCCCTTTCAAAACTTTCTAACGAGTTGATTGCAAAACATCTTCCAAGTAAAGACACCGAAAGAATTGGATTTCGATTCTTCACTGTGTATGGCCCTTGGGGCAGACCCGACATGGCTGTCTTTAGACTCTTGGCGAGTTCTCTTTTAGGCGAGAAATTCAAATTGACAGCAAATAAAGATGTAATTCGAGACTTTACTTACGTCAAGGATGTTTCAAACATACTAATCGCTGCCTTAAGTACACAAACTATGGTTTCTGAAAGTAATATCCTTAACATTTCAGCGGGGAATCCATTTACTCTTAATGAATTATTCCAGATCCTAGAAGAGCTTGAGATTCATATCGAGATCGAGGAGACGTCGGCGGACCCTCTCGATGTAAAGATGACACATGGTTCGGTTGCGAAACTTCAAGAAAGCGCACTGCCAGTCCCACTAACGCATCTTCGCGATGGAATCAGAGAGACGTGGAAATGGATGAACGGCATTGAAAAAGATCAACTGCGAGCTTGGTTTGAATACAGCTCCTAAACAAACTGCAACTTATGCTGCAGTTCTCACGACTTTCAATGCAGTGGACACTTTAGATTCGGCACTGGAATCAATTTTAAATCAATCCATACAGCCTAGTGAAATTTTGATAATTGACGATTGCTCCACTGATGAAACCTACGAGCGCCTATTAGAGAAGATAAAGGGCATCCCAAATACAAAGGTCTTAAGGAATCCAAGCAATATGGGGCAGAGTTATTCAAAGAACCTTGCAAGTCGTGAGTGCACATCTGACTTACTTATCTTTTTCGATGATGATGACATTGCACATCCTGAACGATCTAGAGAGCATTTAGGAATGATGCAAAAGGGTGCGGACATAAGCTTCGTGTCATCGATTAAAAAGTATCCGAATTCGTATCAAGTTTTGTGTAAAAATAATGATTCCGGGGTGCTTGAAGTTAACGCTGTAGCGATCTTTAGGCGCCTCGCCTTTGGAGAAAAGATGAGTTTGAAAGGCGATATTTGGATACCGAGTTCAACCTCCGCTATCAAGCGAGATTTTCTATACTCTTTGAATGGTTTTGATGTGGAAATGCGTCGCCTGGAAGACGCCGAGTTTGTTGTACGGGCTGCATTAAACAATGGTCGTTTCGCCTGGAGCTCAAAGATTCTTGTAGATCGTTTTTACACCGTCTCTCCTGAGAAGGGTGGCACGAAGGAAATGTTATATGAGGAAAAATTCATCTCTAAATTCCAATTCTTGGTAGAACCTAGGGAATACAAAAAAGCACTGAGATTGATTATGATACGTCGCGCTTACTTTGCGGGTCAGAAACTTGAGTTTATTTCATTGATCTTGAAATCTCCTAATGTATTTCTTGCTGTACCTTCAAGAGTTCTTAATTTTTTTCGACGTTTATCTCATGATTGGAGTATCAGAAATGCAAAGTAAGCGTGTTTTAATCTTCTCACGCGCTTACCAAAATATGGCTGGCGGTGTAGAGAAAATGAGTCTGGACCTAGCCAAAGGACTAGCAGACCGAGGACATCACGTGACAATCCTTTCACTTGATCAAGATTCGGATACCTCATTCTTTGATTGGCCCGAGAACGTATCGTGGAAAAAGGTTGGGATTGGCGATCCAGAGAAACGGGCATCGTTTGCAACTCGCCTAAAGCGTATGCTTGCCATTCGAGCCATCATAAAGGATTTGCGGCCTCATGTTGGTCTTGGTTTTCAGGTGGGTTCTTTTGCACTTATGCGTTTGGCATCAATTGGCCTTGGCATGCAATCAATTGCCGCAGAGAGAAATTCCCCAGATCTATTTGATTACATATCGCGAGGAAGAGTAAAGCGTTTTTTTTCCAACATAATTCTAAGAACTAGTACAAAAATCGCGATTCAATTCGAAGGCTATAAAAAAAAGTATCCTCGTTGGTTGAGAACTAGATTAGTTGTTACACCGAATTGGGTTAAGTTGGCACCTAAAGTTGTTTCCAGTAACAGGTCTACAAAGTTTAAAATTCTCTTTGTAGGTCGTTTGACATTTCAAAAGAATGTGGAAGTCCTTTTGAATGCAATGGTTCATCTGCCGGAAGGATTTGAATTGACAGTAATTGGGGCTGGTCCAGAGTTGAGCAGATTAAAGGCGATAGCTCATGAAAGTGGCCGTCACATCGTCTTCAAGGACCCTCAAACTGATTTGACGTCGGATTACCGGTCTACACACGTTCTATGCATGCCGTCCCGGTGGGAAGGTTTTCCAAATGTTGTTGCTGAGGCCTTAGCCCATGGACTTCCCGTCGTGGGCTTCGATGGTTGTTCTGGCATTCCCGACTTGGTAGTTCATGGTCAGACGGGTGTAATGGCACATGGAATGGATGATTTAGCTTCATTAAAGCAAGCAATCCTTTATGCGGCTGAATTACAATTTGATCCTGAAAAAATAAGAGAATCAATGCGTCAATACAGTTTTGAAAACTTTATTGACAAATGGGAAAGGGCAATTAGTTAGTTGGAACAATAAAGTTAGAGGTCACTTGGCATCGCCGAAATTGAAGATTCTGCAGCCTTGTGGGAGAAGATCCATTTTCCTTGTGGCGATAGAATACTTGAATCAAAGGTTGACCCCCTTTTTGAAAAAATCTCAAAAACCGTTCCGTTTTGTTCTTTAGTTTTTCTCTTTATCTCGTTCCAACCAGTTAATTGATCAATGTTCTTAATCGGTCCAAGCCTTTTCGCTCTTACGAGGCAAACTGGATAAATAATCACCTTATAAGCTCTAAGCTCAAATGGGTGTTTCATGTAGTCGCGCCACAGATTAGTTAGATAAAAACTAAGGTGCTTTCCTGCTCGAATCTCATCCGAGACAATCTTCCCAGTTAACAAATATTTTTTTTGAAATCTTTGTTTCATGGAAAGAGGCATGCGATGTCTGAAAACAACATGATCGATTGGAATATATTTTCCGATGAGCCCAAGTCGATACCACATATCGCGGTCTTCAACCATGTGGCCATACTTATATGGTCCATGTTCCAGGAGAAATTCTCTTTTTCCCATGTTCACTTGATGCCCGCAAAGCAGGACATCTTCTTTTAGTAATGTTTCGATACTATGAAATACTTTTACAAATTCCAAAATATAAGGCTCCCAGATATCGTCACAATCTATGTGTAAGAGGCAGTACTCACCTCTTGCTTCCTTTACAGATATGTTCCTTGTCTCTGCAAGAGTGCGGCTTGGATTTCTTTCTAAATATTTTGTTCTTAGGTTTGGAAAAATTACTTTAAGTTCTTCTAGTTTTTTCAAACTGTCATCCGATGATCCATCGTCAATCACAATTACTTCAAACCTAGAATCTAATTGTGATAGAACACTCGTTAAAGCCGCAACCAAAGTATTACCCATATTTAGGTTTGGGACACATATGGAATACAGGGGCCTATCCATGGATTTCTCCTTTTGAAAGCAATCCTTCGAAATAATTAATGGTCTTTTTCAGCCCTGATTCGAGTTCGGTGGTTGCCGACCAGTTCAGTAAATTCTTTGCAAGGGCTGTATCTGGCTGGCGAACTTTTGGATCGTCTTGTGGAAGTGGCAAGAATTTCTTTTGTGAGCTTGAGCCAGTTAAAAATATAACAAGATCTGCCAGATCGCTAATGGTGAAAAAGTTCGTATTGCCAAGATTCACAGGTGTTGTAACGTTTTCACAATTCATTAGTTTTGTTATTCCCACAACAAGGTCATCAACATAGCAAAATGAGCGTGTTTGAGAACCGTCACCATAAATGGATATTGGTTTTCCTGTAAGGGCTTGAACAATAAAATTACTAACCACTCTTCCATCATTCGGATCCATGTTTGGTCCATATGTATTAAATATTCTGGCCACGCGTATATCAAGTCCGTATTGCCTGTGATAATCGAAGAAGAGAGTTTCTGCTACGCGCTTTCCTTCATCGTAACAACTTCGAATTCCTATTGGATTCACATTTCCCCAATAACTCTCTGCCTGCGGATTGATTTCGGGGTCACCATAAATTTCAGATGTTGAAGCTTGAAAAACTCTAATTCCCAGTCTCTTTGCTAGCCCTAACATATTAATTGCACCAATAACACTAGTTTTCGTTGTTTGAACAGGAAACCTCTGATACTGGATCGGCGATGCGGGGCAAGCCAAGTTATAAATTCCATCAACTTCGACAAAAAGTGGAAAGGTTATATCGTGCCGAATATACTCAAAATTGGAATTGGATAAGAAGGGCTGAATGTTGGATTTCTGACCTGTATAGAAGTTATCAGCAACGAGAACTTCATGGCCATCCTCAAGCAATTTTCTTGCTAAATTTGAGCCTAAAAATCCGGCTCCTCCAGTAATTAAGTAGCGCAAGGTTACCCTTTCATAGTTTGGTCATCAGCAACTCTAGTAAACCATACCGCTTTCGCAAGAAGACCTTTTGATCTTTCCACTATTTTCCCTTCGAAATAGCAGACCGCACCACCCCTTCGTGGTTTCTCACGTTAAACTGGAAGAATGAATGGTACTGCTCTTCTTTTAGTGCTGATCGAGACACCCAATTCCAATAGATCTGTCCCATTGGTTAAACTTCTTCAAAGCAATCCCAAGTTTGAGCTAGTTCGCCTACCGGCATCTATGTTCAATGATCACAACGAAATTCGAAAAGCTCATATTTCATTAAATCTGGATCGTTTTGAATTCTTTAATGGGCGAGCGATGACTCCACAAGAAATAGGTTGCTCTTTATCCCACAATATGGCTAGGAAAATTATTTCCACTTCTTGTAATGGTGGCGTGATCCTTGAGGATGATGCTCGAATCAGTAATGTAGAAGATTTTTATCAAATTGCTACAAATTTTCTTAGTGAAAATAGCAGAAAACCCCGAGCGTTAAGTTTGAACATGTTTAGGTTAAACTCAAAACTAAATTTTGACAAAGATGGTTATCAGGCTCTAATCGGTAAACCTATGCTCGCGGTTTCTTATGCCCTAACTCCGCTCGCTGCATCGATATTGCTTGATAAAAACAATCCAATAAAAACAGTCGCCGATTGGCCCAATTCACGAGTTCGATACTACGCAACATTTAAGGAGGTCGTCGTTCACGGAGATTCAGAAAGCGCGTCTACCATCAACATTGATGGCAGCCTATCTAGAATTGGGCCTAACTTTCGAAAGAAGATGGGCCAAATATTTTTTGTCGATTACTTTCGTAATAAATCGAATGAAGTCAATTTTTTTTCTTACCTACAAGAAATACATTGGTCCAAACTGTCATGGTATCTTGACTCAATGTTCAGGCATCTTCTGAAAGCTTGTTCTGCATGAATAAAGAGATGTTAGTGATATCAGACACACAAAACTCAGCCTTAAGTATCTCTGCTAGAAGTCGTTCTAAATTAATCAACGCAGAAGTCTTGTACGGAGATAACTTCCAATCCGTGAATCAACTTTTCGACGTAATTATAGAAAAGAATCCTCCTACTTTGCTTTTTGTTTGGCGTCAATCGCTGCTGGACTTGTTGAATTCAATCACCAATGAACAAAGAGCTCTCCTAAAAGAAGGGAGAACTCTCATCGTTCTAGTTCCAGACCATTTAGGGTTAGATAATCCTGGACCGACTCAAGAATACGAACTATTGAATTACGTTGATCACTACTACGTAACAAGCAAAATCCTATATCAGGCATATGATTCAACACCCTCTATTCAAAAGCCCTCCGGTATTCTCCATGATCTACCCGATGTGGATTTGATCAGAAAAACTAGGGCTGAAATTACAGAGGTGAAAACAAATCAAGTTGTTTGGGTTGGAAACTCTAAATGGGGATCAAAACAAGGATATAAAGATCACAAAGGCTATAGATCGATCATTAAACAACTAGAGATCATATTCAAGAATCATAAAGATTGTTTCAAAATTAAAATTGTTGACTCAGCTACGAAAAGTCGTCCAAACAAAGAAGTATTGAGAGAAATCCATGAATCAAGTTTTTTGCTCCTAACATCAAAGAGTGAGGGAACTGGATTGCCGCTTTTGGAAAGTCTTGGATTGGGTGTTACGCCTTTATCGACGAGGGTTGGAATAGCTCCGGAGTTGCTTACTGCTCACCCTTATTTGATTCAGGAATTTACTCCTGATGGAATTCATGAATTACTCCATAAGGACAATCCCAGAATCACTTTATCTCGAAATGAAGCTATCGAATTATTTGAGCAGTTTATTTCAACTATTTCTCAAGAACTACTTCAATTTGAATCAGTCTCGCCAAAAGGAGTAGGGGACTGGAATAGAAAAGGATTTCTAGCACGAAAGTACATCAGACTTATCTATGTTTACAGGTTCCTTAAATTTAAGATAAGTCATTAACGTGCATAAACTATGGTTTTTGATCAATAATTGGTCTTTATTTATTCAAGATAGAGGATGTTTTCTCATCCCAAAGGAGACTGGATAGGCATGCAAAAAGTTTATTTTTTTTTAAAGCTGGCTAAATCTTTGGACTTACTCGAAGTTGACTTAAAGGTGGGTAATCCAGGGCTTGGGGGGACCGAGTACACCACAATTTGTTTAGCTCATGAACTTTCTCGCTTGGATTCCTACGAGGTTTACTTGGTTAGCGAAGTTGAGATCTTGATTAGTGGAACAATTAAGGTTCTTAAGTTAGGTTTAATTGATTTGATCGAGGAAGTCGAGAATGAAGAGGGGGTCTTAGTTTTTAGACCGACAAGAATTTTCGATTCATTTCTGTTGCGGAGAATAAGTGAAAGTAATGTGTCCATGATCGCCTGGGCTCATGTCACTCCTCTTCATGAGACACTACGGATTTTATCCGAATTACCCCAAATCAAAAAGGTGATTGCGCTCGGGGAGCGCCAGTATCTGGGATGGGTGGATAACCCAGTCATCGGCAAAACTAGGATTATTAGAAACGGTCACTACATTCCAAATAAAGAGCCAAAGATAAATTCCGAGGGGAGTTATATCGCCTATATCGGTTCGTTGGTTCCTCAAAAGGGATTTCACCTTCTAGCCAAATTGTGGCCAAGAATCGTAAAAGATTTGCCTGAGCTCAGACTGAAAGTTATTGGTAGCGGTAATCTTTACGATCCCACAACCCCCTTGGGAAGGAATGGAATAACTACAGAGGATTACGAAAATCAAATTTTTGGGTACTTAGGCGACAGTTGCAATTCTGTTGACTTTTTAGGCAAACTTTCTGGAAGAGAGAAAAATGTTGTCGTTGGAAATGCATATTTAGGGATAATTAACCCCAGCGGTGAAACTGAGAACTGTCCCCTTTCAGCCCTTGATTTTCAATCCCTTGGGGTCCCGGTGATCTCCGCAAAAAAGTACGGTGTGATAGATACTGTTGAAAACTCTCACACAGGTATTCTCTACAACAACATTCAGGAACTTCCAGGATTAATCCGTAAAATAACTGCTGCTCCTGAAATTAGAGCATTTCTTTCTAGCAATTGCGTCGAATACGTAGAGAGAAAATTCAACTTTAAGATCATTGTTGAAGAGTGGGACAAAACCTTCCATGAGATTCTGCTGAAAGAACGTGTGCGTATGAGTTTTGCGGAAACAAGATCCATTCTGGAATTCACCACTTTGTTAAGTGGGAAAATTCGTTACCAATTTCATTTCCTTTACAACCTGCCAACTTTTGGTGAGCTTAGAGTCGTGGCATCTCGGTACAAAAATTTTCTGAAGGGCTTAAAGAAATGTTAAAGAGCCCCTTTGATTTCATGAAAATTTGGCCCTTTCAAGCGCTGCTTATGTTTCTTATTTTAATCAGGTATTACTCTAGAATGATTACCTCAATGGAATGGAAAATAGATTATAAGTTTAAAGAAAAAGCAATTGTTTCAATATACGTGAAGTTGTCCAGGTCCTTGAGGCTCCGTTTAGATTCTTGAAAAGTATTCATAATTCCTTTCTGGTGAAGGAATTGATTTGTTTCAATTGTAATTGAGGCCATCTGCTATAGTCGTTCCTTAATCCATCTTAACTAACAATCTCTGTCATCGCTAATTGCTGATTTTGATTGAATTTCATGAGCATTGGTATCTTACTCTGAAATCTCAAGACAGGCGGCTTCAAAGTTTTTGGAACTTAAGATTTATAGAACTCTAATCAACTTCGCAAGTTTAGTTGCAGCGTGGAACCGGCAATCCTATTTTTGGCGATTTGAAAATGAACACCTCTAAAGTCTTATCTTCCTTATTATCCTAAAAGGACGATTTTAATTAACCGAACAAACTAGATTTCCGATAGCCGAAAAATTATGATTCCTAGGCAAGACTCTGACCATTCTGCACATTTCTCCACCATATTTTTAGTTTTACAAGTTTAGAGGCAACTCTGGGAAACTTTTTCTTTATTATTTCAAGATAACGAATCTGTATTGGTAAAAAAGAAAATGTTTGATAGTTTAAATGTGTCAAAATATTTCTTTTTTTAACTTTAAACGCTGAAAGCCAAGTCTCAACACCGTGCCAACCAGTTTTTTCGAAATCGTGTGCATTCACATATTTTGCATCACTTTTGTCTAAAACCATCATTATTTTTGGAATCTCATCTTTCAGCTGCGGGACTTTTCTCGCATCCCAATCAATGTAGATACTTTTGAATCTTCCGAGCAGGTTTGCTTCTCCCAAAGCTTTAAGGACAGCAATTTCGGATCCTTCACAATTCAACTTTAAGAAACATTCATCAAAACTCTCCAAATAAGGTTTCAAAATAGTCGCTGCATCTTTTATTTCAATTGTCTCGGTCACCTCCGGCCGAGAAATTCCAATCTTGGTTTTGTAAACACTACCCCCCAAATATCCTGCTCCGAATAGGTCGAGTTGTGAGTTACTCTCTCCCAATCCAAATTGCTTGATAATTAGAGCCTGAGATTTAATTTTATAGAGCCGCTCCACTGCTTTACTCGAAGGTTCGAACCCGACAATCATATTAAAATCAAGTCTTGGGTCTAATGCTTTAAAAATCGATTCTCCGAAGTGCGCACCAACATCCAAGAAAACTCGCGTCATATAGCAATCATATAACTGATAAAGCCAAATGATCATTTGCTTATAAACATATAAATAAGTGTGGGCCCAGACGGGCTCGAACCGTCGACCCACGGATTAAAAGTCCGTTGCTCTACCTACTGAGCTATAGGCCCCACAATGAATCATGCTCACTTCTTTGCTTGGTAAGATAATGAGATGTAGTTGTTGGACCATCTTATGCCATTCATCGAGCAATTACTGAATAAGGCTCAAAACTAGGACCCAGGTCCAGGGATATTGATCATTCCAAAACTAGCTTTGGGCGCGCAAAGCCGAAGAAGTAAGTGTCCTCAACTTGGGTGCTGACTTGTGAGGGGCATCTTTTTCTATTGATGCCGGATGTGCTTATGCCTTTAAGGCTCTATTCTATTTTCTTAGATTCTCAGCTTTATAGTTATTTGATAAATCGCCCAATCATGAAGGGAAGCTTTTTGCCCTTATTTGTCATCCAGTTTTCTAATTTTTAACAAATATGCTTTTCTAAACTTGAAAATCTGTGCTTGGATATTGCCTGGTTTATTAGCCACAAATATTTGCCAAATCGGCAGCGAACGTGCAGGAATATCCTCAATCATAATATGGCCCCCTACCTTAAGCAGATCAAGGGATTCTGAAATCGTAACTAGATTAGCCAACGGTGAGTGTAGTCCATCATCAATAATCAAATCAAATTTCATTCGTCCTCTCTCTCGTTTATAGCGTTGCCATGATTCACGATCTGTTTGATCTAAATGATATGTCTTAATCTTTTCTTCATCAAATAAGATCTCTTTATCGAGATCAAGTCCGATTACTTCAATTACATTAGGGAGGGAATTCCACACTTTCAAAGATGCACCTGGACTACCATAGATTCCCATGTTTGACGGCATAGATACTCGGTTACTTCCGATACCAATTTCCATTATTCTTAAGTCCGTTTTGCGGAATATAGTTTCCGCATAAAGCTCGTAATAGTTATGTGTTGAGCCTTTGTCAGAACCCGCAGTGTCAAAATGTTTCTTCAGATCTTGGGCGAAGTCATTTAAGTCAGTCGATTCTGGGAGAATGAAGTCGACAACAGGTAATTGGACAATTTCACACACGTCAATGACTTCCACGAGTGACCGACACATTCCATCAAGGGTAATTTCAATCAACTGCTTAGGGCTTGCAGCAATGTTTGGAAAATCTGAAGTCATTTCCATCTTGCTAACAAGTGAAGCATACCTTGTTACTTGAAAAATACTCAAGCTTTGTGCTTTTAAACTAAAAAAATAACACACAAATTTTTTGTAGAACTTTTTTGTATTCACTTTTCCCAACAAACTCATGATAAATTAATCCTCTCTAACGCTTTAGCAAGTAAACTAGCGTTCTTCCTATTCGTAACCTAACCAGAAGCGCTATCAGTGCATGTCGTATATCTGTCATATCAATTCTGATGACCTGGGTTTCGTGGTTATTTTCTTTCAAGAAACGATTGAATTTTACAATCCAAAGCAAATGATAGATAGTACTGTAACTGTGTTTCCACGGCTTGTTTCGGCCAACAAAGTGGATTACGTGGGGTATTGGACTAGATTTGTAATTCATTCGAGGATAAGGAAAGGTGTTCATTGTCCCTGACACTGAATCAAATTTTTCTTGATAACAATTGTTCAGAACATCTTGATCCATGTATTTCAGGTTCTCAAAATCTAGTAGTTGACTAAAGTAAGTTTTGGCCAGGCTAAAATCAAAACCACTTCTGTCAATCAATAAAAAACCGGCATTGAAATAATTCTTCGGCTCATATCCCAGGTGCTTTTCGTTGAACGGGATTTCTACTGCGCCAAATGAATGCTGCAACTCAAAGGAATCTAGTTTTTCAATAGGGTTCCTCAAAATCAGAATATCGGGATCAAAATAGACGATACGTTCCCATTTTTTGGGAATCAAGTCAGTTAGCCAAAACTTCAAAAAAGTGGATTGGGAGACATGGCCTTTTCCTAGATCTTTTTGGAAATATTCGGTGGGATCAATCGTGATAACTTCAAGATTCAATACACCATCGATCAAATTTAATTGAGTCGAACTTATTGGTTGCTTAGAAGAGTAAACAATCATTGTCTTAACATTCTTGTCGTATGAATTCAACTGATGACATAGAAAAATCGCATATAGCAGGTAGTTTTCATCGGCTATTGTTACAAAGATACTTGAACTTCTTGTTAGACGGTTTCCTTGAGTTTTACTCTTCAAAATCCGCTTAATCATGGATACCAGCTTACTGTTTTGCCCCGTAATGAAGGAAGCCTTAGTTTAACCGTTGTTTTTCAACTTGCTCCTGTATCCAATCATAAGTTATTCGAAGTCCCTCTTCGAGGCTCATTGAATAACTAATTCCTAACTTCTCTCGAATAAGTCGATTGTCTGAATTCCTGCCTCTTACACCAAGCGGTCCAGAGATATGCTCTAGAGAAATGTTCTTTCCTGAAATTTCAGTGACTACCCTAGCTAACTCATTAATTGTGACCATTTCTTCTGACCCAATATTCACAGGACCGTTAAACTCCTGATTTCTGACAAGGGTTAATGTCGCTTCCAGGCATTCATCTATGAATAAGAAGGATCGAGTTTGCTCGCCATCGCCCCAAATTTCAATCGAGTCTTGTTTGTCTGCTTCCGCAATTTTTCTACATACAGCCGCGGGGGCTTTTTCACGCCCGCCACGCCATGTCCCTTCTGGACCAAAGATATTGTGGTATCGGGCAATTGCAATTTTAATTCCAAAATTTCGATTGTATGCTAAAAACAGACGTTCACTAAAGAGTTTTTCCCAACCGTATTCACTATCTGGATTAGCCGGGTATGCCAAGTCTTCTGACAACTTTGGATTTGCTGTGCTTAACTGTTTTTCCTCTGGATACATACATGCAGAACTTGAGTAGAATATTTTGGTCTGAAAGTTTAAATTTGCGGCTTTTTGAAACCTCATTACTTCAAGAACATTCAAATTTACCATCGCTGAGTTGTGCATAATCTCTGCGTCGTTTTCACCGGTAAACACAAAGCCTGCGCCGCCCATGTCCGCAGCAAACTGGAAAACGAAGTCAAAACTCTCAAAATTTAAACCCGACAAGTCGAAAACTTTGTGCACGTTCTGTATATCGCGTAAATCTACTTTGAAAAATTCGTTACATGCTGATTCTGAAAACTCAGGTAGCTTTAAATCAGCTCCTCTGACGTAATAACCTTCGCTCCGGAGTTTACGTGCCATGTGACTGCCAATAAATCCACCTGCGCCCAGCACCAAGGCACTTTTCATTGAACATCCCCAATTCTTGATAGCAGAACTTTACACAAAACGTCATGTTACCAGTAAACTGAATATCAACATGAACGATCCAAAACTAATTCACATCATTACTATGGCAGATAGTCTAAAGCCCGACCAAATGCCGCTTTTTCAATCACTTTTTCATTACCATGAGCAACTCAAGTTCGTTGTGATCACAAACAAAAGGAATGTTGATAATTGGGTTAATATTCCAAATGTTGCCATTATTGAATATCGATTTTCATCGCTTTCGAAACCTGCACATATGTTACGCAAGGTTTTGCGAAATGCTCCGACATTAAACAATCTCATGCGTTGGTTCTCGAGCACCTTTTTGAATGAAAAGATGTTGAGATACGCGATAATGCCGTTAGTTAATTCAAGATACTTTCTTGCTAAAAAGTATTTAGATGGCCTTCCTGCAGACCAAGGTGTAATCTTCTGTGATGGCCGTGATCTAATTTTTCAAAAGTCACCGCGAGAAATCTTCAAAGAATTCTTTGATTCGGAAAATCCATCTGTGCAGTTGTGCAATGAAAACTATTTGAACATAAAAAGTGGCTTGCCTCATAGGCTTAACACTTCACATATTAACATGAAGTGGATTTCAAGTATAGGGTCAAGTTTCATTCTTGAAGAAACAGTAATGAACAATTCAGTCATAAATGGTGGTTTTCTTATGGGTCAATCCGGGCAGTTGTTGGATGTCTTGGAGGACGTAAGTAGGACTATGGAGAAATCAAAAGAACTCTATTTCAGCCAACTTGATCAATCGGCCTTGAATATTTATCAATGGGGAAATGCGGTACCGATCACGAATGTGCGAGAGAACGGGACTCTAGTATTCAACATGTGTTCTCTCGTTCCTGGAAAGATACTGGAACTCTCTGATGGCAAGCTTTTTCTGGATGGTGTTCTTATTCCGATAGTTCATATGTTCGATAGATATGGTCATTACGATTCCGGCGTACTAAGAATTAGTATCGCAGCTTTCAAGAAAAACATGATGTAGAAGCAAGAAAATATCTTCATAAACAAATTTTGACACATTGGAATACCTTACGGAGTCAGAACGTTTGTCCTCAACTTGCATTTGCAAAATCAATAGTTATGTTTTTCCACTCTTTAAGAAAGCAACCAATCGTGGAAATCCTCTGAAATTGGCAAGACATCAATTTTCTTAAACTCTGGTGGAAGTCCTTGAATTAGACTCATATCAGGTCGGATTTTCGCATCAAACAATCCCAAAATTGGTAAGTAAGTTGTATGGGTTGGAGATGAAAGCCAACGTGCAAACCATGAAAAAGTTGAAGTCGCTGTAGTGGCTTCAACTGCATTTCTCAGAAGCCAAAAGTCACGATGAATGCATTTTGATTCCAAAACTATAGAATCTCGAAACGTTTTTTTTAAGGATTCAAGATATGGTTTAGAACTGTTCTCTTGATTCTCGGCCAAGAATGCAAATGGTCTTTGAGATCGTTTTCTAACATCACGATAGAAACTTATTGGTGAAGGGACGTAATCTTGACGAATCAGCCCTTGTGGACTCCAAATATCTCCCAATCTAATGTGAGCTATGTTGTAATTCTGGGCGAATTCTTCAGCATGGCTAAAGTCGCAACAATTAAATCGCACATCATTGCTGAAAAAATCTTTAGCCCATTGCCTTGAGGGAAATAGGTTATCAAGATGCATTCCACCGCCTGACAGGAAAACACTTGAGGATTCAGATTCACTCAACTTGTAGAAACTCTTGTGCCCACTAACTTCAATCACTCTTGCCTTATGGACTTTACGAACCGCACTTTGAAACTTCAATTTTGAAGAGAATAGTGAAGTTCCTGGGATTCCCCACTCGTTTAAGGATGGATAGTGTATGGAAACTTGGTTATTGCTGTTTTCAATCTGCAAAGTCTTTGCCCAAGACATCTTTATCATTTTGTTACCGAGCCGCCCGGTCGGAATGACGAAGATTTGGTTTTTGACGGAAGAGTTCATGGTGTAAGACTATCCAGGATTATTGATGTATTCGGTAGGAAATGTGCCACTTTTAAATGGTAATCAGGGCAGTTAAACACTTCTTTTCATCAACCTTAACAAGAGAATGATGGTGGTTGAACGCTATCTACCTAAGGAAGCTTTACTCAATCGCTCTATTATTGCGATACCTATTCCTTCACTTTTTGGGGGGCGTACAACCAAAAGATCAAGTCGTTTTCGATCCGCCTCCCTGAATGTGGAGTAAAGAATGCGAGCAAACTCTTCGTTGGATTCTGGCGATGCAAGTCTGATCATATCTCCCGGAGTCGCAATCTCCTTCAAGGCGAGAAAGCCTGCGCCTTTCCAAATTTGATCACTCAAAATTATTTTGCACTTTGGTGCATAATGCTTTTCAAATGCCCCACTGAAACGCAACGTCGTTGAAACTAATTGCTCCACAATGGGGGAATCTAATCTGGCTTCAAGCTGCTCCAATGTAATGAATCCTGGACGAAGAATCCTTGGTTGTTTACCAGTGCAATCGATTATTGTTGATTCTATTCCGATAATAGAATTTCCTCCATTTAGTACTATGTCTGAATCAGAGAGATATTCTCCCAGTTCTTCATAGACATCAGAGCTTGACGTTGGAGAAACTTGCCCAAAGCGATTTGCACTAGGCGCAGCGATTGCTGAATTTGAAATTTTTTCAAACTCTTTAATTAAAGCCAGGGCAATTGGGTCACTGGGTACTCGCAGAGCAACTGTGTCCTGCCCCCCAGTAATGAAATCTCCGGCTAAATCTTTTCGCTTTAGGATTAATGTCATTGGACCAGGCCAAAAGTTTCTTCCTAATTCGATTGCATAATCAGGAATCTCAGTGGCCCAATTTCCAAGTTGATTAATTGAAGAGATGTGAACAATCAATGGATGATCGCTAGGTCGCCCTTTAACTTCATAGATCCTTTTTACCGCTATTGGGTTTCTGGCATCTGCACCTAGCCCGTAGACTGTCTCGGTTGGGAAAGCAACTAAATGGCCAGCCTTTAAAGCGGCTGCGGCATTACGAATAATGTCAGCGGTACAGACAGAAAGAAATGGTGAGTTACTCATCAGGTCACCAATTATCCACTGTAATACGGGAAGATATAGCCATGAAATCAACCGAGCCGGCCAAGGTTATGCAGTTGATTGCCCGCATGAATGTGGGTGGTCCGGCTGTATTAGTGGCTGATTTAATGAGGAACCTTGATCGCCAGAGGTTTTCATCTGTTTTGGTCACTGGATATTGCGATGAGAATGAGTCAGATTATCTAGATGAGGTTGCTCAGGATGTGGCTGCAGTCCGCATTCCTGGTCTTGGTAGGTCGGTTTCGCTTCTTAAGGATCTTGGTGCTTTCTTTGTCCTTATCAAAGAAATCAGAAAATTCAAGCCTGATGTAATCCATACCCACACTGCAAAGGCTGGTGTCTTGGGTCGATTAGCTGGGTTGATGGCTAGGCCTCAGGCGAAGAGAGTTCACACATTCCATGGACATTTACTACATGGATATTTCAGTTCGGGCAAAACTCGGCTTGTCATTCTGTTAGAAAAATTGTTTGGATTAATCACGTATAGGTTTATTGCGATCGGGAATGTTGTAAAAAATGACTTGGTGGGGGCGGGAATCTCACAAGATTCTAAGTTTGAGGTGATCTACCCTGGATTGCGGGATCCTGAAAAGTATCCTCAGGTGGATGCTCGCTCGGGTTTGGGTTTGGACCCGAGCAAAAAATACTTAGTCTTTGTTGGTCGCCTTACAGCCATCAAACGCCCTGACCGATTGATCGATCTGGCACGATTCTTAAAGGGTATGCATCCGGAATGCTGGTTATTGATCGTAGGCGCTGGAGAGTTGCTGGAGCCATTGAGTGATCAAGTAGAAAAAGAAGAGCTACCAATAACTTTTCTTGGGTGGCGAAAAGATATAGACATGATCTTGAGTGCATCAGATATCGCGGTTTTATGTAGCGACAATGAAGGAATTCCGCTGACTTTAATTCAAGCATCTCAAGCTGGTTTGCCCATAGTAAGCACCGATGTTGGATCTGTAAGCGACATCGTTGTTAATGGCCTGACAGGCTTGTTAACTGAGGTTTCATCAAAAGGCTTAATTCAAGGTGTTTCCGTGCTTCTAAATGATCCTGCTCTTGGTCTGAGTTTTGGAAAAGCTGGACAAGAGAGAGCGAGAGAGTTTTTCTCGTCACGCACAATGGTGGAGCGTCACGAGAGATTGTATTCACAATCACTTTAGGACTGATTCTTGGTTAATTCACAGCAGATAGTAGATACTTGTCTTATGAAACTTACAAAACTTCGCACAGTCCTAACCGCAGTCACAGTCGCCGCCGTTGCGGGAGTAGTTGCGCTAGCGGTCCCAGCAAATGGCGCAGGCACCGCAGATAACCGCTTCATCACCGTAACCGGTGTTGGCACGATCTCTGTTGTCCCAGATGCGGTTCGCTTCAACGCAACTGTTTCAACGGTCGGGTCAACAAACGCTGCAGCACTTGCAACGGCAAGCAAATCAGCAGCAGCTGTTCGCGCAGCGCTTCGCACCGCAGGAATTGCAACAAAGGATATTCGCTCAGCAAATATCAGCGTCTACCCTGAATACAACTGGACACAGGAAACCGGAACAAAGATCACCGGCTACCGCGCATCACA
>JAIYCT010000008.1 GCA_027487865.1 Microbacteriaceae bacterium
AAGTTACCTCTAACTCTTCAAGGAATCTCTTCAGCCTTTGCCGCAGCACAAACCCTGGTTGATCTTGCAACCGAGCAAGCAACCGAAGCTGCAGAACTTCGAAATGAAAAAGAAGTAGACGATCTTTCTCTTGCCTACGGCAAAGGTGCAACCGGTCGAGGAATGGCAACTGGTGGAAGCAAAGCAATTAAAGATTTAGAGAAAGAACAAAAGACCCGTCAAACCCGCATGATCCGCGATGGTCTAGATGCGGCACTGCTTGATATTGCCACCTTCTACCGTGATGTCATGATGGTTCAAGCCGGCGCAAATGACGCGCTAATCAACAAAGAGCTTGAAGCCGAGATCCGTATCTTGGCTGAAAAAACCAAGCCACAGTCAACAATCAAAAAGATCAACGCCATCATGGATGCCCGCACCAACCTGAGCCACAACGCAGCTCCATTGCTGACAGTTGAAGCTTTGATGTGCGTTCTTGCCCGTTAAGGCACCTCCACTACACATTTCACTAAAGCCAGTAGTACCTTTATCACGTGTCAAACAAACCAAGCCTTCGAGACGTTGCTAAACAAGCTAACGTTTCACTTGGAACTGTTTCCAATGTGCTCAATCGACCAACGCAGGTTTCAGAAGAAATGCGTCAACGCGTTCGAGAAGCAATCGATATGTTGGGCTTTGTTCCTAATTCAAGTGATACACGAATTAGTCGCAACTCAAAGCTAGTCGGCTTAATTCTACCTTTAGGCCAAAATCCTTTTTATGATGAGCTAGCACAAGGGATTGAAGATTCAATGGCCAAAGATGGGTATCGAATTTTGATTGGATACTCACGCGAAGATCAAGCGATCGAACTTCAACTACTAAATTCAATGGTTGAAGCAAACTTTCGCGGCATCATTGTGACTCCAGTGGGCGCAGATAATCAGGTCTTCGATAAGTTTATTGAGAAGAATGTTCGCGTTGGATTTATTTCGCAAACGGATGATGAACCAGATCAATGTTCTGTCTCGATCGATCAAGTACGAGGCGGATACATTGGACTTGAATACTTAGCAAGCCTTGGGCATAAGAAGATCATGTGGTTATCCGGTCCGGATCATCACCATCAATCCAATCAACGTTTCGTCGGAATCACACAAGCTGCGAAAGATTTTGATGTTGAACTAACTGTGATGAGTTCGCCTTCTTTAGATTTTTTATCGGGTGAGCACCTAGCTCCACAGATAATCGCGGCAGGGCCTTTACCTGATGCAATCTTTGCAGGAAACGATGCGCTAGCCCTTGGAATCATGAACTACTTCCATAAAGTTGGGATTCCGGTGCCTGGACAGATTTCAGTTTTAGGTTTTGACAACGTTACCTATGCTGAATCGGCTCTAATTCCGCTCTCAACGGTCTCGCAAACCCCCTATCAATTGGGGTGGACGATGGGGTCCCAGATGGTTTTTGAATTTCAAGCCAATGAATCTCATGTCCATCAACATGTTGTTTTCCAGCCCAAGATTGTTGAGCGAGCCAGTACGGCTAAACGGTTCTAGCTGTCTTCCGTAGAAACTGACCATCCAAAAAATGACCAGTTAGTGGTCAAAAACTCTTCACAATCATCAGACCCAACCCTTACATTTCGTCCCAAGAAGTTCAGCTGGAGATTTATCTCGGCCCACTTCCTCTGAAAATCAAGGGGGGGGGTCGCATACCGGCGGATCTTTTTCATATAGGGATATCCCTACACGAAAGAGATTACGCACCCCGAACAGCTGCGGGATCGGTATGCAACCTTTGTGCAGGAAGGTTGATGTAGTAATGCGCTTTTCTTTTGAACTGTTCAATGAACAACTTGATAACGCATGCCAATAGCTAGACGGTTTGTTGAGTGGCTTGGTTATCACCCCACTCCTGATGAGATTGCTCGTGCACTTGCCACTGATTATCTTTCAGAATTCTCAGCGCTAGGCATTCGTTTTTCGCGACTCAATGATGATGACTCGATAATTATTCTTGGTCAGTATGGTTTTGAAGATTCGGCGATGTGGGCCGATCGCGTTATCGCAAGCAGCGAATGGCGAGCGCGAGATACAGAACCTGTTCAAATATTAAAGGGCGAAACAAAAGAGCGCTGGTGCAACAACTCAACTGTTTTTATTGAAACTTTGCGAGATCGCGGAGTTGTCCAAGGTCATCTCATGGTTGCATTTCATGAAGCGATTAGCGCGGATGACAAGAGTCGCGTAGCCGAAACTATTAGGGATCTCTGTATTCCATTGGCCCTCTATCTTTCATTTCTCAACCCACTTCGGGCCGAACTTGGAGGGGCAACCTTTCCTTCAGCCGTCAGGGAGGCAGGGGCTGGTCCGCTGAGCCAGCGCCAAATTCTGATCCTGCGCGGTATGGTCGAAGGCAAGACCAATCATGAGCTAGCCACCGAAATGGGCTTCTCTGTCTCGACCATCCGCCACGAGACCATGCGGATCTATCAGGCGCTATCTGTCAGCGACCGCAAGGAAGCTGCAAAAAAAGCGATCATGCTCAGCCTGATTTGATAAATCACCTTCTAATTTCACCTGAAGCAGAGGCTGCCTCCAGGACAATAAGTAAAAATTCCCACGAGAATTGTGAAAAATGACTATAAAGAAAGCACTTTTGTTTGTGGTTGCAGGTTTTACTTTCATTCGGCTCACAGTGTGGGGCTTAATTGGAAACTGTACAGCTTTAGCCCCTGATGAAGGTGGTTATTTTCAACTATTCAAATATATCAATAACACACAAGCGGTTCGACCCACTTTGCATTGGGCTGGAACCCCAAAGTGGGTGTTAGAAGTTTTCTTTGTCCCTGCAAAGATTTTTGATCTATTTGGGTTAAGCGAATTCCAAGCTTTCCGACTTCAGTCAATTGTGTTGTCCTTGGGTGCATTCGCGCTAATTCTAATCTCGTTTAGAAATCTAGGTTTTTTCAATAGATTTCAGTCCTTAAACCAGAGAAACAAAAAATTGTTCTTAGTTTTTCTCGCCCTAGCACTATTCATGCCAAGCAACATCATTTGGACATTTTTGGGCTTACGAGAGCCCTTTATTCATTTTAGTCTAGCTTTGATATTTATATCATTTGGTTCGTATTTTCAGAATAAATCTTTAATCTTTCCTTGGTTGATTGTTTACTTTATTGGATTAGTAATTCTTGGATTCACAAAGTTTTACTTAGTAATTCTAATTATAATCGCAACTGGCCTCACTCTAATTCTGCTCTACAAACGTCAAGAAGTAAAAAAATTAGGAATTATGTTGATCGTAACAATGCTTTGTTTGCCGGTGTTTTCACAACAAGTTAAAGAAGTAAATTGGCCAAATGTGAGTTTTTCAACCACAAAGCTCTCTTTCGATTTCCTCCCCGATTATGAAGCTCCGTCTTTACCAAGCATGACTTATTCGCAGATTAAATCATGCTTAGATGCGGACAAAGCCGGCCCGCTGTTAGCGCTTAGCATTCGAGTATTTGAAAAGCTCACACCTATACGCACTCAGATGGCTGATTCTCAGATTCCAATAGATGAATCATCCTCACTAGCTCTTCGGAGTGATGAGAACTTAAGGAGCGACCTCAACCTATTCAACCTTCCACTTGGCCTTGTAAATTTCCTTTTGTTTCCTATTTCAATCCTAGATTCATCGCTGTTTGGACTACTGGGGTTGGTGGAAACAATCTTCTGGCTACCGCTTTACTTGCTTTTGAGCATTCAAATAGCTAGGTCTCGAAAGGGTATAAGGGAGAACCCATTACTTCTTGCCTGCCTGGTATTCATTTCCATTTTTGCAACATTTAGCGCTCTAGCTGAGGTTAATTTTGGAACAGCCCTTCGCCATCGTTCAGTCTTGTTGGTTCCTATGATCCTGCTGGCAATATCAACCTGGCAAAATAAGCCTTCCAAGCCGGATTTCTAGCCTTTTGGTAAGCAGCACCCCCTTTCATAGGGCAAGATTTCCCCATGCGCTTAGACCATGTCTCATATGTAACCTCCCATGATCAGCTCGCCGACACCGTTCAACGCCTCGGTGCTCGCCTAGGCAGCACCTTTGTTGATGGCGGAGTCCACCCACGCTTTGGCACTCGCAACTTCACAATGCCTCTACAAAACGGTCAGTACATTGAAGTTGTCTGCCCACTAGAT